>VGMN01000001.1 GCA_016866355.1 Bacteroidota bacterium
CAATCTTATTTTTGTAAAAGACACCTCGCAGTAGGTGTCTTTTTTTATGTGGGCGTATGGATTTAGTTATTCAAGCAATTTCATCGTAATTCTTGTGAGTACATTCTTAAAGGCGGAGACTGAGGGAATAAACTTTTTCTTTATTGACACTTAGTCTCTTTCAATCGTGAATTTTATTTTCCTTTTTTAATAAGTGTCCTGAAGCTTACCTCGCATCGAGAATTTGAGCTTGATTTTAATCAATGCGTGTAAAACGTTCAATCATGCTCAGACCAAGTCAAAAAAAGTCTAATATAAAACCCTAACCTTGTTTCGGCTGTATCCTCATATTTTCGTAACAGAGTATTCAAAAAGTGAATATAAAGCTATCCTATAATGGGATGACAGGAAACAAAAAATAAAAGATTTTTATTCTTGAGCTCAGTTCCTCTCAACGGAAAGAAAAATAGTAAGTAAAACAATAAAAACGCCTCAAATTAACCGCCGATTTTTGATGAAAACTAGTTAACTTCATTAACTAAATATATGATATCCGATTCCATCATAATTGAGGAGCAGGGGCTGCGGGATGGTCTTCAGAATTTACCCCGTATTTTACCATTGAAAATGAAGCTGGATTTCATTTATCGGTTGGTTGATTCAGGAATTCGAAGGATTCAAGTTACGAGTTTTGTACATCCTAAACGGGTGCCTGCCATGGCAGACGCTGAAGAACTATGCGCGGCGCTCCCTCAAGATAAAGATGTGGAGTTTAGCGCACTTGTATTGAACAATAAAGGGCTTGAGCGTGCAGTCGATGCAGGCATTCGTTATGTGGCTGCTTCTATTTCAGCTAGTGATACCCACAGTCGGAAAAATGCCAATAAATCGCTGAGGGATGCCCAAAAAGAATTTAGGGAGGTGACAGCCCTTGCCAGACAACATCATTTAGTAGTAAGGGGGGGATTGCAATGTGTTTTTGGCTGTCGGTATGAAGGAGCAGTTGAGGAAGATTTAATTTATAATATTACAAAGTACCAACTGGATTGCGGTGTACAGGAAATGGCATTTGCTGACTCAACTGGTATGGGCAATCCGTTTCAGATGAGGAGAATACTTCCTCGTCTTCAGGAGATATGCGGCGATGTACCCATTACTCTTCATTTGCACAACACGGAAAACAAAGGATACGCAAATGTTGTGGCAGCTCTTGAGACCGGCATTAAACAATTTGATACTGCATATGGTGGTTTAGGGGGATGTCCTTTTATTCAGGGAGCCACCGGAAACATTGCTACAGAGGATACCGTTCACCTGCTTCATCAAATGGGGTATACCACAGGAATTGATATTCAAAAAGTGGCAAGCATCAGCCGTGATATGCAAGAATGGCTGGGATCGCCTCTTCCTGGATTGATGCACTCTCTTTTAATGTAAAATAATTTCTGAATGAATTAATTAATCATGCTACCTCAGACCATTGCAGAAAAAATATTATCAAAACATGTTGGTAAACCGGTCTATGCTGGAGAGTTATGCGTGGTACCTGTTGATGGTGCAATGGCTACTGATACCACTGGACCACTGGCCATAAAAGCCTTTCGTGAAATGGGTGGAGAACGGTTGGCCAACCCTGAGCGATTTCATCTAATCATTGATCACGCAGCTCCGGCTCCCAACGAGCGGATTGCCAACCTTCATCGTATGATGCGAAGTTTTGCTGAAGAAACTGGGTGTCATTTTTATGATATAGGAAGCGGAATCTGTCACCAGGTTATGGTGGATCATCATCGGGTAAACCCTGGAGAAGTATTTATGGGAGCAGACAGCCATACACCTACTTATGGGGCGGTCAATGCCTTAGCTTGTGGTGTGGGAAGTACTGATTTAGCAGCTGTTATGTTGACCGGGAAAATCTGGTTGAAAGTTCCTTCCAGTATACGTGTGAATTTACATGGCCATCATTTGAGGGAGGGTGTAAGCGCAAAGGATATCGTGTTAGAAGTTGTGAAGCATATAACTATCAGCGGTGCTAATTATCAATCTGTTGAGTACCACGGAGAGCTATTGCATTATTTAAGTCTTTCTGATCGAATGGTTCTTTGTAATATGGTGGCAGAAATGGGGGCAAAAACAGGTATTGTCTCCCCGGAGGGACTTCAACTGCCCTTTAATTTTGAGCCTGTCTTTGCAGATAAGGAAGCTGTATATACTCGTGTGCTTGATATAGAGGCTGAAACAATTCATCCACGCCTTGCAATTCCCCACTCGCCTGATAATATCCATGATGTGAGTGCTTATGCCGGTACACCTATAACTTATGGGTTCATTGGAACATGCACTAATGGGAGGTTACAGGATCTGCAGTCTGCAGCAGCTATACTAAAAAACAAAAAAATCCCTTCAGGAGTAAGACTTGTTATTGCACCTGCAAGCCGCCAAGTACTTTTGGATGCTATGAAGGATGGGACCCTGCAAATTCTAATTGAGGCGGGTGCTTCCATCATCAATAGTGGTTGTGGCCCCTGTGTAGGAACACACGATGGGGTGCCCGGTGACGGAGAAGTTGTGATTAGTGCTGCCAACAGAAATTTCAAAGGACGCATGGGCAATCCTCGTAGTGATATCTATTTGGCAAGTCCGGCCACGGTTGCAGCCAGTGTTTTATACGGACGAATTACTGTACCAAATCAATCAAACTGATATGGCAAAGGCACATGTGTATGGTGACAACATCGATACGGATCGAATCATACCCGGAAAATATACTAAGACACTGGACTTGTCAATGCTTGCGGCTCATGTTATGGAGGACGTAGATCCTGCATTTGCTTCACGCTTTCAAGAGGGAGACCTTATTGTTGCAGGAGATAATTTTGGCTGCGGTTCATCCAGAGAGCAGGCACCGCTTGCATTGAAAACCGCACAAGTATCATTGGTTATTGCTCGTTTTTTCGCCCGTATTTTTTTTCGTAATGCTATCAACATCGGACTCCCGGTTTTAGAGGTACCGCATCATTCTATACAAATGGGTGATGAGATCTCATTTAATCTTGCTGAAGGTAAGGTGGTGAACCATACCCGACAGGAAGTTTATCAGGCAACTCCCTTGCCTCCCGTCATGTTGAATATCATGCAGGAGGGTGGGTTGGTACCTTATCTTAAAAAATATAAAGATTTCATTCTCTAATGAGTTTACCACTACAAGATATACTTGTATTAGAATTTACACATGCCGTGATGGGGCCATCGGCCGGATTAATTTTGGCTGACCTAGGTGCGGAGGTAATACACATTGAACCGGTTGGGGGAGATAGCACCCGTTTGCTAAAAGGATTTGGACAAGGATTCTTTTCCTTCTACAATCGAAATAAGAAGAGTCTTGCCATTGACATCAAATCTCCTGAAGGCAAAGAAATAATTTATCAATTAGTAGCGAAGGCCGATGTACTTATAGAAAATTTTGGACCGGGAACTATGGATCGTTTGGCTTTTGGATATAAAGAATTGAAGAAATTGAATCCACTTCTCATATATAACTCACTCAAAGGATTTATGCCAGGCCCGTATGAGAAACGACATGCCATGGATGAAGTAGTGCAGATGATGGGTGGGTTGGCTTATATGACTGGCAGGCCCGGTGATCCCTTGCGGGCGGGAACCTCCATTGTTGATATTACCGGTGGTATGTTTGGTTGTATGGGAATATTACTAGCTCTCTATGAAAGGGGAAAAACAGGAAATGGGAAAATGGTTCGGGCAGGACTCTTTGAAACAACTGCCTTTGTGATGGGACAGCACATGGCGTTAAGTGCACTGACACAGCAGCCCGTTCCTCCAATGCCGGCCCGGTTGAGCCCGTGGAGTATTTATCGTATTTATAAAACCTCCGATCTCCAGCAAGTCTTTATAGGAATCATTAGTGAAAAACACTGGAAAAGATTTTGTGATGTTTTTCAGCGACAGGACTGGTTATTAGATGACAGACTCCAGACCAATAATCAAAGGGTGGAAGCCAAAAAGTGGTTTCAACCTGAGGTAGAGAAAATGATAGCCACTTATTCTTTGCAGCAAGTAGTATACAAATGTGATCAGGCTGAAATTACCTATGCACCCATAGCAAAGACTGAAGATTTATTTACAGATGAACACCTAAATAAAAGTGGTGCCCTGCTAGATATTCAATTAACTAACGGGAAGAATGCGCTTTTGCCCAAGACACCCATTGGGTATGAAGGCTCCGACATTAAGCTTCGTACACAGCCACCACGTGTAGGTGAACATACAGAGGAGATACTGGCTGGTTTGGGATTTAGCTCTTCTGAGATTGATCAATTAAAAGCAAACAATATCATCGCTACATAAATTATAAACTATGTACGACCTCATCATAAAAAATGTTTTTGTAGTGCAGCCAGGGAATGAAGGTTCATTTCATGCTGACATAGCCATCAGTAATGGGAAAATTGAAGCGATTACTCCTTTCATACCAGCTGATCAGGCTCGGCAATTATATGACGGAAACGGTCAGCTTGCTTTTCCCGGACTGGTAGATGCACATATGCATACGGGGATTTATAATCCGCTTGCTGAGGATGCCTTGACAGAAAGCCGTGCAGCAGCATCAGGTGGAGTTACCAGCTCTCTGAACTACATGCGAACCGGAAAGTATTACTTGAATAAAACTGGCTCTTATGCGAATTTTTATCCCGAGGTACTAGATATATCCAGCAATCGATTTTATGTGGACTATACCTACCATATTGCACCCATCCAGTATAGCCACATTGAAGAGATAGAGCTGCTGCTGGAAAAGTGGGGTGTGACTAGCTTTAAAATCTTTATGTTTTATGGAAACTACGGACTCCATGGGAACAGTGCTGCACAAAAAGATTTTTTGATGACTCCGGAAGGAGAATTTTATGATTATGCTCATTTTGAATTTATCATGCGTGGTGTAACAAGGGTTATGGAAAAATATCCAGAGAAAGCTGATAGCATAAGTCTTGGCTTGCATTGTGAAACAGCAGAGATTATGCGTGCTTACACCCGACTGGTTCAGGAAGAGGGTAAGCTAACTGGACTCAGAGCCTACTCAGCTGCAAGACCTCCCCACAGTGAAGGGCTGGCTATATTTATTGCCTCCTATCTAGCCAATGAAACGGCGTGTAAAAATATCAACCTATTGCACCTAACCTCTGCCAAAGCCGTTGATGCAGCCATGATGATGCAACACGTTTTTCCTCATATCAATTTCAAGCGGGAAGTTACACTTGCACATCTTATACTTGATTATGATTGTGCGTGTGGTGTGCATGCAAAAGTTAATCCCCCTATTCGTTGCAGGGGGGATGTAGAATATCTCTGGAAGCATCTACTTGCTGGCAATATTGATTGGGTTTGCAGTGACCATGCTTGCTGCAAGGCGGAAATTAAAACAGATTTAGCTGACAAAAAAAATGTATGGTTAGCTAAAAGCGGTTTTGGAGGAACAGAGTTGTTATTGAGTGGTTTATATACAGAGGGAATACGCAGAGGTTTATCGGTGAACCGGATAGCTGAATTGTTATCTACGAATCCCGCAAAACGTTTCGGATTGCATTCTAAAGGACAATTATCAGAAAAGTATGACGGCGATGTGGTATTATTCGATCCTACGCAAATCTTTACTGTTGATTCAAAAGATTCAGAGAGTACACAGGGCTATTCTGTTTTTGAGGGACATACGTTTCAGGGAAAAGTTACTGCTACTTTTTTGAGAGGGCAACTAATTTTTGAAAATGGGAAGGTGTTGGGTGAGCCAAAAGGTAATTACTTACACAGGCCTTATTAATTTGTAAAAAATTATGGAATTACATCTCAAGGATCAACTATTTATTGTCAGTGGTGCTACATCAGGTTTTGGAAAAGCGATAACCGAACAATTACTAAAGGAAGGAGCCAACATCATTGCAATAGCCAGAGGAAAGGAAAAATTAGAAGCCTTGCAAAAGGTTGCTCCGGATAAAGTGACCATTGTATGTGGAGATATTTCTTCCGACGAGTGTCGCCAGCAATTGATGGATGTTAAGCAGGACAAAGTGGTACATGGACTTGTTATCAATGCCGGTGGCCCTCCGGCAAAGACTGTAATGGAAACTTCTGCTTCCGATTGGGATGATGCCTACCGACTGCTTTTACGATGGAAAGTATTGCTGGTACAGCAATTTGTACCGGGTATGATAAAAAACAAGTATGGAAGAATTCTTTTTATTGAGAGTGCTGCGGTAAAGCAACCTTTAGAGAATTTGGTATTAAGTAATTCGTTGCGGGCCGGTGTAGTGGGTATGGTAAAAACTCTTTCACAGGAGATAGCATCCACTGGCGTGACATTAAATGTAATGGCCCCCGGTTCTCACAGCACGCCTGCTATTGATAGAATTTATAAAAAGAAAAGCGAACAAACGGGAATACCATTTGAACAAGTAAGAGACACCGCTATACAGCAAATTCCAGTTGGGTTTTTAGGAGAGGCTTGTGACTTCGCATCACTGGCTGTCTGGTTGTTGAGCCCATCCAGCAGATTTATTACGGGACAAACTATTTCTGTTGATGGTGGTGCAGTTAAGGGTATTATGGGATAAATTAAAGATCCTCTGTATTAATTATTTTGATGAACGATTAATTTAGTATCTATGAGAAAATATTATTGTTGGGTGGTACTTGCCTGTCTTTTTTTGATGTACATGGCAAGCAATGGAATTGTACTCAATACATTTAATCTCTATCTGCCTGAATTTGCAAAAGAATTCAATGTTGATATAGGAAAGGTAACTGGTTTAGCCGCTACACTATATTTAGTATTAGCCCTGCCACTTCCATTTGTAGGGAACCTGCTTGAGAAATTTTCTACTAAAAAGATAATTTTAGTTGGTGCTTTTGGTGTTGCTTACGGATTATACTATTTGTCAACTGCGACCAGTTTCAAAATGATTCAGCTCTTTGTTATTATTTATCCTCTTTTTCTCTGTTTAGTTGGCTTGCTTACCAGTATGTATGTAATCAATAACTGGTTTGTGAAATATAGGGGTATTGCCACTGGAATTTTATTGATGGCAAGTAGTGTAGGACCTGCCATTTTTGCCCCTATAGTGGGGAAATGGATTAAGACACTCGGTTGGCAGGCTGCTTTACAAAACCAATATATCTTGTGTAGTGGCTTGATTGTATTACCGGCTTTATTGATTTATAGTCACCCATCCCTTATCAATAGTTCTGCGGATGGTATTCCAGGTACAGTAGGCAGGCAGCCTGTAATTGATAAAATATCCAGCAAGATTTTATTAAAGAAAGCCCTGTTATCATTGGATTTTTATATGGTCGCCTTGATTACTGCTGCACTCTGGTTTTGTATCGGCGGATTCATTCAAAATCAGCGCAATTATCAGGCGGACCTTTATTTAGATGTGGCAGAAAGCGGAAGACTCCAGGGTATTTTTTTTCTTTTCGGTCTGTTGGGAAAATTGATATTTGGTTATCTGGGAGATAAATTCAGCGTAAGGAAAATAATGTTGCTAAGCGTATTCAATATGTTACTGGGATGTTTACTTCTATACTGGAGTTTACAAGATTCCCGTTGGATCATTCCCTGTGCGATAATTTTTGGATTAGGTTATAGTGGTACTTTTACAATGATACAATTATACATCATTGATCTGTTTGGTGGTGCAGCTTATGGAACCATATTGGGTTTGTTATCTTTTATAGATACGCTTTGTGCGTCGATCGGAGTAGCCATGTTGGGTTCGATGCGAAAGATGAATGGAAACTATGAAAAAGCATTTCTTTTAATGATAGTACTGACAGTTTTTTCACTACTGGCAACTTTTTATATTAATCGGCGTGCTCAAAAAGAAGCCATGTCACTTTAAAAAATGCTTGTATGCTTAAAAAAAATTTAAACGCATCGGTAGTGCTTCACGCTATTAAGTTTTCTGAAACTTGGAAAAAAAATGGTGATCTGATCATCCAGCAATTTGGTATCACCATACAACAGTGGTTCATTTTATTGTTATTAGCAAAAGATCCTAATATTTTATATTTCAAACTCCATCCACATATCAAGCCGCTAATGGCGAAGGAGCTAGCTGATGCCATGAACGTAAGCCGAGCCAATATTACCAACATGTTGAATGTGCTGATCAGGAAAAAACTGGTAGTAGCAATCAGTGATAAGGTTGACAAAAGGCGGAAACGATTATCACTTACCTCACAAGGCATGCTGCTGGTAGAGAAACTGGAAAAGCTTCGGTATGCCTACAATAATCAGATATTATCTCAGTTTTCAATTGAGGAGAAGAGGCAGTTCATTCGATTTGTTGATGTTTGCCTGCATATCATGCATGCCTGATGCTTTAGGATGCCTTTATTTTCTCACATAAACTATGGGAGTATCATAGGAGGTTAGTCGTTTTCCGTTTTTTTCTAGGAGCTCCATTACTTGTAGCGTTGTTGAAGTGAAAATTTCACTTAATGTAAACTTCATTCCATTACCCAGCTCATTCACTGATACCGTTGAAAAAGTTTTCTTCTTTGGATCCCAAGTGTAATCTGCACCTTGGAAAGATGGGGAGGGGATGAGTGACTGATAATCAAAACGAAGACTAGTATTATCATTCCTTAATTCCTCCTTCTTATAATTTGTTAGCTGGTAAGTGGTTAGGTGAATGATGTTGCCCGGGTGCAAAGAAAAGAGAAATAGGTAGGGTTTACTTTCCATCAGTTTACCATCATATAGGTAATAGCTCTCTTCCAGTAAAAAAAAACCATTCAAATTGCTTGGCCTATTCAAAACTTTATTATCTGCCACTCTGTTCACATGCACGGCGAAAGGATGTATTATTTTCCCAGCCTTCATTTGCTCAAAAACCTGACTTGAATTATCAAAATCTCCTGAAATATATTCCCGAAACCTTTTCAAAAGAATTTTTCCAGCTTTTGATTCTTGTGCAATTAAATTCATTGACGATAAAAAAAATATTACAAATAATAATTTCGCTTTCATATTTCTTTAATCTTTTCTTTGTTGTTGTGTAGTCCAGGGAGATGGTTCTTTACTTTCATTTATAATATATACTTTCTGTCTTAGAAATCTCTTGATGGCTGCTGCGCCCATTCGAGTCCCGCCAATTCCACTTAATTTAAATGATGCTTTTTCTCCTTCATGCATAATGGCAGTCAGCGCTGCATCATTGATACTGATGGCTCCACCTGTAATTTGGCTGCCAACTTCTATTGCCTCTTCGGTACTTCCTGCAAAAACGGCACCACTTAGGCCATAAATGCTATCATTTGCCAAACGAATTGCCTCCTCTTTGTTGTCGAAGGTCATAATAGGTAATATCGGTGCAAAAGTTTCATCTTGCATGATTTTCATTGTGTGATTTACATTGATAAGTATAGTGGGGTGACAATAATATCCACCATTGATTAGCTCACAACATTGGCCTCCTGCTATAATTTTTGCTCCTTTTTTTAGCGCATCCTCCAACTGTTCATTTATTATTTGAACTTGTTTCTCGAAGATAATCGGACCTATTTCCCCTTCGTCAATTTTCTTGTCATTCAGCCTCAGTTGAGAAACTAAATGTGTTAGTTTGGTGATGAATTCCTCGGCAATTACTTCATGCACATAAACTCTTTCGATGCTGAGGCAGCTTTGTCCTGCATTGGCCGTGCCCCCCCAGCAAATAGATGCTGCTGCAACATCTAGATCAGCAGATGATAAAACAATCGCTGGATCTTTTCCGCCAAGTTCAAGGAATACTGGTATCATGCGCGCTGCTGCTGCAGCATTTACTTTTCTTCCTGTTTCAGTACTCCCGGTAAAACAAACCAGATCTACCTCCCCTATAAGGGCAGATCCGGTTGTGCCATCTCCCGCAATATAGCGAAGCACTTTCCTTAGTTCAGGCACTTTCGCAATGCTCCGGTTCATTACTTCTATGAAGCGCGGCGTCACCTCGCTGGGTTTTACGATAACGGAACAACCTGTCAGTAGCGCCGGGATGGTATCTATCAGGGATAGGAGCAGAGGAAAATTCCATGGCGATATGACGCCCACCAGCGCAAACGGAACCCAGTCTTGCTGTAGCTGAATAAATGGAATCTGCGTTTTCTTTTTTGAAGTTGGATAAAAAAAATCTTCTGCTTGTTTGCACCAACGATCTATGCTGCTGAAAAATAGATCAATCTCGAGTTTGGTTTCCCAGCTTCTTCCTGTATCATTTTGAAGTGCTTTCAGAAGTGCAGGTTTTTCATCTTCTATTAGCTTTTTCCATTCCTGTAAAGCTTCGATTCTTGCTGCTAATCCATTCTCATTCCAGCTTATTTGGGCAACTTTAAGCTGCTGACATAAAGTAGAGAGCTCATCCGCAGTCACGGCGGAAAAGAAATAGTCTTTTTGTCCGTTCCTTGGATTTCTGGTATTCAACTGCTTATTGATTGAATGATCTTTTTTTCTCTCAGCATGTCTATAACAAGTTGCTGTTGCTGAGCGTAGTGACTTCGTGAGGGATTCGTTCCCACCAGAGAGTTCGCTGGATAAATTGATTGAGCATAGGTTGGAGCAAACAATTCAAATCGTTGACGCGAAAGGTAATTGCTCATGCCTGGGCGAAGGCGGTGTTCTCGCAGAGCACCGATATGGATTGTAGCATGCGCCACCATGCTCTCACCAAATCCTGCCTCACATAATACCATGCCTTCATATTGCACTATTTGTGAGTGACCATCTGTGGAATGAGCCGGGATTGCATAACCTGTGATACCTGCACTGTTAGCGCTAATTACGTAAGCCATATTTTCAATGGCACGGGCTTGTTTTGCAATATTTTTAGGTGTGGGGGATAGGGCACCCACCTCTGAGGTGTTGTGGAGAAATATCTCTGCTCCTTTAAGTGCAAGACAGCGTGCTATTTCAGGATAAAGAATTTCCTCTGAGGCTAGGCATGCAAAATTTCCTAAAGGTGTGCGCGCAACGGGAAATAAACTATCTACTCCATACACAGAGATATATTCATCCAAAACATCATGCGGTGTGGCTGCATACATTGAATTCAACCGTCGATAGCGGAGCAGCAAAGTCCCAGAAGGACAAATGATGAAGGAAGTTTGAAAGAAGAGATGCTGAAAGTGGTCATCGAGTTCATACACACTGCCGCTTAAATAGATATTACAATCCTCTGCAAGGTGCCTCAATGCTCCATAGACTTCGTCATTGGGATGAATGCATCCCTTCTCCTGCCATTCTGCAGTTGTTTCACCTATGGGAAACCCGGTTAAAAAATACTCAGGCAATACAACCAATTGTAGGTCACTGCCAATAAAGGCTTTCGATGCTTTAATTTGAGTATGAATCCGGCTGACTGAATCCAACATTTGGTTTCGTGATATACGGCCAGAAGTACAAGAATTCACGGAAGCCGTTGATAATTGCAGTGCAAGTGCCCTATAAGAGTTTAAATGGGTTGCCATGAGTTTCTAAAAATTAGTTAATTTCATTAACTAAATAGGTTTTCATAACTCTAATTTACTGTTTGTGTATGATATTCTCATCATAGGAGCTGGTGCGGCAGGATTGACATCGGCTATCAGGGCTGCTCAAAGAGGCAAAAAAGTTTTGGTAATTGAAAAAATGGACAGGGTTGGTGGTACTTTGGCAATTACCGCTGGTCATTTGAGCGGTGCTTCAACACAAAGACAATTTAATGCTGGTATCCAGGATACACCCGATAGTCATTACGATGATATTGTACGAATTTGTCGGAATACTATGGATCCAATCATAACAAGAAAGGCGGTAGATCTTGCTTCCTCTACCATAGACTGGTTGACAGAACTAGGATATTCTTTTCACGATAGATCTCCTGCTATCATTCACGGGCACGAACCATATTCAACAGCACGAACCTATTTTGGTAAAGGGGATGTTCATCCCCGAATCCAAGAGGCTGGACAAACCATTTTACATTTATTATTGCCTTTGTGGAATGAGCAAGTTAAAAGTGGCAACATTCGTTTGTTCACAAGATGTAAACTGAAGCAGATCATGGTAAATAAGAATTCAGTAGTGGGGGTTGTTGCTGAACAAGGTGACCATGAGTTCACTTTTACCGCTCAGCATTATTTACTCACTACCGGTGGTTATGCTTCCAGTCCTTCCTTTTTTGAGAACTTCACTCCTGGAATCTCGAGGTTGATGTCTGCAGCCAATCCCGCCTCTACAGGTGATGGGATCAAGGCTGCACTTCAAATAGGTGCTATGTTCCATGGTGCAGATAAGCAGATGTATACGCTTGGCGGAATTGAGCTTCAGCCTGGAAGTGGCAGAATCAATTTTTGGGAAGCATGGGCTAGGATGAGCAACAGCATTGATAGAAAGCAGCGGGAAATTTATGTAAACATCCGTGGAGAGCGTTTCATGAATGAATATGATTGGTCAGTTGATCAACGAGAGCGTGCCATGATGGCGCAGCCCCAAAAAAAATGCTGGATTTTATTTGACCATCGCTCCTTGTGTGATGGGGATTCCTTGGTGCCTCAATGGACAACCGATCAAATGGTGCAAGAAAGTTATCGGGAGCAGGCAGTTTGGCAGGCAGCATCTATTCGAGAGCTTGCAGCCAAAACAGGCTTGCCGCAAGAAGTTTTGGAGGTCACAGTCGCCAAATACAATGAATCTTGTGCCGTTGGATTTGATTCTTTGTGGGGAAGGACCTACCTAGAACACCCACTTGCTAGTCCTCCTTTTTTTGCTGTATTAGTATATGCCTATGCCCTAATAAGCTTTGGTGGATTACAAGTTAATGGTGAGTTACAAGTTGTGATGAAAGGAGGGCAAACAATTGATAATTTGTATGCGGCTGGAGAAATTTTGGGAGCTGCAGCAACCAGTGGTCAGGCATTTTGTGGTGGAATGTTATTAACTCCAGCAATTAGTTTTGGTAAATGGCTTGGCGATAACCTGTAAGCGAAGACTATTTTGTAGAATTAAGTGTGGAGACAATCGTCTGTTGCATCTCCTGGTATCTTGCTTTTGGTTCTGCAGGTGTTGTAACGACCCTAACTTGCTCAGGTAATGGGTGCTGAATTAGCTGATCAATATAGGGTAGTAGTGGGCTTCCCAGCCATCTGAATACAATAGCTGGCATGGTGAGTTTTTGAACATGCTCTGCTCTCTCGTGTTGAAAAGCAGCACGATAGGCCCTGGCATAATCGGGTCCTGCTAAAATGTAATCCTGCATCATTTTTTCTATGATTTCAACTGGGGGAAGTTTGTCGGAAAAACGATGTTTTTCATCGGTACTAAACCAGGGAAAGAACAAAAAACTTTTTTCTACCATCTCGCGCAGTCGGATTAGTTCAGAGCCATCTTTTTTCGGTTGTAGTGATATGAAATAGTGCTGTAAAATTTGCTTTCTCATGTCCTCCTCGAAATGGGCGGCATTGTCCAGAAACAAGTGCTCAACCCTTTGAGGGTGGGCGAGTGCATAGGCAATTGCTATCTGAGAGCCTGTGGCAGTTCCATACAAGTAAAATGTAGTGCTTTTCAAATGCTCACGGATAGCTTCGACAAAGGGACAATAATCACTTATTTGCTCCGCAGCTGGGTTTAATGGTTCTGAATATCCATACCCGGGTGTATCGGGCGCCACTACTTGAAAATGTTCTGATAGCAAAGAAATCAATCCCTCCAACCTTTCCGAATGTTGGGGCGAGGAGTGCAAGAGCATTAGTAAGGGTCCCGTGCCGCAACTTCTGAAAAATAGCTGCCCATTCTTAAAGTTTATATGATTTTTTTGGATGGTATTCACTCTACTATAAAATTAGTTAACTTTATTAACTAATCACCATTGAATGTGGAACACCTCTTATGTGCTGGTTTCCCGACCTTTGGGGCTGGCCACTGAAGCTAATTTTAGGAGGGAAGAACTCCCTCTTGCTGAGCCAGGCGAGGGGGAAGTATTAGTCAGGATTGATTACATCTCTCTTGATCCAGCTATGCGGGGCTGGATGAATGCAGGTACTAGCTATGTGCCTGGTGTTGAACTGGGTGATGTTATGCGGGCATTTGCGGCTGGGGAAGTAATCTCTTCTCGCCACCAAAATTGGAAGGTCGGTCAGACGGTAACGGGTCTGTTGGGGGTTCAGACTTATGCAATGGTTAAGGGTGAGCTTTTGACGGCAGTTGATACTAATTCAGCACCGCTCAGTTGGTACCTAGGTATTTTGGGTATGCCTGGCTTAACGGCTTATTTTGGTTTGCTTGATAAAGGAAATCCGAAACCAGGTGAAACAGTTTTGGTCAGCGGTGCTGCAGGGATGGTGGGGTCATTGGTAGGCCAAATTGCACGTATCAAAGGATGTAGGGTGGCAGGAATTGCTGGAGGAGAGGACAAATGTGCTTTTCTCAAAAACGAGTTGAACTGGGATGAGGTGATAAATTATAAATCAATAGCTGACCTACCTGCTGCTTTGAAAGAACGATTGCCGAATGGGATTGATATTTTTTTTGACAATGTAGGAGGAAATATTCTAGATGCAGCACTTACTAACCTTGCACGTGGTTGCCGCATCATTATTTGTGGTGCCATTAGTCAGTATAATCAACTGACTACCCAGGGACCTTCCAATTATATGAAGATTGTCACTGCACGTGGTACTTTGACAGGGGTCATAGTATTGGACTATTTTGACAAAGCGGCGGAAGCTTTGAATGATTTATCCAGATGGTTGAGGGAGGGAAAAATTATTTATAACGAACATATTATCCCGGGTATTGATCAGTTCCCATTTGCTTTGAACCTTTTATTTAGTGGTGGCAACACCGGAAAATTATTACTACAAAATAAATTCGAATGAAAATGAGAAAAGCTTTCTTGAGTAGCTTATTGTTTGGTCTTGTAATCACCTTAGACGCACAAGATAGCATACCGGCTACAGGAATCAGTGGGGTATATGAAGTTGTAGTTGGAACCAGTGAGGCATCTACAGCGATACAGTACTTTGGGGAATTTGGTTTTAAGGTGGTAGATAGTGCCCGATTAACTGCAGCACAAGCAGCATCACTCTACCAAGTGCCGGTAGGTGCCAGAGTGTATCGGCTGCAGAATGGTAAAATTGACTCACACGGTTTACTGCGCATCATTGAATGGGATCGTCTATTGGGTCAGGGGGTAGGGTACACTGTTCCTGAAACAGTAGGGCAACGTCTAAGTGTCATGCTGACAAAAGATATTATGAGGCTGACTGATATTTATCAATTGTTACGTTCTAAGCAGGAGAAATGGTTGCCAACTTTTCCTGTTTTTGATGACCCGTTGCGCATTAATTCCGGTGCAGAGACTGGATTTTATAGGCGTCCTGTGGGTGTGAGGGAAAATGCGGTGTATGGGGAATTTTTTAATCATGTATTTTTTCAACGATATGGATATACCATTCCTGGTTATGGAACAATTGACCCGTCAAGCCCCCTGCAGACTAGTGAATTTACCCATCATGATTTCTGTATTAAAGTAGACAGCATGCGGCAGTTGATGTATTTGCAGACAGCCTTCGGATTAAAGGCCGAGCGACCCCCAGTTATAGACGGGGATAACAACAAAGGACCCAAAGCAATTTTTTTAATGCCTGACGGATATACTCATTTTTATCAGGGTTTTGTTAGCCCGAATAACATCTGCGGTAAACTCAAGTTTTTTATGGCAGTAAATGGTGATAAGCCCGATGCTTCATCAAAACAAAGATTGGGAGAACCTGGTATCACAATGCATACTTTCTATACTCCCCGCCTGCAGTTTGTCTATGATCTAGTAAAACGACATGGACTGCAATCCTCCGCAATAACTAAAAATGAATTCGGCGAACTTAGCTTTGTTGTCCGGGGACCCGAGGGGGCAACCTGGCAACTAATTGATAAAAAGAACACCAATCATCAGCCTCTAACAATATTATCTACCCAATTCACCAAAGATTAAAACCTAACCATGAACCATTTGATTGCTTGCTTCTGCTCTTTTTTACTATTCAATAATGCAATTTGGGCACAGAATAAATCAAGTTATAATTTAGAGAATGCCCGGGATAATATGGATGCATATATGAAAGTGAGAGGTTCACTCTCCCCTGCAGATGAAGTTGTATTTTATGCAAAGGGCTCTATATATGCCTACGATCCTGAAAAACCTTGGAAGCATCTTTTCAATTTTGAAATGTTTAATATTGCTCGCAGTGAGCGACTTCCGGGTGATAGTGGTTGGAAGTTGATAACCCGCGAGATGCTGGTTTACCAGGACCCCAAGACAAATGAAATACTTTCCTCCTGGAAAAATCCCTGGACCAAAGAAGAGGTGGAGGTAATGCATGTTTGGAACGACCCCGTGAATCAGCAATTCAGGTATGGTGCTTTCAAGGTGCCATATCAGCGTATGGGAAACGATAGGCTGGGCATTTTCAATGATGTTCCTCTTTCGTATCCTTCTCCTTTAACAAAAAATGAATGGCCTGAGCATTCTCGAAGTGATGTGTATCAGGGTGCTGAGCTTTTCAACTTTTTTTGTAGTGAAAAGGAGCTTAACAATAAAAAAATTGTAAATGCAACTGCAGATGTTTCCTGGACACGCTTCAGTGATTTTCTTCCCTGGATGAAAATGAGCAGCCTGCCTGGAAATTTATTGTACCAGGGCAGAGGTTATAAGTTGAAGAATGGTTATGCTGATCTTCCAGCAGTCATCAAAACTTTTGTAGAAAATAATTTTCCAGAATATGCCCATGCTCCCGCCACTTACACTACTCCAAATATGACCAGTTGGAGGTATTTTAAAAAGGTAATGGAGGAGAGAAAGAGGAGATAATTACTTAAAATTCGTCTTAAATAAACTGCCCCAAGTAATATGAAAAAATGGATCATCTTGATGCTGCTCTTGTCAGGAATCACGCTGCACGCGCAGAAAACAAAGAATGCCATGGGTCCTAATGACATACAGGAAATGTTAAACCTATTCGCCGGCGAGTTTGATAACTACCGGCAGGTGCATAGAGAACGGGAAGAGGGAGTCAAGGATGTGCACGAGCATATCCATTCTGTATTCCATCCTGTAAGACTACCAGAGATAGGTCCACAAGTGTTTTACGTCTACCAATACATGGACGGTGACGAGAAAAAAGTGTACAGACAGCGCATGTATTCTTTCTCGCTAGACAAAGCTGAAAACGCAATCCGTCTCGATATTTTCTCCTTTAAGGTGGACTCTCTGTACTTTTTCTCTCATAAGGACACCTCTAAGCTGAGGAACCTCACCATGGCGGACCTGGTATCCACTGATGGATGTGAGGTTTACTGGAAGAGGCAAGGAGAGGCCTTCATTGGGTACATGAAAGAAAGGGCTTGCAACTTCGTTTCCAAGCGTAGCGGGAAACGCATATTTATCACCGACAGTCTTCGGCTGACAAAAGATGGCATCTGGATTCGCGACGAGGCCGAAGATGAAAACGGAAATTATGTATTTGGACATAAGGCAAAGATTCCTCATATGCTAGACCGCTGCAGGTGGTATACAGGGTGGACAGCCCTCCAGAAACCGGAGGGTGCGGAGGGCTACGAAGTGCAGCGCAGCCTCCGTGTGCACGACAAAGGAGGAAGAACACGCCTGCTAACCAACGACGGCAAGCAGACTCCTTACACCCTTGAACTGGCCGAGGTGATTTACGGAAATGGCGTCAGCGTGCTAAAACTAGCAGTATACGAGGAAGGCAAGTCAAAGTCAGTTGCATACACCTGGGCGACTCCTGGCAGCGAAAGGATTGGCATCAACCTGCGCTGGCTAGAAACTGGGTTCACATTGTCTAAACAGTAAAATAAAAATATGCTCTATGATTTGCATATCTGAAAATCAGCTCATGCTTCCGTAATAAAAAACCCCGGTTTACCCGGGGTTTTTTATTTGGGATGTAATATTAAAAGTCAAACGAGATATAAGCAATCCATCTTCTGGGCAATTGTAAGTAACCTTGAGACCAGATAGGTACCCCATTATTAACAAAGTTCGGGGTAGTTTGTAACTGACCCATCGCTGTGGTGTTTTCCTGCAAGCCGGCAATTGACTGAACACCCTGGCGGTTGCCGATATTTTTACACTGAAGGCCAACTCTGAACTCTTTTCTGCTATTGGATTCTTTCTTACCATTGATGCCAACGCGGGCAAAACCACCTCCATTCAATACAGTCATTTTACCTAGGTCAATGAGGTTGGTAGCATCAGCATAACGTGCACCCACGGCATTAGCAGAGAAGTCAAACCCGAACCACTTTCCCTGATAAAGAGCTACCGTATTCCAGATATAATCAGGCACATTTGGTAAACGATTGCCAATTACATCTATGGAGGTTTGCCCATTAGCCTCAGCAATTACTTTCAATCCGAACAGATTGCCTGTAATGCCTGTTAAATCGATATTGACGTCGGGCAGGTTGGATCGCTTACCTATAATACCTCCTGATGTTGAATTGGATATTTTGAAATTAGTGAAAGTGGCTCTCTGAAGTGTAACACTGCTCCTAACACTGAGTCCACGTAAGAAACCGGAAGGAGCCCATGACAGCGATATTTCAGAGCCCATGATTCTGTTGGACCCGAAAGGTTTAGAAACCAACAAGCCATTTTCAAAAATGGAAGCCAGCCTATTATCAATGGTATTGTGGTAGAGTGAAAAGTCAAAACCGAAGTCTTTTACCTGACCTTTAAATCCTCCTTCAAATGAATTTATAATCTCATTAGCGGATAATCCATCTGGCAAGCGCAACAACCTGTTGGCACTGGCGTTGTTGGCAGTTGCACTAACATACTCCAGTGATGTGAAGGCTGAATAGTCTGGCATACGGTATGCTCGGTTCACATTTGCGTAGACGGCAGCGTTTCTGTTGAACATATAATTCAGGCCAACGGATAAGGAGTAATCACCAAATTCCAGCTTGCGCGTGATAGCGCTATCGAATGGCGCTTTGGTCTCTCTTAAATCCATGTTCAACCAATCGTAACGTGCACCAATTGTAACTGTGAGTTTATCATTGAATTTAATTTCATGACCGGCAAAGAGTGCATTCACCTGCTCAATGTAATTGCCACGGCGAGTAATAGATCCTCTCTGTGGGTTAGCGTCTTTGTTGAAAATGGTAATATTCAAAGGAATGGTGGCAACAGGAGAGATCGCCAGTCTGCCAGGTATGATACCATTGATCAACATCAGATTCTTAGGATCCGAGGGATTGACAAAATGTGAATAGCTATAAGTAGTTGGCCTCAGGTGGGTGTTGGACAAATAATAACCAATCTGGAGGGTTTGACGTTTGCCATTCCCTTTGTTCCAGGTTTTCTTCAATCTCAACTCATTCATAAAATCTTCATCATCGGCATCTCCATCCAGCATTAGCCTGAATGCACCTCCGGCGGAAGAGTAAACGGTATTAGGTGTAAGAGTGGAGGGCAGCACAGCGGTAGAGTACAAGCCATTACTATTATAAAAGGAGGGGATAGAGAATGGATATTTAGTTCCGCTTTGCAGGCGCTGGTAGCGGAACTTATTTTCGATTGTCCAGTTTCTACCAAGGTTTCTATCAAAGGAAAAATTCAGCTGAAGATTTTTAGATATGTTGTTATCATTCAGCTCTTGGCCAATCTTGCGGGCAATTTGAATGCCGGTAGCCGGGTTAGTCACGGCTATTCCATTTGGACGGGGCAATGAAGTATTGCTGCGCACACCGAAAATTGAATAATTCTGTTTAATGAATTCGGGAAACATAAAAGTGTGAATGTTCTCCCAGTTAGGGGGTAGTTTTTTTGTGACCGGATCAAGAGGCACGTCGGTTAGGTTCTGGAAACTATAATTGGCATGAATAAATCCAACACGAATTTTTCCTTTTCCGCCTTTATTGAGAAAATCAAAGTTTCCTCTAAACTGATAGCCATAGTCATTATAGCCAGTTTTTCTAAATCCGCGATCATCTAAAGTCCAGCCGCCAATGTTGTAACGAACCTTTTTATCTTTTGACAATGCACCATTTACGTTCCAGTCGAAGCGATAGTTGAGGTAGTCGTTATCTGTGTGAATGTTATCATACAGGCTGAGTTTAAAGGAACCATGTGTTTTCTCACCTCCAGTTTTACTGATTATGTTTATAACACCTGCCGCAGCGGAACGACCGTAAACAGTTGCGGTACTACCACGAACGACCTCCACTTTTTCAACATTGGCATCAAATCCAAACCCAGCATCAGGCAGACGGCCGGCACTACCGAAGGCAGGCAGACCATCGATAAGTATGCTGGTATATACCAAACCACCTAATGGGTTTCCATCGGGAAATCCTCTGATAATAACTCCTCCTCTTCTACCTTGTGAGTTATTAGCAAATACCCCGGGAGTGAGGGTTACAGCTTCGGCAAAGCTCTCCGGCTTGATTGATTTCAGTATTTTATTGTTGATAATATCAACTGCCTGAGTCGCCTCAATCTTTCTTACAGGTTGTCGTCCTGCAGTAACACTGACTTCATCCAGTTGGTTAATCTGCTCTTCCAGCCAAACCTCAATCGATGTACGGTTATTAAGGTCTATTTGCTGGGAAATGTGATTCACCGCGCTGAATACAAGGCGAGCGTTGGCGGAGGAGACACGAATGGAGAACTTTCCGTTCTTGTCTGTAGTAACACCATTTTTGGTACCTTTTTCCAAAATGGAAGCGCCATCTAGAGCTATAGAATCTTTGTCCAATACTTTCCCTGATACAGTCACTTGGGCGTTTGCAGTAGAGAATAACGCCAGGAAAAGGATCAATGAACCCAGGGCTCTTTTCAGCATGTTCATATGCATAAAAATAGTTTTGGTGAAGGAATAAATAGTTAACTATATTAACTAATCGGTAAGCTAATAAATATTCACGTGTAAAACAATTATTTGACTGGTTTTTCCGAAATTCAGACCCAAAATCACTATTTTACCACCAATTTAAGCTTTTCAATAGGTTTTTTCGATACCACAGGTGCGTATTTCATAACTTTTTGATTGCTCTTTTTAATGAACCCTGCCTGTTAGGTGATTAAATAGGTGGATTGAATAGTGGACGTAAAAAAAATAGTTAACTTTATTAACTAATTTTAAAAATTTTGATATGGTATCATTGCTCTTATTCCCTGACATGACAGGTATTTGGGAAGGAACTTACAGCCGCATCAATGAGAAAGATGAATTACTTTTTCGACATAAAAGTAAACTGACCCTACATCTTAAGGGTAACGAGTGGCGTCAATCAAATCTCTATATGTTCGAAAACGGTCGCGAGGAATTTCACAACTTTGGTTTGTCACTATTTTCTGAGGATGGAGTCATGAAATACGACAACCCACGCATCACAGGGGAAGCTTGGGAAGCGAACGGAGGAAAGAATATTCTGCTATGGTGGACCTACAAACAGATCCCGGGTTCAATGTTGTATGAAATGATAACGCCTATTTCACCCACCCATCGTATGCGTGTTTGGCAGCATTCAATGAATGGAAAATTTGAGGGAATAACCATGATTGAGGAGCATAAAAAAGCTGATCAATCAGCCATCTCATTGTCACATTATGACCAGTCAAGTTACATAAAAGAAACCTGACGGACTTATAACTACTAAAATCAAGAAGCTTAAAATGGGGATGACAATTACAGAAAAGATAATGGCTTTTAACAGTGGACGCTCTTCCGTTGTGCCAGGGCAGTTGGTTTGGGCAAATGTTCACACAGTAATGACAATGGACTACTTGGGGAAGCAATGCTTCTCAGCTTTCGAAAGTCTTTCGCCTGAAAAGAAATTATTTGATAAGGACAGAGTGATATGTGTCAGCGACCATCTGATTCCCCCGCCTTCTGAACAGTTTGCCACTATGTTGAATGAGTGGCGGGAAACTGTAAGAAAGTATGACATACCTTATTTCTATGACCTAGGTCGTCAAGGCATTGCCCATCAGTTGATGGTAGAACAGGGACATGTCCTACCGGGAAAAGTATCCATCGGCACAGACTCCCATGCCAACACATATGGGGCGGTAGGAGCCATCGGTAATGCTATTGGGGTTACTGATGCAGCTATTGCCATGGCTACAGGTAAATGCTGGTTCCGGGTTCCAGAATCAGTCAAGTTTATTGTGACAGGAGAATGGCAACCTTGGGTTATGGCAAAAGATTTGAGCCTTCACATCATGGGTATGATGCACTGGAATGGTCACCTAATATATAAAGCACTTGAATTTGCCGGCCCTGCTATCGAATCTTTGGGTATCGCTGGTCGCATGACACTCTGCAATATGACAGTTGACCTTGGAGCAAAAAATGGCATTATAGCCCCAGATGATACCACTATTGAATTCCTTCGTCCAGTGCAAAAAGGAGAATGGGCAATGTTGAAAAGTGATGCTGATGCTAACTACGATGCCATTTATGAGGTGGATGTCACCAATCTCGGTCCTACTATTTCCTTACCGGATAAACTTGATGATGTTGTTCCTGTAGAAAAAGTAATCGGTACAAAATTCAATAAAGCATTTGTGGGTACTTGCACCAATGGTAGGACAGAAGATTTTGCTATCATGGCAAGCATTTTGAGAGACAAGCAAATTCACCGAAATGTTAATATGGTTTGTATTCCTGCCAGCCAATCCGTGTACCTTGAATGCATTCAGAAAGGATATTTTGAAATACTGATCAAGGCGGGCGCTGCCATCGAGACGCCTAGTTGTGGACCTTGTGCGGGAATACATACTGGTGTTGCCGGTGACGGTGATATCATTTTAAGTGCCGGCAATAGAAATATGAAAGGTAGAATGGGTAGTAAAAATGCGAAAATATACCTGACATCACCCGCAGTAGTTGCTGCCAGTGCTATTCGTGGAGAAATCACCGACCCCCGATTTGAGAACTAGTAAATAATTATAAAACTATGGCAATCATTAAAGGAAAAGCGTGGGTAGCAAAAAACTACGTGATGAGTTTTGATATGGTTCTTCAGAAATACTGGACCTCTCCCATTAATCCCGCAGAAAATGCGAAATGGGTAATGGCAGGAGTGTCAGAAGAATTTAATAGTGAAAACGCCTTCGTCAGAGCAGCATTTACCTTCATTGTTGCCGGACATAATTTTGCAGGCGGTGGAAAAAGTATTGAACACTGTGTGACCGGACTGGTTGGCGCAGGTATTCAGGCTGTTTTTGCCACCAGCTTTGCACGCCTTCAGTTCAGAAATGCAATCAATTACGGACTGCCCTTCATCACTAGTAAAGACATCAATCTATCCTGTGAAACAGGCGATATTCTCGAGTACGATTCCGACAACGGGTTTATCAAAAACCTCACAAACGGAAAAGTTTTTTCCAGTGTTCCCGTAGCACCTTTTGTCGCTGAAGTGGCTGCTAGTGGCGGACTGATGAATTTTGTTCGTCAAAAAATGGCAGACGGAACCATTCATGAATTACACTGATAAAAATTAAGACCACTTTTTTAATAACACCATGATAAATTCTTTGAAAAAGAGACTAACGGAAGACAAGACCTGCTATGGAGTAATATCCCCCACGACAGACCCGACCATTTGTGAGTACTTGGGTTGGTTGGGAATGGATTTTTACATTATTGATGGAGAACATGGTCCAATCACACTTACAGAAACATCGCATCTGGTTCGGGCCATGGAATGTGCAGGCATAACTCCACTAGCAAGAGTACGTAGTCTGGAGGAAAAACTCATACTGCAATTTTTAGATGCGGGTGTTATGGGCATCATGATGCCCGGAACATCCACAGCAGCCGATTGTGAGCGGCTTGTTCAGGCTGTTAAATACTATCCTATGGGTGATCGCGGCTTGGGTCCAGTGAGGTCGGCTCGATATATGTCGGGTGGTGTTACACAACATCAATACATTGAAATGGCTAATGCCACAACACTTGTCTTTCCCAT
This sequence comes from Bacteroidota bacterium, assembly GCA_016866355.1. Taxonomy (GTDB): domain Bacteria; phylum Bacteroidota; class Bacteroidia; order Chitinophagales; family Chitinophagaceae; genus JJ008. The sequence continues at coordinate 24,005 of VGMN01000001.1, forward strand.
GATTGAATCAATTCAGGCAGTGGAACAACTGGAGGCAATGTGCCAGATTCCTGGTGTTGATGGATTCATCATTGGTCCGCGTGATTTAGCACTCAGCATGGGTTTTACAGATGGGCCGCAGCATTCGGAAGTAAAGGAGCTCATCGATAAGGCGATTGCTATAATGTTGAAGTACGGAAAAATTGCGGGAACCGTGGCAGCCAATGCAGAACAAGCTAATCAATTGTCTGCAAAAGGTGTTCGGTTGCTTTTAAATAGTGTACAGGGCTTACTTTCAACAGGGGTGGCCGCTTTCATGAAAGAAAGAATTAATTAACTTGATACATAAACTTTTCATCATGCCAACAATTGTTGTCTTGTTCAACTTAAAAGAAGGTACATCTGTTGCCGATTACGAGAATTGGGCACGTGCCAAAGATCTCCCAGTGGTGAATTCTCTTCCCTCTGTAGAAAAATTTCGCATCTTAAAAATGGGAAATCTTCTCGGTAGCGACGCAAAAGGACCCTATCAATTTTGTGAACTCATTGAAGTTCCCAATTTGAATACTTTTTTTAGTGACCTCTCCCGAGATGATGTTCAGGCGGGAGCCAAACAATTCAATGAATTTGCTAACGAACCCCTTTTTATTATAGCAGATGATCTGTAAAATGAATGGACATGTATCAGTTAAACAACAAAGTAGCCATTGTTACTGGCTCTGGGAGACGCAAAGGAATCGGAGAGGCCATAGTTCTGCGTTTGGCGGCTGAAGGTTGTCGGTTGGTAGTCAGTGACCTTGGGCAACCAAAGGGAAATGAATTTGCTGCTGAGCACATTGGTGTGAGTGAGGAAGTGCAGGATATTGCCAACTCATGTCGGGCACTGGGTGCAGAGGTACTCACCATTTCCTGTGATGTCAGAGACGATATTGAATGTCAGCGATTAATTTTTGCAACAGTAGAAAAATTTGGGCGGGTAGATATTTTGGTAAATAATGCTGGTGTGGGTTATTTGATGGAACCCTTTACTGAATTCAAAGAATCTAGTTGGGATGCTGTTCTGGATGTTAATCTCAAGGGTGCCTTTCTTTGCAGTAAATACGCGGCCAATCAAATGATTCAGCAAGGCACGGGCGGATCTATCGTGAACATTGCATCACAAGCAGCCAAGAGTGGGTTCCCATTTGCTGCTGCTTACACTGCCAGCAAACATGGCTTGGTTGGACTTACACGCAGCAATGCTGTAGAGCTGGGAAAGCATAAAATTCGTGTCAATGCTGTTTGTCCGAATCACATTACTACTGGACTCGGGCATTGGCAAAATATTTTTTTTAGCGAAAAAATGGGTATGGATTATGCGACCTATATGCAATCCATCGTCAAAAAAAATCCTTTGGGCAGAACTGGTTTGACGGAAGATATTGCCAAGGCTGTTGCCTTCCTTTGTAGTGAAGAGGCCGCCTACATAACAGGTGAGGCCATGAACGTAAGCGGAGGAGAGGAATATCATTGATGTATGAAATTAGGAATTGATATTGGCGGAACATTTACTGACCTAGTTTTGCTGGAGCCCAGTTCCGGCCAATTATTTTTTGGAAAAACACTTACTACTTACCCTGATCCGACACTTGGTATTCTGAATGGTTTAAAGGAACTCATGTCTTTGCATGGGAAATCAGTGGCAGAAGTAAATACCATAATTCACGGAACCACACTTGTCACAAATGCCATAATAGAGCGTAAGGGGGCACTAACTGCATTATTAACTACGGCAGGATTTGAGGATGTGTTAGAAATAGGGCGTGAGATGCGGTATGATATCTATGATATTTTTATTCGCATGCCCTCACCGCTTGTTCCCGCAGCATTGCGAAAAGGAATCAAAGAGCGGGTAGATGCTTCAGGAAGAATTTTAGATTCACTAAACGAGGTCGAAGTGATTGAGACTTTAAAAGCGTTGGTAAAAAAAGGAGTGCGTGCGGTGGCTATTTCACTTTTGCATTCATATGCAAATCCCTCCCATGAAAAAAAAATCGGTAAAATCATACGATCGCAATTTCCAACTCTTTCCTTCTCGCTGAGCTCAGAAATAATGCCCGAAATCAGAGAATATGAACGCACCAGCGCAACTGTAATGAATGCCTATGTTCAACCACTTACCGGCCACTATCTTTCTCAGCTGAAAGCTATTTTATTTGACACTGGCTTTAAAGGGCAACTGCACATCATGAATTCCGCCGGACGACTTACCACTGTTCAGGGAGCCTGTAAAGCCCCCATTCAGTTACTGGAGAGCGGACCTGCCGGTGGAACCATGGCCGGTGTTTTTTACGGAGAATTATTGAAGAAAAAAAATCTGTTGGCATTTGATATGGGTGGTACCACTGCCAAGGCATCAATCATTCGCAACGGGCAACCCGAGATCACCAACCATTTTGAGGCGGCCAGAGAAAAGAGGTTTAAAAAGGGCAGCGGTCTTCCTGTTCGTATACCGGTTATTGATATGATTGAAATTGGTGCAGGCGGAGGTAGTATAACTAGCGTCAATCACCTCGGGTTGCTTACAGTTGGGCCTAAGAGTGCTGCTTCTGAACCCGGCCCCGCCTGTTACAACAGGGGTGGGGAGCTGCCAACTGTTACTGATGCCGACTTGGTACTTGGCTTTCTAAACGAAAGTTATTTTTTAGGAGGCACCATGCAACTTAAACGTGAAAAAGCACGAGCAGCCATCAAAAAACATATTGCCTCCCCGCTGGGTATTTCTATTGAGGAAGCCGCCTGGGGGATACATCGGTTGGTGAATGATAACATGGCCAATGCAGCACGTGTCCACATCATCGAAAAAGGGCTTGATCCCCGTTTGTTCTCCATGATGGCTTTTGGTGGTGCAGGACCGGTACACGCCTACCATGTTGCCCAGCAACTGAACGCCCCCCAGCTAATCATTCCCGCTGGTGCGGGGGTGCTCAGTGCTATGGGCTTTTTAGTGAGTCCTATCGCAACTGAGGAAATTACCAGTTATATCAGCACCCTACAACAAATTAATTGGACACACCTGCAAAAGAAACTAGATGGTATGAATAAAAAAGGCAGACAGTTTCTCAAAAAGGCTGGGATACCAAACACCCGAATGAGTATGAAGGTACTGGCTGATATGCGGTATGCAGGGCAGGGGCATGAGATCAGCGTTTCTCTACCTGGCATTAAATTATCCGAAGCCTCAATTCCTACAATTACCCGTGCTTTCAAAGAGGAATATCGATTGCGTTATGGAAGAGATATGGAAGGAATACCCATAGAGGCAGTTACCTGGAGGGTGCTTGTAAGTGGACCTCTTACAACACTTCACCCTAAACAGTCAGTTGTTGGGAAGCATACGCTTCCCTTGAAAGGGAAAAGAAAGGTATTTTGGGGTAAGAAGTATGTTGACACGCCTATATATGATCGTTATTTGTTAAAGCCTGGACAACGAATTCAGGGTCCGTGTATAATTGAAGAGTTTGAAAGTACAACCATCGTGGGCGAAAAAGGTATCGTTTCCTGCGATAAGTACAATAACCTAATTATGGAGCTATTATGAAAAAAAATCTAATTTTTTTGATAATATATTTTCTTCCAGGAATAGTTTTTTCACAGTCCGCCAGGGAAATTTTGCAGTTGACGGTAGCTGCATCCGGTGGAAGTCTATGGCAACAACCGAAAACATTGGAGCTACATGGTACGGCTTTATTTACACCATATGGAAAGTATGACTATGGCAGCCAAAAGCAATTAGATACTTATTCAATGTACCGCATATTTCCAGGTGATAACAAAGCTGCACACCAGGCAAATGGAAAAATCAGGTTTGATGCCGCAATTGGCGAACAGGTTTTCATGCAACCGCGGAGGGTGAGATTATTTTTTGATGGTGTACGGTGGATGGAAATTCATTGGGAGAAGAATTCCGTTAATCAGCCTATTGCTGATGAAGTTTTTTCACTGGCAAAGTAATGACAATGAGAAGGAAAAAATCACTGAAACGTTTTGATGCCATTGAATTGAGTATTCTCTGGAGCCGCCTCATTTCATTGGTGGATGAAGCAGGAACTACATTACAAAGAACAGCCTTTTCGTCAGTAACACGCGAGAGTGCGGATTTTGCTGTAGTGTTAATGGATTCTGGAGGTCAGTCTATTGCTCAAAGTAGCGTAAGCGTACCTTCCTTTCTAGGTGTGATGCCTTTTTTGGTCAAGGCACTGATTAAGGATTATTTTCCTTTGTCTGTATGGAAGGAGGGAGATGTAGTTATTACAAATGACCCCTGGTTATGTGCGGGGCATAAGCCTGACATCGGGATTGTTACCCCCATCTTTCGAAAGAAACGGCTCATCGGATTTATAGGTTCCATTGCACATTCTCCGGACATCGGTGGAACTCTTTGGGGTGCTGGAGCTAAAGATTTTTATGAGGAAGGTTTATACATCCCGCCAATGAGACTTTTTGATAAGGGGGTAAAAAATGAAACAATTTTTTCACTGATCGCTTCAAATGTGAGGGCACCAGGGCAAACCATCGGTGATATTTTGGCACAGGTGGCTGCCAACGACCAAGGTATTCGGGGATTACACAGAGTGATGGATGAAAGCTTGCTTGATGAAATTGATGAGTTGGGCGAAAGCATTATACAATCCTCTGAAAAAGCCATGCGCGATGCAATTCGCAAAGCACCCGATGGAATTTACAAGTCAGTTTATCAGGCAGATGGTGATGGAATCAAGGAACCTATTCAGTTCGTTTGTACTTTAACCATTCAGGGGGATGAGATTGAAGTGGATTATGCAGGCACATCTCCCGCGCATTCACTGGCAATTAATGCGGTATTGAACTATGTTTTTGCCTACACAGCTTACCCTATAAAATGTATTTTTAGTCCGGAGGTTCCCAATAACGAGGGCAGTTTTAGACCCATTCGTGTTTCGGCCCCCGAAGGTTGCCTGCTTAATGCAAAAAAGCCTTCCCCGTTAGGAGCGCGAAATGTGACAGGAAACTTATTGCATGGACCAGTGGTCAAAGCCTTGTCACTAGCGGTTCCCGATCAGGTGCAGGCTGATTGCGGAGCAGCTGTATGGGTAATGGTATTAAGTGGCAAAAGAGAAGATGGTTCGGAATACGTAGAATATCTCTTCCTTGCAGGAGGCTATGGAGGAAGAAAAGGATTAGCGGGTCCCCCCACACTGTGCTATCCGACAAATGTGGCGAATGTGCCTGTGGAAGTTTTCGAGCACGATGCACCCGTATTGGTGACTGAAAAAAGTCTCATAAGGGGAAGCGGAGGTAATGGTGAATACCCCGGGGGGGAGGGTCAACGATTTGCCTATAGGAATATAGGTGCTCTCCCCATTCATATAAGTAATGTAACGGAAAAAATCAATCATCAGGCCTATGGATTATTAGGGGGTTTTCAAGGTAAGAAAGGAAATTTATATGTACGAACAGCCGCAGGTGAAAAACGATTTACTCCACCAAAAGGTCATGACTACCTCCAACCGGGCGAAGAACTGGTTATGGAATTACCTGGTGGAGGTGGTTATGGAAGGCCAAAAGGATAATTTTGATTATTTTTCAAAAAAAAAGAACTTATGTCTTATCAGCTCCCTCCTGTATGGACAAAATTGCAGCAACATGCTGTATTTCCTGAATTTAATCATGATGAAAGAGCCAGATACAATTTTCTTGCTAATCTAAATCGATATGTGAGCACCGTGATTGCTCCGGGTAATAAACTGGCTTACGATAGAAGAGTAGAGCCCAACTTTGTGAAAGAGCATGACCGAAGTTTTAAAGATAGGTTTGAACTTGGTGAAGCCATGAAGCAAGATTCCATTTATCAGATGTGGGCAGCACTCCGCAGGAGTACTATGGAAATGCGACAACAAAATGGCAGAGCGGTGGTATTAAGGCAGGCGGAACAACTTGCTTCGAAAGTAGCAGAACTACTCAAGGGCAATGATAGCTTACAACTAAAGGATGATTTCATGGTTCCACCGTACCTCACTCATGTTGATAACCATTTGATGCCTGGAAGTTATCATACAGAATATTTTTCGGGTGATGTTTCCAACGCAGCAAATTATGACAGTGGTTTGTTTGTTACTAGCGGTGGTATGTTGGGAAGTCTTACCGATGGAGGAGGTCGAGCCATTGCAGCATGGGTAAAAGAAACTTATCCGAATTTCCATCCTAAAAGAATTATGGATGTTGGTTGCGGGTTGGGACATAATACACTTCCAATTGCGCAGGCTTTTCCCAACGCGGTAGTGATTGGAATTGATGCTGGGACTCCTATGTTGAGGTACGGAGCTGCCAGAGCTCACTCACTGGGTGTACATAACGTAAAATTTATCCAGGCTGATGCTGCCGACATGAAAGAGTTTACCGATGAAAGCTTTGATTGGGTACAGACTACCATGTTTCTTCACGAGACGGGCGGAAAATCTATACATGCCATTTTTAATGAGATCAAACGGATCTTAAAAAATGGCGGACTCAATCTCCATATTGAACAACCTCAGTATACCTCTGACATGAGTATGTATGAGCAATTCATGCGCGACTGGGATGCTTATTATAATGCAGAGCCATTCTGGGGGCATATGCATGATCTAGCTCCTGTAGATCTGATGGAGGAGGCAGGTGTACCCAGAGATAAGTTTATGCAGGTAGGGGTGAAGGCTATCAATGACCTGGATAAAAATAAACGAGATGGTAAGGTCACGGAGGACTACGGTCGGAGTCCAATATGGAATGTTTTTGGTGGATGGAAATCTGCTACTAATTAAGAATTGACTTTTTTAAAATTAGATGATATGAAAACAGAGTTAAGTGGATCCCATGCGGGTGCTTCCATTTCTGAAACCTCACCAGTAGATACAATGAATGATATTGTGATGGCAGGAAATAAAAGTAAGGGGGGGCGCCCTTATTTTTTAGAAGATCCTGCTGTTGAGCGTGTACTTAATATTTCCATGGCTATTGCTGCCGACCTTGCTGTCTTGCATGAAAGACTTGATACGATTGAAAGATTGTTAGAGGCAAGGGGTCACCTAAGCAGAAAAGATATTGAGGCATTTGTACCCGATGATTCTGTTGCTGAGGAAAGACAAACCTGGCATGCTCGCTTCAGTGCCCGCATTCTGCGGATTATACAACAAGAAGTTGAAGCAGTAGCCAAGCCAGAAAATAATGTGCCTATGCGCACCATCGCAGATGAGATTAATGAAATGTAATAAATTTTCACCTTGCTGTAATCTTTGAAAAATGATGCAATCTCCTGTTGCTGCCATTAACGATCATTATAGGGTAATAATTGAAAAAGACCTAAGTGGAATTTTATCCAAATATGTTGCTGATGAACAAACCTATGTTGTGTTGGAAGGTCCAAGGCTTACCTCAAAGGGATACACTAAAGTAAGTAAGGGTTGGAGTGATTTTTGTCTTTCTCCCATTCAGCTTAATTGTGTTGATTGGGTTGAAGGTCCTTATGCTGAGCAGTCAGCTGAAATGTCATGGGTGAGTGGGGTCATTCGTTTACAAGTTCAAATAAGTAATCAAACTTTTTATAACATTTTCAGGGCAAGTTTTGTGTTGGTACGTAAAGCAGATCAGTGGCTGATTCACCATGAACACATATCCATCGTACATCCTGACCCCTATGGTATAGGTGATTGGCTAAAGCAGTCCACACCTCTCCCCGAAACATCTTAGAAAAAAATATGAACGAAAAGGTAGGTAGAAAGGCAATCGTCGGAGTAATAGTTTCTGCACTTGGTTTTTTTGTGGATTTGTATGATATCATCATTTTCAGTGCGGAGAGAGTAGACAGCTTCAGCTCTTTATCAATTCCGGAGTCAGACTGGCCTACTCATACTAGAGATATTTTAAATGCCCAAATGCTCGGCATGCTGATTGGTGGTTTTCTTTGGGGAACTATCGGAGACAAAATGGGACGATTGAAAGTTTTATTTGGCTCGATATTGGTGTATAGCATTTTTACACTTTTGAATGCTTTCGTAAAAGACGTAGACAGTTATATGTGGTGTAGATTTTTGGCCGGTCTTGGGTTAGCGGGAGAGTTGGGAGCAGGCATTACGTTAGTTAGTGAGCAAATGCCTGGAAAATTTAGAGGAATGGCAGTTGCGTTGGTAGGTGGAATAGGTATGCTTGGAGCTGTAACTGCGGGTATTATCGCTACATTTTTTAGTTGGCAAACTAGTTTCATAATTGGTGGTTTACTAGGGATCGTGTTGTTGCTGCTGCGTTTCAGCGTAGTGGAGAGTGGACTTTTTACGGGAATGGGATCAAAGCAAGTAGCAAAAGGTGATTTCAGTATTATATTGAGAAGCCGAAATAGATCTTGGAAATTTCTTTGTGTTTTACTTGTTGGTATGCCCGGTTGGTTTGCTACCGGAGTTCTAATCACCTTTACCAGAGAAATTGCAGGCAGTATGGGAATGACAACATTGCCAGTAGCAGCTACAGTAATAACATTCAATTTTCTCGGCTTCGCATTCGGAGATCCACTCTGTGGTTTTTTGAGTCAATACTTAAAAAGTAGAAAGAAGGCTATATTTATATTTCTTGCCTCTTATAGTTTTTTTATTGCTTTATTTTTTCTTTTTGCAAGTCAATCAATTTTCCTATACTATCTTTTATTTGCGTTTATGGGTCTCAGTGTCGGCTTTACTATCATGTTACTTACACTTACCGCAGAGCAATTTGGTACCAATATTAGGACTTTGGTAACCAGTTCTGCTCTTAATCTCATTAGAGGTTGGGTCATCCCCTTGAGTTTCGCCTTTCAATGGGGGGCAGTCTGGTTCAATGGGAATTATTATTACAGTGCAATCTTGATTGCGACCGCAGCCTTGGCTATTGCATTTTTTGCCCTCTCGCAATTAGAGGAAACCTATCACAAGAATCTCGATTTTTATGAGTAGATCAGAATCTTCATTTTTGAAGTATACTGGTAAGGGCAGAGTTGCCACATCTCGTGTACAAACATGGTTTTCTTTTCCAAAGCTCTGCAATGGAGTATTCCCCTCGCTGGGCCTCCATTACGATTACTAACTTTTGTTCTGAAGAAAAAAGACGCCTTGTCTTGCGGCGGATCTCTTTGATGAAGTTCTCTGTAGATTGTTTAGGCCGCTGTTCCATGTCATTATTGGTTTAATTGTTAATGATGGGAACTCTCTACTAATTTAGACTATATTTAGTAGTTTGGAAGGAGAATTCGACAAATACAGCTCTGGTAAATACCAGAATAATGAAAGTATTCAACCAAGTTTATTGTATAAGGATTTTGAAAAATAACTTATTAATTTCAGTTCATTTTCTTATTCGAAATAGTTTTTTATAGGTCAAAATTGCTCCGGTAATACTCAATAGTGTAACACCAACTAGGAATAGAATAACAACAATATCCCATAAAGGTCGTTTATCTCTTAAAATTGCAAAATCAAAACTATGAAGTCCATGATAAATCCATCGCTCCAATCTATTTTTTTGGTCTATTTTCATCAACACTTGATGACTTACTGGGTCAACATATAAGGCTGTTTTTTCAGGATTATCTAATTCAAATTTGTAAACAGGTAATATTGATTTATTTGTTCTAGAATAATAATAATCATCGTAAGTATGCATAACTTCCCGATTAACAATTGTACATTGAGGAAAAATTACTTTAATTTTCTGCTCATAAATTTTGAATTTTTCAGAATCTTGGGTAATTCTCAATTTTTTACCAAAAATAATAGAGTTAGAAAAAGAAGCACTTTTTACTACTGCTACAACATTTCTATTAAATTCCTTAAAATCAATTTCTAAACAGTTTTTTGTATTCTTTATTTTATCCTTAAACGTTATAAAATTTGTTTGATTAAAAGCCGTTTTCAAAGTATTATTTCCCGTCCAAATTTTCATTTGATCTTCAGAAAGATTATCTTCAGGACTCCACTTTATGGGGTTCATAGAAAATAAACCACTTAAAACCCACGTAAAAGTGAATAGACCAAAGGTAAAACCTAAATAATGATGCCATTTGAACCACTTTTTCTTATAGGGTGTTATGAGTTGATTTCTTTTTCGGGCAATTAAAAACCGATTAATCCCTAACACAATACCTGCAATAGATAGAAGTACACCAATAAATGATAGAGTAATAACAATAAACCGCCAAAGTGGTGTATTAATTCGAATATCTTTGAAATAAAGCCAATGTGGTATTGCTCCCAACCAAGCCCAGACTTTATCAGAAAAATCTAACTTTTGTAAAACCTCACCCGTTTTTGATGAAACATACCAAACAGTCCCTTCATTATCATTAATATCAACACGAAAAATAGGCATATGTGGCAAATAACGTGTTCTAGGAATCCATTGGTCTAATTCAGTAATCGTTTCTATTTTACAATCTACAGTTTCTGTTTTATAATAATCATATAAAATTGATCTTACATCATTTTCATCGTATGTTAGCTTTTCTCCTATTTTATTTGCCGTGAAATTGAAAACGCTTTCATCCAAGGTTTCAATGTTAAAAACAGCTTGTTTGTTGATATGAATCAATTTGAGTGCCTTAATCGAATCCATATCAATAAAAGATTCAATATTTGAAGGGTAGGAAACCATTGACAAATCAATTGATTTATTTAGTTTAGCTCTGTCTTCTTCTGAAACTGAGGGGAAACTTTTGTACATCATTACAAAGCCGGAGAGACACCAAATCACAAAAAGTAAGCAAAGGAAAAAGCCAAGAAGGCGGTGTATTTTAACCACCGCCTTCAAAAGATTTTTACTATTCACTCTATACTGCATTAAAAATCAGCTTTGAAAGTAACCATAAAGTTTCTGGAAGGCCCAATAAACACTTGGTTTCCAAAAATGGCATCTCTATAGTAAAACTGATCGGTTAAATTGTTAAGATTGAATTTAAGTTCATACTTATTAAATCTGTACCAAAGTGCAGCATCCAAAAGATAATAAGCATCTAACTTAATGGTATTTGCATTGGTTGTGTAGTTGTCTGATGTATAATTAACTCCTAGTCCAACACCCAAACCTTTTAATTTAGTTGCAGAGGCATCATAAGACAACCAAGAATGAACAAGATGTTGTGGTGCAAAAGGTAGTCTGTTTCCTGCATTTGGGTTAGGGGCAATATCTCCTTTATTTTCTTGAATTTCAGTATGAGCAAAAGAGTAACCTGTTCTAACTGATAAGTCTTTAATTGGGTTGTAATTTACTTCGAGTTCAAATCCATTTGACGTTCCGGTACCGATATTCTCAAATCCACCACCGGGTATTCCTTGTAATATATTGGTTCTTGCCAACGAAAAACCGGCAATATTAACAGAAATTTTATCGTCTTTCTCATAACGAACACCCAATTCTCCTTGATACCCTGTTTCAGGGTCAAACATATCTCCATTTGGGGCAACGGTTCTAGTTGGTTTGAAGTAAGTATTATAAGAAGAATAAATAGACACTGATTTTATTGGTTGATATACCAGTCCTCCGCGATATGTTGGAGCAACAATATTGAGCTTACTTACATCCCCCTTAGATGTAATATCTCTATCCTTATCCAATTGATTGGTGAAATAATCTCCATTAAATACATCAACTCTTACTGCAACTAAAGCCTTGAATTTTTCACCAAAATTAAACCAGTTTTGCCCAAAAAATCCATTAACGGTTTCCATTCTTGCAATGTATCTGTTATCTTCAATAAACATTGCACCTTGGTTCAAAACAGGATTTACAACAGACACTGTTGTGTTTTTTCCTGGTCCAGTAATATTCCCTCTAAATGTTTTTCTATCTAAAACACTAATCGAATGTCCTACAACAAATTTGTTTTGTATAGAACCTATTTTGTATTCTCCGCTTAATTCTAATTGGTTTTGTATAGGTTTGGTTTGGTGATTAAAATAGAAAGGAAAAGAACGAACCAATGAATCTTGAGTTGCATTAAAGGTCAATTCTTCAGTGGAGAAATAATTGATGTCATCTATAAAATAAGAAGTTAGGTTTGTAAGTTTCAACTTATCGCTAATTTGATATTGATAGTTTAGCTGCAGGTCAGTACGCTTATTTTTCAGAAAATCTTGAGGATCATTATATCTTGTTTGTGGGTTCATCCCTTGCACCATAGTCCCATCCGCCAACAAAGGAATACCGGTATCTGTACTATAAAAATCATCGTTCGCTTGCACGTTAAATTGTATGGTATGTTTTTTAGCTGGCTTATACTTTAAAGATAAATAAGCATTTGTGTAATTATATCCAAGCCCCCTAAATCCGTCTGAGTTCCCAACACCAAAATCTGCTCTGAAGCTCAGTTTATCAGTAATTGCTCCACCGGCACCAGCCATAATATTTCGTGTATTAAACGAACCATAACTTGATTGAAAATTAGCTTTAAACACCTGTGTTGGCTGCCTTCTTCTAACATTAATAATACCTCCTAGTGCTGAGTGACCAAACATAACCGAAGATGGACCTTTTAATACATCAATACCTTCTACAGCTGCTAAGTTTGTAGATGGAGCACTTTGTGAAATATTGTGTCTTTCGTCACGAACACCATCGACTAATAAGACAAATTGCTCCATACCTCTAATATGAAAATGTTGAAAGCCTCCATAAGTATTACGGGTACGAACACCTGTAACATTTTTCATCGCATCTTCTAAGGCAATTGCACCTTTTTGGTCGATAACTTTACGGTCTATACTATGAACTGTAACCGGTAAGTCTTTTAAATCAACATCTATTTTATTGATGGTTTGTAGTTCCTCTCTTTTTCTGTTGGATGATATCGTAGCCTCTCCTAGTGTTTTAGTATCAGACTTCAATGTTATTGTTAAATCATTTACGGATTGATTGTTTATGGCTACATCAATTTGAGTTTTAGAATACCCAACAAAAGAGACTTCAAGAGTGTAGTTTCCGTTACTTAAATTCTTTAATTCAAACTGACCATCGTTATCAGTGATGGCTCCATCAGTTGTTTGAAGGATTTTAACTGTTGCTCTGGTTATAGGTTGGCGATCTTCGTCAAATACAGCTCCCTTAATGAAATAGCCACTTTGGGCAGAGCTAATGATTGGAACAAATACCAAAAGCCATAATAAAATTTTTTGTGTCATGAGATGTTTTTTAAATTTAATGCTTAAAAATTGCTAAATGCAACTTTGTTGCGTTTGCAAATGTAGCTATTTTTTTTACTTATGCAACATTGTTGCGTTTATTTTTTATCTTTGCAGATGAATTTGGTCTGAATCTATGATAAAGCGTTTAGTTACTCTGCCCATAAAAATCTATCAATGGTGCATTTCGCCTATGCTTGGGCAAAATTGCAGACATACACCCACTTGCTCTCAATATACCATTGAGGCCATCAACGAATGGGGTGCTGCAAAAGGGATTTATCTTGGAATGAAACGATTGAGCAAATGCCATCCGTGGGGAACACACGGTTATGATCCGGTACCAAAAAAAGAAACAAAATGAATGTAAAGGAATTAGAAGAAACAACTGAAATAATGCCCCAATTTGAAAAACGTGGAGGGGTTTTACCTGTGGCTGTGCAAGAAACATCAACCGGGCAAATATTGATGTTGGCATCGGTAAATAAAGAAGCATTTGAATACACTATTCAAAACAAGGTAGCTGCATTTTTTAGCACTACACGAAACACGCTTTGGATAAAGGGAGAAAGTTCAGGAAATTATTTGCAGTTAGATGAAGTGCTGATAGACTGCGATCAAGACGCATTAGTTTATAAAGTAACGCTAAAAAAAGGTGGTGTTTGCCATACTTTCAATGAAAATGGAGAAAACAGAAAGGCTTGTTTTTACAGGTCATTAGATAATGATTTACAGACCTTAAAATTCTTAGAAAAATGAACGATAAACTTATAGAAGAGATAGAATTACTAGGCGATTCGCATGCAATGACATCTCCTGAAACGCCATTGCGTGATGATGCTTTTGTAAAATCTGATGAGGCAAAGATTGAAGCTATTCAAGGGTACTTCCAAAAAATAATGGAAGAACTGGGTTTGGATTTAGAAGATGACAGCTTACAAGGAACACCTTATCGTGTAGCCAAGATGTATGTTAAAGAAATGTTTGCTGGACTGAACCCAAAAAACAAACCCAAACTTTCTGTTTTTGATAACAAGTATGAGTATAATAAAATGTTGATTGAAAGCGATATTACGTTTAACTCTGCTTGCGAACATCATTTTCTACCTATCATTGGAAAAGCTCATGTAGGCTATATTTCGAGCGGTAAAGTAATTGGGCTTTCTAAAATTAATCGCATTGTAGATTATTATGCTAGAAGGCCGCAAGTGCAAGAGCGTATGAGTATGCAAATATTTAATGAATTAAAAAATGCCCTACAAACAGATAATGTAATTGTGGTAGTTGAAGCAGAACACATGTGCGTATCAACAAGAGGAATAAACGATAAATCTTCAAAAACAACCACCATTGAATATGCAGGTGTTTTTGATAATGATACTGTTCGTAGTGACTTTTTTAAATTGATTAATTCTAAATAAATTTTATGGAAGCCAGTGTAATTTTAAAAATGAATGCTTGTAGAGTTACGCAACATCGACTAGATGTGTTAAACTATTTTATGCAATCTAAAATAGCATTAACCCAAGGCGATTTGGAGGATAAATTTAAAAATAAGATAGATCGTGTGAGTTTATATAGAATGTTACATTCTTTTTCGGAAAAGAAAATTCTATGCAAGTTAGTAGATTCTAAAGGTACATTGAGTTATGTTTTTGACAAACATTCATTGGATAATAAAGACCACTTTCATCCGCACTATAAATGTAAATCCTGTAACGATGTTATTGAGTTACCAGAGTTACCGGAATCATACATGAAACAGTTGAAAAAATTAAACATTGATGAACTCAACATTTTAGTTGAAGGCACCTGCGATGAATGTCAAAATAAGAATGAATAACATGGAATTAAAAGTCCACTTTATGCTGACGATTTACAATGATTTTGCCAGAAGTGTGTGAGCTGTGCAAATCCATCATTTAGGTGCTTATCTACATTTATTTTTAGATCGCTTTTTATTTTGCTGTATGTAGCCATTCTGATATTATAAATTATCCTCTATCTGCGTAACGCAATTTGCTAAATTATTTCGTAAATACTTGCTCCAGAAGCGTAAAACTTTCCACCCCCTTGACTTAAGTTCTTTGTTTACCAATTCGTCTCTCTTTATATTACTTTCAATTTTTCGCCACCAAAACTCTTGGTTGGTTTTAATTCTGTTTTTCTGAATATCCCAGTTGTAACCGTGAAAATATTCGCTGTCAATAAAAATTGCCATTTTTTTTCGTTTAAAAGTCAAATCTGGTTTTCCAAAAACACTTTTGTCATTTTTTCTATAGCGCAGACCTTTATTCCAAAGAGTTTTTGCTAAAAGAACTTCATCTTTTGAGCCTTTACTTTTTATAGCCTGCATATTTCTCCTTCTCTGATCTTTGCTCAACACATCCATTATCAGCCCTTTTTTCTTTTATCTAAAGTTATTGCTGTCTTTTCCGGGTTTGTCTTTTTAAATCATTTTCCGAAGAAATTTCGATTTGGTGGACTAACGGTGGACTAAAATCCAACAAAAAAAGCGCAACTAACAGATTATCAGTTAATTACGCTTCATTTTAGCGGAGACTGAGGGATTCGAACCCTCGATACCCTTTAGGGGTATACACACTTTCCAGGCGTGCTCCTTCAACCACTCGGACAAGTCTCCAAAGGGGTGCAAAAATAAGGAAAACGGAAGCATGCCAGTAATTAGGTTACGACCAGCACAGCAATTCAAAATAATATTGCAAGGATTCTTTAAACTAGTATAACAAAATCTAACTTGATTATAGGTCAAAACTCGCATTAACAAAAAGCTGATGTCGAGAAATTGAAAAAGGGTTTACATTATGACTGCTCCACTGGTATCCTACACTGATTTCCTGTGGCCCCCATTTCAGTTGCAAGCCGTTAAAAAGTCGATTGTGGTCAAATTGTATTAATTCTCTTCTTTGACTAATAAAAAATTCATTAGTGAAATTATAATTAAGTCTGGTCTGTTTGTTGATGGTAGCCAGGGGCAATAGCCAGGTGTTTTGGATGCGAACTCTTGTTTGAAAAAAGTATGTAGCTTGATTCACATTTGTAAACCGTAATTCATACCAGGCTCTGTTTCTACTGATCAAATTTTTTACAGGAAAAGTTCTTTGAATACCATAGGTAGAACGCAGCTCCAAAAAATCTTTTATATCACCTTGACTATTCAATATTTCACGAGATCCGTGGTAGGAGAGTGGGCTGGTACTTAAAATCCATTTGGAAGGTAGTTTTAAATAAATCCAGGGTCTGACTATGGTCAGCATCGATTCCTCCAGCATATTTTTATCAGATGTCCAATAATTAGCTTGTCGTCGATGATGCAATTCCAGGCCCACTCCTAATTTAGGTTGGAACCAGTGATTTAGATTCAAACGAACCCAGCCTTCGTGACGATCTTGCGTAAAGCCAAGTTCGGATAGTAGCAGCAAAAAAGCTAACAATCCATATTTCCGCATCAGACTAATTTGAGCATGTCTTCTAACCCACCACCATTATGCAGATTTTCGAATCCTTGTTGTTTCAAAAATTGTAGGGCCATGCCACTTCTGTTACCACTTCGACAATACAATACAATGGGTCCTTCAAATGACTCAAACTCACTCACTCGTTGCGGTAATTCCTCCAGTGGAATATTGATGGCGCCTGGATATTGCCCCATTTCAACTTCCCAAGTACTTCTTACATCAACAACAGTAGTTCCCGCTTGTTTTACGATTTCTTTTAAGGTAGACATAGGATATAGGTTCAATTTTTATAATGGGGTGGAGGGGCACACATAGTCACTGATCTTAAATTTTCCGCTATCCTTGATAGCCTTGAATCCACCCTTGACATCAATGAGTTTATCATAACCCCTTGCACGTAAAATGGAGGTAAAGATCATGGAGCGATAGCCTCCTGCACAGTGTACATAATAAGTTTTATCTTTATCTATTTGTGCCATGCTTTCATTAATCACATCTAAGGGTGCATTTTCTGCGTCTAGAATATGCTCACTACCATATTCGCTTTTCTTACGCACATCCAAAATAGCAACCGATTGTTTTTCCAGAATAGCTGCCAATAAATCGGCATCTACTGATTGAATTTGATCCATTTCTTTACCAGCTTGTTTCCAAGCAGCAAACCCACCTTTCAAAAAACCTATTGTGTGGTCATAACCAACGCGTGCTAATCGAGTTATCACCTCTTCCTCTCTTCCTTCCTCACAAACTAATAAAATTTCTTGTTTGATAGCAGGAATCATAGTACCCACCCATGGGGCAAACTGTCCGTCAATGCCAATATTAATTGAATTAGGAACAAACCCAGCAGCAAATGTCTGTGGAGCACGGGTATCTAAAATCAACGCACCCGTTTCATTGGCAGCTGCTTCAAAGGCCTCGGGACTCATTGCCTGTTGCCCACGAGCTAATACCTTATCAAGGCTTTCATAACCTTGGATATTCATCATCACATTCAATGGAAAGTAGGAGGGTGGTGCGGCTAAACCATTGGTGACTTCGTTGATAAACTCTTCTTGGGTCATATCGGCACGGAGCGCGTAATTATTTTTCTTTTGATTGCCTAATGTATCTGTTGTTTCCTTACTCATATTTTTTCCGCAGGCACTCCCAGCTCCATGTGCAGGGTAAACAATAACGCTATCAGGCAATGGCATGATTTTATTTCGAAGCGAATCAAAAAGATAGCCGGCTAATTTTTCTTGTGTTAAATCGCTGGCTACTTTTTGTGCCAAATCAGGACGTCCTACATCACCTATAAAAAGTGTATCACCAGAGAATAAGCTAGTCGGTGTGCCTTGTTGATCCAATAATAAATAACAGGTACTCTCCATGGTATGCCCGGGTGTGTGTAATACTTTTAATGTGAGGGCGCCAACTTTAAACTCCTGTCCGTCCGTAGCAATAATGGCATCAAAAGCGGGGTAAGCATTTGGCCCGTATACAATAGGGGCACCTGTTTTTTTACTGAGGTCCAAATGGCCTGAGACAAAGTCTGCGTGAAAATGTGTTTCTAATACGTATTTGATAGTGGCGCCATTACGTTCGGCTTTTTGGATGTAAGGAGCTACCTCACGAAGCGGATCAATCACAACGGCCTCGCCATTACTTTCTATGTAGTAGGCACCTTGTGCTAAACAACCGGTATAAATCTGTTCAACTTTCATGCTTATATGTTTATCTATTCAGTTGCAAATTTCGGAATTTCATTTACTGCTAACGTGATTATTGTCACATCTTTCAATGGCCAGCTCCCCATCCTTCTTTTATCAATATATAAAGACCCATCACCAACACAAACCAGCCAAATCCCTTTTTGAGTTTATTTCCATCTATCTTTTTACTCAGCTGATTGCCGACCATGATACCCACTATTGCCATAGCAGTAACAAATCCCAATAACACCCAATCAATTGCCTGTTCCGTTACATCGCCTGTAAAGCCAATCAACGATTTTGCAGCAATGATCAACAGCGATGTCCCAACCGCTTGTTTCATGGGTAGTCCTGTGAGTATTACCAATGCAGGTATTATTAAAAAGCCTCCTCCAGCGCCAACCAGTCCTGTCAATAGTCCTACAAAGGCTCCTTCTATCAATATTAAGGGGTAATTAAAAAACTGCGATTTTTTTTCAACAACACCCAACAATTTTTGCGTGCTGATCATCGAAAAGGAAGCAGCAACCATCAATAAGGCAAAGAGGAGCATCAACAACACATTTTTGGTCAGCACAAATTCACCCCATTGTCCTATTTGCGTAGGAATAGCGGGCACAACCCATTTGCGCGTAGCATATACTGCAATGATGGAAGGTGCGCCAAAGATCAACGCCGTTTTGAGATTTACCTGTCCTTCTTTGTACTTGGGGAATGCACCAATGGCACTAGTGGCTCCAACTATAAAAAGAGAATAGGCGGTTGCTTGTAAGGGGTCTACATTAAATAAATAAACCAGCACAGGTACTGTGAGTATAGAACCTCCGCCTCCAATTAACCCCAAAGAGAGGCCAATTAGCAATGAGGCGATAGCACCAACTATTGAGCTGCTATCAAGCGATATGGATAATAAAATTGTTGTCATTGTGCTATTCCCTTCATGCCGGTTCAATTAAGATGGTTTCCATTTTTATACTTCTGCTTCCTTTAATCAAGAAGTGGGTATTGGTGAATTGTCCTGCACGAAACCATTCGGCTGCTTCACTTGAATTTTTAAACTGGTTATAGGGGTGCGCAATTTCGCTAAAACCATCTCCCACCAGCACTACAGCTTTCCAGGGATATGACTGAATCAGCTTTACCAATTGCTGATGCTCTTCTTGACTTTGTTCTCCTAATTCAGCCATTGAACCGAGAAGCAATACTTTTTGTGCTGCTTCGAGTTTGCTAAAATTCTCAATAGCTACTAGCATACTGCTTGGGTTAGCATTGTAGGCATCTAAAATGATTGTGTTGGTGCCTCGCTTAATTAATTGCGAACGGCTATTGGTGGGTTGATAATTTTCAATAGCGGATTTAATTTTTGCTGCATCAATTGCAAAGTGTCTGCCTACACTAACAGCCAGTAAAACATTGGCTAAATTATACTCTCCTACTAGTTGTGTCTGTATGGTAAAATTGTCCGAAAGCCGCTCTGTTGATTGAATGGCTACTTCCAGGAAGGGGGCGGCTGACTTTATAGTTCCCATAGTTTCCGCCGCTGTTGTTCCATACGTTACTACGTTGGAAATTCCCTTGGACATTGGTAGCAAGTAGTCTAAATCTTGATTTAAAAAAATAGTTCCTTGATTAGCGCGAATAAAGTCAAATAATTCGCCCTTACCTTTTCTGACACCCTCCACACCACCAAATCCTTCAAGATGGGCCTTCCCGCAGTTAGTAATAATGCCATGTGTGGGTAAGGTATAGGTGCAATAGCCTGCAATTTCTTTTTGGTGATTGGCTCCCATCTCAATTACAGCAATCGCTGCATCCTTTTGAATACGCAGTATTGTAAGGGGTATACCAATATGATTGTTCAAATTACCTTGTGTGGTGTAGGTGCGATAGGTACTGGAAAGAACCGCATGTACTAATTCTTTGGAAGTGGTTTTCCCATTGCTACCCGTGATGGCAATAAAGGGTATATTGAATTGTTGCCGATGAAATTTTGCCAATTGCTGTAGCGTAGCAAGTGTATTTTCAACTACAATTGTTCGTTGGTCAATATAGGCGCTCGCATCATCTATAATTGCTGCCGCTGCCCCTGCTGCTAATGCTTGTTTTGCAAATTGATTGCCATTGAAATGTTCTCCACGTAGTGCAAAAAACAGACAGCCAGGCTTTAGTTGCCGGGTGTCCGTTTCTACAAGTGGATATTGCTGAAAGAGGGTATAAAGCGATTCAATTGACATAATGCAAAGGTACTTGGACGCGTATAAAAAAACCCTCCGATGGGGAGGGTTTTAAATAGTCTTTGGTTCGATATTTATCGTTTTTGTCTTTTTGTAGGAAAGTATAGTCCGGTTTTGCGTTTGTTACCCAGCTCAGGACTGCCTACTCGATTCATTGCGCAACGGAAACCGATAGTGGCAGCGGAGAGATCTTCCTCCAAGAATCTACGTGCACCTGGGCTCAACCAATAAGCGCGGTCATTCCAACTTCCTCCTTTGAATACTTTAGAGCGTTGCGGATCTAACAACGTAGATGTGCCATAGGCATAAGCAGCAGCAGAAAGCGAATCTCCATCAAGATAGTCAACTACATTTCCCTTCTGATAATTTCTTCTGTTGCGTGCATCGGCTTCAGTAACCTCTAACATTTTTACACGTCCTAATGAATCTCGCTCATAACGCGCGGAAGGATCCAGTGTCGTGGAATCTGCCACATATAATTTCATGAACTTGTTACCACGGAATGGGGCAGGTTGATCATCAAAATCTAATGTAGATAATGGGCGATAGGTATCTTCTACCCACTCACTCACGTTACCGGCCATGTTATATAAGCCAAATGCATTGGGATAATAGGATTCAACGGGAGCTGTGTAGAACGAACGGTCATTTAAACCACCTGCCACACCAGCATTATCTCCATTACCTCTTTTAAAGTTGGCAAAGAACTGTCCTTGTAAACTACCTCTGCGATTTTCACGAAGGCCATTTACATTCTGTGCCCAGGGATATACTTGTTTGTTTGATTGTAATTCTTCTCCACGCTTTCCTTCTTTTATACTAGTGCGGGGGTTCTGTCCAATCAAACCATAGGCTGCGTATTCCCACTCTGCTTCAAAAGGAAGGCGATACTCAGGGCTAACAATACCTGATTCTAAGGATGGTTGCTGCGGTGCACGCCCACGGCTAGCGCGCATTGCCTTACCCGGAGGGGCAGTATAGAGTCCTAGTAAATAAGAGCGTGTGTTAAAGTTGTTATCTCCTTGCTGTGCTCCTGGTTTTAAATTATTCTTGTTGATAAAACCCTTGTCCACTAGCACAGATTCATTGTAACGATCAGTTCTCCATAGACAAAAATCTTTGGCTTGTTTCCAGCTTACGCCCACTACTGGATAGTAATTGAAGGCGGGGTGACGGAAATACAATTCAACTGACGGTTCGTTATAACTTAATTCACTTCTCCAAACTAAAGTATCGGGAAGTGCACCTTCAACAATTTTTACATTCTCAGGGTCTGAAGGGTCAAATATTTTTGCCAACCAAAAAATGTACTCACGGTAGTGTACATTGGCTACCTCTGTGCGATCCATATAAAAGGAGGGTACGGAAACTCGGCGGGGAACATTGTTCCAGTCTCCCATGACATCTTCCTCGGTTTGTCCCATTGTGAAGGTTCCACCTTCTACAAAAACTAACCCGGGACCAGTGGCCTGATCCTTGGCCTGTGATACTTGAAAACCACCTTTTTCATTGTAGTTCCATCCGGTAACACTGGATTTAGGAGACTTTTTTGCAAAAATTCCTTTTCCCTTACAGGAGTTCAACAGCACAAGACCTGACAGAGCCAGGAGAATAAAAATTGGACGTTGCATTTGTAGCATAAAGCTTCGATTGGTATTGTCTAACGCAGGTTTAATCCGGGTTATTGCCCGGGATTCTTCCCTTGATCTACAGGGCTTGCGAATTTAAGCAGTTTGAGGCAAATACAATTCCAGACCCCTATTATTTTTTAAGAATCTAATTTGTTTTATGTCAATGAGTTATACGGAAACCGGGTTAAAGAAGAAATTTTAAAAAAAAGGTAAATTTTAACAATATAATTGAAATAGAGGCGTTTATCCTCTGTCGGAGTCTTCTAATTAGGAAGAAAATCTATACGGAAGTTGCTCATTATGACTGATTTCCCGAAGTTTGAAAAAAATTCCTTTCTGGAGGGCTTTTTGATCAAAAACGCTATATTTACACACTATTAAAAATTTTCTAATGAGACTAACTGCCTTAAAACTGACTGCCAGCATCCTGCTATTATGTGGTCTGACTGCAAATGTTAATGCGCAGACTGACCCAATCAATGTGGTTACAACTGCCGTTCCTTTTCTTCGTATTTCTCCTGACGCTCGTTCAGGTGGTATGGGTGAAATGGGAGTAGCTACTTCTCCAGACACTTATTCAGCTATCTGGAACGTTGCAAAAGTTGCTTTTAATACAACTGACGCACGTATCTCTGCTACTTACACTCCTTGGATGAAGGACCTTGTAAACGATGTTTACCTGGCTTCTGTAACAGGATTCAAGAAATTAGACGACAATCAGGCTTTATCTGCCTCTGTTCGTTATTTCAGCCTTGGCAACATTCAGTTCACTGATTTCACAGGTGCTCCTCTTGGAACAGAACACAGACCTCGTGAGTTTGGTGTAGATCTTGGTTATTCTCGTAAACTGTCTGATAAAAGTGGTGTTGGTATCACTTTAAAATACATTAATTCTGATTTGACTGGCGGGTTGACCAATGGTAGCACTACTTACAAGACTGGTTCCTCTGTGGCTGCTGACCTTGCTTACTACCATGATGGTAAAAAGAATGGTACTGGCCTTGCTTGGGGTGCTGTTCTTTCTAACTTGGGTGCTAAGATTGCCTATACCAGCAATGCTGATGCAAAAGATTTCATTCCCGCAAACCTTGGTTTAGGTTTGAACTACACAAAAAAATACAACAACACCAACACTCTTTCTTTTGGTGCTGAATTCAACAAATTGCTTGTTCCAACTCCTCCCGGTGCTGGTGCAACTGCTGCTGACCTTGCTGCATACAGAAACAAAAGTGTTGTTGGTAGCTGGTTCAGTTCATTAGGAGATGCTCCTGGTGGATTTGGTGAAGAAGTGAAAGAAGTTTCTGTAGGAGCCGGAGCTGAGTGGAACTACAATGGTCAGTTCTTCTTTCGTGGCGGTTATTTCTACGAGAACAAGACAAAAGGAGATCGTCGTTATTTCACAACAGGTTTGGGTGTGAAGTACAATGTTTTCCATTTCAACTTTGCTTATTTGATTCCTTCTGGCAGTGGTGTTAATCGTAACCCACTTTCAAATACACTTCGTTTCCAAGTTTCATTTGACTTGGGTGGTAAAAAGTAATTATAGCGAATTACAATTCAAAAAGGCCTCGGATTCCCGGGGCCTTTTTGTTTATTTGCACTAAATACAACACATGTCTTTTCGCATTGGTTCCGGAATCGATTTTCATCAATTAGCACCTGGTCCTTCTTTATGGATTGGAGGTGTTCAAATTCCACATCATAAAGGCGCTGTAGGACATAGCGACGCTGACGTTTTATTACATGCCATCTCTGATGCCTTGTTAGGCGCTTTGGCCTTAGGCGATATTGGTAAGCATTTTCCTAATACGGATCCTGCCTATAAAGGAATCGATAGCAAAATCCTTCTTTCAAAATGTGTAGACCTAATCCATGCCAAGGGGTATCATGTTGTTAATGTAGATGCTACTTTATGTTTGGAAGCGCCAAAGATTGGTCCTTTTGTTAGCGCTATGCAGGAGGCAATTGCACCTATATTGGCCATTACTACTGATGCGGTATCTATCAAAGCTACTACTACAGAAAAAATGGGATTTGCGGGCAGAGAAGAAGGATTGATGGCAATGGCAACCGTTCTCTTACAGCAATCCTGATAATCCCAACCTATCTTTGCGCGATGCCTGTTTTGTCTATTAAGATTGTTAATCTTTCGTCCAACCCCATACCCTCATATGCTACCGAGGCTGCTGCGGGCATGGATATACGGGCAGCACTTCTTGATCCTATTCAATTAGCTCCCGGAGAGAGAAAATTAATTCCAACAGGCCTTTTCATTGAGTTACCCATGGGTTATGAAGCGCAGGTTAGACCTCGTAGCGGTTTAGCGCTCAAGCAAGGTATTACTTGTTTGAATGCACCTGGTACAATTGATGCTGATTATCGTGGTGAAATTGGCGTGATCTTGATTAATCACTCAAATGAAACACAAGTCATACAACCTGGCGATCGAATTGCCCAACTGGTAGTGCAACCTGTGGTACGTTGTAGTTGGGTTCCTGTAGTTGAATTATCTGATTCCACACGTGGTCAAGGTGGATTTGGCCATACGGGAGTAAAATGAATCATATCTATGCGAATTGTGGTGATATTATTAACGCTGGGTATATTTTTTACTTCATGTAGAAGTACAAAAAAAATTCAGACAGCCCTGGTAAAAAGGGATACGGTTCAAATGAATGTGCTTTCTGATTTGGAGCGTGCTCGATTGGATTCAATTTCCTTTATCCAAGAGCAGTATGAGCAATTGCAGGCTAAGCGTATACAGTTTACCACCTTCAATGCAAAACTAGATGTGGATTATGAGGATGGTACAGGCCAACAATTAAACTTGAATGCCCAGTTGCGTATGTATAAGGACAGTGTCATTTGGGCTTCGATCACTGCTATTTTGGGCATAGAGGGATTACGTGCTTACATAACCCGTGACTCGGTAAAGTTATTGGATAAACAAAATAAAATTTACATAGCGCGTAGTGTGGCGTACTTGACTGAGATAACAGCATTACCGCTGGATCTGCGCTCGCTGCAAGATTTATTAATTGGCAATCCTCTTTTTTTAGACTCATCCTTATATGCGTATAGCAGGGGAAATGGGACTATTTCATTACAAGGAGCTAATTCCTTTTTCCGCCTATTATTTACCATCGCCGAACAGGAAAAGGTATTGCTTAGTACCAAATTGGACGATTTGGATTTTACACGTAACCGTACCAGTTTTTTAGGTTACGCAGAATACGATAATCGCACCGGGGTATACTTTTCCCAAAGCAGGAATATTGCTGTATCTGAGAAAAAGAAATTGAATGTAGAGTTACGCTTCAAGCAGTATGCCTTTAATGAAACGTTAAGTTTTCCATTCAGTATCCCAAAAAATTATCGCCGCGGTTGATGGATAAAATTTATTTTGCACGGAATCTTCATACTAAATCCATGCGGCATCGCTTTTTTGTCTTTCTATTGCTCTTGATTACTAGCACTGCACAGGCTCAGCCTGGTGCAGAGAAGGGGCAATTGGAAAAAGAAAGACAGGAAATACAAAAAGAACTCAAGGAGATTCAAACCTTATATGAATCCGTTAAAGGGCAGACTAAGAAAACATTGAGTCAGCTTAATGTATTGAATCGAAAAATATCTTTGCAAGAACGCTATATCAATAGTATCAGCCGCGAAATTCGTTCCATAGATGATGATATCTATCTCAGTGAACTTGAAATTTATCGACTAAACAGACAACTTGATACATTGAAAGTGCAGTATGCTCGTTCGGTGTCCTATGGCTATAAGAATAGAAGTAATTATGATTATGTCAATTTTATTTTTTCGGCTAGCAGTTTTAATGATGCCGTAAAAAGAATTTCTTATCTCAAGAGTTACCGGGACTATCGCGAGAAACAAGTGGGTACTATTTATAAAACCCAGGAGTTGATTTTGCAACGACGTAAACAACAACTGGTTCGTAAAGATAAAAAGAATATAGCACTCGAAAAACAAACCAAACAAGTGCAAGAGCTGGCCGTACAGAAAAAGGAAAAAAATGCTGTGGTGGCCCAATTGAAGAGTAAGGAAAAAGAGTTATCCAGACAAATTGCTGAGAAAAAGAAGAAGGACCGTGATCTGCAAAATGCTGTATTAGCTATTGTTCGTCGGGAGATTGAATTGGCTAAAAAAGAAGCGGAAGAGCGTCGAAAAAAAGAGGATGAGGAAAGAAAACGTGCCAATGCTACCACCGTAACTACCACAACAACTACAAAACCTGCTGTTACTACTCCAGCTCCAACCAGCGAGGAGCTAGCGGCTGCAGCAAAGCGTACCGAGCCTACCCGTCGTCCAGATAGTTACCTGGATCTTAATGCCAAGGATATTGCACTAAATAGCAGTTTTGAAGCAAACCGTTATAAACTTCCCTGGCCTGTTGACAATGGAATTGTATTATTGAAATTTGGCGATAATAAAATTGAAAATACTTTCTTAACTATCGATAATCCGGGTTTAACTATTGCCACTCCCAGTGCCGGATCTAATGTAAAAGCTGTCTTTGAGGGAGAGGTGCGAGGTAT
The DNA here is from genome assembly GCA_016866355.1 of Bacteroidota bacterium. GTDB lineage: Bacteria > Bacteroidota > Bacteroidia > Chitinophagales > Chitinophagaceae > JJ008. The sequence goes on from VGMN01000001.1 coordinate 50,771, forward strand.
TTATAACTTGGGGGATGGCATGGCAATTACTATTCGTCACGGTAAATATTTTACTACCTACAGCAACCTATCTGCTGTTACTGTATCCAAGGGGGCCTTGGTAAAAACCGGACAGATAATTGGTAAAACGGGTAAGGATGACGAAGGAAATGGTGGTCAAATTGATTTTATCATGACCATGGAAACAAAGAAAATAGATCCGCAGGGTTGGTTACGTCGTTAATCAACTTTTTACAAAGTTGCCATAGAGTTTTTCATACTGAGGAACAATATGATGAATATCAAACTTACAAGCTTGTTTGAATGCATTGTTGCGAAATGTTTTCAGCGTGCTTTCACTTTCTAGTAACTTCAGTACTTGTGTACTCATGGAGTCTGTATCTCCAACTTTACTTAAAAAGCCTGTTTCTCCGTGTATGTTGATTTCGGCAAGACCGCCAGCATCACTGGATACTACTGGCACTTTTGCTGCCATGGCTTCCAGTGCGGCCAGTCCAAAACTTTCGTATTCGGATGTGAGTAAGAATACATCAGCAATGGCTAAAATATCTTCCATTTGCTCTTGCTTTCCTACAAATAATACATCGTCACTTACCCCTAATTCACGACTTAAATCTTCCGCCGTACTACGCTCTGGTCCATCTCCAACAAACAGCAGTTTACTTGGAATTTTAGAACGCACATTGGCAAAAATTCGAACTACATCGGGTACGCGTTTTATTTTTCTGAAGTTAGAGGCATGAAGCAGAATGCGTTCGCCCGAAGGGGCAATTGCTTTTCTAAAGGCATCAATTGGTTTGCGATTAAAACGTGCTACATCCACAAAATTCATGATTACCTCTATTTCTTTGTTAATCTTGAAGTGTCTGAAGGTCTCCTCTCGGAGGTTGTGAGAGACTGCTGTGATGGCATCGCTCTCATTGATAGAAAAGGTAACAACCGGTGCATAGGTTTTGTCACGACCTACCAGCGTGATGTCCGTTCCATGTAGGGTTGTGATAAATGGAATCTGAATGCCTTCTTTAGCTAAAATTTGTTTAGCCAAATAAGAGGCAGAGGCGTGTGGTATGGCATAGTGCACATGCAGCAAATCCACATGGTGGTTTTTGATTACATCTACCAGCGTACTTGCTAAAGCAGTTTCGTAGGGGGGGAAATCAAATAAAGGGTAGGTGGGTACCTGAACCTCGTGATAAAAAATATTGGGAACAAACCGTTCCAGCCTAACAGGTTGCTGGTAAGTGATAAAATGAACCTCATGATTTTTTTGCGCCAATGCTTTTCCCAGCTCAGTGGCTAAAACGCCTGAGCCACCAAAAGTTGGATAACAAACTATACCTATTTTCATATGCGTTATAGGATCTGTAAAGGTAGGTTATTTGAAAGGAGCGTCTTCCTGCACAGGATTCTTTACCTTCAGGAATCAAAACAAGTAAGCTATGTTTCTATTCAATCGACTAGTGCTTTTAGTAAGCCTTTTTTGCATAGGAGTGGTGCAGGCGCAATCTATGGACTCTATTTTTATTCGTCAATTAGCCGATGAAATTTTCTTACGTTCCAAGGCCTATGAAAATCTTCGTGTATTGACCAAAAATATTGGCCCTCGCTTAGCGGGTTCTTCCGGAATGGTCAAGGCTGAAAAATGGGGCTTGGCTGCAATGCAATCGGCTGGTGCGGATCAAGCTTGGATGCAAGCATGTATGGTCCCGCATTGGGTGCGGGGTGGAACAGACAAAGCAACAACGATGGTGAATACGGTTGCTGGAAAGCGAGGAGTTTCCCTGGATGTGGTAGCATTGGGTAATTCATTCGGATCGGGACCAAATGGTATTACGGCAGAAGTTGTGGAGGTTAAATCCTTTGAGGAGTTGGAATTGAAAAAGGACCAAGTAAAAGGGAAAATTGTTTTTTACAACTATCCTTTCAATGCTACCTATGTGAAAACCTTTCAAGCATACGGAGATGCCAGTAAATACCGAGGTCAGGGTCCTTCACAGGCTGCAAAATATGGCGCTGTGGGAACCATTGTAAGAAGTATGAGTCATGGTGCCAATAATCATCCGCATACTGGCTCAACTCGATACGATAGTTCATATGCTAAAATTCCTGCGGTGGCAATTGGGTTGGAGGATGCCGATCAATTAAGTCAGTGGCTTGAAAAACAAACCGTAAAGGTTAAGCTCGAAACACATGGTTATTTTTTACCAGATACCATTGGGCATAATATTATTGGAGAATTAAAAGGCGCTGAGTTTCCTGATCAAATTATTACAGTGGGTGGACATTTGGATAGTTGGGATAATTGTGAAGGAGCGCATGATGATGGGGCGGGTTGTGTACAAACAATTGAGATATTACGCGCCTTTAAGGCAATTGGTTATCAACCAAGACATACGATTCGTTTTGTACTTTTTGCCAATGAGGAAAATGGATTACGTGGCGGAACCAAATACGCGGAGGAAGCAAAGGAGAAAAATGAAAAGCACATTTTTGCGTTAGAAAGTGATGCGGGTGGTTTCACTCCGAGGGGTTTTGGATTTTCAGTATCTGATGAACAGTTTCAAAAGATTACGCAGTGGCAATCTTTGATTTCGCCGTATGGTTGCTCGGAGTTTTCTCGGGGCGGAGGCGGAGCCGACATAGGGCCGCTGAATCGCCTATTCAAAACGCCATTGGCTGGGTTGCAACCCGACTCTCAGCGGTACTTTGATTACCACCACGCTCGCAATGATGTTTTTGAGGCAGTCAATAGACGAGAGTTAGAGCTAGGCGCAATAAATATGGCGGCTCTGATATACTTGATAGATCGGTATGCGTTATGATCAGTAAGCGTGTTTTTATGGTTAGACCCCACACATTTGGGTATAACCCGCAAACAGCAGTCAATAATCCCTTTCAGTTCAACATTACAAAAGATGCAATTCCAGAGAGTGCGTTGTATGAATTTGATACACTTGTCAAAGTTTTACAATCCAAAGGGGTAGAGGTTCATGTGGTTCAGGACACTGAAGACCCACATACCCCGGATGCCCTATTTCCCAATAATTGGATTTCTTTCCATGAAACAGGTCAGTTTTTTTTATACCCGATGTTTGCAGCAAATAGGCGTGCCGAGCGAAAGGCTCCGGTACTAAAATATATTACAGAGCAATTATCTTTTTCTAAGAGGTTAGATCTTTCCTTTTATGAGCAACAAAATTTTTTTTTAGAGGGAACGGGTAGTATGGTTCTTGATCGTGATGCCAAAATTGCCTACGCTTGCCGCAGCCCTAGAACCCACGAAAGAGTACTTAGAGATTTTTGTATGCTTGCCGGTTACACACCTTGTATCTTTGACGCCATCGATGCCTCAGGTTACCCCTATTATCATACCAATGTATTGATGACTGTAACAAGGCACCATATAATCATGTGTTTGGAAAGTGTTGTTAGCGAGGTGCAAAGACAACAATTGAAATCATGTATTCAAAAATCAAAAAAACACTTGTTAACGATTTCACGTATGCAGGTAAATGCGTTTGCGGGTAACATGCTCGAACTACAGGGCCATAGTATCTTGCCTTTATTGGTTATGAGTACGCAAGCCTTTCTTTCGTTGACCCCTTTGCAATCTGAGCAACTAAGTTGTTATAACGAATTAGTGCACTGTGCACTCTATACGATTGAGAAGGTTGGGGGTGGCAGTGCTCGATGCATGCTCGCTGAGATACCAGGTTAATCACCCACCGGGAAGCACTAAAAAAATAGTGGGGCGTTTATGCAGTTTTGGCAGATCTCTTGCCCAATCAGCCACCGTTCGGGTACAAACCCACTCAGTGGGTCCTGTTAGCTCTACTGCTAAGCAAAGAAGCGTAGACGGCTGCAGATGCTTAAGCAGCGCTCTCAACAATTGGTCATTTCGGTAAGGGGCCTCAATAAATAGTTGTGTTGTATTTTCATTTTTAGCTGCGAATTCTATACGCCTAATCATTTTCTGTTTTGCATTATCCTCTATCGGTAAATAACCAAGAAACTGAAACTGTTGCCCATTTCCTCCACTTGCCATTAAAGCAAGTAAGATTGAACTGGGTCCAACGAGCGGTTTGACAGTAGCGCCGTGACGGTGTGCTAGGTCAACCAACTCTTGCCCTGGATCGGCAACACCCGGACATCCAGCTTCGCTGGCAATACCGATAACATGGTTGGTCTTGAGTGTGTTTATGAAAACAGCTTTGGTAGCAGGCTCACCGATTGTATGCCATGTATATTCATCGATGATCATTTCTTTCCAGTACTGTTTGAAATACCGACGGCAGGTTCGTTTATTCTCAACAAAAAACACCTTGCATTCCTTAATGGCTTGCAAAACATACTCGGGTAGGACTTGAGTGGCCTCGGGATGTAGCGGAGTGGGAATCAGATAAACAGTAGTCATACTTTTTTTACTTGTCTAACACTTAATGTGGCAGCAATTATTGCGTAAGCAGGTGCTAGCAACACAAATAAATGCATGACAAAAAATAATAGGCCATTACCAACAGCTAATCCTTTATGGTGGCTGCAGAAAACAGCACTTTGTTTGGGGGTTAATTGATTACGTGCAAAAGAATAGTCTAGCATGGAGAATCCAAAGTAATAAACTTGCATCAATAGCCCAATTAATGGAGTAATCCATCCAACAACAGGAATCAGTGCCAGTACAATCAGTCCCCCAAAATAGAGTGCTTCCAGCCAGGTATTTTTTATAGCAAACCGAATACCACGTTGTGCAGCTCTCCAAACTTCTTCCCAACAAAATTGATGATCTTTTTTTTCAAGTAATGCTTCGGTCTTTTCACTCAGGTAAGCAAAGCCGGGAGCACCTACAATAAGAACTAGGTTTTTAAAAAGTGCAAAATAAAATAGAAGCAGTACTAGTCTCAGCATCATTCCGTTCATCACAAATAAAAAACTAAGCCACTCACTTCTTTCTTTTTGTAGCCATTGTTCAATCCCAATAGTTTCACTCATCCAGCTAACGGCATCATTGGAAGAAATCAAAAAGAGTATTAATCCAACAACAGAGAGTAGCGTATATAAAATACCCGGCCAAAGAATTCCCCGCAGCAGATTTTGTTGCTGAATAAAATGGCGTGCCTCCTGCCAGGAGCGAAATGCAATTACAATCTCTTTCAAAACTGTATTTTAAAAAGTAACTGTTAAAAAGTAGGACAGTTGAGTCTTTTGAGACTGGGGTCAGATGGCTTTTTGATATAGATCAGTGATATCTCTAATCCTCCTCTTGCGTTAGAGGCGGGTTTTAAAATGGACGTGTTAGCATCGTAGCTAGCACCCAATCTGAGTCCACTAAATTCAAGACCAATGTAAGGAATCACCGCATCATTCAATCTGTACCAGCTACCCAAGTATACATTCACGGGGTTATCCTCATTTCTATTGACGCTATAGGAGAACGCTGCTCCTACAATGGTGTTTGTTGCTTTTGCTTGCATGCTATGATTAGCGGCCAGGTGAATATAGTGGTAACCACCAACAGGAATCCTACCACCAGCTTGGAGTGTGGTACGTGTGTTGAGGATATATTGACCACCTTGAAAACTTTCTTTGGGGCGGTTGAGATGATACATAGAAGCTCCCAGATAGAAATTATTATATCCATTGGTGGTGCCACTGTATAGTAATCCGGCACTGAGATCAAAGTAACCCAGACTCAATTGACGACTATCAAAAATTTCATTGGTTACTCCTGTGAATCCAAGTGGTGTTAACTGATCAGCAAAAACTACTTTGCTAACATCTAATCGTTTGTTGACAAAAGCCCCTTGAAAGCCAACACCAATTTGATGAAATCCATCTTCGTCCAATCCCTTATGGTAAGAAAAAGAAGCCCCAGCGTAGTTGGTAACAAGAATTCCATCCCCTGCCACATCTGTCATCCCCAATAAACCCACTCCCATGTTATCAGAACTGATCAAACGATTCCTCATCAATCCAAAATCAACAGATACGGTTTTAGTAACAAAGGCATTTTCAATAGTAGGCCACTGGTTGCGATAATTTCCGGCTACCCTAACTGCGCCATCAAATTTTCCGGTAAGGGCAGGGTTTAGAGTTAAGGGCGAAGCAAAAAATTGGGAAAAATTAGGATCCTGTGCCTTGATTATCAAAACATTAGAAATAATGAGGGTCAGGCTAAGGATAATTCTTCGCATAGGTCTTAAAAAAACGGTCAAATAGGGCCTTTAATTGTGAGACAGGCAAGTTACGATTTTTGGTCCAAAATCACTGCTGAAGCTTGGTGCCAAATGCCAGGTCTCCAGCATCCCCTAATCCAGGTACAATATAGCTTTTAGCCGTAAGTTCCTCATCTATGTCTCCGCACCAGATATGGGCATGTGGGGCATGACGCTGCACATATTCAATACCTGCTGTACAGGCAATGGCAACCACTAAGTGAATGGTGCTGGGTTTGCCTAGTGCTGCTAACTCATGTATGGTTTTAACCAGCGAAGCACCGGTTGCCAGCATGGGGTCTGCAATAATAAGTGCTCGATTATTTAAATCTGGACATGAAACATACTCCAGACTAATCTCAAATGTTCCGTCCTTGTGGTGTTTGCGATAGGCGCTGATAAAGGCACTGTCTGCTTTGTCAAAGTAATTAAGTAATCCTTGATGTAGGGGTAATCCAGCTCTCAAAATAGTTGCCAACACTGGCTGCGATTCCAATACCAGATGCGTAGCAATTCCCAATGGAGTTTGAACTTCTTTCTTTGTGGTGGGAAGTGTTTTGCTGATTTCATAGGCAGCCACTTCTCCTATTCGTTCTAAATTTCTTCTAAATCGCATTCGGTCTCCTTGTATGGTGATATCTCTGATTTCACTAATCCAATTACTGACTAAGGAGTGATCTTTACAAAGATTAACTAGCATGCGATTTGTTTCGGGTGAACAGTTTACTTTTACTCGCCGAATTTAATTTGTTTTTATGGTTTATCACGCATTGGGTATCATGAGTGGCAGTTCGTTGGATGGGCTGGACCTTGTTTTTGCTCATTTTCATGAGCAAGGGGGACAATGGTCGTTTGAAATAGAAGCAACTGCCTGTTACAAGTATACTGCTGAATGGGAGAACCGTCTTAAAGAGGCTGCTCAATTGAACGCACGTGCCTATTGCCAGCTTCATGTTGATTATGGACATTACCTAGGAAAAGAGGTAAATCATTTTATTGAAGAACATCAGCTTGCTTATAAAGTCAGTTTGATTGGGAGTCATGGACACACTGTATTTCATTCTCCCTCTACTGGTTTGACCACGCAAATTGGAGATGGTGCAGCTTTGGCCGCAGCAACCGAGTTGCCTGTTGTCACGGACCTGCGCTCAATGGATTTGGCTTGGGGTGGTCAGGGTGCACCCTTGGTTCCCATTGGTGAACAACAGTTATTTCCAGGCTATTCATTTTTTTTGAACATAGGGGGTATTGCCAATATTACACGTGCCATTGATCCCTACGTAGCTTTTGACTGTTGCCCGGCTAATCGAGTACTCAACTTATTAGCTTCAAAAATTGGAAAGCCCTATGATCATGCCGGTCAGCTTGCTGCCAGTGGACAAATCAATACTGCGCTACTTGAGCAATTGAATAGTGATCCCTACTATAAAAAGCCCTACCCAAAATCGCTTGCTAATGAAATAGGTACGGACCAACATTTTCCATTATTGCTAGCAAGTGGTTCCTCCATACCTGATTTGTTGGCAACCTACACACAACATATAGTTGATCAAATTGGTCAGGCTGCAGCGTTACTGACCTCCGCTGCTACAACTACGGAAAATAAATGTTTAGTCACTGGTGGAGGCGCATTCAACACCTTTTTAATTGATTGCTTGGATGCGGCATTTCGTAAAAGTGGAATTACACTAGTGGTACCACCCGCTGATTTAGTAAACTACAAGGAGGCATTGATCATGGCTTATTTAGCTGTTTTGCGTTGGAGACAAGAATACACGGTAATTCCAACTGTAACAGGTGCGCGTCGAGCCAGCATTGGCGGGGCGCTTTGGAATGGTCAGGAGGCTTGAGAAAGTATTGGCTGCGTGCGTGATTGTAATAATGCAATAGCCTCCTCCTTACTAGCGAACATATTATCAATATTGACTAATCGGTCAGCAAGTTTATCATACCGTTTTGTCATTAACCAAATAAAAATATGCAAGTAGTGGATGCCTTCAAAAGTGAAGATTTTTTTTTCGGCCAACTTGCTTTTAACACGTAGAAACTCATTAGGCAATTCTGTGTAGTGCATGGCGGGGCGGTCATGATGTATGGCATGATACCCATCGTTCCAACAAATATGGTTGTAGTGGGTATTAATACAATTAATTGTATTTTCTTCAAGGTGTTGTGGATCAACAAACGCATGCTGCGCCCAATTACCCAGCATCATTACAATGCGTGCAAAGAAAAATGGAATGATGAATATAAATAAGGCTGCTTTTGCATTCAGCAGGTATAATAAAATGCAGGCTATATAAAATGCAATTTCTCCAGCTGTTAATCGCATGTAGAATCGTTTCCTTTTTCTAGAGAAGAAATAGAGAAAGGTATCTCGGAAGCCCAGGAATAAGAAGCGGGATACATAACAAATAAAATCCCACAAAGAATCGCGTCGATAGTGTAGCGTACTGCTGGCATCCTCCTCCATGTTATTCTCTACATGATGCATTCCCATGTGATGGGCAAAATATGTTTCTGGTGTATGACCAAAAAATGGACAAACGGCCCAAATAACCCAGTGCTGTAAAAAAGCTACTTCTTTTTTGAATAGACGACGATGCACAATACAATGCAGCATTAACCCAAATCTACCTTTAAAATAAAGTTGAGAAATATAGAAGTAGGGTATATAGGCTAGCCACCAATAGAATCCTTGTAAAAGAGGGGTGAAAAGCAAAATAGCTACTGGTATCACTAAAAGATGTATACCTGTCAACAAATGAATAAAGGGTAGATCTCTTTTATCATTGATAAAGGATAACCAAAATTTTTCGTAAGCTGTAAAGCGATCGGGTAATTGATAAACAGGGTCGCTGATGAAGGTCAGTGTGCGCATAATAACAATCACCAAAGTTAAATCCTTCTGCTTACATCTTGAGCGTTGGCTTATTGGAGCGTACTCCCGTGGTGGCACCACCTTCCAGGGTAAGGTTAACCGGCTGGTTTTGTTTCCAATTTCCTCTTGTAAAATCAGGGATGTCTACGGTTCGGGATCTTTTCTGGGTGGAAAGGACACTGAGGGGAACAATACTACTCCATGATGCTGCATCATAAACATCCTGATCAAGTGGAAGGCCATTTCTTAAACAATCGATCAATCTCCAATCCATAATAAAGTCCATGCCTCCATGTCCACCCACTTCCTTAGCTATGGCACCAATATGTTTTACAATGGGGAGTGTATATTTTTCCTCGAGGGATTTCATTTCCTCCGTCTTTACCCAACTATGCCCAAAAGCAATTCGAGCTGGGCCAGGCCATTTTTGTGCTATGCCCTTAGTGCCGCTTACAATATGTATACGTGAGTAAGGGCGTGGAGTTGATACATCATGTTGAATTAAAATGGTTCTTCCTTGCACCGTTCGTATCAGGGTGTTGTTCATATTGCCACGATAACTTTTTCCAACATAGGGCTGAAAAAAAGAATCTTTGGCGGCCATTTCAGTAGCTAATGGAGCCAGGCTAAAATCTCCGGTACTCATACTTACCAAATGCTCCATCAAATCTCCTCTGTTAATATTCATACATTGGGCTACCGGACCCAGCCCATGGGTAGGATAAAGACTTCCATTTTTCCCGATATTTTCCTTGATACGCCACATATCTGCGTAAGCTCTTTTATTAAAGAGCCAACCAGTAGAAAGATCATGTACATACGCTCCTTCAGCATGGACTATATCTCCAAACAATCCTTGGCGACTCATATTCAAGGTTAGTAATTCAAAAAAATCATAGCAGCAATTCTCAAGCATCATGCAATGCCGCTTTGTTTTCTCAGAAGTATCTACTAGTTCCCAGCACTGTTCTAGTGTTAGTGCAGCAGGCACCTCAGTGGCTGCATGTTTGCCATTTTTCATTGCATATACAGCAATGGGGGTATGCAATGACCAAGGGGTGGTTATATATACCAGATCAATTTCGTTTGATTCGCAGAGTGCTTTCCATCCTTCTTCACCGCTGTATTCTTTTGCTTTTGGTCGATTGACAGCAGCCAAGGATTTTTGGGCTCCAGCCAGTCTATCTGGATATTTATCACAGACGGCCACAATCTCTACTCCATCTATATAAGCTAATCTTCCCACTGCATCTGATCCACGCATGCCTATTCCTACAATTCCAATTCTAACTACCTCTAATTTTGGTGCAGCATATCCACACATATTGAAACTGGGCGGTTGTTTCAGCATCTGTGCGGAGTGGGCCAATGCTTCCTCGGTAGGTGCTGCGGCAAAAACAGGTAAACCCGTGGCTAAGGCAGAACCGCCAATTGTCATAGTGCGAATAAAATCTCTTCTGGGTGTGGACATATTTTTAATTTAATCGTTCAGTAAATCGGGTCTTCTTTCTTTAGTTCTTTTCAGTGCCTCTTCATAGCGCCATTCTTCAATATTTTTATGATTACCGCTTAATAAAATAGAAGGTACGCTCCAGCCTCTGAACTCCTCTGGTCGAGTATAAACGGGAGGAGAAAGTAGATTATCTTGAAAGGAATCGGTTAATGCTGAGGTTTCATCATTTAATACACCCGGAATCAATCTTCCAATGGCGTCTACTAAAATAGCAGCGGGCAATTCCCCTCCGCTTAGCACGTAATCTCCAATTGAGATTTCGCATGTGACATACTGGGCTCTGATTCTTTCGTCAATTCCTTTATAATGTCCGCAGATCAATAAAAGATTTTCTTGTAATGAAAGTTGATTGACACGGGATTGTGTCAATCGTTCACCATCGGGTGTTAAGTAAATGACTTCATCGTATTTTCTCTTAGCTGCCAGTGCATCAATGGCATTCGCTAATGGTTCACACATCATGACCATGCCAGCACCTCCACCATATTGATAATCGTCTACCTGGCCATATTCATTCACCGCCCATTTCCGCAGCGAGTGCACTTCAATAGTAAGTAAGCCTTTTTCCTGTGCCCGTTTCATCATGCTATGTTGAAAAGGGCTTTCCAACAGACCAGGCAATACAGTTAGTATATCGATGTGCATATTACAAATATAACCTACTGCTTTTTTGTAACATACACAAAAAACCCCTGCCCACTTGGACAGGGGGAACCCTCAAGGGGCCAATGCTGAATGCTTTTTTTCAAGTTCTTTTGTTTCCATACGGTATTTTTTAGCATTTTAAACGATGCTACGAATCTAAACCGCTGGTATCGCTACTTCAATGATAGCTTACAAACTGTAATTGATCAACATCAGGAAAGTGAAGCAAAATATTGGTGGAAATAGGGAATGGTTTCAATCCCTTTAAAATAGTTTTCAATATTATATTTCTCGTTGGGACTATGTAGATTGTCATTATCCAAACCAAAGCCCATAAAAACTATTTTCACACCAAGCTCTTTCTCCAAGATGGAACAGATTGGAATACTGCCTCCACCTCGTACAGGAATGGGCGTTTTTCCAAAGGTGGTTTCTATTGCTTTAGCTGCAGCTTGATAACCTTTGCTATCAATAGGAGTCATGTAAGGTTCACCGCCATGGTGAAGGGATGCTTTCACTTGCACACCTGCCGGCGCAATAGATTGGAAATACTGGATTAATTTTTGTGTTATGGTGGTAGCGGATTGATTAGGGACCAACCGTGCTGAGATTTTTGCATAAGCTTTTGAGGGCAATACAGTTTTAGCTCCTTCTCCTGTATAGCCACCCCAAATTCCATTTACTTCAAGTGTAGGTCTGATGCCGGTGCGTTCATAGGTTGAATAACCCTTTTCACCCCATAATTGGTTAATGCCTAACTCTTCTTTATATGCTTTTTCATCAAAGGGTGCTTTATTGATTAGTGCACGTTCTGCAGCGCTGGCTTCTACCACATCATCATAAAATCCGGGTATGGTAATGTGGTTGTTCTCATCGTGACAGCTTGCAATCATTTTGGCTAGTATGGTTATGGGATTAGCCACCGCTCCTCCATAGGTACCACTATGTAAATCTCGGTTGGCACCCGTGACTTCTACTTCAATATAACTTAGTCCTCGTACACCTGTATCCAGCGATGGGGTATCAAAACTTAGCATGGCAGAGTCGCTTATTAAAATGACATCCGCTTTTAGTAGTTCTTTATGTTTGGCAACAAAGCTGCCCAGGTTGGGGGATCCAACTTCTTCTTCGCCCTCAATTAAAAATTTGATATTAGTACAAAGCGTTTGTGTTTGGTTCATCAATTCAAGGGCTTTCACATGCATGTAGAATTGACCTTTGTCATCAGCAGAACCACGGGCAAAAACTTTTCCGTCTTTGATTACGGGTTCAAACGGCCCGCTATGCCATAACTCTAAGGGATCAGCAGGTTGAACATCGTAATGACCGTACACCAAAACAGTGGGGGCTTTTTCGTTTATTATTTTTTCTCCGTAAACAACGGGGTAGCCTTCGGTGGGCATTACGGCTGCTTGTTCACAACCGGCATCTAATAACCTTTTTTTTACGGCTTCTGCGCAACGTAACATGTCTTCTTTGTGTGCTGATTTTGCACTGATCGATGGTATTTTCAAGAGATCAATCATCTCTTGTAAAAAGCGATCTTTATTTTTTTCCTGATACGATTTCCAGACAGCAGACATGGTATTAATTTATTGGTGATTGAAATGCAAAAATACTATTTGTTTGGGGTCTTGCCGGTAGCTGTTTTATCTTCTTGAAGGGGTAGTATACCCGCTTTGGTGAGGGTGTGTTTACCAAAGCGATTATTCAAGTGATCTACTGCTTGGTAGAGTTGTAATTTTTCTGCAGCTTGGTCAAACAGACTCATCTGTAGCGTAATAGGAACCAGTTGACTACATCTAACGCCAAGTAATCGAACTTTTCGACCGGCTTGATATAGCTCAGCAAATAATTGTTTTGCTTTTTCGGCAAGTACATCATCTAGCGCGGTATAGTCAAGGGTACCTTGTTTGGAGTTCACTTCAAAGTCCTGATACTTTATTTTTACAGTCAAACATCCCGACATCTTTTCTTCTGCACGAACTGCCGCTGCTGTTTCTTCTACCAACTGCAGCAATTGTTGTAATAAAAAACTTAGATCTTGGCTATCCTCGTCAAACGTTTTTTCATGGCTTACACTTTTTTGTTCCCACTCGGTACTAATAGCAGTACTTCCTATTCCATGTGCTTTTTCCCATAGTGATTCCCCCCATTTACCAAGATAAGAGACTAATAACTCAACTGGTGTTTTTGCAAGATCCTCTATGTAATATAACCCCTTGCTTTTTAATAATGCTGCTGTTTGTTGACCTACTCCGTTTATTTTATCAATAGGTAATGGCCAGAGAAATTCTTTTTCTTTTCCGGGGGGCACCATTAAAAATCCATTTGGCTTGGCTTCATTGGTGGCCATCTTAGCGATATAGCGTGAAGTGGCCAGTCCACAGGAAATGGGAAGCCCCGTTTTTTCAGTAATGTGCTGTCTTAAGGATTGTGCAAATGCCGCCACTCCAAAAAAACGATCCATACCAGTCAGATCAATATAAAATTCATCGATGCTGGCTTTTTCAAACAAAGGAACTTTTGCGGCAATTAAATCAGTAACCCACCTTGAGTAATGACTATACTGTTTACGGCTGGCATTGGTGATAATAGCTTGCGGGCAACGTTGCAACGCTTGCTTGATTGGCATGGCAGAGTGGATACCAAACTTTCTAGCCTCATAACTACAGGCAGCAACAACGCCTCGATCACCCCCGCCCACAATTACCGGTTTTCCTTTTAGGGAGGGATTATGAATAATTTCAACAGAAACAAAAAAGGAATCCAGATCTAAGTGTGCAATATGACTAAGGGGGGCTGACATGAATAAATCAAGACAGATAGATGTCTAGTAAGCCATCTGGTAGCCGTACTATTACTTTTTTTGCAGCATGATCAATTGATAGTAAGGTATCCTCATGTAAGGGTATCAGTACCTCCTGTTCTTGGATGAACACTTTACAAAGTAATTGTTGTGGCTGCTCAATTACCTCAGTGATGGCGCCAATTTCTTTTCCATTCTCAACAATCTGATATCCCAATAAATTAGCTGGTGCATTTTTACTGGCTAATTGGTGGTAGCGCTCCTCAGGTATCCATACTGCTCGGGATACAAGTTGCTGTGCTCTTTCTCTGGAGTTAACACCTTCAAGCATAATAAACACAGCGTTGGTGGTTTTTTTTCTACTGGTTGAAATAAAATAGGGTAGCAATGCTTTTTTATGATCTTCTATAAAAAGCACGTCCACATTTTTAAGCGATGTTGCTCTGCCTAATGTATGCTCGAGCAGCAACTCACCAGTTAACCCGTGTGCACTGACAATTTTCCCCAATTTTAAATAAGAGGCCATCAGTTGCAAAGCAAATCAATAAAGTGGAGCAAAAAAAATCCCGATGTGTGTTACATCGGGATTGTTATAAAATATTTAATGAAATTATGCTTCTTCGCCACCGGCTTCATCAGCAGCAGGAGCTGCTTCTTCGGCAGGTGCAGCAGTGACAACTTTCTTAGCTGCAGCTTCGGCAAGAACAGCCTGGCGCTTTTCACGGCGTTTGCGCTGGTTATCTTCTTCTCTTTTTTTGATTTGTTGCTCATGCTGTGCAGTCCACTCAGTGAATTTCTGCATAGCGGCGGCCTCATCAAATAATCCAAGACTCACTCCACGGAGCAAATGCTTGAGATAAAGCACTCCTTTGAAACTAAGAATACGACGCACCGTATCAGTTGGGGTGGCGCCTTTGTTTAGCCATTCCAACGCTTTTTGACGATCCAACTGGACGGTAGCAGGAATTGTAAGTGGGTTATAAGTGCCCAACTTTTGAATAAACTTACCATCACGGGGAGAACGGGAATCGGCTACTACAATAAAGTAGAATGGTCTTTTTTTAGACCCATGTCTTTGAAGACGAATTTTGGCTGACATAAATAAAAATTTAACAGCGTTAAACAATACCCGGTAAAGACCGTGTTGCAAATATAGGGTGAAAATCTTGTTTTTCCAGTATTTAGCGACGCATTCCTGGCATCATTTTCCCAGAAGCTCCCAACTTGTTCATATTCTTCATCATATCACGCATTTGGGCAAACTGTTTTAGGAAATTATTAACCTCCTGAATGTCTTTTCCGCTCCCCTTAGCAATCCGCTTTTTCCGACTCAAATCGAGTAAATCCGGATCTGCTCTTTCTTCCGGAGTCATGGAATTAATCATGGCTTCTATACCCTTGAATGAATTTTCGTCAACGTCCAGCTCTTTGACCTTGCTACTCATACCGGGAATCATTGAGAGCATTTCTTTCATGTTTCCCATTTTCTTGAGCTGTTCCAATTGAAGCTTAAAATCTGCAAAGTCAAATTTGTTCTTACGGAGTTTGGCTTCCAATTTTTTTGTTTCTTCCTCATTGAATTGCTCCTGTGCTCTTTCCACTAGTGTGGTGATGTCACCCATTCCCAAAATCCGCTGGGCCATTCTCTCTGGATAAAAAATATCCAGGGTTTCTAGTTTCTCACCACTACTAATAAACTTGATAGGTTTATTCACGGTGTAGGTAACAGATAAGGCGGCACCTCCACGTGTATCGCCATCTAATTTTGTGAGTACTACTCCGGTAAAATCTAATCGGTCATTAAAAGCCTTGGCAGTGTTGACAGCATCTTGTCCTGTCATGCTGTCTACTACAAAAAGAATCTCTTGTGGTTGCACGGCGGAGCGAATGGCTGCCACCTCATTCATCATTTCTTCATCAACAGCCAGACGACCTGCTGTATCAATGATTACTACATTTTTATTTTTACTTCTTGCAATGGCCACTGCTTGTGTTGCAATTTGCACCGGATCTTTTTCCGCTGCCTCAATATGCACCTCCACTCCAATCTGTTCACCCAGTATCCGTAGTTGCTCCATAGCAGCAGGACGATAAACGTCTGCCGCTACTAAAAGTGGCGATAATCCTTTTTTGTTTTTTAAATAATTGGCAAGCTTGGCACCGAAGGTGGTCTTACCACTTCCCTGTAAGCCGGCAATTAATAGTACGGCCGGGTTTCCTTTGGCATTCAGCGCAGCTTCCTGTCCACCCATCAAGGCAGTTAGTTGGTCCTTGACAATTTTAACCATCAACTGTCCGGGAGAAACCGATTGAATTACTTTCTCTCCAATTGCTTTTTCTTTTACTTGGTCAGTAAAATCTTTTGCAATTTTAAAATTAACATCAGCGTCCACCAGGGCTCTCCGAATTTCTTTGACGGTTGTGGCCACGTTTAACTCGGTGATACGCCCTTGACCTTTGATGTGTTTAAAGGCGGACTCTAATTTTTCTTGTAATCTGCTAAACATAGAAGGGCGCAAAGATAAGAAGCCTATTCTTTACGCCCGCCCAGATAGGAACGTAACTGTTGCGTTCGTTGTCCATGTTGCAGCCGGGCAATAGCTTTTTCTTTTATTTGACGAACTCGTTCCCGACTTATCCCCAGTTCTTTGCCGATTTCCTCCAAACTTTTGCCCTGGGGCTGATTAATACCAAAATAGGAGTTTAGTACAAATTGTTGACGTTGAGACAGTGTGGTAAAGGATCTTTTTATTTCTATTTGAAGAGAGGTTACTTCCTCCAAGTATTGATCTGCTCTTCGGGTATGGTTATCTGCTAAGGTTTCAGAAAGGTTTACGTTTTCTTCTTCTGCTAGGGGTGCCTCAAGTCGATAATGTCTCACATTTACCAACAGGCTTGTTTTAACTTCTTCTTTTGAAAAGCCAGTGGAGATAGCGAGTTCCTCATCTGTGGCCTCCCTTTCCAGCTGCTGTTCCAGCAGCGATTGCGCTTTGTATACCTGTTGTGTAACGCCAACTTTGCTAAGGGGAATGCGCACAACTCTTCCATGATCCGCCAGTGCTTGTAGTACCGCTTGCCGAATCCACCAAACTGCATAAGAGATAAATTTGAAGCCCTTTGTTCCGTCAAACCGACGCGCGGCTTTAAGCAATCCACAATTCCCTTCATTGATTAAATCACTCAGAGGAAGGCCTTGGTGTTGATATTGTTTGCAAACAGAAATCACAAATCGAAGGTTGGCAAGCACCAGTTGGTGTAATGAGGCCTGACATCCCAGTTTGATTTTCTCAGATAGCAAGAGTTCGTCCTCCGCACTTATTCTTTTAATCCTGGGAATTTCCATAAGATACCTTTCCATACTAGCCGTATCTCTGAATGTGATGGAAGTCCCAATTTTTATTTGTCGCATCCGCATGGCCCTATTTTAAGATTAAATTACCACCCTTGGCGGGGGTTAAACAAGGGGGTTTAAACAAAATAGGGGTGTAAAAACCCCTTTTTTGGGGATGATGTTATTTTCTCTATTATTGCAACAGGTATAATTAATTTAACGAATGGCAAAACTGCTTTACACATTGGAATTTCCTGTACGATGTTCCCCCTCTATACTGTATGACTTTCTGGCAACTCCCACTGGTTTAAGTGAGTGGTTTGCAGATAAGGTGGACGAACGGGATGGTATTTTCTATTTTGCCTGGGATGGTAATGTGGAACAGGCCGAAGTAGTGGAAACAGTGGAAGATAAATTTATTCGCTATCGCTGGCAGGGCGCTCCTGCTACAGAGTATTTTGAATTTGCCATTGAAAAATCTGAGATCACTAATCAGACTATTCTTGTAATCAAGGATTTTGCTGAAAAAAAGGATATCAAGGATCAGACGCTTCTTTGGGATCATCAGGTGAAAGACTTGTTCCATCGATTGGGTAATTAAGATTCTCCCTCTAGGAATAACTTACTTTTGTAGGACATCGTTACCCGTGTTTAAAAAACTAGATAAGCTGGTGGTTAAGGCCTTCTTAGGTCCTTTTATGGCTACGTTCTTTATTACGTTGTTAGTATTGGTGATTCAATTTTTCTGGCTTTATATTGATGACTTTGTAGGAAAGGGGTTAGGTGCCGGTGTAATTCTTGAATTCATCATTTATCAAAGTGCCGTCTTAGTACCACTAGCGCTTCCACTGGCAGTGCTGCTATCTTCTCTCATGACATTTGGAAGTCTGGGAGAAAGTTTTGAATTAGTTGCCATCAAATCAGCAGGCATTTCACTACTTCGATTCATGCGGCCACTTTTTTTTATCAGCCTATTGGTTGGTTTTATTGCTTTTCTTTTTTCTAATTACGTTATTCCTGTTGCAAATCTCAAGTCGCGGACCTTGCTAGCCGATATTGTTTATGCAAAGCCTGCTTTTGATTTGAAAGAAGGTGTTTTTTACGATCGAATCAATGGCTACGCTATTAAAATTGGAAGTAAAGAATCCAATGATAGTATCATTCGGGATGTGATTATTTACGAACAAGGCAATTTACTGCAGGATAACTTTATCATGGCTAAATCCGGTGTAATGCGTGTTACTCCAGATAAACGTATTCTAGAATTTAATTTACAGGATGGCTGGCGTTACCAGGAGCGGGGTAATCCTTATGAGGGAACTCGGAGTGAATACATTCGAGTGGGATTTAAAACCTACAATAAACAATTTGATTTAGGAAGTCTTGGATTTACTAATAGAACGGCTGATAGTGTCAATAAAAATAACGAACGCATGTTTAGTATGCGACAACTCAATAAGGCACTGGATTCCTTGGAGAGGGAAACTAAAGCGGTGATGGATCGAATGGCTGCCGATATGACTTACTTATTTCCCTTTTCAACGGTGTTGAAAAAGCCTTGGAAAACTGACAAGCTTCCTGCTGCTGAAAAAAAACAAATTGGCGCTGTCAAGCAATTTAAACAGTTGCTTCCCGACACCGCAATCATAAATGTGGGATCTGCTGCAAAGAGCACCGCTTCCTCTGTTCGTATGAGTGCCGAATCGCTTCGCTACGTAATGGAAGACAAGAACAGGTCCATCCGTAGGCACGCCATTGAATGGCATCGAAAGATAACGCTCTCCTTAGCTTGTATTATTCTTTTTTTAATTGGGGCACCCTTGGGTGCTATCATCCGAAAAGGTGGATTGGGTACTCCTTTAATTTTTGCCATTGTCTTTTTTATGCTATTTTATTTTTCAAGCACCATTGGTGAAAAATTTGCAAAAGAGAATACAGTTACACCTTTGCTTGGTATGTGGATGGCCACATTGGTACTCTTGCCCGTTGGGCTATTTTTAACGTACAAGGCCCTGCGTGATTCAAAGTTGTTGAATAAGGAAACGTACACGCCTATACTACGATTGTTTTCCTGGATTACTTATCGGAAAAAAAGTACAACTTGATATGAAAACAATTACTAACTGGAAAGGAGAACTTGCCTTTGAATCGATGCAAGCGGAAGTGGGTCCGCTTATAATGGATGGAAATTTAAAAAAGGGATTAAGTCCAAAAGCCTTATTGTTAGCTGGCTTAGCGGGCTGTTCTGCTGTTGACGTAGTTGAGATTCTACATAAAATGCGCGTCCATTTTACATCTTTGCAAGTGGTGAGTGAAGCAGATCAGACCGATCAGCATCCACGGGTCTTTAAAGACATCACGCTTATTTTTATTGTAAACGCTGCGCAAGTTGAGTTGGAGAAGGTTCAAAAAGCAGTGGATCTTTCAATGGAAAAATATTGTGGGGTGGCTGCTATGTTACGAAAAAATAGCACCATACACGCAACCGTACAACTTATCTAGAGCGGGGTAATGTTTGCCTCGAATATTTACGCAATTGTAATAATGTTACCTGTAATTCTTTGGGAAGCTCAGCTTGTAGCGTAATAGTTTCACCTCCTAGATCAGTGAACGTTAATTCCATGGCATGAAGCGCTAGTCTATTTAATAAGGGTCTTTCCTCTTCTTGATTTTTGCTGATTTTATAATTGGATTTTAACCTTGACAGGTATAAGGGCTGTGCGTCTCCGTATAAATTATCACAAGCCAGCGGGAAACCAATGGATTGCATATGTACTCGAATTTGGTGCGTTCGTCCCGTGATAGGTTTAAATAATACCCAGCTATAGGGCGCAAACTGTTCTGCTACTATATAGTTTGTTTGAGAGGGTTTACCGTTTCGATGTGTAACCATTTTCCCTATGATAGCGTGATGTTCTTTAATAGGGCTGGTAATACTGCCTTCCAAAGGGAGCGGTTTTCCAATGACAAGACCTCCGTATCTTTTTTGTACCCCTCGTTGTTCAAATTGCATCGAAAAATAACGATGTGCTTCTTCATTTTTTGCAAAAAGTATCACACCGCTGGTGTCCCGGTCTAAGCGGTGGACTGGCCAAATTTTTCCATATTTTTTTTGCAGCTGTGATTTGAGGGACGCTTCTTTACCTTCTCTGTCTGGTACAGATAGTAAACCAGCGGGTTTATTTAGCGCCACCCACTGATCAGTTTCGCCGAGGAGTAGCAACCCTTTTTTCATCTTTCTTATTGTTTCCAAAATGTTTGAGCAGTCGAACTTCTTTTTCTGTTAAAAAGCGCCATTTACCCCGGTCAACATTTTTTTTAGTAAGCCCAGCAAACAATACCCGATCCAGATTTTTTACGTCGTAGCCTACATGTTCAAATAATCTTCGCACAATCCTATTACGTCCATTATGAATCTCTACACCTATTTGTCTTTTATCCTTGGGGTCTGAATAAGCAATAGCATCAATGGTAGCTGGTCCATCCTCCAGCACCACGCCTTTAGCAAGTTGTTCAAAATGATTTTTTTCCAGGGGTTTATCTAATGTTACCTGGTAAATTTTACGAATCTGGTGACTGGGATGTGTCAATTGCTGTGCCAGATCTCCATCATTAGTCAGTAACAAAACACCTGTTGTATTTCTGTCTAGTCTTCCAACAGGATAAATTCTTTCTTTAGTTGCTTTTCCCAGTAAATCAATTACCGTTTTTCTTTTTTGAGGGTCATCGGTAGTAGTGATATAGTCCTTGGGTTTGTTCATTAAAATATATACCAAGGATCGTTGTGGTAGTACTTTCTTGCCATTCACGGTAACGATATCAGCTGGCGAAACTTTATAACCGGGTTCGTTCACCACAGCACCATTAACTTTTACCAGTCCATTTTTGACCAGTTCTGCTGCTTCTCTTCTGGCCGCTATACCCCCATGCGCAATAAATTTATTCAAAGGCATTTTTTCTGTGAACGGCTTTGCGTTGGTAGGGGCAGCAGGTTCTTGCTGGGGATTACGAAGGGCAGCTTTTTTCTTTTCAAAATACTCTTCTCGCTCTTTTTTCGCTTTTTTCTTTTCTTGACGAAACTGCTCCTTTATGGCTGCATTGGATTTGCGCGGGGCAAATTTGGCAAAGGGATTGCCGGTAGATTTTTTCATATTGAGGGTGCTGTTTTACAACAGGATGGTGTAAAGATACAATAAAAGAAAAGAAGCACTAAAAAGCCCTCCATTAAGAGGGCTTTCAATCTTATTATTCACTTCATATAGCACTAGTGTTTCTAACAGGTGGTGGTGACGGCGGGGGCGGAGGACCCTTTCTTTCCCGATTGCCACGCGGTCTTTCTTCCATCTTACCTCGAAACTCTTGCATGCGGTCTCGCATCATTCGTTTGTATTTTTCTAATTGTTCGGCATTTAATAATTGACTTAAACTATTTTTTTGTTCTTCCATCATGCTTCGAAGCTGTTCGCGATGGCTATCCCGAAATGACGTAGCTTTCTTTTGCATTGCACGCATGGATTGCTGAAACTTCTCTTGTTGTGCTTGTAGCTTTTCTACTTGTTCATCAGACAAGGACAACGCCTCTTTTAATCGAGCAGCTTGTTTCTTTTTAGCACTGTCTTTTCTGGCGGTTTGTTTTTCCTTTATATCCTTGAGTTGCTTTTTTTGTTCTGGTGTTAAAACCTTTTCAAGTGCTTTCTCTTGCTCTTTTTTTAATTGCGCTCGTTGTGTTTCACTAAGGTTCAATTGTTCACTAAGTTGTTGTTTTCTTTCCTCATACCTCCTTGATAATGGCTCTCGTGGTGCCGTTTTACGTTCTTGTACAGGTTGTGCATTGGCCCATGTGCCCCACACTAGTAATGTGAAAAT
Organism: Bacteroidota bacterium; assembly: GCA_016866355.1. Taxonomy (GTDB): domain Bacteria; phylum Bacteroidota; class Bacteroidia; order Chitinophagales; family Chitinophagaceae; genus JJ008. The sequence continues at coordinate 73,028 of VGMN01000001.1, forward strand.
AAAAATTGCATTTTTCATAAAATGGTTACTTTAAGATTAGCAAATAGTAATGGTAAGAAGCCTTACAAGCAGTAAGATTTAATGCTCGTATAAAAAAATTACCCTTTGTTGGCTAGTTGTCCGCAAGCGGCGTCAATATCCTTACCTCTACTTCTGCGTAACCGTGCATTGACCCTGTTTTTGCTGAGGTAGTCCATGAACTGATCCACCTTCACGGCATCAGGTTTTTCAAATTTAGCTTTATCAATCGGGTTGTATTCGATAATATTAACCAAATCTGCAGGAACCTGTCTGTATAGTTTAACCAACTCGTCCGCATCACGTTGTCCATCATTAAAGTCTTTGAATAAAATGTATTCAAACGTGATTTCGTTTCCGGTTTCCTGGTAAAAATAGTTTAGTGCATCAACCAATGATTTAATATTGTTGGAATCATTGATTGGCATAATCTGGTTTCGCTTGGCGTCATTGGCTGCATGGAGGGAGAGCGCTAATTTGAATCGTACCCGATCATCTGCCAATTGTCGTATGCCTTTTGCAACACCCGCCGTAGAAACAGTGATTCTTCGTGGGCTCATGCCCAGTGCCTCAGGTGAACTGATAGTCTGAATAGCACGTAAAACCTGTTTGTAATTCAGTAATGGTTCGCCCATACCCATAAAAACGATGTTGGTAATTTTTTTATCCAACATTCGCTCTGCTTGTTGATTTAATAAAACAACCTGATCGACTATTTCGTCAAACTGCAGATTTCTTTTACGCTCCATGTACCCGGTGGCACAAAACTTACAAGTAAGTGAACAGCCTATCTGAGAGGACACGCAGGCTGTAATTCTTTTATCCGTGGGAATCAATACGCCCTCAATAGCATGTCCATCCCATGTCTTGAAACGGGATTTAATAGTGCCGTCTGAAGAGTATTGCGTGGTATCTACTTGTAATGCAGGAAGACTAAATTGCTCTCCTAATTGTTGGCGCAATAATTTGCTGAGGTTTGTCATATCAGCAAAGCTCATGGCCTGTTTTTTCCATAGCCACTCATGAATTTGTTGGGCCCTGAATTTCTTTTCGCCAGATTGTTCTACAAATTGCTCAAGCTCAGCCAAGCTTAACTCACGGATGTTGCGGGGTTGATTAGTCACGATGCAAAGATAAAGGCCCGTGAACCGTTTTGAAGAATTAACGGATATTTGCACAAAGCATGCTATGAAACCAGTCTATGTTGTTGATGCAGTAAGAACACCAATTGGTAGGTATGGTGGCGTATTAAGCGGTGTGCGTCCAGATGATTTATTAGCTACAGTACTTCGTGCCTTGTTAAATCGAAATGAAACAATGGATCCTTCTGCCATAGGAGATGTTATTGCTGGCGCTGCTAATCAAGCCGGTGAGGATAACAGAAATGTAGCCAGAATGGCGGCCTTACTTGCTGGTCTTCCTGTAACGGTTCCTGGAACCACGGTAAATAGACTTTGTGCATCAGGACTACAAGCTATTATGGATGGAAGTCGTCAAATTGCTTGTGAGGATGCTTCGCTTATTTTAGCAGGGGGTGCTGAGAGTATGACCCGTGCTCCTTTTGTGATGGCCAAATCAAACAGTGCTTATGATCGTAATGCAACCGTGTTTGATACCACCATAGGCTGGCGATTTATTAATCCTTTGCTGGCACCACAATATCCTCCCTATACCATGGGAGAAACTGCGGAACAGGTAGCCACTCAATGGAAAATTAGTCGGGAAGAACAAGATGTTTTTGCATTGCAATCGCAAACAAAGTATGCAACAGCTAAGGCGGGAGGAAAATGGGAGAACGAACTTGTTGCAGTTGAATTAAACAATAAAGGATTATTGAGTTGGGTGGTTGATGATGAACATCCGCGTCAAACATCATTGGAGAAATTGGCTGCTTTACAGCCGGCATTTAAAAAAGGCGGAACAGTAACCGCAGGAAATTCTTCCGGTATAAATGATGGAGCAGCGGCTTTATTATTAGCTAATGAGGAAAGTATCAAGTTGTTTTCTTTACAACCGCTGGCACGTGTAGTAGCAATGGCAGTTACCGGCGTTGACCCCTCTATTATGGGTATTGGACCAGTTACTGCTACCAGGCGTGTGTTAACGCGTGCCGGATTACAACTAAAGGATATTGGTTTATTTGAATTGAATGAGGCTTTTGCATCGCAATCCCTGGCATGTATCAAAGAATTAGGATTGGATCCTACTCGTGTTAATGTAAATGGAGGTGCCATTGCAATTGGTCATCCACTAGGTTGTAGTGGGGCTAGAATTTCTGCTACACTTCTTTATGAAATGAAGCGTCAACAGGTAAAATACGGGATAGCAACCATGTGTGTGGGAGTAGGACAAGGAGCTGCAGTGGTATATGAATTAGTTTCCTAAATGTTTACCCAAGACTGTCCAGGAAATTGTTTCTTGTATTCCTGTTTGTAAGTTTTTAACGGTAGCCGATTGTGCTGCAATTTCTTTATCGCCCATTATTATTACCGTTGCAATTTTTTTTCTTTCGGCATATTTAAATTGCTTATCAAACTTAACGGCCTCGGGATAAAGTTCACAGGATATACCAGCTTGTCTTAATTGTTGCATTTGTTGAAAGGCCACTTTTGCCTCTTCTTCTCCTAAATTGAAAAATAAAACTTGTGTACTTGATTGTGTGGTTGATGGAAAGAGTTGTAATTCTTCTAATACATCATAGATTCGATCCACACCAAAAGAAATACCTACGCCAGGCATATTGGGTACCCCAAATAGTCCGGTAAGGTCATCATAACGGCCGCCGCCTCCTATGCTACCAATCTTGACTGAATCAGGGGCTTGCATTTCAAAGATCACACCCGTATAATAATTGAGTCCTCTTGCAAGCGTTGAATCTATCTGAACAGGCACCCCTTGTTCTTTTAAAGAATTGTACAAGGTGCTTAGATCACTAAATCCCTCTTCTGCAGCTTTTTCGTTTCCAAGTAATTGACTTAATTCCTGAAGCAATGCCAGCCCATCTCCTTTTGCCTGAAGATATTTTTCTATGCTACCAATTGCGGGTGCTGAAAGCCCTCGCAATTGGAGTTCGTCTTTGACCTTTTCTAATCCAATCTTATCAAGTTTGTCGATAGCCACGGTGATAGGTACTAACCAATCAATCCCGCCACATTTTTCTGCTAACGCCATTAATAATTTTCGGTGATTGATGCGTAGGGTATAGCCAGGCAACCCCAGCTTCGTGAAAATCTGATGTGAAATGCAACCCAACTCAATTTCATTTAAGAGTGAGCCACTACCTACAACATCCACATCACATTGGTAGAATTCCCTGTATCGTCCCTTTTGTGGTCTGTCTGCACGCCATACTGGCTGAATCTGATAGCGTTTAAATGGCATGGGAAGTTGCTGGTGCCAAGTAGCAACATAACGAGCAAAGGGTATGGTTAGGTCATATCGTAGTGCGCGTTCTGTGATTTGCTTACTTGATTTTCCGTCAAGCACTTTTTCCCACTCTTCCCGAATATTTTTTTCTTTCTCCGGATTATCTAACCCGTTATTAAGAATTTTAAAAATTAGTTTATCACCCTCTTCGCCATATTTGCCCAATAGGGTGTCCAGGTTTTCCATAGCTGGTGTTTCGAGTGGCTCAAATCCGTAGCACTCAAAAACAGTACGAATGGTATCCAGTATAAAGCGTCTTTTTCGGACAACATCTGCGCTAAAATCTCTGGTTCCTGATGGAAGGCTGGGCTTTGACATTTTATTTAGCGGCGTTAGGGTTGGTTTGGTACTTTAAAATTAGCTGATCACAAACTTCATCCAATAAAGCATAAACTTCATGGAAGTCAGGCTCCCCCCCATAGTATGGATCAGGTACGTCTAGGTTTTTACCCGGGTATTGCTCATTAAGCAGCAAATCTACCTTTGAATTGTCGAATTTATCACCCGTAATTCTTTGAATATCGTTCAACACATCACCTGCAAGGGCATAGATTTTATCAAACTGAGTTAAGTCCTCTGTGGTAAACCTTCTGGCTCGCTGGTGTGTGATGTCAACCCCATTTTCTAATGCAACCTTTTGTGAGAGGGGATGTGGCGGGTCACCTGTGTGATAATGGTTGGTACCGGCACTGTCAATCACCCAGTTGAGTCCGGCTTTTTTTACCTTCTCTTGGAGGATACCTTCAGCCAGTGGACTTCTGCAAATATTACCCAGGCAAACCATTAGAATTCTCATCCATGCAAATATAGTTAGCTCTCTTAACGTATTGGTCATTCTACTGGAGCCAAAATTTGTCTAATTTGCCACCATGCGTATCGATTTTCAAAAAGAACGGAATAAACAGCAAAAGCAATTACTCCTGCTTCGAGATGTGGGCATGGGAGTGGTAATACTTGGTGCTGGTTTATTCTTTTTGCTTCGTTCTTGGTTTGTGTTGGATTTTAATCAACGCTATCCACCAGACCAACTGGATAAATTGTTTGGGATTGTTTGTTTACTCTATGGCGGATGGCGTGTCTATCGGGGATATCTACACACCCGTTCGTCTTCAATATCTTCACATGAGCAATAAAAATATTGTTTGTTTTTTCTTCTTGTTGGTTGTTGGGGTGGGATGCACCTCCTATGAAGAACAACGAAATCAACTACCTGACACACCAGATCGGGGACAGATTAGCATTTCAATAGATGAAACTTTTAAACCAGTTATGGACGAACTGGTACAAGTGTACCAATCCAATCATCCACAAACAAAAATCGAAGTAGTGTATAAAACCGAGGCAGATTGTTTACGAGATGCACTCAGCGATAGTGTACGCCTGCTATTTGTAACGCGTCGGTTGTCTACTGAGGAAAAGGCTCTTTTAGCTGACTCGCTCCGACTCAATGCGCGGAGTTTAGTAGTAGCTCGCGATGCAATTGCAGTAATTGTTCATCCAAACTCTCCCGATACAATTTTTTCCATGCAAGAGATAAAAGAGATTCTCATGGGGAAGTACAAGAAAAAGTTAATTCCCGTTTTTGATGGAGTAAAAGCTACCAGCACGGTCCGATTTATTGTAGATTCAGTATTAAAAGGAGACTCACTGACTCCGGGTGCTATGGCGGCCAGAAGTAGTGAAGGAGTGGTTGATTATGTGGCCAAGAACCAGGGTGTCGTTGGATTTGTAGGGGTAGGTTGGGTGGGTAACCCGGAGGATTCCTTGCAGATGAGTTTCCTTAAAAAAGTAAAAGTAGCACACTTGGAAAGCACCGATAAAAAAGGAGCTTATGTTAAAGCATACCAGGCCAATATTTATGCAAAACGCTACCCGATGGTTCGGGATTTGGTTTATGTGCTCAAAGAGAAACACCGGGGATTGGCTACGGGCTTTGCGCATTTTGCCAGCGGAGAATTGGGGCAGCTTATTTTTAGAAGAGCCTATTTGGCGCCTGCGCAAAAAAGACTGGGTATACGCCCCGTTAAACTCAACGAGTAATTCCATTATATTTACAACCCTTTTAATGTAAAAAGTTTATGATGAATCGTGTCCTTGTTTTGTTTTTGTGTGTTGCACTGAATGGTTTTGTTGTGGGTGCTCAAACTATCCAAGAAGGTAAAGCGCATTTTTTTGCACAGCGTTATCAATTAGCCAATACAGTTTTTCAGCAATTATTGAAGAATAATCCAGCAGATGCGGAAGCATTGTATTGGGGTGGTCAATCAGCCATCAGTCTTGAGTTAGATTCAGCCCGCAAACCTGCTGTAGCCAGGGCTTGGTATGATAAAGCGATGCAAACAGCCGCTGCTTCCCCGCTTGTACAAGTTGGGGCAGGGCAGGCTGACTTGTATGAAAATAAAATCAACGAGGCTCGTCAGAAATTTGAATCTGCCTTAACGCAAACACGGACCCGCAAAGGGGATAATGCAGATATACTAATTGCCATTGCACGTGCAAATACAGATGCACCGTTTCATGATTTAGAAACCATCATTGCAAAAATCAATGCGCAAATTGAAAAAGGCGAAAAAAATGCTGAATTGTATCTGCTACAAGGAAATGCTATTCGTAAAGCAAGACCTGGCGAAGGTGGGGGCGAAGCCTTTAAAAATTATCAGGAGGCGCTCAAGCTCAACCCTAATTACGCCTTTGCAAGTTATCGCTTAGCTCGCTTGTTTGATTCTCAAAAAAACTGGGAAATGGTATCCCAATATCTCAATGAGTGTGTGCAAAAGGATCCCAATTTTACGCCGGCTTATTACGAACTGTTTTATTACTATTTCTATCGCAGGGACTATGCTACTGCAGAGGAACAACTAAAAAAATTCATTGCTACTAAACAACCTGAAAAAGATATCCAGGACGAATTTCTTTACTCTCAATTGTGTTGGGCTCGTGGTGATTTCAATTGTGCCATTACAAAAGCGGAGTCAGTCTTAGCGGCACTCGGGGATAATACTAAACCACGCGTTTTTCGGTTGTTGTCCGATGCTTATTTCCAAGTAGGGGATACCTTACAAAAACAGGGTAATACTGATGGGGCTACTACTTCATTTGCCAATGCAAAAAAGTACAGTGATAGTTTTTTTGGTAAAACTGGTGAGGAAAGTGATGCCGTAATCCTCTATGATTATCAATTACGTGCTGATATTTTGGATAAAACCGGAGGAACGCCAGAGGAAATTTCAGCCACCTACCTGCGCGCCACCCGTGTTGATACGTTGTATAACCTCAAAGTTGATCTTTTAAAGAAAGGAGCTGACCGATTCAAGACAAAAGGAGATAGTCTTAGCAGAGTACTGGAAGGGGTCCTTCGTACGGAGATCATAAAAGTAAAACCTACGCCTAGTAATCGTGATTACTTTGATGCTGGTTTTGCTTTTTACCAAGGAAAGGATTACCTGCGTGCTGATAGTATTTTCTCAATTTATGTTACCAAGTATCCTGACGAACCGTTTGGATATATGATGCAATATAATATTCAACGAGCGGTGGATACAGCAATGGAGAAAGGATCTGCTGTGCCTTGGGCTATCAAATACCTGGAAATTCTGGAACGTGATACGGTAAAAAACAAGAAGACCATTATTGGGGTGGCTGGCTACCTGGCCGCTTACAGTGCTAATATCCTCAAGGATAAAGAAAAAGCACTTCAATATTTGCGTCGAATGTTATCATTGGATCCTTCCAATGCGGCCATTCAACAGAATATTTCTGTCCTGGAAAAGGCACCTGCCAACAAGCCCGAATCTCCAAAAGATACGGTTCCAGCCAACCAGCCGGCAAAGCCTACTGGAAATACGCCCTGACCGCTGAAAACATAAGGTTTTCTCCTGCCCTCACCCTAACTTTGCGGCCAATAAAAAAGGGCTATGTTTTATTTGCTTCAAGCTGGTGCTACTTCGTCGAGTGCAACCACTTATTTGCCCCTTGCCTTACAGGTTCTGATAGCGGTGGGACTGGTTGTTTTTTTGATGGTGTTGACGCATCTATTGGGTCCCAGTCGCAAAACGTCTGACAAACTTCAAAACTTCACGAGTGGTATCGAATCTCATGGTGATGCCCGACAGCCCATGGCAATCAAATACTTTTTGACTGCCATTTTATTTGTACTCTTTGATGTGGAGGTAATTTTCTTTTACCCCTACGCAGTAAATATTCAAGGCTTGGGATGGTCTGGTTTTTGGGCAGTTTTGTTGTTTGTTGGCTTTTTCCTTTGTGGTTTTTTATACATCGTCAAGAAGGGTGCGTTGAATTGGGAAGATTAACGTTTTTGTATTCAACTGATCGCCTCCTTACTTGTTAAAATAAAAAGTGTTGAATATGAGTCGTCCGGTTTCTTACAATTTAATTCAAAAGCCGCTCGAAAAAGATATCAGTGTGGCGCCTTTGCCTGATGGACATCAGGGGGAAGGATTTTTTGCAACCTCTTTGGATAGTGTAATTGGTATGGCCCGAAAAAATTCTATTTGGCCTTTACCCTTTGCCACTTCTTGCTGCGGCATTGAGTTCATGGCTACTATGGGTTCGCATTATGATTTGGCTCGATTCGGATCTGAGCGCGTGGGATTTTCACCCCGTCAATGTGATTTGTTGATGGTAATGGGAACCATTGCAAAAAAAATGGGACCAGTTGTTAGACAGGTTTATTTGCAAATGGCAGAGCCGCGTTGGGTTATTGCGGTGGGAGCTTGTGCTAGTAGTGGTGGAATTTTTGATACCTACAGTGTATTGCAAGGTATTGATCAAGTAGTACCTGTGGATGTGTATGTTCCAGGTTGTCCTCCTCGCCCGGAAGCAATTATAGACGGGGTGCTACGTATACAGGATTTGGTGGGAAAAGAAAGTCTTCGCAGAAGAAATGGTGAAGAGTATAAAGCACTTCTAAATAGTTACGGAATCCAATAAATGATTTTCATCGTATGGCTTTAACTACTCTAAACATACAACAACGTATTCAGGAAAAATTTGGCGAAAGTGTATCAGCTGTTGTTGACAGTTATGGCCTACTTGAGATTACGGCTCCCCGGGAGTTAAATCTAAAAGTGCTCAACTTTCTTTATGATGATGCTGCTCTGCAGTTTCAGTTTTTAACTGATTTGACGGGGGTTCATTATCCATCTCAAAAAGGGAGTGAGTTGGCTGTTGTATATCATTTGCATAGCCTCAAAGAAAACGTAAGAATTCGTTTTAAAATATTTGCTCCCATTGAGCAGCCTGAAGTGTATACCGCAACCGGCTTATTTTCAGCGGCTAATTGGATGGAGCGAGAGACCTATGATTTCTTTGGAATATTGTTTGTAGGGCATCCCAACTTAAAGCGAATTCTCAACGTTGACGAAATGGATTATTTCCCTTTACGTAAAGAATTTCCATTGGAGGATCAGACCCGTATTGATAAAGACGACGAAATGTTTGGAAGAGGGGGAACTATAAAATAAACTGATTGACGCGATAGTATATGAGTGAACAGCATATCAAATTACCCGAGGGCTCCATTGAGAAAACCACTACCACGCTCAACCTGGGGCCAACGCATCCGGCCACTCACGGGGTCATGCAAAATATCTTAGAGCTGGATGGAGAAAGAATTGTTTCGGCTGACCAAACCATTGGCTACATCCATCGTGCTTTTGAAAAGTTAGCGGAAAGACGTCCCCTTGCCCAAATCACTACACTTACCGATCGTTTGAATTATTGCTCTGCTCCGCTCAATAATATGGGTTGGCATATGACTTGTGAAAAGTTATTGGGTGTGCAAACACCAAAGCGGGTGGATTATTTGCGTGTGATTATGATGGAGCTGGCTCGTATTGCTGACCACTTGATTTGTAACTCAATTATGGGCGTGGATGCAGGTGCGTATACCGGCTTCTTGTATGTGATGCAGTTTCGGGAGTTGATTTATGAGATCTATGAAGAAGTTTGTGGAGCGCGTTTAACCACTAACATGGGTCGTATTGGTGGTTTTGAAAGAAACTTTACAGATAAAGCTTTCCAAAAGTTAGAAAAATTTTTAGCAGAATATCCACGAGCATTGAAGGAGTTTGAAAACATGTTCCAGCGGAACAGAATTTTTATGGACCGCACGATGGGAGTGGGTGGTATTTCAGCTGCGCGTGCGTTGAATTATGGATTTACCGGACCCAATTTGCGCGCGGCTGGCGTCGATTATGATGTACGTGTGCAAAATCCTTACGCCAGCTATCAGGATTTCAATTTTATAATTCCTGTTGGTTCTACCGGAGATTGCTACGATCGTTGGTTGGTTCGTGAGCAAGAAATGTGGCAAAGCTTGTCCATCCTAGAACAGGCGTATCAGAAAATTCAAGCTTTCAAAGGCGCTGAGGCGGAAGTATATCATGCAGATACACCTGCCTATTATCTTCCTGAGAAAAAAGATGTGTATACTAAAATGGAGGCACTGATCTACCATTTTAAAATTATTATGGGCGAAACTGAAATTCCTGTTGGCGAAGTTTATCACTCGATTGAAGCGGGTAACGGTGAGTTAGGATTTTACTTGATCAGTGACGGTGGTCGTTCGCCCTATCGATTACATTTCCGCCGTCCTTGTTTTATTTATTATCAGGCGTATGAGGAATTAGTAAAAGGATCTATGTTGAGTGATGCCATCATGACCATGAGTAGTTTGAATTTGATAGCTGGAGAAATGGATGCTTAAAGTATAAAGATGAAACTAAGTTTTACAAGCGAGCAATTACAGGAAGTACAGCGGCTGATTAGTCGTTATCCTGAGGGACGTGAAAAAAGTGCCCTCATTCCTATTTTGCATTTAGCCCAAGACACATTTGGAGGTTGGTTAAGTACGGAGGTGATGGACTATGTTGCTTCCTTATTGCAATTGAAGCCTATTGAAGTGTACGAGGTGGCTTCTTTTTATTCTATGTTCAATCTCTCTCCGGTTGGAAAAAACTTGCTGGAAGTATGCCAAACAGGTCCCTGCATGCTCAATGGAAGTGATTCGATTGTGGAATATATCTATGAGCGGTTGGGTATTGGTCCTGGTGAAACCACAAAAGATGGTCAGTTTACGTTGAAAACAGTGGAGTGTTTAGGCGCCTGTGGTTATGCGCCGATGTTACAATTGGGAGAACATTACAAAGAGCATTTGACTAAAGAAAAAATTGATGCGCTGATCGAATCTTGTTATGCAAAATCAGCCGCACTAAATTGAATTAACGAATGGGAAGAAAATTATTATTAGAAAAAGCACAGGTCGAAAATATCCGCTCTTACGAGGTTTATCGAAAACAGGGAGGTTATCGTAGTGTGGAGAAAGCGCTTAAAACGCTATCACCGGATCAGGTAACTGAAGAGGTTAAAAAAAGTGGATTGCGGGGTAGAGGTGGAGCGGGTTTCCCTACTGGAATGAAATGGAGTTTTTTAGCTAAGCCAACAGGTGTTCCCCGTTATCTGGTGGTGAATGCAGATGAATCCGAGCCTGGTACTTTTAAGGATCGTTATTTGATGGAGTTCATTCCACATTTATTGATTGAAGGAATGATTACTTCTTCTTATGCGTTAGGATCAAACCGATCTTATATCTATATACGCGGTGAATATGCCTGGATCACCCATATTCTTGAGCAGGCTATTGAAGAAGCTCGTCAACATGGCTGGCTAGGAAAAAATATTTTAGGTAGCGGATTTGATTGCGATATCTATGTGCAACGTGGTGCAGGTGCCTATATCTGTGGAGAGGAAACGGCCTTATTGGAATCATTGGAAGGTAAACGTGGCAATCCACGCATCAAGCCTCCTTTCCCTGCTGTAAAGGGGTTGTGGGGTTGTCCTACTGTAGTCAACAATGTAGAAACTATTGCTGCCTTAGTGCCCATTATTAACGAGGGTGGTGAGGAGTATGCAAAAATTGGAGTTGGTAAATCTACCGGTACTAAACTCATCTCTGCATGCGGTAATATTAACAAGCCAGGTGTTTATGAAATTGATATGACCATTTCGGTGGAAGAATTTATTTTTAGTGATGAATATTGTGGGGGTATTCCGCAAGGGAAAAAATTGAAAGCTTGTATTCCGGGCGGTTCTTCCGTTCCTATTCTTCCCGCCAACTTATTGTTGAAAACAGCCAAAGGTGAAACACGTATGATGAACTATGAGAGTTTGGCTGACGGAGGATTTGCTTCTGGATCCATGATGGGTTCCGGTGGTTTTATTGTAATGGATGATAGTCAGTGTGTGGTTCGTCATACCTACACACTTGCGCGTTTTTACAGACATGAAAGCTGTGGACAGTGTTCCCCTTGCCGAGAGGGCACTGGTTGGATGGAAAAAATTCTTTGGAATCTTGAAACAGGTAAAGGACGTTCCAGTGATATCGATTTGCTCTGGGATATCCAACGAAAAATTGAAGGAAACACCATCTGCCCATTGGGCGATGCAGCTGCCTGGCCTGTAGCTGCTGCGATTCGTCATTTTAGAGATGAATTTGAATGGCATGTTACACATCCGGAAGAAGCGCAAAAACGTAATTATGGATTAGCGCACTATGCGGATCCTTTGCTTGCACCTGTGGCTTGATGGTAGAATAAAAAAGAAATTGATTATGGCAGACGAAATAAAAAAAACACCGGCTCCACTAAAGGTAACCATTGACAATATCACGGTTGAGGTTCCTGCTGGCACAACTATACTCAATGCAGCTCGTCAAATTGGTGGTGATGTTACACCGCCAGCTATGTGTTATTATAGCAAGTTGGAAGGCAGTGGTGGTAAGTGTAGAACTTGTTTGGTGGAAGTAGCGGCTGGTTCTGCTGCTGATCCTCGTCCGATGCCTAAGTTAGTAGCCAGCTGTCGAACAACGGTGATGGATGGCATGGTTGTAAAAAATATTACAAGCGAAAGAGTACAAGAGGCTCGCGCTGGTGTTGTTGAATTCTTATTGCTCAATCACCCGCTGGATTGTCCGGTTTGTGATCAGGCGGGGGAATGTCATTTACAAGATCTGGGATATGAACATGGTAAAGAGGGCACTCGTTACCAATTTGACCGCAGAACTTTTGAAAAAGAAGATATTGGACCTACGATACAGCTGCATATGAACCGTTGTATTCTATGTTACCGCTGTACTTATGTAGCAGATCAACTAACTGATAATCGCGTACATGGTATACTGGATCGCGGTGATCACGCAAATATTTCTACACATATCTCTAAAGCCATTGATAATAATTTCAGTGGCAATATGATTGATGTATGCCCGGTAGGAGCGTTAACTGATAAAACTTTCCGTTTCAAAAACCGAGTTTGGTTTACCAAGCCAGTGGATGCACATCGTGATTGTCCTGATTGTTGCGGTAAGGTTACGTTGTGGCAACGTGGGGACGAAGTATTGCGCGTTACTGCACGTAAAGATGAGTGGGGAGAGGTGCAATCCTATGAGGGCAAGCCAGGCTGGATTTGTAATACCTGCCGTTTTGAAAAGAAAGCAGCAACTGATTGGGTGATTGAGGGGCCTACCACGGTAAATCGACACTCTGTAATTTCTCAGGGACATTATCTGGGTATGCAAAAACCTAAGGAGACTATTCAAGAGGTTATGAGTGGACTCAATCCTCGCTTACTTATGGATATTCATGATGTAAGCGAAGTGAACAAACTGGAATTAAGTCAGCTGCCCGGTGCGGCCACCAGCGCTAATTTTAAAAACGAATCAACTAAATCAGAATAATGGTGATAGCTGCTGTTACATTATGGTTTATACTGGAGAAGGTCTTTTTGATTGCCTCTATCATTGGGCTGTCCTTTTTTATTGCGATGTATACCACGTTGGCAGAAAGAAAAATTGCAGGGTGGATGCAGGATCGTCACGGCCCGAATCGTGCGGGTCCTTTTGGTATTTTGCAACCACTAGCGGATGGCGGTAAATTATTTTTTAAGGAGGAAATCACTCCAGTTTCTTCTAATCGTTTCTTGTTTTTACTGGGTCCGGCACTTGCTATGATTGTTGCCTTGGTGACCAGCACCGTAATTCCTTGGGGCGCCCCGGTACTCACTGCTGCTGGATCTATTTCGTTGCAAGTTGCTGATGTGGATATGGGAATTCTGATTGTATTCAGTGTGGTTAGTGTAGGAGTTTATGGCATTATGATCGGAGGTTGGGCCTCTAATAATAAGTTTTCGTTATTGGCTGCCATACGCGGTGCTTCTCAGATGGTATCATATGAATTGCCCATGAGTTTAGCGTTGATTGCAGTTCTATTTATGACTGGTTCGCTTAAGATGAGTGAAATAGTTTCCTATCAAATGGCCAATGGTTGGAATATAGTTTATCAGCCACTTGGATTTTTGATATTTTTTATTTGTGCATTGGCAGAATGTAATCGCACTCCCTTTGATTTACCGGAGGCAGAGAACGAGTTAAACTTTGGTTACCATCAGGAGTACTCCTCAATGAAGTTGGGATTTTACCTCTTTGCAGAGTACATCAATATGTTTGTCAGTAGCGCGGTGATGGCTACTTTGTTTTTAGGTGGCTATGATATTCCATTTGTCAACGAAGCTAATTGGGGACTTGAGCCCTGGTTGTATTCATTGATCAGCTTTAGTGTAATGATGGCAAAGGTTAGCTTTTTGCTATTTGTATTTATTTGGATACGCTGGACCATTCCTCGTTTCCGCTACGATCAACTAATGAACCTGGGCTGGCGTAAACTAATTCCGCTGGCACTTTTTAATATGGTATTGAGTGCAGCCATTTTATTATGGCTTAAATCATAAACTGAAATGTGTAACTGACTATGCAACTCACACAACGAGCAAAACCGGTAGACCGCAGTCCCATGACTTTCCTGGAAAGTTTGTATCTGTGGAATATAATTAAGGGAATGGGTATTACCCTTAAGCACATGTTCCTCAAAAAAGCCACTATTCAGTATCCCGAGGAAAAGCGTCCTTTTTCACCTGTGTTCAGGGGCTTACATGTATTGAATCGGGATGCGGAGGGTCGTGAAAATTGTACGGCTTGTGGACTTTGCGCAGTAGCTTGTCCAGCAGAAGCTATTACAATGGAGGCCGCAGAAAGATTGCCTGGTGAGGAAAAATTATATCGCGAGGAAAAATATGCAGCTAAATACGAGATCAACATGCTGCGTTGTATTTTCTGTGGACTTTGTGAAGAGGCCTGCCCCAAAGACGCTATTTATTTGTCGCAAACTTTTGCACCTGCCAACTACGCTCGCAAAGGATTTATCTACGGTAAACAGGAGTTATTAATTCCTCACCCTATTGAACAACCCGAGGCTTACCATCAGGCACTTGGAGATCGTCAACCTTCTACTAAAAACGCAAACCCACCTATAGCATGAGTATATCCGCTATTTTATTTTGGGTGCTGTCAGTAGCCGCATTATTTAGTGCACTCATGGTGGTGACCAGCCGTAATCCTATTCATAGTGTAATCTGGCTTATTGTTACTTTTTTTGCTATTTCCGGTCACTATATTCTTTTAAATGCCCAATTCCTGGCCGTGGTTAACATCATTGTTTATGCAGGGGCCATTATGGTACTATTTTTATTTGTAATCATGTTGATGAATTTAAATAAGGAAAGCGAGCCTGCGCGGCATCGCTGGTTGCAATTAGCTGGCGGAGTAAGTGGTGGTGCGCTATTGTTGGTTTTAGTGGCAGCACTGAAAGACACGGAATTAAAATCACAACAATCCTTATTGCTGGAGGGCCATACCGGCTTGATCAAAACGTTGGGCCAAGAATTATTCTCCACGTATGTAATTCCATTTGAGTTGAGTAGCATTTTGTTTTTAAGTGCTATGGTAGGAGCCGTATTAATTGGTAAAAAAGATTAATAAGAACAACATGCCAATCAATTATTATTTATTCTTAGCCATTGCTCTTTTCTCCATCGGGGTAGTTGGTGTATTAACAAGGAGAAATGCTATCATCATTTTCATGTGTATTGAATTAATGTTGAATGCAGTTAACTTGTTATTGGTGGCGTTTTCAAAAATGCACTACAACCAGGCTGCCGCCGCTGCTATCCCCATTGCTAATCCAGGTATTGATGGTCAACTTTTTGTTTTTTTTATAATGGTGGTAGCTGCAGCAGAAGTGAGTGTAGGGCTGGCAATTATTGTTATGTTATATAGAAATATTCACTCGGTGGATATTAATTTCTTAAACCGATTGAAACACTGATCAAACTGAACGCTTATTATGCAATCCTCTTTTCAACTTGCTTTTTTAATTCCCTTACTGCCCTTGATAGGATTTTTAATCAATGGGCTAGGGCGTAATTGGCTCTCTAAGCAATGGTCAGGATTGATTGGAGCCGGTACTATCTTAGGTTCTTTTCTGATTAGTCTATTTATATTCCAAGCTGTAAAGGCCGGTCAGGGTGAAGTAATCTCCTATTTTGATTTTATTCGAATGGAGGGATTACGTATCCCTTTTGCCTTTCAAATAGATGCCCTTTCCTCTTTATTTCTACTCATTATTACCGGCATTGGGTTTCTGATTCATGTGTACTCTATTTCTTACATGCACGAGGAGTCCTCCACTTCCTTTGCGCGCTATTTTTCTTATTTGAACTTATTTGTGTTTTCCATGCTACTGCTGGTACTTGGCAGTAATTATGTGGTGTTATTTATTGGTTGGGAGGGTGTTGGCCTTTGTTCGTACTTGCTTATTGGATTTTGGATTAAGAATCAGCAGTATACAAAGGCGGCCAATAAAGCTTTTATCATGAATCGTATTGGCGATTTGGCTTTTCTATTGGCTATTTTTTGGTTGATTATTAAAACTGGTTCTGCCTCCTTTCAGGAAGTTTTTGACTTTATACAAGCTAACCAGGGAACGAGTAAGTTCTCCGTTACGGACATTACTATTGTGACCTTACTATTATTTATAGGGGCTACCGGTAAGAGCGCGCAGCTTCCCTTATATACTTGGTTGCCTGATGCCATGGCGGGTCCTACACCGGTTTCTGCACTGATTCACGCTGCAACCATGGTTACGGCAGGTATATACATGATTGCGCGTAGTAATATTATTTATTCGCTTGCACCACTTACGCTTTCTATCATTAGCTGGATTGGTTTGGCCACTGCTTTCTTAGCCGCTACAATCGCATTAAGACAGTATGATATTAAAAAAGTATTGGCTTACTCTACCGTAAGTCAATTGGGTTTTATGTTTTTAGCACTCGGAAGCGGTGCCTATATCGCAGCTGTATTTCATGTACTCACGCATGCTTTTTTCAAAGCCCTTCTTTTCTTAGGTAGTGGAAGTGTAATACATGCCATGGGTGGCGAACAAGATATACGCAAGATGGGCGGACTCTCCGGCAAGCTAAAAATTACGTATGCTACATTCCTAATTGGCTGTTTAGCAATTGCAGGGCTTCCTCCCTTAAGCGGGTTCTTTTCCAAGGATGCTATTTTGTTAAGTGCCTTTTTGCATCAGCCTTTACAATATGGAATTGCCTTGTTTACTGCATTTCTAACTGCATTCTATATGTTTCGTTTGTTGTTCTTGACCTTTCATGGTTCCTTTCGCGGTACTCCCGAGCAACAAGCCCATTTGCATGAGAGTCCTGCTTTAATGACAATTCCGCTAGTGATACTTGCTATACTATCCGTAGCGGGTGGATGGATTGGAATTCCCGCTGTTCTATTACAGGATGCAGACTGGTTGGGTAATTTCTTAGCTCCGGTGTTAGGATCAACCACACATGAGGTTTCACATGCTACTGAATGGTTGTTGATGTCACTCTCAGTGGGAGGGGTCTTACTTACAATAGGGTTTGCTTGGTTTTTGTTTCGTCATTATAGAGCAACTGAATCAAGAGGTATTTTACGGTTTTTTGAGAATAAGTGGTATGTAGATCAACTCTATGATCGAGTTATCGTTCAACCCATTTTTTACCTGGGCCGAATATTAAAAGAATGGGTTGAGCCTCGAATTATTGATGCATTGGTCAATGGGGTAGGCAAAACGGTTCAATTAGCCGGCAGACAAATTCGATTTTTACAGAGTGGGCAGATTGGTAGCTATGTATTGTTAATGGTGATGGCTATGGTAGTGGTGCTGTTAGTTCAATTTTTTATTAGAAAGTAAAAGCGTAAGACGCAAAAAATATGGTTGTTCTATTATTACTCTTGATTCCGTTGATTGGTGCTTGTTTCCTCTTTTTATATAAAGGGGATCATCGCTTTGTAGCTGCTGCGGCCCTTCGGCTATCCATTGTTTCATTGCTAGTGATGGGTGCCAGCTTATTTTATTGGAATACACCCGAAATGCTTTCTTTCACTGCACCCTGGCTAACCACATTAGGCAGTTCACTTTCCTTACGGATGGATGGCTTGGGAACAATACTCAGTTTGCTAACTACTACCGCTTATTTTATTCTATTCTGGTATTTGAAAGGAAGAACTATTGAGAGGCCTGCTGCATTTTTTGCATGGTTGTTATTGGCGCAAGTGGGTATGTTGGGTGTTTTTTTAGCCATGGACTCCCTATTATTTTACTTCTTTTGGGAGTTGGCATTGATTCCCATGTATTTTTTAGCTTCTCAGTGGGGTGGTGCCAGAAGAATTCCAGTAACATTTAAATTTTTTATTTATACTTTTTTGGGTTCGGTATTTATGTTGATTGGCATCTTATACTTACAATCAAAAACAGCCGATCATTCATTTGCCATAGAAAGTATTAGGAGAATACGTTTGACCAATGAGCAGCAGTCCTGGCTATTCTGGCTTTTTTTTATTGCATTTGCCATCAAACTTCCCGTTTTCCCTTTTCACACTTGGCAGCCGGACACATACGAAGAATCTCCAACACCCGTTACTTCTATTTTAAGTGCGGTGATGGTAAAAATGGGAATATTGGGTTTGTTGCGTTGGTTGTTACCGCTATTCCCCATTGCCTCCTACATGTGGGGTGATGTGGTGATGTCATTAGCTGTGGCAGGAATTGTGTATGCTTCTTTTTTAGCCATGCAGCAAGTTGATCTCAAGCGTTTGATTGCGTACTCCTCTATAGCGCACATTGGATTAATAGCAGCAGGTGCCTTTGCCTTGAATCAGATGGCTTACCAAGGATTATTAATTCAATTGTTTACACATGGGATCAATATTCTTGGCATGTGGGTGCTTGCGGATATTATTGAACGTAAAACAGGAACACGCTCTCTAGATTCATTGGGTGGTATTGCACAACATTCACCCACGCTTACCATATTCTTTGTAATTATTGCCCTTGCTAACATTGCATTGCCGCTTACCAATGCTTTTGTGGGTGAGTTTCTTCTTTTCAATGGTATTTTAGCCACCCCTTCAAATTATTATTGGGTATTTGCAGTAGTTGGAGGGTTGGGCATCATTTTCGCTGCTGTTTATACGCTTCGAATGATTCGTGCTATTTTTTATGGCCAACCCAGTGCCACTTCTCCAGCACCCATTTCTTTAGCGACGCATGAAGTTGGGGCACTTGTTGTGATAGTGGGATTGATACTTTTCTTTGGTATCTATCCGCAACCCCTCATAGATATGACAGCTGCATTCTCTAAAGAATTATTTGATCAAACTGATATCACCTCCTTATTCCGCAAATCCTAAGCATCCTCTATGAACGCTTTACTTGTATCTGCAATCCTGGGAGTCTTATTAATGCTCAGCAGTGTTTTTATTAAAAACAGATCCTATATACATGCATTAGCCTTGGCTGGATTAGCGACTTTATTTGCGCTCAATTTGGCAGAACTCAATGGATGGTTGCTTTTTGAAATTGATGTGAAGGGAATGCTTCGGTTTGATCGATATGCGTTAGTGATGAATGCAATTATGTTGGCCTCACTTTTCTTTTACCTGTTACTTAGTGGAAACGCCATGGAGAAAGTAGGCCCCCATTATGCGGATTACCTCGCTTTATTGTTTTTCATCTGTGCTGGACTTTTTATGGTAACGGGGTACGCCTCTTTATTAATCTTATTCTTGGGTATTGAAGTGATTTCAATTCCTTTATACATTCTCACCGGAAGTGATAAACGAAACTTAAAGAGTAATGAGGCGGCATTGAAATACTTTTTGTTGGGATCTTTCTCAACGGGGTTACTCTTGCTAGGGATTGCTTTCTTCTATGGGGCACGTGGTAATTTCACTGCCACAGTTTCAGTAGACCCTACCGTAGTGGGGTCTTCGCTTCAACTTGCAGGGCTCTTGTTGTTATTATTTGCCATGTCTTTCAAAGTTTCTGTAGCTCCCTTTCACTTTTGGACGCCAGATGTCTATGATGGGGCACCTACCGTTTTTACCTCTTTCATGGCTACTATTGTTAAAGTGGCTTTGTTTGCAGCGTTTGTTCGTCTTTTTGAAGATACTTTCAGTCTCCAATTCTCGATATGGCAGCCTTGGGTAGCAGGTTTTGTGGTAATTACACTACTCATTGGAAACCTTACCGCCGTTTTTCAACAAAGTGTAAAGCGAATGCTTGCGTATTCAAGTATTGCACAAGCAGGATTTATGTTGTTGGCTGTCTACGCAATCAATGGAGATAGTAAAGAAGGATTGTTATTATATGCAGCTTCTTATTCGCTGGCAACCATTGGCATATTTGCTGTACTAACGTACATGCAGGATTATGCATTTGAAGGATTTAATGGTCTTGCAAAAAAGCAACCATTGGTGGCAGCTTCACTTGCTATTTTCTTTCTTTCCCTTGCGGGTATCCCCCTTACCGGGGGGTTCCTGGCCAAACTTTTCATGATTAAAGCAGCGCTTGCTTACCAACTTTGGTTGGCCATTGTAGCTGTAATCATGGCTGTGATATCTGTCTTCTATTATTTCCGGGTAATACAAGCCATGTATTTCCGTGACAATACACAATCGATCTCACCTGAATTTCCAAAAGCATTCTCCATTTTATTACTCATCACGGCATTAATTGTAGTGCTATTGGGAATATTGCCGGAGGCCATCCTAGGGCTTCTCTATTTTTAATGGTCTCAACAAGCCGTTCATCAAGCTTTTCTTTGTGTGGAGTAGTTCGGGTAGTACCTTCACCCCTCTATGATGCAGTTTGCTGATATTTTCTCACTCGCATTCAGAACCATTCGTGGTAACAGACTTCGAACGGGTCTTACTGTTGCCATTATTGCTTTTGGAATTATGGCGCTCATTGGAATTATCACAGCTATTCAGGCTATGAATCAAAAACTGACGGAGAGCTTCTCTACCATGGGGGCAAATGGCTTTACCATCCGTTACAAGCAACGGAATATCAGATTTGGGCAGGGCGGGGGTAACAACTCCGAAATGAAAGTCACCCAAAAAGGACAACGCAAGGAACGTACTTCCAACTTGGACAAAAAAATTACCATTAAGCAAGCAGCGATGTTTGTGGATAGTTTCCAATTTCCTGCCACTATTGGAATTGGGATTAGTGGTGGACGAAACAGCATCATATCATACGAGACTCGAAAAACAAGTCCCAATATCTTTTTGCTGGGGGGAGACGAAAATTACCTGGCTTTGAATGGCTTTGCCGTAGAGGTTGGACGAAATTTCAATCGATTGGATATTCAATCCGCTCGCAATGTTTGTTTGTTGGGGTACGATGTAGCCAATAAGTTGTTTAAACAAGGTCTTCAGGGGGCCGTGAATAAAATTATACGTATTAACTCCATACCTTATCGCGTGTTAGGGGTGCTGGAGAGTAGAGGTTCTTCATTTGGATTTAGCCGGGATAATGTAGTGTTGACCAGCTACACCAATATGGAGCGAAATTTTAATTCAGGAGGCTCTTACAATATAGCTATTCAGGCAACTGATATCAATCAAGTGCCTGCTGCCATGGGCGAAGCGGAGGCATTATTTAGATCCATACGTAGATTGAGCACTACAGAGCAAAGTAATTTTGTATTGGATCGTGCAGATAGTGTAGCGGAAAAAGCAATGAACAGTCTTGGATTTTTAACCATTTCTGCAACCGTGATTGGTCTTATCACGTTGATTGGTGCGGCCATTGGACTGATGAATATCATGTTGGTTTCTGTATCAGAGCGAACGCGTGAAGTAGGGTTAATCAAAGCCATTGGGGGTAAACGCAAATCCGTCAGCCGCCAATTTTTATTAGAAGCGATCATTATTAGTATACTGGGTGCCTTTTTTGGGATTATTCTGGGTGTTGCCGTTGGCAACCTGTTCTCCTATGTGCTCAATACCGGGTTTGTGGTACCCTGGAACTGGGTTTTTTACGGGATAGTGATCTGCACCGGTGTGGGATTAGCTGCTGGTATCTACCCGGCACGTAAGGCCGGTAAGTTAAACCCCATAGAAGCATTGAGATACGAGTAGTTTTCCCACATTTTATCCTACTTTTTGGGGCTTGCAGATCAAGTTATTATGAATTTCTGCCACAAAAATTTGCCCTTTTCAAAAATTCCTTAACTTGACCCTCCTTCCATTGGGAAGGGTGAAAAAGAATTATTTAAACACCTATAACTCAACAAAAAAACAACGACCATGGCAGAGACTAAACCAACTGCAACAGCTGCTTCAAAGGCAACTTCCGTTCAGGCGAAACATGATAATAATATTATTTCATGGCTCGCACCATTAGTTTGTACACTAGCAGGCTATGCAATCTGGCGTTTTATGATGGGAAGCGCAGATGGATTTGCTGAACCCGATTCAAGTGGTGGATTTTGGCCTTCACACAAAGGACCTAAAGATGCCTTTCATCGTATTTACGAAGGTGGTATCATCGTTCCATTATTGATTGGTATGTTCTTGATGGTAGTTGTATTCTCTATTGAGCGTTACCTGACTATCCGTCGTGCATTAGGAAATGGTCCTATTGCAGATTTCATCCGCAAAGTGCAATTTCAATTAGCCAGTAAAAACGTAGATGCTGCTATCGCTGAATGTGATAAGCAACGCGGTTCTGTAGGAAATGTGATGAAGGCGGGCCTTCGTCGTTACAAAGAAATGATTGCTGAAGGCGGTATGTCTACAGATCAAAAAGTGATTGCTATCCAAAAAGAAGTGGAAGAAGCAACTGCATTAGAATTACCAATGATGCAAAAGAACCTGGTGTTCTTATCTACCATTACTTCTGTAGGTACCCTGATTGCCCTGTTGGGAACTGTATTGGGTATGATCCGCTCATTCGCTGCCCTTGGTGAAGAAGGTGGTGGAGGTGCAGCTGCTGACCTGGCGGTAGGTATCTCTGAGGCCCTATATAATACGGCATTGGGTATCGGTACTTCTGCTATTGCATTAATCCTCTATAACGTATTTACTACAAAAATTGACTCTATCACACACGGTATTGATGAATCTGGTTTCACATTGACACAAAGTTTTGCTTCTTTATATAAGTAAGCATCTCAGCAACAACATGTGTAACTGATTCTTCACGAAAAAACTAATTCATCATGCCCAGTGCCAAGATACCCCGGAGAAGTACGGATACCGATATGACCCCGTTTGTGGATATCGCGTTTCTGATCCTTTCCTTTTTCATCATGGCCACCAAATTCAAGCCACCTGAGCCTGTAGAAATTACTACACCTGGTTCGGTGCTTTCTCAGAAACTCCCTGAGAATAATGCTGTGATGATCACCATTGACTCTTCTAACAAGGTGTACTTTACCGTTTTGTCTAGTCGCGATCTTTCCAAATATGACGCAATCATTCAAGGATTAAATACTAGTCAAAATCTAGGATTGAGTCCTGCTGAAATGGCAAATTTCAGAAAGACATTTCTGGTAGGAGTTGACTTTGCAAACCTCAAGCAGTTGCTGGCTACTGATTTTCGCGATCAAGCAAAAATCAAACAACCCGGTATACCTGTTGCAGATACATTGAACAACCAGCTTATCTGGTGGATTAAAGAAGCAAAAGCGGCTTTTGCCGGTGAAAAGCTTAATTACCTTATCAAAGGTGATGAGCTTTCCAAGTATCCCACTTTTGCTGCTGTTGTATATGCATTGAAAAAGAATGAGGAGTTCAAGTACAACCTGGTTACTTCCCTTGACGATGTTCCTCCAGGGACAGAACTATTTAAGGCGGAGCAAACCAAGAAATAAATTATAATCACTAAGACACTTAATTATGGCAAGTATAGATACCGGTGCGGAACAGGGTGGCAAAAAAGGTCCAGGCGTCAAGAAAGCAAAAAGACTTTCTACCCGTGTGGACATGACTCCCATGGTTGACCTTGGCTTCTTGTTGATTACCTTTTTCGTTTTCACCGCTACGATGAGCTCGCCCACCACCTTAGACCTGAACATGCCTAAGGATATTAAGAAGCAAGAGGATCAAACAGAGGTAAAAGAATCTTCTGTGTTGACTGTCATGCTTGGGAAGGCTGATCAGGTTTATTATTACGAAGGAAAACTAGTGGTAGATGCCACAGGTAATAATTTTAAGCAAACAACGTTCAAAGGAATAAGAGACATCATCATCAACAAAAAGAAAGAGGTGATGGATCGTTATTACCAGCGTCCTGATCCTGAATGTGAGGCTAAGGCCAGAGCAGAGGGAAAGCCTGTAAGCAATTGTGCTGACAAGGATTTTGTGGTAATTATTAAACCTAGTGATGATGCTACCTATCGAAATACAGTAGATATTTTGGATGAGATGACTATTAATCAGGTTCGTACTTACGCCATGGTTAAAATTGCGGATGTAGAATACGAACTCATTAAGAAGACAGAAGAATCCAACGGCATCAAATAGTTAACGACAAAACAGCGAGCATGGAAGTCAACAAAATACTATCCGCAGATTTGCTGGATATCATATTCGAAGGAAGAAATAAAGAATATGGTGCCTACTATTTGCGTAAAACCTACAATGAAAGAGTCAAGCGTGCTTTGATTATTACGGCTTCAATTGCCGGAGCAATCCTGCTGATCTCTTTCCTAAATCAAACCCTGGGTGATAGGGGTGATTCCAAAGTAAAGATCAATGAAATGACTTTACAGGATGTAAAGCAGGAGGAAAAAGAACCCCCGCCACCACCTCCACCGCCCCCAAAACAGGAGCCTCCTAAGGTGGAAATGAAGCAATTCACTCCACCGGTAAT
This sequence comes from Bacteroidota bacterium, assembly GCA_016866355.1. Lineage (GTDB taxonomy): Bacteria > Bacteroidota > Bacteroidia > Chitinophagales > Chitinophagaceae > JJ008. Next base: position 97,600 of record VGMN01000001.1, read on the forward strand.
TAAAAAGGATGAGGAAGTTGAAAAACCACCGCCACCACAGGAAGAACTTAAAGAAGCAAAAATCGATGTGGTTAACGTGGAAGGTATCAAAGACGAGGGCTTAGCCGCTCCTGTAGACATTGATCAGGGTCGTCAAATAGTTGAAGAAAAAATTGACGATAATAAAATCTTTGATAAAGTAGAGATTGAAGCCAGTTTCCCCGGTGGAGACAGTAAATGGCGTCAGTATCTTGAGCGCAACGCTAATGGACAGGTGGCTACCGATAATGGTTCTCCTGAGGGAACGTATACAGTAGTGGTGCAGTTTGTGGTGGACAAGGAGGGGAATATCTCTGACGTTCGCTCACTAACCAATCACGGTTATGGAATGGAGGAAGAAGCAATGCGCGTAATTCGTAAAGGACCAAAATGGAATCCTGCCATTCAAAATGGCCGTCAGGTGAAAGCGTATCGTAAACAACCTATTACGTTCCGCGTAGAATCTGATTAACCTTACTATCATTTATTTCTTTTGTCCCCTCCCTGTGAGGGGACATTTTTTTATACCCCCGATCCCTTTGTGTTAATTTTGTGGTATGCATCAATTGTCGGGTTGGGATGATACCATAGTAGCCTTAGCCACTCCTCCAGGTGTGGGAGCCATTGGTGTAATCCGTGTAAGTGGTCAACAAGCACTCCCTATAGTTGGCCAATTGTTTCCCGCCAAGGATGTAACAACACTTGCCAGCCATACGGTACATGTTGGCTTGTTGCAATTGGGTAGTAAAGTATTGGATGAGGTAGTAGTAACACTTTTCAAATCTCCACGATCTTACACGGGAGAAGATGTAGTAGAGATAAGCTGTCATGGCTCACCCTTTGTACAAAGACAGGTAGTTGATGCTATTGTTCAATTAGGAGCGCGGTTAGCCCGCCCTGGTGAATTCACACAACGCGCATTTTTAAAAGGGAAACTTGACTTGACACAAGCAGAAGCGGTTGCTGATCTTATTGCTTCAGGAACCGAAGCTGCACAGCGCGCCGCCTTACAAGGATTGCGTGGAGGTTTTTCGGCTGAATTGAAACAACTCCGCGAGCAGCTCATTCAATTTTCATCACTCTTGGAGTTAGAGCTTGATTTTTCACAGGAGGATGTAACATTTGCCGATCGTACACAATTGAAGGAGTTGTTGAATCGTCTTGCTAACACCACACAAGTTTTACTGCGTTCATTTAAGTTGGGTAATGTGATTAAAAATGGAGTAAGTGTTGCCATCGTGGGTAAACCTAATGCAGGGAAAAGCACCTTACTGAATAGTTTACTGAATGAGAATAGAGCCATTGTTAGTGAAATTGCCGGTACCACAAGAGATACTATAGAAGAAGTAATAAATATAGAGGGTGTTTTATTTAGGCTAATTGATACGGCAGGTCTTCGTGCAAATACGGTAGATCAAATTGAGCAAGTGGGTATTGAAAGAAGCTATGAAAAAATGAGAGCGGCTGATTTGGTGCTTTATTTGTTTGATGTAGCCAATCCTATTGAACAAGTAAAGCAGTGGGCTAAGGAAGCAACAGAACAGGGGTTTCATTTTTTGCTTGTCGGGAATAAAATAGATATAGCCAGTGCACCATCACTGGATGAATATTCTTCTCAGTTGCCTATTGTTCCGCTCCTCATTGCTGCTAAAGACAAAACAAATGTGGACGCACTTCAAAAAGCCATGGTGCAGGAGGTGCTGAGTGGCCAATTGTTACATGAAAATATTGTGGTAACAAACGAGCGTCATTATCAGGCCTTATTGCAAGTGTCCTTGGCCTTGGCGGATACAAAAAAGGGAATAGAGGAGGGATTGGCCAGTGATTTAATTGCCCTAGAAATAAGAAGATGTTTGCGGTACCTCGGAGAAATTACAGGTGAGATTACCAATGAAGAGCAACTAGATTTTATTTTTAGTAAGTTTTGTATCGGGAAGTAATTTTGTCAACGGACTTATAAAATAATCCAGCGTGGCTGTAAATGGATTTTTAAAAAATCCCATAGAATATTTAAAAGGAGTGGGTCCTTTAAGAGCAGACTTACTAAAAAAGGAGCTGGGCATTTTTACCTATGAAGATTTATTAAATCATTTTCCTTTTAGGCATATTGATCGAACCAGCGTAAGTGTTATTTCACAATTAAAACAAGAAGCAGATTTTGCACAGGTAGCCGGTGTAGTGCTACACGTAGAAATTATTGGGCAACGTGCGGGTAAGCGCTTAGTGGCACAATTAAAGGACAAGTCGGGTATCATGGAGCTAACATGGTTTAAAGGAATAAATTGGATACAAAAAACAATTATCCCAGGTCAATCTTATTTGGTTTTTGGTCGATTGGGATTTTTTAATGGTCGTCCGCAGTTTGTTCATCCAGAGATCGAGAAAATCGAGCCTTCTCAGTCTTTGGAAAAAAATTATTTGGAGCCGGTATATTCTACTACTGAAAAGTTAAGAGCAAAGGGGTTAGGCGGCAGGCAATTAGCCAAATTAACACAGGTATTAGTAGCGCAATTAAACCCTACTGTTCTGCCAGAAATTTTATCCCCTTCTTTGTTTACGGAACTTAGTTTGATGGGAAGGGCAGCGGCCTATCAACAAATTCACTTTCCTTCTAATGCAACACAAGCTGCGGCTGCATTGAAAAGATTAAAGTTTGAAGAATTTTTTATAGCCCAGCTGCGTATGCAGTTGGTTCGCGCTCAAAGACATCATCAGTCTGCGGGTGTGTTGTTTGAAAAAGTGGGAGATGCATTCAATCGGTATTATTCCACTTGCTTACCCTTTGAATTAACAGGTGCACAAAAACGTGTCTTGAAAGAAATTCGTACCGATACGGCCAAGGGAACACAAATGAATCGGCTACTGCAAGGGGATGTGGGAAGTGGTAAAACCATAGTAGCGCTACTGGCTATGTTATTAGCGGTGGACAATGGGTATCAGGCTTGTATCATGGCACCTACTGAAATTTTAGCGCAACAACATTTTGCTTCTATTCAAACTTCGCTAGCTACTATCGGTTTATCCGTGGCTTTATTAACCGGTTCTACTAAAACAACCGAGCGCAAAAAGTTATTAGCGGCGCTAGAGGAGGGATCGCTTTTACTTTTGGTGGGTACGCATGCATTGATTGAAGAAACGGTACAATTTAAAAAGCTGGGATTGGTTGTGATTGACGAACAACATCGATTTGGGGTAGCACAACGGGCACGCCTCTGGAAAAAAGCTGCAGTGCCTCCACATATTTTGGTGATGACGGCTACACCTATTCCCCGTACATTGGCTATGACAGCTTATGGCGATCTTGATTATAGTGTTATTGATGAACTACCTCCCGGACGTAAGCCCATCCAAACAGTGCATCGTTATGAAAAAGACCGGAGTCGTGTGATGGAATTTATAAGAACCGAAATTGCCAAGGGAAGACAGATCTATATTATTTATCCATTGATTGAAGAAAGTGCCAAGTTAGATTATGAAAATTTAATGAAAGGGTATGAGGAGGTGAAAGCATTTTTTCCAGAGCCAAACTACTGGATTAGCATGGTGCACGGTCGTCAACCGGCTGCACAAAAAGAAATAAACATGCAGCGGTTTATAAGTGGCGATACACAAATTATGGTGGCCACTACAGTTATTGAAGTGGGGGTTAATGTACCTAATGCCACCGTAATGCTTATTGAAAGTGCAGAAAAATTTGGATTATCTCAATTACATCAGCTACGGGGAAGAGTGGGTCGGGGAGCTGAAAAAAGTTACTGCGTTTTGCTAACGCCGCCCAGTATTGGTAAAGATGCAAGTGAACGAATGAAGATCATGGTACAAACGGCAAGCGGTTTTGAAATTGCGGAAAAAGATCTTCTATTGAGAGGACCAGGTGAAATTGAAGGAACCAGGCAGAGTGGAGCGCTTAATTTTAAATTGGCCAGTTTAGTGCATGATCGTTCATTGTTAGAATGGGCACGGGAGCAGGCTGCCCGCCTTTTAGATGCCGATCCCACACTTGGGAAGCCTGAAAATCAGCCGCTGAGGTATTACCTGCAACAGCAAAAAGGAGCTGTGAATTGGAGTAAAATATCTTAGGGTTTTATTCGTTTCTTAAACAAGTCAGTCATTCGATGGTCAAAAACAGGGGGAATAGCCTTTCTTAACAGTTTTTTTCCAACCCTTGACCGTTAAATTCGTTATTTTAAAGTAAACACACCAGTTGCGACTCTTATTTTCTATACTCTGTATTGGAATAACTTTTTCCTTATTGCACGCGCAGGAAGCTATTCAATTTGTCGAGAATAAAGGACAATGGAATACGGCAGTTCGTTTTCGCGGTGAAGTATCCAATGGTGTTTTCTTTATTCAGGAACATGGGCACACCATTTTACAACATCACCCTGCTGATATGGCAAGGCTGCAAGAGGCCAAGCATCATACTAATGATACTTTTTTGATTCGCTCTCATGCCTGGGAGGTTACATTCTTGAATAACGATGGCAGTGAAAATAAAAATGGCACCCTGTTGGTTCCAGAAAAAAAATTGCCCACCTACAATAATTATTTTGTTGGAAATGATCCCATTAATTGGGCAAGTGCTTGTTCCATTTACCAAACTGTTACCATGCAGAATGTATATCCCAATATTGATGTTCGCTACTACACTGATCGGGGTACACTGAAATATGATTTTCTGGTAAAACCAGGTGGAAGTGTAGAGGATATTTTGATAAAATATACGGGTGTAGATGGGTTAGCCGTGAAAAATAAAGAACTCGTGATTCAAACTTCGCTGGGTGCTTTTCGTGAATCGTCTCCTTACACGTACCAACCAACAGCTGCTGGACGTGCAGTGGTCTCCTGTAACTATAGTTTGAAAAATCAATACCTGCGTTTTAAAGTAGGGAATTATGATAAATCACAACCATTGGTAATTGATCCTTCCATCATTTTTTGTTCATTTTCCGGAAGCACAGCAGACAATTGGGGATTCACAGCTACTTATGGTCCAGATGGCAGTATGTTTGCAGGAGGAATAGTTTTTAATGATGCAGGAAGATTTCCAACTTCATTAGGGGCCATTCAATCCAATTTCCAGGGTGGTGAAACAGATATGTGTTTGATTAAACTTAGTCCGGACGGTAGGAATCGATTATGGGCATCTTACCTGGGAGGATCTGGGAATGAACAGCCGCATAGTCTGGTGGTGGATGGACAACAAAATTTGTATTTAACCGGACGAACTAATTCTCCCAATAATGCAACGGGTTTTCCAGTAATAGGAAATGGCACAGTAGCTGGAGATGGATTTGATATTGTTGTTGCTAAAATAAATGCAACAGGCACCACTTTGCTTGGCTCACGTAAAATAGGAGGCAGTAGTGCTGATGGTGTAAATATTGCCACCACACGTGCTTTGAATTCTTTACAAAGAAATTATGGAGATGATGGAAGGGGAGAGATTGTACTTGATCAGGCCGGTAATGTTTGGATTACTTCTCATTCGCAATCAGGTGGTGTCACACCTGGGTCTATAAAATTTCCAGTTACTACTGGCGCATTTCAGACAAATTTTGGAGGAGGATTGCAGGATGCGGTGGTGCTAAAGTTTTCTAATAATCTTTCCAATCTGCTTTTTGCAAGTTTTTTTGGGGGATCTGCTAATGATGCTGGTTATGTTTTATCTGTAAATCCAAGCAATGGCAATGTTTATATGGGCGGAGGCACTGAGAGTCCTAATTTAATTCCAGCTTCTCAAACGGGTACCATTATCGGACCTTCATTAGGAGGAGCCATTGACGGATATTTGACTATTATCTCTCCAGATGGCACTCAGCGTTTACGTACCAGCTATATTGGTACTGCTGCTATTGATCAGGTATTTGGAGTGCAGTTTGACGTGAATGGTTTTCCCTATGTAATGGGACAAACAACAGGGGCCTGGCCAATTCAAAATGCTGTATTTAATAATCCAGCAGGTAAGCAGTTTATCGCAAAGTTGCAACCTGACCTTTCTGCATTTGTTTATTCCACTGCTTTTGGATCTGGTTCAGTGATTCCAAATATTTCACCGGTTGCTTTTTTAGTGGATCGTTGTGAAAATGTATATATGTCCGGCTGGGGCGGAACTGGATTTGGATCCGGATTTACCAGCGCTGGAACGGCTGGACTTCCTGTTACACCAGATGCTTTTAAATCAAATACCGATGGAAAGGATTTTTATTTTTTTGTTTTAAAGAAAGATGCAAGCGGTCAATTGTTTGGAAGTTTTTTTGGAGAGGATAATACTGTGAATGGAGGAAATGATCACGTGGATGGAGGCACTAGTCGATTTGATCGTAGTGGGGCAATCTACCAAGCCATTTGTGGTAACTGTTCTATAGGTAATGGGCCACGTCCTAACTATCCAGTCACGGCCGGTGCCTGGTCAACTACCAATAATTCAAGTGGTGCCGGTTGTAGTTTAACCATGGTGAAAATTGCTATGAATTTGTCAGGAGTTCAAAGTGCCGTTCGTTCAAGTATAAATAATGTAGCTGGCGATACGCTGGGTTGTGTGCCATTGACTGTTGCATTTAGAGATACGGTAGGTAACGCACAAACTTATGAATGGGATTTTGGAGATGGCTCCCCTCGTGTCACTACCAATACTCCTAACAATACACATACATTTTCTACGGTAGGAACTTATCAAGTGATGCTGATTGCCACAGATCCGGCCACTTGCAATGGTAAGGATACTTCCTACGTACAAATACGGGTAGGAAATATTGAAGCAAATTTGAATTTCAATCCAGTCAAGCTGGCACCCTGTACTTCCTTCAATTACCGTTTTGATAATTTATCTACCACCTTGCCAGGATATCCGTTTAGGGCCAATTCTTTTATTTGGAATTTTGGGGATGGGTCAGCTTCTGTCACTGCGGGTTCCGGTCCTGTGCTGCATAGTTACGCTGCTCCAGGAAGCTATCCCGTTACACTTTATTTAGTGGACACTACTTATTGTAATGCTCCTGATTCTTTACGGATCACTGTTACGGTGGCAGAAAATGTAAAAGCTACTTTTACTACCGGCTCTATTGGTTGCGCTCCTTATAATGCAGTGTTCAATAATACATCAACTGCTGCACAAACATATCAGTGGATATTTGGGGATGGGAATGGATCTTCACAAGCTGCACCCACCCACACTTATACAACACCAGGCACCTATCAAGTACTTTTGATTGCTACTAATCCCAATACTTGTAATCTCACTGATACAGCTCGATTTACCATACAAGTATTAGATGCACCACAATCTAATTTTAGTTTTTCACCACTCACCCCGGTACCGAATACTCCCCATACTTTCACTAATCAATCGAGCACGGATGCTATTCGGTTTAAGTGGACCTTTGGCAATGGAGATAGTTTGCTGACCACTTCAAGATTGCCTATTACGTACCAATATCTTTCGGCAGGAACATTCCAAGTTTGCTTGACAGCCTATAACCAATTGGATTGTCCTCGTGTTTTTTGTAGAACGGTAGATGCTGCTATTAATCCGCTGGTGGATGTGCCAGCTGCATTTACACCTCAAAGCGGTGATGTCAATAGCATTATACAGGTAAAGGGTTTTGGTATAGTAAAACTTAAATGGGAGATCTGGAATCGGTGGGGTCAGAAAGTATTTGAAACCAGTGACCAATCCTTAGGATGGGATGGTAAGTTTAAAGGAGTTTTACAGCCAATGGATGTCTATATGTATACATTATCTGTTGAATTTTTTGATGGAAGAACACTGAATAAAAAAGGAGATATTACTTTAATACGTTAAACAGTGCGGAGAACTTTTATTTGTATAGTGTTATTCTTTTTCGCCTTCAAAATGCAAGGCCAGGATCTTCATTTTTCTCAGTTTATGCAAACACCGTTGCTTATTAATCCTGCTAACACTGGATTTATTCCTGATGGAGATTATCGGATGGGTGTCAACTATAGGAATCAATGGGCCTCAATTTCTGCGTTTCCGTATAAAACGATGAGTGCATATGGTGATTGGCAATTGTTGCAAAACAGGGAGGAAACTGGTTGGCTGGGTGCTGGCGGATTGATTTTGAGAGATGTTGCTGGTACTAGTGTACTAACCTCTACCAAAGTATATGGTTCCTTAGCGTACCATCAAATGATAAACAACGGAAGTTTGGTGAGTCTTGGTTTTAATGTGGGTTGGGCCAATAAAAGAATCAATACGTCTAATCTCACTTTTCCCTCGCAGTGGAATGGTCAATTCTTTGATGTGCATCAAAGTGCACAAGCGCCTTTGTTGGCGGCTAATCAAACTAATTACCTGGACTTGCAAGTGGGTGTGAATTATGCCTACTTTCCCAGTTCGTCCATTTATATCAACACTGGTTTCTCTGCCATGCACCTTAATAGGCCCATTGAAAGTTTTTGGGCTAATGCCACTGGTGTAGATAACCGAGTTGCGGTTCGCTACAATGGTTTTTTAAATGCCAGCTTCAAGCTAAATGATCAGGTAATTATTCAGCCTAATTTCTATTACTCCCGACAGACCCGTGCATGGGAAGGGGTGGGTGGATTAGCGGCCCTTTATAATGTTTCCGGTGATGGTGAATACACGCTTTCTGCTGGGGCCTACTACCGAATTAGTGAGTCATTGATTCCGCAGGTGGGGTTAGGCATCCGTCGGCTTCAATTTACTTTTACCTATGATGTGACGACTTCCTCGCTTAAGAATTTTAATGATCGAAGAGGTGCTTTTGAGCTATCCATCACCAAGCAGGGTGTTGCAAATCCCTATCGAGGAAACAGACAACAGTCTCTTTGCCCAACTTTCCGTTGACTTTTCTTACTGGTAATTTATTCCGAAATTCGTGGCCAATCTATTACTATGCCCAACCAGGGAAAACTAACCAGTCAACATGTAGATCAGTTTCGCAAAATCCTGGGAACTGAGTTTGTATTACTTGATCAAGAAACACTCGAGCATTTCTCCCACGATCAAACAGAGAACCTTCGCTTTTTACCAGAGGTGGTAGTTAAACCCAGAACGCCAGCGGAGATTAGTGCTATTTTGAAAATATGTAATCAAGATTTAATTCCTGTAACACCAAGAGGAGCAGGAACGGGTTTAAGTGGGGGCGCGTTACCACATTTGGGTGGTGTGTTACTTAGTACAGAGCGCATGAATACGATACTTGAAATTGACGAACGAAATCTACAAGTAACTACTGAGCCGGGTGTAATTACAGAGGTTTTACAAAATGCGGTAAAGGAAAAAAAATTATTTTACCCCCCTGATCCCAGTAGCCGGGGCTCTTGTTTCATTGGGGGCAATGTAGCAGAGAATAGTGGAGGACCCAAAGCGGTCAAGTATGGTGTAGTGAAAGACTATGTATTAAACTTAGAAGTGGTTTTGCCAACCGGTGAAATAATTTGGACGGGTTCCAATGTGATTAAAAACGTAACGGGGTATAATCTAACGCAGTTATTGGTGGGTAGCGAAGGCACATTAGGCATTGTTACAAAAATTGTACTTAAGCTGATTCCGCTTCCTATTCATGATTTATTGATGCTAGTTCCATTTCGAAACCTGGAACAAGCCGGTGAGGCTGTTAGTGCCATTTTCAGAGCCGGATTTACTCCCAGTGCATTAGAATTGATTGAAATTGATGCGTTACGCATCGTAAGTAAAATGGTAGATGATACTGCCGTGCCTATCACTGATGATACGGCTGCGCACCTTATTATAGAGGTGGATGGAAACGATACCGATGTATTGATGCGTGAGATGGAGGCTATTGGTGAGTTATTAACACAGTATAATATTGGTGAAATTTATTTTGCTGAAGATGCCACGCAGAAAGATCGTTTGTGGAAACTAAGAAGAAGGGCAGCAGAGGCGGTGAAATTAGTGGGGTATACCATCGAGGAGGATACGGTAGTCCCTCGGGCCGAGCTACCTACTTTAATCCGTGAGCTGAAGGCTTTAGGGAAAAAGCATCAGGTGGATGTGGTTTGTTATGGTCATGCCGGAGATGGGAATTTACATGTTCGTTTGCGTAAAGAAGGCACGCCGAATAGTTACGGGGATCCTGAAATGAAAAAAATACTGACTGAATTATTTGAGATTGTCTACCGACTGGGAGGTACCATCAGCGCAGAACATGGAATTGGACTCATTCAAAAAGAGTTTATGCCCATTGTTTTCCAGGAAAAAAGTCTGGACCTAATGCGTGCTATCAAAACTGTTTTTGATCCCAACGCTATTTTAAACACAGGTAAGGCAATCTAGATTTTTATAAATAGGATGCTAATTCGGAGGGCTGTTGTATAACATGCAACTTTTCTAATCCTATGCTAGTAAAAAACCCCTCTGTTTGCATGGTTTGTAATTGCGCTAGTAAGGGGTTGTAAAAATTATTGGTGTTTAAAAGAAAAATCTCTTTGTCGTGTATTGTTAATTGATTCCAAGTGAGTACTTCAAATAATTCATCTAGTGAACCTACACCGCCTGGAAGTACTAATGCAGCATCGGCCTTACTATAAATTTTGAGCTTTCTCTCGTGCATATCGTCGCAAATAATCAATTCGGAGATTGTGCGATGCTCAACCTCCCATTCCACGAGTAGTTTTGGGATGATACCGGTTACCCATCCCCCGTGGCGCATTACCTCGTCTGCTATTACACCCATTAATCCTACACTACCACCTCCATATATCATTTTAATTTTTTTATGTGCCAGTAATTGGCCCACTTCTTGGGCATGGTCACTGTAGCAGGAAGAATTTCCCTTTTTTGATCCGCAAAAAACTGCAATGGATACAATTGCCATGGTAACAGATTAGTCGAACAAAGAGAATCTTTTTTTAGCTATCTTCAAAACTTAATCCAACCTATTGGTATGTCTCCATTGCTACTTTTTTCATTTGTGATTGGGTACTTTTTTTTATTACTAGGCGTAGCGTGGTATACATCACGCAATGCAGATAACGAGTCCTTCTTTATTGGTAATAGAAATAGTAATTGGATGTTGGTTGCCTTTGGAATGGTAGGAACCTCCCTTTCCGGTGTCACATTTGTGAGTGTTCCGGGTAATGTGGGGGCCATTCAGTTTAACTATTTTCAATTGGTAATTGGTTATGTGCTTGGCTATGCTGTGGTAGCCTTTATTTTATTACCGCTTTTTTATAAAATGAACCTGACCAGTATCTATACTTACCTGGAAAAACGGTTTAGCATGAATGCGCACAAGGCTGGCGCCTTCTTCTTTATATTATCTCGCACAGTGGGGGCTACAGCCAGGCTTTATCTGGTGATTAATATTTTACAATTATTTATACTTGATAAGTTAGGTATTCCCTTTATAGCTACAGCTTTAGTAATGCTGGTCCTTATTTTACTTTATACGTTTGAAGGTGGGGTACGTACTATTATTTTCACTGACACTTTACAGACTTCTGGTATGTTAATTGGATTAGTAGTTTGTTTAGTGGTTTTGATGAATACGCTTGGTACTGATTTAGGGGGTACCTGGCAATTGATCAGCGATAATAATTATAATCAAGTGCTGAACTGGGATGCTAAAAGCCCTTTCAATTTTTGGAAGCAGTTGATTGGCGGAATGTTTATCACAATAACCATGACCGGACTGGATCAGGAAATGATGCAGAAGAATATTAGTGTTCGGACACTTAAGGATTCACAGAAAAATGTGATGACCTTAAGTTTTATCCTGGTAATCGTGAATGCCTTGTTTCTTCTTTTAGGAGCCGTACTCTACCTATATGCTACTACTACCGGTTTAACAGCTAAGGGAGATGATTTGTTCCCTACTATTGCGTTGAGTGATGCCTTCTCGGGTACCATTGGTGTGATTTTTATAATTGCATTGATCTCAGCACTTTTCCCCAGTGTAGATGGGGCTATTACCTCTCTGACTTCTAGTTTTTGTATTGACATTTTAGATTTTAATAGGAGTACGGCTGCGGAAGCTGTAAAAAGGCGTCGCCGACTAAACGTGCATTTATCTTTTGCGATACTATTCCTATTCATGGTTTTGATATTTAAAGCAATAAATGATAAAACCATTATCCAGTTCATAATCAAATTTGCAGGAATCACGTACGGGCCTCTGCTTGGATTATTTTCATTTGGGATCTTAACAACGCGAGTGCTTAATGATGCGCGTGTATGGGTTATTTGTGTGGCAGGACCTTTCTTAACCCTGGTTTTGGATGTACTTTGTAATCCGCAATACTACGAGGGCTTATTACATATACCATTGGGAATTGACTCGCTTTCGCAGCAATTATTCAATGGATATAAGATTGGACCCGAATTGATTTTACTCAATGGGGTGATTACATTCTTTGGATTGTGGTTGATTTCCAGGCCGGCGAAACCATCCCGCCATTGAGTTAACATCCAGTACCTTTGTCCCTAAATTTTAGTTGTGGACATTCTTCACCCGCTTGCGCAACGCTATGCTGAATTGCATAGCACTCCACAGGACAGTCTGCTGCAGGAGCTAGTGTTGTATACTAGGTCTCATCATCAGGCCTCGCATATGATCAGCGGATTTTTGCAAGGAGGTTTTCTTCAGTTATTCAGTACATTATTACAACCGAAGACAGTGTTGGAAATTGGAACCATGACTGGCTATAGTGCATTGTGTTTGGCAGCAGGTTTAGCGCCACTTGGAAAATTACATACCATTGAGTTGAGAGAGCAAGATGCTGCCGTTGCGCAATCCTTTTTTGATCGATCTCCTCATGCAGCCAAGATTCACCTTCATTGTGGTGATGCACATACCATTATCCCAACCTTACAGCAAACTTGGGATCTGGTTTTCATAGATGCGGATAAGGTTTCTTATTTAGACTATTTTAACATGGTTTTGCCTTCTGTTAGAGTGGGTGGTTATATCTTAGCGGACAATGTTTTTTTTCATGGACAGGTATTTGAAGAACCGCTGCAAGGAAAAAATGCAAAAGCAATTGCAGCCTTCAATACAACAATCATAAACCGAGAGGATGTAACAGTTACGGTTGTACCGCTTCGGGATGGATTAAGTGTGATTCAAAAAGTTAAGTAGTATGCGTTATTTTATTTCACTGGTTCTCATTTTCATCGTAAAAGGCAGCTTGGCACAGCGGGCAGAAACTATACAAGATTACATTGACCAATTTAAGGACCTTGCCATTAAAGAGATGAAGCGTACGGGTATACCCGCCTCCATTAAATTAGCACAGGGAATTCATGAGACGATGGCAGGGCAAAGTCCATTGGTTATAAAGTCCAATAATCATTTTGGAATCAAGTGTAAAACGGGATGGAATGGACCTTCTGTTCGTCATACAGATGACGCACGCAATGAGTGTTTTAGAAAATATAACTCAGCAGAGGAGTCTTACAAGGATCACTCTAATTTTCTAAAGGGGAGCAGTCGCTATGCTCCGCTTTTTGAGTTGAATCCTACTGATTATGAGGCATGGGCCAGGGGATTGAAAGCGGCAGGATACGCTACTAATCCCTTTTACGCACAGACATTAATTCGATTGATAGAGGACTACGATTTACAGCAGTATTCCATGGTAGCATTGGGATATGAAACAGGGGATGATGCAGCGGAAAAAACTGTTGATAGTAAAGAAATCGAAAAGCCTGTGGTTGCTACTGGCTTAACAGCTACCCCGGCGCCGCAGACTTCAGTGGAAACTGCAGCCGTGACAATAGCAAAGAAGTCTGTTAGGGAAGAAGAGCAAAAGACGACTCCTCCTTTGCAAAAGCCAGTTGAAAATCGCTATCCAAGTGGCGTATTTAAAGAACAAGGGTATCGAGCCATTTATATAACTGCGGGTACTCCATTTTTAGTGATTGCGCAGCAATATAATGTGCCTCTAGCCAGACTCTTTGAATGGAATAATTTAGTTCCTTCTACGGAAGCTGCATCTTCGCAGGTACTCTTTTTAGAGAAAAAAACTAAAAGTTTGCTTCGATTACCATCCTTACGTTCCAGCATGTAACTTAGCTAGATAATTTTCTTATGGAAACAATTCGCGTACATGATAAGGAATTTAAAGAATACCTCTCAGCGGATTTAATCCAACAACGTGTTGCGGAATTAGCAAAGCAGATTAATGCTGATTATGCTAAGAAACAGCCATTATTTTTGTCCATCCTTAATGGCTCTTTCATGTTTGCGGCTGATTTGTACAGGCAATTGAAATTGGATGCCGAAATTTCATTCATAAAAATTGCATCGTATCAAGGAATGCGATCTTCTGGTCAAGTGATGACAGCAATTGGTATGGACCAGGATTTACATGGAAGGGAAGTTATCATTGTGGAAGACATTGTAGATACAGGGAAAACGTTACATCATTTTCTTCCTTCTCTTCATCAACAAGAGCCCGCCTCTATTCGAATTGCCACCTTTTTGCACAAGCCAGCAGCTACTACATTTCCGGTACCCTTAGATTATGTTGGGTTCTCTATTCCAAATAAGTTTATGGTGGGATACGGCCTCGATTATGATGGATTAGGACGAAATTATGGTGCTTTGTACCAGTTGATTTAACGTCGCTATCTTAATTGGTTTCAATATAGTTGTCTATGCGGTGTGGAAGTATCTTGTTCTTCTTCTTGTTTATTTGTACGGCTACTTCTGTGGCACAGGAGTACTATATACGGGGAACCATAAAAGATTCAACTGGGCGACCGTTACAAAATGTACAGATTAGACAAACTTCAACGGGACTACTATTCAAAAGCGGCGTTTGGGGTAGTTTTGGATTCACTTCGAGTAAGCTTGCTGATACCTTATTGATTTCATTGAGCGGATTTCGTGCTGAAAAAATTATTACCGATGGGGCTACTCCACTTCAAGTTGTTCTGAGTCCGTTACCTCTGGGGCAACGATTTACCGAGCGCACACGTTTGTCCTCTCGTACAGCTAATATGAGCAGGGATCAGCGGAAAGGCTGGTTCACCGGGGATGAAACCTATGCAGACTTGTTGGAGAATAAATGGGTGAGTACAAGTGCCTTTCCCACCACCGGTCTCTCTTTGACAGTAGATCAGGCATCCTATTCTAATATCCGTCGTTTTATTTCACGCGGCACCTATGTGCCCGCAGATGCTGTGCGGGTTGAGGAGATATTTAATTACTTTCCTCCACCATATGTTCCACCGGTTGATTCGGCTGTTTTTTCTGTTTCCTCTAACGTAGGGCCTTGTCCTTGGAATTGGAATAATCATTTGTTACAAATAAATCTTTCGGCGCGCAAGCTGAACCTGGATTCTCTTCCCCCGACTCACTTGGTTTTTTTGATTGACATTTCTGCGTCAATGGATATGCCAAATAGATTGCCTTTGTTGCAGGCTGGTTTCCGCATGTTGTTATCCAACTTGCGTGAAAAGGATTCTGTCTCTATTGTTGTTTACGGGGGCATGACCGCAGTACTGGTACGTGCACTTAGCGGCTGTGAAAGGGATAGTCTCACTACGGTGATTAATGGATTGGTTCCGGGAGGAGCCACTCCTGGTGAGTCTGGTATTCGATTGGCTTATCAGGTTGCAAAACAACATTATATTGAAGGTGGAAATAATCGTGTAATTCTTGCAACGGATGGGGATTTTAATGTAGGACTGAAAACAGAAACTGAGCTAGAGGAATTAATAAGTATACAGCGGGAGCAAGGAATCTATCTCACTTGCCTGGGTGTAGGTATGGGCAATTATAAAGATTCAAAAATTCAATTATTAGCGGAGCGTGGTAATGGAAACTTTGCATATCTGGACCAGGAAAAAGAGGCCGAACGCGTTTTGATGATGGAGTTTACAAAAACACTCTATGCAGTTGCTGATGATGTGTACATGAATATGTCATTTGATCCATCCCTGGTAAAAAGTTATCGGTTGATTGGATTTGCTAATAAGGCAGGGGCACTTTTGGATTCACTGGCACAAATTGAGGGTGGGGAAGTGGGATCCGGTCATACCCTCACCGCATTATTTGAAATTGAACCCACTGCCATATTCTCCTCGGTCGCCTATAAAAAAAAGGATCTTGATTCAATAGCCCAACTGCAGCTACTCTATCAATTACCAAACGATACAGTGCAGCGCAAACAGCAAGTGGGTATTCCGCTTTACTATGTTTATCTGGAACAAGAGCTGAAGCAATCAATGTTTATGGCTGCCTTAGCACAATTTGGCATGTTACTAAAAGGTTCTCCGTTTTTGAATAAATCCAGTTGGACTGATTTGGTGCAATTAGGAGAACAGGTAATTGATACTACCAGTCAGCCACAAGTGGAGTGGCTTACCCTGATTAAACAATGCCAAACTCTTTATGATAAAAAGAGAAAAAGAAGTTGGAAGCGATTGAGACGTTAGTTATTGAAAGATGTCCTTGATCCTATCAAAAAAGTTTCGTTCGGATTTGTCCGGTTGCGGCTGCATGTTGGGAGATTCGTTCAATTTCTCTAATGCTGCTTTTTCCTCTGCATTCAATTGTTGTGGTGTCCAAACGCTTACTTGGATTAATTGATCTCCTTTTTCGTAGGAATTAACCGCCGGAAATCCTTTGCCTTTTAATCTAAAGATTTTGCCGCTCTGCGTGCCGGCAGGAATTTTAATTTTTGCTTTTCCGTCAATGGTGGGGACTTCTACTTGTGTACCAAATACAACATCGGTAAAAGCGAGGTGCAATTCATAGGCAACATTCAGTCCCTCACGGTATAGCTCCTTATGCGGTTCTTCTTCTATCAGAATAATGAGATCTCCGGGGCTACCCCCTCTCTCACCTGCGTTTCCTTTGCCTGTTACGTTAAGTTGCATACCCTCTTGTACACCGGCAGGAATTTCTATGGTTACTGTTTCTTCCGCATAGGTTCTGCCTTCTCCTTTGCAAGCAGTGCATTTTGCCGTGATAGTCGAACCTTCTCCATTACAAGTAGGACAAGTGGTAACTGTTTGCATTTGTCCAAGAAAAGTGTTTTGAACTCTTCTCACTTGTCCACTTCCATTACAACCTGTACAGGTTTGTGTACTGCCCTTGTCTTTTGCGCCACCACCACCGCAGGTAGAACAAGGAACGTATTTTTTTACTTTAATGTTTTTGTTGACACCGTTTGCAATCTCTTCGTAATTCAATTTTAATTTGATTCTGAGATTGCTACCCCGTACGCCACGGGCGCGGGAACGACCAGCTCCACCGCGCTGACCTCCTCCAAAAAATCCTCCAAAAAGGTCATCTCCAAAAATATCTCCAAACTGACTGAAGATATCTTCCATGTTCATTCCTCCACCGTATCCTCTTCCACCTGCACCGCCAACTCCTGCATGGCCAAAACGATCGTACTGTGCGCGTTTGTCCGTATCACTTAATACCTCGTATGCTTCCGCCGCTTCTTTAAATTTTTCTTCAGCTCCTTTGTCTCCCGGGTTTCTATCCGGGTGGTATTGCATGGCAACTTTGCGGTAGGCTTTTTTTATTTCGTCCGCTGATGAAGATTTACTAACGCCCAGTATTTCGTAAAAATCTTTTTTGCTCATATCTTATTTTCCTACCACCACTTTTGGATGACGGATTACTTTATCGTTGAGTAAATATCCCTTGACCACTTCGTCAATAATTTTTCCTTTCATTTCCTCTTGTGGTGCAGGAATTTCTGTTACAGCTTCGTGCAAGTCGGCATCAAAAACTTGGTTTACCACTTCCATTGCTTTCAGCCCTCTGTTCTGCAATTTTGATTTGAGCTTATTAAAAACCAGTTTAACGCCTTCCCACTCAGCCGCCTCTGTTTGCCCAGCTTTCTCCAGCGTTTGTTGCGCCCTTTCGCAATCATCCAACACATCTAATAATTCTGTGATAATGTCTTTACCAGCGGTTTGCATTAACTCAATCCTTTCTTTTGCGCTTCTGCGTTTGAAATTATCAAACTCAGCAATAGTTCTAATGTATTTGTCTTTGTATGATTCAAGCTCCGCTTTCAGTTTTTCCAGTTCGGACTCCTCCGTTGTATTTTCCTCTTGCCCAGGAGCGTTGGTCAATGTTTCTTCACCAGTAAGGTCTGATTCTTGTGGTTTCTTAACTTGTTCTTCCATAGAAGGTTCTAAATTGGTTGCAAAGGTAGGTCTGGCAATTTTATTGCCAAGCAAAAACTACTTGACGCTTCTGCGGTTTTAAGGACAAAATGGCTTTAATTACAAGCGATAGCGCCTTTCTGTCTGTCCTTGAAAAGCTACCTTCGCCATCTATGAGTCGAGTTTTTCTACGTCGAAAAATTGCACCCCGTGTTCAAAACGGCCATCCTTGGATTTTCATGAATGAGGTTGACAGGGTTGAGGGCTCTCCCGAGCCGGCTGCTATTGTGGAAGTGTATACGCATGATGAGAAGTGGATTGGAAGCGGCTATTACAATCCCAAATCTCAAATTATAATCAGGATACTCTCTCGAGAGAAGGGACAACAAATTGATGCTGGGTTCTTTAAAAACCAAATTCAACGGTGTTGGGAATATCGGCAGCAAACTGGTTACACGGAAAACTGCAGATTAGTTTTTGGAGAGGCTGATGGGTTGCCACAACTAATCATAGATAAATTCAATGATTACTTTGTTATTCAGACCTTGGCCTTGGGTATCGATCGTTGGAAATCTGTCATTGTTGATGCCTTGCAGGAAATATTTTCGCCCAAAGGAATTTATGAAAGAAATGATGTACCTGTCAGGGAACTGGAAGGCCTTCCACAACAAAAAGGATTTTTAAGTGCGCCGTTTGAAACAAAAATTATTATTCGTGAGAATGGTTTGCAATTTCATGTTGATCTGGCAAATGGACAAAAAACGGGGTATTTTCTAGACCAGCGGGACAATAGAACTGCCATACGTTCCATTGTAAAAAATGCAACGGTGTTGGGGGCGTTTACTTACACAGGGACCTTTGAAGTGCATGCTGCTCATTATGGAGCAAAGTCTGTTTTAGGATTGGATATTTCTGCTTCAGCAGTTGAGCAAGCCAACGAAAATGCCAGGTTGAATGGACTTCAAGACCGTTGTTCTTTTGAGGTGGCTAATGCATTTGATTTTTTAAAGCAATGGTCAAAAGAAGGGAAGCAATACGATGTGGTGATGCTGGATCCTCCTGCTTTTACAAAGAGTCGTGCCACTATTCAAAAAGCAATAACAGGGTACAAGGAAATTAATTTGAGAGGAATGAAATTAGTAAAGCCTGGAGGGTTTCTGGTCACATCCTCTTGTACTAACCTGGTCCCTGCTGCCCTTTTTTTAGAAATTATTGCAATGGCAGCCAAAGACGCAAGAAGAAAAATTAGACAGGTTTGTTTCCAAACACAATCTGCAGATCATCCAATTGTATGGGAAATGGAAAACACACAATACCTTAAATTCCTAATTGTGCAGGTGCTGTAAGAACCTATTTGGTTACTTGAAATTTACCAGACTCGATAATCTTGCCGGTGCTTTCTACAAGATGATACACGTAAATACCACGTGTAAATTCATTGAGTGGAACGGTGACTCTTTCAAGGGAGAGCTTGGTGTCAATCATCTTTTTACCCAGAATTCCATTGTACACCTGCAAACTTAAATCTTTGCGACCTGCATTTTTTAATTCAAATACCACATAACTAACAGCAGGGTTAGGGTAAAGCTTCACTAACTTTTCTGTGTTTGCAACCGCTGGATTTTGCTGTGCCTTCAAGGAAATGGACAGCACCAACAGCCCAATTGATATGAGTAATTGCTTACGCATGTATCCAAATATACTTCAATAATTAAAAAAAGGCTATAACAAAATGGTAAAGCCCAAGAAATAGGTCTCTTGGGCTTTGATGGTCAGTGCGTTAAGGAAAGTTGTACCGCTAGGGATTTATGCTACAATTTTCAGCGTTTCATTTATTTTTTCAAAGTTGGGAACCTCCCCAGGATTGTCAAGTACCTCTACATATTGCACAATGCCATTTTTGTCGATCAAAAAGGCAGAACGTTTTGAAACACCCTTCATATCCAAAATCCAGTCTTGATAAATGGTGTGATAAAGCCCGGAAACACTCTTGTTGAAATCGCTTAGTAGTGGAAAATTCAGTTGTTGTTCCTCTTTGAATTTTGCCAGTGTAAATACAGAGTCTACTGAAATACCCAGCACAGTAGCATTAGCCCCGTTGTATAAGGCAATGTTGTCTCGTACCGAACAAAGCTCCTTGGTACAAACTCCCGTAAATGATTGCGGAAAAAATAACAATAACACGTTTTGTCCTTTCAAGGAGGAAAGCTGTAAGGGGTTCTTGTCAGAATCAAACAAGGTAAAATCGGGGGCTGTTTGTCCAATTTGGATGCTCATAGTGTATGGTTTTAATAGTATTGAGTTAATAAGACAATTTAGATGCAAAAAAGTTCCCGCAAAGATGCCCAAAATGCACGTATTTTGAAATTCCACAAAGCATTATCATGAAAGTACGCGACATCACACATTTTTTGGATACCATGGCGCCTCCTTCCTTACAAGAATCCTACGACACTATTGGCTTGCTGGTGGGAGATCCTGAAACAGCTTGTACCGGAATCCTTTGCTGTCTTGATGTTACAGACGCTATCCTGGATGAGTCACTAAAGAATGGTTGTAATTTGATCGTTGCGCATCATCCGTTGATCTTTGGTGGCATCAAGCAGGTTAACGCTAATGAACAAACCGGTAGATTGATTATAAAAGCAATACAGCATAATATTTCTGTTTATGCCATTCATACCAATCTGGATAATATGTTGGAGGGAGTCAATGGAAAGATGGCAAAGCGCTTGGGGCTTTCTCAATGCAGCGTACTGTTGCCAAAATCGGGTGTTTTAAAAAAGTTGATCACGTATGTACCAGTGGCACAGGTGGAACAGGTTCGCACTGCACTTTTTTTGGCGGGTGCCGGCCAGATTGGACAGTACAGTGAATGTAGTTTTTCCAGTAAGGGAGAGGGCACATTCAAAGCAGGTATAGCCGCTTCTCCCTATGTTGGAAAAGTAGGTGTGAGACACACAGAAAATGAAGTAAAATTAGAGTTGATCTACCCTTTTTATTTGGAAGCAGACTTACTTACCGCTCTCAACACTGCGCATCCTTATGAGGAGGTGGCTTATGATTTGGTTCCATTGACTAACACCAACCAAGAGGTGGGAGCGGGATTAATTGGTCAATTACCAGCTCCTCTTACGCCGGATGAGTTTTTAAAACGGATTTGTGAAGTTTTTAAAACCCCTCTTGTTCGTCATACAACCCTATTGAATCAACCCATTCACAAAGTGGCGCTTTGTGGAGGAGCGGGTAGTTTTTTGATTTCTGCTGCCTTACGTGCTGGCGTTCAGGCTTTTATAACTGCAGATTTGAAGTACCATGATTTTTTTAAAGCAGCGGCTAAGCTGGTCCTTGCGGACATTGGGCACTTTGAGAGTGAGCAGTTTACGATTGACCTTTTACAGGAGCGTTTAGCCGAAAAATTCCCTACCTTTGCCGTCCTCAAAACAAGCGTTTCCACCAATCCGGTCAACTACCTATGGCACAAGTAAAAGATTACTCGATTCAGGAAAAGCTGGTCTCCCTGGTGACCCTTCAGCAGATCGACAGCAAATTGGATGAGATTAAAATCCTGAAAGGGGAGCTTCCTATGGAGGTGGCTGATCTGGAGGACGAAATCACAGGTCTCTCTGCTCGCAAAACCCGTATCGAGGAAGAAATTAATGGCGTTACTGAATTTATTGAGCAACGCAAACTCTCCATTAAAGAGTCTGAGGCTCAAATTAAAAAGTACGAAAAGCAAAGCGAGGATGTAAAAAATAACCGCGAATACGAAGCCATTAATAAGGAAATTGAAATGGCCCAGTTGGATATAAAACTAGCCGAAAAGCATATCAAGGACGCTACCGATGAGATTGCGGAGAAAGCAATATTGTTAGATAAAGCAAAGAAAAATATCACATCCAAAGAAGGTGTATTAACCAGCAAGAAAGAAGAGTTAGAAAAAATTATTGCTGCTAACGAAAAAGAAGAAAAGCAGTTCAATAAAATGGCTGTTGAAGCAAAGGAAAAAGTTGATCCTCGTCTGTTGACCAGCTATGAAAAAATCCGGGGCAACTATCGTAATGGTTTGGCGGTTGTTCCAGTTGAGCGTGATGCCTGCGGGGGGTGTTTTAATGCGATTCCTCCACAAAAGCAAAGTGAGATTCGCCAGCACAAGAAAATCATGATCTGTGAAAACTGCGGTCGAATCTTGGTCGATGAAGAACTAAAGAATACGGTGCAGTTGTAATTGTCACCACAAGTAATAGTATCCCGTTCAAATTCGAACGGGATTTTTTTTGGAATAAAAACTTCAATCTGTGTTAGAACACTTTGTGACGCTGGTAAAGAGTGTTAATTTGTGAACATGCTGCAACGTCTTTTCATACAGAACTATGCTATCATTGAAGAAATTGCAATTGAATTCACGGCCGGATTTGTTGTTATTACTGGAGAAACTGGCGCCGGTAAATCAATTCTCATGGGCGCATTAGGTTTGATTTTGGGAGAGCGTGCTGATACCAGTGTGTTGGTTAATAAAGAAAAAAAATTGGTGGTAGAGGGTGTGTTTGATTGTACCCACAACAGCCGCGTGGCAACTTTTTTGAAGGCGCATGAGTTGGAGGAAAGTGCATTAGTGCTAATCAGACGCGAAATAAATCCGCAAGGTAAATCGCGTGCCTTCATCAATGACACACCTGTTAATCTTTCACAGTTGCAGGAATTGTCCGCGCAATTGGTAGACCTTCATCAGCAATTTGATACACTCTCATTGGGACAATCCAGTTTTCAACGAGAAGTTTTGGATGCTTTAGCGCAACAACTGGATAAGGTTGAATCCTATAAGTTGGTATATCAGGAATGGGTTATTGCCAAGGCAACCTTAACTGATTTACAAGCTAAGCAAGCACGTGCTGAAGCGGAGACTGTCTATATTCAGTTTCAATATCAGGAATTAGCCGAAGCCGGATTTCGGGAAAATGAAATGGAGGAATTGGAACAGGAGGTGAGGTTATTATCCAATGCAGAAAGTGTACAACAATTTTTAGGACGAACCACGGGAGCCTTGTCAGCAGGAGAAGAGCCTCTAGTAGGAAGATTGAAATCTTTATTGAACGAATGGAATTCTTTTTCTTCCTTTCATGCTGATTTTCCAGCACTGGCTGAAAGACTTCGCGCTTCCTATGTTGAGTTACAAGAATTAGCGAGAGATATTGAGCGTGTAGCGGATACGGTGTTGATGGACCCACAACGGCTGGAAGAGGTTACTACTCGTTTATCATTGGGATATAAACTCTACAAAAAACACCAGGTTAATGCTACTGCTGGATTATTATCCATTCAAGCAAACCTGGCAACACAATTAAACAGTATTGAGCATTTAGGCCAAGCTATTCAAGCGCAGCAAAAACAAGTGGAATTGCTGGAACAAAAGGCCATAACATTAGCTTCTGCCATTTCAAAGGGTAGAAAAAAACAAGTTTCCTTCTTAGAATCCAATGTCCAACAATTACTACATCGCGTGGGTATGCCAGTGGCACAACTAAAAGTAACTATTGAAACAGGTTCATTAGGAACTGAAGGAACAGATCAAATTGAATTTCTCTTTGATGCCAACCGAAGTGGACAATTTAATTTTTTACGCAAAGTGGCCAGTGGCGGTGAACTGAGTAGATTAATGTTATGTATCAAGTCGCTTGTTGCGGCATCCATGCAGCTTCCCACTTTGATCTTTGATGAAATTGATACAGGTATTGCAGGTGAAGCCGCCAGACAAGTGGGTCTGTTATTAAAGGAACTTGCCCAACATCGTCAGGTGGTTTGTATTACGCATCAGCCGCAAATTGCTGGTAAAGCCCGCACTCATTTTTTTGTATTCAAGCAAGCAGGGCTTTCTACAACCGGGGCTGTTCAAACTGGTTTAAGACTACTCAGCCAGGAAGAACGCGTGCAAACGATTGCACAAATGATTGGGGGAGAGGATCCCACCCCTGCTGCCTTGGCCAATGCTAGGGAACTTTTAAATTAATTGTGGATAACCTCCAATTTTGCGTGCAGAAATCGTGAAGAAAGAAAAATTTTTTCCATTTTCTTTTTGGGGCTTATTTCGTTGTCCCGGTTTAGCTCAAATCGTTAAAATCTACGGCTATGGAACTATCTAATTTGAATAAGGACAGACAACGCAAACGTAAATCTGCAGTTGAATTAGGAACCATGGTCTATGGAAAGGTTCCCCCACAAGCCAAGGAATTGGAAGAGGCTGTATTAGGAGCCATGATGTTGGAGCGTGGTGCATTTGATATTGTAGTGGAAGTTTTAAAGCCTGCTTGTTTTTATGTGGAAGCGCATCAGCGCATTTTTGCGTCCATGCAATCCTTGGCTAATAAAAGTCAACCGATAGATCTTTTGACGGTAGCGGAGGAGCTACGCACCAAAGAAGAATTGGATATAGTAGGGGGACCCTATTATTTAACCAGACTTACCAATGCGGTGGTTTCTGCTGCTAATATTGAGGCGCATGCCCGTATAATACTTCAAAAATTTATTCAACGTGAATTGATACGCGTAAGTGGCGAGATTATCAATGATGCATTTGAAGATGCAACAGATGTATTTGATCTGCTAGACGATGCAGAAAGTAAATTATTTGAGATCACTAATAATAACCTCCGTAAAAATTTTGAATCGATTGACTCGGTATTAGTCAATACTATCAAACGTATAGAGGATCTCCGTACTAAAAACGAAGACCTGACAGGTGTAGCCAGTGGATTCCCCTCTTTGGATCGGGTTACTTATGGATGGCAACGTACGGATCTAATTATCCTGGCAGCACGTCCTGCTGTGGGTAAAACGGCTTTTGCCTTAAATCTTGCTCGCAATGCGGCCATGCAGGCCGGTAAGCCTACTCCTGTTGCTTTTTTCTCATTGGAAATGAGTGCCAGTCAGCTGGTACAACGTATCCTGTCTGCAGAAAGTGAAATATGGCTGGAAAAAATCAACCGGGGTAAAATGGAGGAGCATGAGATGAAACAGTTGTATGCACGTGGTGTGCAACGGTTGGCGCAGGCTCCATTGTTCATTGATGATACTCCGGCACTTAATATTTTTGAATTACGTGCTAAGTGTCGTCGTTTAAAAAATAAGCATGACATTGGTCTAGTAATTATTGATTACTTGCAATTGATGAGTGGTACTGGTGATGGGCGTAATAGCAATCGCGAGCAAGAGATCAGTAATATTTCAAGAAACTTAAAAGCATTAGCCAAGGAATTAAGCATTCCAATAATTGCACTCTCTCAATTAAGCCGTGCTGTTGAAACACGGGGTGCAGGTAAGGATGGTACCAAAATGCCTCAATTAAGTGACTTACGTGAGTCAGGAGCCATTGAGCAAGATGCGGATATGGTTATGTTTTTATACCGTCCCGAGTACTATGATATTACGGCTAATGAAATGGGGGAGAATAACCGCGGTGATACTTTTGTCAGAATTGCAAAGCATCGTAACGGATCTTTGGAAACAATCAAATTGCGCGCTTTACTCAATATTCAAAAATTTGTTGAAGATGGAGGGGGAATGGGTGTTACTGGCATACCCGGTAATTGGAAACCTGTCAGGGATGAGGATGGGAATGGTGGCGCCCGCGTATTTGTACAAACGGGAAGTAGGATGAACGAATTAGATACTGATATGGATGATCTTCCAACCTAATTATGACTGCTCCATTATTTTATAGTGCAACGTTAGGTCAGCTGGGTTCATATTTGGAATTAGATTTCGATAATAGTAGACACGCCATTCAGGTGTTACGATTAATACAGGGAAGTTCTATTTGCATAACCGATGGGAAAGGGAACTGGGCTGAGGCAACGATAGCTTCGGTTGATCGAAAAAAATGTGAAGTGCAAATACAATCGATACAAAACGTGGCAAGACCTAAGCGCTCCATCACGCTTGCCATTTCATTACTCAAGAATCGAAATCGTTTTGAGTGGCTGTTGGAAAAAGTTACTGAGCTGGGTGTTTCCACCATTATTCCGTTGCGATGTGAACGTACTGAGAAGGAAACAGTTCGTATGGATCGGTTGGAATCTATTCTAATCAGCGCTTTATTGCAAAGCCGACAAGCTTGGTTACCCACGCTACTAACTCCTCAATCTTTTGCTGATTTACAACAATGGAAATTAATGCATGGAGAGAACTTAATAGCCCATTGTGAAAATACCACACGACAGGTATTATCCAGTTTAGCTGCTTCACTTTCGGAGGAGGTGCTGATAGGAATTGGTCCGGAGGGTGATTTTTCAACGAGTGAAATTCAACAAGCCTTAGCCGCTGGATTTACGCCAGTACAATTGGGTGCTACTCGTTTAAGAACCGAAACAGCAGGCGTGGTGGCTGTTTCCTTGTTAGCCTGTTAGCCCTCGCTAAACAGGGCTAGCTGCTGAAATATTTTTTGCAATGGCCGGGCCCTCATATACAAACCCTGTCCATACTTGTACCAATGAAGCACCTGCTTTGAATTTCTCAGTTGCATCTGTTGCAGTAAAAATTCCACCAGAGGCAATCAAAGGAATTTTCCCATTTGTTTTTTTGTGAATATACGCTAGGAGGGATGTATTTCTTTCTTTAAGTGGTGCGCCGCTTAATCCACCGGCTCCCATTCTGCTTACTGTATTGGGGGGAGTTAGTAATGCATCACGCCGAATGGTAGTGTTACTAACTACTAAACCGTCTAATCCAATGGCCAGCACTAATTCAATGACTTCATCTACCTGTATCCATTCTAAGTCAGGTGCAATTTTTAGAAAAATAGGTTTTGGATTTTTCATCTCCTGATTTTTCTTTTGAAGCCCTGTTAATATTTTTTCTAAAAAGCTTCGATCTTGGAGCGCGCGTAGACCTGGTGTGTTGGGAGAACTCACATTCACTACAAAATAATCTACCCAGGGGTGTAATCTTTCAAAACAAAATTCGTAATCTCTCCAGGCTTCTTCGTTGGAAGTGCTTTTGTTCTTTCCGATATTACCGCCTATGATCAATGGTTTTTCTAAATCAACATAGGGCTGCACTTCTTCTCTCCAGTATTTTAATCGTTTGGCTATGGTTACCACACCATCGTTATTGAAACCCATACGATTGATTAATGCATTATCAGCTGGTAATCGAAATAAGCGTGGTCTTTCATTTCCCCGTTGTGGCTGCGGAGTTACGGTGCCAATTTCAACATGTCCAAATCCCAAACAACTTAGCTCGCGTAAATGCAATGCATTCTTATCAAATCCGGCTGCAAGTCCCACAGGATTTCTAAAATGAATACCCGCAATAGTAATGGGTGAAACTTTTACAGGTTCAAAAAAATTGCGAAGTAGTTTACGAGTGAAAGGAGTACTACATATAAGTTGCAATAAGAAAAGTGAAACATAGTGCGCTTCCTCAGGAGGAAGTAGAAATAAAATTTTTCGAATTACCTTATACATGTCGCGGGCAAATATATTGCAAGAATGTGGCCCATGTTCAGTTTGGAAACAAGCATTTCAGTTGTAAATTTGGGAAAGAAGGTTGCATAAACAACTAAATAACAGCACATGCAAGAAGCATACATCGTGGCGGGGTTTCGTACAGCCGTTACCAGGGCAAAAAAAGGGGGCTTTCGCTTTACAAGACCTGATGATTTAGCTATTGATGTAATCAAGGGGCTGGTTGCCACGCTACCAGCGTTAAAGCCCACTCAAGTAGATGATGTAATTGTTGGAAACGCAGTCCCAGAAGCAGAACAAGGCTTACAAGTTGGTCGAATCATTGCAGCGCGAGCGCTTGGAATTGAGGTGCCGGGTATAACTATTAATCGTTATTGTGCTTCAGGGTTAGAATCTATTGCAATAGCAACAGCTAAAATCCGAGCAGGATTAGCTTCTTGTATAGTAGCTGGGGGTGTTGAAAGTATGAGTATGGTTCCTGCAGCCGGATGGAAAACAGCCCCGGCTTATTCTATCTCGAGTGAGGAGCCGGATTATTATTTGAATATGGGGTTGACTGCAGAGGCTGTATCAAAAGAATATAGTGTTAGCCGTGAGGACCAGGATCAGTTTTCATTGGAGTCACACCAGAAAGCTATTGCAGCTATCCAACAAGGTCATTTTAAAAATGGAATACTTCCCATAACAGTAGAAGAGGTTTTTCTGGATGAAAAGAAAAAAAGACAAAAAAGAAATTTTGTAGTGGATACGGATGAAGGCCCGCGTGCGGATACTTCACTCGAGGCACTTGCAAAGTTGAAGCCTGCCTTTGCTACCAATGGTGTGGTAACAGCAGGTAATTCCTCACAAACCTCAGATGGAGCTGCCTTTGTTGTGGTGATGAGTGAGTCAATGGTAAAAGAGCTGGGACTTACACCCATTGGTCGGTTAGTTTCCTGCGCTGTGGCGGGTGTTCATCCAAGAATTATGGGGATGGGACCCGTAGTGGCAATTCCAAAAGCATTGCAACAAGCTGGAATGCAACTTTCACAAATAGATCTGATTGAGTTAAATGAGGCTTTTGCGGCACAGGCACTGGCTGTTATTCGGGAAGCTAAATTGGATTCATCAAAAGTTAATATCAATGGAGGTGCTATTGCATTGGGTCACCCCCTAGGTTGTACCGGGTGTAAGCTAACCGTTCAAAATATCAATGATCTTCAACGACTTAATAAAAAATACGGAATGATTACCGCCTGTGTGGGAGGGGGGCAGGGCATAGCTGGGATCATTGAAAGACTATAATTTTTAGGTATTTCTCATAACATTTTATAATTTTTTTGGGTTTTTTTTTTCATAATTTTATTATATGGATCGTCGAGGTTTTTTCACCGAATTGAAACCTGGCATAAAAAGTACTGCCCCTGCAATTGCAGTGGGTCGTACACAATCAGGTTTGAATCCTTACACAGGCACATGGAGTGAGGAAGAAGTTTTGCATTTATTACGTCGTGTACAATTTGGAGCAAAGCGAACCGATGTAGCTTACTTCAAAAGCAGAACACTGAACCAAGCTGTAGATGAATTATTAACTCCTACCAGTTTATCGACTAACCCGCCTATCAAAGAATATGCTACACCCACCACACTTGGAGTAGTGCCCGATCCAACAGTTACACAAGGAACAACCTGGATCAATAATGTTAACAATAATGGTACAATCCAGGGCTTACGCAGAGCATCTTATAAAAAATGGTTAACCGGCAATATGATCAATCAGGATCGCAGTGTCCTGGAAAAAATGATTTTATTCTGGACCAACCATTTCGGAAATGAGTCTTCAGAAGTTGGCAATGCTAACCTGATGTACAACCAACACGCATTGATTCGACGATTTGCCCTAGGCAATTTCAAAACCATGGTGCGTGATATTACCATCGATCCCGCCATGCTTCGATATTTAAATGGTTATTTGAATAATGCTAATGCCCCTGATGAGAACTATGCTCGTGAGTTGATGGAGCTATTCACTTTGGGGAAAGGCCCCGATTCTAAGTACACTGAAACGGATGTGAGGGAAGCTGCCAAGGTATTGACGGGTTGGACTATTAATTATAACACATACCAGCCTAGTTTTGTTACCACCAGACATAGCGCTCTCAATAAAACTTTCTCCTCCTTTTTTAACAATACGGTCATTACCGGTCGTACCGGTACTACAGCTGGTCAGGTTGAAATCGACGATTTACTCAATATGATTTTTGCACAGCCGGAGGTTGCCAAGTTTATTGCGCGTCAACTCTACCGTTGGTTCGTTTATTATGATATTGATGCAAATGCTGAGCGAAACGTAATTATCCCTCTCGCTGATATATTCCGTAGTACAGGGTATGAGATTAAGCCAATGCTCTCGGCTTTATTTAAGAGTGAGCATTTCTTTGATAAGTTGAACCGTGGCTGTTATATCAAATCACCTGCTGACCACGTTGTCGGTTCACTTCGTGAAATGGATACAACATTTGCTCCTGCAACCGATTGGGATACCAACTATGGTTTATGGAATACCTTTTACTCCTGGATGGTTAATATGGGCCTCAATTTACACGATCCTCCCGATGTAGCTGGATTTCCTGCCTTTTATCAAGCACCCTCATACCACGAACTTTGGGTTACCCACGACTCGCTTCCCAAAAGAAATCAGTTCACGGATATAATGATTAGTGCTGGCTATGTGCGAAATAACGTCCGTGTCCAATTTAATTGTGTACAGTGGGCTCGCAGTTTACGTAATCCTGGTAATCCCAACGATTTATTAAATGAAGCATTGGTTTTTTTGTATCAAAATGCATTAAGTCAGGTCTCAAAGGATCAAATTAAAATACAGATCCTTTTGACAGGTCAGCAATGGGATTATTATTGGACAAATGCCTGGATGGCCTATGAATCAAATCCCACAACTGCCAATTTTAATATTGTCAATAATCGTTTGAAATCACTCTTTCAATATTTATTTAACTTATCTGAATACCAGCTGATTTGAGTATGCAACGTAGAGATTTCTTATCGGGGGCCTTGCCCATGGCTGCACTGCTGCCGGAGCTGATAAATGGCTATTCCGTCAAGGCATTCAATATGAATTCACCGTTGGTGCAAGCCTTGCTACGTGGTAATACTCTCACTGACCACGTCTTGGTAATTGTACAACTATCCGGTGGCAATGACGGTTTGAATACAGTTATTCCGTTGGCAGATTATTCAAAGTACTTTAATGCACGTGCCAATGTTGCCATACCTGAAAATGCTGTGCTACCTATCGCGGGAGTAACAGGCACAGGTCTTCACCCAGCAATGACGGGATTGCAAAGTCTTTTTGCTGATGGCAAAGCTAAAGTAGTACAGTCTGTAGGGTATCCGCAACCAAACTTCTCTCACTTTCGGGCCACTGATATTTGGATGAGTGCATCCAATAATAACCAAGATGTTAATAGTGGATGGGCTGGTCGTTATCTGGATTATGAGTACCCAAATTTTCCAATCGGTTTCCCCAACACAAATATGCCAGATCCTCTGGCCATCCAAATTGGAGGATTATCCTCTCTTACACTCCAGGGGCCTACACGAAACATGGGAATGAGTATTACTAATCCTACCTCATTTTATAATTTGATTTCTGGTACAAATGACTATGCGCCTAATACACGTGCAGGTAAAGAGTTAACCTACGTTCGTAATATCAACCGTCAAACACAAGGTTATTCTACTGTTATTCGTGCTGCCTCCAACGCAGTAAGTGTCCAATCTCCCTACCCTACAGGAAACCCGTTGGCAGATCAATTAAAAATCGTGTCACGCTTGATTAAGGGTGGTTTGAAAACGCGTATTTATATGGTAAGTACAGGTGGGTTTGACACACACGCCAACCAGGTGAATGCGGATAAAATTACGGGATCGCACGCAACTTTATTGGGTCGTGTCTCTGCAGCCATCAAGGCCTTTCAAGATGATATAAAGTTTTTGGGAACAGAGAGTCGAGTGCTAGGTATGACTTTCAGTGAATTTGGCCGTCGTGTAAAATCTAATTCAAGCATTGGTACCGATCATGGTGCTGCTGCACCTTTATTTTTATTTGGAAATCAAGTAGATGCTGGCATGCTGGGTGTAAATCCAACTATTCCTGCCAATGCCTTGGTGAATGATAACGTACCAATGCAATATGATTTTAGAAGTATTTATGCCACCATTTTAGAAAAATGGTTTTGTCTCGACAAACCAGTGGTTCAATCCTTATTCCCTCCTAATATCAATACGCAACTTCAGGTATTACCATTATTAAAACAAGGAGCCTGTACCGGCGTTACGCCACCTCCACCCCCTCCTGTTACTAATACCGACTTATTGGTGACAAACTTCCCTAACCCATTCACCAGCCGAACAACTATCCAATTTACAACTGCAGGCGGGCACACCCTACTACAGGTTTTTGATACATTGGGTCGCTTGATTACGATGTTGACAAATCAAGAATATAATGCAGGCACGTATCGAATAGACTTTGATAGCGAGGGGTTACCTACCGGATTATATTATGCGCGTCTCCAAAATGGAGCTACACAGCAGGTGCGAGCTATGATGAAAGTTCGTTAGTCAGCTCACTAGTCAGTGAGCCGGTGTCCCGCATTCACCCAGTCAGTTATTTTTTGCTTATCAATTAGAGTAAGCTGTCCGTTTTGGGGCATAAAGGTGGGTAAGCCATTTACACAGCGTAAGCGTATCCGATCCCAGCTGGCTACAATGCTGGAATCTGTATCTAGATTTTTTCCACCTCTGGACTGACCGTCCAAATGACAGGGTCCACAATAGCCCATCATTAATTGACGAACGGCTGCGTATTTAGGACCATACGCAGCAATCATCACATGAATAGTATCTGCACATCCCTTTTGATTGATCACTTTTACAATATTATTCCCTGGAGCTAATCCGGTTAAATTTGGGCTTTGTTGTGGTGTGCCATTGTTAACGGCATATTTTAATGTGTCACCTCGTGGGTAAAGTACAGTGATACTGCCATTATTTACACCCCCAATTGCAGCAGTTTTTACAATTTGAATATCATAGGATGTACCTGCACAGGGATCTGGACCCTTATCTTTTTGACAACCCCCCATGGAAATTGTCACCACTAGGATAAAAAAAAGGTATTTTTTCATCAATGTAAACTTACATTTTTTTGTGATATTCAAGCCTGAAAGTCATAAATTTGTGTTAATAGTCGAGCCGTTGCTAATCAAAAAACATATCAGACCACTTCTAGCCGCTGGAATAGCCCTAATTTTTACAATTAGCGTTATCCCTCAAAAATATTTACATGGTTTATTTGCTAATCATGAAAATATTTTGGTCGCAGTGAGTGACGGCAACTCTACTAATTTTAAAATTGTTTCTGAGTGTGATTGTAATAAAATTGTAATTATATCTCCCTACACTGTGTGTGTAATTGATACTCCCACCTCACTTCTTGCTACCTACTCCCCGCTGAAGGGTTTAAAAACTAAAAATCTTGACAATCCCCTCCACTGTTTCTTAGGTTTACGTGGCCCTCCCATGGTTTAATAACCTTTAAAATCGCATTTGTCATGCGATTTATTTACGTTTTCAATGGATAATTCTTTTTGAGCAGGTGAAAGAATCCATTGATCTGTTGTTGTTAATACTCCAAAAAATGGTCTTACGTTTCTTCTTCTTTTTTTTTGTGATAATGCACAATGCGAATTATATTTTCTCGCAATGTAATCTCCGCTATTCCGGCAAGATAATGGACAGCGATACCCAAGAATTACTTGAGGGAGCCACCATTGAAATCAAAGAAATTAATTATAGGGCATCTACAAAAAAAGAGGGAGTTTTTAAAATTGAGGGCCTTTGCCCCGGTCACTACGACGTAATTATTAGTCATGTAGGGTGTGAGACTCTTTATATACATATCGATTTGAAAAATGATTTTTTACAAGATTATGCATTACCACACGCATCCGGTCAGCTGCGTGAAGTCACTCTTAATAGTGCAGGTAAATTATTTAGCGCTATGTACATTAGTGGCAGGGATCTGGAGGCATCAAGGGGACTCACGCTGGGTGAATCGCTAAAAAAAGTTACCGGCGTGAGTGTTTTGCAAACCGGCTCCAACATATACAAACCCGTGATTCACGGTATGCATAGCAATCGGGTTCTAATATTAAATAATGGAATAAGACAGGAAGGGCAGCAATGGGGTAATGATCACGCACCAGAAGTTGATCCATACATTGCTGACCGAGTTGCAGTTATAAAAGGTGCCGCCACAATTCGCTTCGGAGGCGACGCTATCGGTGGGGCCGTTATTATTGAACCTAAGCCACTAAGAAGTCAGCCTGGAGTAGGCGGCGAGATAAATCTGGGTGGATTCAGTAATAATCGGATGGGAGTCATGTCTGGGATTTTTGACTGGAACGCTCCAAAGCGAACAGCATTAAGCCTCCGGTTGCAGGGTACTGTGAAAAGAGCCGGGAACGCAAAAACACCTAATTATTGGTTAAGCAATTCTGGCATGGCTGAGTATAATTTTTCATCTACTGCAGGTTGGCGCAAAAAAAAATGGGGTACTGAATTATTTTACAGCCAGTTTAATACTAAAATTGGTATTTTCTCCGGTTCGCACATAGGCAATTTAACAGATCTCATGAATGCAATCACCAATAATGAGCCGCCTGATTATATTAGAGATGTTGGTTTTAGTTATGTAATTGAACGACCTTATCAAGACGTACAACATCATCTTTTAAAGTCAAAAACATTTTTCAGTACTGGTAATATCGGCCGATTAAATATTATTGGTTCATTTCAATACAACAACAGGAAGGAATATGATAAAAAGCGTTTTCAGAGCAGTGAAGACGTCCCTCAATTAGATTTTTCAATTGCAACAGGTGGTTTAGATGTGGTATGGGATCATTTTACAATAAATAAATTCAGGGGAACAGTTGGTGTAACCGGTAGCTTTCAGGATAATTGGTATAGCCGCCGTTTTTTCATACCTAATTATCAGTCAGCAAGTGCAGGAATATTTATGATTGAAAAGTGGGAAAAAAATAAGTGGCTGCTGGAGGGAGGTATAAGATTTGACTACCGTAATTTTTTTAATATCTCCAGCAACGCTGGCAGGATTTTCCCAGATAGAGAATACAGTAATCTTTCTGGTAATACTGGAGCCACCTATAATTTTAATAAGCATTTTCAGTTGATTGTAAACTTATCCTCAGCCTGGCGGAATCCAAATATAAATGAATTATTTAGTGATGGCTTGCATCACGGAGTTGCAAGAATAGAGAAGGGTGATAGCAGACTCACTACCGAAAGAGCTAATAGCGTGATGAGTAGTCTCATTTTTTCAGGAAATAAATTGAGTATAGATGCAGGTTTTTATATAAAATATGTGAATAATTTTATTTTCCTTGAACCAACTTTTCCACCCCAACTCACTATTCGCGGATCTTTTCCCTCTTTTCGTTTCTCCCAAACTAATGCAAGATTGCATGGTGCCGATATTTCAATAAACTATGAGATATCTAATCACCTCCGGTGGGTTGGCAAAGCCTCGCTAATCAGGGCTTGGAATAAAACTACCAATGATTGGCTCATACAAATGCCAGCAGACCGTTTTGAAAATGAACTAGATTTCAGTTTTCGCAACAATAAATTTTTTCAGGATACTTATTCCAAACTTACCATACAAAATATTTTACAGCAGTCAAGGACTCCGAGTATAGGCTTAATAGAAATTACAAGACCTGATGGTTCAAAATATTTTGCATCCGATTATTCATCTCCCCCTCCAGCGTATGTTTTGATAGGTTTTGAGATGGGTACTCAAATTCAATTTGGTAAAAGTAAATTAAACTTAATTTTTTCAGCCTCTAATTTGCTAAATTATAAGTACAGGGATTATATGAATGCTTTTCGATATTTCTCAGACGAAATGGGACGTAATATCTCTATTCGTATAAAACTGCCGTTTAATTTTACACCTGATAATCAAAAAAATGTATCGAAATAAAACAATAAGTCTTTTTTTAGGAAAACTATATATTTATTCAAAACCAAAATTCATCATTATGAAAAAAACAGTCTTTCAATTTTTACTTTCTTTTCTTCTAACAGGTCTCTTATTCTCCTCATGTAAAAAAGATGTGGATGATCCAAATGAAGAAGAGCTAATTACAACTGTAAAATTACGCTTCACTGAAGTTGGTGGTGCTGGTACAGTGAGTACCTTCACATTTAAAGACCTTGATGGGGAGGGTGGGGCACCCCCATCTATTTTTCAAGATATCATTTTGGCACCCTCAAAGGTATACACACTTGGAATATCACTCAGTAATGAAAGCGTATCACCGGCTGAGGACATAACTGCTGAAATTGCAGCAGAGGCTCTTGATCACCAATTTTATTTTGTGCCCACAGGTGTTAATGTAACCGTTAGTAATCTCAATACTGATAGCCGTGGATTACCACTAGGACTTACATCTACATGGACAACAGGAGGGGCAAGTACCGGTAATATGAAAATAACATTGAAGCATAAACCCGGTATCAAGGCGGCGGGCGATCCCGTTACTAAAGGTGACACCGATATCGATTTGACCTGGGTGACCAAAGTTCAATAAAGTGAACTCATATTTCTTGCTGTGAGATTCTTTTAATTAAAACTTTGTTGTACCAACCTAAATTAACAGAAAAATGCCCCTTTGGCTTCGCATTTATTTTAATCATGGCAAGAATAACTAAACTTAATTGACTCTATTATTAATTCCCAATATGATTATTATTGGGAATTAATAATATTTTCCAACTTACGTTCTCCAATCTGCTGTCTCCACATGGCATAGTAAAGTCCTTTTTCTGCGAGGAGTTCCTCGTGTTTACCTGTTTCTACTATCTCTCCCTTTTCCAAAACATAAATACGATCTGCGTGCATGATTGTAGATAGGCGGTGAGCAATCAGGATAGTGATTTGTGTACCTGCTTTTGAAACTTCTCGAATGGTTGTAGTTATCTCGTCCTCGGTCAATGAATCCAATGCAGAGGTTGCTTCATCAAACAAAAGTAATTGGGGTTTCCGAAGAAGGGCTCTGGCAATCGAAAGTCGTTGTTTTTCTCCTCCTGATAGTTTGAGTCCTCCTTCGCCAATCATGGTATCTAGCCCATTTTCTGCACGATGTAATAAGTTTTGGCAGGATGCTTTTTGTAATACATCCAATAGCATGTTCTCTGTAGCCAGCGGATTAACAAAGAATAAATTTTCACGAATGGTGCCTGAGAACAATTGCGTATCCTGTGTTACAAATCCAATTTGATTACGTAAGTCTTCAAAATGAATACTATTTTCATCTAAACCATTATAAAGAATTTGACCACTGTCAGGTCTGTAAAGCCCCACCAATAATTTCATCATGGTTGTTTTACCAGATCCAGAGGGTCCAACAAATGCAATGGTTTCCCCAGCCGTTACTTTAAAGCTAATTCCATTTAGTGCTTTTTGAAGTGCAGTGGGGTGTTGAAAACCTACCGATTCAAACGCTAGTGTTTCTATTTTGCCTAATGACGAAGGATTAGCAGGAATAGCCTCTGGGGCTTTTTCCATCAAAAGATTAAAATTCTCCAACGATGTTTGGGCTTCACGATACGTTAGGATGATATTGCCAATTTCTTGTAATGGGCCAAATACAAAAAAGGAGAAAATTTGCATAGTTACTAACTGGCCTGCGTTCATTTCGTCTTTAAACACCAAAAAAAGTAGCATAAAAAGTATAACCTGCCGAAGTGTGTTTACAAAAGTTCCTTGAAGAAAACTGATACTTCTGATTTTTTTTACTTTAGTCAGTTCCAGACCTAAAATTTTGAAGGTATTACGATTGAGTCGTGCTACCTCTTGTTCAGTCAATCCTAAGCTCTTCACCAATTCAATGTTGCGGAGTGATTCTGTAGTGGCGCCGGCCAGGGCAGTTGTTTGTGCTACAATTTTTTTCTGTATTACTTTAACCTTTTGGCTAAACTTATTGGAGAAGTATACCAACAAAAAAATACCTCCAAAGTAAAAAATAGGTAAGCGCCAGTCAATGGCTGTGGCGTAAACCGCTACAAATACAATACCAATTATAACGGGGAATAACACATTGATAAAGGAGGAAACCAGGCGCTCAGTGTCTACACGTACTTTTTGAAGAATACTCAAGGTTTCACCGCTGCGTGCGTCTTCAAATTCGCGAAAAGGTAATTTCATGGCATGCTGCAGTCCCTCTGTAAAAACAGCAGCTCCAAATTTTTGAGTAATTAAGTTCAGGGTGTAATCTTGAAAGGCTTTTGCAATTCTACTGATCATTGCCACGGAAACAGAAGCCAGTAATAAAGCTATTACGCCATAGTGTGGAGCGGCCGAAAAAGAGAAAAAGAATTTTTGATTGGTATACTGATCCCGGTTTTGTGCAAAATGGTTAGCCAGGTTCACTAATTTTCCAAAAATTATCGGGTCAACCAGTGAAAACCCAATATTGATTGCTGATAATAACAGTACCAAACTAACTAACCAACGATGGGGTCTTAAATACCTAACTAAAATCTGCATGTGTAAGCGTTCTTTTTGCAAAAGTCGTTTAAAAAAGGCAAACTCTCTTTAGGTTATTGCAGTCTATCAACTGTTGTTCCTAAATTGAATGGCCTCTGCAAAGTGACCCGGTAATATAGCCGTTTGTTCCTCCAGATCGGCAATGGTTCTTGCTACTTTAAAAAGTCTGTCCACTACACGTGCAGAATAGCCAAATTTAATGGCTGCCTTTTCTAAAATTTTTAATCCTTCAGTTTCAACTTTAGAGACAGTGCGAATCAATTGCCCACTAGCCTGTGCATTAAATGAGTGAGCTGCTATCTTGTTCCAGCGCTGCATTTGAATTTCTCTTGCTCTTTTAATTTTTGCTATCGTGGCTACTAGCGTACTATTTTCTGGCGTCACTGTATGTATTAATTCAGCACTCCCTACTGGTTTTACTTCTACGTGTAGATCAATTCGATCTAACAAGGGGCCAGAGATTCGATGTTTGTAACGTTGAATCATTCCTATTGTACAGGTACAGTTAATGGTAGGATGCCCATAATATCTACAAGGGCAGGGGTTCATTGCCGCAACCAATAAAAAGGAACAGGGATAATGGCATGTTTGTCCTGCTCTGGCTAACACAATGCATCTTTCTTCAAGTGGTTGCCGCAGTGCTTCTAATACATTCCGTCTAAACTCTGGTAGTTCGTCCAGAAATAGTACGCCATGATGCGCTAATGAAATTTCTCCCGGTTGCAGGTTGCGGCCTCCACCAATTAGGCCAGCATCCGAAATAGAGTGATGTGGATCACGAAAGGGGCGCTTTCTATTCACTAATTGTGAATGAATTCCTTGGCCTGCTGCGGAGTGAATAAGGCTGGTCTCTATGGCCTCTGGATAAGATAGTTTAGGAAGTAATTGCGATAAACGCCTTGCCAACATAGTTTTTCCAGCGCCCGGTGCTCCATAAAGAAGTAGATGATGTCCGCCCGCTGCTGCTATTTCTAACGCTCTTTTTGCCAATTCTTGCCCAATGACAGTTTCTTTCAATTCCACCGCAGTATTCATTTCTTCTTGCTCCAGTGGGCAATAGTTTTTTACTATCTTTTTTATTGCATGTTGGTTATTAAATAGCGCCACCACCTCATTCAAGTGTGCGGCACCAATGATAGCAATGGATTGAATAAGGGCCGCTTCACTAGTATTTTCTTTGGGCAATATGACTCCATTAAATCCATCTTTTTTTGCTTGGAGCGCAATGGGAAGGGCTCCTCGAATTGATCGAATACAGCCGTCTAAAGACAATTCTCCCATCAATAAATATTTTTGTAAATCTTCCACATTCGTTAACTGGCCTGAGGCTGCTAAAATTCCAATAGCAATAGGGAGATCAAAGGCCGTTCCGCTTTTTCGAATATCTGCCGGAGCCAGATTGATTACCAATTTAGTCCGGGGGAATTTATAGCCATTTGTTTTAAAAGCACTTTCAATTCTTTCTAAACTTTCTCTAATGGCACTATCAGGTAACCCCACCAGTGTGGAGGCCTTACCAGTGAATAACCAATTAACTTCAATATGTTTTTTTTGGCCTCAATACCAATCAACGCACTACCGTAGGTTGTTACAAACATCCCTGAGTATAGACGATAGGATTGTCTAAATCAAGTAGAAAAAAACAATATAGTAGGTTTAACCTTCCAGGTGTATGGAAAATACAATCATGCGACTTTGTATTCTGTCAATCACATTCGAGAACCGTAAATCCTGATCACGTGCATGAATATTTCTGATACCATTGCTGATTTTAATTTCAGGAGAGAAGATAAAAGTGGGGAAGAAAAAATTGAAACCTATCCCCAGCTCCGGACCCCAGTCATTTTTTTCAATTTTAACAAGCTGTTCGGCCCGTTTGGCTCTGGCATTACTTGCCATATCGATATCTCCCTTTATTCCTGCAAGCGTGTAGACTCTGAAATTTCCGATTCGATCACTTTGAAATTTAAAATGTACTGGAAATGACATGGTAATTGATTCTACTTTTTTTATTATCTCTGTCTGGTTATAGGAATCGGGGTCTGGATAACTTAAGACATATCGTATACTTCTATCAATAAAAAATAATTGGGGATTAAATCGAAACTGAAAGCGATTAGAAAGCCGTACTGTTGCTGATAGTCCTAGTGAGGCACCTCCTGTGTTATTTGGCTCTGCAACTAACACACTATCTGATTGTAAGAAAGTGGGATGGAAACTGGTGTGAAATCGTGAACTATTTCCACCTATTGTAATGCCAAAATAGTAAGGTTTGCTATCATGCTCAGCCAAATTTATTTCTACGCGGCTATGGTGGTGCTGTGCCATTACTGATTGTCCAACCAGTAAGGCAATACCTGCGATGATGCTAGTTATTTGCTGGCGGTGTAGATGCAACATATCCCAAATGTCAAAGGTTGAAAAGAAGCGTCCGTGTAACCTGCCTCTTTCAATAAAAAAATAAAGTTCTCCCGGTCAGGAAAAGCATTGGTGGAGCGATTAAGGTAGGAGTAGGCATGATGATCTGTACCGAATAATCTGGCTAATAAAGGAGCAATTCCTTTCATGTATGTATTATATAGAAAACGAATCAATGGGTTGCGTGGGGTTGAAAATTCAAGAATTAATACTTGTCCACTTGGTTTTAATACACGATGCATTTCTTGAAGCCCTGCCAGTAAGTTTTCGAAGTTTCTGACTCCAAATGCCACCGTTACCGCATCAAACGTGTTAGTGGGTGCATTTATTGTTTCTGCATCACCATCTTGTAGCTCAATTTTTGACTGCAATCCCCGCAGCTGAATTTTTGTTTTTCCTCCAGCCAGCATGCCTGGGGATATATCAATTCCAGTGATGTGTGCTGGATGCAGGATATCATAAGCCATCAGCGCAAAATCTGCTGTCCCGGTTGCTACATCCAAAATAGCGTTGGGTTGTTTGGCCTTTAGTTTTTGCAGGGCAATTTTTCTCCATAGACGATCTATACGGCCTGAAAGCATGCGGTTCATGAAGTCATAACGGCCTGCAATTCGGTCAAACATGTCAGCTACTTGCTTTTTTTTGGGGAGTCCGGAATGTTGCTCCGGTGTAATGGGGTCATGGGGTAGCTGCATTTCGCAAATGTACGAGGAGACGGGCAGAACTTGATTCCTTGTTGATTGCAATGAAAATGGTTACTTCGTGTATTCAAATGAGAGAACCTACTTTACAAGCCAAGTACTTAATCAGCAGTGAAACACATAAGCAATGTCCGGTTGCTGATAAGCCAGAGTATGCCTTTATTGGTCGTAGTAATGTGGGCAAATCTTCATTGATCAATCTGTTAACGGGTGCAACAAAATTGGCTAAAACCTCTGCCACTCCCGGTAAAACTCGTTTGATCAATCATTTTGAAGTACTGGATACTGATAAAACAAAGTGGTATTTAGTCGATTTGCCAGGATACGGTTACGCGGCTACGGTTTCTCAAAAAGCCAGGCGTAACTGGGGAAACATGATCGAGTCCTATATTCGTAAGAGAGAAAACCTGCAAAATTTATTTGTATTAATTGATAGTCGGCATTCGCCCCAGGCTATTGATCTTGCGTTTATTCATCAATTAGGGGAGTGGCAGGTGCCCTTTAGTATTGTCTTTACAAAAACAGATAAAAATAAACCGGGTGCCACGCAGCGAAATGTAACATTATTTACCAGCCGCTTACTCGAGGAGTGGGAAACGCTCCCTCCCATTTTTCTAACTTCAGCAGAAGCCAAAGAGGGAAGAGTGGAGTTGCTGCATTATATACGCAGTTTGCATCAATCAAAAAGTAAGCGACCTTAGTTCACCATTTTGTTAGCACAGCTAGTGCTGGCAAAAGCTTCAGGTTTTGCTTTGAATGCAAAACCCATTCCCAATATATAACCCATGGCTTCACGCAGCGCATCATGGCTCTTGAATTGAGGATTTGTATTGATATCTGCATGCACTTCCATGTCAACATCATATTGGGTAAAAAGTGTACATAGTTGATAAGCCACCTCAATGCTCTTAGAAACTTCTGTCAGCATGCGTTCTTTAATGGTGAATGGTTGACGTGTTTTTTCATTATGAATAAACATAAAGCCACCCTGTCCCTCTCGAAGAAACACTATCACAGTGGCAAATTCAGTTTCTTTTCCTTTTACTTGGGAGTCAGTGCCAATACAAACTTTTAAACGGTGTCCCTGTTGTGTCTCTCGAAGAATGGCGGCTTCTACGGCTTCAAAAATGGGAAGCTCCACCGGATCTCCGTTGAATTTTCTCCATTGCATAATTTTTCTGTTTTCCTAATTTACTAGCTTATTCAATTGTTGTTGATTAAGTAATCATTAAGATATACACAGAATGTGCAGGGTAATGTGAATGGGGCTTGGCCTGGAATCAGTACTGCCCAGTTCGGAGCAGCACTAGCGTGCATGCCTCCAACGTTTTGATTCCAGCTTTTTCTGCGAGCAATTGAAGTTCTTCATTTTCTGTGCCCGGATTGAATATGATTCGTTGTGGAGAAAGCTCCAAAAGGTAGCTGTAGTAAGGCTTTTGGTTTTCTGGTGAGAGGTATAAAGAAACAGTATTGAGCGCTGTTGGATAAATCAATTCCGTTTCAATAGGGGTTTCACCAACCTTACCTTTACGGACTCCAATAGCAAAAACTGGATGTTGATAGCGTTGTAGGTCCTTGATAGCTCGGTTACTATATCGATCCTCTTTTTCTGAGGCGCCCAATACTAGGGTAGATTTTGAAGTTCCCATGCAGTAAAGCTACAGCAATTCAAAAATGTAAGAGAAGTCCGTTGAATTCTTTAGTAATTTTCCTGTATGAAATATTGTCTGCTATTTATTGTGCTGTTTATTCAAGGGATACTTGGTGCACAGCAAAGGACTTTTCGGTTTGCATTTGTAACCGATACACATATCGGGTCACCCAATGGTGCTGCCGAGGAGGATTTAGTAAGAACTGTAAGAGATATTAATGCACAACAAGATTTAGCCTTTGTGTTATTGACAGGAGATATCACCGAGTTAGGCACACAAGAGGAGTTACTTCTCGCAAAAAAAATCTTGGATAGTTTAAAAATTCCTTGGTATATCATTCCTGGTAATCATGATACAGGTTGGAGTGAAAGTGGTGGACTAGGTTTTACCCAAGTTTTTGGAATGGATCGTTTTAGTTTTTCTCACGCAGGGATACAATTTATTGGTTGTGCCTCTGGCCCCTATGTACGTATGAGTGACGGACATGTTCCGCGTGATGCTGTCAATTGGTTGGATAGTACATTGGCCTCCCTACCTGATGGAACTCCCCTGGTAATGGTCAATCATTATCCGCTTGACAATTCATTGGATAACTGGTATGAAGTCACCGATCGTATTCGTAAAAAAAATACGGCTATGGCCATTTGTGGGCATGGGCATGCCAATAAAAAAATGGATTTCGAGGGTATACCAGGAGTGATGGGACGTTCTAATTTGCGAGCAAAGGCAGAAGTGGGTGGATATAATATTGTGGAGTGGAGATCAGACAGTGTTCTTTTTGCTGAACGCAGACCTGGCCGTAGAACACTTCCTGTATGGAATGCAGTATCACTCCAACAAAGA
Organism: Bacteroidota bacterium; assembly: GCA_016866355.1. Lineage (GTDB taxonomy): Bacteria > Bacteroidota > Bacteroidia > Chitinophagales > Chitinophagaceae > JJ008. Next base: position 141,417 of record VGMN01000001.1, read on the forward strand.
ACACAGGCAGCTGCTGTAGAGTATGTAAGACCTACCTATGAAATCAATTCAACGTATCAGCAAGTAAAACGAATTTGGGAAGTGGCTGATCAAGCTAATATCATTTCAACACCGGCCTACGCAGCCAATTGGGTAGTAGTGGGTAATCAAGCCGGGATTATAAATGGCTATGCTGCAAAAACGGGAAAAAGAAAATGGCAATTTGCAACACAAGGGCCTATTTATTCTACGCCCGCCATTAAGGATAATCGAGTTGTAGTGGGTTCTGCAGATAAGGCCGTGTATTGTTTGCATGTAGAAACAGGAAAATTGCAATGGAAATGGCAAGCGCGTGCTGCGGTATTAGGTTCTCCCGTAATAACAGCAGATACCATTTACATAGGTACTAGTGATCATCGCATAGTAGCGTTGCAAATTCAAACCGGTAAATTAATCTGGGAATTTGAGGGACTGGAAGGACCCGTTGTAAGCAAGCCGTTAGTAGTGGATGGCAAAGTGATAATTGGTGCTTGGGATCGGCACCTCTATGCTATCGATTCACGTACGGGAAAATTAGTTTGGAAATGGAATAATGGGAGTATGGTAAGAAATTTCTCTCCTGCTTCCTGTATCCCAGTAGCCAGGGATGGGGTAGTTTTTGTAATGGCTCCAGATCGCTTTACCACTGCTATTGATTTAAATTCCGGTCAAACTCTTTGGCGTGCAAAAGATGGTGGCGTACGTGAATCTATAGGTATCGCTACTAATGGTAAATGGATTTATGGTAAATCCATGCAAGACACGTTAGTGGCTTATCAAGCAAGTGCTAGTCCTCAGGTTGCTGCCTGGAAGATGCATGTAGGTTTTGGATACGAACATGTACCCTCTATGATTATTGAACAAGATGGCTTGTTATTATTCGGTACTCGCAACGGAGTAGTGTATGCCGTTGACCCCAGGCTTCAAAAAGTCAATTGGGCACACAAACTGGATAATTCCATGATAAACACAGTTAATCCTATCGGAAAAAATCGCGTGTTAGTTACTACGATGGATGGAAAGTTGGCCTTATTGCAGTATTAGCTTTAAAGAAAAAGTTGGATAGGGCTCTCCAAAAATTTCTTAACGGTTTGCAGAAATGCAGCTCCGGCTGCGCCATCTACACTACGATGATCGCAACTCAAGGTTACTTTCATGATTTGTGTAGCTGCAAATCCATCCGCTTTACGGATTACTTTTTCGCTTATACGACCTACGGCCAGGATACAACTATCAGGCGGATTGATGATGGCGGTAAATTCATCAATATCCATCATGCCCAAATTAGAAATGGTAAAGGTGTTACCAGTGAATTCGTTCGGTTGTAATTTTTTATTCTTGGCTTTGGTTACTAACTCTTTTGCCTCTGACGCAATTTGAGGAAGTGTTTTATTGTCTGCAAATTTTACTACAGGAACAATTAATCCGTCCTCAATGGCAACAGCTACGCCAATATGCACATGTTGGTATCTTCTGATTTTGTCGCCAAGCCAAGATGCATTAACAGCAGGATGTTGACGTAGTGCCAATGCTACTGCTTTAATAACAAAATCATTAAAACTTACCTTGACAGGACTAACTTCATTCAACTGTGTTCGGGCAGCAATGGCTTGATCCATATTTATCTCCATCTTGAGATAAAAGTGCGGTGCTGAAAATTTGCTTTCGGCCAAACGACGGGCAATTACCCCACGTATTTGTGAATTAGGAATATCGGTAAATCCTTCTGTGGTTTGTCCAGAATAACCAGGGGCTGCACTAGCCAGAGCGGTTGGTGTTCCTCCAGCTGGAATAGCGTCTAGATCTGCTTTTATGATTCTACCGCCATCTCCACTCCCACGTAGTGAAGAAAGGTCTACCCCTTTATCCTGTGCAATTTTTTTGGCTAGTGGAGAGGCTTTAATTCTTTCGTTAGTAAAAGTGGTAGCCGCTTCAGTGGTAAGTTGTGGTATGGAAACAGCGGTTGCTGCCAAAGTAGTGGGTGCTTGTGAACTAGCGCTGGCAGTAGCAGTGGTGGATGAAGTGGTCTCAACCTTAGAAGCCGCAATAATGGCGTCTAAATCCACCTTGCCTTTTTCACCAATGACACAAAGCAAACCATTAACTGTAATTTTCTCACCTTTCTCGGCACCAATGTAAAGTAGCGTACCATTCTTGTAGCTCTCTAATTCCATGGTCGCTTTATCCGTTTCTATATCTGCTAGTACCTCACCTTTTTTTACAACATCACCCACTTGTTTATGCCATCCGGCAATTACACCCACTTCCATGGTGTCGCTAAGTCGTGGCATTAATACCACTTCATCCATTTTTGATAAGTCCAAGGTAGTTGCGGAAGCAGGAGAAGTAGTTGCAGTTGCGGGAACGCTTGCTGGGGTGGAGGAGGGAGCAGGGGTTGGAGCAGCAGGCGCATTAAGTAGAGAAGAAATATCCTCACCTTCATTTCCAATGATAGCGAGTAAGTCATTGACCTGGATCTTAGATCCCTTCTCACCACCAAGATGCAACAACACTCCATCTTTGTAGCTCTCGAGTTCCATAGTGGCTTTATCTGTTTCTACTTCTGCAAGCAGATCACCTTTCTTTACTCGATTTCCAACCTTTTTATGCCAGGCAGCAATAACGCCTTCGGTCATCGTATCACTAAGTCTCGGCATGAGGATCACTTCGGCCATTGCCAACTAAATTTTGAGCCGAAATTAAGATAAAATAAGGGATTAGTAATCCAGATCAAGCTTCAATCGTTCTTTCAATTCCTGGATCAGCGGATATCGTTTAACCATTTCCTGGTAACGCTCTTTGGAGTTTAAGATTCCCTCTGTGGCAGGGAGGGCCCCTTTTTGTTCGTCCGTAACCACACTAAACTGAAGGTTCTTGTTAGATAATCTATCTTGTAAAAAGGCGTATAATTTGTTTCTTTCTTGTTCAATAAAACGTTGCTCGATATTGTTTGCCGTTTCTACCTCAAAAGTCATCGTATCTATTATCCGCAGGTTAGCTGAGTCAAAGGGTTGAGCAGCCGGATTTTTAACGTCTTTTAGTTGCTGCGTGTATAGCTGCCAAGCTTCCAGTAAAGTAGATTCCTCAAGCTGTTTTTCCACTACTGATTCTGGTCCTGCAGTTTGTTTGAATTGCTCTCGAATTTTTGATAAAGCGCTGAGCTTTGGGGAAGGGGTTTGTTCCTTTTTTTCATTGGTAACGGGTGCTGTTTGTTCAGCGGTTGTTTCTATCACCAATTTAGCACTTGAAGGAGCCGTTTCTACTTGGATTGCCGGAGCCGGTGCAACAGATTTTGTGGAGGATACAGGAGTGTAAGGACGAATGGGGCTGATCTTAAATCCGATAGGGGACTCAGTTATTTTTTTTTTGGAAAGAGAAGACTCTCCCGCTGTAATCCGTATGGCCTGCTCCAGGTAGCAGATTTTGATGAGCATCAATTCCACATACAATCTTTTGTTGCGTGCGGCTTTATAGTTTAGTTCGGCATCAATCAAAATATTCAAGAGGCTTACTAAGGTAGCTGTTGAAATAGTTGCAGCTGTTTCCTTGTATTTGTCTTTGAAGGATGCTACTACGTCCAATAAAACAATGGCTTTGTTATCTTGACATACCAGTAGGTTTCGGGTAAATTCAGCCATGCCATTAATGAAGAGATCGCCATCAAAACCCTTTTTATTGATTTGGTCGTACAATAGAAGTGCCTGTGCCAGATCCTGTGTTTGCATGCAGTGCATGAAGCGGAAAAAATAGTCTTCATCCAAAATATTTAAGTGTTCAAGTGTTTGCGTATAGTCCACCAACCCATTGGTGAAACTGACAATCTTATCCAGCAGGCTAAGTGCATCTCGCATGCACCCCTCACTTTTTTGGGCAATGATTTGTAAGGCCGAATTTTCTGCTTTAATTTTTTCTTTTTTGCAAATACTTTCAAGGTGCGCTACGGTGTCGGCCGTAGTTATTCTTTTAAAATCAAAAATCTGACAGCGACTTAGAATGGTAGGTAGAATCTTATGTTTTTCGGTGGTAGCCAGAATGAAAATTGCATAGGGGGGTGGCTCCTCTAAGGTTTTTAAGAACGCATTAAAGGCAGCAGTGGAGAGCATATGCACCTCGTCAATAACATAAACCTTATAACGGCCTCCTTGTGGAGCAAACCGAACTTGCTCGGTGAGGGTACGTATATCTTCAACAGAATTGTTAGAGGCTGCATCTAATTCAAAATAATTGATTGAACCTCCTTCGCGAAAAGACACACAGCTGCTGCACTGTTCACAAGCTTCGCCCTCTTTTGTAGGTTTTTCGCAGTTGATGGTTTTAGCCATGATCCGGGCGCAAGTAGTCTTGCCTACTCCCCGGGGTCCACAAAATAAAAATGCATGTGCCAGCTGCTGGTTTCGAATTGCATTTTTCAGGGTGGTAGTAATATGTTCCTGCCCTACAACTGAATCAAACAATTGCGGTCTGTATTTACGAGCAGAAACTATAAAACGATCCATGGTCGCAAGATAAGAAACTCAAGAGTCAAATGACTAGCTATAAAATAGGATGTCTTTCAAAAGGTAATGAAGGGTCAAATTGATAACGCCAAGTGATCAACTGTCTGGTCAGGTAGGTGTCCCCCAGCCCTGTTGCAACATTGATCATTTTTGGATTAAAATCGCCAACCCATTGTAGTTCGTAATAATTATAGCGATGTAAGGCTTGCACAACAAACTTGGCTTCATTGATCATAAATGCATCAATCCCCTTTCCCTGAAATTCCGGGACCACGCCAAAAATGATACCGGTAAATCGTTTATTGGGCTTGGTCCATTTGATCCATAAAAATTTAAGCTTACTCAATAACCCAAATTGGCCATTGAGGTATTTGAACCACTGATTTAGGTCAGGTATATTTAAAAAAATTCCAATGGGCCGATCATGGTAGTAGGCAAACCACACAATTTTCTCATCCATCACGGGCTTCATTTTTCTAAACATGGCAATAGCAAGATCCTTGCTGATTTCTTTTAACCCACCATGCCCCGCCCACGCGCTATTGTATACCAATGAAAAATCTACTGCAAACTTGTCTAATTCTTTTTTGGTCACATGAACGGCTTTGAAACCAGGATCTTTTTTTACTTCTGCATGACGTTCAATCAGTTTTTGGCTGATTTCCCTGGTGGGGTCTAAGCCATAACAGTATTGATTAAAAAAAGGCTGAAAGCCATATCCCTCAAATAGAGTACGATAATAGGGTTTACTATAACTCATGCAATATAAAGGGGGTTGGAACCCTTCCACGATCAATCCCCACCACCGGTCTCTTTCTCCAAAATTGATGGGGCCGTCCATGGCCCCCATGCCTTTTGCAACCAGCCATTCACGTGCCGTATCAAATAAAAGGTTGGCGGCTGCTTGACTATCAATGCAATCAAAAAATCCTACCCCACCCACAGGAAACCGATCGCCTTTTGTCCTGTATTTTTTATTGACAAAGGCGGCAATTCGGCCTATTAAATTTCCATATTGATCCTCAAGGACCCAGCGTATGGCTTCTCCGAATCGAAAGGCCTTATTTCTAGCAGGGTCAAAGACCTCTTCTACATCTTTATCAAGTGGGCGAATGTAGTTGGGGTCACCCTTGAACAGGGTTACGTTCACTTTCAAAAAATTTCTCTGGTCTCTTCGATTTTTTACCTCCCGAATTCGCATGGGACAAATGTAGGAAAGTGGGTCCGGCCAAACGTGTTTTAAGGGGGTCAGTTCCTGTCAATTTTTCTTTTCATTTTTTCCCTGCGCGCCCCTACCTTTGCGGCCTGAAAACGCGGGGTTATTCGGACCTCGAAAAAAATCTTAAAAAATGGCTATAACTGGTAAAGTTAAACAGGTAATCGGAGCAGTTATCGACGTGCAATTCGATGGCAAACTTCCTGAGATCTACAACGCATTAGAGTTAAAAAGAGAGAATGGTGATACGCTGGTACTAGAGGTACAGCAACACCTGGGAGAGGACAGCGTTCGTACCATCGCAATGGATGGTACGGAAGGTTTGGTTAGAGGGATGACAGTAGTAGATACAGGAAAGGCAATTGCGATGCCTACCGGTGAAGGTATTAAAGGTCGTTTGTTTAATGTTACTGGAGATCCAATTGATGGATTGCCTGCTGTAACAAAGGAGAACGGTCGTCCTATTCACAGCCAACCTCCTTTATTTGAAAATTTAAGTACTGCCAGTGAAGTACTCTATACTGGTATCAAAGTAATTGACTTGATCGAGCCTTATGCAAAGGGTGGTAAGATTGGGTTGTTTGGTGGTGCGGGTGTAGGTAAAACGGTATTAATCCAAGAGTTAATCAACAATATTGCAAAAGCTTATTCAGGATTATCTGTATTTGCTGGTGTGGGCGAACGTACACGTGAGGGTAATGACCTCATGCGTGAGATGATTGAAGCAGGCATTATGAAATATGGAGATGCTTTCAAACATAGCATGGAAGAAGGTGGATGGGATTTGAGTAAAGTGGATATGAAAGAATTGGCTGATTCAAAAGCTACTTTCGTTTTTGGACAAATGAATGAACCTCCAGGAGCACGTGCACGTGTGGCACTTTCTGGATTGACCATTGCAGAATATTACCGGGATGGAGATGGACAAGGAAAAGGTCGTGACATCTTGTTTTTCGTAGATAATATCTTCCGTTTCACACAAGCTGGATCTGAGGTTTCTGCCTTATTAGGTCGTATGCCTTCAGCGGTGGGATACCAACCAACACTCGCTACTGAAATGGGTATCATGCAAGAGCGAATCACCTCTACTAAGAACGGATCTATTACATCAGTACAGGCTGTGTACGTACCTGCGGATGACTTAACTGACCCAGCTCCCGCAACTACTTTTGCGCACTTGGACGCTACAACGGTATTATCGCGTAAGATTGCCGACTTAGGTATTTATCCAGCGGTGGATCCACTGGATTCTACTTCTAGAATCCTTACTCCACAGGTGGTAGGTGAGGCGCACTACAATTGTGCAAACCGTGTAAAATCAATGTTACAGCGATATAAAGAATTACAAGATATCATTGCCATCTTGGGTATGGATGAATTGAGTGAGGAGGATAAGATGGTAGTATCTCGTGCTCGTAAAGTACAACGTTTCTTGTCTCAGCCTTTCCACGTGGCAGAGGCCTTTACTGGATTGAAAGGGGTATTGGTTCCCATTGAGGAAACAATACGCGGATTCAATATGATTATGGATGGAGAGGTTGATAATTATCCAGATGCTGCTTTCAACCTGGTGGGTTCTATTGACGACGCAATTGAAAAGGGCAAGAAATTATTGGCACAAGCAAACGCGTAAACTGAACGGATATGACAGTTGAGATTCTGACACCTGAAAAAAAATTATTTAGTGGCGATGCCTACGGCGTGCAAATGCCAGGTCTCACTGGATCATTTGAAGTGTTGGAAAAGCATGCTCCATTGATCAGTGCCCTCCAAGCAGGAACCATTAAAGTATTGCGTGACAAGCAAAATGACCTGGCTCGTTTTTCCATTCAGGGTGGATTTGTGGAAGTGTTGAATAATAGAGTTACCGTACTTGTTGAAGGCGGATCCGCATTATAATCAATATATTTTTTGTAGAACGAACCCTTGTTGAAAAACAAGGGTTCATTTTTTGGCGTTAAAAAAATGTGAATGCCCGGTATTATGTTCAATCACTGTTCCCAGAGGTTGTATTTTTATCCCTTGTGAAAAAGGTATTTGCCCCCATTACACTACTGATTAGCCTTTCTTTAATTGGTATCATTCTTATTCAGGTTTCTTGGATTAAGAATATGGTATTGCTAAGAGAGGAGCAGATCAAGCATCGTGTTGGAGAAGCTACTATGCAGGTGGCAGAGCAACTGGTTGATATTCCCAACGCGTATACCCCAGGTTCTACACAGAAAAAAAGGGGATTAATAGAAGGGTTTGGCTGGGATTTTTTTGTGCCTCCAACTGTGGCAAGTAGACACACTACGGCAGATATACAGAAGCGTTTTGTAAAGGCTTTTCAGCAATATGATCTAAAGGGTGTTTCTTTTGAATTTGGGATTGCCACATTGGGTCCTTTAGGAAATAATGTTTTTGAAAAAACTTCCTCTCGGTTTTTTCAGGTTTTTGAAGATACCATTCATAATTATTTTACCATAAGAGGGTTGCGCCAACCTGCTGCAACCGGTTTTATGGGAGAAGCCATTGGCGTTACGGAGTTGTTATTTGTGACCGTTCCTGGCATTGATGCTATTGTTCTTCGCTCATTACGCTGGAACATTGCCGCCTCAATCCTGTTTACACTCGCTATATTGGCTGCTTTTTATTTTACCATTCGTACTATGATCCAGCAGAAAAAAATTGGTGAAATGAAAACTGATTTTATTAATAATATGACGCATGAATTTAAAACACCATTAGCTACTATTTCATTAGCGGTGGATGCCATGCGAAATGAGAAAGTGATACAGGATCAAACTAAAATGCAATATTTCAGCGGTATCATTAAGCAAGAGAATTTGCGGATGAATAGACAAGTGGAGACTATTTTAAAAGCTTCACAATTTGATAAAGGGGAAGTACAGTTGAATCTAAAACCCATTGCTGTTCACGCTACTATCGAAAAAGTGGTAGACAACTTCAAATTACAACTTGAACATACAGGGGGGCATATCAATTTGTTTCTTAAGGCAGGCACTGATATGGTAGAAGCTGATGAAGTTCATCTTTCTAATCTGCTTACCAATTTGATTGATAATGCTATCAAATATGCTAAAGAGAAGGTGCCCGCTCAAATTCAAATTGAATCACGTTGTACAGATCGATTCATTCAACTTCGTGTGGAGGATAACGGAATAGGAATGACTCGAGATACAGTAAAGCGAATTTTTGAAAAATTTTATCGAGCGCATACGGGTAATTGCCACAATGTTAAAGGCTTTGGGTTGGGGCTTAGCTATGTGAAAAGTGTTACAGAAGCTATGGGAGGAAAGATTTATGCAGAAAGTATAGTAGGGAAGGGTAGCACCTTTATACTTGAATTGCCCTTACAAATTAGTTGAGTTATTTAAGAAGTTTTCCAGAGCAAACTACTATCTCCATAGCTCAAAAAGCGATAGTTGTTTGCTAGCGCATGGTCGTATATTTTTTTCCAATCATCGCCAACTAATGCTGCAATCAATAACAACAAAGTGGAGCGTGGCTGATGAAAATTGGTAATTAGTCCGCTGCTTGTTTTAATACTATAGCCAGGTGCAATTAATAAACCTGTTTGTGTGACAAGCCGCTCTAGCTTTCTTTTTTCCATCCACATAATGAGACTATCCAGTGCGTCTTGAACAGTAATCGACGCATTCTGTAATTGATACGGTTCCCATTGTGATAACGCAGGGACTGATGCGGGGTTCTCTTTCAATAATTTTACGCCTATCCAATAGAGCGACTCCAATGTCCGCAAGGAGGTGGTTCCCACTGCCAATAGTGGTTGATCAATTCGTGTGCGCCAGTTCTTTAAAAAATCTAATGAGGCTTCTATCCATTCCTGATGCATTTCATGTTCAGCCAGTGTCAATGCTTTTACTGGCTTAAAAGTTCCAGCTCCCACATGTAAAATCGCTTGCGCGCTTGCGATTGAGCGTTTAGCTAACTCATGCAGTATTGATGGAGTGAAATGCAAACCTGCCGTGGGTGCGGCTACGGATCCTTCTTTGCTTGCATATACCGTTTGGTAGCGGCCTGCATCACTTGCAACAACCTTTCTTTTCAAGTAGGGCGGTAATGGCGTTTGTCCAAACACCGCTAGTATTTTAGCAAACTTATGCGTTGCAGGCAGCCAAGAAAATGCGAGTATAAAAGAATCCTTCTCCTTTGTTATTAAGGATACTTCTAATTGAATATCCTCTTTTACCTGTGTAAGGAGGGTTCCTTTTTTCCATTTGGAGGCACCTCCAACCAAGCAGTGCATCATCACAGCCTGTGTGCAAGAGAGTGCTTGGTGCATATCTCCCAATGCCGCTATGGGTTCTAAACAAAAAACTTCTATCTGGCCTCCTGTAGATTTTTCAAAAACCAATCTTGCTGGAACTACTTTGGTTTCATTGAAAACCAGCCAAGCATTGGATGGAATTTCATTGGGTAATTCATGAAAATGATGATCTGAAATTTGTTTGTTTTTGAATTGTAACAAACGAGCCTGTTCCCTTTTCTCCAATGGAAAGGCTGCAATTTTTTCCGCGGGAAGCGGATAATCAAATGCTGCAATTTGCAGATTGCCGGGATCAGGGCTCATACAACTAACTGTTGTGGGCTGCAAATGTCGTAAAAATCGTCCTTTTCTGGGCTATACACTGCTTATCCACAGCTATTCACAGGTAATTAACATCTAAAATTGGGAATATATATTCCCACCTAATGAAACCCTTTGTGGTAAAGAGTTTCAGCCAATATGATATTGGGGATAAATATAGAATGGCAAAATTTAAATTTAAGGTGGGAAAAAGTGTTATTTTGTGTCAATAAGAGGAAAAAACTCTTCAAATCACTGATAATGATAGGTTTTCTTGGAGAATTTGAGGCTACACTGGACGCAAAGGGGCGTTTTCTACTTCCTGCCGGTTTTAAGAGGCAGGTAGGGGAAGAGGAATTGAACCGTTTTGTTATCAATCGCGGGTTTGAACAGTGTTTGGCTCTTTACACGCTAAAAGAGTGGGAGCCCCTTTTTGAAAAGATAAAGGGTTTGAACGAGTTCGATCCAAAGCAGCGTGAATTCAGGAGAGCTTTTTTAAATGGTGCCACGTTTGTGGAGCCTGACACAGCCGGAAGAATTCTGCTTCCGCCAAACTTAAAGGCATATGCGGGTCTTGAAAAAGACATTGTTATTGCAGCTGCCGGCAACAAAATGGAAATCTGGGATAGTAATAAGTACAAAAAGTTCTTTGACTCCTTTTCTTCTGATGCTTTCAGTGATTTGGGAAGGGATGTGATGGGAGGTGGAAACTTGAATTAAGGGGAAGCGGTGCAGTCAGCGTATCATATACCCGTTCTGCTCCGCGAAGTGATTGAAGCACTTAACATCCAACCTGATGGTGTGTATGTGGATTGCACATTTGGCGGAGGTGGACACGCAAAAGCCATTCTTGAAAAGCTAGGACCCACTGGTAAATTAGTTGCCTTTGATCAGGATGAAGATGCCCGTAAAAATCTGCCAACAGATAAGCGGTTATTATTTGTACCTGAAAACTTCCGTCACGTACAACGGTTTCTTCGCTTACACAAAATCGAAGAGGTAGATGGATTGTTAGCGGATTTGGGTGTTAGCAGTCACCAGCTTGATGCAGGCGAACGCGGGTTTTCAACACGGTATGATGCAAACCTAGACATGCGAATGGATCGTAGGTTGTCCCTAACTGCCTATGAAATAGTAACAACCTACAGTGAGCAAGCATTGCATAAACTCTTTGAGCAATTTGGCGAGGTGACTAATGCAAAAACACTAGCACGATCCATTGTCCAAGTAAGACAAACGCAATCGCTACGAACTATTGAAGGATTTAAACAAGCCCTACACGAAGCAGTAAAAGGAAATCCAAACAAATACTTTGCCCAGGTATTTCAGGCTTTACGTATGGTAGTCAATGATGAGATTGGAGCGCTGCAGGAGTTATTGACGCAATTACCCACCCTCATCAAGACCGGTGGCCGTGCTGTGATTATCACTTTTCATTCAGGAGAAGATCGAGTTGTTAAACAATTTTTTAAGCGTGGTTCATTGGAAGAGCTACCTGACAATCCATTTATCTCGGTTCCAGTACAACAACAATGGAAGTGGGTGTATAAAAAGCCGTTGGTAGCCAGTGAAGAAGAGCAGCAGCAGAATCCTCGCTCTCGTAGTGCAAAACTGCGGGTAGCAGAAAAATGTTGAGTATCGACAAAAAGTAACATGTCAACAGAAAAAAAAATAGAAACCAATAAACAAGACTGGAAACGCTGGCTGAATTACCATTCCCTTGTACAGCAAATTCCTTTCCTGTTATTTCTGGCCTTTTTAGCTGTATGCTATATCTATAATGGACATCATGCTAACAAAACAATCAGGGATATTAACCGAACAGAGAGAGCCGTGAAGGAGTTGAGTTATGAATATAAAACGGTGAAAGGCGAACTCATTGCGAGTAGTAAACAAAGTGAGTTAATGAAGGCTGTTGAACCATTGGGATTGAAAGAGTTGGTCGTATCTCCCATTGTATTAGTTGATAGTAGTCAATCAAAAGCTGAATAAAGAAGTGGAAGTAAAACGGGACATATTGTGGCGGGTGTATTTATCATTCATTGGACTAGCCCTATTAGGGGTGCTGGTAATGGGTAGGGCTTTTTATATTCAGCGGGTTGAGGGTAGTTATTGGCGTAATATGAGTGACAGTCTTCACCAACGCTTTGTTACGCTCGATGCACAGCGGGGAACTATCTATAGTGAGGATGGACAATTTCTCAGCACTTCTATTCCCACTTTTGATATCTATTTAGATCTCTGTGCTGATGGTTTACGGGAGAAAAAGGGAAAACGATTCAAGGAAAATATAGATTCTTTTTCAATTGCATTGGCAAGGCTGTTTCAAGATAAAACAGCAGCTATTTATAAAGAAGATATAGTAAAAGCCTGGGAGAAAAAATCCAGATACTATCCACTCAAGAAGAAACTGAGTTTTGCTCAGTATAAGTTGTTTCGAGAGTTACCATTGGTGCGTTTAGGTCCCAACCGGAGTGGTGTGATAGTAGAGACTAATAGCAAGCGCTTGGTTCCTTTTGGACTTTTAGCAGGACGCACCATTGGTCTTTCCAGAGAGCACCTTGCGAGCGATGGAAAAGTAAAAAAGCAAAATGTAGGTATTGAAAAAAGTTTTGACACCATTCTCAGTGGACGAGAGGGACAGAAATTAGTGCGATTTGTGGCTGGAGGGGCGGCTATTCCTATTGCTGGTTATGAAACGGAACCCGAGCATGGCAAAGATGTGTATACCACACTCGATTTGCGCTTACAGGATATTACTGAAACAGCTTTGATGCGGATGATGCTGCAAAGCGAGGCCTTATACGGAACGGCCATCGTTATGGAAACAGCAACTGGGAAAATAAAAGCAATTGCCAACTTGGGTCGTCGTCCGGACGGTAGTTATTGGGAGGATGATAATTATGCTTTACGCACTACAGAGCCAGGTTCTACTATTAAGCTGGCCACCTTGTTAGCTGTATTAGAAAAGGGTACAAGTAAAATTTCAGATCAAATAGAAATAGGAAGTGCCGGTAAGGCAATGGTAGGTCCTAAACTTGTCTATGACGCAGAACGTTCTCCCAAACCATTTTTAAGTGTTCAAGAATGTTTTTCGCACAGCTCCAATATTGGTATGAGCAAGTTGGCCTTGAAAGCATTTGGGAAAAAGCCAACTGAGTTGAAAGATTATTTGCATCGCTATCAAATGGATACTCGTTCTCCAATTGATCTGAATGATGTGCCTCGTCCACGAATGGCGCCGCTTAATGAGAAAGGAAGTTCATTGGGTAATATGTTATGGATGAGTTTTGGTTATGCCCTTCAGGTAAGTCCCTTGCATACGCTTACCTTATATAATGCTGTGGCCAACGAAGGAAAAATGATGAAACCTTATTTGGTAAGTCGCATTCAACAGGGAGGAATCATTTTCAAAGAGTTTACCCCAACAATTTTAGAAAGTCAACTCTGCAGACCTGATGTCATTACTGCTGCGCGTGCTTCGATGGAGTCTGTGGTCACGGAAGGAACTGCACGACGTGCATTTGAAGGGATGCCTTTTGCCGTTGCTGGTAAAACCGGCACCGCATTGGTGGCGGATGGCCCAATAAAGTATAGTGCCCGCGTTTATCAAGCCTCTTTTGTAGGTTATTTTCCTGCAGAACGGCCTCAGTACTCATGTATTGTAGTAGTGCGTACTAAACCATTTGCTGCTTCTCACTATGGCGGGACTGTTGCAGCACCTGTTTTCAGAGAAATCGCATTGAAGTCGTATGCACTTTATGTAGAAAGAAAAGATGCTTCACAATTTGCAGCAAAAAGAGATAGCGCCCTCTACTATTACGCTGGGTACGCTCCTGATATTCAAAAAGTCTATCATACGCTCTCTATCGGATATACTGACTCCATACAACAACAGGATTGGGGAAGGGCTTATGCAGAAAATGGTAAATCCATTTTAAAAGCACAGCCTATCCGGAACAAGGTGATGCCTAATGTAAAGGGAATGGCGCTCCGGGATGCTTTGTTTTTATTGGAGAATATGGGTGTACGTGTATCGGTGATAGGTAAAGGAAGAATCATAACACAGTCTATTCCGCCAGGAACTGCCGTAGACAGACCCTTGCAAATAGTACTGGAGTTAAGTTGAAAGTAGAATTGACATGAAGCTGAACGAATTGTTGCAAGGAATCAGCACTATAGTAGTGCGAGGATCGATGGATACTAGTATCCGTTCGATTACTACTGATTCGCGACAGGTGAAAGCAGGGACTTTGTTCATAGCCATTCGAGGAACTAGGCAAGATGGACATACGTTCATTGAAAAGGCAATTGAGGCGGGTGCTATTGCGGTATTGTGCGAAGAAAAACCCCACCCTACAACAACAGTAGCTTGGGTGCAGGTTCATACCACTACAGTAATAGCAGGAAAATTGGCCGCCCGTTTTTTTGGAGAACCCAGCGCGTTTATGAAAGTGATTGGCGTAACGGGTACCAATGGAAAAACAACGATAGCAACCTTGCTATACAAGCTCTTTACAAGACGGGGATATACCTGTGGATTGATTAGCACAGTGGAGAACAGAATTGGAACAACCAGTATGGCTGCAACGCATACAACGCCAGATCCAATAGCACTGCAATCATTACTCAGTGAAATGAAGCAAGCGGGATGTACACATGTGTTTATGGAGGTTAGCTCTCACGCCATACATCAGCATCGAATTGCTGGTTTAGACTTTGCGGGTGGAGTATTTAGTAATATAACCCATGATCACTTGGATTATCATCAAACCTTCGAAGCTTATGTAGCTGTCAAGAAGTCATTTTTTGATCACTTGAATGCGCAAGCTTTTGCAGTAAGTAACGCAGATGATAAGCGTGGAAAGGAGATGCTTCAACACACACCGGCTAAGAAAATTTACTACGCATTGAAAACAATGGCTGACCACAAAGGCAAGATTTTAGAGAATAGCCTGGCTGGTTTACAATTGGATATTGACGATGTGGAAGTTCATTTTCGATTAATAGGAAGTTTCAATGCTTATAATCTCTTAGCCGTTTATGCAACTGCTCGTGCGCTTTGTTTGGAAAAAACAGCGGTACTAACCACCTTAAGCGAGTTGACTGGTGCACCGGGACGGTTTGAATGTATTGTTTCTCCTAGTGAAAAGGTAATGGTCATTGTTGATTACGCACATACTCCAGACGCATTACTGAATGTATTGAGCACCATCAAGCAATTCAGAAATCCGGCTCAACGCATTACTAGCGTTACAGGTTGTGGAGGAGATCGCGATAAAACAAAACGACCCTTAATGGCTGCCGTGGTTTGTGCGCACAGTGACAGAGTGATTTTTACAAGCGATAATCCGCGGAGTGAAGATCCAGCTGCTATTTTACTGGACATGGAACAAGGCATTCCAGCGGCAGATCGAAAAAAGTATATCCCTATTTTAAATAGAGAAGAAGCTATTAAAACCGCTTTGGTCTTATCCCAGCCACAGGATATTGTGTTGGTTGCTGGTAAAGGGCATGAGACCTATCAGGAAGTGAAGGGAGTGAGAGAATATTTTGATGATCGGGAAATGGTTCGAAACTGGATTAATAAACTGAGTAAGTAAAAGAAGCAATATGCTCTATCATCTGTTTGATTGGCTAAATGAAGAAGGAATTCGCTTCCCAGGTAGTCGGGTATTTGATTTTATCACCTTTCGTACCGCGCTGGCTATTTTACTTTCTCTTTTTATAACACTTGTATATGGCAAAAAACTGATTCTCTTTTTACAACGTCATCAAATTGGGGAGAGTATTCGAGAGGAGGGGTTAACAGGTCAGGCTAGTAAAAAGGGGACACCCACTATGGGGGGAATCATAATCATCTTGGCAATTTTAATTCCCACTTTATTATTAGCTGATTTGACTAAAGTATATGTGCAGTTAATGATTGTTAGTACCCTTTGGATGGGTGTTATTGGATTTATTGATGATTACTTGAAGTTGCGAAGTAAGCGGTTAGCGCAAGAAAAGGGGGAAGATTATAAAAAGTCAAATGCAGATGGGTTAGCCGGTTGGTTTAAAATTCTTGGTCAGGTTGGTTTAGGATTAACGGTTGGAGCTACACTTTACTTTAATGCAGAGACGGTGATCTGGAGAGAGTATCGTGGTAAAAATCCAGCTGCTGATCCTACCGTATTTGCAAAAACCTTTAATGGGAAAATCCATTATTATGTAGAAACAAAAACTCCCATTACCACCATCCCCTTTGTAAAGAATCACGAATTCAATTATGCAAAGCTTTTGCCCGCTTCCTGGAGAGAATATACTTGGTTGCTTTATTTATTGATAGTGATATTTATCATTACGGCTGTTTCTAATGGGGCTAACCTCACAGATGGCTTGGATGGACTTGCAACGGGTACTGCTGCACTCATTGGTGTTTTGTTGGGAATCTTTGCTTACGCTAGCGGAAATCTGGTTTTTGCTGATTACCTGAATATCATGTATATCCCCAATCTGGGTGAACTCTCTGTGTACATAGCAGCCATGATAGGAGCTTGTATTGGATTTCTTTGGTACAATTCTTTCCCTGCACAATTATTTATGGGTGATACGGGAAGTTTGATGCTGGGTGGTATCATCGCTTCCCTTTCTATTATTGTACACAAAGAGTTATTGATTCCAATTTTTTGTGGCGTATTTCTGGTTGAATCGCTGAGTGTCATTTTGCAAGTAAGTTATTTCAAGTATACTAAACGTAAATACGGAGAAGGGAAACGCATTTTCCTCAAAGCACCGCTGCATCATCATTATCAAGTGCAAGGTTTTCATGAAGTGAAAATTGTGACGCGTTTTTGGATTGTCACCGTATTACTGGTGGTATTGAGTATTGTAACATTAAAGTTGCGATGAAGCTGGTCATTGTCGGAGGAGGAGAAAGTGGCGTAGGCGCTGCGCTATTGGCAAAGCAGAGAGGCTATGAAGTGTTTTTGTCAGACGCAAGTTCTTTGAAGGAAAACTATCGTAAGGAGCTTAGGGATGCGGCTATTCCTTTTGAGGAAGGGGGGCACAGCCTGGATAAAATTTTAACAGCTGATGAAGTAGTTAAAAGTCCAGGTATACCCGAGCATACTGCTATCATGGAAGCCATCCGCGCAAAGGGAATACCGGTAATCAGTGAAGTGGAGCTTGCTTTTCGCTACAAGGGTGATAGTAAAATTGTTGCTATCACCGGTAGTAATGGCAAAACTACTACTACCTCATTGGTTTATCAGTTATGTAAGCGAGGAGGACTCGATGTGGCATTGGTAGGCAATATAGGGTATTCATTTGCCAGACAGGTAGCACTCGATCCGCGCCCGCTCTATGTGTTAGAGGTAAGTAGCTTTCAGTTGGATGATATTCAATCTTTCAGACCCAACATTGCCATTCTTACCAACATCACCGAAGATCACCTGGATCGTTACGAATATGTTTTTCTGAACTATATAAAAAGCAAGTTTCGGATAACAAGCAATCAAAAGCCTGAGGATTACTTTATCTATTGTGCTGATGATGCGGTTACTGAAACCTATAGAAATAATTTTTTTATTCAATCAACACAACTGCCCATTAGCATGAAAAGAGAAGTACCAAACGGAGGGTTTATTAAAGATGGTGATATGTACGTGCGGACAGGTAATGAAGTGATGTCTATGAGCGTTTTTGATTTTGCGCTCAAGGGGAAACATAATCAATACAATACGATGGCTGCTTGTGTGGCTGCTGCTACCCTAACCATCCGAAAAGATAAGATCCGGGATGCCGTTCAGAATTTTCAACAGTTAGAGCATCGTATGGAGTATGTAGCTACTGTGCGGGGCGTATCGTTTATCAATGATAGTAAAGCCACTAATATTAATTCAACCTGGTATGCATTGGAGAGTATGACGCATCCCACGGTGTTGATTTTAGGTGGTGTGGACAAAGGGAATGATTATTCGTTATTGGTTGAGGGTGTAAAGGAAAAAGTAAAAGCAATTATTTGTTTAGGGGTCGATACTAAAAAAATTCATGAGGCATTTGAGGGAGTGGTGCCCGTTTTAATGGATTCCCAGGATGCGGCTGAGGCCGTTCAGTTAGCCTTTCGGTCAGCCACAAAGGGGGATACCGTTTTGTTAAGTCCCGCTTGTGCCAGTTTTGATCTTTTCAAAAATTATGAAGACAGGGGGCAACAATTTAAAAACGCAGTTCGCGATTTATAAAAATGGAAGTAACAAAGGACATACGATTTGGTGAATTAAGAAACAGTTTTACCACTGACCGCTTATTACAAAAAACGAGGGGTGATAAAGTAATATGGGCCTTAGTAGTGGTATTGACATTAGTTTCTTTATTAGCTGTATACAGTGCAACAGGATCCTTAGCGTATAAGTTCTATAAAGGAAATACCGAAGTTTATCTTTTTAAGCAAGTAGCATTTATACTAGGCGGATTATTGGTTATTTATTTTGCGCATTTAGTCAATTACACATTTTACTCTAAAGCAGCCCGCATTGTATTTCTTCTTTCAATACCCTTATTGATTTACACCTTATTTTTTGGCGTCAAAATGAATGAGGGAAGTCGATGGATACGATTGCCATTGATCAATATGACTGTTCAAACATCTGATTTAGCAAAGTTGGCTCTTTTTATGTATTTAGCTCGTTTATTAAGTAAGCGGCAGGAACTGATTAAAGATTTTCGCCAAGGGTATCTTATGGTTATTTGGCCTGTAGCAGTCACTTGTTTATTAATAGCCCCTGCAAATCTATCTACAGCGCTGTTATTAGGTGCTAGTTGTTTATTGCTTTTATTTATTGGACGAGCTAATACAAAACATCTTTTATTAACCATTGGCCTGGCTATGATTCCAATCATGCTATTGATTGGTGCTGCTGTATATCAACATCAGCAGGATGAACCTGAGGATATCGTTACTCCGGTTAAAAAAGAAGATGGTGCATTGACCCGAAGAGTGGATACATGGATAAATCGGGTAGAGAGTTTTATTTACGGCAGTGACGATATTAATACAGATGCTTATCAAGTCAATCAAGCCAAAATTGCTGTTTCCAAGGGTGGATTATTAGGGGTTGGTCCTGGGAACAGTACCACTAGGGATTTTCTGCCTCAAGCATATAATGATTTCATCTATGCTATCATTATTGAAGAATATGGTTTAGTGGGAGGAGCCTTTATGGTATTTATTTACCTGGTTTTTTTATATCGCTGTATTCGGATATTCAAGCGATGTCCCTTTGCATTTGGTGCTTTTCTGGCACTTGGATTAAGTTTTACGTTGGTGATACAGGCACTGGCTAATATGGCGGTTACCGTCAATTTATTTCCTGTAACAGGTGTGACACTTCCCCTTGTCAGTATGGGAGGAAGTAGTTTCATTTTTACTTGTTTAGCCATTGGAATCATATTAAGTGTGGCACGAAATGTTGAGCAATTAGAAGGAAAAAATAAAGAAGAACAAGCCAATACAGCTGTTGCATGAGTAGACGTATGATTATAGCAGGAGGAGGAACCGGAGGACATATTTTCCCGGCATTAGCTGTGGCTGCTGCTTTGCAAAAAATGGACACTACGTTGGAGTTACTTTTTGTTGGAGCTAAAGGAAGAATGGAGATGGAAAAAATACCACAAGCTGGATATACTATAGTGGGATTAGATATCGCTGGGTTTAACAGAAGTTCTTTGATTAAAAATATGGGATTGCCATGGAAGCTGTTGAAGAGTTTTTGGCAGGTTCGACAGGTGTTTAAGCAATTTCGTCCGCATGCTGTATTGGGCGTAGGTGGGTATGCTAGTTTTCCTGTTTTACGTTATGCACAAGTAATAGGCGTTCCAACTTTTTTGCATGAGGCTAATTCTTTTGCCGGACGATCTAATCAACTCTTGGCAAAAAAAGCTACACAGGTTTTTGCAGGAGTAAAAGGATTAGAAAAGTTCTTTCCCTCTGCTAAAGTTTGTTACACCGGAAATCCAGTTCGTACTTCTATTGTACAATCTACGGTTACTACGGAAATGGGTCGTTTGCATTTTGGCTTAGACCCTGCTACTAAAACTTTATTAGTGGTGGGTGGGAGTTTAGGTGCCCATTCAATCAACCATGCAATTGAGGCAGGAATGAATCAATTGGTTGAAGCAGGAATTCAAGTGATATGGCAAACCGGAAAAAATGAAGCGCTACGTTTGACGCAATTGACGCAACGTCATAAAGGTGTTTGGGTTGGCGCTTTTATAAAAGAAATGGAATATGCGTATGCTGCTGCGGATTTGGTTGTTGCACGGGCAGGAGCTTTAACCGTAGCTGAATTAGCTGTAGCAGCAAAGCCTGCAGTATTTGTGCCCTATCCCTTAGCAGCGGAGGATCACCAGACTGCAAACGCTAAACAGTTGGTGGAGCAACAGGCTGCTTTGTTAGTTGCAGACAATGATGCGCAGGAAAAGCTAGTAGCGGTAGTACTTGATTTAATTATGAACAAAACCAAATTACTACAGCTACAGGCGCAAATAAAATTAACGGGAATAAAGGATGCGGATCAACGTGTTGCCGCTGAAATTATGAAATGGATATGAGTAAATTATTACTTGATACTAGTTTGTTGACTGTTCCTTTTGCGGGTGCAGCCGGTATCAAGGAGGTGTGCTTTATTGGTATTGGTGGAATAGGGATGAGTGCCTTAGCTCGTTTCTTCTTGGAACAGGGAGTGACAGTGACCGGGTATGATAAAACACGCACAGCACTCACCATACAGTTAGAAGACGCGGGAATACAAATACACTATGAAGACGGTTTGGATCAGGTTTCGCGCAGTGCAGCTATAGTAGTGTATACGCCTGCTATACCAGCTGATCACAAAGAATTGAATTGGTATCGAGAAAATGGCTACACCCTTTACAAGCGTAGTGATCTGTTACAGCGAATTACCGCTAGTTCTTTGAATATCTGTATTGCTGGAACACATGGTAAAACTACCACCAGCACATTGGTAGCACATATTCTCAGACATAGTAAAATGGGGTGTAATGCGTTTTTGGGTGGTATTGCTAGTAATTATGAAACAAACTACTGGAGTAGTACTACTAACTGTTGTGTAGTGGAGGCGGATGAATATGATAGGAGTTTTTTAAAGTTGCAACCACACATCGCGTTGATTACATCCATGGATCCTGACCATCTTGATATTTATGGAACACCCGAAGCCATGGAGGAGGCCTTTATCGCTTTTAGTAAATTAATATCACCAGCGGGAGTATTATTATACAAAAAAGGACTGCATCGAGCAACTTCTTTAGAAGCCACGCATAAATTAAGCTATCACTTGCAAGATATTACGGCAGATTGTAGATCAGTTGAATTGCACGTAGAAGATGGAACGTATCGGTTTGATGTGGTTGTAGCGGGAGACTTATTGAAGGGCTTTCAATTACACATGGGAGGGCTGCATAATGTTGAAAATGCGGTAGCAGCCATTTCAATTGCCTGGTTAATGGGAATAGAAGAAGAAAAAATCAAGGAGGCTATTGCCAATTTTAAAGGTGTACAAAGACGTTTTGAGTTGATCTGGCAAAGTAAACAAGTGGTGCTGATCGATGATTATGCACATCATCCTGCGGAGTTAACAGCGTTAGTAGCGGGTGTTCGTTCGTTACATGGAGATACGTCTTGTACGATAATTTTTCAGCCTCACCTGTATTCTCGCACTCGGGATTTAGCTGCAGCATTTGGTGCTGCATTGGATGCGGCTGATCAAGTTATTTTATTACCTATCTATCCAGCAAGGGAAATGCCACTAGAAGGTGTTAGTAGTGAGTTGATAGCTTCTCACATTAAAAACGCAAGAGTATCAATGCTGCCTAAAGAACAGGTTACAACTTGGGTGGCAAATGATTTGAAAAGAAATGAAAATCAAAAAAGAATTTATTTAACGGCCGGTGCGGGGGATATTGATCAATTGTTGCCCTCGCTTCGTCAACTATTAAGTATATCGTGCAACTAAAGAAAACCATACAACGTATTTTATTTATTCTGTTTTGGACAGGAATCGGAACTGGCATGATTTTACTGTTAGGTGCTGCAATAGGGAGAAGAAATCAAGAACGATTCCGAGATTACACCATTGAAATAAAAGGTCAGTATGGCGGTAGCTTCCTGAATGAAGATTCTATTGAACGATTATTGAGACAACACACTGCAGGCGTTAAGGGTGAGTTATTATCAGTACTGCAATTAAGAAAAGTAGAGCAAGGATTGAAGCAACATCCATGGATTAGAGGGGCTCAGCTTTATTTTGATAACAAGGATATTCTGCATGTAGGTATTACAGAAAAGACACCCGTTGCCAGATTGTTTATGTTGGATGGCCAATCGATGTACTTAGATGAAATAGGGCAGCTTATGCCATTAGCCCAGCATCGTGCAGTGAAAGTACCCGTATTTACGGGGATTTCCGGTGGTACAGGTAAAGGCAGTAAGGATAGTTTATTCTATCTGCGGATCGGCGAGATGGCAAAGAAAATTGTTGCAGATAGTTTCTGGTCAGCACAAGCAGCACAATTTGATTATTTGCCGGACAGTAGTTGGGAAATGATTCCTGTAATTGGTAATCATATTATTCGCTTGAAGGATGGCAGAGACTTTCAGGTGCAATTAAATAAGCTAATGCTTTTTTATAAACAGGTATTGGTCAAAACGGGATTTGATCGGTATCGCGTAATCGATTTACGTTTTAATAATCAAATTGTAGCTTCTTATACCGCTTCAACCCGTATCGATTCTATTCGATTACGCCGCAGTGTAGAGCAATTGTTAGCACAATCACGTGCAGCGGAATTGGATACTGCTATTCGATATTTACCTAAACCATTACAACCCTTATTGACGGATGATACAATAGCGGTGACTGCTGAAATGAAAAATAGTTTACCAATCGATTCTATAGTAACTCCACAAAAATCTATTAAAAAATAAACAACTAAAAACAACATCCCTATGAACAACGAAAACCCTATCATTGTCGGTCTGGACATCGGTACCACCAAGATCGCTGTGATTGCCGGTCGTAAAAACGAGTATGGCAAACTCGAAATTTTAGGATTTGGTAAGTCAAATTCCAATGGTGTGAAACATGGACAGGTACTCAACATTGATGAGACTATCAAAGCCATTCGTACTGCCTTGGACAACTGTTTTGCCTCTAATCCAAATCTTGAAATTGGTGAAGTGTATGTTGGTATTGCCGGTCACCACATTAAAAGTCTACAAACGCGTGGTGATATGGTTCGCCATCGTACTGATGAGGAAGTCAGCCAGCATGAAATTGATAAATTGATTGATGACCAGTATAAAACATATATTCCGGCTGGCGATCAGATCATCGATGTCATTCCGCAGGAATTCACCGTGGATAATATTCCAAACATCGCCAACCCCATTGGATATGGCGGTGTCAAAATTGGAGCTAATTTCCATATCATCACCGGCGATAAAAATGCCATTAGGAATATAAACAGAAGTGTTGAAAAAGCTGGATTGCACACTAAAGATTTAGTATTACAGCCTTTGGCATCTTCTGCCGCAGTAATGGCGCAGGAAGATTTAGAGGCGGGAGTGGCAATCGTGGATATCGGAGGTGGTACTACCGATTTAGCTGTATTTAATGAAGGAATTTTAAAACACACGGCCGTTATTCCTTTTGCGGGAGAGAATATCACCAATGATATCAAATCTGGATTAGGCGTATTACGCACGCAGGCTGAACAAATGAAGGTACAGTTTGGTTCTGCCTTAGCCAATGAAGCAAAGTCTAATGCTTATATCACTATTCCTGGATTGAGAGGTATGCCTGCCAAAGAAATCAGTGTAAAAAATCTGGCCAATATTATCCAGGCAAGAATGAGTGAGATCATGGATTTTGTCACGTACCATTTAAAGCAGGTAGGATTAGATAATAAAGCATTGAATGGTGGAATTGTTTTAACAGGTGGAGGATCGCAGCTCAAGCACTTGATACAATTGACAGAGTATGTTACTGGACTTAATGCGCGTATTGGTTTCCCTAATGAACATCTAGCCGCTGGTCATATTGAAGAGCTGTCTAAGCCAACCTATTCAACTTGTATTGGTTTGATCTTGAAAGGGTATGACGATTTTGAACATAACCGTAAAGAGTTTGATAAGGGATATCGTAAAGTAGATGTTCCCACTACGCTACGCAAAACAGCTGCGGGTGAAGTAGTAGAGGCTACGGAGCCTACTACTGTGAGTGAAGAGCAAATGCGGAAACGTAGAAACTTGACTGGATTTTGGAGCAAGTTTAAAGATCGGATCATTGACCTCTTTAAGGAGGAAGAAGATCGTCATCTCTAAATGTATGAACTTAACTAACCCATTAATAATTCGAAAAATAACTTCCAATGATTCAATTTGATCTTCCTACTGACAAGTCGTCTATTATCAAAGTGATTGGAGTAGGCGGTGGTGGAAGCAACGCCGTCAACTACATGTTTAATCAACACATCGAGGGTGTCAATTTTGTGATTTGTAATACAGATGCACAAGCCTTGGCTATTAGTGGCGTACCTAACCGTATTCAGTTGGGCCCGCTATTGACACAGGGACTTGGTGCGGGTGCTAATCCTGAAATTGGTAGACAAGCCACAGAGGAATCACTTGAAGAGGTGAGACGTATCCTTGAAGTGAATACTAAAATGGTATTTGTTACTGCAGGTATGGGTGGTGGAACGGGTACTGGTGGGGCGCCTATCATTGCAAAAATTTGTAAAGAGATGGGTATTCTCACTGTAGGGATTGTTACCACACCTTTTGCTTATGAGGGTAAGAAACGTTTGCAACAGGCCGAGGAAGGAATTCGACAATTACGTTCTCAGGTTGATACGTTACTGATCATCAGTAATGATAAGCTGAGACATCAGTTTGGAAATCTTAAAATGCGAGAGGCATTTGAGAAAGCTGATAATGTATTAGCAACGGCTGCTCGTTGTATTACAGATGTTATCAATAGCACAGGTCAAATCAATGTTGACTTTGCTGATGTTTGTACTGTCATGCGTAATGGAGGAAGAGCTATCCTTGGTCATGCACTAGTAGCCGGACAAAACCGTGCTCAACTTGCCTTAGAGGAAGCCTTAAGTTCTCCTTTATTAAGTGATAATAATATTTTAGGAGCCAAATGGATTTTGATTAATATCAATTCTTCCCGAGGAGAACATGAATACACGATGGACGAGGTTGAAATTATTCAACAATTATTATTGACCAGAGCAGGGGAGAATACCGATGTTATTTTAGGAATGGGCTATGATGATAATCTTGGTGATAAGTTAGCCATAACCTTGATTGCAACTGGATTTGAACATAAGGATTTAGTTACGCCTTCTTCACCCATACGGGCAAAAGTTCAGGAGGAAGAAAAAATTGTAATGGTATTGGGACAACCTGAAGTAGCGCAAGCACCTGTTTCACCAGTAGCCCCAACTGAGTTGCCTACGGAGACACCCGTAGCCCCTGCTCCAACTGTTGCCTCTGTTGAGCCAATTGCAGTTGTCGAAGAAACATTGGTATCTGCCCTCACTCCTACATTAATAGAAGAGGAGGTTGTAAAGCCAGTAGTGGAAACGGAGGCAAGTTTTTTGGCTGCAGCAGTGATAATGCCTGAGCCTGCTACAGTTACTCCTGTTATCTCAGGAGGGTATTTGGCCAGACCTGTAAATATTTATGCATCAACACCAACCCAAGATCAAGCAACTGCAATTAATGAAGTAACTACACCCCTTTCAGTTGCACAACCAGTGCAAATACAATTTGTAGAAGAGGAAGTTGCACCAGTTAGTCAACCCATCGCTGTTGCTCCTCCTGTTGAGGAAGTTGCAGAGATGTTAGAAATGAAACTGGTAGAAAAAGAAGAAGACGCTGCACCTGCAACGCCCCTATTGTTTGAGCTGCACCGTACCACACCATCACCTACCATTGAGCCTGCGGAAGAGGACGAAACAATTGCTCAACAACGTCGTGCTGCGGAGCGATTACAAAAGTTGCGTAACCTGTCATTTAATGTCAATGCAGCTGATCCAAATAATGAGTTTGAAACAATTCCAGCCTATATTCGTCAGAATATGGAAATGTACAACTCCAAAACTCAAATAGAGAACTTTTACAGTAACTATGAGGTAAAGGAGAATCCTTCTAAGCAAGGACCCATCAGTACGTTGAATAGTTTTTTGAATGGTAAGAAACCTGATTAAAGAGGCTCACTTCAACTAAGCTATTGAAGTGACATAAGTTGGTCTGTTTTTAGTTGTTCCTCCCGGTTTTATCCGGGAGGTTTTTTTATAAAGGATCATTTACGATTGTAACTTTGCGTATTACTATGGAAAGGGTTCTAATTGCAGGGGGAACAGGATTAGTGGGTAAGGCGTTAACCAGCTATTTATTGGAGCGCGGATATCATGTGATTATATTAACTAGAAATATATTTACCGCGCAGTCTTCTTTCCCTCCACATTCCCAGTTAACCTACTCTCTTTGGAATCCTACAACATCTTTTATCGATCCTGCAATTTTAAAAATATCGGATCATATAATTAATCTGGCTGGCGCAGGAGTGGCCGATAAGCGTTGGAGTAGTAGGCGAAAAAAAGAAATTTTCGATAGTCGGGTAATTGCAGGTGCTTGTATTGTTAGGGCACTTGAAGAACATCCGCATCATGTTAAAACAGTAGTAAATGCCTCTGCTATTGGTTGGTATGGTCCGGATACAGCCACAGTAACTGATGGATTTTCAGAAGAGGCGCCTTCCAATGCTGATTTCTTAGGTGCTACCTGCAAAGAGTGGGAGCGCAGTGCAGCTGCAATTGATAAATTAGGTATACGAGTTGTAACGCTTCGTATTGGTATTGTTTTAACACCTGCAGGGGGAGCTTTATTAGAATTCATTAAACCATTGCGTTGGGGTATTGCTACTATGCTGGGAAATGGGAAACAAATAATCAGTTGGATCCATATTCATGATCTGGTTTCACTTTTTGAATACGCAATTATAAAAAATGATTTACAAGGAGTTTATAATGCAGTGGCACCAAAACCAGTGACCAATCAGGAATTAGTTCAGACGTTAGCAGTCAGTAAAAAATCTTTTTTTATTTCTATTCCTATTCCAGCTTTTCTATTAAAGCTTATTATGGGTGAGATGAGTATCGAAGTATTAAAAAGTACAACCGTCAGCTCAAAAAAAATTATGAACGCTGGCTTTCAATTTCGCTTCCCCACTATACAGCTTGCTTTGCGTTCCTTTTTTTAATTGCGAATGGGTCGTCCACTTGTCAGAACGCTTTGAATTCTTTCCAAGGTTTTCTTCTCCCCACAAAGAGAAAGAAAAGCTTCTCTTTCTAAATCCAGTAAATACTGCTCATCAACGGTAGTTGGTTCACTCAAATCACCCCCACACATTACCGATGCTAATTTTTTAGCAACTACTGCATCATGATCCGTTGCATAACCCGCCGTTTTCATTGCATGAATTCCTGCTAGTAATGGACCTAGCCCCGCTCTCCCCAACACAGGTATAGCTGTTTCTTCAAGAGGGCGGATATATCCGGCTTGGTGTAATTGTAATACTGCTTGTTTCGCATACGCAACCCTGCGGGTTGGATTTAATACTATTTCATCTATCCCCTGTCTATAAATTCCCAGCGAAAAAGCTTCGTGCGCAGAAGTGCCCACTTTAGCTGTTGCAATAGTCATGAACCTGTTTTTTAGTGTATTCATCTCTGGTTCGTCCCCATGCATTTCTTTGGCAGCACGTAGCACAAATTCTTTTGTACCACCACCACCTGGGATCAGTCCTACACCCAATTCCACCAGTCCTGTATAGGTTTCTGCTGTTGGAAAACACTTGTCCGCGTGTAAATTCAATTCGCAACCCCCTCCTAATGTTAAACCATGTGGTGCCACTACTACAGGCACATTCGAATACCTAACGCGCATCATGGTTTGTTGAAAGTAGCGAATTGCCATGTTTAGCTCATCAAACTCCTGCTCAACAGCCAACATAAAAATCATACCCACATTGGCTCCGGCAGAAAAATTAGCACCTTCATTGGCAATAACAAGTCCTTTGAAGTTGGCTTCCGCTTTTTCAATGGCAGTTTGTATTCCTGCTAGTACTTCTCCTCCAATGCTTCCCATTTTTGTATTCCATTGCAGTCCTAACACGTCATCGCCCATATCAACCAACTTGCAACTTGCATTTTTCCACACCATTTTATCTTGTAGATGGCTTAGTATTAAAAACGCACTCGCACCTGGTAAAGGTTTGTAGTCATGCGTCAAGGGATCATAGCAATAACGTTGCCCATTCTCGGTTTTATAAAATTGCTTATGGCCGCTTGCTACCATTTTTTTGATCCAAGGTGCAATGGGAAGTTGAAACTTTTCCAAGCTGTTTAGCAGCGATTCAACACCTAACAAATCCCAGGTTTCAAAAGCGCCTATTTCCCATCCAAAACCTGCTTTCATCGCATCATCAACCTGGTAGAGTTTATCGCTAATCTCTGGTATACGCAGCGCGATATAAGAAAATAGATGCGCGTGTAATTGTTGAAAAAAATTGCCAGCCTTATCTGTTGCATGATGTAACAATTTTATACGGCTGGGTAAATCTTCCAGTAATTTAGCCGCATCAAGGGAGGGAAATTTTGGTTTTTGTCTTGGTTTGTATTCTAGTGTTTCCAACTCAAGCGTCAGAATCTCTTTTTTGCCCTCTTTTGATTTGGTTTTTTGAAAAAATCCTTTTCCAGTTTTATCTCCCAGCCACTGATTGACAACCATTTTTTCTAACCAACTCGGAATTTTAAATAAATCCTTTAACTCATCTTGTGGACAATTTTGAGCTACTCCCTGGGCTACTTTCACCAATGTATCAATACCTACTACATCAGCTGTTCGGAAGGTTGCTGATTTTGGTCTGCCTATGACAGGTCCGGTTAACGCATCAATCTCATCAATACTGAGTTGTAACTTTTCTTTTATATGCATGATAGCCATCATGCTAAAAACACCAATTCGATTAGCAATAAAAGCGGGCGTATCCTTACATAATACAGTGGTTTTGCCCAATTGTTTGTCACCATAGCTCATCAAAAAATCTACTATTCCTGGATCTGTGTGAGCCGTGGGAATGATTTCTAGTAAGCGTAAATAGCGTGGCGGATTAAAAAAGTGAGTACCGCAAAAGTGTTTTTTGAAATCCTCACTTCGCCCCTCCACCATTGCATGAATAGGAATACCTGAGGTGTTTGAACTGATCAGGGTTCCCGGTTTGCGATATTTTTCTACTTTTTCAAATAATTGTTTTTTTATATCTAATTGCTCGATTACCACTTCAATGATCCAATCAACTCCTGCGATATCGGAGAGATTATCCTCAAAGTTTCCGGTAACTATATTTTTTGCAAATTGTTTTTCATATAATGGAGACGGTGAGGATTTAAGCGCAGCCTGCAGAGAATCATTCACCATTTTATTTTTTGCACTTGTGGGGGCATCCACTGGTAAATTGGCGGGGGGAATATCTAATAATAACACTTGATGTCCCGTACCAGCAAAGTGGCAAGCAATGCGGGAACCCATTACACCGCTTCCTAACACGGCTACTTTTTTTATAAATCGCTTATGCATGGTCAAATAGTTAGTTATGCAACTAATTTACTATTTCTAAGGTAGCCCATTTCGCGGCAGCCCAAAACTTTATGGCTTAACTTATTTGTGAACCTGGCTCGATTGGATTCTCTGGTTGGACAAAATGAAGTTTTCCACTCTTGTCGGTAGCCATTAGTATCATTCCGTTACTTTCTATGCCTCTCATTTTTCGGGGAGCCAGGTTGCATACAACGGTAACTTGTTTTCCAATTATTTCGGATGGCTGATAATGCGCAGCAATACCACTTACGATTATGCGATTTTCTTCCTGTAATTCAACCTCTAACTTAAGCAGCTTATCTGCCTTTTCTACTTTTTCAGCTTTTCTAATAATACCTGATCGTAAATCCAATTTTGCAAAGTCTTCAAATTGAATGATTGGCTTCTCTGGAGTAGGGGTAGTGTTATTTGCCGGAGTAGTAGGGGTTGTAGTGGATGACATGATTTCTTTTTGAAGTTTTTCAATTTGTTGCGCCACTTCAGCGTCTTCAATTTTTCTGAAAAGAAGTTGTGGAGCACGTAGCGGATAGCCGGCATTCAATAATGTAAGACTTCCCGCATTTTCCCACGCAAGCATGCGATCTACCACTTTCATCATGTGTAATAGGGTAAGCGCTGTGTTTGGAAGAAACGGATTGATTAAAATTGCCAGGTTAGCAGTAAGTTGTAAACATAGGTGCAGACAATTATCTATTTGCTTTTGTGCAGTAGGATCTGTTTCTATTTTTTTTGCAAGCATCCATGGTTCTTTCTTTTGCATGTATTGGTTGCCTTTGCGAGCTAGGTCCATTACTTCAAATAAAGCATCCCTGAATTTATATTGCTCAATCAATTCGCTAATGCGCCCAGGCGCTGCTTGTATCTCTCTACTTAATGATTGTTCGTTCTCCTCAAATAATGTAGGATGGAGGTGTGGAACTTTCCCATTACAAAGTTTGTGCATCAGCACCCAAGTGCGATTTACAAAATTGCCAAAGATGGCTACCAGTTCACTATTTACCGCATCCTGAAATCCCTTCCAAGTAAACTCACTGTCTTTTGTTTCGGGTGCAATTTGAGTTAAGTAATAACGGAGCATATCAACACATTGTCCTCCGCCATTTTCCGCCTTAACAAAATCAGTAATATAATCTCGCATATCCAGCTTCCAATTACGGCTGGTGCTCATTTTATCTCCCTCGAGGTTTAAGAATTCATTGGCTGGAACTTGTTCTGGTAAAATATAGCCATGCAGCTTTAGCATCACCGGAAAAATGATACAATGAAAAACGATATTATCTTTTCCGATGAAATGCACCAATTTAGTTTCTTTATCCTGCCAAAATGGAGTCCAGTCCTTTCCATGATCCAGGGCCCATTGTTTTGTGGCACTGATATAGCCAATGGGTGCGTCAAACCAGACATATAAAACTTTGCCGGCACCTCCCTGTATTGAAGCAGGAAGTTTTACTCCCCAATCTAAATCACGTGTTACGGCACGGGGTTGTAATCCGCCTTCAATCCAACTTTTACATTGTCCTACAACGGTAGGACGCCAGTCCTTGGCATGCGTTCCTAAAATCCATTCTCTTAAAAAATCTTCATGTTGATTTAGGGGGAGATACCAGTGTGTTGTTTTTTTCTTTTCAGGAGTAGCCCCACTAAGTGTACTGAGTGGGTTGATTAGCTCATCAGGGCTAAGCGTTCGTCCACAAGTTTCACATTGATCTCCATAAGCTCGATCGCTTTTACAATGGGGGCAGGTGCCTTTGATATATCGATCAGCTAAAAACGTTTTTGAGGCTTCATCGTAATACTGTTCACTCTCTTGCGTAATTAAGTCCCCTTTTTCCTGCAGCTGTGCAAAAAATGCGGCTGCTGTTTCATGATGAAGCGGCTCGCTAGTTCGGTGGTAAATATCAAAACTCACCGATAGGGCATCAAAATCTTCTTTGAGTGCCTGGTGATATTTGTCAATAATTTCTTGCGGGGTAGAACCCTCTTTCTTTGCCTGGATTGGAATAGCCGTACCATGTTCATCACTGCCACACACAAAAACTACTTCTCTTTTTTGAGCACGTAAATAACGAACATAAATATCAGCTGGGATATAAGCACCGGCAAGGTGTCCAATATGTTTTAGTCCATTGGCATAGGGCAATGCGGAAGTAACTAAATATCGTTTGGGAGTAGACATGTGGTGCAAAAATACCGGAAACCAAGGCTTGCCCAAAATACATTGCAGGTATTACCTTTATGGTATTCTTTGTATGATAACGCCCAACTATCTAAACCCTGGTGATACAATCGGATTAGTTTGCCCCGCAGGTTACTTGCCTGCTGCCTCTGTGCAAACTTGTGTTGCTGTACTGGCACAATGGGGATATGGTGTTATGCAGGGCTCCACTATCGGAGGCAGCTCCCAGACCTATTTTTCAGGAACTGATCAAGAGCGATTGATCGATTTGCAACGAATGCTAGATGATCCTACGGTAAAAGCGATTTTGTTTGGTAGAGGCGGATATGGCACAGGCCGTATCATTGAACAAATCGATTTTACAAAATTTGTTCAATCCCCAAAGTGGATTATAGGGTATAGTGATATTACGGTGCTTCACGCACATATACATCGGCATCAACAGGTGGTCACATTACACGCTCCCATGGCAACTGCTTTTTATGGGGATGGATGGAAAAATGAATACGTCCATTCATTGCGCGAAGCCTTAGAGGGAATCAGTTCAGCTTGTTCTGGCCCGGATCATTTATATAATCGATTGGGAACGGTAACGGCCCCTTTGGTAGGGGGAAATTTAGCTTTATTGGCACACCTGGTTGGCACCTCCTCCGACTTGGATACTACTGGTAAGATTCTTTTTATTGAGGACGTGGGAGAGCAATTATATAATATTGATCGCATGCTTTATCAATATAAGCGAAGTGGAAAATTACAGTCACTGGCTGGACTTATCGTAGGCGGTTTTACGGAGTGTAAGGATACAGAACGGCCGTTTGGCAAATCTGCTTATGCAATAATTCAAGAAGCAGTAGCCGAGTACCACTATCCTGTTTGTTATGATTTTCCGGTAAGTCATACAGAAAGAAATGTTGCATTAAAAGTAGGAGCTACCTATAGTTTGCGCGTGGATGCAACGGGCTCTTTGCTTGCAGAGTAATCAATCGGAAAGCCATGTTTTCAGCGCTCTTCTAGCTATGTTGAAATGGTACAAGTTATTGTGTGTGCCCCCCTTGATGAGTAGTAAGGTGATGCCTTTTTTTTGTTTGGTCAGCGTTATGGAATGTTGATGTGCAATCACAAAATCACTTGTACCGTGTAAGATTCTAATGGGTACTTCTACTTGTTCTAAATATTGTTGAGTAGGAAACTGATAATGCAACAACGTTTTAAAAGGATAAATGGGAACATAATAGGCAAATACCGCTGGAAAATTTGTGTAAGGCGTTTCAAGTATTAGTTGTTTGCAATCTTTTTTTGAGGCCAGATAAGAAGCTACGCCTGTTCCTAAACTCTTACCATATAAAATAATTTCCTTGGATTCATACTTTTTGCGGGCTAACTGATAAACCCAAGTTGCCCATTGATAAATTTTATATTCTGATTTTTCGCCTCTGCTTTTTCCATAGCCCGGGTAGTCCATCATTAAAACTTCATACCCCTCACGCGTAAATAAATCAGTTTGTGTTGCATACCATTCCACGTTTTCACGGTTGCCGTGAAAATAAAGAACTACGCCACGGGCGGGCGTATTTTTTGTTTTAAAACGAACTAGGTGTATGGTATCTGCCTGATTAATTGGAATAGTGATTTCCTCATGTGTCGCTTGAATAGCTAGTTTCTTATCTGTCTTGATAATACGCGCTCTAAAAATAAATGTTTCCTGGTTGGCATAAAAAATCCATCCGAGAAAAAGATAGAGCAACAACAACCAACCTATGGGTTTTATCCACTTGATAAACGAGACAATTATTTTTTTTGCTTCCATTAATATTTTAGAATATCGCGAATAAAGTTGTGGTATTCATCAAAGGAAGGTAGATTATTATGACCACCGCCTTCAATACGAATCAAGGTTGTTTTACGAGGATGTTGTGCTTGTAAAGCAATGCTATGCCGGATAGGAATCAATCTGTCACGGGTTCCATGTATAATGTATGTATGACATTTTACAAGGGGCAACCATTTATCTGATCGTAATTGATAACGCAGTACTAATCGTACGGGTAAAAAGGGTAAAAATCGTTCAATAACTTTTTTGAAATTAAAGTAGGGCGCATCCAATATCAAATAACGTGGATCGTTATCTGAAGCAATTTTTGTAGCAAATCCACTTCCCAAACTTCTTCCGTAAATAATCAAATGGTCCTCAGGATATTTTTCTTTTAGTCTCTCATACACATATTGCATATCCTTTAGCATCTCTTTTTCGTTTCTTTTTCCGGTACTCTTCCCAAACCCTCGGTAGTCAACTAATACTACATCATAGTCAAAACGGTAAAAATCTTTTGCATAACGTGCCCAACCTTTGATACTTCGTGTATTTCCAT
Organism: Bacteroidota bacterium; assembly: GCA_016866355.1. Taxonomy (GTDB): domain Bacteria; phylum Bacteroidota; class Bacteroidia; order Chitinophagales; family Chitinophagaceae; genus JJ008. The sequence goes on from VGMN01000001.1 coordinate 176,018, forward strand.
GAAAATAAAGGATTAGTCCTTTTGGATTTTCTCTGTAAAAATGTAATCCATTGATTCGAACACCGGGCGCGCTATCAAAAAAATATTCTTTGAATGGCAGTTGATACTTGAATGTAAAATCAGCTTTTAAAATTTCTGGACGAAAAATAAATTTTTCCTGAAGCACATAAGCCAAGATGGATAGTAGGAGGATGGCACCCAAGACATACCACAAAAATGTGGGTATCATAAATTACTTTTCGACGCGTTTGAGACGAAGATTTGTAACAGGTGCTACAATCAGTGGAAATTTTTCTACCGTCACATTTGCTTGGTCCAAGCCAAACCCTTTCTCTTCAGACAAGCTATGATCTTTGAGCCAAAAATAGAATTTCATGATTACTCTTTCAATAAAGGGTAATTCATTGTCTTGGCTTAGGTATTTTTCCATCACCATAAACTGAAAATCTCCTACTACTTTGCTTTGGGAGAGACTCTCGTATCTACTGTTTATGGTAACTTCTTGGTTGGTCACTAGTTCTTCCACCACTTTTCTAAACATCAGGTTTACGCGTGGTTCAGTACGGAATCCAAGTCTTATATCCACGCGTATGATATCATCAGCAATTATATGTGTTACTTTATACTCACAGGTATAGGGCTCATCTACGGTATCTATATGTACAAACCAATAAATATCTGCACGCTTTGGTTTGCGATTTAGTATGGAGTAGATAATCTTGTGTTCAATTTCTTTTGGATTGTTGGCGCTGGTCATATATACCAGGTGCGTGGCATATTTAGGCACCGTTGCATCACGGCTCAGCTCCTGTATTTTATCCAAGTAGTGGTCAAGTCGTACAAATTCAATATATCGGTTTTTGATTTTTCTGGCTCTATACCAAACATACATGATTGCAAAGATGATAAAACCAATCAGCAGGGTAATAAAGCCACCATGCAAAAATTTAACCAGCAATGCAATCAAATACGATACTTCAACAATTAGGTAACCAACTAAAAACAAGTATATCCAAGTTGCTTTAATACGATGTAGCACTAAGTAATTGGCAAATAGTATTGTGGTGCTGAGCATTGTCACAATAATGGCAAGTCCATAAGCCGCTTCCATATTTGATGACTTACGGAAGTATAATACCACTCCCGCACAACCTAGGAACATCAAGAGATTAATCGCAGGAATAAAAAGTTGCCCTTTTTCTTCGGACGGGTATCTGATTTTTAATTTGGGCCATAAGTTTAGTCGCATAGACTCACTTATTAGTGTAAAGGCTCCGGATACCATGGCCTGGCTGGCAATAATGGCAGCAGAAGTAGCCACAATTACTCCTGGAATAATAAACCATTGCGGCATTAGGTCATAAAAAGCATTAATTCGAAGTTGTGTTTTTAGTGCTCCGGTAATGGGGGCATTTAAATCAACAAGATTTATAAGCTTTCCGTTCCAATTATACTGTTGCGCTAGCAGGGAAGCGCCCTGTCCAAAGTAATTGATCAATAAGCAGATCTTAACATAGATCCAAGAAATACGAATATTGTTCCTTCCACAATGACCGAGATCGCTATATAGTGCTTCAGCCCCGGTAGTACATAAAAATACGGCACCCAAAAGCCAGAAGCCATTAGGGTAGGTTCGTAAAAACGCTACAGCATAGTGTGGGCTTATTGCTCTGAAGATAGAAAGGTCATCAAAAACATGTGTTACGCCTAAAACCAGCAACATCGTAAACCAAACAAACATCACCGGGCCAAAAAACTGCCCAATCGAGGCGGTGCCAAATTGTTGAAGGAAAAAGAATAAGGCTAGAATTGAAATAACAATGATTACAACGGTATTGCTTCCTTCTCGAATACCTAATGCGGGGAGCTCTTTTAAACCCTCAATGGCAGAGGTTATAGAGATGGGAGGGGTGATGATTCCGTCAGCTAGCAAGGAAGCTCCTCCTACCATGGCTGGGAATACCAACCACTTTCTTCTTCGTCTGACCAGTGCATATAACGCAAAAGTTCCACCCTCTCCACGATTATCGGCTCTAAGGACCATCAGCACATATTTAAATGTGGTCTGTAATGTTAAGGTCCAAATAATACAGGATAGTGTGCCTAAAATTAGCTCCTCCGTAATAATACGGTTGTCTATAATGGCGTTAAAAACGTAGAGCGGGGAGGTGCCGATGTCTCCAAAGATGATACCCAGTGCTACAAGCAGGCCAGCGCCCGTTACCTTGTTGGTCGAAACTTTCACCCAACAAAGGTATAGGCAAAAATGTTAATCAAATCGAGGTAACTTTATGGTGCTATGAAAAAACTAGCGAAACTATTTGCCCTAGCTGGCTTATTTGCTTTAACTCTTTTGCACGAACACTCGTTCGGTCAACGCATTATTTATTCCGATCCTGAGAAAGACGACAATAGACGGTTGAACTTTGAAATTATTGGAAGAGTGGGGGGTAATTTTTTAGTTTTTAAGAACAATCGTGCTCGAAGCTGGATTACAGTAATGGATGAAGAGATGCAAGTGACTGCCAAAGAAGAACTGGGTTATTTGCCTAACCCTGATAAAACAATCAATGTAGATTTTTTTGCTTACCCCGAGCATATTTGGATGATATATCAATATGAAAGGAAGAATATTGTTTATTGTATGGCCGCCAAATTGGATCGGATGGGAAGGCGAATGGGGGAGTTGATTGAACTGGATACTACTCAGGTCGGGTTTGCTTCAGATAACCGACTCTACGCTGTTACAGGAAGTGAGGATAAGCGAAAGATTGCTGTTACCAAAATTAACACACGTGATAGAGGTCTTTACAGGGTAAGTTCACTTCTTTTTAATGACAAAATGGATTTGATCCGAAAGGATTTGCTATACATCCCCATTGAGGATCGTACGGTACAACTGGGGGATATTGAAATTGATAATGAAGGGTCACTTGTGTTAACGCGTTTCCAGCGAACGTTTAATGATAATATTTCCAACGCCTCATTGCTCTATCTCAAACCTGGAGTTGATACCTTGGTTGAATATCGCTTATCGATAGCTGGTAAGTGGTTAGATAACCTTCGTATTAAAATTGATAATTACAATAAACGCTATATCCTGACTTCACTTTTTAGTCAAGAGCGAAGGGGCGGAATTGATGGCTACTATTTATTGGTCTACAATAAGTCTCAATCTACTCCACAAGTGGAGCAGTTATATACTTTTTCAGATCAAATTCGTCAAGAGGCTAAGGGGAATGCTACCACAAAAACCGCTTTTAACGACTATTTTATTCGTCACCTTATTACCAGGCGTGATGGAGGGCTGTTAATTGGTAGTGAGTCCTATTATACTACCTCTAGGGCTAACACGTGGAATCGCTGGGACTATTTGTATGGTTCACCTTTTTGGGGGATGAATAACTTTTATATTTCACCCTACTCAAATAGAATGTGGTGGGGTAGTATGCCCCGTAACCAACAAGCGGTCCGGTATCATGCAGATAACATTTTAATACAATCATTTAGTCCTGTTGGCGAATTAGAATGGAGTCAGGTTATTAGTAAATCACAGTTTGATGACGAAACGGATGATTTACTTTCATTTCAATTGATGAATACGGGGGGGGAGTTGCATGTGCTATATAATCAACAAGAGCGGAGAGATAAATTGTTAAGTGACCTTACTATTCAGGCTACTGGTCAATCAGCAAGGAATCCAGCTTTGAAAAATTTGGATAATGGTCATCAATTCATGCCTGCAAGAGGAAAACAAGTGAGTTCTCGCATCATGATAGTACCCACCGTTTACAGAGGGTATATTTGTTTTGCAAAAGTTGAGTATAATTAAAACTGTGCCGTTTTGATTGCGCTATTTTATAAGAAGACCCCTTACACCCCCTTTCTTTTATTGCTTTTTGCCGTAGTGGTAAAGCTTCCAATTTTCTTGGCCCCAGCACTTCCTGTTGAAGAGAAAGGAGATGGGGCTATGTTTATTTTTTTTACGAAATGGCTTGCGGCACAAACTCCTGCCGCTTCGGTTGTTTTTGCTTTACTGACCTTTTTGATTTTGTTGACCCAAGCTATTTATCTGAATTATTTTTTTAATCGGCATCGCATGACTAACCGTCCCACTGATTTACCGGGGATGGCTTATTTATTGGGGACCTCCTTGTTGCCAGCATGGAATAGTTGGAGTGCGCCCTTATTGATTAATTTATTGATATTATTTCTTTTGTCACATTTATTTGAAAGTTATTCGTTAGCCGATATCCGAAAACCACTTTTTAACCGTGGATTGGCTATTGGTTTAGGACTATTTGTTTATCCTCCTGCTATATGGCTTGCACTTTGGTTTGTTTTTTCACTGCTGATTATTCGTCCTATAAAAATTCAAGAGATTTTAATTGCTTTTTTGGGGCTGCTGACCCCCGTCTACTTTCTACTTATTGGATTGTTTCTAACGGATCAGCTAGGTCTGTTTACTAGTTATTTTTATGTTTCGTTTTCATTTCCAGATACCGTACCGCCTATCTGGTTCGGGGGTTTATTATTTATCTTATTTCTTCCCTTTTTGGTAGGATTTTATCATGTACAGGATCAAGTACGTAAAATGCTAATTCAGGTTCGTCGGGGATGGACGGTTTTCTTTGTGCTTTTATTGATTAGTTTTTTTATGCCCTTATTCTCAGCCGCCCCCTTTACAGGCTGGATGGTTCTATTGATTCCGCTATCGGTTTATCACGCCTCCTTTTATTATTATACCTCATTTAGGATCTTTCCGTTACTTTTTTTCTGGATTAGCTTATTATTTGTGTTACTTAATCAGTATTCGGGCTCAAGCGGAAAGATTATCTTTGGGCCTTAATAATTTATACCTATGAAATTTGGAGTGGTTGTATTTCCTGGTTCTAACTGTGATGCGGATATGCGTGACGCATTACAAGAAGATTTAGGGCAGGAGGTAATCATGTTATGGCATAAGGATCGGGATCTTTCTGCATTTAACACAGAAGATTGCATAGTATTACCAGGTGGTTTTTCATATGGTGATTATCTTCGATGCGGAGCTATTGCTCGATTTAGCCCCATGATGCAATCCGTAGTTTCTTTTGCACAAAAAGGAGGAAAGGTGTTTGGCGTTTGTAATGGATTTCAAATTTTATGTGAATCGCATTTATTACCCGGCGCACTGCTTCGTAATTCAAACCAGCAATTTGTTTGTCAAAATACTTTTATAAAGGATCATGCGGGAAATGTTTATAAGATTCCCATTGCACATGGAGAAGGTCGTTACCATGGTTCTCAGGAGTTGCTTAGCCAACTACAGCAAAACAACCAGATTCTATTTACCTATTGTGATGAAAAAGGTACTGTTACTGCTGCAGCTAATCCTAATGGCTCTACGTTGAATATTGCGGGTATTTGTAATGAAAGCCGAACTGTTTTTGGTATGATGCCACATCCTGAGCGTGCTTGCACTGCTGCGCTTGGCAATATAGATGGAAGAGCTATTTTTCAAGAATTATTAATGGCTGAGGCTTTAGTTAAATAAAAACGTACACATGAAATTCTTTCTTTCTCTTTTTTGTTTGTTATGGAGTACAGGGGTAATGGCCCAGCCTAATCCGGTAAGCTGGACTTTCAGCGCTAAGAAAGTGGGTGACAAAACTTTTGAAGTTGAAATGAAAGCAGCCATTATACCCGGCTGGCATCTCTATTCTCAACAACAGCCAGCGGATGCTATAGCCATCCCTACTGAATTCAGTTGGAATCAAAACCCATTGGTACAATTAAAAGGGAAAATTCGTGAGGTAGGAAAAATGGAGCGTTACAAGGACGCTACATTGGGGGTTACGGCTCATCAGTATTCGGGTCTGGTTAGTTTTGTTCAAACGGTGGAGTTAAAAGCAAAAGTGAAAACTGCCTTATCAGGGACAGTTGAATACCAAACCTGTGATGATGAAAAGTGTCTTCCTCCTAAGAAAATACCTTTTACCATTACTCTAAAGTAATTAATGCAGTTGCGCAATTATCTTGTTGGAGTTTTATTAGTAAGCTTCTTTACTGTTTTTGGACAGACCAAAAGTGAAGGAAATCCCACCTGGAACGTGCGTGCTGAAAAGATAGGTGCACAGCAGTTTCGATTAGTTTTTACTACAACACTTGCTGAGGGATGGACGCTATATACCCCACAACAGTTAGTATTTGATGTTCCGGCAGCAGCCATTCAGTTTAGTGATACTTCTATTCTATTCCTAGAACCATTGAAGCACCAGGGACTTGCAAAGCGAGTTACAAGTGAGTTGCTTTTACAGGAAGTAGAATGGCAACAAGGGGAAATCAGCTGGAACACATTGATCCAGATAAAGGGAACCATACCTGCTGCTTTGCAAGGAAAATTGCTATATACTTATGGCCGTGATGCTGAAATATATCCGGCAACACCAACCAACTTTTCAGTTGCATTAGCGGGCGGACAGGTACAAGAAAATATAAAGCGAACTAGTATACAATTGGCGTCTCCACTTGTTTCTTGTGGAGATCAGGGTGCTTCACAAAAAAGTTTATGGAGTATTTTTTTATTAGGTGTATTAGGTGGCTTAATTGCTTTACTAACTCCGTGTGTTTTTCCTATGGTGCCTGTAACAGTAACTTTTTTTACAAAAAAAGCAACCACTCGTAGGGAAGGAATTGTCAATGCCTTGCTATACGGTATATTCATTTTATTGATTTATGTGCTCTTAACGCTACCGTTTCATGTGGCCGGGAAAGCTATCAGTCCTGAAATCTTTAATAATATTTCAACTAATGTGTGGTTGAATCTTTTATTTTTTGTGGTTTTTGTTGTTTTTGCACTCTCTTTCTTCGGTTTATTTGAAATAGGACTTCCTGCAGGACTTGCTAATCGTATGGACGCTCGATCCGGATTAGGTAATCTGGGGGGTATTTTTTTTATGGCTTCAACATTGACCATTGTTTCCTTTTCCTGCACAGGACCTATTCTGGGTACTTTGTTGGTAGGAGTGGCTGAGCAAGGAGCCTGGCCATTGACTGTGGGAGCCGCAGGTTTCGGTTTGGCATTGGGTTTACCTTTTGGTTTATTTGCGCTTTTCCCAAATTGGCTACAATCACTGCCTCGCTCAGGGGGATGGATGACCGATGTAAAAATTGTTTTGGGATTTATTGAGCTGGGATTAGCCGTTAAGTTTTTATCAAATGCTGATTTAGTAGAACAATGGGGCTTCTTAAAAAGAGAAATTTTTATTGGTAGCTGGATAGTAATTGGTGGTTTGATAACCCTCTACTTAGCAGGTGTATTGCGTGTCGGGCAGCAACGTGTAGGCGGTGCTCGCAGTTTTATTCGTTACTTTTTTTTACTACTTTTTGGATTATTCACGTTGTATTTGATTCCGGGTATTACCAAAACAAAATATGCTGAACTGAGTTTAATCAGTGGATTTCCACCGCCCATGACTTATTCGTTATATAAAAGCGAGGGCAAGACGCATACTGTTTTTAAGCCTTTGCATAATGCGTATCAAAAAGCATTGCAATTAGCGGCTGCTGGAGATAAGCCGGTATTGATAGATTTTACAGGTTGGGCTTGTGTTAACTGCAGGCGAATGGAGGAAAAAGTATGGACTGATCCTCGTGTGGACAGTCTTTTGCGAAATGCCTTTATAGTTGTTTCTCTATATGTGGATGAGCGCGTAAAACTCCCCTTAACGGAACAACAACTAGTGACTTTACCAGATGGCTCAAGTAAACAAATTGAAACAGTTGGAGATAAGTGGGCTAGTTTTCAAATTCAAAACTTTGGGGCCACCTCTCAACCTCAATACGCACTACTTACACCCGACGAGAAATTGTTGAATCTTCCAAAGTTTTATACACCCGATCCAACTGAATTTTTGGAATGGTTACAATGTGGGCTAGCTGGGTATGCTTCAGAAAAAGAAAAGTAAGATTATAACGAAATCTGCCGCTGCGTCATCATTTTACGCAGATTGATCAATCCGTAACGCATTCTTCCTAATGCGGTGTTGATACTGCAATTAGTTAACGCAGCAATTTCCTTAAAGCTCATATCAGCGTAGTGGCGTAAAATAATTACCTCCCGTTGATCTTCTGGTAACTGTTGTAAGAGTGTTTGTAGCCGTTCTTGTCTTTGTTGACGCATGATTCTGGTTTCTGCATTCTCCTCTGTAAAACTCAACGTCTCGAATACGTCCTGATTTTCTGCAGTACGGATCACGGGACTCCTTTTTACACGACGAAAATGATCTACACAACAGTTGTGTGCAATTCGCATAGCCCAAGGAAGAAATTTCCCCTCCTCTGTATAACGACCTGCACGAACAGTATCAATTATTTTGATAAATACATCTTGAAATATATCCTCCGCCAAGTACTTGTCTTTGACTAAGAAATATATGGATGTATAGAGTTTATCTTTATGACGGAGTACTAATGACTCCATGGCTTGTTGATTCCCAGCACAGAATAGCTGGATCAATTCAAGATCAGTCAATTTAGAGAGTACTTGCATAACTTTTACGCATTGTGCTGTTTGGAAACAGCTGGTTTTCAATAAAAGGTCGCTGGGCGACCGGGTTTGCGTAAAAGTCTAGCGATAGGCGTTCTTTTGGTTTGTCCGCAAATGCGGAATATAAATATACTTACTTTTTCGAAACTAAGTGTTCCGGGTAGTAATTGCCAGCTTTAGCTCGCCAAAAAAATGTTAATTGCCAGTACCTTTGCTCCTCATTTCCCCTCATGGATCTTACTCCCATATTGATCAAGGGTGCACGAATGCACAACTTAAAAAATGTGACAGTAGAAATACCTCGTCGCAAATTGGTAGTAATTACTGGAGTGTCAGGGTCCGGCAAATCTTCATTGGCTATTGATACCTTGTATGCCGAGGGGCAACGGCGGTATGCAGAAAGTTTGAATTCCTATGCAAGGCAGTTTTTGAATCGAATGGATAAGCCCGATGTGGATACCATCAAAGGATTGAGTCCCGCTATTGCAATTGAACAAAAAGTTATTACACGCACACCTCGTAGTACGGTAGGAAGCTTAACCGAAATCTATGATTATCTCCGATTACTTTTTGCACGGGTGGGACATACCATATCCCCGATCTCTGGGGAGGAGGTTCGTAAGGATGATATCGAAGATGTAGTAGCCGTTATAAAAAAATGTAAGCAGGGTGATCGGTTTTATATCGTATCACCACTTCATTTTAAATCCAAACGTTCTTTGCGCGAAGAGTTAAGTGTACTACAGCAAAAAGGATTCTCTCGTGTGTATTTGGAAGCTACTAATGAAGAGGCACTTCAAACCATTGATTCTTTATTAGAAAAGACCGATAAGGATTTAAAAAAGTATCACCCCACGCATTTATTAATTGATCGAATTATTGTAAAAGAATTTGAAGAGGAAGACTGGCATCGTATTAGTGATTCTGTTGGTACCGCTTTTTATGAAGGAGAAGGGACCTGTGCGTTGCTAGAAAATGAAAAAAAATGGCATTATTTCTCAAATAAGTTTGAGCGAGACGGACTTGTATTTGAAGAGCCAGCCCCTACATTATTTTCGTTCAATAATCCATTTGGAGCTTGTCCAACCTGTGAGGGATTTTCTCAGGTATTAGGAATCGATGCGGAATTGGTACTCCCCAACAAAAAGTTGAGTGTGTATGATGGTGCTGTGGCTCCTTGGAAGGGGGAGAAGATGGATTGGTGGCGGCAACAATTTGTAAAAGGGGCCAAGAAACTCGATTTTCCTATTCACAAACCCATCGAAGACTTATCTGCCAGGCAGTTGAATGCGCTTTGGAAAGGCGGGGAGGGTGTATATGGGATTGATGACTTTTTTAAAGATGTAGAAGCGCATCTCTATAAGGTACAGTTTCGGGTACTATTAAGTAGGTATCGAGGAAGAACTACTTGTCCAACCTGTGAGGGATATCGGTTACGAAAAGAAGCCTTGTATGTAAAAGTATTGGGAAAGCATATAGGAGAATGTTGTAGCATGCCTGTTCACCTTTTGTTAGATTGGGTGAATGAAACGACCACTAAACTTACCGTTGCTGAGCAAAAAATTGCTACTCGAATTTTTATTGAATTAAAAACTAGATTGTCTACACTGTGTAAAGTGGGCTTGGGATACTTAACACTCGATCGATTGGCCAATACCCTTAGTGGTGGTGAAAGTCAACGAATACAACTCACACGCCATTTGGGAAGTAACTTAACAGACTCACTATATATTTTGGACGAACCTTCCATTGGCTTACATCCAAGAGATACTGATAATTTAATTACGGTTTTGAAGGAATTGCGTGAGTTGGGAAATACGGTGATTGTAGTAGAGCACGATGCGATGATTATGCAGCAGGCTGACTACATAATTGATATGGGGCCATTGGCTTCTCATCTGGGAGGTGAAGTAGTAGCACAGGGGGATTATAAATCCATGCTAAAAGAGTCCAGTTTAACTGCCAAGTACCTCCGAGGAGAAATGGTGGCTGCGGTATCCCGCAAACCACGTAGTTGGAAGCGCTGTATAGAAATTAAAGGAGCCCGTCAGCATAATCTTAAGAATATTGATGTACAAATACCGCTTCAGGTTTTTTGTGCTATTAGTGGTGTAAGTGGTAGTGGTAAAACTACATTGGTAAAACAAATTCTTTATCCAGCACTACGCAGACATTTGGGAGACTTTTCACTCCAGCCAGGTGCTTTTTCAGGTTTGGGAGGAGAGCTGAATCTGATCACACAGTTGGAATGGGTAGACCAAAATCCCATTGGAAAATCCTCCCGAAGCAACCCGGTTACCTATATAAAGGCCTATGATGCCATTCGAGATTTATATGCAAGCCAGCCACTCAGTAAAATGCGCGGGATGCAGCCTCGTCATTTTTCATTTAATGTAGATGGAGGCCGTTGTGATACGTGTAAAGGAGAGGGCGAACAATTAATTGAAATGCAGTTTTTAGCGGATGTGCATTTGACCTGTGAATCCTGTGGTGGTAAACGGTTTAAAGAAGAAGTGCTGGAGGTTACCTATAAAGAAAAGTCAATTTATCAGGTGTTGGAAATGAGCGTGGATCAGGCCATAGAATTTTTTGCCAATGAAAACGCATTAGTAAAAGCCCTACTTCCACTTCAAGAAGTAGGGTTAGGGTATATCAAGTTAGGTCAGTCTGCTACCACTTTATCAGGAGGAGAAGCACAGCGTGTTAAGTTGGCCTCATTTTTAGGTAATCGTCGTGCTACGCAGAAGATCTTATTCATTTTTGATGAACCTACAACCGGACTACACTTTCATGATATTGGAAAATTATTACAATCATTTCAAGCGCTTATCGAGCAGGGGCACTCTGTTGTGGTGATTGAGCATAATACAGACGTGTTAAGTGCCGCTGATTGGATTATCGATATGGGACCAGAGGCAGGTGCGGGTGGAGGGCAAATTGTATTTACCGGAACCCCACAGGAATTAAAGCGTTCTAAAAAAAGCTTTACGGCCCAGTACCTTAAATCAACTTAAGCAAGTTCAGGATACAAGGGGAATTGTTGCATCAGCGCTTTTACTTCCTCACGCGTTTGCTGAATTAGCAGTGAATTATCTGGTTGTAAAATTACTTGATCAATCAGGTTAGCAATTTGTTCTATTTCTTTTTCTCGCAATCCGCGTGTTGTTACAGCAGGTACACCAATACGAATTCCAGAAGTAACAAATGGCGACTTATCGTCGAAAGGTACTGAATTTTTATTGAGGGTAATATGGGCGCTATCCAAGGTTTCTTGTGCTTTTTTCCCAGTAATATTTTTATTACGTAGATCGATTAGCATTAAATGGTTTTCTGTTCCACCACTAATTAGGTGATAGCCTTTGCTCATAAAAGCCTTTGCCATAGCCTGTGCATTAGCAATAACTTGTTTACCATATTCTTTAAAGGAAGGATCCAGTATTTCTCCAAACGCCACGGCTTTGGCAGCAATTACATGTTCTAGCGGTCCGCCCTGCATACCTGGAAATACTGCTAAATCTAATAAGGCACTCATCGATCGAATATTTCCTTTTGGATCTTTAAGGCCCATGGGATTGTCAAAGTCATTTCGCATCATAATAATACCACCGCGAGGGCCACGTAGTGTTTTGTGCGTAGTAGAGGTAACAATATGACAATGCGAAAGCGGATCATTTAGTAATCCAGCTGCAATTAACCCAGCCGGGTGTGCTATATCTGCCAAAACCAATGCACCTATTTCATCTGCAACCGCACGAATTCTTTTATAATCCCAGTCACGGCTATAGGCAGAGGCGCCGCAGATAATCATTTTTGGTTTTTCTTTTCTGGCTACTTCTTCAAGCTGATTATAATCAACAAGACCCGTTTCGCGATCCACACCGTAGAAGAAAGCTTGATAATTTTTGCCACTGAAGTTAGCTGGACTTCCATGGGTGAGGTGCCCACCCATACTAAGATCAAGTCCTAAAATTTTATCTCCTGGTTTCAAGCAAGCAAGAAATACGGCAGTATTTGCCTGAGCGCCGCTATGCGGTTGCACGTTAGCCCAACAGGCATTGAAAACACTTTTTAAGCGATCAATGGCCAGCGTTTCAATTTGGTCTACAATTTCGCAACCACCATAATATCTTTTTCCAGGGTATCCCTCTGCATATTTATTGGTGGCAACGGAACCCATCGCTTGCATCACGGCAAGAGAGGTGAAATTTTCTGAAGCAATCAATTCGATTCCTTCACGTTGTCTTTTAAGTTCAAGTTTGAGTAGATCAAAAATTGCGTTGTCTTGCATGGCCGTGTATGAATAAAAAGTTTACGCAAAAGTACGTCCTCTACGGGAAGAGGAATTCATAGGCATCATTAAGTTTTCCTCAAAAGAACTACATTCGTGGTAAGCATGAAAGCGATAATTCCTGTTGCCGGGGCCGGTACCAAATTGCGCCCTCACAGTTATACCCAGCCTAAGGCATTGATTCCGTTGGCCGGTAAAACCATTTTGGGTATTATCATTGAACAATTGCAGGCAGCCGGTATTCAAGATTTTATTTTTGTGGTTGGCTATTTGGGTGAAAAGATTGAAGATTTTGTTCAACAACACTACCCAACGTTAAACGTACACTACGTACACCAGACAGATCGGCAAGGGGTGGGACAAGCTATTTTGTTGACACGTGATTTGGTCCAGGGTGATGACATATTTATTGTGTTAGGCGATACGATTTGTGAATATGATATCAAATCGGTTATAGCAGATTCCCGATCTATGATTGGTCTTCGAAAAGTGGAGGATCCTCGTGATTTTGGTGTAGCTGAAATCGACAGCAGTGGATTAATTGAACGATTGGTAGAAAAGCCACAAATTCCTAAGTCTAACTTAGCCCTGGTGGGGATCTACCGAATAAAAGAAAGTGAGCAACTTTTTCGTTGTTTAGAAAACAATATTAGCCAAGGGGTACGGTCACACGGCGAGTATAGTTTAACAGATGCGTTGGATTGTATGATTGGGCAGGGGATTCCGCTCAAGTCTTTTAAAGTTGATAATTGGTTTGATTGTGGTAGAAAAGAGACCCTCTTAGAATCCAATGCCTTACTGCTAAAAAAGTTTGCTGGTGAAATACCAACCGACCATTTTGAAAATACAGTATTTATACCTCCCGTGGTAGTGGGGGCCGGCTGTTTAATTCGTAACTCGGTGATTGGACCCAATGTTGCCATTGGAGAAAATACAGCCATTCAATCAAGTGTAGTGAAAGAGTCTATTATTGGTTCTTATACCACTCTGCAAGACATTGTGGTGAGTGATTCTGTTATTGGCAGCGATACATTATTGAGAGGGGAAACTCGTTCCTTGAATGTAGGGGATAACACCAGTATCGATTTGGGATAATATTCTATGCAAGCATTTTCCAACCGCATCACAAAATTATTGGGTATTGAATATCCAATCATTCAAGCAGGAATGATTTGGACCAGCGGGTGGCGGTTAGCCGCTGCTGTTACCAATAGCGGCGGATTAGGTGTGATTGGGGCCGGCTCAATGACACCTGAATTATTGAGGGAACATATAAGAAAATGTAAGGCCGCAACAACAAAACCATTTGCTGTAAATCTTCCCTTGCTGTATTCGGGTATCCAGCAACAAATTGAAATTATTGAGGAAGAAGAAGTGCCGATAGTAATTACCTCTGCAGGTAATCCCGTTGCTTGGACCCCTTATTTAAAATCAAAAGGTATTAAGGTATTGCACGTGGTTAGCTCCAGCAGATTTGCGCGTAAAGCGGAAGCAGCCGGTTGTGATGCTGTCATTGCGGAGGGGTTTGAAGCTGGCGGACATAATGGTCGTGAGGAAACAACCACTTTGGTATTGATTCCAGCAGTTTGCAAAGCAGTGAAACTACCTGTTATTGCAGCTGGCGGAATAGCTACAGGTAGTCAGTTATTTGCATGCATGGCCCTTGGGGCGGAGGCTGGACAAATTGGTACACGCTTTGTTGCCAGTGAAGAAGCTTCCAATCATCTTAATTTTAAGAATCGAGTTATTCAAGCCAAAGAAGGGGAGACGCAATTGAGTTTGAAAAAACTTACACCCGTTCGTCTGTTACATAATAAATTTTTTGAACAGGTGCAAGCGGCAGAGGAGCGAGGCGCCACGGCAGAGGAATTATCGCAGTTACTAGGGAAAGGCCGTGCAAAAAAAGGAATGTTTGAGGGTGATTTGGAGGAGGGCGAACTTGAGATTGGGCAAGTAAGTGCACTCTTTGATTCAATAGAACCTGCGCAACAAATAGTCAATGCCATTTGGCAAGAGTTTCTTGCAACATGGAATCAGCCTTTCAACACCAGCGCCTGATTATCCTTTTGTGAAAGCCCAGCGTATCATTTCCTTCCAGGTTACTTTTTTCCCATACATGAGGATACCCGTTCTGTAAATTTTGCCCGCAAACCAGACGGTTACTAAAAAACCTGCCACAAGTAAGCCCATAGATAGTCCTAGTTGCCATAAGGGAACTGTATCAGGCACACCGTATGGAATACGTGCCATCATCACAATGGGAGAAGAGAATGGAATGAGGCTGCCCCAAACAGCAATGGGTCCTGTTGGATTGGCTACGGCTGCGGTCATGATGGCAATAGATAAAATAACCAGCATGGTCACTGGAAAACTTAACGATTGCGCCTCACGCATATCCTCATTTACTGCACTGCCAATGGCACCGTAAAGTGAAGCGTAAAAAAAGAAACCACCTAAAAAATAAAAGGCAAAACATCCAAGAATCAGTGGAACATTAACGGAACCCATCATACGCTGAATTCCACCAACAGCTTCTGTCATAAATCCCAGCGACGTACCTGATTTGGCGCCAATGTTATACACAACAAAAACAAAAATAATCCAGATCAAAAATTGTGTGAGCGCTACCGCACCAATTCCTACTATTTTACCCAACATCATTTGGAAAGGACGAACCGAGGATACAATTACCTCGGCAATTCGATTAGTTTTTTCCTCCATCACGCCCATCATGACTTGCGAGCCATATATTATTAGTATGAAGTACACTAAAAAACCCGCGATATAACCAATCCCTACTGCGGTAGCACTATTAGCTAGTTGGTTGCTAATATTTTTTGTAACAAGACCAATTTTACTTTGTGCTAAGATGGATTGTTTGTTTACATCCAATTGTAAACTATCGTTTAACAACCTTCTCCAAATTCGATTTAGTTTAGCCTCCACTACACCAGTAGAAGCACTACCGTATGATTTATAGGTATTGAAAATTAGTGAGTCGGTACCTTGCTGCCAGTTTAATGAGGGGATGATGATATAGCCGTCGTATTTCTTCTCCTCCTCTTTATTATTTTCTTGTGGCGCATTATTGACTAACACCAAAGTAGAACTTGGATCAATCGTATTTTCAGTGGCAATAGCTTCTTGTGTAAAATAGCCAGATGAGTCTATTACTGCAACGGTTAGCGTTTCTTTGCTTTTCTCAGCTATAAAACCCATTCCGCCAATCAAGGCTACGTATAAGAGGGGAAACAACAGGGTAGAGATGACAAATGTTTTTTTACGAACTCTTGTCAGGTATTCTCTTTCTATGATAATCCAGGTTTTTTTCATGCACTTAAATTTTTTCGAATGTTCGAGCGGTGGGCGTATTGCCTACCAATTGAATAAAAATATCATTAAGGCTGGGTAGTAACTCCTGAAAGGAGTTGATCTCTACTTGTTGGTCCAATAAAAAGCGTAAGACGTTGGAAGAATTATTTTGGGCGCCAATTTGGATAAGTAGTGCGTTGTCTTTTTGGCTTACTACGGAAAATGGTGCTTGTTCCAAGGCTAGCCTATCCAATCCTTTACCAGTGATGCGGTATTGGTGTTGTTTAAATTGTTGTTTTACATCTTGCACGGTACCATCCAAGATTTTTTGTCCCTTATTGACAAGTGCAATGTGATCGCAGATTTCCTCCACTTGCTCCATGCGGTGTGTACTGAAAATGATGGTAGACCCCTCTTGCGCGAGTCTGAAAATTTCATCTTTAATTAAGTTGGTATTCACCGGGTCTAATCCACTAAAGGGTTCGTCCAAAATAATTAAAGAGGGATCATGTAGTACGGTGGTTACAAATTGTAATTTTTGTCCCATGCCTTTTGAAAGATCCTCTACTTTTTTATCCCACCAGCTTTCCATTCCAAATCTGTGAAACCAACTTTCTATCTTTTTCTTTGCGGCTTGTTTGTCAAGTCCTTTTAGTTGTGCCAAGTACAAGGCTTGTTCGCCAACTTTCATTTTTTTGTACAGCCCTCTTTCCTCTGGCATGTAGCCAATCTTTGCAACATCAATAAGCGGATCAAACTTTTTGCCTTCAAAAAATATTTCACCTTGGTCAGGATAAAAAATACCGGTGATCATACGGATGAGCGTTGTTTTACCAGCACCATTGGGGCCGAGTAATCCAAAAATTTGTCCGCGTTCAATTTCAAGGCTTATGTCATCCACCGCTTTCTGTGACTCGAAATGCTTCTTTAAATGCTTCAGTGATAAAATAGAATCCATAATAGTAGGTTGCCACTAAATTTACATACAATTCTGTTGTGAAGGGGCTACACTACACCGAAGGCGCAGATAGGGGGAGAGTGGTTGCTATTCCCCACTGTTGGAGTATGGCAACGGCTACTCTTTCACCATCCATTGCTGCACTTACGATTCCTCCGGCGTAGCCTGCACCTTCGCCGCAAGGGTATAATGTGGCAAGTTGTGGGTGATGTAGCTTTTCAGTGTCACGTGGGATTCTTACAGGAGAGGAAGTTCTGGATTCTGTAGCAATCAGCACCGCTTCATTGGTGTAATAAGATTTCATCTTTTGTGCAACCTGTTTGAATCCCAGTTGTAATCTTTCATGAATAAAAGAGGGAAGCACTTCTTTGAGGTTGACAGCAGTGATGCCAGGTACATAAGAGCAGAAGGGAAGCGCGGTACTTGTCCGATTTTCACAAAAATCTACCAGCCTTTGTGCGGGCGCTTGCAAGTTTCCTCCACCTGCTTTGAATGCCAATTGTTCTACCTGTTGCTGAAATTGTAATAAGGCAAGAGGGTCCCTTTCATTTTTCTTTGTTCTAATATCATCCAGCGCTACGCTTACCACAATTCCACTGTTGGCAAATGGATTATTTCTTTTGGAAGGGCTCCAGCCATTTACTACCAACTCACCGGGAGCAGTAGCGGCTGGTGCTATAATACCCCCCGGGCACATACAAAATGAAAAAACGCCTTTTCCATTTACTTGTTCAACCCAGCTATAGGCAGCGGGAGGTAAGAATGGATCTCTTATTTCACAATGATATTGTGTTTTGTCAATCAAGTGCTGTGGATGTTCCACGCGAACACCCAATGCAAAGGGTTTAGCCTCAATGACAAGTTTGTTACGGTGTAGCAACTCAAATATATCTCGGGCAGAGTGACCTGTTGCAAGAATAAATGCATCACCAACAAAGCGTTCGCCCTGCTTTGTGCAAACAGCTGTTAGTTTTCCCTCAGAAATTTCAAATTCATTGATGCACTGCTCAAAATGAATTTCACCGCCAGCCTCTAGTATAGCCTCGCGCATTTGTGTAATTACTTGCGGTAATTTATTGGTGCCTATGTGAGGATGTGATTCATATAAGATGCGTTCATCCGCTCCAAACCGAACAAAAAGTTCAAGTATTCGGTTCACATCTCCTCTTTTTTGACTTCGGGTATACAGCTTTCCATCGCTATAGGTTCCCGCTCCCCCTTCCCCAAAGCAATAATTACTATCAGGATTTACAATCCCTTCCCTGTTCATGGCTGCCAGATCTCTCCTTCTGGCTCTAACGTCTTTTCCTCTTTCCAAGATGATAGGCTTGACCCCATCTTCCACTAATCGAAGGGCCGCAAATAGCCCGGCAGGGCCAGCGCCAATTATAATTACTCGTTTAGGGGAGTTGGAAACATCCTTAAACGAAAATGTCCGTAGTAGTCTCTTTTCTACAGGTTGGTTGATAAAAGCTTGAAGGGTAAGGTTGACCCAGGTATTTCTACCTCTGGCATCTATTGATTTTTTGAGGATAAGAAAGCCCTGAACACTGCTTACGGGTACCCCTTTTTGCTTAGAAATAAGCTGTTTTAGAAAAAAATCATCAGCCGCCTCAGCGGGCTTGACACGAATTTGAATAGTTTGAGGCATAGGTCAGGTTTTTATCCTGAAACAGCAACAAAGATCAACCTTTTTACGGGAATCGAGTTAGGATTTTGGGATATGGTGTTAGGATGAATTTTCCAAATTTTTCAACTGATTTTTTTCGTTTTTAAAAGAAAAATATTTTTCCGAAAAAAGAGGCCCGAAATTTTTTTTTGTTTGAAGGGGTTTAATGATATTCGTTGCCCTGCGCAAGTTTTTTTATTGACAATTGTGGAAAAGCGTTGAAACCTGCGTAGAGATGTGAATAACTCCTATTATTTCGACATAAACCTGCTTGTAGTAAAGATGGATAAGAACGCGGAAAAAGTCTGGGGAAATTGCTTAAAGATCATCAAGGACATTGTGGAGTGGCAGCATTTCAAAACCTGGTTCGAACCCATACAACCCGTTTCACTGAAACAAAATGTATTAGTTATACAGGTTCCCAGTCAATTCTTTTTTGAATACCTCGAAGAACATTACGTTAATCTATTAGCTAAGACACTCAAGCGTGAGTTGGGTAAGGAAGCCAGATTGGAATATCGAATCATGGTGGACAGTGGCAGTAGTCGCACAAAACCAATGACGGTGGATGTAAGTGGTCAGGGATTCAAATCCTTTTCCAATAATGAAATGGATTTTCCGTTGGTGATCAATAACCCCGTAAAAAATCCTTTTGTTATACCTGGTCTGAAAAAAATGCAGATCGATCCGCAGCTGAATCCTAACTATACGTTTGATGCATTTATTGAAGGGGACTGTAATAGAGTTGCTCGCCGTGCAGGTAAAACAGTAGCTGAGAAGCCCGGTGCCAATTCCTTTAATCCCTTGGTAATCTATGGAGGAACGGGTTTAGGAAAAACGCATTTGGCACAAGCCATCGGCAACGAAGTAAAAAGATTACACCCTAATAAGGTGGTTTTATATGTGAGTGCGGAGAAGTTCATCAACCAGTTCATGGATCACAGCCGTAATAACGCTATCAATGACTTTATACATTTTTATCAATTGATAGATGTATTTATCCTGGATGATGTTCAGTTTTTTGCAAAGGCAGAACGTTCGCAGGATGCTTTCTTTGCCATCTTCAACCACTTGCACCAATCACAAAAGCAACTGGTGCTAACGTCTGATAAATCTCCCAAGGATTTGGAGTGTGTTCAAGATAGACTGTTGAGTCGTTTCCGTTGGGGGTTGAGTGCTGATTTGCAAGTGCCCGATTATGAAATTCGGATTGAGATCTTAGAGAAAAAGATGCGGAATGATGGATTAGAAATGCCTAAAGAGGTTGTAAAGTATATTGCTTACAATATCAATAATAATGTTCGTGAGTTGGAAGGGGCCTTGATATCCTTATTGGCACAGTCCTCTCTGAACCGAAAAGAAATAGATCTAGACCTCGCTAAGAAAGTGCTTCGCAATTTTGTGAAGTCTTCCAGTAAAGAAATTACTATTGACACCATCCAAAAGATGGTTTGTGAATACTTTGATGTGCCTTACGATAAGTTGCTTCAAAAAACACGTAAGCGTGAAATTGTGCAAGCCCGTCAGATTACTATGTACCTGGCAAAAGCTTTCACAAAAAATTCGCTAAAAACTATTGGCGAACATTTTGGAGGCCGTGATCACACTACCGTTATTCACTCTTGTCAGACTGTCAAAGACTTAATGGATACGGATGGAATTTTCCGTGAAAATGTCTTGGAACTTCAACAGAAAGTCCAGTTGGCAGCCATGTAATTTCTCTTTAATTTTGTCCTCCTTTTAAAGGAATGTTTTAGGAGAGGTGCCTGAGTGGCCGAAAGGGCCGGTTTGCTAAACCGTTGTACGGACTTAAATCTGTACCGAGGGTTCGAATCCCTCCCTCTCCGCAAGCAAGGATCATGGTTTGCAGGACAGCTAATTCCACCTTCCAGTTTTTTAATTGCTGGAAGTACGCATCAATAAGCGGGTCTGTTTGCATGTACTAAAAGTAGTACAAGGGGTTAATATTATAGCACCTCAACGCTTCTCTCTACAAATTTGGTCAGCTCAGCCCCTTTCAGCAACCCTTGAGAGAGTAAGGCCAGGTCACAAGCTTGCTTGGCCAACGTAGTTTGGGTAGCCTCGTCTGCCGCCAGAATTTTTCCAATCAATCGATGGTTGGCATTAATGGCAACTTTATAACTATCGGGCATTGATCCATAGAAACTCATGGGGCCGCCACCCATTTTGCTCATTTCTTTCATCCGGCGCATCCATTCTTCCATGGTAATAGTCACGGGTAATGCAGCTTCATCCAAACTTTCAACCTCAACTTTCATAGCTGTATTGTTCAGGGCCTTTTCAAAGAGGGCTTTTACTTGATTGCTTTGCTCTTCAGTAAGTGAATGTTTTGGCGCCTCGTCTTTTTCAACTAATTTTTGAGTAATGTCAGCATCCACTCGCTTGAATGTTGTTTTTTCAAGTTTCATCTCCAAGTGTTGCATAAAATGATTATCGATGGGCGAGTTCATCAATAGCACATCGTACTGCTGTTGTTGCGCACTTTGAATGAAGCTGTGTTGCTGATCTGCGTCACCTGTATATAACCAAATTAATTGCCCTTTTTTATCAGTCTGGAAGTCTTTTACTTTTGTTTTGTATTCTTCCAGCGTGTAGTATTCTTGATTGGTATTAGTCAGTAATACAAAGTCTTTGGCTTTTTCATAAAACTTTTCATCAGATAAGGCTCCGTATTTTACAAAAATGCCAATATCGTTCCATTTGTTTTCATATCCTTTTCTGTCTTTCGAAAATAACTCCTGTAATTTTTCAGCAACTTTACGGCTGATATAACTGTTGATTTTTTTGACGTTGCTATCGCTTTGTAAGAATGATCGGCTTACATTCAATGGAATATCGGGTGAGTCAATCACACCATGTAAAAGCATTAAAAACTCGGGTACTACGTCTTTTACTTCATCGGTAATAAAAACCTGACGGCTAAATAGTTTGATCTTGTTTTTCTGAATTTCAAAATCATTTTTCAGTTTGGGGAAATATAAAACCCCTGTCAAGTTAAAGGGATAGTCAACATTCAAGTGAATCCAGAATAGGGGATCCTCTGTAAATGGGTACAGCTCTTTGTAAAAACTTAAATAATCTTCGTCTGTTAACTCAGAAGGAGCTTTTGTCCAAATAGGCTGCGTTTTATTGATGATATTAGGTACATCAATGCTCTTGTATTTTGTTTTTCCTTCTTCATCTTTTCCATCCTCTACGGACTCAGACTTGGTGCCAAATTGAATTGGGATTGGAAGAAACTTACCATATTTATCCAGTATCTGCTGAATGCGATGCTCCTCTAAAAACTCTTCAGATTCTTGGTTGATATATAAAATAATATCCGTTCCTCTTGTTTCTCTTTTGCCGGCAGCTATTTCAAATGCAGTGCTTCCATCGCAGGTCCATTTAGCAGCCTCTGCCCCTTCTTGGTAGGAGCGCGTTTGAATTTCTACTTTTTCTGCTACCATGAAGGCGGAGTAAAATCCAAGTCCAAACCGACCAATAATTTCATTGGCATCTTTAGCCTCTTTGAATTTTTCCATGAATTCAGTTGCACCGGAAAAGGCTACTTGGTTAATATATTTTTTTAATTCCTCTGCCGTCATTCCCAATCCTGCATCGGAGATGGTAATCGTTTTCTTTTTTTTGTTGACCTTCACCTGCACGGTCAATTCACCCAGTTCTTGGTTGTACTGTCCGAGTGAACTAAGGCGTTTAATTTTTTGGGTGGCGTCTATAGCATTGCTGACCAGCTCTCTCAAAAAAATCTCGTGGTCAGAGTAGAGGAATTTTTTAATGATGGGGAAAATGTTCTCCGTGTTGATCGAAATCGTGCCTTTTTCCTTTATCATGGGGTTTGGTTTGTGTTTCCCTTTATTCAACAAGTATTGTTCCAGTTGGCAGGTGCTTGACAGATTGACATATTATAATATTGACCCTGAATCTGTCCTGAGAATAAGTCAGTTTTTCTTATATTTGCAGCCCTTCCTGAAAAGGATGGCGGGAGGTAGTTCAGCCCGGTAGAATACCTGGTTTGGGACCAGGGGGTCGCAGGTTCGAATCCTGTCCTCCCGACAAAACAAGAAGCTGGCACGTAAGTGCTGGCTTTTTTTATTGGGTGCGATGCGTGTTTACACGCATGAGCACACAAGAGAAAAGCCATTACGAGCGCAGCGAGTCAGCTTCTTGTTTTGGCTTCCCCCAATAGAATCACTGAAAGTAATCCTATCTCCACGACAATTGTAAAAGCCTTAGGTGAGAACCAGGGCTTTTTTGCTTCTTGACATCTGTTGGGCTAATCACTATACTTAGGGTTAGCGTATTTTTTATGTTGTCTGAAATAACCCAACATGGAATGATTCTTGCAGATCAAAAAATCTTAAATAGGATTCATATTATAAGAGAACAAAAAGTGATGTTAGATAATGATTTAGCTGAATTGTACGGGGTTGAAACACGTAGACTAAATGAGCAAGTGAAAAGGAATTGTAAGCGCTTTCCAGCAGATTTCATGTTTCAATTATCCATGAAACAATATGAAGTTTTGATGTCGCAATTTGCGACTTCAAATTGGGGTGGGAGAAGAAAATTACCCTACGCATTTACAGAGCAGGGTGTTGCAATGTTATCTAGTATTTTAAATAATGATACAGCGATAGAAGTAAATATCAGGATAATTCGGGTTTTTACTAGAATAAGGGAGTTCGCCCTGACTAATAAGGATATTTCATTGCAATTATCAAAGCTTGAAAAGGGGATAAAAGGGAATAGTCAAGATATTCAAAACATATTTGTTGTTCTGAGGGAGCTTATAGAGAAAAAAAGCAGGCCTTTGCCTAGGAATAAAATAGGGTTTAAGTATTACGATTAAGGAATAAATATTATTTGGAAAGTCGGCAAATCCTCTTATTTTCAGTCATTAAAACCTACTGCATGAAATCTGCCCGCTTTATCTTACCAGCTTTGGCACTTGGATTTGCCCTACTTATAACTGGCTGTAAGAAAAAAACTGACGATACAAATGGTGGAGGTGGTCCAACGCCCACCACAACTACTTATACGCGTAGAGCCTATGTTGAGGATTTTACAGGTACCTGGTGCGGATGGTGCCCGCTTATGAGTTATACGCTAGAGCAAAAGCAACAACAGCATGGCTCCAAATTGATATTTGTTGGAATGCATTATGGCCCCACAGGAGGTCAGTTTGATCCATATCACTCAAATACTTTCCTTTCAATCATGAATCGCTATGGAATTAATGCGTTCCCAACCGGACTCGTTAATCGTCAAACGGTTGTGAGTTCGTCTACCTTGGCTAGCAATATTGATTTTGCTGTAGCGGCTGAATCCTATGTAGGCATTAAACTTGAAACTACCGTTACGGGTACGGATTGCGCTTTAAAAACTACTGTAAAGTTTGGAAGTGATTTTAGTAAGAAAAACGTGAAGCTGGTGTTGATGTTAATTGAAGATGGATTGAAATATAACCAAGTAAATTATTTGGCGGGCAACAGCTCATATCAAACGCACCCTTATTATTCCGCCGGTAATCCAATGCCTAACTATACCCATAATGGTGTTTTTAGACGTTCCGTTACGGCCAGTTTAGAGGGAGATGTAATCCCGGTAGCTAATACAGGTCTGGGCGGTCAATATATAAATAATACAGTAGTTAGTGTTACCGGAATTCCAACTGGAAAAGGTAAAATAGTTGCCTTGGTGATTAATGACACTGGCTCTAATACCAGCACACAGGTGCTCAATGCACAATCAGTTGTTATTGGGCAAACACAGGACTTTTAAGTGGACAACCTTTTAGAGGTTTAAGGTGTAGTTGAGACTAAATCCATTGTAAGAGGGAACAAAACGGCATATACCTCCCACACAAAGCAATCCAGCTCTTTGCTGCCCAGCACTAAGCTGGATTCGTTGTTTATTTTTTGAGAGGGCAAATCCAATATTATAATAGTGCATTTTGTAGGTCTGGTAATTTGTCATATCGCTTACAAATAAGGATAGTCCATTTGGAAAACTCCACTCGGTTAGCAAGCCTGCCCAGTTTTTTTCGTCACTATTCACCCACATGTGTTCCGCATTAATTCTTAACTGGTGATTTTTCTTTATTTTAATATAGTGATCTGTTACTACCAGCGTGGCGCGTACCTCACCATAAGGTCCGCCTTGTAAAATTGTTCGATTGTAAAAAAGGTTGATAAAGGTAAGTAGCGTCTTGTAGTCTTTAGTCCATCTTTTATCAATGATCAAGTTGAAGTCTCTAAATAATTTTGTTTTACCGAATGCTATGATTTTTTTACTAATAAAGCCTTCTCCGGTTGTTACACGGGTGCTATCTAACGCATGGTAATTGGAATAGTTAATGTCTAGTCTGGTACCGTATTTACCACCCAGCGGTGTATTTTTTTTAAAACGAATAAAAAAATCAGCCATGCCACCTATCTCTCCAATGGGTTGAATAGCGTGCGGATAAATATTTGCTAATAAGTTAGTGTGTTGGCGTGTCAACGCAGGCGTATAATTGATGGAAGCAACGGCATCACTTGAATTGAAATTTCCTTTGTAGTCTGCATTTTCTAATCTACGAAATTGAAGTTGTAGTCCCAGTCTGTTAGCAGGATCTTGCCAACCTGTTTTTAAAAAAAGAATTAATCCTTTCTTTTTAATGAAGTCGTTTGGGAAATTAGCTTCAATGGATTTGTGTACCCATTCTCCAGAAAAATTGATGGAATTATATTCACCATTAAACCGGGCAGCAATGGCATTTACCTGTTGCGGAAAATTAGGATCTGCACCGTAATAGCGCATAAATCGTTTTACATAGCTGGCGCCTACTTGTAGGAGCTGTGTTTTCCCATTCTCCTCTCTATTTAAAGGAGACCATTCTATGTCACCCCCCATTACTTCACCAGGTGATCTTTCCATGAATGTCCGAGGGCGTCCTGCAATTACTTTAAGTTTTATTGATTTTATAGGTGTAAAACGAATTCCCACACCATCAATATTGTTGTCTAACCCTAAACTTCTTTCTTCAAAAGCTCTAAAGATCAGCCCATTCCCAAATTGTTCAAAAAAGTTACCAACGTGAATATCTATTCTCTTATTAGTGAAGCGGATAAACCGGCGTACCAACTTATTCCCTTCGTAGCGGGTAGGAAAACCTTGTAGTGCTGGATTGTACCCTTCAAATTGAATGCCGGCTCTAAAGCCTTTGTATTGGTAGTTAGCATTTAGGTACGTATTGGAGGCAAATCTTTTAGTTGGAGCCAGAATATTTCCTCGTTTATTATCTATGTAATACTGATTATTGGTTTCGAGACTCCCACTCAATTTACTTTCTTTAAAAAAACTTTTTCCTTGCGTATATCCTGAAAAGCTGAGAGAGAGGAATACAGCACATAATAGTACGCGCATCTTACAACGTTTTGAGTAAGGCTAAAATTTTATCCTCATTGCCTGGGACATAAGCAGTATAGCGTTTAATAATCAACCCTTTTTTGTCAATGACTAATGTATGAGGGATTAGTGATATGTTGAGTGCTCTTTTGAGATCTTGATTTTCGTCCCAAAAAACTTCAAAGCTCCAGTCGTGTAACCCAGCTGTTTTTTTGATGCCTGCTGCAGTTCTACTATCATCAATGGAAATGGCAATGATGCGTGCAGGCGTTTCCTTTTTCCATGTTTCCGTCAGCTCATTAAAAGCATCTAGCTCTTGTAAGCAGGGCTTACACCAAGTGGCCCAAAAACTAATCACCAAAGGAGCTTCGTTATCTTGAAAAGTTGCTGTACTGATCTCTTTTCCAGCAATCGATTTTATAGTTACAGCAGGAAACTTTTCTTGCGCCAGTGTGGTTAGTGGAATAAATAGGAGTATAAAGAGGAGGGAGCGCATACCTAATTGTTTATGCGAATATAGCCGACTACATCTTAACTTAAACGTAATTTTAGCATTCGAATGAACAGGAGTGCCGCTAATAAGTTAGAGTTGAACCAATACGCAGCTATTGTAGTACGGGTTTGCTGGGCGCTTGCACTATTGTGGCTCACTCGATTTGTTTTTTATTTTTTTAACCAATCTTCATTTCAGGATATTTCATTACCTGATTGGGGTGCCATCTTGTGGGGCGGGCTTCGTTTTGATATGGCGGCAATTTGCTATGTAAATTCACTCTATATCATTTTGCAAGCGGCTCCGTTACGAGCTCGTTCTAAGCATTCATTTAAACAGTTTGCGCGTGGGCTTTTCTTATTTACCAATGGGCTAGCCTTATGGGTGAGCTGTGTAGATATGGTTTACTTTCCTTTTACGTTACGTCGTACCACAGCCACTGTGGTACGGGAGTTTGCGAATGAGGATAATCTCGGTACCATTTTAACCACGGCTGCATGGCACTATTGGTATTTTCTGCCCGTGTTTCTTGTTTTCTTTTGGTTGTTGCTAGTTGGCTACAACCGAATCTCAGTTAAAGCCCCGGCTAGTTTTAACCCAACCTATTTTTATACTGGCTCCTTGGGCATGTTATTGCTTTTCCCATTTTTATTGGTGGGGGGTATTCGAGGTGATTGGCGGTATTCAACTCGACCAATTACAATGAGTAACGCTGGGCAATATGTAAAAAACCCTGGTAGTATTCCCTTGGTGTTGAATACCCCTTTTTGTATACTACGCACCATCCGACAACAATTTTATAAAGCGGATCAATTTTTCTCGCCCAATCAATTAGCAGCTATTTATACGCCAGTTATTCAGCTAAATCCTGTGGACACGTTCAAAACTGAAAATGTGGTCATCTTAGTGTTGGAGAGCTTTGGTAGGGAGTCTTTTGGTTTTTTTAATCGGAAATTGAATAATGGCAACTATAAGGGGTATACCCCATTTTTAGATTCATTACTTGCAAAAAGTTTTGTTATTGAAAATGGGTTTGCTGCAGGAAGAAAATCCATCGATGCATTACCTGCGGTATTGGCAAGTATTCCTTCGGGAGAGCTCCCTTTTGTTCTCACACCTTATGTTTCAAACCAGCTGCAAAGTCTCCCACAAGTATTAAAAGAAAAAGGGTATCATACTTCATTTTTTCATGGTGCTCCCAATGGCTCCATGGGGTTTAAGGCGTTTGTTAATTTACTGGGAGTAGAACATTATTTTGGGAAGGACCAATATGGTAATGACCAGGACTTTGATGGAACCTGGGGTATTTGGGACGAACCCTTTTTACAATTTTTTGCCAGCAAGTTGGATAGCTTCCCGGAACCCTTTCAGTCAACAATATTTACTGTTTCCTCACATGAACCTTTTCAGGTGCCAGCAACGTATAGGGGCGTATTTCCAAAAGGCGAGCATCCTATTCGTGAGGTTACGGGTTACACTGATTACGCGTTGAAAAAGTTTTTTAATAAAATCAAATCCAAGCCATGGTTTCTGCGAACTTTATTTGTTATCACTGCCGATCATGCTTCCATCTCGCATGATCCTTCCTACCAAACTGCTTGGGGAAATATGGCGATTCCTATTTTTTTCTATCATCCCTCAGATAAACTGAAGGCATTCTTGCCAGGAAATATCCAACAAACTGATATTATGCCCTCTGTACTGGGTTATTTAGGTTATCGAGGCACGGTATTTTCTTTCGGGAAAAATGTGTTTGCGCCACAACCTGAAAATTGGGTGGTAAATTATTATGGAGGATTTCAATTGATACAAAACCAGTATTTATATCAGCAAAGTGAAAATGGAATAGGAGCGCTTTATGATTATAAGAGTGATCCCTTGTTACAAAAAAATCTGGCTGCACAAGACAAGCAACAGGTCATAGCGTTAGATAGCCGGCTTAAGGCTTTTATCCAGCAGTATCATAATAGACTTATTAGTAATCAACTCCTGCCGCCTGCCCGTTAGCGTGTATCTTTGCTACCCTTATGGCGCGCACCACTAGCAAGAAGTTAACCGCTGGCGAAAATCTGGAATTTATTGAAGTTACCGGAGCGCGTGTGCACAACTTGAAGAATCTGGATATTTCCATTCCCAAAAACAAATTAGTGGTCATTACCGGAATCAGTGGTTCAGGAAAGTCCTCATTAGCCTTTGATACTATCTATGCAGAAGGGCAGCGCCGTTATTTGGAAACATTTGGTGCTTATGCGCGGCAATTTGTTGGGGATATGGAGAGGCCAGATGTAGATCGAATTGCAGGACTCTCTCCGGTAATTGCTATTGAACAGAAAACGACCAGTAAAAATCCCCGTTCAACAGTAGGGACTGTCACGGAGGTATATGACTTTTTGCGATTGCTCTATGCAAGAATTGGAAGGGCTTATTCTTACAACACAGGAAAGCCCATGGTTAAATGGAGTGAGGATGAGATTGTGCAGGCTATTTTTCAAAACTTCGAAAGAAAAAAAATTTCAATCTTAGCGCCGCTCGTACGGGGGAGAAAAGGCCATTATCGTGAACTATTTGAGGAGTATCGAAAAAAGGGATACTTAAAAGTACGTGTTGACGGAGTCATGCGGGATTTACAGGCCAAAATGCAAGTGGATCGGTATGTGATCCACGATATTGAATTGGTTATTGATCGTTTGCAGGTGGAGGCTTCCATGCGTGCACGTTTAAGTCAAAGTGTCCAACAGGGATTGCAACTGGGAAAAGGATTACTATTTCTTGAAGTAGAAGGACAGGGAATGGTACAGTATTCCAAACAACTAATGTGTGAGGATACTGGAATTAGTTATGAAGAACCTTCTCCCAACTCGTTTTCATTTAATTCTCCCTATGGAGCTTGTCCTGCCTGCAAAGGCCTGGGTGTAAATCATCATGTAAACATGAAGGCCGTTCTTCCAGATACCTCCCTTAGTATAAGTGAAGGAGGTATTGTACCGCTTGGAGAAGAACGTGATGCGTGGGTATTCAGACAGGCACAGGAAATGGCCAGGAAGCATAAGATTTCTTTTAAAACACCTATTCAGGATCTACCTAAAAAACAATTAAATCTACTGTTGTTTGGGAATGAAGAAGGCCAACCAACGGCAGCTGATTTTTCTGATGTGCAATTTAATCCCAACGGCCCTTTTGAAGGGGTGGTAAACTTACTGCAACGTTGGTTTGCTAACCCGTATAGTGAAAATATACGGGAGTGGACAGAAGATTTCATGGAGGTGAAGCCCTGTACTACCTGTGATGGGATGCGTCTTCGAAAAGAAAGCAATTGGTTTCGGGTTGATCAAAAAAATATTGCTACGCTGAGTGCTATGAATCTTGATAACCTGGCGGCCTGGTTTGATGGGGTGGAACTTCGGTTGTCTAAAAAAGAAAATGCTATCGCTAAGGATATTTTGAAAGAGATCCGGGACCGCCTTGATTTTTTATTACAAGTAGGTTTAGGTTATTTGTCGTTAAACCGTTCTAGTAGAAGTTTAAGCGGGGGCGAATCACAGCGAATTCGGTTGGCAACACAAATCGGATCACAACTGAGAGGCATTACTTACATTTTAGATGAACCTTCCATTGGATTACATCAACGCGACAATCACCAACTGATTCAAGCGTTAAAAAAAATGAGAGACTTAGGCAATACTGTGATTGTAGTGGAGCATGATAAGGATATTATGATGGCTGCAGATCACTTGATTGACATTGGTCCGCGTGCAGGTTTTCATGGTGGAAAAATTGTTGCAGCAGGACCTCCCGCTTCTTTTTTAAAATTGAATACACTCACGGCCGGTTACTTAAATGGAAAATTACAGCTACCGGTACCTGCTATCCGTAGAGCGGGCAATGGAAATGTTTTATCCTTACAAGGCGCTAGTGGAAATAATCTGCAAAAAGTTAATGCTGATTTCCCCCTTGGAAAATTAATTGTAGTAACAGGTGTGAGTGGCTCAGGAAAATCTACACTAATAAATGAAACAGTGTATCCCTTACTGGCAAAACATTGCTACGATTCTCGAGCACAGGCCTTGCCCTATAAGAAATTAGGGGGATTAGAACATATCGATAAGGTTATTGAAATTGATCAGTCTCCTATTGGAAGAACACCGCGTAGTAATCCTGCCACCTATTGTGGTTTTTTCACTGAGATCCGAACGCTATTTTCAACATTGCCTGAGAGTAAGGTTAGAGGTTATGGAGCTGGTCGTTTTTCTTTCAATGTACGGTCTGGCCGTTGCAATACTTGTGAGGGTGGGGGGATGCGCGTGATTGAAATGAACTTTCTTCCTGATGTATATGTGCATTGTTCTAGTTGCAATGGTAAAAGGTATAATCGTGAGACCTTGGAAGTACGTTACAAGGGAAAGTCTATTGCTGATGTATTGGATATGACGGTGGAAGAAGCTATTCTGTTTTTTCAAACAGTTCCATATATCTATCGAAAAATTAAAGTATTGGAGGAGGTGGGACTGGGATATGTAACACTTGGTCAGGCTGCCACTACATTGAGTGGAGGTGAAGCACAACGTGTAAAACTTTCTACTGAGTTAGCAAAGCGTGACACCGGCAAAACGTTTTATATTTTGGACGAACCTACCACAGGTCTTCATTTTGAAGATATACGTCATTTAATGGATGTGCTCAATAAACTAGTGGATCGGGGTAACACCGTTTTGGTTATTGAACATAATTTGGATGTGATCAAAATGGCGGATCACATAATTGATTTAGGTCCTGAAGGAGGTGATGGGGGAGGATCTATTCTTTTCCAGGGAACACCTGAGGAAATGGTTAAGAAAGTAAACACACACACCGCTACTTTTCTACAACAAGAATTGAATGCACGTAACTAAGCCATTCGAATCATATGAATGTGCTCAATTCCGTCTTCCAGGTAGATTGCGCCATCTCGAATAAAACCAAAAGTTTGGTAGAACTTTTCAAGATATAATTGCGCACCTACCTCAATGGGGCCTTTTCCAAATAATTTTTCACAACTGTCGATAGACTCGGTCATTAGAAGTTTACCTATGCCCGTTCTTCGTACGTTTTCTGCAGTTACCACTCTTCCTATTGAGCAACTTTCATAGGCCAATCCTGCCGGAAGCAACCGCGTGTAGGCCACCAGTTGATTGTCAAGTTTACCCAGTAAATGCCATGACTGCTGATCTTTATTGTCCATATCCAAAAAAACACATTGCTGCTCTACTACAAAAATGGCAGATCTTAATTGCAATAACGCATAGCAATCTGATGGCAGTAACTCCTCAAATTTTAAAAGTGACCAATCGATTTTACTCATTTGTTGATTCCAATTCGCTTGAGTGAAGCAATGGTGGCAAGGGGATCCTTGGATTTAAAAACGGTATTGCCGGCAACTAGTACATCAGCTCCAGCTTCGATTATTGCTGGTGCATTTTCAAGTGTTACACCTCCATCAATTTCAATGACTGCAGTTGCATTATGTTCTGTGATTAGTTTTTTTAGTTCTGTGATTTTTGGCAGCGTAGCGGCTATGAATTGTTGTCCGCCAAATCCTGGATTCACACTCATCAAGCAAACCAAATCAATTTCTTTTATAACAGGGGCCAGACTTGATACCGGTGTATGTGGGTTAAGCGCTACACCTGCTTTAACACCCAGCTCTTTTATTTGCTGAATAGTTCTGTGAAGATGTATGCAAGCTTCCGCATGCACAGTGATAATGTCTGCTCCGGCTTCCTTGAAAGCAGTCAGGTAGCGTTCAGGCTTTTCAATCATTAGGTGTACATCACAGGTCTTGGAGGTGGCCTTTCTAAAAAACTGTATCAACATAGGGCCAAAGCTGATGTTAGGAACAAAATTTCCATCCATCACATCCAGGTGGTACCAGTCTGCTTCACTTTTGTTAAGAAGCTCACAATCAGCCTGAAGATGCAGGAAATTAGCGGAGAGCAGAGAGGGGGCTACAATCGGCATAGATGCAAGTTACTAATCATTTTTTACAATGGGCTGACACTTGAACGTTACTCTAAAGATAAATTTGCACGCTACAAAAAGAATCGCATGAAAAATTTATTGGCACCTCTATTCGGCAGAACATTTTTTTTGATGGGGTCACTGCTTGTATTGTTTCAAATTCAGTTACATGGACAAGACAGTCTTCACTATGCAGAAGAATCTCATCTTAAAAATATTCGTCAGTTAACATTTGGAGGAGACAATGCTGAAGCATACTGGAGCTATGATGGAAAATCCCTGGTTTTTCAGCGTACCTCTTTAAAGGATGGAATTCCCTGCGATCAGATTTTTATTGGACGTGTACCCGAAAATCCAACGGCTCCATTTGAATTCAAGTCAGTAAGCACAGGCAAGGGAAGAACCACCTGTGCCTTTTTCACAAAGGATAATCAACATATCATTTATGCCTCTACGCATTTGGTTAGCGGCGAATGTCCGCCAGTTCCGGATCGAGCAAAGTATGGCAACAAGTACATATGGCCTTTGTACCGGGGTTATGATATTTTCCAATCTGATTTGAATGGAAAAATCGTTAAGCAATTAACAAACTCTCCATTTTATGATGCGGAGGCTACTCTTTCGCCCGATGGCAAGAAAATGATTTACACCAGTACCAAGGATGGTGATATTGAACTTTATATCATGGATCTTAAATCCGGAAAGGAAAAAAGAATAACCAATGAGTTGGGATACGATGGGGGAGCCTGGTTCAGTCCTGATGGAAAGAAAATAATTTGGCGTGCATCACGTCCAAAAACGGAAGCAGCTGTTTCAGAGTACAAAGAGTTGCTGGCACAAGATTTAGTGGCCCCCACCAATATGGAAGTTTGGGTAGCTAATGCTGATGGTTCGGGTGCAAAGCAGGTAACCCATTTTGGTCAGGCCAATTGGGCACCCACTTTTATGCCTGACAGTAAACGTATCATCTTTGCCTCTAACCATGAGTACAAGCGGGGATTCCCTTTTAATCTATACACCATCAATGGCGATGGGTCCAACTTGCAAAAAGTGAGCCGTGACAAAGGCTTTGATGCATTTCCTATGTTCAGCCCTGATGGGAAGCGTTTAGTATTTGCAAGCAATCGTAACAATGGGGGGACCCGGGATACGAATGTTTTTGTGGCCGACTGGGTGGAGTAAGAAAGGCTTCATACATTTGTTTACCTAAACAAATGCTATATGGAAACCGGACTTTTGCACTTGCACAATGCCCTTCGTTGGGTATTACTATTATTACTGCTCTGGAATTTAATTCAAGCAATTACCAAAAAAGAGTCCCTTGCTAGTAGTAGTCTATGGCTCATGATTACGGCCCATACCATGTTACTCATTGGGCTTTATCAGGCAATAGCAGGTAGATATGGCTGGACATCATTAAATCTGCCAGCGGGTAGTTCGGTAATGAGCGATTCTTTTTATCGATTCTTTCTCATAGAGCATCCTGTTTTAATGATCTCTTCAATTATATTAATTACGTTAGCGCGTGGAAAAGCAACGCAACGCAACTACCGCTCCGTTACATGGTTACTAGCTATTGCTTTAGTGTTGATCCTAGCGGGTATTCCTTGGCCTGGAAGAGAGTTGGTGGGTAGACCGCTTTTTCCGGGTGCATAAGGTTACTGTTGGTACTACAAATTAATCATTGACACCCTATGGCTCATTATCATAAACTTGGACAAATTCCGCACAAAAGGCACACGCAGTTTCGTAAGCCGGATGGAACCTTGTATAGTGAACAGCTATTTTCCACAGAGGGATTTAGTGATGATTATTCCTTGCTTTATCATTGTCATCCTCCCACACAAATCATAAAAACAGAACCCCAGCAGGATGTATCTCCGCAAGTAGCCGAAGAGAAAATGTTGAAGCATCGCAGCTTCGAGGGGTTTCACATTAAGCCTGAGGCAGATTTTCTTAAAAGTCGTGTACCGGTATTGGTTAATGGTGATTGTCACATTGTATTAGCTTCTCCGCAACAGAGCATGACTGATTATTTCTATAAGAATACGGATGCTGATGAATTAATTTTTATACACGAGGGATCCGGGAAAGTGCTGACACAATATGGACAACTTCCATTTTCCTATGGAGATTACATTATTCTTCCCAGAGGAACTATTTATCAAATACATTTTGATACGCCTACAAACCGTTTGTTTATTGTAGAGTCTTTTTCGCCCCTTCGGTATCCTAAACGCTATATGAGTCGGTTTGGACAGTTGATGGAGCATTCGCCCTATTGCGAACGCGATATTCGTCCTCCACAAGATTTACTCACCATTGACCAGCAAGGTGATTTTTTAATACGAGCCAAAAAGAAAGGAATGTTATACGGGTTGCATTATGGTACGCATCCCTTTGATGTAGTGGGTTGGGACGGCTGTTGCTATCCTTACATCTTCTCAATTCATGATTTTGAGCCCATCACTGGTCGCGTTCATATGCCGCCGCCTATCCACCAAACTTTTGAGACAAACAGTTTTGTTGTTTGTTCTTTTGTACCTCGACTTTATGACTACCATCCACAGGCAATTCCTGCACCCTACAATCACAGCAACATAGATAGTGATGAAGTGATTTATTATGTAGACGGTGATTTCATGAGTCGTAAAAGTGTTACTCGAGGAATGATAACATTACATCCGGCTGGTATCCCACACGGGCCTCATCCGGGTGCTGTTCAAAAAAGCATTGGAGCCAAGGAAACCAAGGAATTGGCGGTGATGGTAGACACTTTCCGCCCGCTAATGTTAACCAAGCAGGCCTTAGATATTGAAAATCAAGGCTATGTAATGAGTTGGGCGGAGTAATTGCCTCACTTTCAAAATTTTAGCGATTTTCTTCTTTATTCGCTGACAAGCGCCTATCTTTGCACCCCTTAAAATCGTATGTCGAAACAACCGCTGATTAAGCAGGATGGAGTCATTTTAGAAGCATTATCCAATGCAATGTTCCGGGTAAAACTGGAAAATGGACATGAAATCCTGGCTACGATCTCCGGAAAAATGCGAATGCACTACATCCGTATTCTCCCCGGTGACAAAGTTGGTGTGGAACTTTCTCCTTATGATTTGACAAGGGGTCGGATTAATTTCCGCTATAAATAAGACTGTTAAACAGAATAACGATGAAAGTAAGAGCTTCTATCAAAAAACGCAGCGCAGATTGTAAGATTGTCCGTCGTAAAGGCAAGCTGTACATCATTAACAAAAAAAATCCTCGCTTCAAGCAGCGTCAGGGTTAATCCTATTTTAAACTAATTAATTTTTAATACTCAATTATGGCTCGTATTGCCGGTGTGGATTTACCAAAACAGAAAAGAGGGGAAATTGCATTGACCTATATCTATGGAATTGGTCCATCTACTGCTCGCTACATTCTCGATAAGAACAATATCGATCGTAACAAAAAAGTGAACGAATGGAGTGATGATGAATTGAATGCCATTCGTAGCGTGATCACTGAAGAATTAAAAGTGGAAGGTCAGCTTCGTTCTGAAGTGCAAATGAGTATCAAGCGTTTGTTGGATATCGCTTGCTATCGCGGACTCCGTCATCGTAAAGGATTGCCAGTTCGTGGTCAGCGTACTAAAACTAACAGCCGTACCCGCAAAGGAAAACGTAGAACGGTTGCTGGTAAAAAGAAGGCGCCTAAGAAATAATAGCTAATATTTAAAAGACTACCTCAAGTAATACAATGGCAAAAGTACAACAACAGCAACCCAGCGCAAAGCAAGCCTCCAAAAAGAGAGTCGTGAAAGTTGACGCTTATGGTGATGCGCATATCTCTGCAACATTCAATAACATTATTGTAAGTCTTACCAACAAAACTGGTCAGGTAATTTCCTGGAGCAGTGCTGGTAAAATGGGTTTCCGCGGTTCTAAGAAGAATACTCCTTATGCAGCACAAATGGCCGCTGCTGATGCTGCAAAAGTGGCATTTGATGCAGGTTTGAAGCGTGTGGATGTGTATGTTAAGGGTCCGGGTTCTGGACGTGAGGGGGCTATTCGTTCCCTATCACAAAGTGGGATTGAAGTAGTGATGATCAAAGATGTGACGCCAATGCCTCACAACGGATGCCGTCCTCCTAAAAAGAGACGTGTATAATTAAATAGTTCGACGCCAGTCGTTTCATTTTATTAAAGGGTGCACGATTAATTTTTTTAAAGCTTTTTACCGATCGTTGCACCGGTTTTTAAAAAAGCTTAAATGAACAAGTACTATGGCACGTTACAATGGTCCTAAGACCAAGATCTCCCGTATTTTCGGGGAGCCCATTTTGGGAAATGGCAAATGGTTGGGTAAAAACAGTAACCCTCCTGGCCAGCACGGAGACAAGCGCAAGCGTAAAACACTTGGCGAGTATGCACTACAGCTTCGTGAAAAACAAAAAGCAAAGTATACTTACGGTGTACTAGAAAAGCAATTCCGCAAAACATTTGAAGAAGCTGCCCGCCGCAAAGGGGTTACAGGTGAAAATTTGATCAAGCTTTTGGAAGCAAGATTGGATAACACTGTATTCCGTATGGGTATTTCTCCTTCTCGTCCAGGAGCCCGTCAGCTTGTGAACCACAAGCACATTGAAGTGAATGGACAGGTTGTGAATATACCTTCCTATTCATTAAAGCCAGGTGATGTTGTTACGATAAAAGACAGCAGTCGTACGCGTACTTCAATCACTAGCCCCATCCGTGGTAAAAATCCAAAGTATGGATGGCTTGATTTCAATGAAACTGAAATGAAGGGTACGTTTATCACTTATCCTGAGCGTGAAAGTGTTCCTGAGAATATCAAGGAGCAGTTGATCGTTGAATTGTATTCTAAGTAAACCAATGAGGTAATACCTCTCACCGAAAAAATAATCGTATGGCAATTCTCAATTTTCAAAAACCTGATAAAATCATTTTACAGAAGGCTACTGATTTTAATGCTCAATTCGAGTTCCGTCCTTTGGAGCCTGGATATGGTGTTACTATCGGAAATGCACTCCGCCGCGTATTGCTTAACTCTCTGGAGGGTTACGCCATTGTGGGTATCAAAATTGAAGGAGTAGATCACGAGTTCGCCACTTTAAAAGGTGTAAGTGAGGACGTGGTAGAACTGCTGTTGAACTTGAAACAAGTTCGTTTCAAAAAGATTGGAGACCAGGATTTCACCAGCGAAAAAATCAGCATCTCTGTTAAAAACAAAACTGAGTTTACGGCTGCTTTGATCGGTGAAAACACACAAGCTTTCCAGATCATGAATCCTGATTTGTTAATCTGTACGTTGGATAGTTCTGCGCGCTTGGATATCGAGTTGACTATCGGTAAAGGTCGCGGCTATGTTCCAGCAGAGGACAACAAACCAAAGGAATCACCGCTTGGGTATATTCCAACTGACTCCATTTTTACGCCTATCAAAAATGTAAAGTACAGTATTGAGAACACGCGTGTGGAGCAGCGTACTGACTTTGAAAAGTTGATCATGGAAGTTTCTACAGATGGCACTATCCATCCTGAAGAAGCAGTAAAGCAAGCTTCTCGTATTTTGATCCAGCACTTGATGATCATCACTGATGAAAACATCACGTTTGATAATAAGGAAGAAAAGAAAGAGGATTTAGTGGATGAACAAACCTTGCAATTGCGTAAGGTATTGAAAACTCCACTAGAGGATTTAGATCTTTCAGTGCGTGCTTTCAATTGTTTGAAAGCGGCTAAAATCAATTCTCTCAGTGAGCTGGTTCAGTACGAACAAGAGGACTTGATGAAGTTCCGCAACTTTGGTCAAAAGTCACTCTCTGAAATTGAACAAGTGCTTTCTGAGCGCGGATTACATTTTGGTATGGATCTTGCCAAAATGGGTATTGATGTAAGTGAATTTTAATTATTGATAACCGCTGTTGAGTCATGTCAATAGCAACCACTGCAATTCCTGACACGGTGCAGTGTTAAAAACAAACAGTCATGCGTCACGGAGACAAAGTAAACAACCTGGGCCGAACCAAAGCACATCGCGAGGCCCTACTCGGTAACCTAGCTTGTCAGTTAATTCAGCACAAGCGTATTGTAACCACTACTGCTAAAGCAAAATCGCTAAGAGGTTTTGTAGAGCCCTTGATCACTAAAGCAAAGGATAACACCACACATCAGCGTCGTATTGTGTTTGGTTATTTGCAAGACAAAGAGGCTATCAAAGAACTTTTTAGTACAGTTGCTGAAAAAGTAGCGGGCCGTCCTGGTGGCTATACACGTATTATTAAACTGGGATTTCGTCCTGGTGATAATGCTGATATGGCAATGATTGAATTAGTTGATTTTAATGAGATCTATAAGAAAGGAGAAGAAAAAGGAACTGCTAAGAAAACACGTCGTTCGGGTGGACGCAAGAAAGCTGCTGAAAAAGCAGTGGAAGCTACACCGGCGGGTGATGCAGCTGCTCCTGCTGAAGAAGCTCCTTCTGCATAAATCAAATTTGAACATACTAAAATGCCTTCCTTCCGGAGGGCATTTTTTTTAGAGAATAGTCCTGTTTGGTCTACCTCCTGCTTGAAACGATTATTTTTGCCACTCAAACTCTAACTATGCGAAAAGTATCTATTGGTGTAGTGCAAATGAGCTGTGTAGCTGACAAGGAGGCCAATCTTCAAAAGGCAATTGCCGGAATTGAAAAGGCGGCTGCTCAAGGGGCACAGATAGTTTGTTTACAAGAACTTTTTACATCACTTTATTTCTGTGATGTGGAGTCTTATGATAATTTTTTACTCGCGGAATCTATTCCTGGTCCCGCAACTGATAGGATACAGGCCATTGCAAAGGCTAAAGGCGTAGTAGTCATTGCTTCGCTTTTTGAAAAACGTGCAGAAGGGTTATATCACAATACAACGGCTGTTATAGATGCGGACGGTTCTTATTTAGGCAAGTATCGTAAAATGCATATTCCAGATGATCCTGCTTATTATGAGAAGTTCTACTTTACTCCTGGAGATTTAGGTTATAAAGTTTTCAAAACAAAATTTGCCACCATTGGGGTTTTGATCTGTTGGGATCAGTGGTATCCCGAAGCTGCACGAATTACTTCATTAATGGGTGCAGAAATTTTATTTTATCCTACTGCCATTGGTTGGGCTACTTCTCAAGATGCGACAACAAACACCGAGCAATATGGTGCTTGGAAAACGATTCAACGAAGTCATGCTGTGGCCAATGGGGTGCATGTGGTTAGTGTCAACCGAGTGGGAGAGGAGCAAAATGGTGCCATGCAATTCTGGGGCGGTTCATTTGTTTCTAATCCTTTTGGTACAGTGCTCTGGCAGGCTTCACATGATAAAGAGGAAACAACCGTGGTTGAAATAGATCTTTCCAAGACTGACTATTATCGTACGCACTGGCCATTCCTTCGTGACCGACGAATTGATTCCTATGACCCCATCACCAAGCGTTATGTCGATGAGCACTAATGGAGCTACCCCTCGGGAACTGGGGTATTATTTTCCAGCAGAGTTTGCACCGCATGAGGCAACCTGGTTAAGTTGGCCCCACAAAGAGGCTTCCTGGCCTGGAAAAATTCATACTATTTTTCCTTCTTACGCTGCTTTTATTAAAGAATTATTAAGGGGCGAAGCTGTTCGAATTAATGTGGCAGATAAGAGCATGCAGGAGTTTGCCGTACAGCAATTGGAGCGTGCAGGGGTTGATCCCGCCGCCGTTGCGTTTTTTTTCAATCCCACCAATGATGCCTGGTGTCGTGATCATGGACCTGCTTTTTTAATCAACCCTACGGCTACACAACCTAAGGTGATTGTTGACTGGGGTTATAATGCCTGGGGAAATAAGTATCCGCCCTATGATTTGGATGATGTGATTCCAACTAGGATTGCACAGCATTATGGTATTCCCGTTTATCATCCCGGGATTGTGATGGAGGGTGGATCTGTTGAATTCAATGGACAAGGGACTTTGCTGACCTCCACCGCCTGTTTGCTGAATCCTAATCGTAATCCACAATTGAATCAAGAACAGATTGAGGGGATGCTTTGTGATTATTATGGAGTAGAGCAAATTTTATGGGTTGATGAAGGAATAGTAGGAGATGATACGGATGGACATATTGACGATACCGTTCGTTTTGTAAATGCAGACACGGTGCTAACTGTTGTGGAAGCCGATCGGACAGATGAAAATTATTCTTTACTACAACATAACCTGAAACAATTGAAGTCCATGCGTTTATTAAATGGAAAGCAATTAAACATAGTTGAGTTGCCGATGCCCCCGGCGCTGTATTACGATGGGCAACGCCTCCCTTGTTCCTATGCTAATTTTTATATTGCTAACAAGTCGGTGATTGTTCCTGTTTTCAATTGTAAGCAAGATGAGCGGGCACTTCAGATAATACAAGATTGTTTCCCCAGCCGTTCCGTGGTAGGGATTGATTCAACGGATATTATTTGGGGGTTGGGAAGTTTCCACTGTCTTAGTCAACAGGAGCCAAAGATATTAGGCTCATAGTTTTTCGTTATGCTGGCTTATATCTAGCCCTAATTCTTCTTCGGCTTCCGTAACACGTAACGGCAATATCCAATTTGTAAAACGAAGCAAAAGCCACGTTCCAGTAAATGCAAATACGGATACACCAACCATGGCGCTACATTGAATTAGAAATAATTTGTATTCACCAAATAAAAGACCGTTTCCTGTTACGTTAGCAGGATTTACAGCTTGTGATGCAAAGACGCCGGTCAATAACATGCCAATAATACCGCCAACACCATGGCAGGGAAAAACATCAAGTGTATCGTCAATAGAAGTTTTAGAACGCCAGTCCACCATCAAATTACTTACTATGCTGCTAATAATTCCTACTGCTAATGAATGAGGGATAGAGATAAATCCAGCAGCGGGTGTGATTGCAACAAGTCCTACAACTGCTCCAATGCATGTTCCCATGGCAGATGGTTTACGTCCTTTTATTTCGTCAAATATTATCCAAGAAAAGGCGGCAGCTGCTGATGCTGTTGATGTAGTTGCTAATGCAACTCCCGCCAAGGCATTGGCACCAAATGCAGACCCGGCATTAAAACCAAACCATCCAAACCAAAGTAGACCTGTTCCTAAAAGTACATAGGTTATTCGAGCAGGCGCATGTGCTGGTTCCAATCTTTTTTTCAGATAAATAGCGCTTGCCAATGCAGCCCACCCTGCACTCATGTGAACCACTGTACCGCCAGCAAAGTCAAGTACGCCCCATTTAAAAAGTAATCCATCGGGATGCCAAGTGGCATGTGCAAGTGGTGAATAAATTAGAATAGAAAAAAGAACAATAAATAATAGGTAGGATGAAAACTTTATTCGCTCGGCAAATGCTCCAGTTATAAGCGCAGGAGTAATGATCGCAAACTTGAGTTGAAAAAAGGCAAAGAGTATTAATGGTATGGTAGGAGCTAGTACCCATGGTTTTCCCTCAATTACTCGGTTCATCATAAAAAAGGTTCTGGGGTCACCTATAATCCCACCAATCGAGTTACCAAAGGATAAACTGAATCCAATGACAACCCAGAGCACTGTAATCAATGCCATGCAAATGAAGCTTTGTAGCATGGTGGATATCACATTTTTTTTGCTTACCATGCCTCCGTAAAAAAATGCTAGTCCAGGTGTCATAATTAAAACCAGTGCAGTAGCTGTTAACATCCATGCTGTATCCCCCCAGCTAATATTCTCCGTACTTGCTGGAGTTACTACAGCTTTACCTGGCCAAACAGAATATACAAGCACCGATATAAGTAATACAAAAGGGACAATTGCCAGTTTTTTGGACATCGACATATTAAAAAAATAATTAAATATTTGCTGAAGGAACAAATTTATCGAAATAACGAATCTCATCATATAGGTAATGCATATTAAAATATGTATTAATATATATGATATTTTCAACTTTTGGTGATTAGCTCGTTGGTTGGCAATAATTTACCAGACCAATTGTAATTGTTGGTTTCTTGTGAAGATTTTTCATTCACTGGCGGCGAAAATGGGTTAATTTTGCTGAATTTGTTTTTTTAAATAATTCAGCCCTATGCCTCAACAACCGAAACCCGCTCTACTGGTTCTTGCCGATGGTACTGTACATCATGGCAGGTCTTTTGGCGCAATCGGAACCACCACTGGTGAAATTTGCTTCAATACCGGAATGACCGGATACCAGGAGGTTTTCACAGATCCCAGCTATTTTGGTCAAATCCTGATTATGAATGCGGCTCATATTGGTAATTACGGCGTCAAAGAGGCCGATGTGGAGTCGGATAGTGTAAAAATCAGTGGTTTGATTGGAAGAAATTTGGAGGATCAATACTCACGAAAACAGGCCAAGGGGTCTTTGGAAGAATATTTACAAGCACATTCCATTGTTTCCATTGAAGGAGTAGATACCCGTTCATTAGTAGCGCAGGTTCGTAAGAAAGGTGCTATGAATTGTATTATTTCTTCCGAGACAACTGATAGTAAGGCGTTGATGGAAAAGTTGAAAGCTGTACCTAATATGGATGGCCTTGAATTAGCATCCCGTGTTTCTACTAAATCATCGTATGAACTAGGTGATGCGGCTTCCTCTATTCGTATTGCTGTGATGGATTACGGAGTAAAGCGAAATATTTTACAATGCATGGTAGATCGAGGAGCCTTTGTAAAAGTATTTCCTGCAAAAACTTCGTTGAAAGAGGTAAATCAATTTAATCCTAGTGGTTATTTTATTTCTAATGGCCCTGGTGATCCGGCTCCTATGGATTATGCCATTGATCTGGTAAAAGAAGTATTAAAGGAAGATAAACCTGTTTTTGGAATTTGTCTGGGGCATCAGTTATTGGCACTTGCCAATGGAATTTCCACCTTCAAAATGCATCATGGCCATCGAGGGTTGAATCATCCAGTGAAAAACTTGATTACGGGCCGTTCAGAGATCACTACCCAGAATCATGGTTTTGGTGTGGATCCTGATGCGGTGAAAAAGGCCAGTCATATAGAAATCACACATGTTAATTTAAATGATCAATCGATTGAAGGTATTCGTGTAAAAGGAAAGCCGGCATTTTCTGTACAGTATCATCCAGAAGCAACGCCAGGTCCACATGATAGCCGTTATTTGTTCGATCAGTTTATTGATATGATCCGTGAATCCAAAAATTGATCATGCGTATTGCCATCATAAATGGGCCCAATCTAAACCTACTTGGTAAAAGGGAACCGGGGATCTATGGTACACAG
The DNA here is from genome assembly GCA_016866355.1 of Bacteroidota bacterium. GTDB lineage: Bacteria > Bacteroidota > Bacteroidia > Chitinophagales > Chitinophagaceae > JJ008. The sequence continues at coordinate 219,960 of VGMN01000001.1, forward strand.
TCCTTTGATGAATTCCTGATTACACTTCGCGCACAATATCCTACTGTTGCTATTTCTTATTATCAAAGTAATGTTGAGGGCGAACTCATCAACGAATTACAACGTGTGGGATTTGAGTATGATGGTATTATTTTTAACCCAGGAGGCTATACACACACTTCTGTAGCTATTGGAGATGCGGTAGCGGCTATCAAAACACCAGTTTTGGAAGTTCATATTTCCAATGTACACGCACGGGAAGCGTTTCGCAGACACTCTTTTGTAAGTCCCCATGCCGTTGGTGTCATTGCCGGGCTGGGGCTACGCGGTTACGCACAGGCACTTGACTGGTTTATCAATCAAACACGTTTGTAATTCTATTCTTATTTGTTAGCCGTTTGCTGAATTTTATTCAGTTTCCCCACGTACAAACTTCGACCATGTGTACCCAGTACTATTTCATTCTCCCGTTGTTGGATTGCAATGTCATGCACTGGTACAGATTGTGGTAATCCATTGTGCCAAGCTTTGTAGGTGGCACCTGCATCCTTACTTACATAAACTCCACCATCTGTACCCACATATAGAATTGCAGGATTAACGGGATCCTCTCTTACCACATTGACAGGCTCTAGCGGAAGATTACCGCTGATATCCTTCCAGGTAATTCCACCATCCTCACTAACATACACATAAGGGTTAAAGTGGTCATGGCGATATCCATTTAATGTAACAAACACTCTATTTTCTGCATGTTGTGAAGCTACCACCCGGCTTACCCAAAGATTTTTTGTAGCAAGACCTGTTGTTGTTGCGATGGTTCTTTTCTTTTTGGTAGTAACAACAGGTTGTTGGTGAATGGCATTCCAAGTATAGCCACCATCAGTAGAACGATAGATACGACCATCGTCACTGCCCGTATAGAGTAAACCAAACCGAGTGGGAGATTCATCGATAGTGGTCAATGTCCCATAAGGAACATTGCCTTTGATTCCACCACCGGTAAGGTCTCCACCCATGGCAACCAATGTATCACCTTTGTTCATAGATCGATACAAGCGATTGCTTCCGTAATAAAGAATATCGGGTTGGTGTTTGCTTAACAGAATGGGTGTTTGCCAATTAAATCGAAGTGGCTTTTCTCCCAGTTCATGTTGTGGACGAAACATTTTGCCTCCCCCTCTTTTATCCTTATTATAACGCGCGTAAAACCCAAATTGAGAACCTGAATATACAGTGCTGTTGTCACGTTTATCTACTTGTGCTTGCATACCGTCGCCGCCATTAATCATTCGGTAGGCATACTGTCCATCATCGGTCCATCCAATACTCTCTCTGTGTGTAGAAGGGCCCCACCAGCTTCCATTGTCTTGTAACCCTCCGTAAACATTATAAGGTCTGGCATCATCTGTTGTAACATAATAGTATTGCCCAACGGAAGGACTATTGGCTTTAAACCAATTTTTTCCATCATCGTAGGTGAGATTGATACCTCCATCATTTCCATTGATAAGATGCGCATCTTTTTTGGGGTTCACCCATAGCGCATGATGGTCTGCATGTACATTTTCCTTGTCGATAGTAGTAAAAGACTTTCCCCCATTGGTAGATACCTGTGCGGTAAATCCAAGAATAAAAACTTTATCCGGATTGGTATGCGAAGTGTAGATTTTGGCAAAGTAGTAACCATAGGTATTGAAAATACTAATGGGTTTTTCATTTGCTTTTTTCCAATGAGCACCACCATCCTGACTCACATATACCTCGCATCCGGCAATTCCGGTATTTTGAAAACCATCATCACTATCCAACCAATCCCATAGGGCAACGGGCGTTAACTTACCCTCCGCTATTGCTTTTTTAAGGTTGATGGCACTATGTTGACGAGGAAAACGATTTTTACGAAGAAAACTATCTAATCGATTATTATTCAAATTGGCAAAATCTGCTGCACTAATAGATTTGAAAAGTTCCTTGGTGTATACACTATCTGTAGTCTCTTTTTTTCCAGCCAGGGGAGTGTTGTTATCTACCACTGCATAAACCAGGTTAGCATTACCTGGGAATACAGTGAGTCCGATGCGTCCTATTTTATCTCCTTCCATAAAACCGGAGCCAGTTCCTGAAATTTTATTCCAGGTATTACCACCATCAACACTTTTAAAAATGCCGCTGGCAGGCCCGCTCTCCTCAAATTTCCAAGCTTCACGGCTACGTTGCCACATTGCGGCATAAAGCGTGGATGGATCTGTTGGGTGCATAGCCAAATCCACACATCCTGTTTGATTGTTTACAAATAAAGTACGTTGCCAGTTGGCTCCTCCGTCCGTAGTTTTATAAACACCTCTCTCTTCATTGGGGGAATATAAATGACCCAGTACAGCAACCCACGCTGTATTGGGATCGGTGGGATGTAACTTGATATCACCAATATGATGTGATTCGGCAAGTCCCAGGTGCTGCCAGTTTTTCCCATTGTCTTTTGAAAGGTAGACGCCTGTTCCTGCATAGGACGAACGGCTGCTATTCACTTCACCCGTTCCAGCCCAAATCATACGGGGATTTGATTTCCAGTTAACGGCAATGTCTCCCAGAAATAAAATATCCAGGTTATCCATTATTGGCGTAAAGCTTTGTCCGTTATTGTTAGTGTGCCAAAGTCCTCCCGTAGCATAGGCTACATAAAATTCAGTGGGGTCCTCAGGATTCGCTTCAATGTCTACCACACGTCCACTCATGATACTAGGTCCAATATTTCTGAACGAACTGCTGTTGAGCAGCGAGTCATTAAGTAATTCTTTTCGTTGTGCCATAGAAGCCAGCCGGCTACTGGCTGGTGTTGGGGTCACTAGAACTTGTGCAATTACTGACTCAGTTAGAAGGCTACAAACAATTGCAACCAAGACAGCCATCCAATTTTTTTTAACAAGTATACAGTTCATGGGAACAGTTTTTTGGTAGTAAATTGAGGTATGTTCAAACTTACTAAAATACTGGCATTATCCTGCTTCCTATTACAAGGATGGCTGCCTGCTAATGCTCAATGGAAGTCTTATTTGTTATCACGCAGGGGCGATACACTCAATAGGGTAGATCAGTTAGACCAAAAACAGGGACCTTGGGTAGAATCAGTGCCTGAGCAACGAGGGGAAAGGGGCTATGAGGAAGAAGGGCATTATGAAAATGGTCAACGAGAGGGAGCTTGGAAAAGGTTTTCCTTAGAGGGAGTAAAAATAGCAGAGGAAAATTACCGGTGGGGAAAGTTGCATGGAAATCAACGTTACTACTCCTATAATGGAGGATTGATTCGGGAAGAACAATGGAGGGCTATGGATCCTGCCATTGCTTACGATACGGTAGCCGTGTATGATTTAAAGGATCCGGATAAAAGGGTGGGTGAAGTAATTGTAAAAAATGAAGGAATCGCACTCCGTCATGGAAGGATGGTCCACTATGACCCCCGAAGCGGACGGGTGTTATTGGTAGAAAATTATGTGATGAACAAAATACAGGAAGAGGCAACACCACTGGCAGCACCAGACACTACGCCCCGCGTGTTGCCAAAGGTGATTCAGGATTTTGATAAAAAGAAAAGAAAGAATTAGGGGGTAGCCGGCTTTGTAAAATACAGATTGAAGAAAAGTAATTGGAATGCCACGGCATTTGTCCAATAATTCCAATCATGTTTGCCCGGCCTTGTTATATACTCATGCGGAATACCTCTATTGGCTAGTTGTTGGTGTAATTTTTCATTGATTCCAAAGAAAAAATCCTCTGTGCCACAATCAATAATTATGCTCGAAATGGCTGGATTAATTTTTTCAACCAAACCTGTAACGGAGTAGTCAATCCAACGTTGTGCGTGTTTGATGGTATCCCCAAGCAAACGAAGTAAACTCCAACTACTTTTTCGAAAACGCAGGTCAACACCGCCACTCATACTACCACAGGCGCCAAAGGTGTTGATATGTTTTAATCCCAAATACAATCCGCCATGTCCTCCCATACTTAACCCAGTAATAGCTCTTCCTGTTCTATCGGCTTTGGTTGGATAATGCCTGTCAATATAGGCAGGAATCTCCGCAGCTATATACGTTTCCCATTGAAGCGAATCAATCTCGGGACTATTTAAATACCAATCATTATTTCCTTCAGGACATACCAGCATCATCTGGTACTGGTCAGCATACTCTTTTAAGGCAGGTACCCTAATAATCCAGTTGGCATACCAGCCACCATAACCATGCAATAGGTAGGTTACAGGATAAGGCCCTTTTTGTGGTGTTGATTGACTGGGTTGTATCACTACACAGCGAAAAGATTTTTTCATGGCCTTACTCTCAATCCAGACAGTATCTACGATAGCTGCCTGAACGGAGAGTAGGGCAAATGAAAATTGAATGAGTAAGATAAACTTACGCATTCTTAAAATCCTTTTTTAGCTTCTTGAGCGCGTTGCATTGGATTTCCACTTTGACCACCTGCACCACGACGAGGCCCCTGTCCTTGCTTAAACAAAGTGAATCGAGAGGGAGCTTCAAATTTATTCCAACTGTTATTTTTTTCATCAATATCGGCAGTTTCTCTCAGTGGATCTAGTTTAACAGAGGCTACTTCTTTATCCTTGATAAAGGCTTTAGTCACTTTCTTTTCATTCAATCGCCAAATTTGTGCAGGAATCTTTTCCACCTCTTTTGATCCGTCTTTAAACGTCCACTCAATAATGATTGGCATAACCAGTCCTCCTTTATTAGAGAAGGTTAATTCATATTGATGTAGGTTGCTGAATGAAGCTTTTTCTTCAGCAGTTAATTTTTCAGGCGCAGCACCACCAAAGTTTATCTCAATTTGTGCGGTGTCATACGGTTCCAGCCCGCGTGCATAACGCCAGTAAAAATCGCGTAAGGTTGTATCTGCATCAGTGGCATAGGTGATTGACTTATCCTCTCTATTTCGAATTTTAGAGATATCCTCAAACGAGTTGACTAATGGACGATCCACATTTCTCTTAAAAGAGCTAGCTCTTCCACCTGCTTGTGTGGCTGCTGTATCAACCATGGCATATTTTACGGTATCCAATGAGATGTCACAGACTTCAGTGCTGTAAAACCAGCCTCTCCAAAACCAATCCAAATCTTCTCCACTGGCATCTTCCAACGTACGGAATAAATCTGCTGGTTCAGGATGTTTGAAGGCCCATCTTCTGCAATATTCTTTAAATGAATAATCAAATAGCTCACGACCCATTACAGTTTCACGTAAGATGTTCAATCCGGTTGCAGGTTTTGAGTAGGCGTTGGGTCCAAACTGAATAATGTTATGGCTATTGCTCATGATGGGTTCCAATTGATCTTTCGGAAGTTTCATGTAGTCTGTAATGTATGCAGCAGGTCCCCTACGACTTGGGAATTTATTATCCCATAATTCTTCAGTTAGGTACTCTACGAACGTGTTGAGCCCTTCGTCCATCCAACTCCATTGTCTTTCGTCACTGTTGATAATCATTGGGAAAAAATTGTGTCCTACTTCATGGATAATTACTCCAATCATTCCATTTTTAGTACTCTCGCTGTAGGTGCCATCTTTCTCTGTTCGTCCATAATTAAAACAAATCATGGGGTATTCCATTCCATTGGAGGCTTCTATGCTTTGTGCAACGGGATAGGGGTAGGGAATCGTAAACTTAGAATATGTTTTAATGGTATGTGCCACTACTTTAGTAGAATAAGGACGGTATAAACCATAGGCTTCCTTTGGATAACCGCTCATGCACATCACTTTTTTGCCTTCAACCATGGCAGGCATAGCATCCCAAATAAATTTTCGGGATGAGGTCCATGCAAAGTCGCGCACATTATCCGCTTTATAAATCCATGTTTTCTTTTGTGCAGATTTTTGTTTTTCTGCTGCTTTTGCCTCCTCTAACGTAACAACTTCAACGGGTTCTTTTGCAGTTTGTGCTTTATTCCAACGGTTCAATTGTGCCGGGCTCAATACCAAGGGATAATTCTGGCATTCTCCAGTTGAAAGAACTACGTGGTCTGCAGGAACTGTCATTTGAACCTTGAAATTGCCAAATGTTAAGGCAAACTCACCTCGACCAGTGAATTGTTGATTTTGCCAGCCTTTGAAATCGCTGTACACGCAGAGACGGGGATACCACTGTGACATAGTGAACAAATGATTTCCATCTTCAGGAAAATATTCAAATCCTCCGCGGCCACCTACTGTCATGCGGTCTGTAATCTTGTAATTCCAATCCAGCTTAAAAGCAAAACGTTGACCGGGTTTCAATGGAATAGGCAGTTCTACCCGCATCATCGTTTTGTTAATGGTATAGCGTAGTGGCTTTCCAAGGGCATCCGTAAGTTTTGTAATTTGAAAACCTAATCCATTATCCCCTTTTTCTTCTGCAGCTTGTTGCAACTGCTGTATACTTAATTGTCTGCTTATTGACGAACCATTTTGGTAATTAGCATTGTTGACTGAACTATGTTCATTTTCGTCCAGTTGTAGCCAGAGATAGGTAAGTACATCCGGTGAATTATTGAAGTAAGTAATGGTTTCACTTCCTTTTAACTTCAGGTTTTTTTCATCCAACTCGCACACAATATCATAGTCGCAGCGCTGTTGCCAATACTTGGGTCCAGGTGCACCGCTTGCTGTACGATACTCGTTTGGAGTAGGGAACGTAGTCCCCAATTGTTCAAACTTGTTGCCGTGGTTACTTCCCGGGTTGTTTTGAATGTTCTGTGCTTGTACAGAAAGAGTTCCTACAAGCAACATAAAAATAAAGAGCAGGTTTCTCATGATTAGTATATTAAAATGATAAAGGAAATCGATTATAACAAATGCTGGCAGCAATACCTAAAGCAAGTGAGGATAGTAAATAGGAATAGACTGAGGTGGAAGCTTTCATTTTTTCTGTGATTAAAAAAGTAATCCCAACTAAACCCCCCACAATCGTTAACTGCCCTACTTCAAGCCCGCAATTAAAACCCAACAATCCCCAACCCAGCTGTTGATCTTCAGCAAGCATCATACGGATGGTGTTTGCAAAGCCTAATCCATGTATTAATCCAAAAAATAATGCCAGGGCATAGCTTTGATAGAGTTGTTGTGATGCAATAGGTTTAGTAATTAAATTTCTTCCAGCCGTAAGCACTATAGTTAACGGAATAAAGAATTCCACCCATTTGCTATCTACTTGTACCCAATCTCCCACACTCAGTAAAAGCGTCAGCGAATGCCCCACTGTGAAAGCTGTTACCAGGATCAGTATTGTTTTCCAATCCTTCCACCCATACCAAGCTAGCAAGGCCAATAAGAATAGCTGATGGTCTAGTGCGTCCCGGCTAATGATATGCTCCCAACCAAATGGAAAATAAAACGTAAATGCCTCCATGTTTCAGCTAAGAATTTTTAGCGTTTCGAACAAGCTATGAAAATAATCCAGAGTTTTGTGATTGTAAAATAATTTATGCAAACGGCACTTACCTTGGTTGGCTGGCTTTTATGGGGAATTTTGCCTTTAGCTGCCCCTCCCACAGCTACTCATCCCTTTCATGTGGGGGTCTTGGAGGTCAATCACAATACCGCGGAGGCCACCCTGGAAATCCAATGTAAACTTTTTACTGATGATTTTGAAGATGCCTTAGCTAAAGTTTACAAACGGAAGGCTGATTTGATTGCGCCCGCGCTGCATACTTCCATGGATACGCTGGTTCAGCAATATCTTAAATCGCACCTAACCATGCAGGTTAATGGAAAATTGGTTGCTGTAAATTATCTGGGTTTTGAGCAGGAAAGGGAGGCTGTATATGTTTATTTGGAGGTAGAAAACGTGCCTGCTGTAATTGAGAAAGTGGTTATTAAAACCAATTTATTATACGACTTATATGATGACCAGGTAAACCTGGTACATTGCTCTACAAGAAATACGCGTAAAAGCGCCAAGTTAGATTATCCGGCCAGTGTTGCTCAATTGGAGTTTTGACGCTTACTCCATATCCTCTCTAATCGAATCGCTGATTTCTACTAATACTTTATCAATTCGGTGTCTGTCCATGTCCATAATCTCAAAAGTGAAGCCTTTCCACTGAAATTTTTCACCTGTTTTTGGAATTCGCTCAAGTTGATGCAGAATAAAACCCGCCAAGGTGTCAAAATCCTGTTCGCCATCGTTCATCCATTCTGTTTTCTCAAAATGGGATAAGAAATTATAAAAAGGAATCTGTGCATCTATCAGAAAGCTGCCATTTTCACGTTCAATGATTTCGTAATCCGGCCCTTCTTCTTGTGGAATCTCGCCCACAATGGCTTCTAAGATATCATTTAAGGTTAGCATGCCCTGAATACTACCGTATTCATCCACAATAAAGGCGGAATGCACTTTTGCAGATTTAAATCGTTCCAGTACTTGGTAGGCAGAAATATTTTCAGGAATGAATAATGCCGGTTGCATTACTTGCCCAAGTTGTAAATGATCGGGGCTTACATAAAGATTTTTTATGGATACCACCCCTTTGATGGTATCAATACTGTTTTTGCAGATAGGGTAGGCCGAGTGGGGCTCTCCCATAATTTTTTCTTTGATTTGTTCTTCGGTATCTTTTTCGTTGAACCAAATAATATCACTTCTGTGTGTCATTAGTGAAGTGATACTGCGATCGCTAAGGTGAAAAACCCTCTCAATGATCTCCTGTTCCTCTTCTTCGATGTTGCCTGCTTCTGTTCCCTCAGTTATCAGTGTCTTGATTTCCTCTTCGGTAATTGCATCGTTGGTGCTTTTCCGAATCTTGAAAATCTTGAAGAATAATGTACTGCTGCTATTGAGTAACCATACAAAGGGGTAGGTGATTTGCGCAAACAAACGCATAGGACCTGCAACGGCCATGGCTAGTTTTTCTGATCGTATCAGCCCAATTCGTTTGGGTATCAGCTCTCCAAAAATGATGGAAACGAAAGTTACTAGTACTACTATAATTAGGGTGGCAAGTGTATCCGCCAATTCCGGCTCAATTCCTTGTTGTATCAAATGCGGTAATAGGTCTTCGCTAAACTTTTCTCCAGAGTAAACGCCGGTAAGAATAGAAATCAAGGTGATTCCAATTTGAACCGCTGATAAAAATAGCTCTGGATGGTTAGAAAGTTCCAGCGCCCGTTGCGCGCGTTTGTTTCCCTTTTCTGCTAAATGTTCAAGCCGTCCTTTTCTGGCTGAGACTAGTGCAATCTCAGACATAGAAAATAAGGCATTCAAAAAAATAAGTACACCGAGGATAATAAAATCCATCTGAATTAGATCAAGTTTTAGCTACCGAAGATAGCAAATCGTGGCTGTTTGTTGAATTGGTTTGCAAACAGTGCGGCAAGAGCCGTGCCTACGAGGGATCCAACTAACACATCGCCGGGATAATGTACACCTACATATATCTGCGCATACCCAACCAGGAATGCCCATAGAAATAACAAATAACTTGTTTTGCCCAGCCATTTCCCCAGTGTTAAAAACATAAAGGTGGCTATTGCAAAATGATTTGCTGCATGATTAGATATAAAACTAAATCCCGTTCCACAGGCTGGTATTCGTAATAAAACTTCACCTGCTAACAATGGATCATTGCATGGTCGGAGCCGTTGTATAGTTTGTTTGATCAGCTGATTGCCTATAAGATCCACTAACCCTACTGTGGTAAACAAGAAAAAAATCCACCAACCTGCTTTCTGTCTAAATCGGTATAGTAAGGCCACCAGCAATACCAGGTAGGCAGGTATCCAAAAAGTTGGGGTTCGCCAGAGGGGGAGAAGCCAATCAAAAAAAGCGTTTTCTCCTGCGGAATTAATTAATTTAAATAACCAGCGATCCAGTTGTCCGAGTTTTTCCAAGTGTTTTCAATTTCTTGAACAAAAGTAAGGGGCTTGTTTGTTTAAGTTATGTTGTTTCTTTGCAATATGCTTAGGTCACTGATACGGATGCCAAAGACCTTATTATGGGTAACAAACCTGTTTTTTCTACTACTCCTGCTATTTACTTGTTATCGCGTCAGTATTTTTTTGGCATTCAAACCTGCTAATCTTGCGGGGGAGCAGGTTAGTTCCGCATTTCTTTTGGGACTACGCTATGATCTACGTTGGATTGCTATTGCCTTATTTCCAATAATTTTCTTTAGTATCCTTCCCAGTCTTTCTCCTTTTTACTCAACATCCAATAAAAAATATTGGACTTGGTATTTAGCTATTCTCACATTTGTGATTTTCTTCTTTTTTGCAGCAGGATTTGGAAGTTTCTCCTATAACCAAACGCCGCTGGATGCTGGTGCCATGAATTTTGCTGAGGATTTTACTATTTCTGTTAAGATGATTTGGCAAACCTATCCACTGCTATGGATGTTGGGTGGATTGTTGGTGGCTGTGCTGAGTTTTAGATGGATGTATCACAAAAGTCATTGGCAAGTGATTAGTCAGACAGAAGGTATGGGAATTCCGCACCGGCAAGGTTTTTTCATTGGTGGGTTATTATTGCTGAGTCTGCTGATACATGGCTCTTTTAGCTTGCAGCCTTTAAAAAGGGAGGATAGTTTTCGCTTTCAACAAAGTTTTTTAAGCTATTTAGCAATAAACCCGCTTCAAAATTTTGTTGGAACCCTTAGTCTTAGACAACCTAGCTACAATCAAGATCGCGCAAGGGCATTATATCCCATTTTGTCCAATTGGATGGGCTGGAAACAAAATGGCTCAGCAATTTATTGCCGATCAGTTGGTCCCAGGAGCACGGCTACTGAGAGCAAGCCCAATATTGTACTGATTCAATGTGAATCTTTCAGCATGTACAAAAGTAGCATGAGCGGTAACCCTTTGAACACTACACCTTTTATTGATTCGCTATCCAAGCGAGGTGTATTTTTTGAACGATGTTTTGCGCCCACCTTTTCCACCGCAAGGGCCTTGTTTGCCATTCTAACAGGTATCCCCGATGCGCAATTATTTAAATTCTCCAGCCAAAACCCGCAGGCCTTAGATCAATACACGTTGATAAACGGATTAGAGGAGTACCAAAAACACTATTTTCTTGGCGGTGATGCTGAGTTTAACAATTTTGAAGGTATTCTGCGTAACATCAAAGGCTTGATAATGCATACAGGCCAGCGTCCTTCTATTCCACCTATTAATGTATGGGGAATAAGTGATAAAGATTTATTGCTAGAGGCGCATCAAGTTTTTGAAAAAACTACTACTCCTTTTTTTGCGTATATACAAACAGCAGGGAATCATCGTCCCTATCAGCGATCCATTCCCCTTTCCGACAGTAGTTTTATTCGGGATACGTTGCCAATAGAGACCTTGAATAAATACGGATTCGAATCCGTGGATGAGTACAATGCTTTTAGATATACGGACTATTGTTTTAGCGCTTTCTTTAAAAAAGCAGTGTTGGCTAACTACTTTTCAAATACCATTTTTGTGCTGATTGGGGATCACGGGGTTGCGGGAAATGCCAATGCTGTTTATCCTGTAAGCTGGACTACACAACGTTTAACGGATCAACATGTCCCACTGCTATTCTATGCACCAGGTTTGTTGGCGCCTCAACAACGCAGGGAAGTGGTTTCACAAATCGATGTACTACCCACCATTGCAGGATTATTACACCGACCCTATGAAAATCGAACCCTTGGCCGTGATTTATTGGATCCTGCTAAAGCAAATCATTTTGCATTTGTAACCAATGCCTCCGATCGAATTGGGGTAATTACAAATACCTTTTATTTTTCCAGACATCTAAATACTGGAGAGGAGTGGCTGGTGCCATTAGATAGTAGCAGTGCAGTGGTACCCGGTAGTGAGTTGAATAAAAAACAGCGATCACTCTCCGAATTAACAGATGCCTTTTTTGAGACCTCCCGATACTTGATCATGAATAATCGGAAGAATTAATTTTCACGCATTGCATGAAAGATCATTCGTGGTGATTGGTTATTCACAAATGGATTTAGTTGATAATCCCCCCATATAGTTTTTATGGTGAGTCCCTGTTGGTTGAGTAGTGACCATAACTTTTGGTTGGTAAAGCGGGCTACTTTCTCAGTATGTGAAAGCGCTACTTCTTTTCTCGGATCTGCTACTTCAATACGTTTGTATAGGTGGGTCTCATCAAACCAGCGTTCAATAGTAAACTGCACTTGCCGTATTACTTTGGTTTCTTTTTTTACTAGTTGTTGAATAGCTACTTGATCGTTTACATAATCCAAAATCAGTACTCCATTTTTCCGTAGCGTAGTTGCCATCATTCGCAAGGCGCTTTTATGATCTTGTAGCGAGTTGAAATAACCAAAGCTGGTAAAAAAATTAAATACAAAGTCCATGCTCCTGGCTGCATACAGTTGCCGCATATCATGAATTTCAAAATGAAGATGCGGGGTGGCAAATTGATTTGCAAAGCGAATATTTTCTGGAGCTACATCAATTCCGGTTACTTCATACCCCAATGCTGCTAATTGACGGCTATGCCTTCCCCTGCCGCAACCCACATCGAGCATTTTTGCACCCGCGTTAGGTTTTAATAATTGTATCAAGGCAGCTATGAATGCTGCGGCTTCCGATTCGTCTCGGTTAGCATATAAAAGATGATAATACGGGGAATTGAACCAATCCTTGAACCACCATTTCTCTTCCATATTGCAAAGGTAAAGAGTCGCAATCCTTTTGCGGCACAAACTGTATTTTTGCAACGCAAAACCTACCTATGTCTTTACTAAAAAGTATTTCTGGAATAAGAGGAACCATTGGAGGCGCTACTGAAGAGAATCTCACGCCACTTGATATAGTAAGATTTACGGCTGCATTTGCTACCATCATAACGGAGGGGAAAAATGCGTCCTGTGTGGTAGTAGGACGAGATGGAAGAATCAGCGGCCCTATGGTCCAGCAATTGGTGATGCAAACCTTGGTGGGGTTAGGTGTGAATGTAATTGATTTGGGACTTAGCACTACGCCAACTGTTGAAATGGCTGTGCCTGCTGAAAAGGCAGCGGGTGGAATTATTATTACCGCAAGCCATAATCCAAAAGAATGGAATGCATTGAAATTATTGAATGCTTCGGGAGAATTTATTGATGCAGAAACAGGGAACAAGGTGTTAGCACTAGCTGCTGCGCAGCAATTTCAGTTTGCTCCTGTAGAAAAAATTGGTTCTATAGTATATAAGGATTACTTATCATTTCATATTGATGCTATTTTAGACTATCCATTAGTTGATGTATCCGCCATAGCATCCCGTCAATTAAAAATTGTAGTGGATGCCATTAATTCAACCGGTGCCACTTATGTTCCTGCCTTACTTAAAAAGCTGGGGGTACAAGACGTTATTGTAATTAATGAAAACATCAATGGGCAATTTGCACATAATCCCGAGCCCTTACCTGAGCATTTAAGCGATTTATGTGAGGAAGTAGTGCGTCAACGGGCAGATCTTGGAATTGCAGTGGATCCAGATGTGGATCGTCTATGCTTTGTGAATGAAGATGGTAGTTTATTTGGTGAGGAATATACATTGGTGGCCGTGGCTGATTATATACTTTCTAAAAGAAAGGGAAATACCGTGAGTAACATGAGTAGTACCAAGTCATTACGGGAGGTGACTATTGCAAGAGGAGGTCAGTATTCTCCTGCGGCAGTGGGGGAGGTGAATGTGGTAAAGAAAATGAAAGAGACCCATGCGGTAATTGGTGGAGAAGGAAACGGAGGCATTATTGTTCCAGATTTTCATTATGGTAGAGATGCGTTGATTGGAATAGGACTTTTTCTATCACATTTTGCAAAGCAGGATAAAGCGATGAGTGTATTCAGAAAAAATTATCCTAATTATTTTATTTCTAAAAATAAGATTGAGTTGCCTGCAGGTGTGAACCTTGCTGAGCTGATGGACAAACTTGCGTTGAAATACAAGAAGCAACCGATTAACAGGGAGGATGGTCTTCGAATTGAATTTGATCAAGATTGGGTGCATCTTAGAGCCTCCAACACCGAACCCATTGTACGAATCTATGCAGAAAGTGATTTAGAGGCCAAGGCTAGTAACATTGCGCAACAACTCTTGCGAGATATTCGAGAGAATTCTCTTTCTGAATCCTAGTGTATATTCGCATAATTCATGACACGTATCTACTTTGATAATGCTGCTACCACACCAATGGATCCCCAGGTGTTGGAAAGTATGATCCCTTTTTTACAAACGCATTTTGGTAACCCTTCCTCTATCTATTCCTTTGGTAGAGAAACCCGTTTGGCTATAGAGAACGCTCGAAAATCAGTTGCCCAAATATTGGGAGCAAAACCTGGTGAGATTTTTTTTACCAGTGGTGGTACTGAAAGTGATAACATGGCTATCTGGTCTGCCATTGAGGACTTAGGGTGTAGGCACATCATTACTTCCCCAATAGAACATCATGCCGTATTACATACCGTACAGGCATTAGCTAAGCAGCGGCAGCTCTCGACAGAACTTTTACGGGTTTTGCCAAATGGTCATATTGACCTAGTTGATTTGGAAAGAGCGTTGGCTGCTTCCACTGAACGATGTTTTGTATCACTCATGCACGCTAACAATGAAATAGGCAACTTGTTGGATATAGAAGCAGTTGGAATGATATGTGAAAAATATAATGCGATTTTTCATTCTGATACCGTGCAAACAGTAGGCCACTATCCTTTAAATTTCTCTAAAACAAAAGTTCATTTTGCTACGGGTGCTGCACATAAATTTCATGGACCGAAAGGAATTGGAATTCTTTTTATTGCTGATAAGGTTCGTGTGAACCCATTTATTCATGGTGGTGGTCAGGAGAGAAATATGCGTGCTGGTACAGAAAATGTGGCTGGAATTGTGGGGTTTGCAAAAGCGTTAGAATTAGCTACGGCAAACCTCTCACAGGATCAATCGCATATTCAAGCTTTAAAAAATTATTTAGCTGATCAACTCCAAGCAGCAATACCCGGCGTACAATTTAATGGTGATTGGAATGGGGCTTGCTTGTATACTGTTTTAAATATATCCTTCCCTCGAACTCCCCAAGCAGAGATGTTGCTAATGGGGTTGGATATGCAAGGAATATGTGTTTCGGCAGGCAGTGCTTGTAGTAGTGGGGCTAATCAAGGCAGTCATGTAATTCAAGCCCTGTCAAATGGTAACGAGGGTGTTCCTATTCGCTTTTCTTTCTCTAAGTTTAATACTAAAGAAGAAGTGGATCAACTACTGCTCAAACTAAAGCAGTTATTATAGTACTTGTTATAAGCTGTGCCAGGGGTTCCTGCGCGTGGATTGCATGTATTTCCTGAGGTCTCTCCAAAATGCCAAAATCATGTAAATGATAACTGGTGAGCCGAGTGTCATTACCGAAGTATAGATAAAATACTGTCTGATACGACTGGTTGAGATACCCAGTTTTAGCCCAATGGCGGTACAAACCCCAAATACGTTCCATTCTACCAGGCTTTTGAGCTTTTCCATAGGAGGGAGCTAAATATTTACATCCAAATTTACAATACTCAGACGTACCCTCGGAGGGATTTTCTTAATTTTGCAGCGCTAAATCCCCAAAACCTATTCTATGGTGTATGACCTGGATTTGATCAAGAAATTATATGCTGCAATGCCAGCTCGTATTGATGCTGCCCGGAAGTCACTGGGAAAACCCTTAACACTTGCCGAGAAAATATTATACGCCCATTTATGGGAAGGGGTTGCTCCTGTTGATTTTAAGCGAGGACAGGATTATGTGGATTTTGCACCCGATCGCGTTGCCATGCAAGATGCAACAGCACAAATGGCTTTATTACAATTTGATACTACGGGCAGAAAAAAAGTTGCGGTTCCGTCAACTGTTCATTGTGACCATCTAATTGTTGCAAAAAATGAGGGCAAAGCGGATTTATCAACAGCAGTAGCTGATAACGAAGAGGTATATAATTTTCTCTCCTCTATTTCAAATAAATACGGAATAGGTTTTTGGAAACCAGGAGCCGGTATCATTCACCAAGTTGTATTAGAGAATTATGCATTTCCGGGTGGTATGATGATTGGTACTGATTCTCACACTGTAAATGCAGGTGGATTGGGAATGGTGGCTATTGGAGTTGGGGGTGCGGATGCTTGCGATGTGATGGCTGGGTTGAGTTGGGAATTATTAATGCCAAAATTGATTGGAGTTAAGTTGACTGGAAAACTGAATGGATGGACTTCTCCCAAGGATGTGATCCTCAAAGTAGCCGGAATATTGACTGTTAAGGGAGGAACCAATGCCATCGTTGAGTATTTTGGTGAGGGCGCTACCAGCATGAGCTGTACCGGAAAGGGTACTATTTGTAACATGGGTGCTGAAATTGGCGCTACAACTTCCACTTTTGGTTATGACGAAAGTATGCGTAGGTATTTGGAGGCTACCGGTAGAAAAGAGGTTGCTGATGCGGCCGATCAAATCAAGCATTATTTAACTGGCGATCCAGAAGTTTACGCGCAGCCAGAAAAATATTTTGATAAAGTTATTGAGATCAATTTGAGCGAACTCGAGCCGCATTTGAATGGTCCTTTTACACCCGACTTAGCAACTCCCATTTCAAAAATGAAAGAGGTAGCCGCACAAAATGGATGGCCTACAAAAGTGGAAGTGGGTTTAATCGGAAGCTGTACCAATTCCTCCTATGAGGATATCAGTCGTGCGGTTAGTTTGGCTAAACAAGTGGCACAAAAAGGGTTAAAAACTAAAGCAGAGTTTACGATTACACCGGGTAGTGAATTAGTTCGTTATACCATAGAGCGAGATGGGTTTTTAGATACCTTCTCACAGATAGGTGCTCGTGTTTTTGCAAATGCATGCGGACCTTGTATTGGGATGTGGGATCGTATGGGTGCAGAAAAACAAGAACGCAATACAATTGTGCATTCATTCAATCGAAATTTTGCTAAACGTGCAGATGGTAATCCCAATACCTTGGCTTTTGTGGCAAGTCCGGAATTAGTCACTGCTTTAGCTATTGCTGGAGATCTAACTTTCAATCCCATAACGGATACGTTGATAAATGAAAAAGGAGAAGCTGTAAAACTAGATGCTCCTACTGGGGATGAGCTACCCCAAAAAGGATTTGCCGTGGAAGATGCCGGTTACCAGGCGCCTGCTGAGGATGGAAGTAAGGTTCAAGTGGATGTAAAGGGTGACAGCAAAAGATTACAATTATTATATCCCTTTGCGGCCTGGGAGGGTACTGATTTGAAGGGGTTAAAATTATTGATCAAGGCCAAAGGTAAGTGTACTACTGATCATATTTCAATGGCGGGGCCTTGGTTGAAATTCCGTGGGCATTTGGATAATATTAGCAATAACATGTTGATTGGGGCCATTAATTATTTCAATGACAAAACAGATCTTGTAAAAAATCAATTAACGGGTGCCTATGGCCCAGTGCCCGCAACGCAAAGAGATTACAAAGCCGCTGGTATTGGTTCCATTGTGGTGGGAGATGAAAATTATGGAGAGGGATCTTCCCGCGAACATGCTGCCATGGAGCCACGACATTTAGGCGTGAGGGTAGTACTGGTTAAATCATTTGCCCGCATTCATGAGACTAATTTGAAAAAGCAAGGAATGCTGGCACTCACTTTTGCAAATAAGGAGGATTATAATAAAATCCAAGAGGATGATATTATTGACATTACCGGACTTACAACATTTAGCCCGGGTAAGCCGCTGGAAATTGTTGTGAAACACAGTGATGGAAAGGCTGACATGATACAGGCTAATCACTCCTATAATGCACAACAAATTGAGTGGTTCAAGGCCGGTGGCGCTTTGAATGTTATCAGAAAGCAATTTGCCAGCTAACTATTTACCCCAACGGTAGGTACGAATATCAAATCCTGCTAGGTCAAGCACTCTATCAGTAACAGTGGCCGCTACTGCCTCCAGCGTGGTAGGCTTACTGTAAAAGGAGGGAGTGGCAGGGCATATGATACCGCCAGCCAACGTAACAGTTTCCATATTTCGGATATGGATGAGGTTGTAAGGTGTATCACGAATTACACAAATCAGTTTTCTTCTTTCTTTCAATATCACATCAGCGGCACGAGTGATTAAGTCACTGGATATGCCGGTAGCAATTCTTCCTAGGGTACCCATGGAGCAGGGAATAATGATCTGTGTATCGTATTGACCAGAGCCAGATGCAAATGGCGCAGAAAAATCCGTAGTAGCATAAAATTTTACAGGATATTTTTCCCAATTGTTATTTTCCAGTTCAGTAGCCCAAACTTCTTTGGCATTTGTGGTCAGTACTACGGAAAGCTCTGTCCACTGCTCTTTGATGGATAATAGCTTATCCAGCAAACTGGCTGCGTAAATTGAGCCACTAGCACCTGTAATACATACTGCTATCTTTCTCATACTTCTATAACCCCCAACCTTAGAAGAGGTTCATGGAAATAAGTATATTTTAGTAAATAACCCTTAAATCCTAAAGAATTGAACTTGTTTACCATTTAAATCCTTGATTTCTACATAAATTCATACTGAATTTTCATAGGATAAGGTTTAATGGTTAATGGTTTTTGATTAGGGTCCTCCGATTTCCATCGGGGGTTCTTTTTTTTAGTCCTTTTTAGTGTTTTCGTTTCCAAGATTTTTAAGAATCCAATTGGTTTTCATGCTCCACAGGTGAAAGGTGGTGTTATCAGCCGATCCGCCAATCCCATGGTTTTTATTTGGATAATAAAAGCTATCAAAATGAATATTGGCTTTGACCAACGCAGTTACCATTTGTGTGGCATTTTGGAAATGAACATTGTCATCAGCTGTTCCATGGATTAAAAGGTACTTTCCCTTTATTTTTTCAGCATGGTTTAAAGGAGAGTTATCATCGTAGCCTTTTGGGTTTTCTTGTGGCGTACGCATATAACGTTCCGTATATATATTATCATAAAAACGCCAGCTGGTTACGGGTGCTACTGCAACGGCTGCGTGAAAAACATCCGCCCCTTTTGTGATGGCAAGCGTACTCATGAATCCGCCATAGCTCCAGCCCCAATGTCCAATTTTATTTTTGTCTACATAAGGGAGTTTGCCCAACTCCCTTGCGGCGTCTATCTGATCTTCAATTTCCAGTTTTCCTAATTGCAGATATGTTTTTTTCTTAAACTCCTCCCCTCTATAACCCGTACCCGTATTGTCAACGCTTACTACAATAAACCCTTTTTGAGCAAGGAGTTGATGCCAGGTGCTTACTGCCCCAAATCGGTTTGCTACTTGTTGCGAGCCGGGGCCACCATAGTTACAGAAAAGAACAGGATATTTTTTTGAGGCGTCGAATCCAGCAGGCTTCAAAAGCCATCCGTTCAGTGTATCACCTTTGCTATTGGGTATAATGATAAATTCTGCATTGGAAAAAGCATACTCGTTCATTTTTTCCTGCAGTTTGCTGTTTGTACCCAATTGTGCCAGTAGTTTGGAGCTAATTCCTTTTTTCTTATCCACTATCAACTGATACCTGCTCACTTGCTGTGGGGTATTAATAGTGGAGTAATAAAGGAAATACTCAGTAAAGTTGTCATTAAATACGGCACGATTCCAACCGGTAGTTGCGGTTAATGCAGTGGTGTTCTTCCCAGCAAAATCAGTCACCATGATATTACGGTCCATTGGTCTGGGAGCAGCTACTGTGTAGAAAATTCGTTTAGTATTTTCATCTACTCCATTAATCTCTGTAATTTCTTTTGTGCCTTGTGTTACTTGTGCTTTTACCGTGCCATCAAAACTGTACAAGTATAAGTGGCGATACCCATTCATCTCGCTGGTAAAAAGAAAATGTTTTCCATCTTTCAAGAACCACCAATCATCATTAATCTCAACAAAGTATTTGTTTTTCTCCTCATATACCAACTGGCTTTTTCCAGTTGCGGCATTGGTGGCTAAGAGCTTCAATTGATTTTGATGTCTGTTCATCCAGAAAACAAGTAAGGTGTTGTTATCCTGCGTCCATTTAATTCTTGGAATGTAAATATCACCCGTCTCTGTTTCGGCCTTGGCTTTATTACCAGTTTTTACATCATATATATAAATTTCCACTGTGGAATTATCATCACCAGCTTTTGGGTATTTGTATCGGTAATCCGTATTGTGCGAATTGTCATAAAAGGTCATATTGAATTCTTTCACTTTTGACTCGTCAAAGCGATAGTAGGCAAGATGTGTACCCTCTTTATTCCAGGCATAGGCTTGTGAAAATTCAAACTCCTCTTCATAAACCCAATCACAATTACCATTGATTACAAAATTCCATTTACCATCAGTTGTAACGGCCGTGTATTGAGCGGTTGCAATTTGGTATAGATAAAGATTGTTTTCGTATACATATGATACATACTCTCCATTGGGTGAGAAGTTGGCATGTATAAATTTTGCATCTGCTTGCTCAGCACCTTTACCCAGTGGCCCCGTCAATTTTACAAGTTGTGTGTCATTGTTCACTATTTGTAATAAGTATACCACCGATTTAGAGGATCTTCTATAGATGGGCTCTGTTTTTGTTTTGACCAACCATAACCCAGGTTTGGATGGACAGGGCACCACTTCATCCGGACGTGCTATTGATTTGCCAGTTTGATCTTTATAATTACTCCACCGCCAGGCCGGTTCTTTTGAAGTGGTATCAAACCGGGCGTTTATAAACTCACCACGGAAAGTGCCTTTTTTGTAAAGATCCTCGAGCGTAATTTGACGAGGTTGCGCAATGGCTAGCAGGGGGGCGCAAATAAGTGTCAGCAATAATGCACGCATACAATTTTGTTTAGAATATAAATGTATAAAAAAAGACGGCCTTTCTGGGACCGTCTTTAAACTCTTTGATAAGTGGTAGTTACTTCTTTTCAGCCATGTCAGGCATCGCCTCCACTTTGTAGGCACCGGCATCTAATTTGACCTTGGTTTCAGAAAAGGCCTTCAGTGTTGTCTGGATATCTTCATCGTTATGGATTGCGGAGGGGATCAACCGATAAATGATATGCCCTTTAGGTATAACAGGGTACACTACAATGGAGCAAAAAATGCCATAGTTCTCTCGTAAATCCATAACCATAGCTGTTGCTTCCTCTATACCTCCTTTCATGTAAACCGGCGTAACCACTGAATCGGTTTTACCGATGTCAAATCCACGTTCTTTTAATCCTTTTTGCAACTTTAAAGCGTTACTCCAAAGTTTTTCTTTGTATTCCGGATGGTCCCGCAATAATTCCAGGCGTTTCAAATTGCCCACTACCAGCGGCATGGGTAAACTCTTTGCAAAAATTTGAGAACGAATATTGTAACGTATAAAATCCATGATCACTTTGTCACCAGCTACAAAAGCCCCAATGCTAGCCATGGATTTTGCAAACGTTGAAAAGTAAATATCAATTTTATCTTGTATTCCTTGTTCTTCACCGGCGCCGGCTCCCGTTTTTCCCAATGTGCCAAATCCATGCGCATCGTCAACTAAGAGTCGGAATTGAAATTTATTTTTCAGCGCTGCTATTTCCTTTAGCTTTCCTTGATCACCGGCCATACCAAACACCCCTTCCGTGATAACTAATATTCCACCTGCTTTTTGTTTTTCCACTAATGCGGTGGCACGTTGTAATTGCTTTTCACAGTCTTCCACATCGTTGTGCTTAAAAACATATCGATGACCTGGATGCATTCTTAATCCATCAATGATACAAGCATGACTCTCTGCATCGTAAACAATCACATCATGCCGGCCACACAACACATCAATAACACTCAGCATACCCTGGTATCCAAAATTCAAAAGCACGGCATCTTCTTTCATTTCAAATGCCGCAAGCTCCGCTTCTAATCTTTCATGATGATTACTGTTACCACTCATCATCCGAGCTCCCATGGGGTAGGCTAATCCGTAGTCTCGTGCGCCGTCTGCATCTGCTTTTCTCACTTCAGGATGGTTGGCAAGACCCAGATAGTTATTTAGACTCCAAACTATCATGTCTTTACCACGAAACTTCATGCGGCTGCTGATTTCGCCTTCCAACTTAGGAAATGCAAAGTATCCATGTGCGCGCTCGCGGTGTTGACCTAAAGGACCCGCGTTTTTCATTAGTTTCTCAAATAAATCGGCCATATGCTGGTTTTAACAGGTTATTTTCAGCTGCAAAATTACATTTTTTACCTTTTACTTTTTCGCTCTTTAGCCTCCTAAAACCCCTTTTTGATAGCCGCGGGAGATATGGGTGTTCCTTTTACAAATCGGTCCATCCACTCCAGTTGCTCTGCAAGAACATGCAGTAAATTTTCCTTGCCGGTGTAGCCATGCGATTCATAAGGTAAGGTGATATAACGGGCGGTGCCTCCGTGTCCTTTTATAGCACTATACATACGTTCACTTTGTATAGGAAAAGTGCCGGTGTTATTGTCCAATTCGCCATGGATGAGCAATAGAGGTGCTTTAATCTGGTCAGCATAGCTGAACGGGCTCATTTTATTGTACAGTTCTGGCGCCTGCCAATATGTTCTGTCTTCATTTTGAAATCCAAATGGGGTTAGTGTTCGATTATAGGCTCCGCTTCTAGCAATTCCTGCTTTAAAAAGTTTGGTATGTGCCAGCAAATTCGCAGTCATAAAAGCTCCATAGCTATGTCCACCAACGGCAACACGGGAAGGATCACCAACGCCTCTTTGCTCTAAGGTTTGAATAGCTGCAGAAGCGTTCATGGTTAACTGCTCAATGAAATTATCGTTGGGTTTCCCATTATCAGCGGTAGCTACAATGGGCATTTCCGCATTGTTTAATACCGCATACCCTTGCGTGACATAAAACACGGGCGAGCCTCCACTCAAGAAAGTAAATCGATGTTCACTGCCTCTCACTTGTGCGGCGTCAGCAGCTGAATTATACTCCGCTGGGTAGGCCCAAATCAAAACAGGTAACTTTCCATCACGATCCTTATCATATCCTTTAGGCAAATACAAGTCTCCCGTTAACGTAACACCGTCCTCACGCTTGTATTGTATTTTTTCTTTTGTAACACCTTCCATGGCTGGATATGGATTTGCAAAATTGGTGAGTGGTCTATCTGCAATGCGTCTTTTTAAATCCTTCAAAAAATAATTAGGCACAGCAGTTTCACTTTCTCGTTGGGTAACCACTACTCCTGTTTCTGCATCGAGTACTTTTTGAATGGTCTCAAAACTTCCCTCAGCACAACGCCAGAGTGTATCAGATTTTTTAGTATGAACCTGAAAAGAAAGTAAAAAGGGGAGATCTCCCTTGGGCGAACTTCCTGTAACATTATTGAATAAAATACTGTTTCCATTTTCAATAGTCCATAAAACAGGTCTTCCAAATTGGTTAGGATGTGTTACAGGGTTGCCAGGGTTTGTATAGGCATCTGTGGTATTGCGCGTAAAAATTCTTTCCAGGTCTCCGGTAATTGGATTGAATCGATTGATTCCTGCCACTTGTTTAGAGCGGAGTCCTTCATACACCAGCGCTAGACCTTCGTTTCCCCAAATGATATTATTGAACCGCATCTTTGTTTTGAACAAGAGTGTGGGTGTGCTTGTAAAAGGAGCCTCCCAGGAAAACACAGCATCATGGTAGTCTACTTTATTTTTAATCATGCCGCTGTCCAATGGTTGACACCAAACTAATGTAGCAGGACTATCATCCTTCCATTCGTGACCTCTGGCAATGGGCTGCACATTATCATTTCCACTGGGTGCCGTTTCAGCAGACGGCACTTCCATCACTTCTTTTATCTTGTTTCCCTTATTGTCTGTAATGAAGAGCAATGAGGCAAAACCTCCAGCAGGAACTGAGTAGGAGAAGGGAGGTTTGATAATTTCAGTTAACAGGTAGCGTTTATCAGGTGAGGGAGTCACTGATTTATACAAGGCAGGAGTGCCAATTTTAGACTCTATCCCTTTGTTGTTGATTACAAGTTGGACAGTTGCGTAAAAAGTAAACAGACTTTCATCGTACGGAGATTTTATTAAATCCTGGTATGTTGGTCGGGGAGAGGCTTTGCCACTATTCTCTTGTACCGTGGGTCCATCTGGCACGGCAGGTTTAACGGGAGCTTCTGTGGGTTTTTGTGTACTAGTAAAGTAAAGCAAGGCCTCTGCTGAGAGCCATTGGTATCTATTTAAAACAATATTTAAAGGGGCCTTATTAATTTTAGTTGCCTTTTTAGTAGCAATGGCTACTGTGTAGAGGTCTACTCCTCCATTTTCAATTTGCAAAAAAGCAAAACGTTGCTGATCGGGACTCCAGGAAATAGATTGCGCACTGAGTTTTGCGGGGAGTCCGCTTATTGCATATTCTTTCCCCGTTTTTACATCTTTCAATTTAATTGCGTGCACAGCATTGATACGGCTGGGCGAAAAGTTGGCCGGGTTTATTCGAAGACCTGCAATTCTCAATTCAGGCGCAGCCAATTCCTCCATCTCTGCATAGCCATTACTTTGTTGCAATACCATCCACTGGCCTGTATTATCAATTGAAACAGATGCTGGTCGTTTAGCAAGTAGCATATCTGCAACAACAGCAGGTGGCGTTTTATATCCGGCTTGACTCCATCCAAGATTTGTGATGACAAGTAGACAGATTGTTAAAAAAATGCTGCGTATAAAAAGCTTTTGCATCGGTTGTAATTTTAAGGTAGTAAGTTAGTCAAAATGGCGATCTTTACAGGATCAATCGACCCTTAAAATGAATATAAAAGTTTGTGGCATTACAACCTTCAAGCAGCTTCAACAGCTCGATGGTTTAGAAGTAGATATGGCAGGCATTGTGTTAGTGCAAGACTCTCCATGGTTTGCTGGAAATTTATTAGATGGCAAAGAAGTATGTAAGGCCGATTTTGATCTTAAAAAAGTAGGTATCCTTTACAATCCCTCCTTGTCAGAAGCCTTGGATTGGATTGACATGTATAAGCTGGATGTTGTTCAATTAAATGGGACTGAGGATCCTTCCCTTTGTGATGACTTAAGCACGGAGGTAGAAGTAATCAAAACTTTTCAAGTGGGGGATTCCGCAAAAGAACTGGAAAAGCAACTAGCCGATTACGACGCAGTTTGTGATTACTACCTATTTACGGGTAATAGTCAATCTACTTCGGGAGTGTATGGAACTGGTTTTGATTGGGCATTATTAGAAATGCTTCGTATCGAAAAGCCATTCTTCCTTTCTGGGGGTATTCATCAGCAACAGGCGGGCGTACTTCGTAAGTTTTCTCATCCTGATTTTTTTGGCCCAGACCTTACGCAGTTATTTGAAACAACTCCGGGTGAAAAAGACTTAAAGACTATTTTACAATTTCGTCAACAGGTTCGTTAATGTAATTAGCATGAAAAATATTTTTTTATTCATTTTTTGTTGTCTTCATTATGCTGTGTTGTTGGCGCAACAAAGCGAAGGATTTGAGTTAAGAGGTCAGCTAACTGGATTTGCTGACAGTGTACCTGTTCGACTTTTTCGCAGTGGCGAAAACGCTCCTTTTTTGACCACTGTGTTGAAGCAGCAGCAATTTATGCTGCGCGGGCAACTAGGGGAACCAGCCTTAGTTTTTTTATTTGTGGGAGATCAGCAACAGCCTGCTGAGTTATTTCTTGAGAATGCATCTATTCTTGTAAAGGGAGAAAAAGGAAGTCCTACTAACTGGGTTGTTGTGGGAAGCCAATCACACCAGGTATTTCGGGATTTTGTTGCAAGTTTCATGCCTTACGTTCAGTTACGAAATAACCAAGCAAGTTTGCTTAATGAATCTGGAGCGGGCTCCAAGCGGGATAGCATCATGGATGTTTACACCCAGGCTAACCTTAAAATGCAGGAGCAAATTGACAAGTTGGTTAAAGCGCATCCGAATTCTCCCGTAACTCCCTTTGTACTTGCTGCAACATACGGTTTTACAAATGATCCGGTACAATTAGAACAACGGTTTAATCAGTTATCAAGCAGTGGTCAGCAAGGAAGTATGGGGCGGCAACTAAATGCGTTAATACAAGACTCCAAAGTGGGTGCCATAGGATCGCAGGCTATTGATTTTACACAGCCTGATGTGAATGGTAAGCCTGTTTCACTTTCCTCCTTTAGGGGCAAGTATGTACTGGTAGATTTTTGGGCAAGTTGGTGTGGTCCTTGTCGGCAAGAAAATCCTACTGTAGTGTATAACTACAATAAGTTCAAATCAAAAAATTTTACAGTATTGGGTGTTTCGCTCGATCGTGAGGATTTGCGCGAAAAGTGGTTAGAGGCCATCCGTAAAGATGGATTAGCCTGGACGCAGGTCAGTGATTTAAAATACTGGAATAATGAAGCGGCAAAACTCTATCGTGTTACAGGAATACCCGCTAATTTTCTGGTAGATCCTGCAGGAAAGATAGTTGCTAAAAATCTAAGGGGCCCCGCCTTGGAGCAAACGCTGTGTCAGCTACTAGGTTGTAATTGATTCATTCAAAGACCTAACACTTCTTTCATCGTGTAGATTCCTTTTTTATCTTTTATAAAGTTTGCAGCTAAAACTGCACCAGCTGCAAATCCGGTACGATTATGTGCAGTATGAATTATTTCTATGTCATCTACTACGGATGCATATTTTACGCTGTGGGTACCGGGTGTAGGATCAATACGTTGACTGATGATCTCAAGATCTTCGGGATTGTCACTAATGTCATTCACCCACTGTTTCTTTTTTTTATTGTGTTGTAATATCTGCTCAGCTAAGGTCAAGGCGGTTCCACTAGGGGCGTCTTTTTTTTGTGTATGATGAATTTCTTCAAGAATTACTTCGTACTGTGGATGCGGAGCCATTAGTGCGGCTAATTTTTTATTCAATTCAAAAAATAAATTAACCCCAATACTAAAATTGCTTGCATATACCATGCTTCCGTTCAAGTTCTTGCATTGTGCTTGTATAGCAGGTAGTGCGTGTGTCCAACCAGTAGTGCCACACACAATAGGAACACCTGCTTGTAGACAGCTTTCAATATTTTGGGTGGCGCTCTCAGGAGTAGTGAACTCAATAGCCACATCCGCTTGTTGCAGCAATGCACTATTGCAAAGCGCGTTATTGTTTTGGCTGTTTATTTTTAATACTATTTCATGTCCTTGCTGGAGGGCAATTTCTTCAATAGCTCTACCCATTTTTCCATAACCGATAAGTGCAATTTTCATACTGATTGAATTCTGGCAAAGGTAAGTCAACACTTGTTCCCTGTGCTGACAGTGGTCAGCGTAAATTGTTATTTACCTATTTGTAAGCGTAAGCTAATGCCATTGGTTTGGGCCATAGGGCTGTAGCCGGTTTTTAACTGTAAACTCAGATCAGGTCCCACATCAAATGTTTTTAAATGTGCATCTACAGAAGCGTCTACTACATTAAGCCCCCAAAGTAGAAGAAAAAATAAAACTGAGTAATCTATATCTCTTCTAAACTGGTCTCGGTAATAGCGAAGGCTTTCTTCAGGAAGTGGTTTTAAATTCGACTTTATGGCATTGAATAGCAGCGAATCTGTTTGATTGACACGCATATTATATTTTACCCGGTAGGCAAAACGAGTGTCACGGTAATTAGTAATGTTATACACGAACACGGCACCACTTGCCCCAAGCGCACCATACACAATTGGAAGTTTCCAGTATTTTTTATTGTAAATCTGACCAAGACCTGGCACTAGTGCAGAGCGAATAGCCGCTTTTCGGGGACTATGCGCTGCCTGTGCTGAGTCATATTTATTGTTGCCGTTGGGCACTTGACTTATAGCTTGTGCCCAACTTTGCTGCGAAGCAGCTAAAAGAAGGAGAAAAAAAAGTGTGCGTTGTTGCAGCCGTTTCATTAGTCCAGTGGAACATTCAGTTGCCGGAGTATCTTATTAAGCTCTTCAGTGGTATAATACTCAATGATCAGTTGGCCATCACCACGTTTACTCTGTTTGATTTTTACTCGGGCGCTAAAATGTGTTGCTAATTTATCTTCAATTCTTCGATAAGGAGAGACGTTGTTTGAATTTTTACTTTTTTTAACAGCGGGTAACTGCTTTTTGAGTTGTTGTACAAGCGCTTCTGTCTGACGAACAGATAATTCCTTTGCTATGATTTCTTTAAATGCGATAAGTTGCGCATCAACAAGCTCAAGTGCAATCAAGGCTCTGGCGTGTCCCATAGAAAGTGATCCTTTACGAACGGCCAATTGTATGTCAGGGGGTAGCTTGAGTAATCGGATAACATTTGCAACAGTACTTCTATCCTTACCCATACGATCCGCTACTTGCTCCTGTGTATACTCCAGTTCGTCCATCATTCTTTTATAGCTAAGAGCTACCTCCATAGCATTGAGGTCCTCGCGCTGTAAGTTTTCCAATAATGCCAGCTCAAGTAATTGCTGGTCGTTGGCTTGACGAATAAATGCAGGGATATCTTTTAAGCCAGCCAGCTTTGCAGCGCGCCAGCGACGTTCTCCAGCAATTAATCTGTATTTACCATTGGAGAGCTTCGATACAGTTACTGGTTGAATAATATCATGCGTTTTGATTGATGCGGCTAATTCTTGTAACGCCGTATCTTCAAAATCACGACGAGGCTGCTTGGGATTCGGTTCTATATCTTGTACAGCAATGCGGGAACTGGAGGTTACATGTTCTACCACAGAAGGCTTCAATTGCCCGCTTGTAGTTTTAAGATCTGTATCGATACTTTGTAGTAAAGAACGAATACCTTTTCCCAGCTGATCTTTATTTTGTTTTGGTGTGCTCATTCCTTAAGGTTCGAGGATACGTTCCTCATTCTTGATACGTGTGAGATTATTTTTTTGCAAAATCTCTTTTGCTAAGTTTAAATAGTTGGCAGCCCCTTTACTGTTAGCGTCATAAAGGATTACAGGTTTGCCGGTGCTTGGCGCTTCAGCAAGTCTGGCATTACGATGAACGATGGTGGTAAAGACCATGTCTTCAAAATGTCTACGCACTTCACTCACCACTTGATTGCAGAGACGAAGTCTTCCATCGTACATGGTCATCAGAATTCCTTCTATGACCAACTCAGTGTTCAATCTGCTTTGTACAATTTTAATGGTATTGAGCAATTTGCCCAACCCCTCCAATGCAAAGAACTCTGCTTGTACAGGAATTACTACTGAATCAGCAGCAGTCAGGGCGTTGACTGTAATAAGTCCCAATGAAGGTGAACAATCGATGATGATAAAATCATATTCATTACGAACCGAGTCAAGCATTGATTTTAACACCATTTCCCGGTTGGGATGATTGATCATTTCAATCTCTGCACCAACCAGGTCAATATGTGAAGGTATTAGCTCCAAATTTGGGATTTCAGTCTTTAAAATCACATCTCTGGCACGTGCCTGGTTTACCATACAGTCATACAGGCTTTGAGTAACGTTATGTAGGTCGAATCCTACACCCGTTGTACTATTGGCTTGCGGGTCCGCATCCACCAATAATGTTTTATATTCTAACACGGCAAAACTGGCTGCCAGGTTGATTGCTGTAGTGGTTTTTCCCACTCCGCCTTTTTGATTTGCTACTCCTATAATTCTTGCCATGTCTGCTGAACTTCCTTGGGTTGAGTTTGTTAGTTATAAAGATGATAGTTCCGGGTAAGACCGCAAAAATAAGTTTTGCCCACTAATTTTGCCGACTCTATGCGAAACGCCCCCTTTTGGTGGATTTTTTTGGCGCTGTTGTTATTGCTGGACTGGTACGTTTTTCAAGCCATTAGAACCCTAACGGCCGGATTGCCGGTAAGAAGTAGATTTATCTGGCATACCGTTTATTGGTCTGTTACCGCATTTAGTATTTTGTTGTTGGTGCTGCTCCCATATTTTTTTTCAAAACCCGGGCCACAGTATGCACGTTCTATTTTATTTGCCTTGGTTGCTGGGCTCTTCTGTGCAAAACTGGTTGCATCGCTTTTTTTTCTAACTGATGATGTCAGGAGGGTTGTGCAATGGATAGGGTATCAAATTATTCCCAAAAATAAAAGTGTAGATAGCACAGCCGAGCTGTTTTCCCGATCAGTGTTTCTGAGTTGGGCGGGTTTATTAGCTGGGGCGGGATTATTTAGTGCCTTGTCTTATGGTATAAATAATCGCTACCGATATCAAGTCAGGAAGTTAAGGCTGAATTTTCCAACACTACCAAAAGTCTTTGATGGTCTAAAAATTGTTCAGCTTTCAGATATTCATGCTGGTAGTTTTACCGATCCGCGGGCAGTAGAAAGAGGAATTCAATTAGTGTTAGACCAACAGCCAGATTTGATTTTGTTTACTGGAGATTTAGTAAACAATCTGGCTAGTGAAATGAATGAATATTGGTCCTTGTTTGCCAAATTGAAAGCTCCGCTGGGTGTATTTTCAATTACGGGTAATCATGATTATGCTGACTATATGCAATGGGAATCTCCTGAACAAAAAAGTGCAAACTTTGAAAGATTGAAAGCGGTTCATGCCAAGATGGGTTGGCAATTGTTGATGAACCAACATGTGGTGTTAACAAGAGAGCAAAGTAGTATTGGGGTAATTGGAGTAGAAAATTGGAGTGCCAAAAGCCGATTTCCCAAGTATGGTAATTTCAAAAAAGCTTTTGCTGGTGGGGGAAATATTCCGTTTTCTATTTTACTAAGTCATGATCCCTCGCATTGGCGCGCAGAGATTCTTGAGAAATATCCTTCCGTGGCGCTTACACTTTCTGGGCATACACACGGCATGCAGTTTGGATTTGAAATTCCTGGATTGAAGTGGAGTCCCGTGCAATATGTTTACAATGAATGGGCCGGGCTTTATAAACAAGCGGCGCAGATCCTATACGTGAACAGAGGATTTGGTTTTATTGGCTATCCGGGTAGAGTGGGCATATTGCCAGAAATTACAGTAATTGAATTGTTTTCAAAAGATTAACACCCGGTGGATAATATCCCTGGGAGTTGCAGCATTAGTACTGGGTATATTTGTCTATCTAATAAAATCAAGCTTATGCGTAAAATATTATTACTCTTACTAGTGGTAGTTTCTTGCCCTGTATTTGCACAATTTCATGTTGGGGTAAAAGCAGGTGCTAATGTTACTAAAGTAGATGGTAAATCTTTTAAGGACGAGTTTAGGTCTGGGTATGCATTGGGTGCTTTTGCTGAAATTAAATTATCCAAAAAATTATACCTACAGCCTGAGTTATTAATCAATCAGTACAACACACGTCTGGATACCAATTACAATAATCTTTTGGGGAATGTATTCAATGGAATGACAAGCGTTAAACTAGATTATTTATCTGTTCCTATTTTATTGAATTACCGCTTAGGTGGCGGATTTATCAGTTTGCAAGCAGGACCTCAATATGGCGTATTGATTGACAAGAATAATTCCATCTTGCAAAATACCGGCAACGCATTTAGAAACGGTGATTTCTCCATGTTAGGTGGGGTACAAGTAAAGGCGGGTGCCTTTCGTCTCAACGGACGTTATTTTATTGGCTTGATTGATATTAATGATCTTACAAATGACAGTAAATGGCGAAACCAAGGGTTTCAGCTGTCAGTGGGGCTTACTTTCTTCTAATTCAACCAATTTTGTCAGTTTTGACCCAGGGGCATGATTGTTGAAATGTTTTATTTCGGCAAACTGCCCCATTTTTGCGCCCAAACAGCCAAACAGGGGTGACAACCTGCCACCAATTATTTATGCAAGTAAACAAACTACTATCGGGTCCTGAGGAAGAAATGGACTTTTTACCAATAATTCCATTAAATGAGGGAGGGCAGGAAGATGGTCAAGAACTCACTGTTCCTGATACCATTCCACTTTTGCCACTTCGCAACACCGTACTTTTTCCAGGTGTGGTTATTCCTATTACTGTGGGCAGAGATAAAAGCATCAAGGCCGTACAAGATGCGTATAAAGGAGATAAGTTGATTGGCGTAGTGGCGCAAAAAGATAGCAATGTTGAAGATCCTGGAGTTGCTGACTTGGTACAGATTGGTACAGTGGCCAAGATTGTAAAACTGATCAAGATGCCAGATGGCGGTACTACGATAATTATTCAGGGTAAAATTCGATTTAAGATCAATTCTATAACGGAGGAAGAGCCTTATTTCAAGGCCGCTATTACCACCTTACAAGACGAACAAGCACCAGCGGATGAAGATTTTAACGCCTACGTAGCTAATATTAAAGAGCTGGCTGCGCAAATTATTCAGTTGTCTCCCAATATTCCAGCAGAGGCGGGGATTATACTTCGCAATATTGAAAATCCTTCTTTTCTAATTCATTTTGTTTCCAGCAATCTCAATACCGACATCAAAGAAAAACAACAGTTACTTGAAACAGATCCGATCCGTCAACGAGCGGATTTATTGATGCAACTCTTGCAGAAAGAATTACAGTTCGCTGAACTTAGAAATAAAGTCACTGCCAAAACAAGAACAGAGTTAGACAAACAGCAGCGCGAATATTTTTTACAACAGCAATTGAAAAGTATCAAAGAGGAGTTGGGGGGAGATACTAATGCGCAAGAAATTAGGGAGATGCAGAAAAAGGCCGAACAAAAGAAGTGGCCTGAAACTGCAAAACTTGCTTTTCAAAAGGGTGTAGAAAAGTTAGAACGTATGCATCCCAGCACCCCTGACTATTCTGTGGTGTACAATCACCTTGATCTAATGTTAGATTTGCCTTGGGAATCCTATACCACCGATCACTATGATTTGAAAAAGGCGTTGACAACACTTGACAAGGATCATTATGGAATGAAGCGGATTAAGGAGAGAATTTTAGAGCACCTGGCTGTGTTGAAATTAAAGGGGGATATGAAAAGTCCTATCCTTTGTTTTGTTGGGCCTCCGGGTATTGGTAAAACATCATTGGGCAAGAGTATTGCTAATGCACTGGGTAGAAAATATGTGCGTCTTAGCTTGGGTGGGCTTCATGATGAAAGCGAAATCAGAGGGCATCGTAAAACCTATATTGGTGCAATGCCTGGGCGCATTCTTCAATCAGTTCGAAAAGTACAGTCCTCCAATCCCGTGATGATACTTGATGAAATTGACAAAATTGGAAATGATTTCAGGGGAGATCCTTCCTCTGCTTTGTTGGAGGTATTAGACCCCGAACAAAATAGCAACTTCTATGATAACTATCTGGAGCTGGAATACGATTTGAGCAAAGTTCTGTTCATTGCAACAGCCAATAATTTACAAGGGATACAACCTGCACTAAGGGACCGTTTGGAAATTATTGATTTGAGTGGTTATGCTGTAGAGGAGAAAGTAGAAATTGTCAAGCGTCATCTTATACCCAAGCAAAAAGAATTGCATGGTTTAAAGAGCACCCCCATACGATTTACTGATAAAATGATTGAACGAATCATTCAGGATTACACAAGAGAAAGTGGTGTGCGCGAGTTGGATAGGCAGATTGCTTCAATTATGCGTTATGAAGCCCGGGAATTGGTGCTAAAGGAAAAAATAAAACCATCATTAGGCCCAGCACTGTTAGAAAAAATATTGGGAAAATCACGCTACAGTAGTGACTTATATAAAACAGCTACCATACCTGGCGTAGCAGTAGGGCTTGCCTGGACGTATGTGGGTGGTGATATTCTTTTTATTGAAGCAACTAGCTGTGAAGGGAAAGGAGAATTAAAGTTAACAGGTAATCTGGGTAATGTGATGAAAGAAAGTGCCTCAACTGCCTTGACTTATTTACAGGCTAATGCAAAAAAGTATAAGATAGATCCGTTGTTATTTACGCAACAGAATATTCATATTCATGTTCCTGAAGGGGCGGTACCCAAAGATGGACCTAGTGCCGGTATTACCATGATGACTGCTATTGCATCTGTGCTCTCGGGAAAAAAAGTAAAATCTCACTTAGCTATGACGGGGGAGATTACACTTCGTGGTCAGGTTTTACCTGTGGGAGGGATTAAGGAAAAAGTGTTAGCAGCCAAGCGTTCAGGGATAAAGGAAATTATTCTATGTGCGCATAATGAAAAAGATGTACAGGAAATTGAACCTGCCTTTATAAAAGGAGTAAAGTTCCATTATGTAAAAACAATGGGGCAGGTTTTAGAGCTGGCATTGGTTTAAGGTCTAATTATTTGTATAGTGCCTTCATTCCAACGAATTATTTGGGAGGGTATGCCATCTTTATCCTCCTCCTGTCTCCAGTGAACAACGTAGTCAACGCCATTTATAATAGCTGTATCTATTGAACTAAAGCGTAAGGCAGTGGGCTTGCCTGAGATATTGGCAGAGGTAGAAACGATTGGTTTTTTAAATCGCTTAATTAATTGTCTACAAAAAGGATCGTTGCAGATTCTGATTCCAGCTGAACCATCCTTACCTGTGATTGCATCGGCCAAACCAATTACTTGTTGGTAAATGACGGTTGTAGGATTTTTACAGGTTTCCAAGTAATCAAAAATTTCAAGATCCGGGGCTGCCACATATTTTAGAATATCTTGTTCCGCTGTTACTAAAACCAGTAGCGCTTTATGATCTGCTCGTTGTTTTAATGTATAAACTTTTTCCACCGCAAGATTGTTGGTGGCATCACATCCAATTCCCCAAACGGTATCAGTGGGGTATAGTATCAAACCTCCCTTCTCTAGTACGGTCAGACACTGCTGTATGTCAGATTCAAAATTATTTGACATAATTTATTGCTTGATAAGTTCATTATAAACTTGCATTACCCTGGAGGCGGTTAACAAGGGTGTAAATTGTTGCGCATGTTGCCAACCTGCTTCAATTTTTTGTTTCACCATTTCTTTATTGTTTGAAATAAGGTGTAGCTGTGCTGCAATTTGTTCTGGTTTGTAGGGGTCCACATAAAATGCTCCAGGTCCTCCGGCTTCAGGTAAACAAGATTGATCAGAAGTAATGACAGGGATTCGACTAAATAAACCTTCCAGTACAGGAATTCCAAACCCTTCAAAGGTGGAGGGATAGAGTAGACCTGCTGCATTTTGATAAATACCGGGTAGATCCTTAGCAGTAAGAAAGGCTGGATCCTTTTTATTTGTTGGGTGATCCCATAGAAAGATTACTTGTTGCGTAAGTCCATTTTGTGCCAGAAAATTTTTTACTTTTTTCTTGTAATCTCCTCCATTTCCTATCACCAATAATGGAAGCCGTTCTTCTTTATGTTGAAGTGCCATGGCTTTACAAACGGCTAGTAAATTTTTTCTTTCTATAATTGAGCCAACTGATAGTAAATAGTGGCTAGGGAGGTTATACTTTATCCGAATTCTTTCTTTCTCAGTCTCTTCAATTACTTCCCCAAAGGCCGGATTACAGCTTTGATAACAAACCCGAATTTTGGCAGGATCTGCTTGGTAATATTCAATGAGGTCTCGTTTTGTTTGCTCACTGATAGCTATTACCCGATCTGCATGTTTTAGTGCATATTTAAATTTTGCACGATAAATTTTTCGGTCAGTCCATTGATATTGCTTGGGGTATCGTTCAAAGATCAGGTCATGCATCGTAACAACGGAGGCTATACCTTTTTTTTTCAGGCCAAGCGGAATCTCGTGACTAAGGCCATGATAGAGTTGAACATTTTGTTGTGCCAGTTGTGTTACACAGCTTTTTGTTCGCCATAAACCGCTAAGAAATTTTGGGTAGAAAACGGGTGGCCGCCATTCATGCAGATTGTGTCCTTTTAAAGAAAAAAGGGAAGCGTGTATAGGGTTTAGTAAATAATATTCGTTTTGCGGATAGGTATTGGCAAGCGCATGAATCAGGGTTCTGCTGTAATGACCAAGGCCAGTACCATTATGAAAGGCTCTTTTAGCATCGAAGGCTATTCGCATTTTTCAAAGATACGTTCGTTAATCTGAGATACTTTGTCTTGAATTACTAATTTAGCGCCCATGGAAACTTTGCAACAAAAAATACAAGCTGCTTGGTCAAACAGAGAATTGCTTAGGGAAAGTGTATATCAGGATGCGGTTCGTGCGGTGATTGAGGAAGTGGACAAGGGTCAACTTCGTGTAGCTTCTCCCACAGAAAACGGTTGGCAAGTAAATGAGTGGATCAAACAGGCAATCCTACTGTACTTTGCTATTCAGCCTATGCAGACTTGGGATCTTCCTCCCTTTACTTTCTACGATAAAATGTTGTTGAAAAAAAATTTTAAGGAGATAGGTGTTAGAGCTGTTCCACATGCTATTGCCCGCTATGGAGCTTACCTTGCTTCACAAGTAGTGTTAATGCCTTCTTACGTAAATATTGGTGCCTATGTTGACCAAGGAACCATGGTAGATACCTGGGCCACGGTGGGAAGTTGCGCACAGATTGGAAAAAACGTCCATCTAAGTGGGGGTGTTGGGATAGGTGGTGTATTAGAACCTTTACAAGCTTCTCCGGTAATTATTGAAGATGGTTGCTTTATTGGTAGTCGTTGTATAGTGGTAGAGGGTGTAATTGTAGAGCGCGAAGCTGTGCTGGGGGCCAATGTGGTGTTAACACAGTCTACAAAAATTATTGATGTAACAGGTACTACTCCTGTTGAATATAAGGGTCGCGTTCCGGCAAGGAGTGTAGTAATTCCAGGCACTTACACTAAGGAATTCAACGCGGGTGCTTATGGGGTAAGTTGTGCTTTAATTATTGGGCAACGAAAACCAAGCACGGATTTGAAGACAAGCTTAAATGATGCGTTGCGCGATTTTAATGTAAGTGTTTAAGGCATTAATAGGTGACCGGACAATTAAAACGATTGTCCTTGCGTGGATAGATTTTAAATCCTATTTGAATGTTTTGTCCAAAGTAGGCATCATTATTTGCAGGATTACCTCTTTGTATTCCCACTTGATGAGGAAGTTGCCCACCTAAATCGTAAAGTCCCTGATAATACAGACGTTTTGCTCTTGCCGCATCCGCAGGGTTGAGATAGGTATCAAATAGTGTGGGGTCTACATAAAAATTAGCGCTGACATTATCAATCTGATCTGTAAATAATTTACGGTAAACAATTTCAGTTCCAATGTAGATTGATTCATTCACATAATATCGAATTCCAATACCACTTAATAAATTTCTTTGAACCAGTTGATATCCTTTACTACCAGGATATTCAGCAAAATCTTGTCCTTCCAATCGTAGCGGATGAAGTGCTACCCAGGTGCCGTCCGTATCCTGTGCTTTTGGATTGAAGCGGAATAGCCCTACACCCATAAAGCCATAGGGTTGTATCTGATCAAAAATGGTAACTCGTTTGGTGGGGATCATACGAAAAGGATAAACTTCAACTCCTGCATAAAATTCGTCCAGCCTTGATCTGAAGTGTAAATTCCTGTTGAATCTAAAGATGTCGTTGGGTGTAAGATTGGGCGAGTGCCGGTCGTTGGCAGAGAGGGTTCCATGAAAATAGCCGGCTCTCAGGCTAATCCAATTGACAGGGTAAAAATTGAGTTGTCCGCCAATTCCTAATCTGGTTTCCTGCCAATCAATATCCTTGAAAAACTGCGTGCCTGCACCCATATTTCCACCAAGGTCTCCTAAGAAAAACAAGGGGCCCGTACTAAATCCTAATTCAATTTTTCTAAGAATACTTGCCTGACCCTGTGCTGCTTTGTTACCAATTGTCAAGCTTATATACGCTACCAATAGGAAGAGGTGGCTAAATCTCAAAGGGTTGAATTTCACTAATAACGGGACTGGAGCTAGTTTATTATTCATTGAAAATCTGAACATTCAAATTTAACAAATCCTCCTCATTTGACTCGCTAACCCGCCAGCTTTTAAGCGATAATATGCTCCATTGAAATACAAGGCCGTCCATTTGTGGAAAATTAACAGGAATTCATTGCCTGTGTCAAGTGCCTGGGGTACATTTGTAGTCCAAAAAAAAATTTCATGAAAAATCTATTTTCTACTCTTTTTATCGCTTGCTTTTTAGTTGCTTTTTCAGCAAACAGTTTTGCACAAACAGTGGATGAAGTAATTGCCAGCCACGTAGCTGCCACGGGTGGTGTTGAAAACTGGAAAAAACTTCAGTCAATGAAAATTACTGGACATATTGAGGTGCAGGGTATTGAAATTCCTTTCACCCAGCAAGCTGTCCATAACAAAGGATATAGAGTAGATGCAGAGTTTCAAGGTATGCAGATCATTCAAATCACTAACCAGACAAAGTCATGGGAGCAAATGCCTTTTGCTGGTAAAACCAACTTAGAGCCTTCCAGCGAAGACGAACATAAACAGCGCGTTGATCAACTTGATATCCAAAATGAATTTGTTGATTGGAAAGAAAAGGGTTCGGCTGTTGAGTTGTTAGGTAAGGATGAGGAAGATGGAAATGAGTACTTCAAAGTTCGCTTGACTACAAAAACTGGAAATGCGGCTATTCACTTTATTGACACTAAAACATTCCTGATCTATAAGACCAAGCGTACTGCTAAAATGCAAGGACAGGAAATGGAAATGGAAACAAAGTTGATGGATTATAAACTGCTTTCTGTTGGTGTGAAAATTCCACACAAGACAGATCAAATGGGACAGGTATTAGTATTTGATAAGGTAGAAGCCAACGTTGCCATTCCTGAATCTACATTCGACGTAAAATAAGTTAGCTATGCAATTTTCACGTTTTACGCAAACAGTATTGTTTGCAACACTATTCCTATGCACTTTATTGAGCCACTCATTGGAGGCGCAGCTGAAGTTAAATGAATTCAATTCGTCCTATTTCCAATCAATGGGCGCTCGAAATCTAGGTCCTTCTACTATGAGTGGGAGGATTACTTCCATTGTTGGTTCAGTGCAAGAGGGACAGGTCAATTTATTTGTTGGAACCGCGGGGGGAGGGATTTGGAAGAGCTTAAATGGAGGATACACTTTTATACCTGTCTTTGATAAATATTGTCAATCCATTGGTGCCTTGGCATTAGATCCAAAAGTTCCGCGTACTATTTATGCTGCTACGGGAGAGAGCAATATGCGTAATTCTGTTTCTATTGGAGATGGTATTTATAAATCAACGGATGCAGGTGCTAACTGGCAAAAGTTGGGACTTGACAGTACTGAGCATATCAGTAAAATATTAATAAACCCCAATGACAATAAGCATTTGTTTGTGGCAGTGCCGGGCCCACTTTGGTCCTCCAGCAAACATCGGGGTCTATACGAGAGCAAGGATGCAGGAAAGACGTGGAATAAAATTTTATATGTAGATGAGAACACAGGTTGTGCGGACATAGCGCAGAGCCCCCGTGACCCTAATATAATTTTTGCCAGTTTCTGGGAATTCAGAAGGCAGCCCTATTCGTTTTCCTCTGGTGGAAAAGGTAGTGCGTTGTATAAATCTATTGATGGAGGAAAAACATGGAAAAAGCTATCCAATGGTTTGCCTGAGGGCGAACTGGGACGTGTTGTATTGTCAATCAATCCATCTAAGCCCAATGAATTGTTATCTATTGTAGAAGCTAAAGTGCCCGGCTTATATTTATCTGGTGACGAAGGCGAAACATGGAAAAAGTTAGCTTCGACCGACAATATCACAGCTAGGCCATTTTATTTTAGTACCCTGGAATTTGATCCAAAAGATCCCAAGCGAGTGTATCGTCCGGCTTTTGATTTCCAATATTCCACTGATGGGGGCTACTCTTGGTCTGGTCAACTTTTTTCAGATGTAGTGCCACATGCAGATCATCACGCACTTTGGATTAATCCGGAAAATACCAGCCAACTTTATTTAGGTACAGATGGTGGTGTGTACGTGAGTTATAATAAAGGACTTTCTTGGGCATTTCTAAATAATCTCCCTGTGGGTCAGTTCTATCATGTTAGTGTGAGTAACGATCAACCATTTAATGTTTATGGTGGTTTGCAGGATAATGGTTCTTGGCAGGCACCCAGTTCCTCTCCAGGGGGTGTTGCAAGTATTGATTGGCAGTTTTTAAATGGAGGTGATGGATTTTGGGTTCAACCTTCTCCGTTAAATTCAGCTACTGTATTTGCAGAGTCACAAGGTGGAGAGATGAATCGAATTAATTTAAAAACGGGACTTTCTTATGGTATAAAGCCGCAGCGAAGAGAAGGAGAGGAAACACATCGCTGGAATTGGAATACACCTATCGTAACCGCACCAGCAACAAAACGTGTCTCAGGATATAATTTATATACCGGTAATCAATATCTCTATAAGTCTGCAGATGAGGGAACTAATTGGCAACGTATTTCCCCCGATTTGACCACTAATGACAAGGACAAGCAGAAAACAGAAAAAAGTGGCGGTATCACTGGGGACAATACCAGTGCAGAGAATCACTGTACCATTTTTACCATTGTTCAGGATCCGCGCAATGAAGACATCATTTGGGTGGGGACCGATGATGGTAATGTGCAAAAAACTATTGACGGAGGAAAGACCTGGAAAAATATGGCTACCGGAATTTGGGAAACTGGTGTTCCAAAGCATGCTTGGATTTCTTCAATTGAAATATCTACCTCCAACCCAAATCAAGTATTTATCACAGCAGAGAATCACATGTATGGGGATCATCAAACCTATTTGGTAGAAACGGTTGATGGTGGAAAAACATGGAAGCGTCATAGCTCAAAAGAGTTTACCGGATTTGCACATGTGATAAGACAGGATCCTGTTGAACCCAATCTACTTTTCCTAGGTACTGAAATGGGATTATTCCTTTCGCTGGATGGCGGTCAAAATTGGATAAGAAGTAAGTATCAAAATGTTCCCTGGTATGCGTTGGTAAGAGATTTAAAAATTTCTAATTCGGGTGATTTAGCTATTGCCACCCATGGTCGTGGAATTTATGTGTTGGATAATCTCAGTTCTTTACGACGTATCATCAAAACTTCAATTGATAAAGACGTTGTGTTTTTCCCCGTACAACCTTTTGTGTATGATGTGCAAGCGCAGACGCCAGGTGCATACGGAAACCTAGAAGGTTGGACTGCGGGAAGCAAAGCACAGCTACCTGTGATGGAATATTTCTTAAAAGATAAATCCATGCAGGCTGTAAAAATTCAATTGTTTGATGCCAAAGGGAATAAAATTCGTGATTTGAATGCATCTGGTAATAAGGGATTGAATAAAGTTTATTGGGGCTTGGATCAAAATCCACCTAAAGTGGCAGTAGGAGGATTCACAGCGGGCTCCACAGTATTATTCTCTTCGGTGATTGGCCCACGCGCACCAATTGGATCCTACAAGGCTGTATTGCAAATTGGAGACGCCAAATTTGAACAAACCCTACAATTAGTTGAAAACCCTAAAAAAGGATTTTCAACTCAAACTATTCAGTCCATTCACAATCAGTCTATGCGGCTCTTCAAATTACATGAGCAGCTTTATCAATTAGTTGATTCAATGGATAAACAAATAGCTGGTTTGAAAAAGAATGAGCAGCGCACTGAAATAGAATCAAACAAATTGAAACAACTTGATAGCTTGCGTGCCGAGATCATTGAAACTAACAGAAAGACGGTATTTTTTGATGAATTCAAATACCGCAGAAAATTGAGTGATGTGTATGTGGCTATTTGCACAGCATTAGAGCCTTTCTCTCCTTCAAAGATCGGCGCTATCGAAGTGTTAGAAAAAGAATTTGATTCGCTGCGAAAAGCCTACGCTGTAATCAAGTAATTAATTTAATTGACTGAGGGCTCCGTCCCACAATGCAATGCGAGAGGCTAGTGCTTTTTCAACAGCAGTACTGGCCTCTTGCCATTTTTGAGAGTCATTGCCGCATAGCTCTTGTGTCATTTCAAGTGCCAATTGAGAATGGTGTCCTCCATCCACTTCAATGTGACGTTCTATATAGTATTTAGTCAAATCAATACTGTAATTGCTACCTGGTTCAATTTTTTGAAGTATACTCAAGAACATATCAGGTATCAAGTCCTCTCTTCCAAAAGTGAATACGGCAGCTAGGATATGCGGTTGATTTTTTTCAATTAAGTCAAAAGTGTGTTGTGCAAATTTCTTAGCTGCATCGGGTAACGAACTTGCAGCCAGTGCCTGATCAACGGGTTTGCCTTGTTGCAGGGATGCGATTAATTCCTGAATGGGTAGTTTATTTGCCCCTGCTTGCTCCATTGCTTTCAGGTAAAGTTCAAAATGGCTGATTCGATTTCCCGCCTGATCTACATCTGATTCCTCTCCTGTAACAATTTCATTGATAAGGTAACGCGTGTTAGCGGAGCCCACGGGTAACCAGGGATTGGAAACGCAGGTTAATTCGCGTTGTAAGGATTTAAGTAAAGACATGAAATCCCATACTGCCACCACATGGTGTTGCATGAATACGCGAATAGATTCAATGGTATTTATTTGCGTGTAGAGTGGGTGTTGAACTATTTGCTGACGAAGCGGTTCAATCCGTGTCCGGAGGGTTTCAAGTTTCATGTGCTTAAAACAACTAAAATGGGCAGTTGTTCAAGAACTTGAAAAATAAAAAGTGCTGTTTATGAAATTCGATTTTTTAACCTCAAAAAGTTAAATTCTGGTTGGTGAATACCAGATTTTCATGGTGCATCGAAAAGGTGAAATCATATTTTGAAATGGCGGAGAACACAGACTTAGCGGGTCCTTTGCGCATATTATCGTGTACTTCTATGATTAACATTTTAGTACGAGGTAGCCATTCTTCCACATTTTTTTCAAACACTTCTTTTTCGGATCCTTCGATATCCAGTTTTAGCACATCCAGTGTAGCCCATCCCTGTTCTTGCATAATTGCGTGAATAGAAAAAGCAGGGAGACTATCGGTTGTATTTTCTTCTACTTCAGTTACCATGAAAGAATTATCGTAAGCAGATTTATCAATGATGGCCAGTTGTTTGTTGTTGTTCCATATACCTCCTAGTTTGGCCATAACATTCGGAAATTTCTCCGTATTCTTTAGTATCATATTGTAATTCTCTTCGCTTGGCTCAACGGCAACAATTTTTGCAGCCGGAAAACGGTGTGCGAAGTATACAGATGCAAGGCCAATATTAGCTCCTCCATCTATAAGGGTAGTAGGGGTGAAGGGAAAATTGAAATTATATTGATCCTCCAGGAAAACTTGTTTGAAGGTATATTTATCGGCAAACTTGTCTCGAATATAGATATCACATTGATACCGGCTAGATCTGTAGCAACCGGCTTTTTTAATAATTCTTTTTTAAAAGAAGCGTAAGCCATCAATTAGACCAAAGGCACGTATTAAGGGGATGAGGCGTTTTGACATAGCGAATGCTTAGTTCTTATAGGGGTTCGGGATCCTGATACTCTCTTTTTACACGTTTAAGAATTCTTTTCATTTTATCGAGTTGAGTTCTGTATGTGGGATCTAACACTAGGTTATTTTGTTCTGCCGGATCATTTTTCAAATCGTATAGTTCCCATTCTTTGACGGTATAAAAATAAATCAGTTTATACTGATGGCCCCTAATTCCTAAATGGGGTAGTACAGTGTGATCTGCTTTGTATTCGTAGAAGTGGTAGTAAAGAAATTTTCTTTTTAAATTTTCCTTTTTCCCCTCTAAAATTGGCAAAAGACTTTTGCCTTGCATAAATTTTGGCACAGCCACTCCTGCTACGTTTAATAAAGTTGGAGCATAATCAATTGTTTGGGTGAGGGCATTAGTTTCTATACCTGATTTGATTATTCCTGGCCAACGTACCAACAATGGTGCTTGCATTGAGACGTCATACATCCAG
This sequence comes from Bacteroidota bacterium, assembly GCA_016866355.1. GTDB lineage: Bacteria > Bacteroidota > Bacteroidia > Chitinophagales > Chitinophagaceae > JJ008. Next base: position 263,662 of record VGMN01000001.1, read on the forward strand.
CGCTTATCAAACCAGCCATTTTCCCCCAGGTACATGCCTTGATCACCTGTATAAACAACAATTGTATTGTTGGTTAGATTTTTCCAATCCAAATAATCAAGTACGCGGCCCACATTTTCATCAACCGAGGCTACACAGGCTGCGTAATCCCGCATATACCATTGAAATTTTAGTCTTAGTAATGCATCTCCAGTTGGTCGTTGTTCTTGAAGAATTCTGCCTCGGCTTTCATATAGTTTTTTAAGCTCCGTACGCTCAGGCTCGGGGATTCTATTTATGATAGAGTGATAATAGGAAATTTCTGTTGCATCAGGTTGTAAGCCGGGAATATTCTCTAAAAATTTCGGATCTACTTTTAGATCACTACATAGCTTCATATCTTTCAAGATACTCATGGTTTGCAGCTTCCATGCCGTACCATGTTCTTCCATGTTAGCATACAAAGTCGGCGGCTCCTCGAATAATGTAGTGTGGAATTGTTTTACATATTTAAGCGGGGCTAAAAAATAGCGATGTGGAGCTTTGTGGTGGATGTGTAAGGAAAATGGCTTGGATTGATCACGGGATTCTAACCACTTAATTGCTTCATCTGTGATCACATCAGTGGCATATCCTTCCTGCGTCAAGGTATCTCCTTCCTTGTTTATAAAGCGAGGATTTACATAAAGCCCCTGACCGGGTAAAATCTTCCAATAGTCAAATCCCACAGGGTAGGAGTGTAAGTGCCATTTGCCTACTAGGGCTGTTTGATAGCCATTTGCTTGCAGTAGCAATGGCAAAGTTGTTTTGCTGGAGTCAAAGCGAATTCTGTTGTCGGTAACTCCATTAAGGTGCGAGTGCTGTCCTGTTAGCAAAGTGGCACGTACCGGTCCGCAAATTGAGTTAGAAACAAAGTTTTGATTGAACTTAATTCCCTCTTTTGCTAATCGGTCGATATGGGGTGTTTGTAGAATTTTATGGGAGTATGCGCTGATTGCATCAGCATCATGATCATCACTCATGATGTAAATGATGTTTGGACGTTGCTGTGCCCAGCTTGTTTGGATAGCAAATAGAAGTATAATGAGTCGATACATTAAAAAAAGGTACGAAAAGTTTGAATATTCAATTGGGAAAGTATTGGATTGTGGTTAGGTTGGGATTTTTTGCTGAGAGCTGGATTACTTTCAGTGATCCTATTAAGTTGGTCTTACCCAAAGCCCCACACGCCTTCGGCGTGACGGGCTTTTTACTTGGATGCTTAGGCAAGCGAGCTTGCCACGCACCAACTAAAAAAGCCCTCAACACTTCGTGTTGGGGGCTTTGTGCCCTTTGCTGGACTGAGTTCGAACGAAATATCCACAGATTTGAACTTATTGTCAGCTTGCCTTTAATGGTCAAGTCTTTAACAATTGGGGCTTCGCCCCAAACCCCAAAAATAAAATTGTCAAA
>VGMN01000002.1 GCA_016866355.1 Bacteroidota bacterium
CCCCAAAAAGGGTAATGCCGGGGTAGCTCAGCTGGTTAGAGCATCGGATTCATAACCCGAAGGTCGGCAGTTCAAGTCTGCTCTCCGGTACTAAACAGGACTCTTCGGGATTTTCTTGAAGAGTCCTGTTTTTTATTTCCACACGCATCTGATTTTTTAAACTAATTCAGTCCCACTAAGAAAATATGCTTATTTCGGGAGTGTTAACATTGTGGGGAAATTTTTCACTAATTTGTAATTTAATATCAAGTTTTTCTAGTATTTTCAGAAAAAACTAATCTGCATGAGAAACAAAATTCTCCTAATTTTCTTTACGCTAGTTTCATCCATAGCCTATTCCCAATCAACTGTAAAAGGAAAAGTATCCGGAAAAGATGGTGTTCCCATCTCGGGTGCATCCGTAAAGGTTGTAGGAAGTGCTGTTGGAGTTGCTACAGCCCCTGATGGCACATTTTCTCTGTCTGTGCAATCCCAAGACCAATCTTTGGAAATTTCTGCAGTTGGTTTTGCAAAACTAATTGTAAGAGCCGGGTCCAGTTTAGTTGATTTACGTCTTGAAGCAGTTATATCCGCTCTGCAAGAAGTTGTTGTCACCGCCCAAGGTATCACCCGTGAAAAGAAAGCTTTGGGTTATGCAGTTTCCACGTTAGCTGCAAAAGAGCTGCAGGATAGGCCAATAGCTGATGTTGGTCGCTTGATACAAGGTAAAATTCCTGGAGTGGCTGTAACCTCCACCTCGGGAGTTTCGGGTACAGGTACTAATATCATCATTCGCGGTTACTCCTCCCTCACTGGTTCAAACCAACCTCTGTTTGTTGTAGATGGCGTTCCCTATAATTCGAACACTAACCAACGCGGGGGTTTTACACAAGGAGGCCAGTCTGCCTCGAGCCGTTTTTTGGATCTTGACCCCAATGCAATTGAAAACGTAACTGTTTTGAAGGGGTTGGCAGCCACCGTTACTTATGGTGATCAAGGTCGAAATGGGGTGATTTTAGTCACAACTAAAAGCGGATCAAAAAAATCAAAAAAAGCTGAATTTCAAATAACGCAGTCTTATTTCACAAATGCCGCTAATTTACCTGAGTACCAAAATGACTACGTTGGCGGTTTTCAACAAAACATTGGCTACTTTTTTAGTAATTGGGGACCCACCATCCAGGAGGCCCTAACGTATCCCTCGCAGAACACTAATGCCGCATTGACTAATCATCCGTATGCATTTTTGAGCAATGCTGCCCTGCGCGCTGGCCAGGCCCCGTATGTTGCGTCACTTGGTCCTTACAAAATGCAAGTTTTTCCCAACAACGTGAAAGACTTCTTCAGACAAGGTAACATTGTAAATACAAGTTTGAATATCTCTGGCGGTGGTGAAAATGCCAGCTACAATCTATCTGCTGGATATCTTGATGAGCAGGGATATATACCTGAAAATGGTTTAAAAAAATTAAATCTAAGTCTAGGTCTAAATGCAAAGTTGAGTAACAAACTCACTGTACAAAATTCATTCAATTATTCTAACACAGACCAGTATTCTCCCCCTTTAAGTGGTGGGGGTGGTAATAACGCTTACGACTTTCCATCTGTGCTTGCAAATGTTATGTACACTCCTAGGCAAGTCGATCTCATGGGATGGCCCTTTGCAGATCCCGCCTCAGGTGCCTCAGTTTATTTCCGTAGCGGTAATGATATACCCAACCCACGGTGGGTGTTGCAAAATTTGAAGACCACTGGAGTTGTAAATCGCATCTTTTCTGCCACCAATTTCAACTACCAAGTATCAAAGAATTTTTCAGTTGCTTACAAATTTGGATTGGACACCTACAGCGAATCACAAGAGTTTAAATTCAATCAAGGAGGTGTTCAGTCTCCAACCGGGTACTACAATACGTGGGAGATCACAAACACAATTTTGGATAATTCTCTAATTTTTACTTATAACAAGTCGATTGGTAAAAAAATTAGGTTGAATGCCCAGTTAGGTGGAAATATGAGAAATGATAATTACAGGAACGTATTTAACACAAGCCTTAATCAACTTGCAAGAAATTTATTTCGGCATTCTAACTTTATTGATAACGTTTCATCAGACGCTACCCAGGAAGAAACCAGGATGGGTATTTTTGGTTCTGCCACTGTTGATTACGATAATTATGCTTTTATCACATTTTCAGGAAGAAACGATTGGACATCTACAGTGGAGAAAGAAAACCGAAGAATTGTATATCCCTCAGCAAGCTTTTCTTTCATTCCAACCACAGCTTTTTCTGGCTTATCTAGTAATTTTCTGAACTACCTGAAGTTGAGAGCAGGTATTGGAACATCTGCAGGCTTCCCTAGACCTTACCAAACTCGAAATGTACTAGATCAAAGTTCCCGTGCCTGGTTGTTGGCATCTGGGGCAGCTGTGCAAAGCCATGCTGTGAATAACACACTTGGTAATCCTAATCTACGTCCTGAGCTACACACAGAATTTGAAATGGGTATAGAGACAAGACTACTAAATGGTCTTTTTGACATCGACCTCTCAATTTATCGCAGGGATACAAGAGACTTGATAACAAGTGCACCTCTCGATAATGCCACAGGCTATTCATCCACCACTATCAATATTGGTAAAATTAGAAATAGCGGTGTTGAATTTGCCTTAACCGGAAACATTATAAACAACAGAGATTTTCAGTGGTCAACTACTTTAAATTATAACCGAAATGTTCCTCTTGTTGTTGACCTGGGTGGTACATTAAAAGAGGTTCAAATCACTGGATTTGGTGGAGCACTTGGCAATTACGCCATAGTTGGCAAGCCATTCAATATGATTAAGGGTACAGGATACAGAAGGGATGAGAAAACGGGCCAACTTTTAATAGACGGTCTTGGAAACTTGTTATCCACCGCTAATGCCATAGAACTGGGAAATCCCAATCCTGCTTTTCAAACTAATTTGACTAACAGGATAGGGTACAAGGATTTTACTTTCGAGTTTATGCTTGCTTATCGTCATGGTGGGGCTCTTTACAGCAGTACTGTCGGGGCTCTTATGGGAAGAGGTCTAACATCAGATACTCGCAAAGATGCTTACGACCGTGCACAGACTTGGATTTTCCCTGGGGTTTACGCATCAAATGGCCAGACCAACACCACACAGATGACTGCTGCTGACGTGGGTTTTAATAATCTTTACTTCTTCGGGGATGAAGGCCGTATGCTTGACGGAACCACCATAAGATTACAAGAGGCATCTATATCTTATAACTTACCTAAGAAAGCAATTTCAAAACTTCCATTCAAAGCATTATCCGTTGCAGTAACTGGTAACAACCTTTGGTACCGAGCCCCCAACACACCGAAGGGAGTTAATTTGGATACAGATAACCTGGGTCTTGGAGTGGGTAATGGGCTTGGGCTTGAGTTGTTGACTGGGCCTAGTGCTCGCAGATTAGGCGGTACGCTCAAAATAACACTTTAAATTACAGCAACTATTCTAATACTACTATAAATTAACCAATATGATAAGAAAGTTTAAAGGATTTGCTCTAGTTGTCTTGTTAAGTTTTTTTGGCTCATGTGAGCTAGACCTACTTGACAACCCCAACGCAGTAACAACTAATAATGCCAATGTAAATTTTCTCCTTAACTCAATCACGACGGGATATGCAGGCAATTTCAATTCTTTCAGTGATCCAGGCATGCGTCTTACAAGGATGCTTAACCAGGGTGCAGCAATCTACGACAATGCCAACTCACCGAGCTCATCAGATGGGAGGTGGAGTAGCTCTTACTCTGGCTTGCTGGCTGATATTTCTGTAACAATACCAATTGCAGAAAAAAGTAGACTTTTTGTGCATGCAGGAATTGCAAGAGTAATTCGCGCTCAGGTGTTGCTTAATTTGGTTGATTATTTTGGAGATGTTCCTCTTAAGGAGGCGCTCGACCCCTCTAACTTTAATCCAAAAGTTGACAAAGGTGTTGATGTATACACTGCGGCATTAGCTGATCTCAACACGGCTATTGCAAACTTTAATACTACCTCATTAGCTGGCGCCTCCTCCGATCTTTACTTTGCAGGTAATGCTGACAGCTGGATTCGTACAGCCAACTCCCTAAAGCTTAAATATTTTCTCAACAGAAGATTAATAGATGCCGCCGGCTCAAGGGATTCAATTAATGCATTAATCACACAAAACAGATTGATTTCGTCCTCTGCTCAAAATTTTGTTTTTCGTTTTGGATCAAACTTATCAAACCCTGATACCCGACATCCCAGATACGGTGGCCAGTATGGTCCAACAGGAGGGGGAGATTATCAGTCCAATTCTTATATGGCTCACCTATTTGATGGAGGACGAGGTTTTCAAGACCCACGAATTCGCTATTATTTCTACAGACAAACTACTAGAAACACAACTGATGTTAATGAGTTGAGGTGCATCACTAATCCTAAACCATCTCATTATGGTCCTAACGACGTGTTTTGTGTCCCAACCACTGCTGGGTACTGGGGTCGTGATCACCTGAGCAATGAGGGTATACCGCCGGATGGCTTGAAGAGAACTGCTTGGGGTTTGTATCCTGCGGGCGGTAGTTATGACAACAACGCTGGTGTAGGAGTTTCTTTGGGAGCTGGCGCCGGCGGTGCCGGTATTCATCCAATCATGATGCGCTCATTCATTAACTTTATGTTAGCTGAGAGTGCTCTTACCCTTGGTACTGCGGGTAGTCCAAGAGTTTTGTTACAGACAGCTATGCAGAATTCATTTGATGATGTACGTGCTTATGCCCTCTCGACCCCTGAAGCCTCAAAGATTACCGCTTTTGAAGCAGCAAATAACTATAGCTGGTCCTCTGAGGTCACCTCATACATTAATTACATTTTAGGACGATTTGATGCCGCCTCTAACACTCAAAAGCTGGCAATACTTGCTCGTGAATACTGGGTTGCTCTCCGGGGAAATGGAATAGAGTCATATAATTTGTACCGTCGTACTGGACAACCTGTTCAACAGCCCGCTCTTGAAGCGGCACCAGGTCCTTTTGTACGTTCACTCTATTATCCTTTGTCCTACATCAACCGCAATAGTAATGCCAAGCAAAAAGCAAATGTAGAAGTACAAGTCTTTTGGGATAATAACCCCCCTGGTTTTATTAAGTAAATTTTAAAATTGAAAAAATACTAACATGAAAAAAATAGTTAATGGTGCTCTTTTTTTATTGGTTATGCTCTTCAGTTCTTGCGAAACTGAAATGATTGAACCAATTGACCCATTTAATCTTCAGCAGGGTGGATATATGAGAACTGTTACCCCGTTCCCTATCCCCATCTTCACTGTTAGAGTAGCAGGTATGGGCACCACCCAAATGGAACAAGTCTTAGAGGCTGTAACACCAAACAGCGGAGCAAATTTTGACAGCTACGAAATGGTTATAAGATTTCTTGACAACACTCCAGCCAACGGCAATAACCCCAAGCCTGATGCACCGCTTAGAATACTTAGATCTACCGATTTTACAAAGGATGCAGTTACTGGTTATCCACGCTTCCGGTTAATTGTTACTGGAAGCCAGATGTTAGCAGCCTCAGGGCTTACTATTGTACAAGTTGCTTCCGGAGATCGATTTGAGGTACGCGCCAAAATGAAGTTGAAAGACGGATCTGTTTTTGACGCTAGTAACACGAGTGTCAATATCACTGGGGGTGCTTTCTATTCCTCACCATTTTTTTACAGGGTTAATGTTGCTAACTAAGTTTATATTACTTAAGCCATGATTAACATTAAAAAGCCCCAATTTTGGGGCTTTTTAAATGCCTATTTTTAAAAAATATGATAAAATTTTTAGATGCCATTAATTGTATTTTTCATAATGCTGTGGGGTACAAATCTCTACAATCTGTATTTTTGACAATATCAATAGCAATCAGCAGGTTTACCTTTTTTCGTTTTTTGGTTTGGTTCCCCCTGTTTACATTACTAATTTAAAATCAAATACCTAGATAAAGAATTATCATAACCTTGATTTTTTGAATGGCTGTAGGAAGGGGCTTATTTCTTTCAGCCAAAAAAATTGTCTTGAGCTATGAAAATTGTAACTTTCTGATAACTTAATTCAAATATGTCTCAAAGTCAATCAAAATTTAACCTTTCCGTTTGGGTCCACAAGGGACATCAATTTTTACTCTCTGGCCAAATCAAAAAGCAGAATGAGCGTTTGGTACTCTCTCTTGCCATTCTTAGTTACATAATTCATTTGCTCATAATTGCCTTTGTTAAAGCTGGAGTTATTCAAACCAATTTAGGACTCTTCAATAGCCCCATATCCGCTATTTACACACCCTTTTCATTTATACTTGTTTATGAGGTCTACCTATTACTCTTCTATTTGCCAAAATCTACTACTTTTTACATAGGAAAGCAATATGAAATTATCACATTGATTGTGATTAGGAGAATCTTTAAAGATTTGGGAGACTTGCAATTGGTTCCTGACTGGTTTCAAAATAAGAAAGATCTCCAATTTACTTTCGATGTAGTATCTGCTTTAATCTTATTTTATTTAATCTATGTGTTTTATCATAGAATTATCAAGCGGCAAGTTGCTGCCATCGCCGATGTAAGCCCTGTTTCAAAGGCAGCCGGCCGATTTATTTTCCTTAAAAAAGCAATTTCCCTTTTCTTATTACCTGTACTGCTTGGCTTGGCTTGTTATTCTTTAGGTAATTGGATAAATCTACTTTTTGCTAATCAATTTTCCGCTTTTGCTGCTCTTGCAAATGTAAATACAGTATTTTTCGATGATTTTTTTACTATACTTATTATTGTGGATGTGCTACTTTTACTTGCCTCTTTTTATTACTCTGATCAATTTCACATCATAATACGAAATTCTGGGTTTGTATTATCCACTATTTTAATAAAACTATCATTTTCTGTTATTGGACCCGTAAACAATATCCTAGTGGTGAGCTCTGTTTTATTTGGGCTTCTCATTTTATATATAACGCAACTTTACGAGAAATCGCTTGGCACTGTACGCTAGCTAGTTATGATTTTTTTTTCCATTCACAGTACCAGACCAGTCAGGATCTGCAGCTCCAACCCATAACCCAGATTTGCTTGCTATGGTTGCATGAACACGTCCAAACTGTGCTGGCTTCAAGACATTCTCTTTTTTGCTTGTAGTTATTTGTAGTGCTTCATATGTATTTTTATTTTCCCAAAAAACTGCAGGGTGATTTTCAATGAGTAATTTTTCGGGAAGTTGAAATACACGTGCAGCTGCTAATGCTTTTTCAAGGGCTAACCCTCTGTCTACAACACGACTAATCGTTTGAACAATCGCTGGCACTATTCTGGCACCACCTGCGGCACCTATACTCATGAAGGGTATACCATCTTTCAAAATAAGTACCGGCGAGATGTGTGAGGAAGCCCTCTCGCCCGCAACCATTTTGCCAAGATAGGGCCCCATGGTAGTTGCAAGCATAAACCCGCCATCAATAGAAGCAACTTTGGATCCCATAGTGGGACCTAAAGATTGCGTTAAGCTAACCATATTGCCATCTTGGTCGGCAGCTACTAAGTGGGTTGTGTGTCCATTTTGAAAAGCTGCACTATCTTGCATCAACATATTATTTTTTTTATTTTTTGAATCTTGCCAACGCTTCTTTGCGTAATCTATTTTTATAATTTTTTCTTCTTCCGTTTTCAATAATTTTCTGTCTTCATACGCCAGCTCATGTGCTTTGGCATGCGTGAGTAAAAATTCCGCCTCTGAGCAACTTGTTAGATCTGATAATGACAGAAGGTGAAGCATTTCCAGGACTATGGCACCATAGGAGGGTAAACCCATTGTCACAATCTCAAAGCCTCGGTAATTGCCTCTTAGTAGTGTTGCATTTTCAGCTCTGTAGTTGAGCATATCTTGCCAGCTAAGGTAGCCTCCTCCTGTTTTAACTTGTTTTATTAATGATGCGGCTAATGCGCCTTTATAAAAAGATTCGCCCTTATCATTTGCAATACTCTCTAATGTGGTGGCTAGTTTTTCCTGTGTAAACCAGTCTCCATCTTTTGGGAGGCTATCGCCTTTTAAAAAGTATGACCTTGTGGAGGGGTACTGGAGTAGATCTTTCTTTACTGATTTTAAGCGGTCAACTTCATCAGGTAAAATTTGAAAGCCATTCTTGGCAATAGCTATTGCGGGGGCCATTACGTCTTTCAGCAATAGTTTTCCATTGGTTTGGTGAAGCTCAATAAGTCCCTTGACCATACCGGGCACACCAATCGTGGTGTAGCCATCTTCCTGATTATTGGGATCTGTCACATAAGCTAATGGAACCTGCGTAGTGGCATCGATTCCTTTTATTTTTCCTTTACTATTTCTGTGTATTACTTGAAGCCTTCCTCCCAAACCACTCATCGTCGGTTCAACAACACTTAGAGCAAAAGCTGCAGCCGTGATAGCATCATAGGCATTTCCCCCTTGTTTGAATATTACCGCCCCTGCTTCTGACGCCAAGGGATGAGCGCTTGCTATAATAGAATTGGCGCTATCGATTTTGATCTGCGCGGTTGCTGAAAAGACTAATAACATGGCAACCAGCGTAAGTTTATTTTTCACGATTTGCATTTTATCAAAGTGGTGTCCTCTAAATCTTTTACTAAAATACTTTGTGCATCAAGCAATGGATGAAGAAGTGCAGGTTTAATGCTATCCAGCAGACTATTTTTTAGTCGATATTCTTCTATTTGTCCGTTAGGTTTTTCCCATCGAATGATTTTGCATTTGCATTCTGCATTTTCTACGGAATTTAAAATCTCTTCCAGTTCGCCCTCAGCACCTATTTTTTTATATACTTCTCGAATCCCGATTATCTTATTTTTTTCTCCCACATCAAAATTCCAGGATGCTGAAATCACATTTAAAAATTGTTTATTGGTATCTAATTGCATAAGACTATGACGCGGAGAGAGAATTTTTTGATCAAGCGTAACTAATCTGGAATGTATTGAGATTGTAGTGGGATTATCATATTGCGCGTAGCCTGAGTGGTTAAAACTGGCTCCATATCTTTTATAGAGGAAGTAGCCATTCTTCTCTTTAAAAGTTGCAATGTTCATTACTACCTTTCTTGAACGATCGGAGTCCGATAAGCGGGCTTGTGGCGATCCGGTATAACAAACCCAAATCCCTTCTAATGCATCCTTTTCTTTTTTTGATATAGATAAAGGCGTGATACTAAAATCTTGTTTGAGTTCACTCAATTGTTGTTGTGATGATTTGATTTTTCCAATCAGTACAAAGAGGATTAGTGAAAGCCCCCCTAGTAGTATAAATAGTTGTGTCTTATTTTTTTTATTTGTTGTGGTCTCTTTTTTTTGAGCATTTGCCAGCTCCGATTTTAATCGTTGATTTTCATATAATAAGGAGTAGCTGTCAGCCGTGTTAACGGTAGATTTTTCTGCCAATAATGACTGATCTAGTGGAGCTTTTTCAAATTGTAATCTCCCCACTCCGTATAAATAAATGTAACAGGTGTCAACTAAAAACGATCGGGGGTTCGAAACAAGCCCCATGAGTGCATCACGAACTTGTCCTCCGGTAATGTCATATCTTCTAAAGGGGTATTTTTTTGATTCGCTTATGTTGTCTGGTTCGTATTCTTGATGCCCCAATTTTTCTGCAGACAGGGGTAGATTATTGCTGATTTCGCTTAATGCAATAGCAAGGGGTTCGTAATTTTTTCTGTTGGTATTCTTGGTTAATACAGTGCTGTTTTCTGATTCAAATTTTTCTATGCACTTATTAAGCAAGTAGATTATTTCCTCTTTCCCTTTTTTGAGCATTTCTTAAAGTATTGAAAATGAATTATTAAGATGCTTCCGAAAATCATACTTATTTCCGAAACTCCAGTTTATAAACAGAAATCACATAAAATTGGCGATAGTTAGTTAATTCTCCTAATTATTTGTAAGATTGAATCTAAACTAACGAAATACTTGCTTATGAAAAAAATCGTAACCGGATTTCTTGCAGCCTTTTTGGTAGCCCTCGGGATCTTTTTCTCACAAGTTGCTGAAGCGCAAACTATCCAGATTGCTGGTAAAGTCCTTTCAGCGAAAGACAACACACCTCTTGAAAATATAACTGTACGCCCGGTTGGTTCCAAGCAGGGTACAGCTACTAGCCAGGATGGTAGTTTTAAAATCGACATTAAAAAGGGGCAATCACTTGAGTTTTCAAGTGTAAACATGCTCAGCAAAACTGTCAAGAACATTGAAAGTTCAACCACTTCCTTAATGGTTGTATTGGAGGAATCCGATAATAATCTATCAGAGGTGATGGTCGTTGCATATGGTACACAGAAGAGAAGCTCAATTACTGGTTCCTCCTCAAGTGTTAAAGCGGCAGTTTTAGAGAATGCGCCTAGTACTTCAATTCAGGAAAGTTTACAAGGAAATGTAGCCGGACTTCAATCTCAAAATGGAAGTGGTCAACCTGGTTCCGTACCAAACGTGCGAATTCGTGGTATTGGATCAATCAGCGCCGGAGCTGCACCTCTATATGTTATTGATGGAATTCCTGTGGTGAGTGGTGATATCTCAGGGGGTAATTCAAACACTATAGCTGGATTGAACCCTAACGATATCCAGAGTTTGACGGTGTTGAAAGATGCCTCTGCTACCTCTCTTTACGGCTCTCGTGCTGCAAATGGGGTAGTATTGATTACAACTAAGAATGGCAAGCCTGGTAAGGCAAAAATCAATATTACGGTGCAGCAGGGGATGATTAATAATACACTTCGTGACGAACAAAAAACATTGAACTCAGAGGAATATATTCAGTATTACAAAGAAGGTTGGATAAATGCTGGTCGTAACCCTGCTTCTTATGACTCCGCATTGGTTGCTAACGGGATAAGCAGAAATGTTGATACGGATTGGTTTGACGTAGTAATGAGACAAGGAAAATTCAGCCAATACAGCTTGAATGCGAGTGGCGGTAATGACAAATCAACTTTCTACATGTCAGGTAGCTATTATAAAGCGGAAGCCCCAATCAAAGGAGTGGAGTATGACAGGGCTACTTACCGTGTTAATGCAAGTGCTGAACTTTCTAATAGGTGGTCAATTAAGGGGGGATTTAGTGGTAATTTTCAGCGAAATACTGATTTTCCAGGCGGCTCCTTTTTTGCTAACCCAACTCGAGCTATGTATCGTTTAGCTCCATGGTTACCCGTGTTCAAAAGTGATGGGGTTTCATGGGAACTTGGTTACAACAGTGGTTATAATCCAGCAGCAGTAATTGCCACTACAAAGCGTGTAGCTAAAACATACAACATAGGTGCTAATGCCTCTACTAAATACAAAATAGCTAAGGCACTTACATACGAGGGAAGTTTTGCGCTTGATTTTAACCATGCTTATCGTACCGTTTTCAATGATCCTCGTGTTGGTAATGCTTTCGTTGCAGTCGGTGGAAGTATTCAAAATTTTTCTCAAGACATTGTCAATTGGATTGGTACAAATATCCTTCGGTTTAAAACAAAGTTTGGTCGCGGTCATGAGATTGAAGCCTTTGCTGGTTATGAGGCCCAAAGCCGCTCCGATGTTGATATGACTGTTTTGGTCAATGGTATTGCTCCTGGAACTAGCACTCCTGCTGGTGGATCACAGATTCAGACGGCTACCGGTACCGGTACTATGAACACTATCGTAAGTAAATTTTTGAATGCAAATTATGGTTACACAGATCGTTATTTTTTAACAGGGTCTATTCGTCAAGATGCTTCCTCACGATTTGCTAAAAACTTTCAGTCTGAGATATTTTGGTCAGTTGGATTTGGATGGAATATAACCAACGAGCCATTTATGAAATCCAAGTGGGTGAGTGAATTGAAGCTGAGAGGAAGTTATGGTTACACCGGAAATCAGGGCATTGATAATTTTGTATCTCAAGGTCTCTATACAGTTGGTTCTGACTATAACCAAACATCCGGTATCACTCTATCCCAGTTAGCAAATGATAACCTGACATGGGAAAAAAATATTCCACTTGACTTTGGTGTAGATTTTTCGCTTTTCAAAGGGCGTTTGTCAGGTACTGTTGATTGGTACTCCAGGGTTTCCTCTGAGTTATTGATCAATCAATCAATCCCCAGTGTCAATGGGGTGACCAACATCACAGTCAACAATGGCGCTATGCAGAATAGAGGGGTTGAGGTTGCTATTTCAACAGTAAATGTGGCACCACAAAAGCAGAAAGGATTTAAGTGGGTGACCGACTTCAATTTTACTGCTAACAGAAATAAGATTACTGAGATCGACTCATTGTTTTCTACAACGGGGGATTATTACCGCGTCAAAGGATATGATTATTACACGCACTACCAAAGGGGGTATGCAGGTGTAAATCCAGCTAATGGGGAGGCACTATGGTACACTTCCGGAAGCAAGGACTCTACTACTAATGCATTCACTACTGCACTACCAAGAGTCACAATGGGTAGCGCCCTTCCTAAATTCTTTGGAGGTATCACTAACAATTTATCATTTGGAGATTTCAAATTAAGTTTTCAGTTGTATGTGTTCTGGGGTAATCGTATTTATGACTCATATGGCTACTTGCAAAAATCAGATGCTAACCTAGGGTTCACTGATCAAAGTAATGGTTTGAGTAAATATGAGTACCGTCGTCGGTGGACCAAGCCTGGGGATATAACAGATGTTCCAAAGCCTGTGTTTCTGGGTACACAGTCCTCAGCCGGAAGCTATGAGAGCACACGATTTAATTATGATGGAAGCTATATACGCTTGAGAGATGTGTCGCTGACTTACACAGTACCCAAGCAGTATCTCTCAAAATCAAAAATCAATAACATGCGTGTCTATCTGCGCGGACAAAATTTATTCACTTATGTTAAGGACAAACGTTTCAATACGGATCCTGAAACAGATATTAGTGGAACCTTGAGTCAGAATCCGCCAATATTCAGCACGTTCTTGTTTGGTCTTGATATTACTTTTTAATTCATCTAATTATTATAATATGAAAAACTATATTCTTTTTTTAGGTGCGCTTTTAACATTAGCATCTTGTAAAAAAGGTTTTACTGATCTGAAACCTCAGCAGAGTGTTTTCACAGAAGATGTTTTTTCTAGTATGCCAACTGCCCGCGCTGCTGTTAATGGACTTTATTCATTAATGCAGTCTTACAGTTACTATGGGAGAGATGCTATGGTAATTCCTGAGGTACTTTCGGACAACATGACCCGAAGTGTTAAAACCGGTAATCGTTATACGGGTATGAACACAATGACACATACCGCTACTGATGCAAATGTGAGCCGTATGTGGTCCCAAATTTATCGTGTGATTACTAATGCAAATGCTATTATTGCTAATGAGTCAAAGTTGCAAAGTATTGCCACTACATTAGAAACGGCTGAAGTGAAACAATTAGTTGGGGAAGCGTATGCCGTTCGAGCTATGGCCTATTTTGATTTGGCAAAATTCTTTGCTCGACCACTAAGCCATACTGCTGATGGAAGTCACCTTTGTGTACCCCTTGTTCTTAAACCAATTACTAATGTTTCAGAGATAGTATATCCCAAAAGAAATACAGCTGCTGAAGTATATGCTCAAATCGACAAGGATATGGTTGAAGCATTGAATCGCCTAAGTACAACCGGGGATGTTATCATTAACGGTTCTTCAAATTCATCGTTTTTTAAAATTCGTTTTAACCGGTGGGGCGTTTTAGCATTGAGAGCGCGTGTTGCGATCTACAAACAGGACTGGGCTACAGCTGTAACTTCGGCTTCCGCTGTAATCAATTCAAATCGTTACAGCCTATTCCCTTACGCAACATTGGTTAGTGGTTTTCAGACAGTGGGTAATGTTGAGTCGATTTTTGAAGTAGCAAATAATGCCACAGATAATCCAGGTACTGACAGCTATGCTTACCTATCCAGCCAGCAAGGCTATGGTGAATGCCTGGCTACTCGCCAATCAATGAATAGCCGAAGCACAGGCACTACGCTCAGCACTTTTAAAGGTTTGTATGAGACTTACACAGCAACAGATGCCAGACGTCGTTTTGTGGAGTTAGGAAACCGAAACTCCATTGGAGGTGAGGTGAACGTACCGCTTTGTTTGAAGTATACTAATATCTCTAACTACGCGGAAAATATCAAAGTGATTCGTTTGGCTGAGATGTATCTAAGTAGAGGTGAAGCCTTAGCACGTATTGCCATGCAAACTGGAGATGCAGCTGCTCTCAACGCATCATTATCTGATGTAAATCTGATACGTCGCTCTCGTGATACAGCTTCCACCACGAGATTATTTGCTGCCACATTGGGCACTCCACCAACAGGCAGTATTACTGCTGCGGCTTATGTGGACAGTATAGTAGTGGAGCGTAGGAAAGAATTTGCACTGGAAGGCCAACGTTTGTTTGATTTAAATCGTACTAAAACCAATTATGTAAAGATAAATTCAGCTGGAAATAGCACATCACGATTAATTCAATATACAAACACTACAAGTAGTTACTACTACAGAACTATTCTGCCCATCCCGGTATCACAGGTTCAAAATAATCCCAATATGGTACAGAACGAAGGATTCTAGTAGATTCATTGATGTAAAAAATTAGCTATGAGATGTAGGTTAGTTGTACTAGGGGTATTTATTTTTCAATTTTTTGCAGTTGCAAATGCAAGCCCCGTAAAAGACACTTTACGGGTGCTTTTTGTGGGTAATTCCTACACTTATTACAACAACCTAATCCAGATGGTCTCGCTAATTTCAGACAGTTTGGATACTAAACTAATTTGTACTAAGTCTACAGTTGGTGGTACTAATTTAGGAGAACATTGGAAAGAGGAAAAGGGCCTTCGCTCAAAAACTTTGATTCAACAGGGCCGCTATGATATTGTGGTATTTCACGACCATAGCTTACGACCAATAGAAGCGCCTGATAGCTTATGGTATTTCGGAGGATTGCTGTGTGAATTGATAAAAAGTAAACAAGCAAGACCTTTTTTATACAATACATGGGCCCGTGAAAAAAATCCTGAATTGCAACCGGTCATTAACAGGGCTTATGAGCAACTAGCTGATCAATGTGGGGCAGCAAGAGTGAAGGTTGGAGATTGCTGGCAGGAGTTCTTAAAAAAAATGCCACAAGCAGCTCTCTACAGCAGTGATGGATCTCATCCAAGCAACCTCGGAACTTTCATTGCTGCATTATGTTTTGTGAAGTCGATCATAGGTAAGCTTCCTGCTTCATTACCCACCGTTTACAATTATTTTGATCGGGATGGTGAAACCTTTCGCATAATGCAAGTAAGTAAGGAAGAGATTGCGCTTGGTCTTTCAACTATTAACAGTTTGATTCCCCAAGCTTTGTAATGCAATTAAAAACTATTCGTAAAAATCTCACCTTTTGGGTGTTGCTTGCCATTCTATTGGGCATTGTGCTGGGTAATTATGCACCAGCAACAGCTGTTTCCATGCAGCCTTTGGGTAAATACTTCATTGATATTGTTAAGCTCTTTATAAACCCGATCATTGTTGTTACTATTTTATCAGGAATCTGTGGAATGGATAGTCTGAAAAGAGTTGGCAGGATAGGGGGTAAGGCCATACTTTATTTTGAAGTGATTACAACCATTGCGTTGCTAATTGGAATTGTTGTAGCCTACATAATACAGCCCGGATCAGGTATAGTAACCATTGGAATTAATCCTGCTGCTATTAGCTCCATTCAAAAAAGTGGCGGCGTTTCATTACTTGCTTTTTTTCGCGAGAACGCTACCATCCAGTTTTTGCTTCTTTCCATTTTGGTGGGACTTTTTTTAAATCGCTCAACTTACAAGATTGTTGCTTTAGAGAAAATACAATGGATGGCGGGTTATCTTTTCAAAGCATTAGGATGGGTTATGAAGTTTTCACCTATTGGCGCCTTTGGTGGGATGGCGTTTACCATTGGTAAATATGGTTTGGCAGCACTCTTACCACTTGGTAAACTCATGTTATGTGTTTACAGCACCATGTTTCTCTTTATTGTAGTTGTTCTAGGAGCCGTACTTCGACATTATCAAGTTAGCATTTGGAAATTCTTGCGTTATCTCAGAGACGAACTCTTGATTGTACTAGGAACTTCTTCCTCAGAGGCAGCACTACCCTCATTGATGAATAAATTGGAGAGAATGGGATGTCATCGCTCAGTAGTTGGGTTGGTGGTGCCCACTGGCTATTCTTTTAATTTGGATGGAACTTCTATTTATCTGTCTATGGCAATCATCTTTTTAGCGCAAGTTTTCCAGGTTGATTTATCATGGGGACAGATAGCAACTATTTTTGGCGTTTTGATGATTACCTCCAAAGGAGCCGCTGGTGTGACAGGGAGTGGTTTCATTATTCTTGCTTCAACCTTGAGCGCCGTAAAAGTAATTCCGGTTGAAGGGCTGGCCCTTTTATTGGGTGTAGACCGATTTATGTCCGAAGCCCGTGCCATCACCAATTTTATTGGAAATGGGGTAGCTACTGTTTTCTTGTCAATAAATGAGGGGCTTTTTTCAAGAGATGAGATGGAAAGAGAATTTAATTGATATTAAATTGATTAAAAGCTATTTAGCTCCTTTTTTTCTAAAAAAAGTATGCAAGTTTTATGTTTTGTGAATATTTTGTTAAGTTCGCACGCAGCAAAAAAGCATTACCCACTGCCTTTTTGTTGGTAAATAATGCCTACTTGCAAAAACTAAATTTTTAAAATCAGTTGCTAATGAGAAAAGAAATACTCTTACTCGTTTCGCTAGTAACTTTCTGTTTTTCCACATTGATGGCACAACAGAATGTAACTGGTAAGGTTCTTGATGACAAAGGTGCACCTGTCGTAGGTGCCTCTGTAGTCCAAAAGAACAATCGAAAGAATGGTACCTCAACAGATGCCAGTGGTAGTTTTACCCTGAGTGTCCCAAATGGTGGTACGGTGCTCGTTATTTCAAGTGTTGGATTCGCTGCTTCTGAAGTAACTGCCTCCAATGCATCAAAAGTTACATTGGCTGCTTCTTCTGAAACTATTTCAGAGGTAGTGGTTACTTCCCTGGGTATCAAGCGTGAGAAAAAAGCGCTTGGTTATGCAGTTGCCTCTGTAGACAAAAAACAATTGGAGCTGCGCCCTGAAGGTGATCCCATGCGTTTGTTACAAGGTAAGGCTCCTGGTGTTAATATCCTCAACAGTAGTGGTATCTCTGGTTCTGGCACTAACATCACTATTCGTGGTGTATCCACAATCAGCGGTAACTCTCAACCACTATTCGTGGTGGATGGAGTTCCATTTGATGGTTCTACTAATGCACAAGGAGGCTTCTTGTACGGGAATCAAACCGGTAGCCGTTTCTTCGATATCGATCCCAACAATATTGAGAGCGTGAGCGTATTGAAAGGTTTGAGTGCAACTACTCAGTACGGTTCACTTGGTCGTAACGGGGTGGTATTGATCACCACTAAAAATGGAGCTGTCTCTCGTGGTCAGCGCAAAAAAACTGAAATCACGGTCAGTCAATCCGTTTTCACAAATGAGGTAGCAAATATTCCTGTTTACACCGAGAAATATGGTAATGGATTTAACAATGCAGTAGGTAACTTCTTCAGTAATTGGTCTTCTATTGCCTTCACTAACCCCCCAATGCGCCTTCCACACCCTTATGATCGCCCCGCATTACGTGGTGCATTTCCTGAACTAGTAGGTGCTAAATATGACTACAAGTTTTATCCATCTATGGAAAACTTCTTCCGCACTGGATTAGTCTCTAACACTGGTATTAATATTAATGGTGGTGGTCCTGGTCTTGCAATGAATGCTAACTTCAGTACACTCACTGATAAAGGATTTACTCCTGAGAATGATGTGGTTCGTCACACATTTGGCGTGGGTGGAAATGCAAAGTTGACAAACAACTTTACACTGACCTCTTCACTCAACTTCACTACCACAAAATTTAAAACCCCACCTACTGCTAGTAGCACGGGTAGTGGATCTGACAATGGGGTCTCTGTTTTTGGAGACTTGATTTATACCCCAACATCCGTTGACTTAATGAATTGGCCGTACCAAAATCCCGCTGACGGGTCTTCTGTTTACTACCGTTCCGGTAATGATATTACCAATCCTCGTTGGACAATTGCCAACTCCCGTGTTAAGCAAAATACCAATCGCGCCTTTGGTAACGTACAACTGCGTTATGACTTAGGTAAGTCGCTCAACTTTACGTACAAGATTGGATTTGATAATTATGGAGAAGAGCATATCCATGAGCATAATAAAGGGGCTGCTGAATTCCCGCTTGGATTCTATAGGACTACTTATGTCAACCGTGCAATTTGGGATCACTCTATGTTAGCTAGCTACAACACACGTTTAACTGATGATATTACGTTGAATGTTGAAACGGGTGCCAATGCTTATATTAATAACTACAAGCAATTTGGCCAGTACAGTTCTCAGCAGTTGGTATTTGATCTTTTTGACCACTCTAACTTTATAACTCAAAATAAAACCGGCGACAGCGGTAACGACCTGGACTACAAAGTTGAACAAATGCTCTTAGGCGCGTTTGGATTTGCATCATTTGGCTACAAAGATTATCTCTATGTTAATTTAGGTGCTAGAAGTGACTGGTCATCAAAATTTGAGTCCGCTAACCGTAACAAGGTTTATCCGAATGTCACAGCGTCTTTTATTCCCTCCACTGCAATCGACGCTTTACGTAATAGTAAAGTGGTAAACTACTTGAAAATGCGTTTAGGTTACTCTACCAGTGCATCATTTGGAGATGCCTACCAAACCCGTGCAATCCTTGGCATACAAGCTAACCGTTTTGTTACCTCTGGTGGAACAATCGTTAATTCTAATACATTAGGTGGTCGTCGTCCAAACCCAATTCTTCGTCCTGAGTTGTCCAAAGAAACAGAACTTGGAGTTGAAGGCCGTTTATTCAACAACCGTGTAAACCTCGACCTTACTTTATATCGTCGTGTAAACCCAGATCAGATTTTGGATAAAGACCTGGATCCTGCTTCTGGATACACTGTACAAAGTATCAATGCCGCAACAGTTGAAAACAAGGGTATCGAATTGGGATTGGGATATACAATCATCCGGAATAAGAAGTTTAACTGGGATATCAATACCAACTTCACGTTAAATCGTAATAAAGCTTATGATTTCCCAGATGAGATCCAACAAATTGGTCTTGCGGGTTATAGTGATCTTGGGTTGTTCGCTTTCCCGAATCAGCCATTAGGTATGATTTATGGATCTCGCGTTTTGCGTGATCCTAACAAAGGAAATCAGCCTGTGGTTGGTCCCGATGGAAACTACCTGGTTGATCCAACCCTCGGCGTGTTGGGTGATTCCAATCCTGACTTCCAGTTAACCGGTATCTCCAACCTCTCATACAAAGGTCTTTCTTTCCGTATGCAGTGGGATTACTCACGCGGAGGAGACATGTTTGCGATGACACCTTTGATTCTTCTTTCTCGCGGAGTAACTAGAGATACTGAAGTTGACCGCCAACAGATGTGGGTAATCCCAGGTGTTAACCAAGCTGGTGAACCTAATAATGTGCAGATTGCAGTTTCTGATGTGTTTTTCAACAACCGTCTGGTTTCAGCAGATGAGTTTGGAGTTTGGGATGCTACAGTAATTCGCTTGCGTGAAGCATCACTTTCTTACTCAGTGCCTGAGAATTTGTTGAAGAAGTCTCCATTCGGAAGTGCATCCTTAACAGTATCTGGTCAAAACCTATGGTACAAAGCCCCAAGCTTCCCGAAGTACACCAATTTCGATCCTGAAACATCAACGTTGGGTGTAAGTAGCTTTGCTCGTGGTTTTGAATTAATGACTGCTCCTTCTTCTCGCAGATTTGGAGCAAGTTTAAGATTAACCTTTTAAAATCCGCAACCATGTATAGAAATAAAGTAATTATTGTAGCTGTTGCAGCATTGTTTCTAACACTTTCATCCTGCAAGAAAAGATTGGATGATATGTTGGCCAACCCCAACGTTCCTACGTTGGATAAGGCTGATACAGATCTTTACCTCAATGCAGCGCAATTGAGCTTCAGTGGTGTTTTTAGCTCACTTTCAGACCGTGGCATGGAAATGTCAAGGCTTTGGAACATGGGAGGTAGTATATACCTAAATGCTTATCGTCCAGAGACATTCAATGGGGTGTGGGGAAGTGCCTACCGTGATGTCTTGACGCAGATTAATGCAATGGAGCCCTTGGCCCGTGCCCAAAATCGTTTTTTCCACCTTGGAATTGGTCAGGTTTTGAAGGCCTACACCGGAATGGCATTGGTTGACTTTTTTGGTGATGTTCCTTGGTTTGAGGCTGCTAACCCTTCTAACTCGGTAATCAACCCTAAAATTGATAAGGGACAAGATGTTTATGCAAACTGTTTGGTTTTATTGGACTCTGCTCTAGGAAACTTTGCAAAAAATGCTGCTTCAAGTCCAACTAATGACCTCTATTATGGAGGTAACAAAACACGTTGGATCACGTTGGCAAAAACGTTGAAGTTAAAAGCGTTTATGACCACACGCTTAGTAGATGCGAGCGCGGGTTCAAAGATTGCTGCTATCGTAACTGCCGGAGATATTATTGATACTGAAGCTGAAGATTTTGTTTTTCGTTTTGGAACTCAGTTAGAAAACCCAAATTCTCGTCATCCAAAATACAACTCTTGTTACCGTGCTGCAGGTGGTGTTGGAATATATATTTCAAATTACTTGGCATGGGAAATGGTAGCTGAAAAAGGTTTAGTTGATCCTAGAACCCGTTATTATTTCCGTCGTCAAATTACTGCTAGAAATGGACAAACTTCCTCAGGCCAGTTTATCCTTCCTGCCACTGCCTTGAGTTGTCAGGGACAGTTAAGTCCCGGCCACTATCCTACGAATATGGCCTTCTGCATGGCAGGCGACGGTTATTTTGGACGTGACCACGGTGATCCCTCCGGAATTCCTCCAGATGGACAACACCGTACAGCCTGGGGTATTTATCCTGCAGGTGGTGATTTTGATGCATTAGCTGTCAATACGGGGGCGGCCTCTAGTGTACAAGCTAGCATTGTGACCTTAACGGGTACTCCTGGTGCGCGCGGTTCCGGTATACATCCTATTTGGCTGTCCTCTTACACTCATTTCCTTCTTGCTGAGGCACAACTTGCTTTAGGTGGAACCGCTGCTGTTGCTCGCACATTATTAGATGCTGGTGTACGTCAGTCAATTACCAAGGTCTTAAATTTCCCCGGTACAATGACTGTAACGCCTAATCCCATATATGTTCCTTCAACTACAGAAGTTACTCAATACGTAAATACTGTCTTAGGCGCTTTTGATGCTGCTTCAACAAATACAGCTAAATTGAATGTGGTGATGAAAGAGTATCATATCGCCTCGTTTGGTAATGGTATCGAACCTTATAATAATTACCGTCGTACAGGTATGCCAACCAATATGCAGCCTATGCTAAACCCACAGCCAGGTCCATTTATTCGTAGTGTATGGTATCCAACAGATCACGTTACATTAAACCTTAATGCAAAGCAAAAAACCGATAATACCGTAAAAGTTTTCTGGGATAACGGATCAGCTACTTGTTTCTAAAACGTTAAAAATTATTCAAATGAAATCTAAAATTTTCGTACTCGCTTCTGCCCTTCTAGCCCTTATTTGGTTATCAGGCTGTACCGAGAAAACTGAAAATGACTTCGACCGTTTTATGGCGGGGTTGTATACAGGTTCATATCTCAAGGGTAAAGCTACTTTTGACCCAGGTACAAACACTTGGACTGACCAAAGCGTTTTAGCAAATACGTTGGATGCTGGTAATCTTGCTAATGCTCGGGTGGGTGTTCGTGTTCGCTCTTGGGGTAATGATCCTGTAGCTACTGCAAATATTTATGTAGTAAAAAATACAAATGCAAACCAAACAGCATGGCGCTTTATAAAGAAGTATACCATCGCCGATGGAGACACTAGTTACTTTGATATTTATGTAACTGCACAAGAAATTGCAACTGCCTTGGGTTTACAAATGAACGTAAACACCGGAAACTTTGCCCCTGGAAGTATTTTCACTTGCTATGTTGAGGCTGTCACAAAATCAGGGAAAAAATACACAGTCAACAACTCCAACTTCTCTGGAAGTGGGGCTAACTTTTACTACTCAATTTTCTCTTTCCGTGCCAGCGTAGTATGTCCATTTGATCCCACTAAAATGCCGGGTAACTATGTGGTAGTAACAGATGGGTGGGAAGACTGGTCTCCAGGAGATATAATTCCATCCCCAATTACAGCCACTACTGCTACTTCAATTTCTACTTTTGGAATTTATCCCAACATGGCATATCCCGGCGCTAATAGCCCTCAAACTTGGACAATTAACGTTAATGCCAGCACTGGTGTGGCTACTGTAACCAATCAGTACTACGGAAAGTACAGCACCAGTCCAAGTGCTACGCTGTATGCAGTATCAACAGCTGGAACGGGAAACTTCATTTTTTCCTGTACAACCCCAGTTGTAATGACAATGTTGTTGAACCACCACGTATTTGGTGCACCAACAGTTTCTGCAGGTCAATACCAGTTGACATTACGTAAGCAATAAATAGGAATAATCATATTTTAAAAAGCCTCCAATTCGGAGGCTTTTTTTTGTGCTTTATTATCCTTTAGCGGGAAATTTCTGTAGGTATTCTTTTTTGCTTAACACTTGCCCTTTGACTCGGAGCACATAAATATTATCGCTCTCTTTTAATTTTATATAAACCTCCTTGAGAAAAACTTCTTCTGCCCCCGCGTTATAGGTGACAGTTAGTTTTGCTTGTTGTCCAGGACCAATTGTATTACGGCTAATTTTTGGTGTAGTACATCCACATCCCGCCCACGTTTTGTCCACTGTTATGCTTTTCTTACTAGAATTAGTGATGGTAAAAGAACAGGAGGCGGGTACCCCCAATTGTAAAACCCCAAAATTATGTACGCCTTTGTTAAAACGAATTATGTTCGTTTCAGCAGTTGGCGCCTGGGACCAGGCAACAACACTAATGGGTATTAAAAACGCTGCTAATGGCTTCATGAATGATTTTAATGTGTTCTTCCAGGGTATTCTTGCAAAGCACTAGCTAAGCAATCCATGGCAGCAGCAATAGATGCTAGGTTTAATACATATGCCAGACGAACCTCTTGTTTTCCCAGCCCTGCCGTGCCATAAAAGCCGGTGGCAGGAGCTAACATCAAGGTTTGTCCATTAAAGGAGAAAGATTCTAACAACCATTGACAAAATTTATCACTGTCATCAATTGGCAGTCTAGCAATGGCGTAAAAAGCTCCTCCGGGATTAGGACAAAATACCCCGGGCATTTGATTTAATCGTGTTACTAGTAAATCACGGCGTGCTTGATATTCAGCTTTAGGGCCGTCAAAAAAATTAGCAGGGAGATCAACGGCGGCCTCTCCTAGAATTTGGGCCAATCCAGGGGGGCTTAAGCGGGCCTGTGCAAATTTCATTGCCGTGTTGTACACCTCTTTATTACGCGTTACAAAAGCTCCGATGCGAGCGCCACAGGCACTATATCTCTTAGATATAGTATCCATCATCACAACCTGCTTGTCCAGCCCTTTAAGTGAAAGCGCGCTCATGGCAGAACCCGTGTAAGAAAATTCTCTATACGCTTCGTCACTAAATAAATACAGATCATGTTTTTTACAAAGCTCTCCCAATGCCTCCATTTCCTGCTTGCTATAGAGGTAACCCGTGGGATTATTAGGGTTACAAATAAGTATTGCTTTGGATTTAGCGGTTAATACTTTTTCAAAAGATTCAATGGGTGGTAATGCAAACCCGTTTTCAATGGAGGAGGTAATAGGGACTATTTTCACACCCGCTGCACAGGCAAATCCATTGTAATTAGCATAAAAGGGTTCTGGTACAATTACCTCGTCACCAGGATTTAAACATGCAAAAAATCCAAATTGAATAGCTTCGCTTCCACCGGCGGTAATCATAATGTCCTTCTGTGAAAGTGAAATACCTGCTGTTGCATAGTAATCCACTAATTTTCTCCGGTAGCTTTCATTGCCTGCACTATGGCTATATTCCAATACTGGGATGTTTGCCTTTTTCACGGCATCAAGAATGGCAGCGGGTGTTTCAATATCAGGTTGTCCAATATTCAGGTGATAGACTTTGATCCCTTTCTTTTTAGCAGCTTCTGCAAAAGGGACTAATTTTCTAATAGGAGAGGGCGGCATCTGCTGGCCTCGGGTGGAGATAGCTGGCATCTTACAAAGGTAAGTACAGCTGTTATTTTTATTGAATTACATTTGTGCGTGTTTTCAAAGCGCCTCCCTCATTATATTTTAATGCTTGTCCTGTTTTTTTATGCAGGACTTCAACAGCCTAAATTGCTTGCTCAGTTATGTACGGGTAGTTTGGGTGACCCAGTTTTAAAAATTGATTTTGGAACGGGGGCTGCTAATTACTCTTTTACAGCACCAGGCTATCGGTTAACAACTGGTGCCTGCCCCAATGATGGCGAATACAGTATTACAACTTTTCAGTCTAATTGTGGCCGTCAGTGGCATTCCGTTTCAGCAGATCATACGGGTGGCGGTGCATTTATGATGGTGAATGCATCCAATACGCCCGGCGATTTTTTCCTACAAACAGTGACTAATCTTTGCCCGAATACTACGTATGAATTTTCAGCATGGGTGTTGAATATCATAAATAATCCAGCATTGATAAAGCCAAATCTTACGTTCAGGGTGGAGTCAACTGCTGGAGCCATTTTAAATCAATACTCAACAGGAGATATCGGGGTGTTTTCTCAACCCACCTGGGAGCCGTTTGGATTTTATTTTACTACGGGTGCAGGAACTAATACAGTGGTTTTACGAATTACCAATAATGCACCTGGTGGAAATGGAAATGACTTGGCATTGGACGATATTCAATTCAGGCCTTGCGGGCCTACTTTACGTACTACCGCTCCCTCAGGATTGGATACTTTTCGTTTGTGTGAATATGATCAGTTGCCAGTGCTTTATCAAGGAAATCTTTCCCCAGGGTTTACCAGCCCTGCTTATCAATGGCAAGTAAGCACGGATACGGCACGAACATGGACTGATATACCGAGTGCTACTGCTTTACAATATGTGCGAACTCCAACTACTACTGGCTATTTTCTATATCGGTTGACTGTTGCTGAGTCTGGATCATTAGGCATTTCCAGTTGCAGAATTGTATCGAATATATTGCTGGCTGAAATTTATCCAAAGCCAGTGGTTTATGCAGGACCTGATCGCACCAAGTTTGCGGGCCGTCCCGTTCAATTATTAGGTTCTTCTGATGGCCCAGTTAGTAATTTATTTAATTGGAATCCGCCGCTATATTTAAGTGATGTAACAACGGCTATGCCGCTTGCGGATCCACCTCAAGCACAATCATATACTTTAACCGTGACTACCAACAAAGGGTGTATTGGCCGTGACTCCGTTTTAGTGAATGTGGTTGATAAGTTATATATCCCCACGGCATTTACGCCCAATGGAGATGGCAAAAATGATCGTTGGCAGATTC
Source organism: Bacteroidota bacterium (assembly GCA_016866355.1). Taxonomy (GTDB): domain Bacteria; phylum Bacteroidota; class Bacteroidia; order Chitinophagales; family Chitinophagaceae; genus JJ008. The sequence continues at coordinate 25,661 of VGMN01000002.1, forward strand.
CTAATTTGGATTTGGCAGATGGAGCAACGGTGCAAGTATTTGATAGGGCAGGGCAGCTTGTATTTTCTACTGGCAATAGCATTACATCTTGGGATGGTAATTTCCAGGGAGCCCCCTTGCCAACTGGCGTCTATCTCTATTTGATTCGTTTTCGAGACGGTTATCTTATGAAAGGAAAATTAACGCTAATACGATAACAGTACAATAAAAAACCCTCTGTGGTTGCAGAGGGTTTATAATAAAAACGGATGGTGTGATTAGGACTTTTTCACCGGTGCTTTAGGAGCTTGTTTCTGCAATTCTGCAAAGGCTTCCGTGCTTAAAACTTCACCGGTAATTTTTACGGTTTTAACTTCGTCAATACCCGCAAACTTGATATTTACATCTTTGGTGAAAGGGGCAACAGCCGCCGCATTGTATTGTACTTTTAGTTTTGCAGAAGTGCCAGGCTGAATAGGTTCAGCAATTCTTTCTGGGGTAGTACAACCACAGCTAGCCCAGCTGTTCTCCACTACTAGCGGTTTGTCAGAAATGTTTTTGATTTCAAACGAATAAGTTACAGGCTCTCCCTGTTTGATTTTTCCAAAATCATATTTTTCTGTGTTCATTTTTACCACGGCATCAACCTTGGTTTGGGCAAATGCCACCATTGAAAACAAGCTAAGGGTGGCAGCAAATAATATCTTTTTCATAATAGGATGAATTTGACTACAAATATAATTAAAAACGGGCCTATTAGCTGCAACTACGGGCTAACCGCTCTTTTTTAGCAATACCATAACCCCATTTAATCTCCCTAATTTTGCGCCCATGGAAGCACTCAGCCAGGAAAAACTGTCTTTTGAGCTGTTTAAAAGCAGCGTCTTAAGGGATTATAAGCTTGCTTGTTTGAGCCGAGAAATCAGCCTGCTGGGGCGCAAGGAGGTGTTGAGTGGAAAAGCCAAGTTTGGAATTTTCGGTGATGGAAAAGAAATAGCACAGGTAGCGATGGCTAAATTTTTTAAGCCTGGGGATTTCAGAAGTGGCTACTACCGGGATCAAACTTTTGTACTGGCTGCGGGATTGGGTACGGGCCAACAATTATTTGCACAATTGTATGCTGACGCTGATCTGGGTCGTGAACCTTTCAGTGGCGGGCGCCAAATGAATAACTTTTTTGCTACTCCTTTTTTAGATGCAACTGGCGAGTGGCTGGATGTTACTAAAACTAAAAATAGTTCTAGTGATATTGCTCCCACTGCAGGGCAAATGCCACGTGCCCTTGGGTTGGCACATGCATCTAGTTTATTCAGGAATATTCCTGCCTTGCATTCATTTCCACATTTGTCAAAAAAAGGAAACGAAGTATGTTTTGCAACCATAGGAGATGCTTCAACGAGCGAAGGGCATTTTTGGGAAACTATAAATGCAGCAACGGTACTTCAAGTTCCATTGGTAGTATTTGTTTGGGATGACGGATATGGTATCTCTGTTCCTAGAGAATATCAAACGGCAAAAGGTTCTATCTCTGCGGCATTAGCAGGCATGCAGCGCACCGAAACAGAAAAGGGTTTGCATTTGGTGCGTGTCAAAGGCTGGGATTATGCTGGATTATGTGAAGCCTTTGAAGAAGGTATTCAATTAGCTAGAGAGCAACATGTCCCTGTACTTTTCCATGTGGAAGAAATAACGCAGCCACAAGGTCATTCTACTTCAGGTAGTCATGAAAGGTATAAATCCCCCGAGCGGTTGGAATGGGAGAAAAATTGGGATGGGTTAGTAAAAATGAAAGAGTGGCTGCTTTCAAATGGATTAGCAGAAGAAAATGAAGTTGCTATAATCCAGGCAGCGGCAAAGGAAGAAGCAAAAACTGCAAAAGAGCAAGCTTGGAAATCATATTTGACGCCACTCAAGCAATTAGTTGAACATGCGGTGACTACCATTAATAGCTCAGCAGCGGCTATGCCAGCTATTAATGAAAAACTGCGTCAACTTGCAGCTGAATTAGATGCTAAACGTGACCCACTACGAAGAGATATACTTCGCGTGCTATATCGCGCTATTCAATTGGCAACTCCCCATGGAACGGCAGATAGTTTACAAGCTGCTTACCGAAGCTTGAAACATGAAGGGGAGAAACTATACAACAGCTATCTATATGATGAGGGCCCGAAGAGTGCGTTGAAAATCACTGCAGTTAAACCAGCCTATGGCAGTGATCCCACACAGGTCAATGGTTTTGAAATCTTGAATCGTTTCTTTGATGAGCAATTTGCTGCTAATCCTCGACTGATTGCTTTTGGGGAGGATTTAGGACAGATCGGGGATGTTAACCAGGGCTTTAGTGGTTTGCAAGAGAAACATGGCAAAGAAAGAATTTTTGATACGGGGATTCGCGAGCTTACCATCATAGGTAGTGGAATTGGTTTAGCATTACGAGGACTTAGGCCCATTGCTGAAATACAATATCTGGATTACTTGTTATACGGCTTACAGCCCCTGAGTGATGATGTTGCAACGCTTCATTACCGCACTTGTGGAAAACAAGCCTGTCCATTGATTGTGCGTACACGTGGGCATCGTTTAGAGGGAATTTGGCACAGTGGTTCTCCTATGGGTATGATTATTCATTCACTCAGAGGTATGCACGTTTGTGTCCCACGTAATATGACACAAGCAGCTGGAATGTATAACACCTTGCTCCAAAGTAATGATCCGGGTTTGGTGATTGAATGTTTGAATGGATATCGATTAAAAGAAATGCTGCCAACCAATTTGCTTGAATTTACAGTACCACTTGGCGTTCCTGAAATTATTAAGGAAGGTACTGATGTCACTATTGTATCTTATGGGTCTACATTGCGTATAGTACAAGATGCAGTAACTATTTTAGAAGAAGATGGAATTAGTTGTGAGATTGTGGACGTGCAAACCTTGTTGCCTTTTGATTTAGCACAAATAACTTTACAGTCTTTAAAAAAGACTAATAGAATTTTATTTGTAGATGAAGATGTGCCTGGCGGTGCTGCTTCTTATCTTTTCAATAAAGTAATGGAAGAGCAGGGGGGGTATCGATATTTGGATGTGGCACCCCGCACTTTAACAGCAAAGGCACACCGGCCTGCTTACGGCAGTGACGGGGATTATTTTAGCAAACCCAATGCGGAAGAAATTGAACAGGTGATTCGAGAAATGATCGCAGAGTAAATTTACTAGGCCATATTGTGAAATACCTTTTGCACATCATCATCCTGCTCTAACTTTTCAATCAGTTTACTAACTTCCTCTGCTTGTTCGTCAGAAACAGGTACGGTTACTGTGGGTATCCATTCAACCTCTGCACTTAGTGGGGGTATGGTCCGATCCTCCAGTGCTTTTTGCATATTGCCAAAATCAGTAAATCCACAACGCAGTACCAAAATCTCTTCACCGTTTTCACCGGTACTTTCTCCTAATTCTTCCAGTCCTGCATCGATAAGTTCCAATTCCAACTCCTCAGGATTCAGTCCCTCTGGTTTTAATTTGAAGACTCCCATTTTTTTAAATTGGAATGCCACGCTGCCACTATTACCTAAACTCCCACCTCCTTTGTTGAAATGTGATTTTACATTTGCCACTGTTCTTACGTGATTATCAGTAGCGGTTTCTACAAGAATGGCTACACCATTAGGTCCGTATCCTTCATAGAGAATTTCGTCATAATTAGCCATTTCTTTACCCAATGCCCGCTTGATCGCAGCTTCCACACGGTCCTTAGGCATATTGACGCTCTTGGCGTTTTGGACGCAGCGTCTTAAGGCGGGGTTAGTGTTGGGGTCAGTACCTCCTGCTTTGACAGCAATTACAATCTCTTTCCCAATACGGGTGAACTGTTTGGCCATGCGGTCCCAACGGGCAAACATGGTCGATTTGCGTACTTCAAAAATTCTTCCCATGAAAGTTAAATTCAGGGCTGCAAGCTACTATTTCTTTAGCTTACTATGTTGTCGGCTATAAGCAAAATAAACAATAAGTCCTATGCCCATCCACAAGAAGGCAACCTTCAATGTTTGCATATCTAACCCCACAATCATAGCCGTACAAATAACGGCTCCCAATGTACATACAACAGGTACCAATGGTGTTTTAAATGGACGCTCGATTTCAGGGGATTTAACACGTAATATCCAAACGCCTATGCTAACTAGCACAAAAGCAAAGAGTGTTCCAAAACTAGTTAAGTCGCCTGCTACGTGACCGGGTACAAACGCTGCAAAACCACCCACAAAAAGGAATAGGATCCAATTTGACTTGTAAGGGGTTTTGAATTTTGGATGTAACTCACCAAATGCTTTGGGAATTAATCCATCATTACTCATGGTGTAAAAAATTCGGCTTTGTCCCATCAACATAACTAAAATAACAGAGGAGAATCCGGCAAGGATAGCTACAGTCACTGCATTGGCAAGCCATTCATAATTTGTCATGTACGTGCTGATTGCATAGGCTACAGAAGCTTCACGGCCTTTTTCAGGATCCACAAAGTCTGTCCAGGGGGCAACACCTGTTAACACGTGACCAAAGAGGATATATAAAATGGTACATATCACAAGCGAACCTAAAATGCCAATTGGCATATCACGTTTAGGATTTTTGGCTTCTTGTGCGGCAGTACTCACAGCATCAAAACCAATAAAGGCGAAGAACACAATGGCTGCTCCACCTAATACGCCACCCCATCCATGTTTATTCCAGCCACTATAATCCGCAATAATTTTTCCAGCTTGATCGGCAATAGGAGCCGTATCAGCAGGAATCAAATACGGCGTATGATTTTCTGGACGAATAAACTGCCAGCCAATTGCAATAAAAAGTATAACAATGGCCACTTTTATAAATACAATTACAGCATTTACTAAGGCAGATTCTTGCGTGCCTTTAATCAGCAATAAAGTAAGAGCCAATAAAATTATTAATGCAGGCGCATTCATAATCCCCTCATGATAAACACCCGCCGAATCAGTAAAACTTTCAAAGGGTGAGTGACACCATTCATAGGGGATGGATCCCCCTAAGAGCTTATTTAGGTATTCGCTCCATGCAATAGAAACAGTAGCGGCTCCAAGCGCATATTCCATAATAAGTGCCCAGCCAATGATCCAGGCAACAAGTTCTCCCATGGTTACATAGGAGTAAGCATAAGCACTTCCTGCAATGGGTATCATCGATGCAAACTCCGCATAGCAAAGTCCAGCAAAGGCGCATCCAATTGCGGCAACAATAAACGAAAGTGTAACGGCAGGACCAGCAGCCTGACCGGCCGCTGCTGCCGTGCGAACAAATAATCCGGCACCAATAATGGCACCAATACCTAGGGCAATTAAATTCCCGGCGCCAAGGGTTCTTTTTAATCCTTTTTCACTGTCTGCCGCTTGGGAAAGGATTAGATCCAGGGGCTTTTTTGCAAACAAGCTCATGCGTTGGATTTTAGGAGTTCTAAGATAAGTAATGCAGGCCTAAACTCTCAATTTTTGATTATTCAACCTTTTTTTGACGGGCTAGGGCCAGGTAATACAGCGGCACCCCTAATAAAACAATGATTAACCCTGGCCAAGTAAAGGCTGGCTTATAGATGATCAGCAAAATGCAGAATGCTGCTCCCATTAGCATATAAAGACCTGGTAATACGGGATAACCAACTGCCTTATAGGGCCGGTCTGCGTTCGGTTGCTTTTTTCTGAGTATAAAAATCCCTGCAATGGTGAGCATATAAAAAAGCACCACTACAAATGAAATCATATCCAAGAGCTGTCCGTATCGACCACTTAAGCTCCAGATGGCAGCAACCATACACTGTACCCATAAGGCAACCTGTGGTACAGCTTGTTTATTTAATGTTCCTGCTTGTTTGAAAAATAATCCGTCTTTGGCCATGGTGTAATAAACCCTTGCTCCAGCCATTATAAGACCATTATTGCATCCAAAAGTTGATATCATGATTAATACAGCAATTAACGTGGTACCAAAAGCAGGGAAAATAATGTTTGCAGCTGCAACAGCCACTCGATCATCTGCCGGGAAAGCTAAATCCTTTAATGGTAAAACGTGTAAGTACATTAAATTGGCTGAAACGTAAATGAGCGTTACTATCAATGTGCCTAACAATAAGCTAAGTCCAATATTTCTTTTTGGATTTTTCATTTCACCTGCAATAAAAGTCACATTGTTCCAAGCATCGCTGCTAAAAATAGAACCCACCATAGCCGCTGCAATGGCACCCATTAGGGCAGCTCCTCCAATAGGTGTCCACGATGTTGGTAAAAGGCTCCCTCCACTATCCTTAGTGCCCAAATCCTGCGCAGCCTGCAATCCTGTTGCCCAGTTTTGACTCCAGTAACTGTTTTTTACCAATAAGAATCCAAATATGATTAATCCAAAGAGTGCAATCAGTTTTGCACTGGTGAAAATGGTCTGTATCAATTTTCCTTCTTTTACTCCACACGAGTTGATGTAGGTTAGCAGTACAATAATAAAAATGGCCACCAACTGCCCAGCATATACTTTGGTGATTCCTGCATCAAAGAGAAAATAATTATTACCAAGTTCCGGCACCAGATAAGCAAGAAATTTAGAAAACGCAACACCTACTGCAGCAATAGTTGCAGTTTGTATTACTGCAAAAAAACTCCAACCATATAAAAACCCCATAAGGGGGTTGTAGGCTTCTTTCAAATAGACATACTGGCCTCCCGCTTTGGGAAACATCCCACTCAACTCTCCGTAGCTAAGGGCTGCAATCAAGGTCATAAAGCCTGTGAGTAACCAAACGGCTACCAGCCAACCTGCACTTCCCACATTTCTAGTTATATCCGCACTGACAATAAAAATGCCGGATCCTATCATAGATCCTGCAACAATCATAGTGCCGTCAAATAAGCCTAACGTAGGTTTAAAGGTTGAAGTGGAAGTTGACATTTCATTGTAATTTGTCTGGTAAGATAATCAATTCCAATTTACAGCGCTCGTCAAGTCGATTTTGTAAATTTTTCATTGCCATTTTTTTTACCGATTTTCGAATTCTTGCCTATTTAAACGAATTGTTATGCAGCCTAAAAGTCGTCTTACCCAATATATCCTTCTTGCCATGTTGCTTGGCGTTGTAGTAGGGTACCTGGTCCACACCAATGCTTCTCCCGATTTTATCAAAGCTTTCTCGACGCAGATTAAGCTGCTGGGAAAAGTATTTATCCGGTTGGTGCAAATGATTATTGCCCCCTTGGTATTTGCCACTTTGGTTGTGGGGATAGCTAAATTGGGAGACCTGAAGGCTGTGGGTCGCGTAGGGGGTAAATCTATGTTGTGGTTTATCTCCGCTTCATTAGTCTCGCTGAGTATTGGATTAGTGCTTGTTAATATTTTAAAGCCTGGCACCTTTATTGATTTAGCGCATGCGGATACAGAGGGAGTGAAAGACCTCCTCACCAAAAAGCAAGAGTTTTCCCTAGAAAAATTTGTGGAACATGTGATCCCTCGAAGTTTTGTGGAAGCCATGGCTACAAACGAGGTATTGCAGCTAGTTGTATTCTCGTTGTTTTTTGGAGTTGCTACAACCGCTATGGGAGAAACGGCAAAGCCTGTTATTAAGGCGTTAGATGCAGTTTCTCACATCATATTAAAGATGGTAGGGTATGTGATGAATTTTGCTCCCTATGGGGTATTTGGTGCACTGGCAGCTGTGGTTGCAGCTAAAGGGTTGGGGATTTTTCAATTTTATATCATTTACTTTTTATATTTCTTAATTGGGATTGCATTGCTTTGGTTGCTACTGTTGGCAGTGGGTTATTTAATAATTGGAAAACGAATGACCAGTTTGTTGCGTCATATAGGTACTCCCTTGCTTATTGCATTTAGCACAACAAGTAGTGAAGCGGTATTCCCTAAATTGACCGAGGAGTTAGAGCGATTTGGTTGCCGTAATAAAATAGTTTCTTTTGTATTGCCCTTGGGTTATTCTTTTAATCTCGATGGTAGTATGATGTATATGACTTTTGCAAGTCTGGCAATTGCCCAAGCTTATGGTATTCAATTGGACTTAGGAACACAGATTACCATGCTGCTTGTACTCATGCTAACAAGTAAAGGAATTGCGGGCGTTCCTCGTGCATCATTGGTCATTGTTTTAGCAACCTGTTCTATGTTTGGCATTCCACCAGAAGGCGTGGCTTTAATATTACCAATTGATCACTTTTGTGACATGTTTCGTTCAGCAACAAATGTGGTAGGTAATGCATTAGCCACCACAGTTGTGAGTAAATGGGAAGGAGAATTGGAACAAGCTTAATTAATTTATAGTAGCATGTTTTTAGCATTACTGGCTTCTTTTCATTGGACTAATTTGTTGCAGCCTCAATTTTATGTTGAAAATGGGGGGCTGTGGCTTTTACTTTTTGTGGTGTTTGCTGAAACGGGCCTGTTTATGGGTTTTTTTCTCCCGGGTGATTCACTATTATTTGTTGCCGGAATCTATGCGCATACTATTACTACAAAGGCAGGCGAAGTAATTCCGGGCTTAGCGCATCAATTTCTTTCATTGATCGGGTTGGGAACCATCCGAAATGAATGGGTTGATCTGTTTGTGCTTGCTGTTCTCATTGCATTAGCGGGCATTTTTGGAAATAGTGCAGGATATTGGACTGGACAAAAAGTAGGCCCAGCTATGTATGGGTGGAGAGATCGCTTACTATTCAAAAAAAAATATCTTTTTCAAGCCAGAGATTTTTATCAAAAACATGGAGGACTAGCTGTAATTGGGGCGCGATTCCTCCCGCTGATACGAACCTTTGCCCCCATAGTAGCGGGGATTGTGCAGATGGATAAGCGAAAGTTTCATTTTTTTAATGTGGTAGGTTCAATCTCATGGGTAGTGTCTATGATTTTCGCCGGCTATTTTCTTCAGAAATGGATACTGTCTCAATTTGGGTTTGATTTGAAAGAGCACCTGGAGGTTATTGTTTTGGCTATTGTTTTTGTAACCACAGCGCCCGTTTTGTTCAAAATGATAGGGGGTAAAATTGCAGAGGAAAAACAATAAGATGTGTATGAGTCAAAAGCATTCCATTTTTAATCTGGCTGTAGTTGTTGCTGCGCTGGGTTATTTTGTAGACATCTATGATTTATTACTATTTGGAATTATTCGTGTGCCAAGTTTGGAGGCATTAGGGCTGTCTCCAGCTGATGTAAAAACCAGCGGGGAGCAGATTCTGCAATGGCAAATGTGGGGCTTATTAATCGGAGGAATTGTTTCGGGAGTCATTGGTGATAAGCGAGGAAGACTTAGCGTATTATTTGGATCCATTATACTTTATTCACTGGCTAATATTGCCAACGGATTTGTTGAAACGGTAGAACAATACAAATGGATCAGGTTTATTGCAGGATTAGGTTTGGCAGGAGAATTAGGGGCTGGCATAACCTTAGTGGCGGAAATTGTTCCAAAAGCAAAGAGAGGAGTGGCCACCTCATTGGTAGCTGGTATTGGTCTTACCGGTGCAGTTTTAGCTTATTTTATGAAAGAGCTTTTTGACTGGCGAACTTGTTATTTTATTGGGGGAGGGCTTGGTATTTTGTTGTTGCTGCTTCGTATTTCTGTTTTTGAATCAGGACTGTACAATCAGGTAAAGACACAAAAAGTAGCAAGGGGTAATTTTCTTTCGTTCTTTACCAATGCGGATCGTTTCAAACGTTATTTGCTTGGGATATTGATTGGGCTTCCTACTTGGTTTGTTATTGGCGTATTGGTTACTTTTTCTAATGATTTCGCAAAAGAATTTGGAATTACTGAAAAGATTGATCCAGGAAAGGCAATAATGTTTGCCTATGCTGCCATTTCATTGGGAGACATTTTAATTGGTTTAATTAGTCAACAGCTTCAAAGTCGTAAAAAAGCTTTGTTTATTTTTTATGCTATCACCATCTTATTCATGGTGGCTTACTTTACGATGCTTTGGGAAGGTACTGCCACACAGTTGTATTGGATATGTGCAGGTTTGGGTTTCGGTACTGGTTTCTGGGCCATTTTTGTGACCATGGGCGCAGAGCAGTTTGGAACAAATCTCAGAGCCACAGCAGCTACTACCATTCCTAATATGGTTAGAGGGATGCTTGCTATATTTATTCTACCATTGTTTAAATGGTTGGAGCGTTTTCCTTCTTTAGGGTATGTTGATGCAGGAATCTATACAGGAATTATCATTATGGCAATTACGCTTTTGGCTGCTGCCCTAACGCGCGAAACTTTTCACAAGGATTTGGATTATCTGGAAGAGTAGTGCTATAATTTTTCACTCAACTCAAGCCACCTTAATTCTTTTTGATCCAGGTCATTTATTATCGTTTCAAGTTCTACTGCTGTTGCTTGCAGTGATTCAAAGGGTAGATTAGCTTCGTTTAACTTATTGGTTAATTCTTCTTTCAATTTTCCCAAGGATCCTAATTCTTTTTCCAGCTGTTCAAATTCTCTTCTTTCCTTGTAGCTGATTCTGTTCGCGGTATTAGTTTTTGGGGGTATTTCCAAGCCGTTATTCAGCTGGGAGGGTTCGCTGTGTGTTTCTTTGGGAGCTTGCAGTAAACCGCTTTTTTCTTCTCTTAGCTGGGTGTAATTACCTGGGAAGTCTTTGATTTCACCTGCTCCGGCAAATACAAATAAATGATCCACTAATCGGTCCATAAAGTATCTATCGTGGGACACAATGAGTAAGCAGCCTGGGAATTCTAACAAAAAATTTTCTAACACACTTAAGGTGGGTAGATCCAGATCGTTGGTAGGCTCGTCCAAAATCAAAAAATTAGGATTTTGATACAGCACAGACAATAAGTGCAACCTTCTTTTTTCACCTCCACTTAATTTACTGATAAATGTGTGCTGTTTATCTGGCTCAAAAAGGAATAGCTCTAAAAACTGTGCAGCAGTGAGCGAACCGCCTTTTTCTAGGGGGAAATTTTCAGCAATTGATTTGACATATTCAATTACTCGTTTATCCTCTTTTAGCTGCAGGCCTTGTTGTGAGTAGTATCCAAAAACAATGGTTTCCCCCACATTGATTTTCCCACTGTCGGCCTCTTCAAGTCCTTGGATCACATGTAAAAATGTGGACTTACCTACGCCGTTTGGCCCTACTACGCCAATCCGTTCTCCACGTTTAAATGTATAGTCAAATCCTTTAAGAATGGGAAGCGAGCCGTACGCTTTAGTTACCTTTTTTAATTCCAGTATTTTTCCACCAAGTCGATTCATCTTTAATTGTAGCTGTAAGGTTTGCTCTTGGTAGTTTTGTTTTGCTTCTTTTTCAATTTGTCCAAATCGATCTTGACGACTTTTGCTTTTCACCGTTCTTGCACGCGGTTGTTTGCGCATCCATTCCAATTCCCTTCGATAAAGATTTCTGGTTTTTGCGGCAGTAGCCAATTCGCTTTCCATTCTGGCAGCTTTACGCTCTAGATAATCAGCGTAATCGCCTTGGTAGGTATAAAGCTTTCCCCGGTCAAGTTCCCATATTTCCCGGCAAACGGTATCTAAAAAATAGCGGTCGTGTGTAACCAGTAAAAGGGTAGTATTTTCACGGCATAAATAGGACTCCATCCATTCCACCATTTCTACATCAAGATGATTGGTGGGCTCATCCATGATTAATAGCACCTTTTTATTTCCAAATCCAATGTCTATAAGGGTTTTAGCCAGTGCAATTCTCTTTTGTTGACCACCACTCAGTATTCCCACGGGCTTATCAAGATGTTTTATAGCAAGCCTGCTTAAAATTTGCTTCACTTTTGCATCAGCGTCCCAAGCTTGTAGTTCATCCATTTTACTGATAGCATCTTCGACCAATTGTGGATCTTCCTTGGCTGTAGCAAACTCATAGGCTTGAATTGCTTTCATCACAGGGTGGTCATGAAAAAAAATATTTTCGGCTACCGTTTTGTCAAGTAGCAGCGAGGGGTTTTGTTCAAAGAATATAACGGTGACCTCTTTGTGTATCCAAAATTTACCTTTCTCCGGCTGTTCTTTTCCTGCCAATATTTTCAATAAGGTTGACTTCCCAGTTCCGTTTTTTGCAATTAAAGCAATACGATCCCCCTCATTTATATGAAAACTTAGTTTTTCAAAAAGCGGTTTAATACCATAACTTTTAGAGATATTTTCAACAGAGCAATAATGCATAGGTGCAAAGGTACCGGTACTTTTTTAAGCGAGCCAACTTATTAAGCAGCAAAGCAGGGCTACCACTACTGCAGCAAGTGCTATTTGATATTTTTCTGAGGCCCACCTGTACTGTTGTGAAGCTACGTACTGTTTGACCTTTTGCTGACATGTTACATCATTCAGACGGCAAATATTTTTTAGTAGTTCTTGTTGCGTGCCAAAGGGTAATTTAGTAAGACATTGCAAATACCGATCTGTAATTTGTTGGTTTAGTATAGTATCGTTAGCCGTATTTAATAGTGCAACAGAGGAAGGAGCCAATAAGAAAAGTATTGTTTGTTTGATGAAATCGGTATCTAATCGATAGCTATCCATTCGGTTAACTTTTTTTTCAAATGCTATCATTGCCTGCAGGATGGCATAAGCATCACTTGGTGCAGCTAATGGTTTAGATCGGTATACTTGCTGAAGCCACCGTTGTTGTAAGTATTTTTCTTTCTTTATGGGGTCGCTTAATGTTTCATACGCCTCTTGGATCTCTTGAAAACTATAAATTTCTTGTGCTTCTCCCTGCTTAACATCGGGGTGTGTTACTCGAACGCGTTCTCGCCAAGCTTTTTTGATTATCATGGCAGTAGCTCCTGGTTCAACCCCTAGAATCTTATAATAGTCTCTGAAGGTGTTTGACATAATTATTGCTCAAAGTAACAGCATGTTCCGCCGACCCATGTTTTATCAAGGTTGTATCTGGTCCCAATCATTGCTCCTTTACTAATCCTACCTAGATTATTGACTGGAATTGGGGCGGCACCTCCCGGTAACCACCAATAGAATAATCGTATTTCTGCTTTTGCAAATCCATTGGGGGTTTCAATGCAATCAGCATAACTTACTTTTTTTTGCAAGATCCAGTTTTCAGGGTCTTGTATTTTTTCCAATTGGGGTTTAGTGATGTCCAATACAACTCCTTGGCCAGCAAATGAGAAAAGTGGTTTTAAGACATAGTTTTCTAAATCAGTTGGCAATTGTTTGATTTCGTGTAGGAAATAAGTTGGTGGAATATTTGGGTGGTGTAAAAATGGGAGGGTATACTTACTTATTCTATAAAACCAGTGCGGATGTATACACCATTCTACTGCTAGGTTGCCTTGAATAGTTGCCAATGCCGCTTTTATGGGCGCTGGCTGCTGGAGTAATTCATCAAAAATTAAACGATTATAAATTCTTTTAATTGGTTGCAACTCGTTGCCCCTGTAATAAAAAAGTTGATTATCCTTTCGGATTAATTTAGTTATACAAATTGTTTTGATGCCGGTGATTTCTTCTGTCACCACAAAGTCAATTCTTGTTTTTTGCTTTTCTGGAAATAACTCTAATAATATAACTTCAGCTGGTTTGTGATTTCCTAGTAATAGGTTTTTCAAATGCTTTTTATAGTCGCTGGGATTCAACTGACTGAGGTATGTAGTATACTCAACAGGTATTGGAGTGGTTGCTCTATATGCTTCATCAAGAATAGCTTGGTAGGCAAATAGCGATGGGAATCCTTGTATTTCTATTAACTGAGGGCTTAATTGTTTGGATCCATTTTTGCAAATTCCAAAGTCAAAGGCCAAGAAAAGGGGATTCCCCTCATTTCCTTTTAACTGTAGTTGATGGGGTATTGATTTATCTGTAAGGGCTGTGAAGGATGAAGATTGTATGACCGATAGGATGTATTGACAAGTGTCTAACATCTCTTTTGTGAATTGCTTCGATATAAAAAGAGGCGTTTCTGCTACTCTAAAATCCAGCTGTGAAGGATACTGTTGTTCTATCCAGTTAAGTAGTAATTGGTACTGCTTTTCTGTAAAGGCGTTATTAAACTGTTGTCTAATTGCTGGGATCATTGGCAATTATTTCAATTCCAATTTGCAGCTAAACTTGCGTAAGCTTGATTAAGAAAATTTGGTAGGATACGGGCTTGTGTCCATTTAATTTTATCTGGATCTTGTAGGTGTGTTAGCATGTTTCTCAGCTTTTCTTCTCCATGGTTTTCGATGACCATTCTTCTTTTCTCCTCCTGATTCAGATAGTGTGTCATTCCTTCCGGATCTGCCTCTGGGTGGAACTGTGTTCCAATTAAATAGGGGTTAAAACGTAAGCCCATAACAGCTCGCTCATACGGTACATGTGGCCGCTCTTTTTCAATGCATAATAATTGGCCTCCGATTTCTTTTAATTGGTCCATCCGTGGTTGTACAATTTGGTAATCTCTACTGTCCACGGCGTAGAATGGGTCCTCGAGTCCTTCAAAAATGATTTCTTTTTTTCCGACTTCTTGTAGGTGTATTGGGAAAACTCCAAATGAGGTTGATCTTCTTTTGCAAACTAATCCCGTGTTTAGATAACGGCAAGCTAGTTGAAATGAATAACAGATGAAGAAGACAAACTTTTTATTCAATTGTGAGGGGTCGCTATTCCATCGTTGTATTGCATCCAACCATTTGCACCAAGCTATATCCCAGTCCTCGTATCTACTTTCTAATGGACTGCCTGGCCCCCCGCTAGAAATGTATGCTTGATAAGAAAGGTCTGGGATTTCTTTCTTGAGTCTCACCTCAAAGTAGTCAACTTGTATGTTGATGTTTTTTTCTTCGCTCCATTTTTTTAAGATGGTTTGAATACCCCGCATACCCTGGTTGGTAGCACCCTGGTAGAGGTCCAACACCGCCACACGAAATACCCTATTAGTTTTGTGTGTGATCATTTTTGTGAACTGTAAACTTTTTCTCCATTGATAAAGGTGCTTCTGATTTTTGTACTTAGTATTTCTGCTGGGCTGATATCCATCAAGTCTTTTTCAAGAATCACAAAGTCAGCCCATTTCCCTTTTTCTAAACTTCCTTTTTGTGATTCCTCAAAATTAGCCCGAGCCGCCCATGTAGTCATCCCTCTTAGGGCCTCTTGCCTGCTCAATGCTTCTTTAATTTGAAACCCATTGGCAGGCCAGCCTTTTGCGTCGGTTCTTGTTACGGCGGCATAAAAAGTTTTAAAAGGGGAAATGTCTTCAACGGGAAAGTCGGTGCCTAGCGGTATCCAGCCATTTTGCTTTAATAGTGACTGATATGCATACGCGTGAGAAATTCGCTCATTACCGAGACGCTCCTCCGCCCAATACATGTCTGACGTTGCGTGTGTCGGTTGTACGGATGGAATAATTTGGTATTGTCCAAAAAAATTAATGTCTGCTGGATCTACTACTTGTGCATGTTCTATCCTCCATCTTTTATTATCCCCTGTTGTGAGGTAACGTGCGTAGGTATTAAGTATGGTGCGATTTCCGCTGTCTCCAATTGCATGCGTATTCATTTGCCATCCATTCCTGTTACACCAATTAGCAACACTATCAAAATGGGTTGGATCGCTTAATAGAAAGCCATGATGTCCTGCTCTGTCACTATACTCTTTTAATAAGCAAGCCCCTCGAGAGCCCAATGCACCATCCCCATATACTTTAAAACTCCTAACAGTGAGACGATCGGTGATGAGTATACCATTTTTTTCAGCATAGGTATAATTAGCTTGCTTGTCGCTGAGCATAACATATAACCGAATCAACAGGGAGCCATTTTTTTGTAACATTTTTAGTTGTTCAACTACCGATGCATCAAGGCCGCAGTCATCAATGGTAGTGAGTCCAACTGCTAAGCAGTTTTCTTGTGCTTTTTTGATTGCTTTATTGAAAGCTTCTTCACTAACTGGTGGTATAATTTTATTTACCAGTTCCACCGCATTGTCAATAAGTACACCTATTGGTTTACCGCCTTCCAGTAATACTTCGCCTCCTGTCATGGTTTCTCCTCCTTTGATTCCAGCTTGTTGTAAGGCATATTGGTTAGCTATTGCAGCATGGCCATCCACTCTGGTAAGTAACACGGGTCTGTCTGGAAATAATTTATTAAGTAGGACGGGGTCTGGATATTTTTTGTCGGCCCAATCATTTTGATCCCATCCTTCACCTAAAAGCCACCCAGTGGGATTTTCTTTTGCAAAATCTTGGAGTTTTTCAAGTATTTCCTCCCAGCTTTTAGTACCAACCAAGTTAACACGCAGCAAGTTGAGTGCATAGCCAACAAAATGTGCATGTGCATCTATGAAACCTGGGTAGATAAATTTCCCTTCCGCATCTAATTTTTCAGCAAATGAGTAACGGGCTGATAAAGCGGATGCGCTACCCGTGGCTACAATTTTCCCATTTTTGATGGCCATGGCCTCTGTCACAGTAAATAGAGAGTCTACCGTATAAATTTTTGCGTTGTATACTAGCAAGTCTGCCTTTTCACTTGTGCAAGCACTAAAGCATAAGGCAATACCAAGCACCAAGAAAATGTTTTTTAATTGCATAAAGTAGAATTATAAACCTGCCAAAAATTGTGAATGGATAAAGGAAGCCACTTCTTTGAGATCGCCAGTTTTTTCAAAAATGGCTAATTGCCTATCAGCGCCGGTCCCCTGTTGTAAAATGCTTTCTACTCCTTCAATACGCTCGCGACTGCCTAATTGGTCAAGCACTGGATCTAAAAAGTCTACCAATTCAAGAATCAATGCACATGTATTTATTTCCTCCTCTTTCCCAAAATCAATTAATTGTCCATCTACCCCATATCGACTTGCTCGCCATTTATTTTCATTTAAAAGTGCCCGGGAGTATTGGATAAAGTTTAAATTTTTAGACCGTAACATATAAATGCGTGCGCAAATCGCTTGAAATAATGCTGCAATTGTAATTGTTTCGTCAACAGTCAAGGGAATGTCGCAGATTCTAAATTCAACAGTATTGAAATAGGGATGAACGCGTAGATCCCACCAAATCTTTTTTGCATTATCAATGCAATTAGTCTTGATGAGTAGTTTTACATAATTATCGTATGCTTCAATGCTATCAAAGGAGTCAGGAATCCCAGTGCGGGGGAATTTGTCAAATACTTTTGTGCGAAATGATTTATAACCGGTTTTTCTTCCTTCCCAGAAGGGGGAATTAGTACTAAGGGCAAATATGTGAGGGAGAAAATAACGGGTGCTATTGGCAATATGATTTGCCATTTCTCGGCTTTGCATCCCCACATGCACATGAAGTCCAAAAATTAAGTTACTACGTGCAGCTTCTTGTAATTCATTGACAATTTCGTTGTAACGAATATGATCAGTAATTAATTGACTTTGCCAATGACTAAAGGGGTGCGTCCCTGCAGCGCCCATGGCAAATCCACAGGATGTTGCGATGGCACTCATATTTTTTCGAAGCATAGAAACGTCACGATAGGCTTCTTCTATGTCAGCACAAATATCAGTCCCAACCTCTACTACCGCTTGATGCATTTCTGCTTTTACCTTATCCTTTAGTAATTGTTGACCTGCCTGCACCAATTGCTGTTGATGGCTTTTTAGTTCGTAGGTAACCGGATCAAGTACCATGTACTCTTCCTCTACGCCTATGGTAAAAGTTTTATAATTTAAGTTCATGACTACTTTTTTTGACAAATTCCCCCCATGTAAGCGTGGGATTTTTGGCTTGTGCTTGTGCTTTTTCAATAGCAAAGTTTGCCGTGGTTTCTACAACCCATTCAAAATTTTCATCTCCTACACTAGCACGATCTGCATCTGGAGCCGGATTGCAAAAATCAATAGCGTAAGGTATACCATTTCTGACTGCCAGTTCAACCGTATTAAAATCATAGCCTAATTGCTGATTGATAGTTAATACTATTTTTTCCATTTCAGCTAATAGTGTTGGACTTGGAGAAAAAGAGGCTTGGTAGCGTAAATGATGAGGATTACGAGGTTCGTAAGGCATAATTCGTACATGTTTCCTGCCAATACAGTAGCAACGGTAGTACTCTGTAAAAATTATTTCCTCTTGCAATAGCATTACTAATTGACCAGTTTCATTGTGTTTCTCGTAGAATTCCTTTTCGTTCTCCAATCGGTAAACGTTTTTCCATCCACCACCCGCAAAAGGTTTCATGTAAGCAGGAAAGCCTACATAATTGAAAATGCTTTTCCAGTCAAGTGGGTAATGCAGGTTTGAGAAAGAATCTTCATTGGTGTCTTCAGGCCATTGGTGAGAAGGTAGGATGGCGGTTTTAGGCACCGGGATACCTAATTGCGTCATCAAACAATTATTGAAATACTTATCATCCGCACTAAACCAAAATGGATTATTGATAACAGCTGTACCCGTTAGTGCCGCATTTTTTAACCAGGTCCTATAGAAGGGAACATCTTGTGAAATTCTATCAATGATAACCGTGTAACCAGAAAATTCTCCTTGAATGGCTTTGTCGATTTTCACGGGTTCTGCAACAATACCCGCAGCATTTTTACTATTAACCCGGGCAACAAAGGCCTCGGGAAATGATCTTTCTCTTCCGTGGAGAATTCCAATTTTAAGCATAAACAGGGTGTTCCTCGAAAGTAGTAGCTTGCTTGCATCTAAACAAATCCTCTATGACGGTAGGTTGTTAAATGTTAATTTTGGCAGGTGCTTCGCGTTACTACTAATTCGATAACACTGTCAGAAGTAAAATGTTATGCTGCTTCATTGGAACGAGTGGTTCAAGTTGATATTTATCATGCTGCTGGATTACCTACCGCCAACAGCTCCTTGTTGATTTTACTAGACGGGCAGGATTTACCCACTGTTCACTTTAATCAATGGCTAACACAGGCCTGGCGAATAGACGCCTATGGTCCATTGGTGATAGCTGCCATCCATGCTGGCTCAGACCGTAAAATGGAGTATGGAGTGGTGGGGGCCCCTGATTACATGGGAAGGGGCGCCAAGGCTGACCTTCATGCTTTATTTATTAAGGATCAACTATTACAGCTCCTAAATGATAATTTAGGTATCAACTCTTTTTCATCTTACTCAATTGCCGGATTTTCTTTAGGAGGGTTGACGGCATTTGATTTAGCTTGGGGCCAGGTTTTACCCTTCAGCAGGGTGGGAGTTTTTTCGGGTTCCTTATGGTGGAGAAGTGTTGATCAAGATGACCCAATTTATCAAGATAGTAAGCACCGAATCATACATCAAAAAGTACAGCAAACAATCTGTAACAATCCACAGCTTCGCTTTTTTTTCCAATGTGGTGGACTAGATGAAAATAACGATCGAAATAAAAATGGAATCATAGATTCCATAGATGATACAGTAGACTTACTACATGGACTTGAGCAAAAAGGATTCATAAAAGGGGAGCATCTTGCTTATTTGGAAATTCCTACAGGTAAACATAACCTGGAAACATGGCTGGAGGCTATGCCTCATTTTTTTGAATGGGGCTGGTCCAACAAGTTCCGGAATGCGTAAAACAAAAAGGCCGCCCAGTTGGGCGGCCTTTTTAAAGTAGTAAACAGTTTGCTTAGTTGAAAAGGTAACGCAAGCCAAATTGGATAGAATAAGTTGAAGCAATGCTCACATTATCGCGGAAGGTCTTGGTTATAATGTCACCATTTGCACTAGCCAAACGGTAAATTGGAAGAACAGTACCGCCAGGAACCAGGGCAGTAGCATTGGTTATAGCTAATACACGGCTATTATTAATGGTTTTTAATTTACCCCATCCTGGATCAACCAGGTTGCCAGCATTGAAAATATCGATGCTGAACTGAAGTACGTTTTTAGTACCCTTAATATTAGCAAATAAGTCCTGTAGAATTTTTACATCCAATCTGTTCAACCAAGGCAATTGGGCGCCATTACGCTCAGCAAATTGTCCACGATGTGCTCTTAGGTATTTATCCTGCTGGATATAACGCTCAAATAAAGCACGTTGATTAGCTTGGCTGTAAGAAACACCATTTACAGTATTAGCACCAAAAAGCATTTGTTGTACCTCAGTAGCAGTTGGGATGTACATCAAATCATTTCCTTGTACACCATCACGGTTAAAGTCACCGTCATATACATAACTGAAGCGACCATTGATTCCACCATTATAAAAAGCAGAAATGGTAGTAGCAAGGTTTTTGAAGTATTCTTTACGGTAGGAGAGCGTTGCTACTACACGATCAGGGATTACATAGTCAGCATAGCTCAGCATTGGTGCATTAGGCCCAAACACGTTTGCAGTTCCCTGCCATGCAGAAAGAGGCTGGTCACCACCACCATCAAATAAATTCGAGGCCATTGATTTTGTGTAAGCAACTGACCAAGCGAATCCTTTACTGTAAGATTTTTCAAGTTTAGCAGTTAAGGAGAAGTAGTAACCACGATTTCCATTATCAAGCACAACAGTGTTAAAGGCACCACTAGCACCAGCTTGAGGAATACCATTATTGAGTGTATTGATAAATCTAGTTTGGTTAGTTGTACCATACACAGGTCTGTTGTCAGGATAGCCGGCGATATTTAATGCAGCAGGGGCAATCATATTAGGGTTGCGGAAAATAGCTGTGTTCACATCTTTATTAAAGATGGCTTCCAATGTTCCTACAACACCTTTGCCAAGACGAGTGTCGATAGCTAGGGTAGTTTTCCAAGTTTGAGGATTCTTAAAATCTTCAACTAGGGCAGTGATACTTCCAGGTACAATGGTACCGGCAGTTGGAACTACAGAAGGTCTGTAAGCAGCAGGGTTAGGATTGAAAGGACCAGGTGTGTTGGCCTGACCATTCCAGAACTGAGTTACTTGGATCATTCCATTATCTCCAGACTGGCTCACTATCCATACAAAAGGAACACGTCCAGTAAAGATTCCAGTTCCACCACGGATTTGAAGAGAGCGATCTCCATAAAGATCCCAGTTAAATCCAACACGTGGAGACCACATCAACCGGTTCTTTGGTAAGTTACCGGTATTGATTGTTTCACCAGCGGCAAATGACATCTTAGCTACAAGCGGGTGTGTTACGATTTGTGGAACCTCAGGGTATGTTGGAAGATCTACACGAAGTCCCAGTGTTACGCGTAAGTCCTTGTTTACTGCAATTTCATCTTGCCCATATAATGAGTATTGACCAAACTTGAATGCAGAAAACGCAGGGGCAAAGTTTTTAGACAAAGAGTAGGTAATAGCAAAGTCGCGAGGCTTATTACCATTAGCAAAATCTGACCAAGTATTGAAAACATAATAGCTTGTTGCAAAACGTTGGAATCCATTCACAGTCTCACTCAATTCAAATTGGCCACCAACGGTCCAATTGTGAATACCTTTTGTCCAAGTGGTATTGTTAATTACAGAGTACGTTTTTACCTGACGAAGATTACCAAAGCTGAATGGCTCATATCCAAATGAGGTGTAGGGAGCAGGTCCAGTTACACCTCCGGTGTTACTGAGAATGTCAACGAAAGGAAAGATCTGACTATCAGTAGAGCGAGAATCGTTTTGGAAAGTATAAGTAGCACGAAGTGTGTTAGATACCTTTCCAAAAGAGGAATTCAATTCAGCAGCTAATGAATAAAGATTAGCGCCTTGGAAATAGTTTGAATTTTTAAACCATTGAGAGGTACTTGCCGTACGCGTACTGGTGTAGTTCACGTTAGAACCCGATACGGAAGTACTAGGCGTAAATGGTTCACCACCCTCAACCTGGCTATAGCGAACGTTCATGCGATGTTTGCTATTGATGTTCCAGTCCAAACGCACCAGGTATTTTTTACGCTCGATATTTGGCACATAACCCTGATATGGTCCAGTTACGTATCCATATTTGTCAAGTAAAAATTGACTAATATAATTTAAAGAATCAGCCGTAGGGCGAACAATATTAGGGGCACTTCCGTAAGGAGCAGCTGCAGTAGCAGCAAAAAAGTTTTGAATAGACTTTGGTTGATTTTCTGTTTCGTAGTTCAAGAAGAAAAACAACTTATTCTTAATGATGGGTCCACCCATGCGGAAGCCATATTGTTTGTATTCTTCAACGGGGCGCAAAAACTTAGAAGCTTCAACTTGATCACCACGCTGTTTTTCTGTACGGAAATAGTTATAAACAGATCCGCTGAATGTGTTAGTACCAGCGCGCGTTACCGCATTGATAGCAGATCCGATGAATCCAGATTGTCTGATATCAAAGGGAGTGATGTTTACAGAAATTTCATCGATAGCATCCAGTGAAATGGGGGCGCCACCTGCAGGCAGATTAGATCCAATTCCAAAGCTGTTGTTGAAATCAGAACCATCCACGGTAAAGTTATTTTGACGATAGTTACCACCACCCACAGAAGCACCATTTGCCTGTGGTGTAACACGTGTAATGTCATTCAAGCTACGGCTGATAGTTGGGAGTTGGTTGATCTGGCGTGTACCAACATTGGTGACAGCCCCGGTTCTTCCAGCATTCAGAATTGCATTTCTTCTAGTACTTACCACCACATTTTCCAATGCTGCTGATGCGTTGGTTAATTCTGCTTTCAACAAAAAGGGTTCGCCTAATTGTAGAAAAATATTCTCATACTTCTCGGCTTTGTGGCCAACAAAGCTGACCTCAATTAAGTAGGGTCCGCCCACACGCATGTTTTGAATGTTGTACTGTCCGCCGGCACGTGAAACAGTTGAATACTTGGTTCCGGAAGGCAGGTGGGTGGCAATCACAGTGGCTCCCACAAGTGCTTCACGGGAGTTGCTTTTAACATCACCGGTTAACACTGCGGTTGTAACCTGCGCATAAAGCAGGGAACCTGATGCCAGACTGACCATTAACAAAAAGAGGATTCTCTTAAGCATAGTAATTTGGTTTTCGCATGCAAATAAAGGAAATATTCGCTTATAAATTTAGGTATTTATCCTGAAACTAGGCCCTGAAAAGTAATGTGTTAGGATAAGGTGGGGAACTTTTAGGGAAACTGCTTTTTAGGCTCAAAAAAAAATAAGCAAATCAAATGAGAAATGCTGACGAAAACAAGCAGCTATTCATTGCAACAAATTGAAAATCAATACTTAATTTATAGCGGTCTTCTTTTTTCTAAATAAATCTCCTAATCTATCAAATTCCTTCTTGTAAGAAAGGCTTCCGCCGGCCCTTCTGGATCTGACTGCTGCGGAATTGGTGGTTGCCGATAAAAAGTCCGCATTGGTGCGGTAAAAGAAGGACACCCGAATGGTACCACTAGGATTTACCAACCACTCCATGGTAACATCCGGTAAGAGTAATATGCTTTGTTGAAGCGATGAGGCTTGTGATTGACCCAGCGGTGCATCCATACCCAATCCAGTAGAAATAGTGAACCGATTGTTGAAGAACGAACGTCCAATTGAAAAATTGACATTGCTTCCTAAAGAAAGGGTATTTCCTGCAGCGGCCAATAAGTTTCGGTTGTAGAGCGATGTATTTAAATTAATTCGATACTTATCACTCTTCAGTAAATTGGTAAACAACTTATTGATTTGATCACTTACAACCGATAGGAGAATGCCGGAAATTGTATTCACATTTACGCCGGCGCCTGCTAATGCACCACCCAATTCATTGGGGGCAAAACTGTTAAACACAATCAAGTAGGTAACCTGTCTATTAAGTTCGTTGCTGTTTTGCTGCAATTGTTTCAATAGTAATCCCAACTCAGGGCTTGTGTTGGCAACACTATTAGGAGGAAAGTCAAGATAAAAGCTGATGGTGGGTTTAAAAAGTTTATCACTTAACCGAGCTACCACAAAAACATCGCTTCTTGCATTTCCAATATCTGAAGTAAGGTTGAGCACACTGGCTAATGGGCCAAAACTGACGCGCTCTGCACGATACATGGCTTCAAAACGAATCGTGGCATCATACGGGTCACCTGACCACTCAATGTAATTATCGCCTCCTTTTCTAATTTCAAATGGTTTTTTAAAAAAAGATTGAAAGGTGAAGAGGTAATCTCCTTCCTCAATATCAAATCTTCCTCGAAGTGTGAGTGGTTCTGTAGTGCCAGAACGAATTTTAAAAGTTCCGGCACCATTTCCTTTGATTTCATCACCTGTTAATTCGTCAAGTATCACTTTTACTTCCACTAAGGGGTTAGCTGTTAGTTCAACATCATAGAGAATATTATCCCCATTGTTTTTTTTCTTTTCTCCCAACATATCCTCCCCATATTTACGCTCCACCAAAAAGTCAGCGATACCACTTTCGCGGCTGATGCCTGGTGGCAAAGTAAAACGACTACTGTCTTTATCAGAAGCTACTACATTCAAGGTCATTACCATATCGGATTCAGGACCTCTTAGTTGCAGTAATGCCGTTCCTTTTATGTCCCCGTAGAAAAGTGAATTATCCGCTGCACTGGTACGGAGTAGTTGAACAGGTTTATTTTCAGTAGTCCCACTTGAACCTGGTTTTCTGGTAGCGATATCTAAGTCATAAAAAAGATTGTAAAAAGATTCATGATCAATGCCGCCAGTGAGATAAATGGGATTGCCCGTAACCGTATCGCGAAGTACAAGTCCATTTAAGTCGATGCGAGAAGTGGTTAGTTCCAGTTCACGGTCTTCAATTTTGTAATAACACTGCGTATAATTAACGCGTAATCCCGCTTGTGTAAGCTTGCCTTTACCTAAGACACCTGGTCGATCCAGGTCGCCAACAATTGAAACATCTCCGGTCAGATACCCGGTAATATCAGAGAAAAGGTCACCGAGGAATCGTTCTAAAATATTTATAGGATAGGAGCGCGCTTGTAAATCAATTTTATTTTTTGTTGCCAGCGAATCGTTAAAATAAAGTGACAGATCAAAACCAATAAATTCTTTTTCATTTTTTGTTTTGCCAGTTGCCTTTAATTCCTTCAATTGATTATCATAGGTCAATGAAGCCCCCAATTCACCAATAGAATCATTGTCAAGTCGCAACATTTTGGTGCTGATATTATCTGCTTTTAAAGTAAGAGCATTAAGTGGATCTTTTATAAAAAAATCACCACTGAGTAAACCTTCTAGTCTATTATCAGGTAATACAAAAGCAGAGAAGTCATTTAGATTTACATTTTGTATGCTGACCAGTAGATTATCTTTTTCGCTTGAATTTTTATCTAGTGTTTTAACGATAATCTCTTGTTGGCCCTCTGCGAGTTTAAGATAACCGCTGATGGGACTATTCTTTCGCAGCACCAAGGTTCCTCCTTCGCTGAGGGTCCATAATTTACTATTGATGGTAAAATCTGAGGGGGTAAAATCTATTTCAACCCCATCTTTATAATTTCTAATTACACTATTCAGGTTGACCCGTTGCCCCCGTTTGTCAGCAGCAGTCTGAATGGAAACAGCTGAGGCGTTATTTTTTCCATCAATCATTAATGTGACCGGGGGAAGTTGAATATTGTCATTTAATTGAATGGCGCCTGCTTTTGCTAGTACAAAGAGGGAGTCACCAATACTGTTTAATTGCAGCGTGAAATTATCTGCTCCCATATTTTGAAATCGAAATTGTGGAACTGCAACAGTGGCGCTAAATACTGCAGTCTTGTCATTGTATTGGCCTTGTAGTTTGCTATTATTGAATCCTGTGAGGTCGGGCGCAAATAAGGGTAGAAAAGGATCTATTAATTGTGTGTTTATCTCAAAACGGAATTGATTGTTTTCGCTTTTGTATGTAGGGCTTTGGAAAAAAGAAGGGTAATGGCGGTGTAGGATGGTTTGCGTCAATGAAGGCAATTCGTTCACCTTAAACGTACCATCAATCCAAGCCTGTAATTCATTGGTGTTGATTTCAATTCTTTTATTACCAGCACTATTACGTACTAAAATTTGTAACGAGTCAATTGGCAGTAATTCTTCATTGTGTAGAACTGTTAAAGAGCGGAAATTTGTGCTGCCTTCCAGGTCAGCTATACGGTTACCGCTGAAATGGGCAGTGAAGTACCCCTTAGCCTGAATAGGCAATGTAGAAATGCCAATTGCATTGAAGTTTAGTTTTTCTATTTGTCCAGTTAATTGGTAGGAGGGTTCATTTTGTTGCCAATTGATCCGGGCAATCAGTTGTCCCGTTTTTAAGTTTTCATCGTCAATAGCGGCACGCAGTTCAACTTGTTCTTGATTCAGTTCCGCTAGCAACTCAACATTTTTTAGCGTATATCTATTGTACGTAACAGCCTCTATCATAGCGGATGCTGTAGCAGCTGTATTTTTTTCTCCCAATCCATTGCCATTGAATTGAATAGTCCCGCTAACAGAAGCTAATGCAGGCATCCCCATTAATTTTCCAAGCTCAAATTGTTTCAAATTCACACTCCCAGCATATTGTAGCAATGATTGTGATGAATAGTCGATACGAAGTTGGGTTTTTAGGGGTCCAAGGCCTGAAGTTGCTACCCCATTCAATTGAGAAGAAGTACTATTGCCCTGGATGGTTCCATTAAAACGGAGATATTTTAATTGTCTAAGTGCTGTATTTACAGTGGATGTTGCGGGTGCCAACCAGTTACTGACTTCATTGCTTAAAATTTGACTACGTTTAATTTGAAGGGAGTAGGTAAAAGATGCTTTACGTATCAAATTTTTTACAGTGGCCGCACCCGCTATATATGAGTTTGATGCGGTCTGTATTGCTAAATTTTGAATGGTGAAATCATTGAGTGTGCCGCGTAGGTCACCTGCTAATTGCAATGAACCACTCTTTTGCGCTAATGTGGGAATAAAATAACCGAGGTCTGCTGCACTAATAAGGGATTGGTTAAGATTAGCTTTGATAAAAACGCGTTCTCCAAAATTTTCCCAGTCGCTTAATTTTTCAAAGGAAAGCTCTAGTTGATCTTGAAGGATGCTCTGGTTGGTTGCTAAGCTGAATTCTTTGAGCGATAAACTTCGGGGAGATAGAAAAAAATTACCAGTTAAACTTCGTAATTGTAGGCCACATCTTTCAGTTGCACTAATTTTTAATTTGCTTTGTAGCGTGTCTCCTGCCATTAAAGAGTTACGCAAGGAAGCTGTAATGCCACTAATGGCAATATGATGCTGATCAAATCCAACTTTAGGTAAATCAGTCGAATCGTCAAATCGAAAACTGCCACCTGCTATTTCAAATGCGTTTATATAAAGCCTTTTTCCGTCTAGTTCCCAAGCCTGCTTTGTTGGTGGTTGTTTTTTTGCGTCTTGTGGTTTTCTTCCAGTGAACGCGCGTATCTCTACAGCTGGATTTAATAAGGCCAATTTGTTGATTTCGAAATTTCCATCTTCAAGTGTAAAAGGATTAGCCTTTAATTCAAGTTTTTTCAATGAGGCTTTTATGTGTTGCCCTTCCCAGTTATCTGTTTGAAGGAATTCAATTTCCTCTAGTAGTGCGGTTTTTAGGTGTAACTGCAAATTGGATTGCTTGGGTCTCTTGCTTTTTGAAGTGGGCTTATTGAAAAAGTCTAACAAGAAACGGTGTTTCCAATTGCTGTCTGACCGTTGTAAGTGAACTTTTAGGCCTTTTGCAGCTATGTTTTCAATTACGGTGCTATCCTCCCATCCGGGGAGTCCATTCAATTCAAGATTTAATTTGCTGACTTGTAATAATGGGTGGCCTTCCTGATCCTCTATATAAAAATCCTCTATAGAAAAGTGGTTGAAAAACTGAAAGCGAAGTCGTTTGATCTTCACTTTTGTTTGAAGGGAGGTTGAAAGATAGTCAGCAACATATCCCGTTAGCTTGTCTTGCACCACAGGCAACTGGAAGGTAATATAAAAAAGGGTCAGCAGAACAAGCACCAATAGTAGGACCCCTCGTAGTATGGTAATAGCTTTCCTCAAAAAAAATCTTGTGTGTAAAATTAGGAAAAGGGGTTGGGACAAATGGTTAATATTGTACAAAACAAAGCCATGCGGGTACTACTAGTTATTCTTTTTCTTTTCATTGGTAATTTGACGCAATCTTTTATTGCTGCACAGGATCGTTACGTATTAGTGATTCATGGTGGAGCAGGTACTATCCTACGAAGTCAAAGCACGCCTGAACAAGAAAAGCGATATAAGGAATCATTGGAGCAGGCACTATCAGCTGGGCAGGCAATTTTGCAAAAGGGGGGTAAGGCCTTGGATGCTGTGGAAGCTGCCGTTCGTGTTTTAGAAGACAATCCACTTTTCAATGCAGGTAAAGGGGCGGTGTTTACCAACCAAGGAAGAAATGAATTAGATGCTGCTATTATGGATGGACAAACACTGGCAGCGGGAGCCGTGGCAGGAGTAACCACTATTCGCAATCCCATCACTGCCGCACGTGCTGTTATGGAAAAAAGCGAACATGTAATGCTAAGTGGAGTTGGCGCTGAACTATTTGCTAAGGAAAGAGGAGTTGAAATAGTAGACCCCTCCTATTTTTATACTCCTCAGCGATGGCGGTCGCTGGAACGTGCTCGTCAACTTGATTCATTGGAGCTGTTAAAAAAAATGCAGGAACCTGTTGCCATGGATGATATACTAGCGCGTAGGAAGGAAAAATATGGCACGGTGGGTGCTGTAGCCTTAGATAAGCATGGAAATCTTGCTGCAGCAACCAGCACTGGCGGTATGACCAATAAAAAATGGGGGCGAATTGGAGATGCTCCTATCATTGGAGCGGGCACTTACGCAAACAATTCCTCAGCTGCGATTAGTTGTACAGGATGGGGGGAGTATTTTATACGATTGGTAATGGCCAAATCAATTTGTGATCAAGTAGAATATGGTGGTAAAACACTTGAGCAGGCAGCCAATCAGTTGGTGATGCAAAAGTTGCCAGCACTTGGTGGTGATGGCGGATTAATAGCAGTGGACAAGGATGGTAATATTGCTATGCCCTTTTGCACGGAGGGGATGTATAGAGGATATATCCGACAAGACAGCCCAAACGGTCCCATCAGGAAAGAAGTGGCGCTATTTAAAGAGTGATTAGAATTTTACTCCCAGGGTCAACAATAAACGGGTACCTCTTTGTTGTATACGCGCTAAGTCAAAAGCTTGTTGCGAAAGCCTGTAGGGAGCATGAATATCTTTTCCCAGGGTCCTGCTGTATGCAAGGTCAATAAAATAGCCTTTATCTCGGTAACCAATCCCTCCAGTATATTGAAATCGACTCCCTTCTTCTCCTCGTAGGTTGTTATACGGATTCCCCAGGTAAGCCATACCTGCTCTTGCCATCCAAGTGGTAAATTTTAATTCACCTCCCATTCTCAGGTTTATAGCAGAACGGTAAGCCGCGTCAATTACGGTATTCAGTTTTTTGTAATAAGCTTTTTCCTCCGCAGCATCCAGAAGAGACGGATCTGCTTTAAATGCAGCAGCGGGATAATTTACCCATTCTATATCAGCCGTGATAAACCCTTTTTGTTTTGAAATGTCTTCAACTTCCCGAATAACAAATGAAAGCCCAGCCATCATGCGAAAAGGAGTAAAATGTAAATAACTATACTCGGCATCTTCTCCGTTGGTGAACTCTTTGGAGGATTGCGTGAGCACGCCTTTGTAATTTTCTGTATCTGTAGTAATTGAGGCGTTATACTTATCTGTCAGGCGCAAAAACGTGGGGGTGTGAATACTTAATCCAATTCTCCATTGGGGAACTGGCCGATAAATAAATCCCATTTTTAAATTAATACCACTTCCACTAGTTTGAAGGGATTCTTGGTAAGTGGCATAGTTGAAATTGTTAAATGCCTTAGTTGCGTCTGCCTCTGTAAATGTGGAAGTTCTTTCAAATTGTAGGAATGGAATACCAAGTGTTAAGCCATAAAAAAACTTTTCTTGCCTTGAACCCGCTACCGCAATGGCTAGCTCAGATAAACCGCCGCGGCTTACCATTTCATTTTCTTGTAACAAACCTGTTCCAATAGGTGCACGCGATTGGTACCTAAAATTACCAGTAGTGCCTCCAGCAATTGTATCAATCCAGTAGGTATTAAAGGCTAAACTACTTCCAAAGGGATACTTGCTGGCAACCAAATTGGCATCTCCAACACCAGCAATTTCCTCCAGGTATTTTTGAGAATACGAATTAGTAGTGTTCAAGCCGCGATATAAAAGATTGTTTCCAAACCAGGCTGTACGATTCAATGCAATGGCTACAGCAGCTGATCCTTTTTTATTATCAGTAGGTGAGGCAGCTACGAACCCAGTTAAACCAAGTCCTAGCGCACTACGTTTAGAAGCCGTTGTAGTGTTTTTAAAAGTACTGTTGTTGTTAAGTTGTGTAAAGGAGGGGGTGAATACAAAATCTCCACTTCGGTAAAAGGCTAATCCGGCTGGGTTCGTAAATGCAGCAGTCAGATCACCACCCAGTGATACCATAGCGCCTCCAATTGCTTGTTGTCGGGCAGTGCCGGTCGGATCTGTCCATGCCATGCGAAGCATATCGGCAGGTTCCTGCGAATAGGAATGGTGGTGCATAAGCATCAACACAATAGCAAACCTTAGTTTTTGCATAGCGTAATGACAATTAAAATCTTCTTACTGGCGCGGTACTTCCTTGTGAAGAAGAGGAGGAGGAACTGGGCGAGGAAGGGGAAGTAGAATTACCAGCGGGAGCGCTTACGCCAAATGCTTCACGTAATGCATTTCCGCGATTAGGCATACTGGTAGTTCGTCCAGTATGCACAGTGATAAGTGGGCTGACAGCATAGGACCCTGTCTGTGCTCTTACCGTTTTTAAGTTAACGGGTAATTGCTGATAGCTATTTAAATCAAAAGTTCTTGGTTTGGTATACAGCTGTTTCACTGTTACAGACTGGCCTAAGCCCCATCCATAGTAGGGGGTATTGAAGTAGTAAGGATTGTAATAGTGGTTCCATGAAACAAAAGGGTTGAACGCAGGGGTAAAATAAGAGTTGAAACCCAATGTCCACCTTTCGTAGGCATACCAATTGTTTAACTCATCCCAACGGTTCCGATCTCTTACACGCATTCTTAAATAACGATCTTCATAATCTTCCTCAACGGTTCGATACCGTCTTGTTTCCTGACGCTGTTGCACCAGGTACTCATCTTCAGGTCTGGCGGGTGAAAAATAAACATCGTCCGGCGTTTGTCCGGTGCGATAAACAGTGGTGCAACTTGCAAGAAGAACCACCGAAACAAGCAAGAAGTAAGGTAAAGTGGTTTTCATAGTTGAAGTTATTACTTTTGTGACTTTACACAAATATCGGCAATTAGATCCAAGACCTGATTAGCCGCTGTTAAAAAAAAGGTAAAGAACCCTATCATAATTAAAGCTACATGAGTAAAGCCATAACCCCCCGGGCGCAGGATTATTCTCAATGGTACAATGACCTTGTACTAAAGGCAGCGTTGGCTGATTATTCTGCTGTGCGAGGTTGTATGGTTATAAAACCCTATGGTTTTGCGCTTTGGGAAAATATGCGTGATGCGTTAGACAAAATGTTCAAGGATACGGGACATGTCAATGCCTATTTCCCACTTTTTGTGCCAAAGAGTTTATTTGAGGCGGAGGAAAAAAATGCTGAGGGCTTTGCCAAAGAGTGCGCCATTGTTACCCATTATCGCTTGAAAGCAGATCCAAATCAAAAAGGAAAATTGATCGTAGACCCGGAGGCTAAATTGGAGGAGGAATTAGTGGTTAGACCAACTAGTGAAGCCATTATATGGAATACGTACAAAAATTGGATTCAATCTTACCGAGATCTTCCCATATTAGTTAATCAATGGGCTAATGTGGTGCGTTGGGAAATGCGAACTCGTTTGTTTTTACGCACTGCAGAGTTTTTGTGGCAGGAGGGACATACTGCTCACGCTACTCGGGCTGAAGCCATTATCGAGACAGAAAAGATGTTGGAGGTATATGCTGACTTTGTAGAAAATTGGATGGCTGTACCGGTCATTAAAGGAATCAAAACCCCCAATGAAAGATTTGCCGGCGCTGAGGAAACCTACTGTATTGAAGCGCTCATGCAAGATGGAAAGGCATTGCAGGCTGGTACCTCTCATTTTTTGGGTCAAAACTTTGCAAAAGCTTTTGATGTAAAATTCAGTGACCGTGAAAACAAACTGGATTACGTTTGGGCAACTAGTTGGGGTGTCAGCACACGTTTGATCGGCGCATTAGTGATGGCCCACAGTGATGATGATGGGTTGATTTTGCCTCCTCGTATTGCTCCTTTACAAGTGGTGATTGTACCCATTTATAAAGGTGAAGAGCAAAAGTCTGCAATAGATGAAAAGGTGAATACTATTGTAAAAGAATTAAAAAACGTGGGTATTCGCGTTAAATATGATGACTCTGATCAGGCCAGACCCGGATGGAAGTTTGCAGAATACGAAATGAAAGGGGTGCCGCTACGTATTGCTATTGGGGCTCGTGATCTTGAGCAAGGAGTAGCAGAATTGGCAAGAAGAGATACCAAGGAAAAAAAGTCCGTTCCATTGGATGATATCATTGCTATTATACAACAAGAACTAACAGACATCCAGCAACAATTGTATGACCAGGCCCTTGCGTTTAGAAATGCACACATAACGCCAGTGAACACCTGGGAAGAATTTGTAAATGTGTTGGACGCTAAAACTGGATTTGTTGCAGCGCATTGGGACGGTACGCCTGAAACAGAAGAAGCAATCAAAGAAAAAACCAAGGCTACTATTCGCTGCATACCACTAAATAACCCTGCCGAAAATGGCGTCTGTATTTTAACGGGAAAGCCCTCTACGCAGCGGGTATTATTTGCAAGGGCCTACTGATTATGGTTTATACTTCTACGCAATTTGAAGAAGGAGTTGTATTACTCATTGATAAGCCATTGGGCTGGACTTCTTTTGATGTGATTCGGAAACTTCGTCATCTTATTCGCATTCGCAAAATTGGACATGCGGGTACACTGGATCCGCTGGCCACCGGATTACTAATTGTATGTACTGGTAAATTCACTAAGCGAATTAATCAGTATATGGCGCAACAAAAAGAGTATACTGGCACTATCACCTTGGGTGCAACAACGCCCACCTATGATTTGGAAAGTGAGCCCATCAATTTTAAGCCAACTGATCAAATCACATTGGACCAGATAAAATTGCATTTACCGAGCTTTACGGGTCCCATTCAGCAAATCCCTCCAGCTCACTCTGCTATCAAGGTGGATGGAAAACGTGTATATGAATTAGCCAGAAAAGGAAAAGAGGTGAAGCTGGAGCCCAGGGCAGTTCATATTTACGCTTTTGAAGTGCTGGAATTGCATGAAGCCCAATTACAATTTCGAGTAGTATGTTCAACAGGTACCTATATAAGAAGTCTTGCAAATGATTTGGGGCAAGCGTTAGGATGTGGAGCCTATTTAAGTTCATTAAGACGAACGCGCATTGGAGAATTTGAAGTTACTGCAGCGTACACCATAGAAACCTTTATAGCAAATTTTGCTACTACTAATTAGTGGCTATAGGTTGAATGGGTAATTTATCCCAAGCTGAAACTGATCCATATCTTGAAGTCTTGGATACCCAAACCATTTGTTTTGAAAATTTTGACTTGCAGGAGAGGGGCTTGGATCTTTTGCCTTAATTGAATAATCTAGTCGTATCACAAAATAGGTAAAGTCTAATCGAAGTCCTGTTCCAACTCCAACTGCAAGATCCTTACCCAATCGACGTAGGGAAAAGATTTCTTCTGGCGTTCTTCCAGTTGCCTTTTTTAGATACCAGATATTACCCATATCGGCAAATAGGGCACCATTGACTTGCATGCCAGCCAAGGAAAACCAGGGGAATCTAAATTCAATATTACCTTCCAATTGTAAATCCCCATAGCGTTCGGGCAATCCTTTATTTCCATATTCCTGTATCGTGGATCCAGGACCTAATTTTCGAAGCCCCCATGCTCGCATACTATTAGGACCTCCGGCAAAGTACTGTCTGTATAGTGGTAAGTTAAACCGATTAACGGGATTTTTAGTTTGGTCAAAAGCATAACCTGCACCTGCAAAAAAGCGCAATGCTAACGCTGTTTTCTTGAATGTGTATTTTGTTGATAGGTCTAGATCAACTTTTATAAATCGAAATAAATTAGTGTCTAGTAAGGGACTGCGTATAAAGCCACTTATTAATCCAGATTCTTCAATATTTACACGAATGTTTCGAACCTGGTTGGCTTTCTGTCGCGAATAAAATAGACCCGCACTCCCCGAGATAATTAACCCATCCACAAAAATATTTTTTAGCAGGGCGTTACTATCAATAAGTGCCAGCAATTTTGCTCTTCTGGCAATAGCATTGTATTCAATATTGGGAACTCGAATAGTATAAAGTGTGTTTTTATATCTAAAATCATACCCCCAGGCAGCACTATAAGAAGAAAGGTTGAACAATTCTCTTCTTTCTGTATTTGAAACATTAAAAGCTAGGATTGAGCGAGCGTGTTGACGTAAGTCAGCTGGAAGGCCTGCAAAACGAGGGAGTAATCCTGGAAAAATCAAGTTATGCGTTAGTGCAATCTGTCTGGTTTGAATAAAATTGATGGCAGCAATAGTGTCTCGTCCTATCTCTACGCCAAAGCGCAGATTGGTAGTTGATTGAATGGATCGTCGAAACAAATTTCGATTTTGAAATCCCACATTAAGAGCCACTCCAAATAAGGTACCAGCCAGTAAGCTTTGATTACTACTTCCCTCCAAATTTGCAAAGCTTGTATATTTTCTAGCTGGCGTTAACTTGATGAGAATATCTGCGGTGTCTTCATTTTTTCGGGGGATGGTTTCTATATTCACCAACCGCCAACCGCCCATTGCATTTAATTGATTGAGTGTTTTGAAATAGTTCCGTTGGTCAAAGACCTGACCAGTACTAAAATGAATCTTATCCCTAAATAGTTGGTCTTTGAATACGGGTTTAAACCGTTCAATGCGGATACCGTTTTGATAAACACTTTTTGTTTGAAGTCCTGCCGTATCAGCAGTAAAGTCCGGATATAATGTAATAGCGCCTACTTTATATTGCGTCAATTTTTCCTTGGTAATTGATGGACGTAAACGAATTTCAAGATCTGCTAAGGGATTTATGCTACGTGCGCGAACTTGTTGAAAAATGCGTAATTGCTCTAAGGGGTCTGCCATCGGCTTCAGTAATGCAAGGTCAAGGGTGTCCCAAATACCCACTAAATCGTCCCGGGTGAGCCGTAAGTACCCATTATTTCTATAAAGGTCAATTAATCGATCTAGTTCCTCTCCAATGATACCTTTGGCAAAGGGCGAGCCCGCCATAATTTTTGAATCAGATAAGTGCTGCGTAGTCAGTTGTTGCAGAGAGCTGTCTTCAAGTTGATATCGGATGGTGTCAAGCAAAAAGGGGTTTCCCGGCTTGATATGAAAGTTGACTGTTGTACGAAGTTGATTTTTATTGACCACGGTCAGGGACGTATCAAACCAAACTTGGTCCCTAAAATAGCCAAGGGAATTCAGCAAAGCATGCATGTAGGCAACAGAACCAATGGAGTAACTGGTGTCGTATACCGGAGGCTTTCGAAGTGTGCTGAAAAAAAGTTTAGATACAGTTCTGGATCGTAGACTATCGTCTAATTGCCCCTTCAACCGACTTTGTAATAATTCTCTTTGCTCTTTTGGAATACTGCCATCAACTTTTATAGTAGTTTTGAACACAAACGGTTTTCCTACAGGATAATTGCGTGGAATAGTTCCGCAAGCGTAGAGAAGAAAACTGATCAATAATAGAAGTAATACCGGAAAACGAGTAAAATTTAATACAAACCGGTGTAGTTGCTTCACAATGTGCCAGAATTATGATTACAAAATCAGTAGTTAAAGATATTCAAAGTTTAGCCGCTAAAAAATACAGGGATCAGTCAGGTTTGTTTCTTGCTGAGGGGCCAAAGGTGGTGGGCGAGTTATTGCGTGATTGTCCCCATGCTATTAAAAAAATATATGCACTTGAAACTTGGATACAGCAACAAAAGAAAATAGATCCTGCCATTCAGCTTACGAGTGTAACTACAGCTGATTTAGTGCGTCTTTCTCAATTGACCACTCCGCATGAGGTGGTTGCCGTGGTTGCCCAGTTGCCGCAACAAAAATTGGGAGTGGACAATGGGTTAATTGTTGTCTGTTGCGGAATACAAGATCCAGGAAATTTTGGTACCATATTACGCACTGCGGATTGGTTTGGTGTGAGCCAAGTTGTTTGCAGTATTGACACGGTAGATGTTTATAATCCTAAAGTGGTACAGGCTACTATGGGAAGTGTTGCAAGACTTGCTGTGCACTACATGGATTTAGAACCCTGGTTGAAAGAGCAGCAACTGCCCATTTATGGAGCCGTTTTGAATGGTAAGCCCTTGTATGAAATTGCCCGATCACAGCAAGGGATACTACTAATAGGAAATGAGGCAAAAGGGGTGCCTGCCGCTCTGCTTACCAATCAGGTTGTGGGTATTACCATCCCTCGAGTAGGAGGTGCGGAGTCTTTAAACGCAGCAGTGGCAACTGGCATTTTACTTTCTTGGCTTAGTTAAAACGAATAGCACGTAAGGGACTAATTTTTTTAACCAGTAGCGTTGGCAGCAATAATACGAATGCGCTAATTATAAAGGTGCCTCCCATTACGCTTATTACATGTAAGGGAACCACTTCTACAGCTACTGTATCAATGTAATAGGCAGATTGGTCTAGCCGAATAAAGGAAGTGGTATTTTGCAGCCATAAAATTCCTAAAGCAATAAAAGTACCTGTGGCAATTCCACCCAGTGTTAATAGCAAGCCAAATCGTATAAAAATTTGTTGAATTAATAGATCGGTTGATCCCATGGCTTTGAGAATGCCAATCATGGGGATACGCTCTAACACCAAAACCAGTAAACAAGTAAGTAGATTAACCAGTGCCACAATAGTCATAAATGACAGTAGCACATTTCTTGTTACCACTTGCATATTGAGCCAATCAAAAAGTTGTGGCGCTAGTTCTCTGGTAGTAAGCACATCCCAGGTGGGAGGGAGCGTCTCAGATTCAAAAAATTGATTGGCTATTTGAATTGCCTGGGAAGGATCTTTTAAAAAAATTTCATATCCGCCAATTTGGTTGCTTTCCCAGCCTGTCAGCGGTGCAACCAATCTTAAATCAGCAACTGCAAAAAGTCTATCATATTCCTCGATACCAGTTTGATATAGACCTGCTATGACCACCTTTCGTGCACGGGGTGCTTGTCCAGCTTGTGTAAAATATAACACTACCGAGTCGCCTGCTTGAATGTGAAGACGATTAGCGTGATAGGTGGAAAGCAATATTTCTCTAGAAAATGTATCCCGTTGAAGTTTGGGTAGCGTTCCTTTTTTTAAAAATTGTTGGTATGAATGCCAGTGTGAACCTGAATCAATTCCTTTTATCAGCACACCCTCCAACGATGATTGGGTTTTAACTAATGCATACTGATTTACAAAGGGATGTATTGATCTAACCTGTGGTTCTTTCTTTATTTTTTCTTCTAACGCCGCATTTCTACGTAGCGGAATTTCTCGTACCCCCACTGCTTTGTCTGCTTGCTTTTCTTGTATGCGAATATGACCCCAGAACCCAACAATTTTATTTTCAATCGCTTGCTGAAAACCAGTAGCCAGTGCCATAGTGATAATCATGATTGCCACACTCAAGACAGTGGCTATAAATGAGAGACGAAGTATAAACCGGGAAAAACTTTTCTGTTTACTTCGTGCAATTCTGTTGGCTATAAATCGTGCTATTTTCATACTTTGCCCTATGCGGCAGCTCGAATTTACAATCTTCCCTCTTATTTTTTGCCTGACTTTTTGTGTCCCGGCAAATGCACAACACCCTGATCACGTATATAGTCGGTCCATTCAAACTATAAAACTGAATAAAGCGGGTGATCCACTTTCTTATCCATTGTTGGTTCTTGGCGAACGGGAGCAATTAGAGTTGCAGTTTGACGATTTGGATGCAGTTATAAAAAACTACTATTACACATTTCAACTTTGTAATGCAGATTGGACACCAGCCAGTTTGCAACCATTTGATTATTTACGAGGTTTTCTCACTAACCGGATTAGAAATTATAGACCCTCCTCACTGACACAAGTTCGTTATACACATTACCAGGCTTTACTTCCTGAAACGGGTAGTGGTCCCACCCGCGCAGGGAATTATTTATTGAAAGTTTTTTTGAATGATGATACCACGCAGTTGATGTTTACTCGAAGAGTATTGGTTGCCTCAAAAAAAGTAGCTGTAAATGCACAAGTCAGACAGCCATTCGATGGCCAGCTCTTACGAACACACCAGCAACTTCAAATAGGGGTAACGCCGGTACAGTCTTCCGGTAATCAATTTACGCCTACTGAGTTAAATGTATGGGTATTGCAAAACAGAAGCTGGAAGTTGGCTCATGTGCAAAAAACGCCAACACTTTTTCGTGGAAATTATTTTGAATATACTGATCAGGAATTTTCACTTTTTCCGGCTGGTCAGGAGTGGCGTTGGGTTGATTTACGCAGCTTTCGGTTGCGTAGCGAACGTATCAGTCGGATTGAGGATAGTGATAGTACAGCAAGAGTTGACATTTGGGTTAACCCCGACAATCCTAGGGAAGGGAAAATGAGTTTATTGAATCGTGATATTAATGGCGCCTATATCGTGGAAAGTAGAGATAATTCAAACGCACAATTACAAGGGGAGTATGCATGGGTTCATTTTACTTTTATTCCTAGAGGTGGCCGTGCCATACCTGGAAAATCAATCTACTTATATGGTGAACTCACCAATTATACGCTAGATAGTAACAGTAAAATGAATTTTGATGCCAGCCGTGGTATATATACCAAAGCCTGTTTATTAAAGCAAGGCTACTATAACTATCAATATGTAACCGCTGATGAAAAAGATGGCAAATCAATACCTGTTACCTATTTAACTGAGGGTGATTATTGGGGAACTGAAAATGAATACTTGGTGTTGGTATATGTTAGACCCGTTGGTGCCCGTGCTGACGAGTTGGTAGGGTACACATGGGTGCGATCTGCTTTTCAGCAATGAGGGAATATTCATTAAATTTGCACTGGCAGGTCTTACACGACCAGCTCCTGCTGAACCCTCCCAGGGCCGGAAGGCAGCAAGAGTAAGTGGTTGAGCGGTGCGATGTAATAAGCCTGCCATTTTTTATTTAAACTACTTAATTTTCTATATGAAATTCTTTATTGACACAGCCAACCTTGCACAAATTAAAGAAGCTAATGAGTTAGGAATTCTTGATGGGGTAACTACCAACCCCTCTCTAATGGCAAAAGAGGGCATCAAGGGTGGGAAGGCCATCATGGATCATTATCGCACCATTTGTGAACTGGTTAATGGTGATATCAGTGCCGAAGTAATCAGTACAGACTTTGCTGGCATTGTAGAAGAGGGAAAAAAATTGGCAGCTATTCATCCCAATATTGTTGTGAAGGTTCCTATGATTAAAGATGGTATCAAGGCCATCAAATGGTTTACTGATAATGGAATCAGAACAAATTGTACACTGGTATTTTCTGCAGGGCAAGCTATATTAGCCGCAAAAGCCGGTGCAACTTATTTGTCCCCTTTTATTGGTCGTTTAGATGATAGTAGTTGGGATGGTGTTGAGTTGATTGCTCAAATAGCACAGATCTATGGGGTTCAAGGTTTCAAGACACAAATTCTTGCGGCCTCTATTCGCACTCCCTTGCACATTGTAAAATGTGCAGAAGCCGGAGCAGATGTATGTACCTGCCCGCTTGATTCTATTTTGGGATTATTAAAGCACCCTCTTACTGATATTGGGCTTGCAAAATTCTTAGAGGATGCCAAGAAAACAATGGGCTAATGCAATCCTTGCAAAATAGTTACAGAAAATTCCTCGGGGTATCTTTTTTATTATTCCTGTGTTCCATTATTGGTTATGGGCAATCTATTAGTTCCGTCCATCGTAAAGCTATCCTGGTAGATACGCACAATGATTGTTTAAGTGGACAGGTATTGGAAGGAAAGGATATTAGTGCGTTATTGTCTACAGGACACAGTGACTATGTTCGATGGAAGCGAGGCGGTGTTGACATTCAGTTCTTCTCCGTTTTTACAGGGGAAACGCCTCGAAGGAAAGAGGGGTTTTATCATGACGCACTTGAGGAAATTGATTCATTGAATCGCATCATCTTGCGTCATCCAGATAAATTTGATTTTGCAACTGGATATAAAGAGGCGCGTAAAAAGGTTCACAAAAATAGAGTGGTGGCAATGATTGGGGTGGAAGGTGGACATATGATTGAGTCAGATTTATCCAAGTTAGACTCGCTGATTGCAAAAGGGATGTCCTACCTGACGTTAACTTGGAATAATAGTCATGATTGGGCTACTAGTGCTATGGATGAATCGGGAGCTGGCAAAATCCTCTCTACAAAAGGGCTTAGTGATTTCGGAAAAGAAGTGGTGAAGAGGTTGAATGAGGCAGGTGTAATTGTTGATCTCTCACACGTCGGTGAAAAAACATTTTATGATGCGTTGGAAGTTACGACCAAACCTGTACTTTTAACACATAGCTCAGTTTGGTCCCTCTGTCCTGTTTTTCGTAACGCCAAGGATCAACAAATCCAAGCAATGGCAAAAAATGGGGGAGTTATTTGTATTAACTTCTATCCGGCCTTTATCAGTAAAAAATTTGTAGCCGCTAAAAAATATTGGGAGGGTCCTGGAAAAGATTCAATCCGCGCTTCTTTACAGCAATTGCCTGCTTACCACAATCAATCCGCGCTACTTTCAAAACAGGTTGCTAATCTTGTGCAACAAGAGTTGAGTAAAAGTTTACCTGACGTAAAAGAGGTAGTAGACCATATCGATTATGTAGTCAAATTAGTTGGCGTGGATCATGTTGGAATTGGCGCCGATTATGATGGAATTGGATTTGTTCCCAAAGGCTTGGAGGATGTTAGTGCCTACCCACAAATAACTGCAGAATTAAAACGCCGAGGCTATTCCAATAAGTCATTGAAAAAAATCCTCGGCGGTAATGTACTGCGTGTGATTAAGGCTAATCGTTCTTAACGAAGGAAAAGCATTTCACGGTACTTAGGCAAACTCCATTCAGTATCGTCCACCAGCAATTCTAACTTGTCAACATGGTAGCGAACTTCATCAAAGAAGGCGTCTTTGACTTTGGTTTGATAGCCAATTGCCTTATCGCGCGTGTTGTCCATATTATTGCAAGCCTTACGAGCCTCTGTCATTTTTTCGACAGCATCGCTAACCTTACTAATATGCGTAGAGATTTTCTCTAACAAATCCCGATGTACTTTGAAGCTTTTTTCATTTAGGCCGGCCTCTTTCAGTCCTTTTACATTGCTAGCTAATGTATTTTGATAGCGAATGGCTGCCGGTAAAACTTGGCTGGTTGCCAGTTCTGCTATGATGCGACTCTCAATCTGCACTTTTTTGATATACTTCTCTAGCTCAATTTCGTGACGTGCTTCCAACTCTTGGTGGGTGTAAATGCCATTTTCTTCAAACAAGGACATTGCTTTTTTTGTAACCATGGCATCCAGCGCTAATGGCGTTGTTTTTACATTGGGTAAGCCTCGTTTAGCAGCTTCTTTTTCCCAGGCCTCGCTGTAACCATCTCCCTCGAATAATACTTTTTCGCTCTTGACAATATACTCGCGTATAACATGCATGATTGCAATCTCCTTCTTCTCTCCTTTTTCAATTAGTGTGTCAACTTCTGCTTTAAATTGCTTTAAAGTAGCCGCCATAATTGTGTTCAACACAGTCATGGGATTGGCGCAATTAGCAGAAGATCCTACTGCGCGAAATTCAAATTTGTTACCTGTGAACGCAAAGGGAGAAGTGCGGTTTCTGTCTGTGTTATCCATGAGTAATTCAGGGATACTTTTATGAATGTCAATTTTAAGTAAGCTTTCGTCCGTTTCATCCATTTTAGAAGTAACCCGTTCTTTAACATCAGTCAATACTTTACTTAAATATTGTCCTATAAATACGGATATAATTGCGGGAGGAGCCTCATTAGCCCCTAATCGATGATCGTTTGGAGCAGAGGCAATTGAAGCGCGTAGCACGTCTGCATAGTCATGTACTGCTTTGATAGTGTTTACGAAAAATGTAAGAAACATCAAATTGGTCTTTGGCGTTTTTCCCGGTGCCAGGAGATTTACTCCTGTGTCGGTTGCCATACTCCAGTTGTTATGTTTTCCGCTACCGTTAATACCGGCAAATGGCTTTTCATGAAGCAATACGCGGAGGTTGTGTCTACGCGCAACGCGGTCCATGACATCCATTAACAAGGAATTATGGTCAACCGCTACACTTACTTCTTCAAAAATGGGGGCACACTCAAATTGTG
The DNA here is from genome assembly GCA_016866355.1 of Bacteroidota bacterium. GTDB lineage: Bacteria > Bacteroidota > Bacteroidia > Chitinophagales > Chitinophagaceae > JJ008. The sequence goes on from VGMN01000002.1 coordinate 68,052, forward strand.
CAGGCGCCACCTCATTGTGACGGGTACGAAGTGGAATTCCTAGTTTGTAGGATTCATTTTCAAAATCACGCATGTAAGCGTAAACGCGCTCGGGGATTGATCCGAAGTAATGATCTTCCAGTTGTTGATTTTTTGCAGAGCCGCTTCCAAATACTGTTCGCCCAGTCATTACCAGATCGGGCCGCGCGTTATAAAAAGCCTCATCAATAACAAAGTACTCCTGCTCCCAGCCTAACGTAACGTTTACTTTGTTTACGTTCTTATCAAAGTAATTGCAAACCTCAGTTGCTGCTTTACTTAGTGCTTCTGTGGCTTTCAATAACGGTGCTTTATAATCAAGAGATTCTCCGGTGTATGAAACAAATATGGTTGGGATGCAAAGTGTTTTGCCATTTCCAATTTCAATCACAAAAGGAGGAGAGGAGGGATCCCATGCGGTGTAGCCACGTGCCTCAAATGTTGCGCGTAAGCCTCCGCTGGGAAAGGAAGAAGCATCGGGCTCTTGCTGTATCAAAGCAGCACCATCGAATTCCTCTATTGCTGTTCCATCACTTTTTAATGTAAAGAAGGAGTCGTGTTTTTCAGCAGTTGTTCCTGTTAGCGGTTGAAACCAATGCGTGAAATGCGTTACTCCCTTTGTTTCTGCCCAAGCCCGCATACCGTTTGCAATCTGGCTGGCCATATTCCGATCAATTTTCATTCCAGCTTTAATGGAAGCTTTCAAGCTTTTGTAGGCCTCGTCGCTGAGAAACTCTCTCGCAACCTGTACGGTGAACACATTTGAGGCGAAAAAACTAGTGGTTTTATTGGGCGAACCAAGTTCGACCTTTTTATTACGGCTAAGGTTTTCTAGTGCTTGAAATCTGATAGACATATTTGCAAAATTTTAAGCAAAGCAACTCTTTTTAATCAGTTTATCCAAAAAAATCATACCCAGTGTTCGTAAAATGTTACTTATTAGCCTTTTTTAAGAAAAATAGCGGCCAAAAATTGATTATTTATAAATATTAAAAATAAAATTAATGTGTAGACTAAGGGAACAACTTTTATAAAGAACCTGCCTCTTGTAAAATACCTTTGTAACTCAATTTTTTAACCTGCATGGAAGTGACCGTTTCCACGGCTGAGCAGCTCCGCCTTACAGCCGAAGAATTTGATTTGATTTGTAAAAAACTGGGTAGAACCCCCAACTTCAATGAGCTCTGTGCTTTTTCAGGAATGTGGAGCGAACATTGTAGTTATAAAAACTCAATCAAGTGGCTAAAGACATTGCCACGCGAGGGAGGAAGAATGTTAGTGAAAGCTGGCGAAGAAAATGCTGGTTTAATGGATATTGGCGATGGGTTGGGTGTTGTATTTAAAATTGAATCGCATAATCACCCATCGGCTATTGAACCATTTCAAGGAGCTGCCACAGGAGTGGGAGGAATACACCGAGATATTTTCACCATGGGGGCAAGGCCTATTGCCGCATTGAACTCCTTACGTTTTGGTTTATTGGAAGATGAAAAAACACAGCACTTATTAGCAGGGGTTGTACATGGCATTGGCCATTATGGAAATTGTTTTGGTGTCCCCACCGTTGGCGGTGAAATCTATTTTGATAAATGTTACCACACTAATCCACTTGTCAATGCAATGAGTGTGGGTATTGTTAAAGCTGGGCAAACAGTATCAGCTACCGCTGAGGGTCTTGGAAATCCTGTACTTTTTGTGGGAAGTGCAACAGGAAAAGATGGAATTGGAGGTGCCTCTTTTGCATCTGCAGATATTACGGCAGAGAGTGCCAAAGAACTGCCTGCTGTACAAGTTGGAGATCCTTTTCAAGAAAAAAAATTATTAGAAGCCTGTTTAGAAGTAATTCAAACAGGAACAGTAGTTGGCATGCAGGATATGGGAGCGGCAGGAATTATCTGCTCTACAGCAGAAATGAGTGCTAAAGGCGGGGTAGGGATGCGTATTGATCTGGATAAAGTCCCCACGCGTCAGCTCAATATGAAAACATGGGAATTGCTATTGAGCGAAAGTCAGGAAAGAATGCTGTTGGTAGCACAAAAAGGGAAAGAGGATTTGGTACAAAAGGTTTTTGAAAAATGGGATCTACCATGCGCAGTTATTGGAGAAGTAACGGATGATGGGCTATTGGATTTTTATATGCATGGGCAACTGGAAGCTTCCATACCTGCACAAGAATTGGTGTTAGGTGGCGGAGCACCTCAGTACAGCAGAGCATTTACAGCTCCTGCTTACTTAAAAAAAATTGAGCAGTTTGAGATAAGTGAAGTTCCCTTGCCGGTTGATTTGAAAAAAACAGCCGAACAGCTTGTTCAGCATCCTACGATTGCTTCCAAGAAGTGGGTATATAGACAATATGATAGCATGGTAGGCACCAACAATACTAATACCAATGCTCCTTCTGATGCAGCCGTGGTGCTGGTGAAAGGAACAAAAAAAGGAATTGCCATTACTACCGACTGTAATAGTCGATATGTTATGGCTGATCCAAAAAAAGGTGCCATGATTGCAGTAAGCGAGGCTGCGCGCAATATTGTTTGTGCAGGAGGTGAACCTCTTGGTGTTACTAATTGCTTGAATTTTGGTAATCCTTATGATCCCGAAGTTTATTATCAATTTAAAGAAGCCATCTTGGGTATGGGGGAGGCTTGCAGACTTTTCAATACACCAGTTACGGGTGGTAATGTGAGTTTTTATAATCAAAATCCGGATGGTCCCGTAAATCCAACTCCCACTATTGGAATGGTTGGCTTATTGGAAGATGTAGCCAAAAAGATGACGTTAGATTTCAAAAATGAGGGGGATGAGATTTATTTGCTAGGATCGCTTCAAAATGATTTGGGATCCTCTGTCTACTTACATGAGATAACAGGACAAACTTTTTCGCCTGCTCCCTACTTTAGCGCAGCCGAGGAGCTGTCTCTCCAGCAACTTGTAAAATTATTAATACAAGCAGGAGTTGTTGAAAGTGCACATGACTGCAGTGAGGGTGGTTTGTTTGTGACCTTGATAGAAAAGTCATTTAACAAGCCACTGGGATTTACTGTCAGCGCCCCAGAAAGAGCTTCAGATGGCAAGCCGCTGAGAGCAGATGCATGCTGGTTTGGTGAATCACAAAGCAGGGTGGTGGTCTCAGTTTCTCCAAGACACAGAACTGCCTTTTTGCAACTGATCGCCACCGGTAGTACCCCCGTCACCTTGCTTGGAAAAACTACCCAAGGTGAAGTGAAGTTGGACGGTCAGCCTTGGGGCACGGTGTTGGAATGGAAAAACAAGTACGATTCTGCAATTAACGGAGTAATGAATAAGGGATAATTCCTAACTTTACACGACCTCTTGCACATTCCCTTTTTTTCAAGGCTGATAGCTGCCCGAAGGTCACTAAGGGTAAAATCAATGGAAAAAGTAACATCCATGTCTAAATTCATTTTTGTGACCGGAGGCGTGACCTCCTCACTTGGTAAAGGAATTGTTGCCGCATCACTGGCTAAGCTACTTCAAGCCAGAGGTCTTCGTGTGACTATTCAAAAGTTTGATCCTTACATCAATGTTGATCCAGGTACGTTGAATCCCTATGAACATGGGGAGTGTTATGTCACTGAAGATGGAGCAGAAACAGATTTGGACTTGGGTCACTATGAGCGATTCCTTAACATACACACTACACAGGCTAATAATGTCACAACTGGTCGTATTTATCAAACAGTCATCAACAAAGAAAGAGAAGGTGCTTTTTTAGGAAAAACGGTACAAGTGGTGCCGCATATCACTGATGAGATAAAGCGAAGAATGAAATTACTGGGTCAATCAGGAGAATATGATATTATTATAACTGAAATAGGCGGAACGGTTGGTGATATAGAAAGCTTGCCTTTCGTAGAGGCATTGCGTCAGTTACAATGGGAGCTTCCCGAAGAGGATACCATAGTGGTACATCTGACCTTGATACCCTACCTGAAGGCTGCTAAAGAATTAAAAACAAAACCAACGCAGCATAGTGTGCGTATGTTAAGTGAGGAAGGGGTACATCCTGATATTATAGTTTGTAGAACGGAGAAGCCGTTGAACCCAGAGTTAAAAAGAAAAATTGCGCTTTTTTGTAACGTCAAGCCAGAAGCAGTTGTAGAAGCTGCTGATGCTTCTACTATTTATGAAGTTCCTGTTTTTATGATGCGGGAGGGGTTGGATACAACCGTCTTGAAAAAATTGAATTTAACTGGCACACAGCAGCCTGACTTGACTCGTTGGAAAACTTTCTTGGATAAGTTAAAGTATCCAAAGGCAAAAGTGAATATTGGGTTAATTGGAAAATATATTGAGTTACAAGATGCTTATAAATCCATTCTAGAATCATTTATTCATGCTGGGGCCATTAATGAGTGTCAGGTACAAGTGATAAATATTCACAGTGAATTTATTACTACAGAAAACGTAAATGAAAAATTAGCAGGGCTGGATGCACTGTTGGTTGCTCCTGGATTTGGGCATCGTGGTGTTGAAGGCAAAATAGCTGCGGTACAATATGCGAGGGAAAAAAAGTTGCCCTTTTTTGGAATTTGCTTGGGAATGCAGATGGCAGCTATTGAGTTTGCTCGCAATGTGCTTGGGCTGCGAGAGGCTAATTCTACTGAAATGAATCCTGGAACTGCTGACCCAATAATTGATTTGATGGATCAACAAAAGCAAGTAATTGCAAAAGGTGGAACCATGCGTTTGGGTGCCTACCCCTGTGTTATTGAAAAAGATTCGTTGGCGTTTCGGATTTATGGAAAAGAAAAAATCTCTGAACGTCATCGCCATCGTTGGGAGTTTAATAACAAATATTTAGCTGACTTTGAAAAAGCAGGAATGTTGGCAAGCGGTAAAAATCCAGATACAGGGCTAGTCGAGATTATTGAGTTGGCTAATCATCCTTTTTTTATTGGCGTTCAATACCATCCAGAATTGAAAAGCACAGTAGAGGAGCCACAACCCATCTTTGTTCATTTTATAAAAGCGGCACTACAACAGGCGCAACAACCATTTAGTAAGTCCGTTCAGCCACTCCATACTTAACTAATGGCCGATGCCACCCCTTATCTTTGTCGGCTCTTATCTCCAAACTTGATTAACCTATGAATTTTGATCGTAATACCGTTCTGGGTTTTGTGTTGCTAATAGTGCTGTTCTTTGGGTATTTCTATTATACCAATATGGAGCAGGTCGCTTTTAATAAAGCAAAAGCGCGTCAGCAATTTATACAGGACTCCATCGCCAAAGCCAATAGTCCAGTAGTAGATACACTTGCAACGGCCACTGCGGTAGCCAAGACGGATAGTGTTCTTCGTTCCACTGCGGCCGGATATTTTGTAACTGCGGCACAAGGCGTTGAAGAATTGCAGGTAGTGGAAAATCAAAGAATGAAAGTGGTTTTCACTAACAAAGGCGGACAGATTAAATCTGTGACTGTAAAGGAGCACACCCAGTTTGGTGACACTATGCCAGTCACATTAGCTACTACGTCATTTGCTCGATTTGGGTATGCAATCAACACCGCATTGAATCGTACAGCGTCCACCGCAGCATTGTTTTATGCGTTTCAAGGAATAGAAAAAAAATCAGATGGTTCTCAAGTTATCACCTTTGAATTAGCAGCTGCTGATACTGCTTATGCTGGTCGCATAAGACATCAGTACACCATCTATCCTGCAGACTACCGTATCAATCTGCAGCTTGAATTTGATTCACCTGCACAACTATTTACCCAAGGGCAGGTACCCTTTTTGTGGCAGTATGAAGCCCTGAAGCAGGAATCAGATATTGCTTATGAAAAGCAAAATACACAAGTAGGCTTTGTGGAGGACGGCGCCTTCGATTATTTTACTATTGGTAATCGTAGCACAGTTGATTTCACAAAGCCTGTAGGGTGGGTAGGGGTCAGACAACGTTTTTTCTTTGCAGCGATAGAAGCTCCTTCCAATTTCACATCTGGTCAATTAAACTGGATTTTACCCCCAGATTCCACAGGTTCAGTTATCAAAGCTACAGCAGCACTGAAAATGCAGCTCCCAGCATCCGAACGCGCTACGGTTGGTCTTAAATTTTATTTTGGTCCTGCTGATTATACAGTGCTAAAAAAATATGACAATGAGTTTGAAAAAATCGTAAATCTTGGGCAAGGGGCCTATACGTTTGTTCGCCCCCTAAACAAATATGTTATTGTACCCATTTTTGATTTTCTTAAAAATATTTCACTGGGCAACATCGGATTAGCCATTGCCTTACTCACGCTTTTTATACGTGTGTTGACATCTCCGCTGATTTATTCAAGCTACCTCAGTGGTGCTAAGATGAAGGCCCTACGCCCCGAGATTGCTAAATTGAAAGAGAAATATGGAGAGGATCAGCAAACAATCAGTATGGAGCAGATGAAACTTTTTCGGGAAGCTGGTGTAAATCCATTAGGGGGTTGTATTCCTGCCTTGCTTCAGATTCCAATTTTCTTTGCCTTGTTTAGTTTCTTCAATGCTGAAATTGCGCTACGTGGTGCCTCCTTTTTGTGGGCAAATGATCTCTCTGCTTATGATGCCCCCATTCGTTTTGGTTTTACGATTCCATTGTTTGGCGATCACCTGAGTTTATTCAATTTTTTGGCCACTGCAACCAGTTTATTAATTTCTGTTTATAGCATGAGTTTAAGTCCGGATCAGAGTAATCCGATGATGAAATATATGCCCTATATTTTCCCTGTATTCATGCTCTTTTTCTTTAACAGTTTGCCTGCGGCATTAACTTGGTATTATACTGTTTCCAACCTGATTACATTAGTGCTTCAATTTGTAATACAGAATTATATCATCGATCATGACAAGATTCTCCTGCAAATCCAAGAAAATCGTAAAAAGCCAAAGCCCAAATCAATGTGGCAGGAAAAGTTGGAGCAAATGCAAGCGCAACAGAAAAAGTTAAAAGATATGCAGGACAAATCCAAACGTTGAGATAATGTTACGGAGCAGTAACTTTATGCAAATGTTTCGAACCTTTTTACTTTTTTTAGGAAGTCTTTCTTTTCTGCAAACGTTATATGCCCAACGAAGATTAACGGAAGCCTCCCTTCACTATTCGGTAGAGACTGCTGCTGCTGATAGCAATATACAAGGCTTGCTACAAGGGTTTAATTATACCTGTTATATCAAAGGTGTTAATAGTCGTATGGATTTGGAATCGGCAATGGGTAAAGAGAGCACGCTGTTGTTAGGGAAAACCGGACAAGTGGTATTGCTGAAAGAAGTTGGAGCACAGCATTATATGACCAAGCTAACTTCAGAACAATGGCTGCAGCTGAATCGATTGTTCGATGAGGCGCAATTGAAATTATTACCTGATACGCTTTTTATTAGCGGCTACCCCTGTAAAAAAGCTATTTTTCAATTTAGCGATGGAACCACACGTGAAGTATGGTATACAACACAGGTGATTCCAATATACAGGGAGTTCCAACTTTTTGCAAAGAAACTACCTGGTCTATTAGTACAATATGAAACCTTAATCGGCAAGACTCCAGTAATTTTCAAACTAAAGGAGTTGAGCTACAATCCTGTGCAGGCAGCATTGTTTGACGTCCCGGAAAAGGGATATCGAATCTTAGAATGGGGCCAAGCTGAAAATGTAAATAGGAATTAACGAGGACTGAGTTGCTGGTTGCCAAGTTGGATCTTCACTTTATTAACTAGGGTTGTTTTACGTAAGGGTATCGATAATTCGTAATTACCCTTTTTGGTGATTACATCCGTATGCAATTGAATTACACGAGGTGTTGGATTCTCTAAAACAACATTTCCTCTAAAATTATATCCAGATTTTAAAGAGAAGGCACCATTGTAGCTAAGCACTTTGTTGGAGAGTATTTTTTTACCCGCACTGGATGCCCTTTTTTTGCCTAAACCAAGTGAAGCAAATGAACTGACTACAATCAAAGTAGCCAGACCCATCAACATTGTTTTTTGAACAACCTCTTTAGCTATTTGCATGGAAGTATACATCTGTTTTACAAAGGTATCATAATTGGCTAATATTTACAATTATGCAAATTTTAGACTCATCCACAGGTGGGGATAAAATCACTAGTTTTTGGGGCAGTTATAGCTTAAATTGTTGAATACAAACCATTAATCATGGGTGGCGCCGCAAATGGAAACGATAAAAATGAGCTGGAGGAGCTTCTCCAACATTACGAATTGTTACAGCAAGGTGGGGTGCATTCCTTTTTGGAGGAAGAGGCCTTTGAACGGGTGATCGAATATTTCCAGCAAAACGAGTTGCCAGATAAAGCTTTAGAAGCCGCTACATTGGCAGTGGAGCGTTATCCTTATTCTGCTGCTTTATTGATCAGAAAGGCAGACGTCCTGGTCTTGCATCGGAGGTATAAAGAAGCACTACGAATTTTAGATCAAGCTGAGATTCTAGACAGTAGGGATATCAATATTTACATTTTGAGAACAGATGCTTTTTTGGCGTTGGATAAACCTGAAAAAGCGGTGGCGCTATTAGAGAAAGCACTGGGGCAATTTGAAGGAGAGGAAAAGGTAGAGTTATTGTTTGAGCTAGCAGATGTTTACGATGACTACGAAGATTTTGATAAGGTTTTCGATTGTCTAAAAGAGGTATTAACTGTTGATCCCTTAAATGAGGAGGCGCTTTATAAAATTTGCTTTTGGACTGACTTTACTGGAAGAAATGAAGAGGGCATCCGATTGCACCAACAAATTATAGATGAACACCCCTTTAGTGAATTAGCTTGGTTCAATCTTGGAGCCGCATACCAAGGATTAAAACTATATGAAAAGGCGATTGATGCCTATAAGTATGCAGTAGCAATTGAGGATAAGTTTGATTATGCTTATCGTAATATGGGTGATGCATATATCCGACTACATCGTTATAAAGATGCTATTGAAGTATTAGAGAGAGTGCATGAATTGGCAAAACCTGAAGATGTGATCTATGAGGCCATCGGTTATTGTTATGAGAAACTCAAACAGCCTGCATTGGCTCGTTTACAGTATCGTAAGGCCTCTCATTTACGCAAGGACGACAGTCGATTATTCTATAAAATTGCCTGTACGTATTACACGGAAGGGCAATGGAGTGCCGCCTATAAGCAAGTAGAGGTGGCTTTACGAATATTCCGTCTTGATTATGATTTTCAATTGCTGGCTGGACAATGTTGCGAACAGTTATCACGTACGCAGGAGGCTGTTGAACACTATTTATTAGCCTTGCAAGCAAGGCCAAAAAAGATAGGGGGGTGGGAGTCTTTAATCCATTGTTTGTATGGGGAAGAAGCGTGGGAAGAAGTATTGTTGCAATCCAATTTAGCCCTCAAGGCTACAAAGGGCAAGGTTATATTTCTATATTACAAGGCGGCTGCCCTTTTTGGAGCCGAGAAAAACAAAGAGGCACTTCAGCAATTAGAGGAAGCATTGGAAAAAGATCCCCGGCAAGTAAAAAAAATACTTTCATTAAGACCCGCTATCATGCAGCTATCGCAGGTAGTTGATTTATTGGCAAGATTCAAACGTAAGCGCTGATCACGTAGTTAGCTTGTTTCCTTGTAAATTTGAGGCTTACATTCCTATAAATACAACTGTATGAATTACGAATTAAGTCAGATGCCAGACCGGTTAGTCAAACCACGTCAATCCGGATTAACCATGGTTATGGACAAAGGGCTCAGTACGGAAGAGTCTCGTAATTTTATGAGTGTCTCCTATCCACACGTAGATATTGTAAAACTTGGTTTTGGGACCTCTTATGTTTCCCCAAACCTTCGTGAAAAAATTGAACTATACCAGTCCTATCAAATTCCTGTTTATTTTGGTGGGACCCTCTTTGAGGCTTTTTTAATTCGTAATCAGTTTGAAGACTATGTGCGCATCTGTAAAGATTATGGAATCAGTTATATGGAAGTGAGTGACGGTTCCATCACTATTCCGCACACGGAAAAATGCGGATACATAGAAAAGCTAACAAAACACGGAACTGTATTGAGTGAAGTAGGCAGTAAGGATGCCGCTCATATTATTCCTCCTTACAAGTGGATTGAATTGATGCGTGCTGAATTGAGCGCAGGTTCTCGCTATGTAATTGCAGAAGCAAGGGAAGCGGGTAATGTAGGAATCTACCGGGGAAGCGGTGAAGTGCGAGAGGGATTGGTACAAGAAATATTGACACAAATTCCAGGCGATCAAATTATTTGGGAAGCGCCCCAAAAGGCACAGCAACTTTATTTTATTGAACTATTAGGTTGTAACGCCAACCTGGGAAATATTGCTCCAACAGAGGTTATTCCATTAGAGGCCATGCGTATTGGTTTGCGGGGAGATACTTTCCATTTTTATCTAGATAAAAAATAAAAAGGATATGCGACTGTTTGGTCTCATTGGCCAACCCTTGACACATTCTTTTTCTGCAACCTATTTTGCGGAGAAGTTTGATCGGGAAAAACTGATTGACTGTACCTATCAACTTTTCCCGCTTCAACAGATAGCACAGCTTCCTGCTTTACTGAAAGCACATCCAACATTGGTAGGTCTAAATGTTACCATCCCTTACAAAGAGGCGGTACTACCTTACCTGACTTCCACTTCCATACCAGCAGGTCTTGATGCATGCAATTGTATTTTTATTAGCAACGGTAAGTGTGAGGGATATAATACAGACTATATCGGGTTTGAAAAATCCTTGCTGCCACTACTGCAGCCGCGTATTCAAGCAGCTATGATTTTTGGAAGTGGTGGGGCCGCTAAAGCGGTTCGGTATGTGCTAAAAAAAATTGGAATTCCTTTTACAGTAGTTGGACGAACCGAGAAGCCAGGCATTGACAGAACATTTCAATCCCTTACAGAAGCAGATATACAGGCACATCAGTTATTAATCAATACTACTCCATTGGGTACTTATCCGGCTGTAAACGGTTATCCCCCCATACCCTATGAAGCGGTCGGTGCGGGTCATACACTTTATGATTTGGTATATAATCCTTCACTTACTGCATTTCTAAAAAAAGGAGAAGCGCAAGGAGCACGGATAAAAAATGGAATTGAATTATTACAGATTCAGGCTGAAGAAAGTTGGAAAATTTGGAATCAACGAGATAAGCGTTGAAGTGCCGTTTCAGGAAGGCTGGTTACTTTTTTATTTTTATAGTCAAAGCAAATCATTGTAGTTAGCACAATCGCAGCAAGAACGGGCTTCCCTGATGTTATTTTTTCTATTTTATATAGCAGATCGAAACCTTTGCTGGTGAAGTGCATGGCTTGCACCGCAACAGATAACTGATCTCCAAAAAATAATTCACTTCTTATCTCAAGACTCGCTTTTGTGAGCATGAGCGAAGTTGTATCTAATTCCATTTCGGTATATCCCATTTCTTGTAAGTACTGTATTCGCGCTTCATGTGCATAAACTAGTAGCCTGTCGTTACCCACATGCCCGCCATAGTTAATATCAGTTATTCGGACGGGGAGCTTACAAGTGAATTGAAAGGACGTTGGGAGTAGTTGTTTTAATGCGTGCATCAGTTACTTATTTAAGTTGAGATAGCTGATTAGTTTCTCTACGGCTTTTTTTCGGTGGCTATATATATTTTTCTCCTCCATTGTCATGGAAGCAAAACTCTTGGAGGCACCCGTTGGTATAAAGATGGGATCATATCCAAAGCCATTATCTCCACTACAATGCCAATCTATCATGCCTTCGCAAATTCCTTCAAACTGATGTTCAATTCCTTTTTCTATGAAAGAAATTACTGTTCTAAATCTGGCTTTTCTGTTTTTATTGGCTGCTAACTCGTTTAATAATTTAGCGATGTTCTCCGCTGTTTTACCTTGTTCGCCCGCATAACGAGCACTCCGGACACCAGGAGCACCACCCAGTGCAGCTACTTCAAGGCCGGTATCCTCACTGAAGCAATCAGTTTGTGTAAGATTGAATATGGTGGTGGATTTTTCTCGGGCATTTGCTTCCAATGTATCGTGTGGTTCGGGGATATCAATTTCAATACCGGCTTCTCTAAGTGTACAAATTTTATAGGTAGCACCAAGAATAGCGTTTATTTCATTTGCCTTGTGTTGATTATTGGTAGCAAAAATCAATTGACGCGCAGCATTAGACATCAAAGTATTTTTTTAAAGATTGCCAAAGTTTTTCCCTATCTGGTTTAGAAGATTCTATTTCCTGGAGAGCGGGTGCTAGTAAAAAAGTTGCGGCTTCTAATTTTTGTAATTGATAAGGCGGGAAGTCAATAGGAAGTTGCAGTTGTGTGGGCGTAACTCCAAAAAGTAAAATTAGTTCCGAAGGAAAAATGGGTTGTAATGTCCGATAGGTTTCAGTAGTGTTTTTTGCATAATTGATCAATGCAATGTCTTCTACGGTTCGCTTACAGGCATTCAGAATTTTTGAGAGGTATGTCAATTGCGAATCCGCAAGAAATACCGCATTGGGTTCGTTTACCACTACCAAAATGCTCCGTTTATGCTTTCCAAGAAACTTTAGTTGATGTTGGGAATCCCTTTTTGTTTCATTTTCAGTGACCTGTAAACTGACTTTATTTTCCACTACCAAGCCCTGTTTATAAAATGCTGCTACAAAGTTGGGTGTTAGCGCTAGTTGGTTAATTGACATGGCGGGGTAAAAATATACTAATGAGTGTTAGTTTTTTTCATTTTCTTTGTCCAGTAAATTTATATGAAATATGGCTGTTGCGCTAGATATTCCCATTGTGCCAATTGCACAAAGCAAGTTAAAAGGGTTGTCGTTGGAAAATCTGCCTTTTGGTAAGCACTTCACAGACCATATGCTGGAGGCCGATTATGTAGATGGAGAGTGGACATCAGTTACTATACGCCCTTATGAAGCGCTCAAGCTAGAACCTTCTGTAGCAGCATTGCACTATGGTCAGGCAATTTTTGAGGGGATTAAAGCTTATAAAGATCAACAAGCCAGGCCGTTCATATTTAGACCTCATGACAATTTTGTTCGTTTTAATATTTCTGCTGAACGCATGCAGATGCCAACAATACCGGCTTCCATTTTCATGGATGGTATGTTGCAACTAGTAAAATTAGATCAAGATTGGATTCCTGCTTTCCCTGATCACTCTCTTTACATCCGTCCATTTATGTTTTCGAGTGATGAAATGATTGGTGTACGCCCTTCAGAATCCTATAAGTTCATGATCATTTTAAGTCCAACTGGTCCGTATTATAGTGCGCCAATGCGAATTTGGGTAGAGGAGAAATATGTGCGGGCTGTAAGTGGTGGCGTAGGGTATGCAAAGGCGGCAGGTAATTATGGTGGAGCCATGTATGCAACTGCACAGGCCAAACTAAAGGGTTATGACCAAGTATTATGGACGGACCCCTATGAACACAAATATGTCCAAGAGTGTGGAACCATGAATGTTTTCTTTATCATTGGTAACAAGGCCATCACTCCCGGGTTGGAGGAGGGTACTATTTTAGAGGGGGTTACCCGGATGAGTGCCATGACCTTGTTGGAGGAGATGGGGCTTAAGGTTGAAGAAAGAAAGTTAGGCATGGATGAAGTGCTTGCTGCTTATAAATCAGGAGAACTTCGCGAAGTATTTGGTACAGGTACCGCAGCAACAGTTTCGTTAATCAAAGAATTATGTTACAAGGAAGAGGTACTGCATTTTGATATCAATAAATGGGAGGTAGCCCCTGCATTAAAAGGAAAGCTAGCCGCTATCAGAGAAGGGAAAATCGCTGATACACACGGTTGGATGGTTCCAGTGGTATAAGTTCAATTTGAATAAGTATATTCGGTGTTTAATCGCAAACACCATCTCTTGACTGCACGTTATTATTTTTTGCTGTCTATTGTTTTACTGGTGCAAGCTTTCCAAGTTACTGCTCAGTTTACTCCTATTCCGTTAAATGGATTTTCACAAGATGTAATTGCTGAAGCAGGCCCCAATCCTGTGGCAACCACTACCATGGAAATTGATGGTTTGGCTAGTTCAAACAAAGTGATGTATAGTGCTGCTTTTGCAGGATTTGCCTCTATAGCAGGGGGGCTGCCCGATAATGGCACCATCACTAATGCTGGGGATAGTTACCAACTAGCCTCTTATACGGGTAATAACGCATTATTTGTTAAACGCAACCAAACCTTTGAGTTAACGGTTGCCACCCCCGGCCCCTATGTAAAAATTCGTTTATTGGCTTTTTCTGCTGAGCAAGCTAGCACTATCAATGTAGGATTGGGTTTTTCGGATGGCTCCTTTTCACCCTATTTGACCAATTATGTATTGGCTGATTGGTTTAATGGTTCCACTAATATTGTATCACAAGGATTTGGTCGTGTAACCAGAACATCCACCGGGCCTTTTGTGGCAGATGGGGTGACTTCAAATAACCCGCGTTTTTATTTTGTAGAGATTGTACTCAACTGTGTAGATCGTGCTAAGCAATTAGAAAAAATAAGAATTAGTAATGTTTCAACTGGTACCAATGCTCCATTTCCCAATACTGTGATCATGGGTGCATCGGGTATTGCATTTTCGCAAACTATTACACCAACAATTATTGCTTCGGATTGTAACGGTCCAAATGGTAGTATAGCATTAAATGTAACAGGTTCTACTGGACCCTATAATTTTTCTTGGAATACTTCACCACTGCAAAGCAGTTCTACTGCTTCCAATTTGACTCCTGGTAATTACACTTGCACCATCACAGATCTGGCTGGCTGTACTTCTTCTTTTAATGGAACTATTGTGCTTAATAATAACGCAACAATAACTGCTACAGCATCGCCTGCTTTAATCTGTGCCGGGGGATCAACTCAGTTAGGTATTAATGCTGGAGCGGGGGTGCTCACTGATTTTACATGGATGCCAGGTAATCTTACAGGATCCAGCCAAACAGTTTCTCCCGCTGCTACTACCACCTATATAGTTTCAGCTACTAATGCATTGGGGTGTAGCGCCGCCTCTCAAGTTACTGTTCAAGTCCAAAATAAGCCAGCAACGCCTGTTGTAAATCCTGTGTCAGTCTGCAGTGGCAGTAATGCTGTATTGGCGGTGAGCGCTCCTTCGCCAGCTTTAACATATAGCTGGTTCTCTGCTGCTACTGGCGGGACTGCAATTCAAACTGGAAATTCCTATTCATTATCTGCGGTAACAGCACCTGCTACCTATTACGTAGAAGCTGCAAGCACAGCAGGATGCATTAGTGACACGCGTGCAATTGCTACGCTTACCATCAATGCTATTCCAGCTGATGCGCAACTTAGTAATGTAAGTGTTTGTCCAGGTTCTGATGTTACATTGCAAGTTCAAAATGTGAATACGGCCACGGTTACTTACCGATGGTATCCTACTCAAACGGGTGGTACTCCGGTAGCTACAGGGTATAGTTTTTCATTTGTGGGTGTATCCGCACCTTCTACCTGGTATGTGGAGGGATTTAGTACTGCTGGTTGTATTAGTGCGGTTCGTACTCCCATACAAGTTACCTTGATCCCACGCCTAGCAATACCAGTGGTTACTGTCACTGCGATTTCTTTTTCGTCCCTAACTTTTTCTTGGGCAGCAATTACTGGGGCAACTGGCTACCAGGTTAGCACCAACGGGGGTAGTACATTTAGTACACCCAGCACTGGGGCTACTGGTCTATCTCATACTATTGATGGGCTGCCTGGTAATACTACGGTTACATTATTGGTCAGAGCCATTGGCGCAAAAATTTGTGAAACTAGTTTACCTGCGGGTCCAGTTTCAGGCACTACTTTAAGTACCAGAGAAATATTTGTACCCAACGCATTTACGCCTAACAACGATGGCAAAAATGATATTGTCAAAGTATTCGGAAACTATATCAGTACCATTGATTTTAGAATTTTTAATCAATGGGGGCAATTAATTTTTCAAACCACCGATTCCGCGCAAGGATGGGACGGTAAACATAAGGGCAAATTACAACCGGTGGGGGTCTACGCCTATGTTTTAAAAGTAGTACGTCGGGATGGAACTACCGTTAATAAAAAAGGTTCAATAAATTTAATCCACTAACATGAAAAGAGGTAGCCTGCTATTTTTTCTTTTGTTCAGTGGTTTGTGTTGGAGGGCTATTGCCCAAACTGATCCACATTTTTCTCAATTCTACGCTTACCCATTGGGAATTAATCCTGGTTTAGCTGGAGTCAATGAAGGGGATTTTCGTGCTAACGCTGTGTACCGGACGCAATGGAGCCAGGTGATGACTCCGTTTGTTACAAAAGGTTTGTCTGCTGACATTGTCACTCCTAAAAATTTAAATTTTGGCATCAACTTGCTAGATCAATCTGCTGGAGATGGAGGTTATCACTACCAACATGGCTACCTTACTATTGCATATAGTGGAGTTCGATTTGGAGAGGATGATAATCAACAAATCACTTTTGGTATACAAGTAGGAGCACTTGCCAGAAAGTTTGACCCCAGCAATTTTCAGTTTGGTGATCAATGGAATTCAATTAGTGGATATGATCCCGGCGTTTCTAGTGCAGATCAACTACGAAGAACCTCTTCCAGCGACTTGGATTTAGGGGCAGGTGTTTCCTATGCTGATGCCAGAGAACTCCGTGCCTTGCGTTTTTTTGGTGGTATCGCAGCCTTCCATTTAAATCGGCCACAAGATCCCTTTGTTACGCAGTCTATAGCGCAATCATTACCTATGCGGTTGATTGCACACGGAGGTTTTCAATGGGCACTCACTGAGCGTCTCTCCATTACACCCCAGTTTATGGTAACAAAGCAGGGTACAGCCATGGAGCAGATGGCGGGTGTTTCAATCAGAACTCCCTTTGCTTCCTCCACTGATTTGGTGGCAGGGGTTAATTATCGTTTCAATGACGCATTGGTTCCTTATCTGGGTATTGGCTACCAGCAATGGGTATTTGGATTTGCATATGATGTGGCTGCAGGGCAAATTGGCAAAGCGCTCCCTGGGACCAGTAGTTTAGAGGTTTCTCTTTCCTATACTGGCAGAAAAGCCGGCAGACCTATTCGTTATCTATCGTGCCCGCGCTTTTAACCTTTGTAAATCAATTTTTTGCATTAAATCGGACCACCTCGCTTTCTATCAAAAAACAGTTTTCATTTTTTGGTAGTTCAGCGTGTCATCTTTAACTTTGCTCTCCCAAAAATAAGGGTCTAGAATGCCTACTATTCAACAGTTAGTAAGAAAAGGACGTGAGATTATCAAGGCTAAGAGTAAATCAAGAGCACTCGATCAATGTCCACAACGCCGTGGTGTTTGCACCAGGGTTTACACAACTACTCCAAAAAAACCAAACTCTGCCTTGCGTAAAGTGGCAAAAGTTCGTCTCACCAACAAGGTGGAGGTTATTGCTTATATCCCAGGAGAGGGCCACAACTTACAGGAGCACTCCATTGTATTAATCCGTGGTGGTCGTGTGAAAGATCTTCCAGGAGTGCGTTATCACATCGTGCGTGGTTCATTGGATACTGCCGGTGTAAAAGATCGTAAGAAGAGCCGTTCTAAATACGGTACCAAGAAAGAAAAAGCAAAAAAGTAATTTAAGAATTTCCTAATCGTACAATACCATGCGTAAAGCACAAGCCAAAAAACTTCCCTTAGCTCCTGACCCACGTTTTAACGATAAGCTCGTTACTCGATTTGTAAACAACTTAATGTGGGAAGGTAAAAAGAGTGGTGCATTCACTATTTTTTATACTGCACTAGAGAAAGTAGCTAAGCAAACCAGTGAAGATGGATATGAGGTTTGGAAAAAGGCCTTGGCCAATGTAGCCCCTGCTGTAGAAGTACGCAGTCGTCGTATCGGAGGTGCTACTTTTCAAATTCCTTCAGAGGTGCGTCCTGACCGTCGTATTTCTCTAAGTATGAAATGGTTGATACGTTACAGCCGCGAAAGAAATGGTCGCAGCATGGCTGATAAATTAGCTAATGAAATTGTTGCAGCTAGCAAAGGTGAAGGTGCTGCATTTAAAAAGAAAGAAGATACGCATCGAATGGCTGAGGCTAACAAAGCATTTGCTCACTTCCGCGTATAAATTTTTTTAATCGTATTATAACGAACCCCGCAACTGCGGGGTTTTTTTATACATCTCCTTCGGCAAAGGAAAGCGTTAGTGAAGAAAGGGTGGTATTCACTTTCCTGCAATGCACGCCAGCCGTTTCCAGCATTTTTCTGGAGGCAACAGCGCTATCTTGTCCATTATATTTATCAGACAGATAAACTACTTCTTTGATGCCAGCTTGTATGATTGCTTTTGCACATTCATTACAAGGGAAAAGTGCAGTATATATTCTGCAGCCATCAAGTGACATGCCGATATTATTTAAAATGGCATTTAACTCTGCATGACAGACATACGCGTATTTAGTATCCAGAAATTCACCTTGTTTGTCCCAAGGAAACGCATCGTCATTACAACCTGCAGGTAAGCCGTTATAGCCTGCTCCAACAATCTTGTTTTGCGGATTAACGATACAAGCACCAACTTGGGTGCCCGGGTCTTTGCTTCTGCGGGCAGAAAGGAGCGCTACTCCCATGAAGTATTCGTCCCAACTGATGTAGGACTCTCTTTTTTTAGTGGCCAAGTTTTTGCTGCAGATTTTGGTTAATTACCTCTAGAAATTCTTCTGTGTAGAGATAATGTTCCCCATGCTTCACTTTATTGCCATGTATACAAACTGCTAAATCTTTTGTCATTTTTCCTGACTCTACAGTTTCGATACAAACTTGTTCTAGTTTTTCACAAAAATCAATTAAGGAAGCATTATTGTCAAGTTTGCCTCTAAAAGTAAGTCCGCGTGTCCATGCAAATATGCTTGCTATTGGATTTGTACTTGTGGGTTTGCCAGCCTGGTGATCACGATAGTGACGCGTAACGGTCCCGTGTGCAGCTTCTGCTTCCATCGTTTTACCATCGGGTGTGATTAGTACGGATGTCATTAGTCCAAGGGATCCAAATCCTTGTGCTACTGTGTCACTTTGTACGTCCCCATCATAATTTTTACAAGCCCAAACAAAATTACCATTCCACTTTAACGCACTGGCAACCATATCGTCAATCAAGCGGTGCTCATATACAATACCCGCTGCTTCAAAGGAAGTTTTAAATTCTTGTTCAAAGATTTCTTGAAAAATATCTTTGAAACGTCCGTCATATTTTTTCAGGATGGTATTTTTTGTAGATAGGTATAGTGGCCATTTTTTACTAAGTGCCATATTGAAACAGGAACGTGCAAAACCACGAATACTTTCCTCGGTATTATACATGGTCATGGCCACACCATCACCTTTAAAATTATACACTTCAAAGGTTTGTGGAGTGCCGCCATCCTCAGGAGTAAATGTCATAGTCAATTTACCCTTTCCTTTAATAACAGTGTCAGTGGCACGGTACTGGTCGCCAAAAGCATGTCTACCCACAATGATAGGCGCCGTCCAATTGGTCACTAACCGCGGAACATTACTAATTACAATAGGTTCTCTAAAGACTGTACCATCCAAAATATTTCGGATAGTTCCATTGGGGCTCTTCCACATTTGTTTCAATGAAAATTCCTTGACACGTGCCTCATCTGGAGTGATGGTAGCACATTTGATACCAACGCCGTATTTTTTAATGGCCTCTGCTGCATCAATTGTGACTTGATCATTTGTTTCATCTCGATGCTCAATTCCAAGGTCAAAGTATTTAATGTCTACTTTCAAATAAGGAGTAATCAACTTGTCTTTAATAAATTTCCAAATGATCCGGGTCATTTCATCGCCATCTAATTCTACAACCGGATTCTGTACGTTGATTTTTTTTGTCATATTCTTCAGTTAACTGTTTTTTTGGAGTTGCAATATACCAACATTAGCCTAACGCCACATCTAGTATCATCATTACTAAAAATCCAACAATAAAGCCTAGTACAGATCGGTCAGTGTAGCGATCACGTTGTGTTTCTGGTATCACTTCTTCTACCACCACAAAAATCATAGCACCGGCCGCAAATGCTAATGCAAAGGGAAGAATGTGTTGAACATATACCACGGCCAATGCTCCGATAACACCGGCAATTGGCTCTACAATAGCAGAAAGTTGGCCGTACCAGAAACTTTTGAATCGGCTAACACCATTGCGACGCAGGGGCATTGAGACGGCAATTCCCTCGGGAAAATTTTGAATACCAATTCCAATGGCTAGCGTAATGGCACCAACGAGTGAAGCGTTTTCCATCCCAAGTGAAGCTGCTCCAAATAACACCCCCACCGCCAGTCCCTCAGGAATATTGTGAAGAGTAATTGCTAATATCAGTAGTGTAGTTTTGTGGAATTTACTTTGAATCCCCTCTGTTTCTTCCACCCCAAAGTTGATGTGTAAGTGCGGCGTGAATTTATCAAGTGCGTAAATAAAAAGTGCGCCAGCTAAAAATCCAACGGCGGCTGGCATCCACTTTAAACCAGGATACATGTGCTCAGACATCTCAATCGCAGGATTTAAAAGTGACCAGAAACTAGCAGCCACCATCACACCTCCTGTAAATCCCAACATGGGATCAAGTATTGAACGACTCATTGATTTAAAAAAGAACACAAGAGATGCGCCAAGTGCGGTAACCAGCCAGGTAAATGTGGTGGCCAACAAAGCTGCCCAAATGGGACCTACCGAGGATAGAAATTGTTGTAATTGTTCCATAGCACTAATCAATTTATTGCCCTTCAAAATTACTGATTTGTGTTAAGCGGATAAAGACTTCTATTTCCCAATAAAAGGGTAAATTGGGTGCAATGATGCGCTGGCGATTTCAATGGCTGATTGTAGTATTCCTCTTGGTAGCTGCCGGTTGTACTGAGAAGAAAAAAATATTGCTTTCTGGTGAGGAACCAGTAGCTATCAATGACTTTATTAGCTTTTTTACGCCACTTGCCAGGCCGCTCACCATTCCGGATACGGTGTTGGCTAAGAAGTTTCCAGGTTCCTTATCCATCAGTATTCCTGTTTTGAAAAGTATTATACCTGATTCCATTTTGGGTACGTTTATCAATAAAAAAGATAAACCTCAATTTCATGCTATTGGAAGCATCGAAGTGCCAGATGCGGAAACGTATATTTTAATCCACTATACAAGCCGCATTAGACGTTTTATTTGGGTGCTAGTTTTTACTAAAGAACCTGTTTTTCAGTCGGCTACTTCTTTTTTTTATCCCTTGCCAAAAAAGGGTATTCAGCAATCATTATTGGTAGATCGAAAATTTCTCTTCACTTTACTTCAATTGAGAAAAAATGCGGATGCTACCCTAAGCGAGGGCAAATCGGTTTATGTCTATAACCAGGCGGCCAAGCAATTCATGTTGATTATGACGGAAGCATTGGATGATAAAGCAGTTGAGCTGATAAACCCAATTGATACGCTACCGTCCACGCGTAAATACTCGGCTGATTATACACAGGGAGAAATGAATGTAGTCTCGATACGCGATGGACGAAAACAAGATCGTTTCTCTTTTTTTATTCACTTTGAAAAAAGAAATGGAGATTGTACAGGGGAGTTAAAGGGCGAAGCTTTTTGGAAGTCACCTACTAAAGCTGAATATAGACAGGCAGGAGATCCATGCGTGTTACAATTTGCTTTCACAAGTAATGGGGTACGGTTGCAGGAACAAAATTGCGGATCTCGCCGTGATACCGGGTGTTTGTTTGATGGTTCCTTTGTTCGTAAAAAATCCACGCGTGTAAAAAAGAAAAACTAAATTGCAGCTTCGTGTAAAAAAGACACATTATGAGTTTTTCTCCTTATAAAGTTTCCTATTCAATACAGGACCAATTTAGTAAGAGTGTAGCTTATTTTTCAATGGAATTTGCGGTCCATCAACCATTGAAAATTTACAGTGGAGGCCTGGGATTTTTGGCAGGTTCTCACTTGCGAAGTGCCTACGAATTGCAGCAAAACATGATAGGTATTGGGATACTCTGGAAATACGGCTATTATGACCAGGCTCGTAATCAAGACCAAACATTAAATGTTACCTGGCACGAAAAAGAGTACAGCTTTTTGGAAGATACAGGCATTAAATTTCAAGTAACCATTCACGAACATTCGGTATGGGTCAAAGCCTTGTACCTGAATCCAGCTACTTTTAAAACTGCCCCCTTATTTTTATTAACTACAGATTTACCGGAGAACGATTACGTTTCTCAAACAATCACCCATCGTTTGTATGACGCTAATGTGGCAACTAAAGTGGCTCAGTTCATTTTGCTAGGGGTAGGGGGAGCCAAGTTGATTGACTTGTTAGGTATTCAGCCGGAACGGTATCATCTCAATGAGGCCCATGCTATTTCTGCTGCATTTTATTTGTATAGAAAGTTTGATCAAAACCTGGAAGAGGTGAAAAAACGAGTAGTTTTCACCACACATACTCCCGAGGAAGCAGGTAATGAAAAGCATGATATTTATCTCTGTCATCGCATGAGTTATTTCTGCGGGCTAACAGTCGAAGCCGTAAAAGAGTTGATTGGTGATGATGCAGATATGTTCAATCATTCTCTGGCAGCACTTCGTTTTGCTCGTCTTTCAAACGGGGTTTCAAAATTGCATGGAGAGGTATCCAGAAAAATGTGGGGAAAGAAAGAGGGCATCTGTCCGATTATTTCCATTACCAATGCCCAGAATTGGCGTTATTGGGCGGATAAACAATTGTACAGGTTCATGGAGGCAGGTGACAATTATGGAATCGATGACAGGAAACAATATTTGAAGAAAAGGGCTTTTGAGCTGGTGGCTGATCAAACGGGTAAACTTTTTAATCCCGCTGTATTTACCATAGTGTGGGCTCGTCGATTTGCTGGTTATAAAAGAGCCGGATTAATTACCACGCACGAAGAGCGTTTTGCTAAATTAATGTCAAACAAACGCTATCCTGTTCAATTAATTTGGGCGGGCAAGCCGTATCCAATGGATCATCCTGCTATTAGCGAATTCAATCAATTGGTGCACTTAAGCAAGCAGCATAAAAATATGGCTGTTTTAATTGGGTACGAACTTACACTGTCCAAACGTTTAAAACAGGCTGCTGATTGTTGGCTTAATAATCCTCGTGTTCCCCGGGAAGCATCAGGAACCAGTGGCATGACAGCCGCTATGAGTGGTGCCATTAATTTTTCTACTGATGATGGTTGGATTCCAGAGTTTATCAATCATGGACATAATGGTTTTGTAGTGCCTAAGGCAGATTACGAAAACATGGCAGTGCACGAGCAGGATGAATATGACCTGAACAAGCTTTACGATATTTTGGAAAAAGAAATTCTACCGCTCTACTACGATAATTATGACACCTGGCGTCAGGTAATGAAAAATGGAATGCAAGACGTTCGCTTTGCATTTGATAGCAACCGAATGGCAGCAGAATATTACAACCTACTTTACGCTTGATAGGTTTCTAGGAGTGAGTCAATGGTAGTCGTATCTGGAATCAGGGTTAATAAGCGTTCAATCACCCCTTCTACCAGCGCATCTGGACAAGAGGCGCCACTGGTTAACAGTATTCGTAATGGCCTTTTATTGGGCAAAAAATTTGAAGTTATTTTTTCAACATGGGCATGCATATCGTAAT
This sequence comes from Bacteroidota bacterium, assembly GCA_016866355.1. GTDB lineage: Bacteria > Bacteroidota > Bacteroidia > Chitinophagales > Chitinophagaceae > JJ008. The sequence goes on from VGMN01000002.1 coordinate 91,710, forward strand.
GCATGATGGAATTTTCATCGCTGATTTTCTGTGCATTCTCAATGTAATAAGTAGGTAGTTGTAATTCGCATAGTTCTACTAAATGAGACGTGTTGGAGGAGTTGTATCCGCCAACAACAATGGCTAAGTCAGCAGGATTTTGTAATAAACCTTGTACGGCAGTTTGATTATCCAGGGTGGCATAACATAGCGTATCACGGGTATCGGCTACCTGCTCTTCTTTGCCTTCTTTTTCCAAAATTGTTTTTTTCAAAAAGTCAGCTATAGCCTGTGTGTCACTGGCTAACATGGTGGTTTGATTAACTACACCGATGCGTTTTAGATCTTGGGATGGATCAAAGTTTACCGAGAATTGATTTTTAAAACAGGTAAAAAAATCAGCAATAGGTTTATCACCCCGAATAAATTCTGCGAGCACTTTAGCCTCTTCCATATCTTTTATAACCAGGGCAGGGCCGTGTGCAGCAGCATGTGAAAATGTTGCGCGTGTTTCCTCATGCGTTGGTTTCCCATGAATGATCACCGTAAAATTCTTTTTTGCAATAGCCTCACTGCGATTCCAAACTTTTTCTACAAAGGGACAGGTGGTATTGTATTGTTCAGTAGTAATACCTCGGGCATGTAGCTGTTTTTCAATTTCCAGTGTAGTGCCAAAAGCGGGAATTAGTACTATGTCCTCTTTATGAAGCTCGGCAAAAGGGATCAGCGTTTGCCCGGATGTGTCTTGTAAAAAGCGAATACCTCTTGCCTGTAAGTCAGCATTTACCTGTGGATTGTGGATCATTTCGCCAAGCAAAAAAATCCGCTTGCCCGGATGATTATCAAGGGTACGAAATGCAATTTCTATGGCATTTTCTACCCCATAGCAGAATCCAAAATGTCTGGCCAATGAAATTTGAAATGATCCAAAATCAAGCAGCGTAGGTGTGAAGTCCTTTTTCATCCTATCCTGCTCCTTCCTTTTTTTCTTGATCGCACTGATCAGTGGACTACGATAAATGATCGGTACGTCAAAGCTTTTCATATTGCAAAGATAGGGTCCCTCTTTTTTGTATATTGCTAAAAATAACACCATGTATTTTCGCTTGTTTGCACTTGTGTTTTCGCTCTCCTTGCTGTCTTGCAAGCTCATGCCTCGTCAGGAGGGTGTATCAGAAAAATCAATTAATATGAATGGTCCATTTGTGACTCCAGATTGGGTAAAACAAACAACAATTTATGAGGTGAATCTTCGCCAATACACGTCGGATGGCACCATTCTTGCATTCATGCAAGAGCTTCCGCGTTTAAAAGCATTGGGTGTGGAGACACTTTGGTTTATGCCATTGACTCCCATTGCCAAGGAAAATCGAAAGGGGAGTTTGGGCAGTTATTATGCCTGCTCAGATTACACAAGTATCAATCCTGAATTTGGAACGGAAGCTGACTTCAAGTTGCTAGTTACAAAAGCACATGAAATGGGTTTCAAAATTATAATTGACTGGGTGGCTAATCATACAGGATGGGATCATCGTTGGACCAAGCAACATCCCGATTATTATTTGAAGGATTCCACTACGGGCACCTTCCAAATTGCCTCCGGAATGGATGATATCATTGAGTTAGATTTTTCTAATCCCTCGCTTCGTACAGCAATGATTGAGGCCATGAAATATTGGGTAACCAACTTTGATATAGATGGGTTTCGTTGCGATTTAGCCTTTTGGGTAGAGTTGGATTTTTGGAAAGAAGCGCGTGCCGTACTTGATCAAGTAAAACCTTTATTTTGGTTTGGCGAGTACGATCAATTAGAGAAACCAGCATACGGTCAAGTCTTTGATGCGAGTTATACCTGGACCTGGATGCATCGGGCTAAAGATTTTTATCAACAAAAGAGGCCGATTGATTCTTTGTATGCCATATTGGAGGCGTATGATAAGGTTGGAGACTCTACGCTAAGTGCATGGTTTACTACTAACCATGATGAGAATAGCTGGAGTGGTACAGAGTATGAGAAGTATGGAGATATGGCTCGTGCTTTGGCTGTATTTAGTATAACATGGTATGGTATACCCTTACTGTATTCAGGCCAAGAGATTGGAAATAGAAAAAGAATACTTTTTTTTGAAAAAGATTTATTCGAAAAAGGGCCTGATGCTGAATATTTGAATTTATTCTATTCCACGCTAACCCGGTTGAAAAAAAACCATCCAGCGCTAAGGGCCGGGGATCCTTCTGCTAAAACGTACCGATTGAAAACCTCAGCTCCAAACCAGGTATTTGCTTTCCTTCGAAAAAATGGCGATAGGGAAGTGGTGGTGGTATTAAATCTATCAGGTCAAAACGACTTACATTTTGACTTGATAGATTCCTTAGTTACTGGTGTTTATAAAAATGCATTCTCAGGAGCAACAAATGACTTCAAACAAGGCACACCATTTGAAATGCAAGCTTGGGAATATCTAGTCTATGAAAAATAACTATTCCTCTTCCTGCGCAAGCATCACTGGGTAGCGATAGAGCCCCTCGTAGCCATCATAAAATCCTTCCAGATTTAGGTTTTCACCACGAGTGGACGCGATGGCTCTACTCAACTCCTCGATGGTTGAAACTGGAGCACCATTTACGCTTGTAATGATAAATTCTTCCTGCATTCTTGTTCTGCTAAGTGGACCTCCTTTAATAATGCGTTTCACACGGATGCCACCTTCTGCCTCATTACGCAGTGCAACTTTTTTATCAGCATTTTCCAGTTCGGCTCCTAGCAATTCTCCCAATGAATTGGCAGCAATATTTCCGTAATTACCTTGATCTGCTTTTAATGTAGCAGCAGCTGTGTATTCTTTCCCTTCTCTCTTGTAGAGTATTGAAATTTTTTCCCCCGCGTTTAATGAAGCAATAGTTCCTTGTAATTCACTCCAAGAGGCAATGGGTACGTCGTTTATTTTTTTAATAATATCTCCTTTTTTAAGTCCTGCTGCCGCCGCTGCGCCATCTGGGGCTACGGTGCCAACATAGGCGCCATCAGTAGCATTTACATTTCGGCCATCAGACATAATACCCAAGTAGGGTCTTTTTACATCTCCAAACTTAATCAGGTCATTTACAATTTTTTTAGCCAGATTAATTGGAATTGCAAATGAATAACCGGCATACGTTCCTGTTGGCGCGTAAATAGCAGAGTTTATACCAATTAATTGTCCGTCTGTTGTGATCAATGCGCCACCGCTGTTTCCTTGATTTACAGCCGCATCTGTCTGAATGAAAGATTCAATTGGTGTTTGACTCTGACGTCCGTTTACACCAATAGAGCGGCCTTTTGCACTGACAATCCCAGCTGTTACAGTTGTTTCCAATGTTAATGGGTAGCCTATCGCTAAAACCCATTGTCCCAATTTTACAATATCAGAATTTCCGTAAACCAGGTAGGGGAACCCGGTGCCATCAATTTTTAATACCGCTATATCACTGCTGGGATCTTTTCCAATCACCTTTGCTTTGTAAGTCTTTTTATTGCTTAAGGTTACATTGATTTCCTCCGCTACACCAGTGCCTCCGTCAGTAATTACGTGGTTATTGGTTACAATGTAGCCATCATCACTAATTAATACCCCACTTCCTGAGGCACGTTGTTCTGGTTGTATTTGGGGGTAATTGAAAAACTGATCAAAAAAATCATCAAACATCCCGCCCCGATTGCGTGGTAGTTGATTGGTAATTCTTTTAGCAGGGGTTTTAGTCTTGATGTGTACCACTGCCGGAACTGCAGCCTGTGCTGCTTTTGTGAAATCAGTTGTCTCCGCACCCGGAGCTGCGTTAAAGAATCCAGCATAATTAGCTGGGGTTTTTCCATCCGTAGATTGTGCAAAGGAGGCAACTCTTGGATTTGCAAATTGGCTGTACACCCAAACACTGCCCACAGATGTAACTGCGCTGATTCCGATTACCAGAAGTACTTGTTTCCATTTCATAGGTAGAACACGATTTATGAGTTATTAAGTACAAATTTTATGCCGGCTTTGCAAAATAACAAACTGTCAGTCCTGCTTATTGTGGAAAATGCCAGTTTAACATTTTTTTGTTCAAAAAATCCAGGGTGTTGACACCATCTGCATAATCAAAGAGGGTGGGGTGTTGACTTTCTCCAAAAGGTAAAAAATTAACACCCACTATCGCTTGAATATCCGGATGTGTTGAAAGATCTACTTCCAATGATTCATAGTTCGAAACAAATTCATAATTGAGCTGGCTGACAGGGGCAAAGCAGTTTTTTTCTTCAAGTAATAAAATGGATCCGTTTGTCATATAAAATTGCTTGTTCAGTATATACAAAGCCAAGTTATAATCATAATTGTTTTTGTATTTGTGAAAATCTGACAGCCAATTAAATTTCTTGAATGCCTCAAGCAGGGGGATAAAGTTGTAGCCAACTGGCAAGTAAAGTTTGGTGACATTTCTACAGCCCAAGCCAAAATACAAATGAACATCCGAAGCAAGTTTTTCCAGTTCTTCCATCGTTTCATTCCCATACAATACACCAACAGAGGTTTTATTCTTGCGTATGATATGAGGGTACTTGCTAAAATAGTAGTTGAAATAGCGGGCTGAATTATTACTTCCTGTAGCCAGGTAGGCATTGCATCCGGCTAACCGTTCGGCCAATTGATGGGTAGTGGAAATTGAAGGGGTCCATTCGTTCATCTTTTTTAATAAGTGAGGGAACAAAACCTGATCCTTTGATGAGACTTTTATCTGGGAATTATTACCCGTTATAAAAACACATAGCCAATCATGGAATCCCACCAAAGGGATATTGCCAGCCATTACCAGTCCTACCGTGCGAGGGTCGGTTTGTTGGATGGGGATTTGTTCTGCCGTTGCCCAGGCTGTTAGCGCTTCCTCGGTTAGCCAATTTTTAGCAATGGAGTCCACCGCATTACTTATGAATGATGGTATAAACCAACCGTTTTCACGTGAGGCTCTTTCCTGGGCGGCTAGCCAATCCGGTTCTTGACTTTGCATGTAATTGCCTAGCCGGGTTAGTAAAGAAATTCGGTCTTGTAATTTCATGCTGGTCCGTTAAATTTGTAGAGTACAAAATTACTCCACAACTAATTACTATTTTATGGCAATAAAGATTACTGAAGAATGTATCAATTGCGGTGCTTGTGAGCCCGAATGCCCAAACAATGCCATTTATGAAGGCGGAGTAGAGTGGGCTATTGCAGATGGCACTACGGTGAAAGGAAGTTTTACTTTAATGGATGGTACTTCCATTGAAGCTGGGCAGAAAAATGCTCCCATTGCCACGGATGCTTATTATATATCTCCCAATAAGTGCACAGAGTGTCAGGGATTCCATGAGGAACCGCAATGTGCGGCAGTTTGTCCGGTGGACTGTTGTGTTCCTGATGAACTCTATCGTGAAACAGTAGATGAGTTGCTCAACAAGAAGAACAAACTTCATATCTAATCAGTAGCATGTCGCTTATCCATATTGCGTTGGTAACGGGTGGCTATTCGGGAGAATCGGTCATTTCTTATAAGACTGCCCGAACCATTCAGCAGCAACTCGATCCCATTACCTATAAAACCTATTGGATTGATATTACGCTGGAAGGTTGGTTTTATGTGGATGAAGTAGGGAGTAGATGGCCTATCAATAAAAATGATTTTACGGTATCACTTTCTGATCGGAAGATTGTTTTTGATGTTGCCTTTATTGCGTTGCACGGAACTCCTGGTGAAGATGGAAAGTTGCAAGGCTATTTTGATATGATTGGGATTCCCTATGCAAGTTGTAGTGCATTGACTTCCGCTATCACTTTCAATAAAAGAGTGGCAACAGCTTTTGCTGGTGCTGCCGGAATTCCAGTAGCAAAATCAGTATTGCTGATTCGTGGTGAAGAAACTGATTGGGAAAAAGGTGTCGCATCACTTCAATTACCTGTTTTTGTTAAACCCAATAACGGTGGGTCTAGTATTGGTATGTCTAAAGTTGATCAGACAGGTGCTGCACTGCATGATGCAATTCAAAAAGCTTTCAAAGAAGATGCACAGGTTTTAGTGGAGGAAATGATCCAGGGGAGAGAATTTACGGTGGGGGTATTTAAAAGTAAGGGAACTGTCACTGTTTTGCCAATTACTGAGGTGAGTGTAAATGCTGATATGCCTTTTTTTGATTTTGAGGCAAAATACCAGGGAAAGTCTACTGAAACCACACCAGCAAAAATTCCATCGACCTGGTCTGATCAATTGTCTTCAATGGCTAAACAAGTTTATCAAGCTTTTCAATGCAGCGGCGTTGTTCGTATTGACTTTATTTATAATGAAAAAGAACAACGGCCCTATATGCTTGAGCTAAATTCAATTCCTGGTCAAAGCGACGCAAGTATTATTCCACAGCAAGTTAGATCTATGGGGTGGACCTTAGCTACTTTTTATGACCAATTGGTACAAGATTGTATAACAAATCAAAAGAAATAGCGCAAGGGTATGTTTGATTTCATTACTAAAAAGCCATTGTGGGCAAACCTTGTTGCAGGTGTAGTTGTGTCTATTCTTTTATTTGGGCTCTTTTTGCTTTCATTGGGATGGCTAACCGATCACGGAAAAGCTGCTACCGTCCCCTCGCTAACTGGAAAAAGTTTAGAGGAGGTAAAGAATTTACTAGACAGTACTGGTTTTGATTGGGAAGTACAGGACTCTGTGTATGTTGACACCATACCGCCATTGCAAATTGTCAAACAATTTCCAGATGCTGATGAGGTGGTGAAAGCTAATAGAACCATTTTTTTAATAGTACGAAGTGTGGAGCCCCCCTTAGTGGAAATGCCAAATTTGATAGGGTATAGTTTTAGAAATGCAGAAGTTGTTTTACGAACAATGGATTTGCGAGTAGGGGATACCTTGTTCAGACCTGATTTTGCTAGAAACGCAGTATTGGAGCAACGTTGGAATGGTCAACAAATAATTCCTGGGACCAAAATTTTAAAAGGAAGTGGGATCACGCTTGTTTTGGGTGATGGAATAGGAGATCAGCCAATACCTGTACCGGGCTTGATTGGCATGAGTTTTTTGGAAGCAAAAGCATTGCTAGATAGTACGGGACTATCTTTTGGAGCTATCGTTTTAGAATCAGGAGTACAGGATACGGCTACTGCTTGGATCTATAAGCAAAGTCCACAAACATTGAATGAGGATAAAATTGTTCAAACAATTCGTCCGGGCCAGTTGATAGATATATGGCTGCAATTGGCTCGTCCTCGAATGGACTCTATCCGTTAGTTCCTATTGTCTTTTTATGTTTATACTAAATAGAAAATTTCTTCCAGCCATTGGGAAAAAGTAGTTTTCTGTTTCAATAGCCCCTCCTACAAAATAGCTAAATGTATAGCCATTTGGTTCATATTTTGTATTGCTAATATTATTAACCTGCGCAACGAGTGTCACTTTTCCCAGGCCTTTTACGGCTAGTAAGTAATGAACACGAAGATCTTGCACAAAAAACGGATCTAAGGACCGGTGTAAGTTAGCTGTGTTGTCCATGAATTGTCTGCTTACATATCTACTAAAAAGGGAAGCTTCTATTCTTTTTGCAGAGGCGATGGTTATAAAATGATTTAGTACAGTTGCGGGTGAGAATGCAAGGGTAGAGCGGTCATACATTTTTTTTAGTTGCCCACCATTATCATAATCATCCATATACTCCTCCAGGTTTTTTACGGTATTCCTACTAAGCGACATATTGCCACCTGTGGTTAACCATTTGTTTATACTAAAAGCCGCCTCTAATTCAATACCCAATCTTTGGCTAATAGGCACATTGGTGCGTGTATAGGCGCCCACATCATTGATTTTACCAGTTAAGATTAACTGGTTCTTATATCGCATATCATAAAGTGTGATAGCCGTGGTAAATTTCTTCGTTTTTTTCTCTATACCAAGTTCCAGATCATTTAGTTTTTCTGGTAGTGGCTGTGTAGTGATACCTGCTTCAAAGTCATCTCGATTTGGTTCTTTAGCACCGCTACTAAAGGAGGCATAAGCTCTCCAACCGTCTTTACGATACGTGATACCAAATTTTGGGTTAAAGAAAATATAGTTGTTGTCAACAAAGAGAGAAGGATTATTTCTAAAACCATTTATTCGGTAATGTATAGTTCTTACTTGCAAATCATAATATAGATAAAAATTTTCTTGCACTTTTGTTTGCTGCTTTACATAAAGTGCTCCCTCCAATTTGGTAGCCTTATTGTTATACCAAGTATGCTGATAATTGGTTCGGTTAATGGAGGACCAGATAACCTTTCCATAATGGTCTCCTTGGTACTGTGAGAGGGTGGTACCTATTGTCCACTCAGTATTATTTTTTTCTATCTGAAGAGTGCTATTATTTCCAAAGAAATAATTGTCTAACCAGAGCTGTCTAATAAAATCTGACCTTTCAATAGCTACTCCATTTAGCGTGGGTGGCGTCAAACCATATTTGGTGAATCGCTCATTTGCTTTATACTGTTCGTAATATCCTTTTCCTCTGGTTAGAAAAAGTGCTGTACTGAAGTGGGTATTTTTTTTAATATTTTTTTCCCAGAAGAGCTGGTAGTGTGTTTGATGGTAATTATCTGTTTCATTTTCATACGGTAATCCTGGCGCTTCTGTTCCGGCATAATTAATGGTTCGATTACCTTGTAGCAAATCGCTTTCTCTGATGCCATACCAGGCCTGATACGTTTTTTCCTTTCCTGAAAAAATATATAAACGCAAAATGGAATTGCTATCCTTGCTGTAGCCTGCTCCTACATAGAATGAACGTAGATTGCTGCTGGCTCTGTCAATAAATCCATCACTTACTATAGATGAAAGGCGTCCCGAAAGGTAGAATCCTTTGTGTTGGCCGGTCCCAAATTGTAATGTGTGTTTGCGGCTTCCAAATGAACCGATGCTGTTATTGAATGCTAGGTATTTTTCTTTTTCTGTTTCAACTGTGCTGATGTTAACGCTGGCTCCAAAGGCTCCGGTACCATTAGATGAAGTTCCTACGCCTCGTTGGATTTGAATACTGCTAGCTGAGGAACTGAAGTCAGGTAGATTAACAAAAAATGTGCCCTGACTTTCTGCATCATTGAATGGAATTCCATTTAATGTTATATTAATTCGAGTAGCATCGGTGCCTCTTATGCGCATTCCGGTATATCCAATTCCATTTCCCGCGTCTGAATTTACAACCAGCGAGGGGGTATTGTTTAATATAAATGGTAGATCTGCTCCCTGATTTGCTAGTTGAATTTGTTTTTTTGATAAGTTGGTTCTAGTAAAAGGTGAATTTTCTCCGGCGCGTATGGCACGAATAGATACAGGGGATAGGGTGTAAAAGCTGTCACTTTGTATACTATCCTTTCGGACTAGTTCTTGTGCAAAAGAAACTTGATTAATAAGCGCCACCAGTACAATAAAAAGCTTCTTCATTGATTATGTTTTTAAAATGTAGAGGGTATGCAGCGCAGGAGAATAGACTTGGTTTCTTCCCTTCGCAGGCATTACCCTGACCAGGTTCAACGGGTTTGATCTCAGAAACTGATTTTCCAATCAGAAACACCCCGAAAACATGGAGCAACACTTTTAATAAGTGTGTTGTACTACACAAAATTATACAAAACAACTGATTAGATACTTTGTTTGGAGGGAGGGCTAAAAAAAACTATATTTGCACTCCAGATCGCGAAGTAGAGCAGCGGTAGCTCGTTGGGCTCATAACCCAAAGGTCGGGAGTTCGATCCTCCCCTTCGCAACCAAGAGTCCGCCTCAGGCGGACTTTTTAGTTGGAAAGCCATCCAGATGCGTGTTGGATTTGTAAACATACTAGGATTCCCTAACGCGGGTAAAAGCACACTCCTCAATGCATTGATGGGGGAAAAGCTAGCTATTGTCTCTTCAAAGGTTCAGACTACCAGACATCGTATTAAGGGAATTTTGAGCACCGCTGATTATCAAATTGTGTTTTCTGATACACCCGGTATTATTGAGCCGCAGTATAAACTGCACGAGCGTATGATGGCTGCTGTACGAAGTGCACTGGAGGATGGTGATTTGGCAATTTTATTAGTAGATCTTAAGCAGGACTGGCAACGTAGTGATCAGTTGTTTAGTTCGCTTGCATTAAAAGTTCCTGCTATTGTTGTTTTAAATAAGAAAGACTTAGTCAGTAAGGAAAAACTGCAAGAGGCCATTTTGTATTTTTCAAAGAAAGCGTATTGCAAAAAAGTAATTGCTATCGCTGCAAAAAGTCAACAGGTGTCCAACTTATTGGATGAGTTATTGCCTTTTTTACCTACCGGAAATCCATTTTATGATACCGAGCAAATCAGTGATTTGCAGACACGCTTTTTTGTAGGTGAAATTATTCGTGGTAAAATTTATGATACTATGGAGGAAGAAATTCCCTATCATACTGCAGTGATGGTGAGGGAATTTAAAGAAAAGCCCGGCTTGATTCGAATATTGGCTGATATTATAGTCAATCGTGAAACTCAAAAAGGGATCTTGTTGGGTCAAAAAGGTGCCACAATAAAGAAAATTGGATCGGAGGCACGCAAGGACATTGAGGTATTTCTACAAGAGAAAGTTTATCTGGAACTATTTGTAAAAGTTAGACCCCGGTGGCGTGATAATGAATTATTTTTGAACGAATACGGATATTAATATGTCATTTACAGTTGCAATAGTCGGCAGGCCTAATGTGGGAAAGAGCACGTTATTCAATCGTTTGTTAGAACAACGCAAAGCTATTGTCGATGATATTTCAGGCGTTACAAGAGATCGGCAGTATGGAGTAGCAGATTGGAATGGTAAAAATTTTAATGTTATTGATACGGGTGGATTTGTGCAGGGTAGTGAGGATGTTTTCGAGCGGGAAATTGCCAAGCAGGTATTGGTAGCATTGGAAGAAGCAAATGTGATCCTATTTATGGTGGATGCAGCCACAGGTCGTACCGATCTTGATGATTCTATGGTTGGTTTGCTGCGAAAAAGTACAAAGCCCGTTTTTGTAGTAGTTAACAAGGTGGATAATAACGAACGTTTATTAGAAGCGTCAGAGTTTTATTCCCTTGGGCTGGAACAAGTTTTTTTTATTGCAGCGGCAAGTGGAAGTGGTACGGGGGAGTTGTTAGATGCCATTACTGCATTGATGCCAGCGGAACTCACCGCTGGACAAGCAGAAGAAAATAAACTTCCTAAGTTTGCTATTATTGGTCAGCCCAATACGGGAAAGTCTTCACTTTTGAATGCATTAATTGGGCAAGAGCGAACCATTGTTAGCAATGTTGCGGGAACTACCCGCGATACGATACATACGCACTATAATTTGTTTCAAAAGGAATTTGTTTTAATTGACACAGCTGGAATTCGCCGTAAGGCCAAAGTTCATGAGGACCTCGAGTTTTACTCCGTAATCCGGGCAATCAAGGCATTGGATGAAGCAGATGTTTGTCTGTTACTTTTGGATGCTGAGAAAGGATTAACAGCACAGGACTTAAATATTTATAGTCTGGCAGTGAAAAAAGGAAAGGGGATTGTGGTATTGGTCAATAAGTGGGATTTGATTACAAAAGAGACAAATACTGCTATTCAGGCTGAAAAGGAGCTACGTAAAAGATTGGCTCCCTTTAACGATGTACCCATTTTATTTGTTTCAGCGCTAGAGAAAATTCGTATCCATAAAGCTATCGAAGCTGCACTACAGGTCTATGCCAGCCGTCAACAAAAAATTCCTACGGCAGCATTGAATGAAAAAATGTTAAAAGCTATCGAGGCTTATCACCCACCCGTTGTAAGGGGGCATCCTATTAAGATTAAATTTATTACACAGTTACCAACAGCTGTTCCCAGTTTTGCATTTTTTTGCAACTTCCCTGATGATATTAAAACGCCGTACAAAAATTACCTGGAAAATCAGCTACGTTCAAATTTTAATTTTACAGGGATTCCTGTTCGTCTATTTTTTAGAAAAAAATAAATAACGGGTACTGATTTTTGATCTAATTAGCAGTGGAATCAGTTTTTTTGGGAATTGTTTTCATTTGGATAACATCTACCAAAAAGGCAAAGGCCATGGAGAAATAAATATATCCTTTAGGAATATGAAATCCTAGTCCATCTGCCAGTAGCGCTACTCCAATCATAAGCAAAAAACAAAGGGCTAGTATTTTGAATGAAGGATGCCGGCGTATAAAATCACTGATTGGCCCAGCCGCTAGCATCATAATGGCAACGGTGATCACTACAGCTGCATACATCACCCAGAGCTCTTGCACCATTCCTACCGCGGTTATGATAGAATCAACTGAAAAAACTAAATCTAGTAGCACTACTTCACCCAGTAATTGCGCAAATGTGGCATTTGTACCAATAGCGGATATTGGGTTAGCTGCCACTTCTGTTTTATGATAGATTTCTTTAGTGCTTTTATAAAGCAGAAATAATCCACCTGCAATTAAGATCAGTCCTTTACCGGTAAACACCGTAGTGCCTATTGTAAAAAGTACGGTATCTAATTTCAGAATCCAAGTGATGAATGCAAGTAATACCAGGCGCATTATCATAGCAAGCGTAAGCCCCCAAAACCGCAATTTTTTTCGTTGCTGATCTGGGAGCCTATCTGCTAAAATGGATATGAATATGATATTATCAATCCCCAGTATTACCTCTAGGGCAATCAAGGAAAGGAGGGGAACTAACGCTTCTGTCATAAATGTATGTTGCAACAAAACTATTGCATTATGATCTTTTTACTTGTATATGGCAATAAAAAAGCCTCACAGCCAGGCTGTAAGGCTTTGTAGCCCGTACGGGATTCGAACCCGTATCACCACCGTGAAAGGGTGGTGTCCTAGCCCTTAGACGAACGGGCCGTTTTAGGAGCGGCAAAGATAGGGTGCTGCTGTTTGCCAACCAAATCTCGTCTGCTTGCTTTACCTTTGCATCCTTAAATTTTAAGTATGGCATCAATTAAAGTTGCAATCAATGGTTTTGGAAGAATCGGAAGGTTGGTATACCGGAAAATATACAACATGGAGGGCATTGATGTAGTTGCTATAAACGATTTAACCAGTCCTGCCGTTTTAGCTCATTTATTGAAGTATGATAGCGCCCAGGGCCGTTTTGATGCGGACGTTAAGGCCACTGAAGATTCTATTATCGTGAACAAGGATGTGTTGAGAATATATGCGCAGAAAGATCCTGCACAAATTCCATGGGCTGCGCATCAAGTGGATGTGGTGCTAGAATGCACAGGATTTTTTACTGATAAGGATAAGGCAGCTGCGCATTTGCGTGCTGGAGCAAAAAGAGTGGTGATCTCTGCGCCAGCAACAGGAGATTTAAAGACAGTAGTCTTTAATGTTAATCATCAGATTTTAGATGGAACTGAAACAGTTATTTCAGGTGCTTCCTGCACTACCAACTGTTTGGCTCCTATGGCAAAAGTGCTGGATGAGCAATATGGAATTGCTGTGGGTCATATGACTACCATTCATGCGTATACGAATGATCAAAATACCTTGGATGCCCCACATCCCAAAGGAGATTTACGTCGGGCCAGAGCTGCTGCCGGCAATATTGTTCCCAATAGTACAGGTGCCGCCAAAGCAATTGGTTTAGTATTGCCTCAATTGAAGGGGAAATTAGACGGAGGTGCCCAACGTGTTCCCACGATCACTGGTTCGCTCACGGAATTGATTTCAATTTTGAATAAAAAAGTCACCGTTGAAGAGGTAAATGCTGCTATGAAAGCAGCAGCTAACGAATCTTTCGGGTACACTGAAGATGAAATTGTTAGCACTGATATTATCGGCATCAGTTACGGTTCACTCTTTGACGCCACGCTAACTAAAGTAATAACTGTTGGGGATCACCAACTAGTCAAAACAGTGAGTTGGTATGATAATGAAATGAGTTATGTAAGCCAACTGGTTCGCACGGTTAGTTACTTTGCAAAATTAATTCGCTAATGCAAGGATCTTTTTCGTCTTTTTCTTTCCATGGCCAAAAAGCGTTGGTGCGAGTAGATTTTAATGTTCCACTTGACGCACAACAGCAAATTACTGACGATACAAGAATTCGTGCTGCTTTACCCACCATTCAGCATATTTTAGTTCAAGGCGGATCCGTTATTTTAATGAGTCATCTGGGCAGGCCTAAAGAAGGTCCCATCAATAAATACTCTTTAAAACATCTGCTAACGCATTTGCAGCAATTACTGCCTGGCACTTCAATCAAATTTGCAGCTGATTGTTTTGGGGAAGAAGCTAACCAATTGGCGGCAAACTTGTTGCCTGGCGAGGTGCTTTTACTCGAGAATCTTCGATTTTATAAACAAGAGGAAAAGGGTGATGTTGCATTTGCAAAGCAATTAGCACAATTAGGAACAGTTTGGGTTAACGATGCTTTTGGTACCGCGCATCGTGCCCATGCATCCACTGCTATTATAGCTCAATTCTTTCCCCCACAACAACGTGTATTTGGTTTATTGATGGAGGCAGAAGTGGCTAGTGCCACACGCGTATTACATGAAGCTACTAAACCATTTGTAGCTATCATTGGGGGCGCTAAGGTTAGCGATAAAATATTGATTATTGAAAATTTACTGGAACGTGCTACGGATATTATTATTGGAGGTGGCATGGCGTATACATTTTGGAAAGCACAGGGTAAAATGATAGGCAGTTCACTTTGTGAGGAGGACCGGTTAGAATTGGCTGCTGCATTACTGAAAAAAGCAGCGTCAAAAGGAGTTACTATTCATTTACCTATTGACAGTACTATCGCAGACAAATTTGCAGTGGATGCAACCACCACTAATTGTGAAAGTTTCGGAATTCCTGCTGGTTGGATGGGATTAGATATCGGTCAAAAAGCAAGAGCAGATTTCAATGCTGTTATTGCTGCTGCTCGTACCATACTTTGGAATGGTCCTATGGGTGTTTTTGAAATGCAACCATTTCAGGCCGGTACCTTGGCCATTGCTGCCTCAGTTGCTAGTGCAACCGAGAAAGGAGCATTTTCATTGGTGGGCGGCGGTGACTCCGTAGCTGCTGTCAATCAATTTGGTTTTGCCAATCGAGTCAGCTATGTTTCTACTGGGGGCGGAGCATTGCTGGAGTATTTTGAAGGGAAAACGCTGCCAGGAATTGCAGCGGTTCAGCAGCCCTAAATAAAATTTTAACACACTGGCTTTATCTCTTCTCTTTACTGCCATCTCTTTTGCACTAAATTTGCTAAATAAATAAAATATCTATGAAAGGATCAACGCTGGCCCTCTTAATTATCGGAGGTCTATTTTTAATTTTTGGTTTTTGGGGATGCAATACGTTCAATGGCTTTGTTGCAGGTGATCAAGGAGTAAAAAAAGCCTCGAGTAATGTAGAAACAAACTATCAACGTCGTAGTGATTTGTATGGTAGCGTAATAAAAACTGTAGAGGCCTCTGCAAACTTTGAAAAGTCAACGTTACAATCCGTAGTAGCAGCGCGGGCTGCTGCCACACAAGTCAAAATTGATGTCAATGATCCAGCTTCATTGCAAGCCTATCAACAAGCACAAGCAAATTTGCAGGGTTCCTTTAGTAGATTGATTGCATCTTTTGAGCAGTATCCTGACTTAAAGACAACAAAAGCTTTCCAAGATTTTCAAACACAAATTGAGGGTACTGAAAATCGTATTAATGTGGCTCGTCAAGATTATAACAAAGCAGTTGAAGATTTTAATCTGCGTGTGAAACGTTTCCCTGGAAATATCATGGCTGGTCTTTTCAACTTTGGGGAGAAGGCTTACTATGAATCGGATAAAGGTTCTGAAAAAGCACCTGATATTAAATTTAATATTCAGTAGGTTGTTTTCTTTTTTTAATACGAAATCTTCTTCCTTTTTCTCAGCTCAGGATCGTAAGGCTATTAGTGAAGCGATTGCAATGGCTGAGAAAAGAACAAGCGGGGAAGTCCGTGTTTTCATTGAAAGTAAATGTAGGTACATCAATGCGGCTGATCGCGCTGCCGAATTGTTCCTGCAATTGGATATGCACAAAACAGCTGCGAGAAATGGAGTTTTATTTTACTTGGCTATCAAGGATCACCAACTAGCGGTTTGGGGCGATCAAGGGATACATGAAAAATTAGGTACAACCTATTGGCAGCTTCAGGTTGAAAAGATAGTTTCCGCTTTTCAAGCCCAAGATCCCACGCATGGAATCTGCGCAAGTATACAAGAGATTGGGTTTGCGTTACACGAACATTTTCCTTACGAAGGAAGTAAAGACAGGAATGAATTATCTGACGAACTAGTTTTTGGTCGATGAAATTAGCGGGCTACCTACTACTTTCTTGCCTATTAGTGGCAACTGCAGCTTACGCGCAAATCGAAAAGATTATACCCGTTAGACCTAGCCCTGCTACATTGTATAATGATCTTACAAAATCAGCAACATTTCTAACAAAGCCGCAAGCTGATTACTTAGAGAGAACATTGGTGTCTTTTGATGATAGTACTTCAAATCAAATTTCAATTGTTGTAGTTGAGAGTTTAGAAGGATACACGGCAAATGAGTACGCCACTGCTTTAGGAAGAAAATGGGGTATAGGAAGTCAAACCTTTAATAATGGAGTGGTAGTATTAATTTCCACTGGTGGTGGCGATGGTAACAGAGATGCTTACATAGCAGTAGGATATGGACTTGAAGGTGCAATACCTGATGTGACAGCCGATGCAATACTTGAAAATGAGTTAATTCCATCCTTCAAAGAAGGAAATTATTTTGATGGTTTTAAAAGAACAATTGATGCCTTAAAAAAGGCGGCAGCGGGTGAATACAAACAAGAGAGAAGAAAAAGAAAGTCACCTGAAGTTGGGATTTCTTCAATAATTTTTGTAATTATCTTGATCCTGATTTCACTTTTATCCTCACGTGGAGGAGGCGGCACCATGATTAACCGTCGAGGTCACCGCGGTTGGACAGGAGGTACGTGGATGGGTGGAGGATGGGGCAGTGGAAGTAGTTGGGGTGGCAGCGCAGGTGGCGGATTTGGTGGTTTTGGCGGAGGAAGTTTTGGGGGAGGAGGTGCCGGAGGCAAGTGGTAGCTTTTAATAATTACTTTTGAGTGCTAATACCAAGCAACTTCATGAGAGTTTCCATTTTTGTTTTTTTACTTTTTTTTTCATCCAATTTCTTGAGGGCTCAACGCACAAACTTTGTGTATATACAATCAGAGCCTGCACGATTGTTTTCAGTTATAATAAAAGGTGATACAATTACCTCTTCAAAAGCAGGTTATTTGATTTTATCTAAATTGACGGATACTGCATATCAAGTAGGTATTAATTTTCCAGGTCAAAATTGGCCTGTTCAATACTTTACATTGAATGTATTTCAGTCGGACAGGGGATATCTACTAAAAGATTATGGTGATAAGGGGTGGGGATTATTAGACTGGAAAAGTTTGCTGGTACAATATGGAAAAAGGAATATTCTTACTGAGAATACGTTGCCCATCAATCCAACAGTATCGGATGATTTCGCTGATCTTCTTGCTAAGGCTGCGGGTGATCCAAGTTTACGCGCTCGCGATGAGAACAAACAAACGACAATAGTTTCAACGCAAGCTGCGCCTGTACCACTAATAGAAAATGCAATCGAACCTGCCAAGCAACCACAAAAGGAGAAAAAGGATACGGTTATTAGTTGGAGTGATTCGCCAGTTATAACAAATCCAAGATGTGCAATGGTTGCTACGCAGCAGCAAATGGAAGAATTACTAATCAAGTTAGATTCATTAACTGTGGATATGAAACGTGTTTTGTTGATCAGTAAAGCACTTCAAAATTTTTGTTTATCAGTTTCTCAAGTGGCCGCAGTAGCTGAAAAGTTTACGACTGATGAAGGGCGGTATGATTTTTTTTTAGAGGCTTGGTTGTATGTAGCGGATCGTTCACAATTTGATCGACTATATCAATTTTTTAAAAATTCTGCATTCGCAGTTCGTCTTAAAGAGATGCTTCAATAATGCCTCGTTATTTTTTAGAAGTTGCTTACAAAGGAACTCCTTACAGTGGATTTCAATCACAGGAGAACGCATGGACTGTACAGGCTGAAATTGAAAAAGCCTTTAGCACCTTGCAACGTGATAGCGTTACGATGACAGGTTCGTCCAGAACAGATACAGGAGTACATGCCTTGCAAAACTTTTTTCATTTTGATTTTGATGCGGTAATTCATCCGCAGTTTATCTACAAGATGAATGCGATCCTGCCTTCTTCTATTGTTGTCAAATCTTTACAACAGGTAGGTGCAGACGCCCACTCTCGCTTTGATGCAACCCATCGACGGTATCAATATTATTTATACAGTGCAAAAGATCCTTTTAAAGAGGACAGGGCTTGGTTCTATCCTTATCCGCTAAACAGAGATCTTTTAAATAAAGCGGCCGAATTATTGCTATCCATTGAAGATTTTACCAGTTTCTCAAAACGCAACACGCAGGTAAAGACATTTATTTGTCAATTGTCTGAGAGTCAGTGGATAGAGGACAATGGGTGTTTGGTCTACTCTGTCAAGGGTAATCGTTTTTTAAGGGGGATGGTAAGGGCCCTTGTTTCCACCATGTTATTAGTTGGGAGAGAGAAGATAAGCCTAGACCAATTTGAAGAAATTATCGCTGCAAAGGATTGTACCAGAGCTAGTTTTGTGGCTCCCGCCCATGGACTTTTTCTAGTTGAGGTGGGGTTGTTGCCTTCTAAAACCCAATAGGGGCCTGTGTTCTATTGATTATCAGTAATTTTTCGAATTTTTTTTGTTCAAATGTTTACCAGTAACCTCATTTGCTCTATCTTTGACATCCGCCTCGAAAAAACGGGGCCCGGTCTTTCGAAAACAATTGATTTTCACTATAAATGATTCAGGTTTTGTTGGAAAATAAATACTGAAAAATTTGGTAGAAATAAATGGACGACTACCTTTGCACTCCCGTTCAAAAAACGGGTAGGCTGGTAACGGCCGAAGATCTTTGAAAGTTGGGAAACAATAGCACTCATTCTCGCTTCACGCGAGAGTGAAATAAAAGGTAAGTCAAACGAAAACAATTCGATTTGACACGTTAATTTTCTCTTGAGAATTTTAAAATGTCAGTATCAAACATCATTTACAATGGAGAGTTTGATCCTGGCTCAGGATGAACGCTAGCGGCAGGCTTAATACATGCAAGTCGAGGGGCAGCAGGTCTGTAGCAATACAGATGCTGGCGACCGGCAAACGGGTGCGGAACACGTACAGAACCTTCCTTCGAGCGGGGAATAGCCCAGAGAAATTTGGATTAATACCCCATAGTACACTGAAGAGGCATCTCTTTAGTATTAAAGATTTATCACTTGAAGATGGCTGTGCGGCTGATTAGGTAGTTGGCGGGGTAAAGGCCCACCAAGCCTGCGATCAGTAACTGGTGTGAGAGCACGACCAGTCACACGGGCACTGAGACACGGGCCCGACTCCTACGGGAGGCAGCAGTAAGGAATATTGGTCAATGGACGAAAGTCTGAACCAGCCATGCCGCGTGAAGGATGAAGGTCCTCTGGATTGTAAACTTCTTTTATATGGGACGAAAAAAGGGTTTTCTAACTCAACTGACGGTACTATATGAATAAGCACCGGCTAACTCCGTGCCAGCAGCCGCGGTAATACGGAGGGTGCAAGCGTTATCCGGATTCACTGGGTTTAAAGGGTGCGTAGGTGGGTTGGTAAGTCAGTGGTGAAATCCCCGAGCTTAACTCGGGAACTGCCATTGATACTATCAGTCTTGAATACCGTGGAGGTCAGCAGAATATGTCATGTAGCGGTGAAATGCTTAGATATGACATAGAATACCAATTGCGAAGGCAGCTGGCTACCCGAATATTGACACTGAGGCACGAAAGCGTGGGGATCAAACAGGATTAGATACCCTGGTAGTCCACGCCCTAAACTATGGATACTCGACATACGCGATACACTGTGTGTGTCTGAGCGAAAGCATTAAGTATCCCACCTGGGAAGTACGACCGCAAGGTTGAAACTCAAAGGAATTGGCGGGGGTCCGCACAAGCGGTGGAGCATGTGGTTTAATTCGATGATACGCGAGGAACCTTACCTAGGCTAGAATGCATTTTGACCGAGGGTGAAAGCTCTCTTTGTAGCAATACACAATTTGTAAGGTGCTGCATGGCTGTCGTCAGCTCGTGCCGTGAGGTGTTGGGTTAAGTCCCGCAACGAGCGCAACCCCCATCACTAGTTGCCATCAGGTAACGCTGGGAACTCTAGTGAAACTGCCGTCGTAAGACGTGAGGAAGGAGGGGATGATGTCAAGTCATCATGGCCTTTATGCCTAGGGCTACACACGTGCTACAATGGGAAGGACAAAGGGTCGCGACATAGTGATATGAAGCCAATCCCAAAAACCTTCTCTCAGTTCAGATTGGAGTCTGCAACTCGACTCCATGAAGCTGGAATCGCTAGTAATCGTATATCAGCAATGATACGGTGAATACGTTCCCGGACCTTGCACACACCGCCCGTCAAGCCATGGAAGCTGGGTGTACCTAAAGTCGGTAACCGAAAGGAGCCGCCTAGGGTAAAACTAGTAACTGGGGCTAAGTCGTAACAAGGTAGCCGTATCGGAAGGTGCGGCTGGAATACCTCCTTTTTAGAGTGTTTACTTACCTGCTATTGTTTCCTTTTCTTTCATTGTTTTAGTTCTTTGTATCGGAAACCCGTAACACGGGGGCTACATACAAATAGATCCGTAGCTCAGCCTGGTTAGAGCACTACACTGATAATGTAGGGGTCAGCAGTTCAAATCTGCTCGGGTCTACTTAAGGACGAACTCGGTTGGTCGCTGGTTCCCTGGTCATGTAAAGCCATGCCTGAACTACCAACAGAACTACCAACCCATAATAAAATCGGGGGATTAGCTCAGTTGGCTAGAGCATTAGCTTTGCAAGCTAAGGGTCATCGGTTCGACTCCGATATCCTCCACAGATCTTTAGATGTGATTCATTATGGTGAATCATCTGGTTCAAGTCCAGCACATCTGCTTGTTCGCCATTGGCGAATCAGCTCTTTGACATATTGGAAAATAAATGTTAGACGAGTATCTAACAATTCGATCATTATTTTGACAATCACACCATTTTTTTGGTTGGTCTGAAGAAATGTGGTCGGGTAACAACTACAAGAATAACAAATTCTAGTTTTTAATTTTTTTAAAGCAATTAAGGGCACATGGTGGATGCCTTGGGTCTGAGAGGCGACGAAGGACGTGGTAAGCTGCGATAAGCCGGGGGGAGCTGCACACAAGCATTATATCCCTGGATTTCCGAATGGGACAACCCACTATACTGAAGGTATAGTACTCGTAAGAGAGCCAACCCCGAGAACTGAAACATCTAAGTACCGGGAGGAAAAGAAAACAAATAGTGATTCCCTGAGTAGTGGCGAGCGAAAAGGGAATAGCCCAAACTCGAGCGGCGTGCCGCTTGAGGGTTGTAGGACTGCATTTAGAAATCATCATCAAGTAAAATCTTCTGGAAAGTTGAGCCATAGAGGGTGATAGCCCCGTAAACAGAAATTGATGAGGACGAGCAGTATCCTGAGTAAGGCGGGACCGGAGAAATCCTGCCTGAATCTGCCAGCACCATCTGGTAAGGCTAAATACTTCTCAGACACCGATAGTGAACCAGTACCGTAAGGGAAAGGTGAAAAGCACCCTAAACAAGGGAGTGAAATAGTACCTGAAACCGTGTGCCTACAAGCGGTCGGAGCCCAGTAATGGGTGACGGCGTGCCTTTTGCATAATGAGCCTACGAGTTACTCCTCACTGGCGAGGTTAAGTTCTTTATGAACGGAGCCGTAGCGAAAGCGAGTCCAAATAGGGCGCTTAGTCAGTGGGGGTAGACGCGAAACTTTGTGATCTATCCATGGGCAGGTTGAAGGTTGGGTAAAACCAATTGGAGGACCGAACCCGTTAACGTTGAAAAGTTCTGGGATGACCTGTGGATAGGGGTGAAAGGCCAATCAAACTGAGAGATAGCTCGTTCTCCCCGAAATGTTTTTAGGAACAGCCTCGGATTATGACGTCTGTTAGAGGTAGAGCTACTGATTGGGCTAGGGGGCTTCACCGCCTACCAAACCCTGACAAACTCCGAATGCTAACAGATATCTCCGGGAGTGAGGCTGCGGGCGCTAAGGTCCGTGGCCGAGAGGGAAATAACCCAGAATAGCAGCTAAGGTCCCTAATACGTAGTTAAGTTGATCAAACGAGGTGAGACTTCTATGACAGCCAGGATGTTTGCTTGGAAGCAGCCATCCATTTAAAGAGTGCGTAACAGCTCACTGGTCGAGAGGTCTTGCACGGAAAATAATCGGGCATCAAACTACGAACCGAAGCTCTATGATTGCCACTAGGTGGTATATCGGTAGGGGAGCATTGAGACTGCATCGAAGGTGTACGGCGACGTATGCTGGAGCGGTTTCAAAAGAAAATGTAGGCATAAGTAACGATAAACAAGGTGAAAAACCTTGTCGCCGAAAGTCTAAGGGTTCCTGATCAACGTTAATCGGATCAGGGTTAGCCCGGTCCTTAGCCAAACCCGAAAGGGGTAGGTGATGGAAAGCAGGTTAATATTCCTGCGCCTGCTATGCATTAAAAGTGACGAAGATCACTAGTCGACTAAGCTGACGGAATAGCTGAGCGGATCCTTCGGGTGAAGCGTATCGATGAACGTTCTTCCAAGAAAAGCGAGCATAGCAGCCGGTACCGCAAACCGACACAGGTAGACGGGATGAATATTCTAAGGCGCTCGGGTGAGCCGTGGAGAAGGAACTAGGCAAATTGACGCTGTAACTTCGGGATAAAGCGTACCTACTTCGGTAGGTCTCAGTAAAATGGTTCAACCAACTGTTTAACAAAAACACAGGGCCCTGCAAAATCGAAAGATGACGTATAGAGCCTGATACCTGCCCGGTGCTGGAAGGTTAAGGAAGGGTGTTCGACGCAAGTCAAAGCTCCTGACTGAAGCCCCAGTAAACGGCGGCCGTAACTATAACGGTCCTAAGGTAGCGAAATTCCTTGTCGGGTAAGTTCCGACCTGCACGAATGGTCTAATGAGTTGAACACTGTCTCCTCCACGAGCCCGGTGAAATTGTAGTATCGGTGAAGATGCCGGTTACCCGCCACGGGACGGAAAGACCCCGTGAACCTTCACTACAACTTTGCATTGATTTTGAATTACGGATGTGTAGGATAGTTGGGACGCTATGAAGCCTTGCCGCCAGGTAGGGTGGAGCGGTCGGTGAAATACCAACCTTCTTTGATTTAGAATCTAATCCCTAACGGGAAACAGTGCATGGTGGGTAGTTTGACTGGGGTGGTCGCCTCCTAAAGAGTAACGGAGGCTTGCAAAGGTACCCTCAGTACGGTTGGTAATCGTACGAAGAGCGCATTAGTAAAAGGGTGCTTGACTGTGAGGCACACAAGCCGAGCAGGGACGAAAGTCGGCTAAAGTGATCCGGCGGTTCTGCATGGAAGGGCCGTCGCTCAAAGGATAAAAGGTACTCCGGGGATAACAGGCTGATCTCCCCCAAGAGCTCATATCGACGGGGAGGTTTGGCACCTCGATGTCGGTTCGTCACATCCTGGGGCTGGAGAAGGTCCCAAGGGTTCGGCTGTTCGCCGATTAAAGTGGCACGTGAACTGGGTTCAGAACGTCGCAAGACAGTTCGGTCCCTATCTGTGGTGGGCGTTAGTAAATTGAGAGGACATGACCTTAGTACGAGAGGACCGGGTCGTACGTACCGCTGGTGTATCAGTTGTGCCGCCAGGTGCAATGCTGAGTAGCTATGTACGGACAGGATAAACGCTGAAAGCATCTAAGCGTGAAACCTTCCTCAAGATGAGTTTACTTTTAAGGGCCGTCAAAGACTATGACGTTGATAGGCTACAGGTATAAAGGTGGTAACACCAAAGCCGAGTAGTACTAATTGCCCGTACGCTTTAATTTTTTTTCTTTTTATAAAGAAAAACCAGGTACTCGCTAACATTTTCCAATATGTTAATCTTATTGCTGCAGCAATGCAGTTAAGATCTTATGGTGGTTTTCCCAAGGGTGTTCACCTCTTCCCATTCCGAACAGAGAAGTTAAGTCCCTTATGGCCGATGGTACTGCACAACAATGCGGGAGAGTAGGTAGCTGCCATATTTATTAGCCCAATCGGTTTCCGGTTGGGCTTTTTTATTTCCATCAATAGCCTCTACTTAATAATTCTAATGCATATGTAGTGCGATTGGGAATGGAGTGATATCAAAGTGAGTTTTAGTTTGGAATGTCTGTGAGGGGGATGTTTAAACAGCACGGTTATAATAGGCTGTAAATAATAATCTTTTTACCGTGCTGTTTTTATCCCACGAACTGACATTCCAAACCAAGACCTACTTTCATAGTACTCTGAATACCGGATAGCGATTGTAGTCTGGTTCGGCCCAGGGAGAATTTTTATAGACAAAATCTAACTGAGCACGGGCACTTTTTGCAAAGCTTGTGTCGGTTGCTCTCCGTTGATCCAACTGTGCTTTAAGTGCCGGATTTTCTTTTACGTATTGAGCAGCTTTATCTTCAAATACATAGGCAGAATAGCCTTCTTTTTGCCCCAGAATGGCATCAAAAAAGTTCCAAGCAAAGTAAGAGTCTTCAGCTTGCGGCTCCAAGGTTTCAATTAAAAAACGGTTAGCAGGTTGATCTAATTTGATAAGCCAATCTCCTTTTCTAAAATTTTTTAATCCATGTTGTTTGCGGACTACTACATCGCTATTAATGTGATGCATTTCATATTGTCTGGGTGAGGTTTTGTATTCGTCAATTACATACCACTCAACTTCAATAGTGGTATCTTTTTTGAGTTGGCTCATTTGTTGTACGTTATTTGTAAGCAACCGATCAATTACTTTCCACCATCCCTGAGGAATGATGTACGCTTTTGGTTTTACGATGCTCAACTCAGGAATAAACTTGTCAAAAACTTTGATGGTTTTGGTGAATGGTTTTGATCGGTCATAATACAATCTATTAAGGCCAGAAACTTCACTGGGTTTATTCCCTGATTCAAATCCTTTGAAGGTATACTCAGTAAACCCTGATTTGTCTAGTTTCCATTTGATAGGAAATTTTTCAGCTATGGAAGCAGCGTGCTTCGTTTCATTACGCAAGGCTTTTATTTCTTTTCCATTTTTTCCAGTGAATGAAACAAAGATTTCCATCAAGGCAAGCGTGGCCATTACTCGCTGATCATATGATTTCAACATGTGAGTTTCTGGTACAAAAGCAAAGCTGTGCCAGAGTGTAGCGTATCCGCTTGTGTAGCGGGGGCTATCCCAATAGGTGCTCCACCCATTTTCCGGTTTATCTCCATAAGCATTCACATAAGGCACCATATCAAATCCCTTTTCTTTCATGCCCGCATAAAGGGCAGGCTCAAACTGAGACCTTAGAAATTGTTCCATTATGCCTCCTAGTTTACTAGGTTGGCTGGTGAGTAATGTCATTATATGTTGATAATCGGCTCCATTGCTCACGTGATTGTCAATGAAAACGTCCGGATCACATTCTTGAAAAATGGCGCTAAAAGAAAGGGCTTCTTTAGAATCACATTTAATAAAATCTCTATTCAGATCCAGGTATTGCGAATTACCTCTTGAACCAAAAGCAACGGGTCCTTCTTGATCCACTCTGTAATTGGTACTTCTATTTAGACATCCACCAATATTGTAGACTGGTATAATCGCAAGCACCAAATTTGGGGGGAGTATTAATTTTTTCTCAATTACTTTTTTGGCAAGTAACATACTAGCGTCTATGCCATCGGGCTCTCCGGGGTGTATGCCGTTATTGACCAATATAACGGTGGCTCCCGCATCTTTAGCGGAGTAGATTGAGGTGAATCCCTTGTTACTTAAGAGTACCAAATGAAGAGGAAATCCCGCATCGGTCGGGCCTTTTGTCAGCATCTTCAGTTGGAGGGAGGCTTGATCTGCTTTTTCCCACCACGCAATTATTTCTTCATAGGTAGGTGTTTCTTTTCCCTGTGATTTTTCAAAACGGGTTTGTAGGGTGTTTTGTCCATGGAGCATACCTATCGTAAAAAATAGGCCTACTAAAAGTGTAATAACGTTGCGCATAAACTGCCTTTTTATAAAAGTAAGGGAAATAAAAAAAAGGCACCCTTTTGGAGTGCCTTCATTAAATGATATTATTGGAATTACTTGGCAGTATTTACTTTCTTGGCCAATTTACTTTTTAGATTAGCCGCTTTGTTTTTGTGGATGATACCACGCTTTGCTAATTTGTCAATCATGGCAGCAACAGAGGGAAGTTGTTCCTTCATTTCACTGGATCCAGCCGCCTTGAGGTCTCGGATGGCATTACGGGTAGTTTTTCCGTAGTATTTGTTACGTTCACGACGCTTGGCAGCTTGGCGGGCGTCTTTTTGGGTAGCACTATGGTTAGCCATCTAGCTTTGATTTAAGGGGGGCAAAGATAGGGAATACCTCCTTTTTAGCCAAATTTATCCCATCTCTCTGTCCACTAATCCTTTAGAGGACTTCCCAGTTCATGGATTTTGAACGATATTTGTGTCCCAAACCGGGGATTTCTAACACCTTGACATTCATGAAGGATTTTTCCTACGTAACCCAATCGCATCCTGCATACATCGAAAGTCTGTATCAGGATTTTGTTAAAGATCCACAATCTGTGGACGCTGATTTAAAAAAGTTTTTTGAGGGCTTCGATTTTGCTGTTAAAGCAGGTAAGCTTTCCAGTGTAACTTCAACTGCTTCAACCGATACAAAAAGTGGTGTAAGTATATCTGATTGGCAAGATGAAATCAACGTGTATCGATTGATTCTTGGCTACAGAAATAAAGGACATCTCATTGCAACCACCAATCCGATTCGCACCCGTAAAGATCGTGGTGCACATATCAAATTGGAAGATTTTGGCTTAAGTGAATTGGACTTAGAACGAACTTTTAAGGTTGGTCAACATCTTGGATTAAATAATGCTTCGCTCCGTGCGATTTTAGAAAAACTAAATGCTTGTTATGCTTCTACTGTTGGTGTTGAGTACAAGTATATTAGTGATCCTATAAAAACAGATTGGATTACAGCGGCCATTGAACAACGTCTTTATCAGCCCCTGCCAATTGAACAGAAAAGACGTGTGCTTGAAAAGCTCAATCAGGGTGTTATGTTTGAGCGGTTCTTACATACTAAGTACGTGGGTCAAAAAAGATTTTCTTTGGAAGGTGGGGAAACTACTATTGCTGCATTAGATGCTATCATCAACGCAGCAGCTTCTCATGAAGTAAAGGAAGTGGTGATAGGAATGGCACATCGAGGCCGGTTGAACGTACTAGCCAATGTGATGGGTAAAACCTATGAATATATTTTTAGTGAGTTCGAGGGATCCGCTAAAGTTGATCAAACCATGGGTAGTGGAGATGTAAAATATCATATGGGATATGGTAGTGAAGTTAAAACTATTCATGAAAAAAATATTAGCCTAAAGCTAATGCCCAATCCCTCACATCTAGAGGCAGTAAATCCGGTAGTGCTTGGATTTGCAAGAGCCAAGGCAGATGTGATGCATGGATCAAATTTTAATCAAATTCTTCCCATTCTTATTCATGGCGATGCCTCAGTAGCAGGTCAGGGAATTGTCTATGAGGTGTTACAAATGAGTAATCTTGAAGGCTATCATACCGGGGGGACGCTCCATTTCATCATCAATAATCAAATTGGATTCACAACAGATTTTGAAGATGCGCGTAGTTCCGATTATTGCACTTCATTAGCAGCTGCTATACAAGCACCGGTTTTTCATGTGAACGGGGATGATCCGGAAGCGGTAGTTCGATGTGTCGAAATAGCCACTGCCTACCGACAACAATTCCATCAAGATGTATTTATTGATATGGTCTGCTACCGCAGACATGGGCATAACGAAGGAGATGATCCAAAATTCACGCAACCACACTTGTACCAGCTGATTGAGAAGCATGCAAACCCCAGAGAGATTTATATCAACAAGCTTTTACATCAGGGGGATACTGAATTGCAATCGTTAGCCCGGGAGATGGAGAAAAAGTTCTGGCAAGATTTACAAGAGCGATTGGATGAAGTGAAGCAAAATCCATTGCCGTATCAATATCAACCACCCGAATTAGAGTGGAAGAAATTAAGAAGGGCTACGACTGCTGATTTTTTAAATTCACCTGATACCTCGGTGCCGGAGCCGGTAATCAGAGAAATATTGCATGCCCTGTTTAGCTGGCCTGCTGACTTTAAGCCTTTACGAAAAGTTGAAAAAATAGTACAAGAAAAAGCCAAATTACTAGAGCAGGCGTCAAAAATTGATTGGGCTACCGCAGAGTTATTGGCTTATGCAAGTTTACTCCGTGAGGGAAAAGATGTTCGATTGAGTGGACAGGATGTTCGTAGGGGAACATTTTCGCATCGACACGCAGTGTTGCGAGATGAAAATAACGATAAGCCATATAATAGACTCTCCAACGTTCCTGGCGCCACGGGTCAGTTTAGAATTTATAATTCATTATTGAGTGAATACGGTGTGCTTGGATTTGAATATGGTTATGCATTGGCCAATCCGCAAGCGTTGGTAGTATGGGAGGCGCAGTTTGGCGATTTTGCGAATGGTGCTCAAACACTCATAGATCAATTTATTGCTGCGGGTGAGCAAAAATGGAATCGTATGAACGGTGTTACCTTATTGTTGCCCCATGGTTATGAAGGGCAAGGGCCTGAACACAGCAGTGCTCGGCTTGAGCGTTTTTTACAATTAGCTGCCGAGATGAATATTGTAGTTACCAATGTTACCACAGCTGCCAACCTATTTCACTTACTACGTCGACAATTGACCTGGCCATTTAGGAAACCATTAATTAATTTTTCTCCAAAGGCAAATCTTCGTTACCCCAGCACCTATGCTGCACTGGCTCAATTTGCCAATGGAAAATTTCAGGAGGTGATAGACGATGCGCATGCCGTTCCTTCAGCGATCAAAAAAGTGTTGCTTTGTGCTGGAAAAATTTATTTTGAATTGCTTGAAAAGCGCGATAAAGAGGCTAGAAAGGATATTGCCATTGTACGATTAGAGCAATTGTATCCGCTACCACTGAATCAACTTGAAATGCTGCAACAACGCTATGCAGGAGCTACTTGGTTCTGGGTGCAGGAAGAGCCTCAAAATATGGGAGCTGCTGCTTATCTTAAAATGCAATGGCGTGGCGTAAACTTTGGAGTGGTCAGCAGACAACCTTCCGCTTCTACAGCAACTGGCTACAATAAAATTCACGTTAAAGAACAAGCGGAAATACTTGAAACTGCTTTTACAGTCTAATTAAGAAATTGCTATGATAGAAATTAAAGTACCCACCGTTGGAGAGTCCATTTCAGAAGTTCAATTACTTCGCTGGAATAAAAAAACTGGTGACTATGTGGAGCGAGACCAAGTAATAGCAGAGCTTGAAAGTGAAAAAGCAACTTTTGAGGTCAATGCAGAAAAAGCAGGGGTACTAACTACAGTTGCAGCTGAGGGGGATCAATTAAAAATTGGAGAACTTCTTGCAACCATAGATGACACGGCAAAAGCGCCTCCCGCAACTATTGAAATTACCGCTCCCAAACCTCCTGCCATAACAACCATTCAAGCTGCAGCTCCAGTAAAAAAACCTGCTGCTAGTGAGCCTGCTGCGGTTGAAATGAAAGCCACACCGCTAGCATCCGCATTATTAGCGGAGAAAAAAGTTGATCCTTCACTGGTAAAACCTACTGGACCACAAGGAAAAATTGTAAAAGATGATGTACTGAAAGCCCTCGAACAGCCCGGTAAGCTTCCATTCGAAAATCAATCTTTGTCTGCTAGGGAAGAACGTAAAGAAAAGATGAGCAATCTTAGAAAAACCATTGCAAAGCGATTGGTCGAGGCAAAAAATGGTACCGCCATGTTAACCACTTTTAACGAGGTTGATATGAGTGCCATCCTTACTATTAGAGCTGCTCACAAGGATAAATTTAAAGAGGTGCATGGGGTGGGACTTGGGTTTATGAGCTTTTTTGCAAAAGCTTGTTCAGTGGCGTTGCGTGAATGGCCCTCGGTGAATGCTTCAATTGATGCCGATACGATATTGTATCATGATTATGCTGATATCAGTATCGCTGTTAGTACACCGCGTGGTCTTACGGTTCCGGTAATGAGAAATGTTGAGAGCATGAGTATGGCAGATGTAGAGAAAAAAGTGGCGGAGTTGGCGGTAAAGGCTAGAGATAGCAAATTGACTGCTGAGGAATTAACGGGGGGAACTTTTACAATAACAAACGGGGGCGTTTTTGGCTCTCTCATGAGCACACCCATTATTAATGCTCCGCAGAGTGCTATTTTAGGAATGCATAAAATTCAAGAAAGACCAATGGTTGAAAAAGGACAGGTGGTGGTTCGTCCAATGATGTATCTAGCGCTTAGCTATGATCACCGTATTATTGATGGACGCGAATCAGTTGGTTTTTTAATACGCGTAAAAGAGTTGCTTGAGAATCCCGCCCAACTGTTGATCGGCAAGGATCCGGTCAAAACACTGTTAGAAATTTGAGTAGATATCATGCATATTTAAAAAGGGCCGTTTCCCTCTTAGAACAATATGATGGGAATGAGCCCTTTTCCATTTATTATAAAAACGAAATTGCAAAGGATAAAAAAGTAGGGTCTACGGATCGAAAGCTTGTCCGTCATTATTGTTATACATTTTTTCGAATTGGGTTTGCCTGTGCTGAAGCTTCCATTGAGGAGCGATTACTGATTGCTGTTTATTTGATACAGGGTGACACGGATCCACTCATTAAAGTAGTTCGTCCGGAGTGGGTTGGGGAAGGGACTACTACTTTTGAGCAACGGCTTGCGTTGGCATGTCCTGCTTTTTCATGGCAGGCAGTTTTTCCGTTGCCTGTACCTTTTTCAATGGCATTAACCCTGGAAGAATGGGCAAAGTCTTTATTGAGTCAGCCTGCCTTTTTTATTAGAACTAGACCTGGCAAACAGCAATCTGTAATAAACAAATTAGAAGCTGCCTCATTGTCTTTTAAAATTATCTCTTCCTCTTCACTTGCATTACCAGCCGCTACTAAGCTGGACACTGTACTTGAATTGAATCAGGATTATGTAGTGCAGGATCTGAGTTCACAGCGAGTGGGGGACTTTTTGAAGGCGCTTTTGCCAAATTCTATTAGATCAGTATGGGATTGTTGTGCAGCGAGTGGAGGTAAATCCTTGTTATTAATGGATCAGTATCCATCGTTGGAGTTAACTGTATCGGATGTTCGTCCATCTATCTTGCAGCAATTGAAAACACGGTTTAAACAAGCGGGAATTGCTAATTATCAATCCTTGCTATTGGATCTCACACAGCAACCATTTCCAACGAATAAGACTTTTTTTGACCTGATTATTGCAGATGTGCCTTGCTCCGGAAGTGGAACTTGGGCACGCACGCCGGAGCAAATCACTAAAATAACAGCCACGCAACTTTTAGCCTATACAAAAAGACAGCAATCCATTTTGTCTCGTTTACCAGCTGTATTAAAATCTGGTGGCTACCTACTTTATTGCACCTGCTCAGTTTTTGCCAGTGAAAACGAGGAGCAAGTAGCGTGGCTACAACGTGAATTTGGTTTTTCACTATGTAAACAGGCATTATTAGAGGGGATGGATGAAAGTGCAGATACCCTTTTTGTAGCGTTGTTACAAAAAACTAGTAACTAACAATCCAGTCCTTGCTTTCTCTTTTAGTATTCCCTATCCAGAGTGTAATGGTGTAGACTCCCGAAGAAGCAGGTGTAAACGGAAGTTCTCCTCGATAAATTCCGGCAGATTTATTTAACGTTTGCGTAGCAAGAAGGCGTCCGGCTCTGTCATGTAACGTAAGTTTACAATCCGATGCAGCTTCCATACTGTTTATCACAAACTGTGCTTTTGTTTTTCCAGGAGTGGGGTTAGGATAAATCCAAAGTAGGGAGGCGATATCATCTGTGGTGCTACATCGACTAGGCAAGGTGACAGTGGTGCTGTCCAAGTAAACCAATTGACGAGTTGTTGTTAGGGTGTCAATTACCTGTGTAATTCTATATTGAATATTGCCAGGATTGATGGCGTTTAATGCATCCTGATAAGTATAGGTTTTATTGCTCAGTATAGTGCCACTGGTGGCATTCAATTGGCCTATTTTTTGAAAAGTGTTTTCGGTTGGCAGCTTACGTTCAATCAAAAACTGCATGCCTTCCACATCTTTTGTCCGCCAGGTAAGATCCACTTTGCAATTTGAAATAGAACCAGTCATGGTAGCATACGCTGAAAGTAAATAAGCAAATGCGTTTCTCATATCTGGTATCCCGTAACCAATTCTGTCATTGGGATTGCTATATCGACTCGCACTTCGTTTAAGTGCATCCAGTATTTTCATGTTATTGAATTCTGTGAATCCTTGCCATAGGCAAGTAGCAAGGCCGGCTAAATTGGGACAAGAAAAAGAAGTTCCATTGGCTACTCCTATTGTTCCAGAAGTGGATTGCACCACCGCTTGCCAACCTACGGAAGCTAATTCAGGCTTTATACGCCCATCAACAGAGGGGCCGTAGCTTGAGAAACCTGCTACAGTGCCTGCTGCATTTACGGCACCAACGGCAACTACACTATCTCCATCTGCGGGAGTAATGATATAGCGCCAGGCACCAGCCCCTTCATTGCCAGCAGAGTTAAAAACTAAGAGTCCTTTTTTGGCAGCTAGATCTGCGCCTTTGACGGCAATGGTTGTTTTGCCATCCATTTGTGCATAGGTGTAGTTAAAAACAGGGTTGTCAAAATCATAATAACCCAAGGAGGACGAAATCAGGTCAGCACCTACGCTGTCTGCTCTCTCTGCCCCAGCAACCCAGTTAAATTCTTCTATTGGAAATTCGCTAATGACATCCTCCGTCCTGTATAAGTGAAAGGAGGCTTGCGGTGCTTTCCCTACAAATTGGCCTGGGATATTGGCAGCAATTGTTGATAGGCATTGCATCCCATGGGGATGGTCCTCAGCTACTGATGTATTTCCTGTTACAAAATCCCAGGTGCTTACTATCTGCCCTTTACGATTTGCACTATCAAAAGCAGGTAGGGTGGTATAATTAAAAAAACCACCATCAAGAACGGCCACTTGCATACCGGATCCGCGTAATCCAATGTTATGAAGAAACTCAGCACGATGTAATTTCATTTCTAAGCCTGCATTGGTTCCATAATTATAAAAATCGCCAGTAATTTTTTCAGCAACTGAAGTAGCAATTAAAGGTGTAACAAGTAATTGGTCTGAAAATTTATTAGGTTTACTTGGTTGGGAGGAGGAGGGCCTTGCCGCCAATCCTGCTACTTGTTGCACGTAAGGTAAATTTTGAATGGCTGTTAGCGCGGCTGGGGAAGTGGTTTGGATACAGATTGCATTCAGCCACTTTGAAACATTTAAAATGGTAACACCGGGTATAGTCCTAATGGCAGCTACATAAGCTGGAGATACAGGAAGGTCGGTACTATCTAACTGAATGGAATAGCGCGTTCTTCTGGCAATTGATCTTGCTGAGAGGTAGGTGGAAGCATTACTTAAAGTATAACTATTATTTCCTTTATTTTTTAACCAAATGATATGTTTGGAGAACTGGGCGCTAGCAACAGTTAGCAGTTGGCAGCTGAAAAGCAATAGAAAAAACAGAAATCGTATTTTATAGAATTTGCGCATAAGTATTAATTGTGTTCAATCATCCATTGTCGAATACCAAAACCAATCCGATAAGGGCCGCCAGGACCACCCGTGTTGGGTTGGTATTCCCAAGATTCCCACTCTCTATATATAAGTCCAATATTTTTTGCAAATCGATCGATTGCATAATTTTTAAAGGCGTAAGCAGTTGGAATTACTATTGGTACATTCACCGCTTCGTCTACCTGTGATACAGAAATTACATCTTCATATTGTTTGTTACGATATCGAAATGGTGAGGACATTGTTGGTATGGTGTAAATCCAATTTTGAATATTATCGTCATTGCTGAAATCATAGGGTGGATTCAGCGGGTTGCTTGTTAAAAATAGGTTTCCATTCCATTGAGCTCCAGGGCGCAGTGGGGCTTGTAATTTAATTTGTCTCAGATTATCTTCAACCCATTCCAATTGCGTTCGTGTAACGGTACAATAGAAAGTTCCATCAGCTTTCCAGGGTTGCGATTGTAGGGTATCACGAATCATTCGGATAATTCGATAGCTTTTTCTTCCTTGATTATCTAGAAATGAAGAGTCGATTGAGTATCGCATCACATAGGAATGTGTCTCAGCTTGTCTTCCAAATTGAGTGAATACTAAGGAATCAACACGGTATGTAATAGTTTTACCAGTAGCAAGAGGAGTGAATGCTTCTATCGGAATGCCCTCTTCCTGAGGGCTGGGTCTACAACTCGAGAACGCTATTGCCAAGGCAATGAATAGGGTGATTTTTATCCAAAACAAAAATGATTGCATTTCCAAAAACGAGATATATGCGTTAGTTTTTCTCAAAGGCTTCACGTTGAATAATTCCTCCCCCTAGTACATCATCCTCTTCATAGAATACGGCACTTTGCCCAGGCGCAACACCTTTGGCGGGTTCGTAAAATTCTACGCGTACGTTCGTGGCGGCTGTATATAAGCGAGAATGTGTTCCTGCGTCTTTATATCGAATTTTAGTAGTAGCTTCCGTACCATCGGCAACTTGTGAATACTTAATCCAATTTAATTTTGACACCCACATTTCATTTTTATCGAGATCAATCTCATCGCCCAGCGTGACAGTATTATTATGTGGATCAATCTGCGTTACAAATACTGGTTTTCCTAAGGCTATATCCAGCCCCTTACGTTGTCCAATTGTATAAAAGGGGTATCCTTTATGTTTTCCTAGTTTGGTTCCGTTTTTATCAATGAAATAACCACCATTTACACGTTGTTCCAGTCCCTCTACATTTCGTTTCAAGAAACCACGATAGTCGTTATCGGGCACAAAACAGATTTCATAACTCTCCGCTTTTTTTGCCAGGGCTGGGTAGCCAAAATCTTCAGCCATTCTTCTAATCTCCGTTTTTCGAAATCCTCCAAGCGGTAACAAGGTTCGGCTCAACAAATCTTGTTGTAGCCCCCAAAGTACATAGCTCTGATCCTTTGTATTGTCTACCGCCTTGCTTATTACATAGCGGTTATTATCATGTTTTCTAATTTTTGCATAATGTCCTGTAGCAATAAATTCACATCCCAGGGCATCCGCTCTTTTTAAAAGGGCTCTCCATTTGATATGGGTATTACACAACACGCAAGGATTGGGAGTACGCCCAGCCAGGTATTCATCAACAAAATTCTCTACTACAAAATCTCCAAATTCTTCACGGATATCTAGTATATAATGCGCAAAGCCATGCTCAACGGCAGCTTGCCGTGCATCATTGAAAGAGTCTAAATTACAGCAACCTGTTTCTTTCTTTCCGCCCCCATTAGCTGTATAATCCCAGGTTTTCATCGTAATTCCCACTACTTCATAACCTTCCTGGTGCAATAAAAGGGCTGTAACGGTACTGTCTATACCCCCGCTCATAGCTACTAGTACTTTACCCTTCTTACTCATAATTACAAAGATACGGACCACCTTTTAAGTGAATAATCTTAACTTGAACACCCTAAAATCAATTGCCATGCGAAAAGTTTTATCTTTTTTGATTTTTATTTTATTCTTCTCTGTTGCACAGGCGCAGCCGCTTTCTTATTATTTGCCCACTGGAGTAACATATGATCCTGCTGTTCCTACACCAGCACAAATAATTCATCATGAGGTGGGTGAATGGCATGTGACACATGATCGACTTGTAAACTACATGCAAGCAGTTGCCAAAGCATCACCCAGCCGTACCCGAATTGAGGTAATGGGGTATACCTATGAAAAAAGACCACAGTTGCTTTTGATTATCACCTCACCCAATAATCATAAAAAGTTAAATGAGATTCGTGCACAACATTTAGCATTGGCAGATCCAGCAGCTCCGGATCCTGTTACTGATAAAATGCCTGCGGTTTGTTGGATAGGGCACTCTATACATGGAAATGAGGCCAGCGGTGCTAATGCATCGCTGCTATCTGCCTATTACCTGGCTGCTGCCCAGGGGCCGGCTATTGATCAGCTGTTGGAGAACACAGTAATCCTATTTGATCCCTCTTTTAATCCAGACGGGCTACAGCGTTTTTCTACTTGGGCAAACCAGCATAAAAGTAAAAATTTGGTATCAGATCCTAACTCAAGAGAGTATAATGAAGTATGGCCTGGAGGACGATTCAATCACTACTGGTTTGACTTGAATCGTGATTGGTTGCCAGCGGTGCATATTGAAAGTCAAAATAGATTAAAATGGTTTCAGGCGTGGAGACCAAACGTATTTACAGATCACCATGAGCAAGGAGCTAATGCAACATTTTTCTTTCAGCCAGGAGTGCCCTCTCGTGTAAATCCACTTACGCCTTCCACCAATCAATTGTTAACTGGCAAATTAGCTGCTTATCATGCACAAGTGCTGGATAGCATTGGTTCATTCTATTTTACAAAGGAGAATTATGATGATTTCTATTATGGCAAAGGATCCACCTATCCAGATATTCATGGAGGTGTTGGGATTTTATTTGAACAAGCCTCCTCGAGGGGTCATCTACAAGAAACCGCAAATGGGCTTTTATCATTTCCTGCTACAATTCGTAATCAATTTGTGACGGCCTTATCAACTTTGAGAGGAACGCTGGCGCTCAGACAGGAACTATTACAGTATCAACGCGATTTCTATAAGCAAGCGCCTTCAAGAGCGGCGGCATATCCAGTAAAGGGGTATGTAGTAGGGGATAGGCAAGATCAGGTTAGATTA
Organism: Bacteroidota bacterium; assembly: GCA_016866355.1. Taxonomy (GTDB): domain Bacteria; phylum Bacteroidota; class Bacteroidia; order Chitinophagales; family Chitinophagaceae; genus JJ008. Next base: position 128,786 of record VGMN01000002.1, read on the forward strand.
GAAGAGTTTGCTCAGTTATTGCAACGTCACCAAATTAAAGTGTACAGTCTTCCCGCTAATATGGCCGACAAACAATTTCCAACATCCAGTTCCATCCTCGTGCCATTAGATCAGCCCCAGCATACATTGATTCGTGCCATTTTTGAAAAAACACTGACTTATCAGGATAGCTTGTTTTATGATATCACAGCTTGGACTTTGCCATTAGCGTATGGGCTTGATTTTAAAGAGCTCAGTGCAGTTAATCTTACTGGAGCGGAACAACTGCCAAATTTATTCAGTGAAAAATCTTTTTTGCACAGCAGACAAAGTGAATTCAGTCTCCCTAAAAATGCGTTGGCTATTTTACTTGAGTGGAGTGATCTCTATGCACCTGCCGCACTCAATCAATTGTTAAAAGCGGGTGTTTTGGTAAAAGTAGCAACGCAGCCCATACAAATTCAAACCAATAATCAAATTCGTTCGTTTGGGTATGGTTCTCTACTGATTCCAGTTGGTCAGGAAAAAATCAATAAGAGTGATTTGGAAAAATTAGTAGACCAACTTGTGGCTAAGTATGGAGTACGTGCCCATGCGGTGACCACGGGTTACTCAAGCACTGGTGTTGATCTGGGTAGTAATAAGTTTATGGTCTTACAAAAGCCTGCGGTGGCATTAATTACGGGTCCTGGCGTAAATCCCACTGATGCAGGTGAAGTATGGCATTTATTGGATCAGCGTATGGATATACAGCTAACGCATCTAGAGCCCTCTGTGTTACGTCGGGCTGATTTGAGTAGGTATTCTACTATCATAATGACGGGAGGTTCTTATTCTGATTTAGACAAGGATAAGTTGAAGAGTTGGGTACAAGCAGGCGGTACTTTAATTGCAACAGAAGAGGCCGTTGCTTGGGCTGCACAGCAGGGAATTTCCAGTGCTACTTTCAAGCGCCCTCGCTCTATTACGGATAGCACACAATTCAGACCTTATGAAACAAGGGATGAAGTAAGTGGGGCACAACAAGTACGTGGAGCCATTCTCGGAGCTACTTACGATGCCTCTCATCCTCTTGCATTTGGCTATTCCTTACCTGTTGTTTCCTTATTCAAGGCAAATCGGATATTCTTGGAGAAAAGTAAGAATCCTTATGGAACTCCATTTGTATACGGAAAGCAACCTTTACAGAGTGGCTGGATGAGTAAAGAGAATAAAGATGCGGTTGCCGGTACGGCAGCAGTTACCGTGAGCCAGTTGGGAAATGGCAGGGTTATCAACATTGCAGACAACCCTAATTTCCGTGCCTACTGGTTAGGAGGAGCAAAATTATTTCTCAATGCTATCTTTTTTGGCTCCATTATTGATCCATCCAGCGCACGTGTGGGCAACTCTGAATAAGTTTTTTCAATGAACCCTTGCGCATCCATTGAATTCAGAGTAATTTAGTTGTTCAATCAATTTAGTAACCATAAAACGAGCACTATGATTAAAATGCAAGTCATCGGGAATTTGGGTAAAGATTGTGTGGTAAACACGGTCAATGGTAAAAATGTCATCAACTTCACTGTGGCCCACACAGAAAGGTACCGGGACAGCCAAGGAAGCCAACAGGAAAAAACAACCTGGGTGGACTGCGCTTACTGGACTGATCGCACTGGTATTTCACAATACCTGGTTAAAGGCAAACAAGTTTATGTAGAGGGACAGCCAGAGGCAAGATCTTTTCAACGTAATGATGGTACCCCTGGTGCCTCTCTTTCTCTACGAGTAAGAGATGTTCAGTTGCTGGGTGGAAGAGGAGAGGCTGGATCTGCTGGCGGTTATGCCGCTACGGGTCAATCCGCTACTTCGCTTTCTGGCGCTCCGGATAATACCGACGAGCCAGATGATCTTCCTTTCTAACCTGAACGATTATTGTAATCGATTCCAGCGCCCCGGCCTTTTTGCCGGGGCTTTTTTTTGTTTCTTTGCGTATGGCAGTTCTAAAATTTTCCTACAAGAATTTGCATCAGTTCGCCATTTCCATTTTTAAAAAAATGAACTGTTCTGATGCCCATGCAGTACTAGCTGCTGATGCATTGTTGGCTGCAGATCTCAGGGGAATTGATTCGCATGGCATTGCTCGCTTAAGTGGCTATGTTCGCCTATGGGAAGTACAACGCGTCAATGCAACTCCTGCTATAAAGGTGTTACATGAAACACCTTCCACTGCCGTATTGGATGGTGATCAGGGATTAGGATTAGTGGTTGCGCAAGAGGCTATGAAGATTGCTATTGCCAAAGCTGAAAACGTGGGAACCGGTTGGGTGAGTGTCCAAAATAGTAATCACTTTGGTATAGCAGGTTATCATGCCATGCTTGCATTAGAGCAAAATATGATTGGAATCGCAATGACTAATGCCAGTCCGCTTGTGGCTCCTACTTTTTCTATTGATAAAATGTTGGGTACAAATCCTATTGCGGTAGCTGCACCTGCAGGGAATCAACCCCCCTTTGTTGCAGACTTAGCCACTACTACCGCTGCCAATGGAAAATTAGAAATATTACAAAGAAAAAATCAAGAAACGCCAACTGGGTGGGTGCAGGATCAATCGGGTCAGCCATCTACGGATGCTCACATTTTAAAAAAAGGGGGTGCTTTACTTCCGCTTGGTAGCGATCGTGACCATGGCTCTCATAAAGGTTATGCATTGGGTGCAATAGTTGATTTATTTTCTGCATTATTGAGCGGCGCTAACTATGCACCCTGGGTGCCTCCCTTTCCTGTCTATGTTCCTATGCCGACTCAACAACCCGGTAAAGGAATTGGTCATTTTTTAGGAGCTATTCGTATTGATGCATTCCGTCCTGCCGATGCATTCAAAAAAGATATGGATCATTGGATTGAAGGATTTAGAAATGCAAAACCCGTGGAAGGGAAATCGAACGTGCTGGTTCCCGGCGATCCAGAAAGATTGGCGGAAAAAGAAAGAAGACAAGAAGGAATACCCCTTCATGAGAGTGTGATAAACGATCTTCAAGTGTTAGGGCAACGATTTGAGCTACCTTTTGAATAAAGTCCTTTCTTACCTTCGTGCCGCTTGCCAGCCTAATTTTTAATTGATTTTTATCTATGAAAGTGATGAAATTTGGCGGCACCAGTGTGGGCCGTCCTGAGCGAATGAAACAAGTGGCTTCGCTGGTTACACAGCAAGAAGTGCCGGTGCTTGTGGTCTTATCTGCATTAGCTGGAACAACCAACTCGCTGGTAGAAATCGGAAACTTTTTAGCAGCCGGGAAAAAGCAAGAGGCTGCTCAAGTAATTGATCAATTAGAAAAACATTATCAATCATTTGTAGCGCAATTGGTTGTTGGAAATGAAGCCAGCCAAGAAGCTGTCCAGCTTTTGGAGGAGCATTTTGGTTTTTTGCGCATAATCCAACGCATTTCATTTAGCGAAGCACTCCGCAGGGATATATTAGCACAGGGCGAACTTCTATCAACTAAGTTATTCAGTGTTTATTGTAAGGAAAATAATTGGAGCCATGCCTTGCTTCCTGCTTTAGATTTTATGATTTTAGACGAACAGGATGAGCCAGCGCTTTCTGTAATTGGCGCACGATTAAAAGCGCTGTTGCAAGCAAATGCTGATAAAAAATTATTCATAACACAAGGGTATATCTGTAGAAATAGCAGAGGGGAAGTAGATAACTTGAAAAGAGGGGGGAGTGATTATACGGCCTCATTAGTAGCTGCTGCTGCTGGGGCTTCAGTTTGTGAAATATGGACAGATATTGATGGGATGCACAATAACGATCCGCGAATTGTAGCTAAAACTTTTCCTATTGAACAATTGAGTTTTGATGAAGCAGCAGAGCTTGCTTACTTCGGCGCAAAAATTCTTCACCCCGCCTCCATTTGGCCTGCGCAACAATTTCAGGTTCCAGTACGTCTGTTAAACACCATGGAAACTGCGGCTAAGGGGACGTTGATTAGTGCTACACCCGCGGCAGCAGGTGTAAAAGCTGTAGCAGCAAAAGATAATATCATTGCTATTCGTATTAAGAGCAGCCGGATGTTGCTGGCTTACGGTTTTTTGAGAAAAATATTTGAGGTGTTTGAAAAGTACAAGACTCCTATTGATATGATTACTACATCAGAGGTGGCCGTTTCATTGACAATCGATACGGATCAGCAGCTGCATGCAATAATGGATGAGTTATCACGTTTTGGACATGTTGAGGTGGATAAAGAACAAACCATTGTTTCATTGGTAGGATTTGAAATCACCTCCACGCCGGCTATTCTTTCTAATTTGTCATTAGCTGTTAAGGATATCCCTGTCCGAATGATCAGTTATGGAGGCAGTCCGCATAACATCAGTTTGTTAGTGCCGGCTACAGCAAAAACAATGTTGTTGCAACAACTGAACAAAGAAATATTTGGACTGAACTGATTAAATAATCAGTAGCGCATCTCCATAGCTAAAAAAGCGGTACTTGTCCTTAATCGCTTTTTTATAGGCCTCCATAGTCAGTTCGTATCCTGCAAAAGCGCAGGTCATAATTAACAAACTGGTTTTAGGAAGGTGGAAATTGGTTACCAACGCATCCGCGATATTAAAATCGTAAGGGGGATGAATAAACATATTGGTCCAGCCTTCAGAGGGCTTTAGAAATTTTTGCGCAGTAAAGGAAGACTCCATAGCACGCATAGTAGTAGTGCCAATGGAGCATACCCGATGTCCATATTCTTTAGCACGGTTTACAATCTTGCAAGCTGTATCATCAATACGATAATATTCAGCATCCATTTTATGTTTGCTTAAGTCTTCCACTTCAATAGGACGGAAAGTACCTAAGCCCGTATGAAGTGTAACCTCTGCAAAACGAATTCCTTTGATCTCCAATCGTTTGATTAATTCACGACTAAAGTGTAAGCCAGCTGTTGGGGCAGCCACCGCACCTTCATGCTTTGCGTATACTGTTTGATAGCGTTCTTTATCTTCTTCGTCTGGTTTACGCTTTATATATTTTGGCAAAGGAGTTTCACCAAGTTTTTCTAGTTGCGCTCTGAAGCTTTCCTCATCGCCCTCCCATAAGAAACGTATGGTTCTTCCTCTACTGGTGGTATTATCAATTACTTCTGCCACCAGATCCTCGTCATCACCAAAATAAAGTTTATTCCCCACTCTTATTTTTCGCGCAGGGTCTACTATTACATCCCAAAGGCGGTTGGGCCTATTTAATTCTCTAAGCAGGAACACTTCAATCTTTGCTCCTGTTTTTTCTTTCCTCCCATACATACGGGCAGGGAAAACCTTGGTATTATTCACTGCAAAGCAATCCTTGTCATCAAAATAATCCATGATGTCACGGAAGTGCTTATTCTCAATTACACCGGTATGACGGTGAACCACCATTAAACGGGAATCCTCTCTTTTTTTTGCAGGTGTCTGCGCTATAAGATTAAGAGGCAAATCAAAACGGAATTGCGAAAGCTTCATGCGTTAGTATTTTCTACCAATTCTGCGAACGCATTCCGGACGGAAGGCAATGATCCTAGAGATCCCTCTCCGGCCTTACGGCGCCGGGTTTGGTTGGCAGGACTGCTTTTAATAGAGGTGCAAAGTTAATAAATCGAGGAGCGGTTTCCAAGTTTATTTCAAACTGCGATTACAGTATACGGTGAATCAAAACTTTAGGTGACGAACGGTTAGTCCATCGTTTATCAATTGTTTGAGCGAATCGATACCAATGCGCAAATGATCCTCCACATATTTGCGGGTAACCTCTTTATCACTTTCCTCTGTTTTTACTCCTTCAGGTATCATAGGTTGATCGCTGACCAAAAGAAGTGCTCCGGTGGGGATTTTGTTATAAAAGCCAACCGTGAAAATAGTGGCCGTTTCCATATCAATAGCATAGGCCCTGATTTTTTGTAAATAGTCTTTGAAGTCCTCATCATGCTCCCAAACACGTCGGTTGGTGGTGTACACGGTTCCCGTCCAATAATCTACCTCATAGTCTCGTATAGTAGTGGAAACTGCTTTTTGTAAGGCGAACGCAGGAAGGGCCGGTACCTCGGTGGGAAAATAATCATTTGAGGTTCCCTCACCTCTGATTGCTGCAATGGGAAGAATTAAGTCACCTAGTTTATTTCGTTTTTTCAGCCCTCCGCATTTACCAAGGAAAAGTACAGCCTTGGGATCTATTGCTGTTAATAAATCCATTACAGTAGCTGCAGTGGGACTACCCATCCCAAAATTTATAATACTAATATCATTGGCCGTTGCGCACTGCATGGGCTTGCCAATTCCCTTTACTTCAACCTGGTTCCATTGTGCAAATAAGGTCACGTAATGACTAAAATTGGTTAGCAAAATATATTTCCCAAAGCTTTCCAGATTTTCTCCGGTATATCGGGGCAACCAGTTCTGTACAATCTCTTCTTTTGTCTTCATGGCATAAAGTTAACCAATTAACTTCGATGCATGATTGAGTTAGTCTATCCTGCAGTGGAATTACGTGAACGTCAACAGGGTAGCGTGTCTCAACTTTTTGACCCCTTGCGTAAACGTTGGGTGCAACGTACACCAGAGGAGTGGGTTCGTCAACAATTTCTCCAGTTGCTAGTGCATACGCATCATTATCCACCTTCGCTCATTGCAGTAGAAAAAAGTATTCAAGTTGGCTTGGTTAGCAAACGATTTGATATTTTAATTTATGATGCTGCGCATGCGCCATGGATGCTGATTGAATGCAAAGCGCCCTCTGTAAAATTAAATGATACGGTGTTGGAGCAAGTGATACAATATAATATGGGTGTTCCAGTTCCTTTTATGCTTATAGTTAATGGACTCTATTGCCACGGTTGGCAACGAGTGAATGGTCACCTTGTTGCCTTACAAAAAATACCTGATTTTTCTGTGTAAGCACCTTGTTCATTGAGATAGTCACCGATTAGATTTTCGGTCAAACTATTCCTATGAAAAATCTGCTTCTATTGCTCTTGATTTGCTGTGTCATTATTGGTTGCAGGAAAACAGACTCGGCAAATATTATTCCAGTAAGCCAACAAAAAAATACAACGATTGACTCTCTTCGGCTTATCATTCAGCAAGCAATTGTAAAAAAAGGAAAATTTGAATGGTCTTCATTATCTCCCTCACTGCTTTGGTCCGCCATACAACAAAGTAATGGAGTGGTGTCCGTGGGCTATCAAATTGCATCAAATCCTTTACATGAAAATCAGTTGGCAGCTATTGATGTGAATACAAGAGAGTGGTTAGCGGCTAAACAGCTTTTAGTTTCGAAACTATTACTTCTTGAACAGGAGCTTGATCCCACAATATCGTTAGATGCTATACTTCCTTGGGGGGAAACCGTACTTCCTGTTTTTACTATTGTTCTCAAGAATCCTCGATCATTAGTGTATTTATTACAATCTCTTTGGGTGCGATATGTAGAGCCAATGGAATACGATCAGCAACTATATTCGGTAGCGGATCAAAGAGCCAGCGGTTGTACTAGTAACCTTCCTACCCGGGGGTTGGTGCCTGGAGTACATTATGGAGTTGTTACACCTAACGCCAAAGCTTCTTGGAACTATCCAGCACATGGAATATTGGATGCTTGGCGCTATGTATCAGGCAAGGGCATTAAAGTTTTTTTAATTGATACAGGCATAGGATATGGTCAAGCAAGTCTGGGTGTAAATTTTAACCAAGGATTTTCTGGCGCCAGAACCCTGGAGAAGTTGGTGACCTTGCCTCGACAGCGGTTCTTGGGGATAATCAATGTAGGTCCTGTTGAAACCCCAGAGGACAGATGTGGTCATGGAACTGCTATGGCTGGTGTATTGGCTGCTCCAAGGGGAACCAATGGTAATATGGTTGGCATTGCTTACAACTCAAATTTAATTACATGCAGAGCGGCAGCAGATGTGTTTATAGATGAAGCCCGGGAGGTCAAAGGGGTCAGTGATGCATTTACTATGGCAGCACAGCGTGCCGATGTAAAAGTAATTAGCATGAGTATGGGCAGAATTACAGTCAGCTCCCAGATAAGAGATGCCATACAATATGCACATGCCAAAGGGAAAATGATTTTCTGTGCAGCGGGAACTTCTTTTTCTTTCACATCAAATTGGGCCGGTGTAATTTTTCCTGCTACACTTCCTGAAGTGCAAGCTGTTACCGGTGTAAAACAATTCACCAACTTTGAAGCTTGTACACAGTGCCATTCAGGTCCCGAAGTTGATTTTGTGGTAGAGATGGAACGGGCAGGGGATGCCACCCATCCACTTACAGTAGCGGATCGTGGGAATGAGCCTTCCACTATTGGGGGTTCTTCGGTGGCTACTGCTTCTATGGCTGCTATGACAGCCTTGGTATGGAGTCGGTTCCCTTACTATTCTCGGGATCAGATTTTAACATTGCTCGAGCGATATAGTACGTATTATCCGCAACGGGATCCAAGATGGGGATGGGGCAAATTTCAGCCGGTGCTGGCTGTTGACTGAAAGGGGAGTGCCACTCTTTCAAATAAAAAAAGCTGTCCATGTAGGACAGCTTTAATTTTAGGATGCAAAAATTTTTATGGAAATATTCCCAACTCAGCGTAGATAGTAGCCACTTTATTGATAGCTACAACATAGGCTGCTGTACGCATGTCAGGTATAGCTGGATTTTCTCTCCATGCATTCATGATTTCATGGGTAGCATTTATCATGGTTTCTTCCAAACCACTATAAACTAGATCTACCTCATCTGGTCCATGCATGATTAATTTTCTTGCGTGATCATTTGATTTTTTACCAGTTAGCTCCTCAATTTGGTTGAGGATGCTACTATTTACATTTTCAGTAAAACGCTTTTCCATTCTACCGTATCGGACATGGCTTAAATTCTTAAGCCATTCAAAATAAGATACTGTAACACCACCGGCGTTCAAATACATATCAGGAATTACAATAGTTCCATTTTTTGCAAAGTGATCATCTGCTTCAGGGGCTAATGGACCATTGGCGCCTTCACCAATGATCTTTGCTTTTATGCGAGGTGCATTGTCTCCATTAATTACGTTCTCCAACGCTGCAGGGATTAGGATATCACAGTCTAGCTCCAACGCATCTGTGGAATTCTTAATATCCTTTGCACCAGGAAAATTCAAGATTGATCCCGTTTTTTTCCGATGTTGAAACACAGCTTCAACATCTAAACCCTTCTCATCTGTAATGGCTCCTTCGTATTCAGCTAATGCAATTACTTTTGCACCTGCCTTTTGAAAAAAATGAGCGGCCCAATATCCTACATTTCCGAGTCCTTGTACAATGACTCTTTTATTTTCAATACCCAGTGGCAATCCCAACTTGCTCATGATATCCGGTATATTGCACACTTCTCTGGTGCCATAGAATACGCCTAATCCGGTAGCTTCTCTTCTTCCACGCACTCCTCCTTGAGTCATGGGTTTACCAGTCACACAGCCAGCTGCGTCTACCTCACCAGGTCGCATGGATACGTAGGTGTCTAAAATCCAAGACATCTCTCTTTCTCCAGTTCCATAATCGGGGGCTGGCACATCAGTTCCTGGGCCAATAAAATTCTTTTTGATTAATTCTGATGTATAGCGTCGAGTGATACGTTCTAGTTCGCCAGCAGAATATTTTTTGGGATCTATTTTGATTCCCCCTTTTCCTCCCCCAAAGGGAACATTTACGATCGTGCATTTATAGGTCATCAACGCAGCTAAGGCCATCACTTCGTCCTGATTAACTTCAGCAGCAAATCGAATACCTCCTTTGCAGGGAGTCTTGTGATGAGAGTGTTGTACGCGGTAAGCTTCAATCACTTCAATTTCTCCATTGTCTCTTTTAATGGGGAAACGAAGCTGAAGCACCGAATTACATTGTCTAATTTGATTGAGTAATCCGGAATCCCATTTTGTGAATCTGGCAGCCTTGTCGAAACTTCTTTCTACGGCTCCGAAAAAACTGTAATGTTTATCCGACATAAATTGTTTTTTTGGTTGAGCAATCGTTATTGTTGGCTTATTTTAAGTTCTCCATTTTCCCAATCTTTCTATCAAGTCGAATCAAATAAAAAAGTAATCCAGCGAGAATGGCTAGCATAACGGCAATAACAACATAAATACGGCCATCGCTTCGCATTAGTTCGGCCATTTGAGTTTTTGGCGCTTGACTTAATAGCGGTTGATTAAAAAGGAGAAATGTGGCAGCAAGAGGTACTAGTTTTTTCATGATTCAAATTTTTTGTCCACAAGTGTTTGCAAGCGGATTTTTAACTGAGTTATCCAAACACCTAAAAGCGTCCATCCCAACACAGCGGGGTAAAAAACAATCCGCATACCCGCACTAATGTCATTTTTAACGTCTAAAGCAGGATTGCCTTCGTTCCCAGGGTGTAAGCTGGGAAGTATCCGTGGTAGAATCCAAATAGCAGGAAATAATAGCACAAAAGCAAACACATTGTAAACGGCGCTAATTCTTGCTCTCTTGTCAATGTCATTAATTGAGTCCCTGAGTACCATATAGGCAGCATATACTAGTAATGCTACCGCTGCCCCAATAAGTTTAGGGTCTCTTGCAATGGTGCTAAAGGAATCGAGTAATGGAATATTGGGGTCCGCCCATGTAAAAGAGGCCCAAATAGCACCCGTGCTATATCCTAATAGTCCAAATAGAATTCCGGTTCCTGCATATAATCGAGCGGCCCTATCAAACTTAGGCTGCAGGGTTCTTAGATAACGAATGGAGTGAACTACAGAGATTGTGAAAAGTATCATCATTGCAAACCACATGCAAACATGAAAATACAGGTTACGGATGGTTTCTTGTAGTAAGGGAAGTCGGGGCACAGGCCCCAACAAGCCTGCTAAAAATGTGTAGGCAAGCAAACAGGTTGTCAATATCTTCCACCAATGCTTCTTCATGAATTTCCTTTGCAAAATTAGGGAGATAGAATCAAAAGGGCGGTCTTATAAACCTAGTCTTTCCACAAAAATGGAAATAGAATCACAGCCAATAAGATGACAAGTGCGTCCAGAGCCAACAATAATAAAACGGTTGGTGTGGGTATATTCAACAAGGGAGAGAATGCAGTCGAGGATAGTCTCATTAACAATACAACTTGTGGGATAATTACAGGAAAACCCAGGATGGCCATCACAGCAGCATTTTGTTGCGCACGAGCTGCAATGGCGGCCAAAAAACCAAAAACTAAACTGAGGCTAACCCCTCCCAGAAAAACCATTCCAATAAAAGCCCCCATTTTATCTACTGGGTTGCCCATCAGCAAAAAGAAAAATAGGAGGCTTATGGCACTCATAGCCATCATTAATACGCCGTTGTATAGCAGTTTAGCAAGGATAAAACTGGTAGGGTGGTTAAGGGTATAGTAATAAAGCATTCTCCCTCTGCTTTCCTGTAAAAAGGCTTTTGCAACTGCGTTTATACAAATAAACAGTTGTGTAATCCAAAATAACCCATTCCAAATATTGGCTTCTGGCAACTCGATTGCCATGAAAAGGAGAAAAAGTGTTGCAGCGCCGTATAATAGTAAGCCATAGAAACTATACTGTTGCCGAAGCTCCAATAAAAAATCTTTCTTTATGAGAGAATAAATCTTGCTCATTCATTAGGATTGTTGGTAACACTTGCGACAACGTGGCTCATAGGAGTCAGTGGCCCCTAACATAACTTGTTCCTCATTGGCTACTTTTCGGTAGGAGTAATTGGCAATTCCTCCACACTGTTGACAAATGGCGTGCAATTTTGTAACATAATCTGCCTTAGCCAGGATCTGTGGCATGGGGCCAAAAGGTTTTCCTAAATAATCCATATCTAGTCCAGCAACAATTACCCGAATTCCACGAAAGGCTAAAAGATCACAACAGTCCACAATTGCTGAGTCAAAAAATTGAGCTTCATCAATCCCCACTACTTCTATTTCATCGATTTTATCAAAAATCTCTTTAGCGAATCGAATCGGAATTGAATCAAAAAAATTTGTATCGTGCGATACTATTTTTTCTTCGGCATACCGGTTGTCAATATGTGGTTTAAAAACAGCAATCCGCTGGTTGGCAATACGGACACGTTTAAGCCGTCTAATCAGCTCTTCCGTTTTTCCACTGAACATCGACCCGCATATTACTTCTATACTGCCTCTTCTTTCACCGCTATTATTAGGTTCAATAAACATCTTTTTTCTAAATTATTTTGAAAGGTACAGTGAGTTTAATTGAATGACCATTTTTTTCTGATAAAATCAATGATTGTTTCGGCGGCTCCTTTTTTTGCATTTACATATTGGAATGCTGTATCCCCCATTTTCTTGCGTTTAATTGGATCAACAAGCAATGAGGCTAATTGATGTCCTAATGTTTTGCCTGGATCCTCACCGGCAGCTAATGCGATGGCGCCCTCGTTGGCAACCAATTCAAGCGCTTCCAGCGAGCGTTGGTGGTGTGGTCCAAAAAAAACGGGTACCCCATAAACAGCAGCCTCAAGAATGTTATGAATGCCTGATAATTTAAATCCTCCGCCTATGTAGGCAACAGTTGCGTAATAATAAAGGGAAGAGAGTAGACCAATTGAATCAATAATTAAAACAGTAGTGGTTGCAATAGGTCCTTGTTGATAGGCGGAAAATAATTGTGCTGTTGGAAAAAGTAGTTGTAGTTCTTTTATGTGCGTATCACTTATTTCATGAGGAGCAATAATAAGTTTGAGGTTGGAAAGCGTGGGGTTTTCAAACGCTTTTGCAATAGCTTTCTCATCTCCTTGCCAGGTACTGCCAGCAACAAGCAAAGCGCTTTCTCCCTTGAATTGCTCTATGATTTTAATTGGTTTATGCTTTGTTGCAATCTCAATTACCCGGTCAAATCGGGTATCTCCGGCAATGGAACTGATAGATCCCAGCCCAATTTTATGAAGTAGGTCAAGCGATCGCTTATCCTGTACAAACAAGTGGTCAAAACGAGCTGCCATTTTTCGGGAGATGGCACCATACCATCGAAAAAATGACATCTCCTCCCTAAAGAGGGCGGCAACCAGTAAGAGAGGTATTTTTCGGTAGCTTATTTTTTTTAAATAAAAAAACCAGAATTCATATTTGACAAATAATACTAATTCAGGATGTGCGATATCTAGAAATCGTTTAGCAGCTTTAGGACCATCCATTGGTAAATAGAATACCCAGTCCGCACCCGCATAGTTTTTTTGTATTTCATAGCCGGAGGGCGAAAAAAAGGTGAGTAGTAGCTTATGTAGGGGATATTCTTTCCGTAATTTTTCTAACAATGGTTTACCTTGTTCAAATTCACCAAGTGATGCTACGTGCATCCAAATTACACGGTCCTCAGGGTTGATATGGGATTCCATTTTTTTGAAAATTCCTTTTCGTCCATTCACCCAGGCACTTGCTTTGCTATGGAAGGGTGCAGCAATCCATAGACTTGTCTTATAAAGGAATAAAAAAATATGATAAAATAGCAGGTACAAGAAGAGGTAGTTGAGCTATCGCAAAGTTAATTGCATTCGATTGAACTGTATTCATTTCGTTACTTTTGCCACTCATTGCTCAGACTATGCGACCCATTCAAATGGTGGATACTAAAACTCAGTATCTCAAAATTAAAAAAGAGGTGGATGATGCGGTACTACAGGTCATGGAGAGTAGCTCTTTTATCAATGGACCCGCGGTGACAGCTTTTTCTCAGTCCTTGTCTGCTTATCTAGGTGTAAAACATGTTATTCCTTGTGCTAATGGTACTGATGCGCTCCAAATTGCAATGATGGCGTTAGGGCTGCAGCCTGGCGATGAAGTGATAACGCCTTCTTTTACCTATATCGCAACTACTGAAGTAATTGGTTTATTGAAGTTGAAGCCTGTTTTTGTTGAGGTTGATCGACGTACTTTTTGTATGGATCCTGTAGCCTTGCGTAGCGCTATCACACCCCGCACTAAAGCCATTGTGCCCGTGCATTTATACGGGCAGGCCGCTCCAATGGAGGAGATTCTTCAGCTTGCAAAGGAGTATAATCTTTTTATTATTGAGGATAACGCACAAGCAATTGGCGGTCGATACCACTTTAGCGATGGGACAACAAAAATGACCGGTACAATCGGAGATATTGGTTGCACTTCATTTTACCCCTCAAAGAATTTAGGAGCCTTTGGGGATGGCGGGGCCTTATTTACCAATGATGATGCATTGGCTAGCCGTATTACCATGATTGCTAATCATGGACAAAGCAAGCGCTATTACCATGATGTGGTAGGTTGTAATAGTCGCTTGGATGCAATTCAAGCTGCTATTTTATCTATTAAGCTAAAGCAGCTTGATAGGTATAATGCTGCACGTAGAGCTGCTGCTGATTTTTATGATCAGGCGTTTGCGTCTTGTGCATCATTAACGACTCCTTACAGGGCTCCTTATGCTGACCATGTTTTCCATCAATACACATTGCTACTTGATGGAATTAACCGTGATGAATTAGTGGCTTATTTAAGCGAAAGGCAAATTCCTTCAATGATTTATTATCCAGTGCCGGGCCATCTTCAAAAAATGTTTGGCCTTTCAGCTAATTCGCTTCCACATCTGCCAGTCACGGATTGGTTAACGGAGCGTGTTATTTCGCTTCCTATTCATACAGAGCTAGATCAGGAGCAGCTATCAACTATAACGGGTGCCGTGCTGGAATTTATTGAGTAACTATTTGCTATGCTTAACAAACTGCTGAACCAATTTCTAGAAAAGCTTGACGCTATAGCAGTAATTGGACTTGGCTATACCGGTTTACCGCTTGCACTCCAATTAGCGAAACACTTTAGTATTATTGGATATGATAATGATCCACAACGTATTCAGCAGTTGCAACAAGGATGCGATTCAAATCAAGAGCTTACGCTCCATCAGTTACCAGCTTTATTACCAGTTTTTACCAACGATATTTCTCAATTGGCAAAGGCATCTGTTTTTATCATTGCTGTTCCTACACCAGTTGATAAAAATAATTTGCCTGATTTACTAATTTTAAAAGAGGCAGTTGAACAAGTTGGTAAATTTTTGAAAGTTGGGGATTGTGTTGTGATTGAGTCAACTGTATATCCAGGTTGTACAGAGGATTTCTGCGCTCCCATATTAGAAAAAGTTTCAGGATTGCAATTGGGAAAAGATTTTTCTTTAGGATATTCTCCCGAAAGAATAAATCCTGGTGATGCTGTTCATCATATTGGTGCGGTTGCTAAGCTGGTGGCGGCTTCCGATACTGCTACTTTAGTTTTTCTGACGCAGCTATATCAATATGTTACAGAAGCAGGTGTACATGCCTGTCCGTCCATTCGTGTTGCCGAGGCAGCAAAGTTGACAGAAAACATACAGCGAGATGTAAACATTGCTTTACTGAATGAATTATCGGTTGCTTATCAAACATTAGGTGTTGATCCAGGAGCCGTTTGGGAGGCAGCTGCTACCAAATGGAATTTTTTACCCTTTCGTCCAGGTCTTGCTGGGGGGCATTGTATAAGCGTGGATCCTTATTACTTACTTACTGCTATCAAAGAAAAAGGGGGTAAAGCATCAATGGTGGAAGAAGCAAGGCGCATTAATGAAGCAATGGTAGGCCGAATTGCCGCACAAGTGCTTCTTTACATGCAATCAACTTTTACAGCACCATGTAACAAGCGTGTTTTGATACTTGGCGCCAGTTTTAAACCAGATGTGAAAGATGTCAGAAATTCAAAGCCCCTTGAACTGGCTAACTTATTACTGTCAAATAATCTTGAGGTTGACTTGGTTGATCCTATTGTTGATGGGCATCATGTAGAAAAAATAGCTGGCTTGAAATTGTCCAGCCAATCAACGGGCTATTATCAAGTAATTGTTATAGCGGTTAATCACAGTGCCTTTAAAGAGCTAAAAGAAGGCTATTTTTGTAGCTGTACTTTTGATACTTCCCTGGTTATTGATTTAACGGGTGCTTTCAAAGGTGTAATCGCTAATCGAAAATATTGGACTATTTAAAATGCCATTTACTACTACTCAATTTCCGGGTTTACTCATTTTTGAGCCACAAGTCCATGGCGATAGCCGCGGATATTTTTTCGAGTCTTACAATGAGAATACATTCAAGGAGCAGGGGCTTGCTTTTAGTTGGGTGCAGGATAATCAATCTTCCTCCAATTATGGTGTAATTCGAGGATTGCATTTTCAGATCCCCCCAAATGCACAAACAAAACTAATTCGCGTTTTGCGTGGAAGTATTTTGGATGTTGTAGTTGATATTAGAAAAGGTTCTCCAACCTATGGAAAAGTTTTTTCAATTGAATTGAGTAGTGAGAATAAAAAGCAATTGCTGATACCTCGAGGGTTCGCGCATGGATTTTCTGTGCTAAGTGAGCAAACCGAAGTGTTGTACAAATGTGATGCCTTATATCACAAACCCAGTGAGCAAGGAATCTTATTCTCCGATCCCAGTTTAAAAATTGGTTGGAGGATTAAGCCTGGAGAAGAGATAGTTTCGGATAAAGACCAAGTACTGCCTTTTTTGAGTGATTTTAATTCACCTTTTTATTTTTCAGAAGCGTGATTGAAACAAATGAGAATCGACCATTAGTATTAGTAACTGGCGCCAATGGGCAGTTAGGAAAAGAATTACAACGGCTCGGGGGCAGATGGCCAGCGTTTAAATTCCTGTTCCTTTCTCGCGAGGATTTGCCCATTCATCATTTTGAATTAGTTCGTAATTATTTCAAAGGCTGCAAACCTGCAGTCCTAATAAATTGTGCGGCTTATACTGCAGTTGATAAGGCTGAACAAGAGCCTGCTTTGGCAAATCAAATCAATGCTAAGGCTGTTGGGGTGCTTGCTGCTGTATGTGCTATGAATAAATGCAGGTTTATTCATATTTCAACTGATTATGTTTTTGATGGTACAGCTACTAAGGCCTATACAGAGGATGAGCCAACGGCTCCTCAAAGCGTATATGGGCAATCAAAATTGGATGGAGAGAAGCAAGCTTTCAGAGCTAACCCAGATGCTATTATAATTCGCACTTCATGGGTTTATTCTTCCTATGGCAAAAACTTTGTAAAAACCATTATTCGGTTGTTAGGGGAGAGGCCCCAGGTTAGCGTTGTTGAAGATCAATTAGGCTCTCCTACCTATGCTGCAGATTTAGCAAATGTTATACTTCAAATAACGTCTTCAAATAATTGGATTCCAGGATTATACAATTACTCCAATCATGGTGTTATAAGCTGGTTTCAATTTGCCTGTGAGATAGGGAAATTGGCAGGATCATCTACCCCTATAAAGGGTATTTCAACCGCTGAATTTCCAACCCCAGCTAAACGGCCTGCTTGGTCAGTACTAAACACCTCAAAAATTGTGTCTA
Organism: Bacteroidota bacterium; assembly: GCA_016866355.1. Lineage (GTDB taxonomy): Bacteria > Bacteroidota > Bacteroidia > Chitinophagales > Chitinophagaceae > JJ008. The sequence continues at coordinate 146,168 of VGMN01000002.1, forward strand.
CCTACGGGGTAACTATCAGAGATTGGCGGGAAAGTTTGAGTCAGTGCATGAGTGAGATGGGGTATTAATCCTCCTCAAAAGCAAGCTTTGCACGCCTCTCGAATAAAAAACCCTGGCAAAGTTGCCAGGGTTTACTGTTGACCCATAAGGATTACTTCGCTCCTGCGGAGCTCAGTGATCCGCTAATGTACTCAAGTTGTTGACCCATAAGGATTCGAACCTTAACAGACAGAACCAAAATCTGTAGTGCTACCATTACACCATGGGTCAATCCAATCCCGTAAACGGGAGAGCAAAAATAGGGCAGTTCGGCTTTTGCCCCAAATGGATTTTGAAATTTTAAACCGCTTTTACGGTAATAAGGAAATAATTCTTTTTTCCTTTTTGGACAAGAATGTATCGGTTATGAAGAAGAAAAGATTCGTTCACCTTTATATCTACTGTTTCTACTTTTTTCCTATTGATACTTACGCCTCCTCCCTGTGTAGTTTTCCGTGCTTCTCCTTTGCTGGGAAATATTCCAGTGTTGGCTAGTAACGTAATAATATCAACTCCATCCCGAAGGATGTTGCGTTCAATTTCAACTTTCACTACACCTTGGATTTGTTCAAGATCAGCTTCAGAAAGTGATTCAATGGGGGCTTGTTGATTAGAGAATAGTTTTTCAGTGGTCTCTATCGCTTTGGACATTTCATCCTGGCCATGGACAAAGCTTGTGATTTCAGCAGCTAATGTTCGTTGGAGCAGCCTTGCGGCAGGATTTTGTTCATGCAACGAAATTATTTTTTCAATTTCTTCTTGAGCTAAAAATGTGAAAAGCTTGACCCATCGTGTTGCATCATTATCGCTTGTATTTAGCCAAAACTGATAAAATTGGTATGGAGACGTTTTAGCAGGGTCAAGCCAAATATTTCCAGCTTCTGTTTTTCCAAATTTTCCCCCATCGGACTTAGTAATTAATGGATTTGTGAAAACAAAAGCTTCCCCTCCGCATTTTCTTCTTATCAATTCCGTGCCGGTTGTCATGTTGCCCCATTGATCGCTTCCTCCCATCTGTAATTTGCACTGCTTATGCTGGTAAAGCCAATAGAAGTCGTAAGCCTGCATAAGTTGGTAAGCAAATTCAGTATAACTAATTCCTGACTCACCTTCAATCCTTTTTTTTACACTGTCCTTGGCCATCATATAGTTGACGGTAATGTGCTTTCCGGTATCTCTGAGGAAATCAATAAATGAGATTGATTTAAACCAGTCGTAATTATTTACTAATTCAGCCGCGTTCGGAAGCGTTGGGGAAAAGTTTAAGAATTTTGCTAGCTGTGCCTTTACTCCAGTGATATTTTTTTGAAGTGTCTCCTCATTTAATAAGTTCCTTTCTTCACTTTTTCCACTGGGATCTCCCACCATACCAGTGGCTCCGCCCACCAAGGCGATGGGTTTATGACCCGCTTTTTGAAAATGAACAAGCAGGAGTATCGGAACGAGGCTGCCAATATGGAGACTATCCGCAGTTGGATCAAAACCAATGTACCCGGTTGTCATTTCTTTCTCTATTTGTTCCCGAGTGCCCGGCATGATATCCTGAATCATTCCTCTCCAACTTAGTTCATCCAGCAAATTCATTGATGATTTGTTTCCGCAAATGTAATATACCCCTTTTACAATACCCCCATCTAGCGTTAACTTTACTTTTGACCATGCCTTATATGTTGCTACGTTTGATTTTTGGTATTGCCCTTTTCCTTGTCACTAACGTGGGACAGGCACAGTCTTTTCAAAATGAATGGATAAAATATGGGCTTACCTATTTTAAATTCAAGATTGGACAGCTTGTTAGAGTAGTAAGAACAGCTGAGTTGGGGCCACTTCGTTTAGGCAGGACAGTTTCATTGTTTGAGTGGGATGGAAGCGATCAAGGTGGACGCCCACTTGCTAATGGAGTTTACACCTGCCGGGTGATTGCACCTGCTAACAGTGAAGTGACTTCTCTATACAAAAAAGTGGGAGGAGGATTGCTGATCGCAGAAGGAAAAGTGTATTTACAGCGTTAATCTCGTGAACTTTTACTGCTTTTTAAACGTTACTTTTGCGACCACTTTTGTGCGCGCATATGCCAAAAATTGGAATCAATATAGCAACCGGTAGTCTGCAACAAGCAGAAATGATTGTGGGAATTGATTTGGGAACAACCAACAGTTTGGTTGCGCTTGTTCATCCCGATACTAAAAAACCAATCGTTTTAAAAGATCAAAATGGGTTAGCGCTTGTTCCTTCTATTTTACATATCGGAAAGCTGGGAGAAGTCACGGTGGGGGAAGCAGCACGTCCTTATTTAAAAGCAGATCCCACGCAAACAATTTTTTCGATCAAACGATTGATGGGAAAATCTTACCAAGATCTAGCCGATAGGCAGGACCTTTTTACCTATAAAATAATTGATGAGAAAAAGGAAAGTCTAGTAAAAATTAAGATTGGCCAGCAATACTTTTCTCCAATTGAACTTTCTTCTTACATACTGCGTGAACTTAAGAGTAGGGCGGAGCATATGCTTAAAACGCCTATATCAAAAGCAGTAATAACTGTACCCGCTTACTTTAACGATGCGCAACGACAAGCTACACGAGATGCTGGTAGGTTAGCTGGGCTTGATGTGTTGCGTATCATTAATGAGCCAACTGCCGCAAGCCTCGCCTACGGACTAGGCGTATCACCTGCAGAAAATAAAACTATTGCTGTGTACGATTTGGGAGGCGGAACTTTTGACGTTTCAATACTTCAAATTAATAATGGAATTTTTGAGGTGCTCTCCACTAATGGGGATACCTATTTAGGGGGTGATGATATTGATAGAGCTATTGTTGATTTTTGGTTACAACAAATTCAGTTAACAGAAAGACCTGAAAAAGAAAATAGCGTTGCAATACAGGCTTATCGTCTTGCGGCAGTGCAGGCTAAACATCAATTGACTACACACCACAGTGCCCAGGCAATAGTAGAGGGGCATGCTTTTTCACTTGATCATACACAACTGGAGGAAATTATAGTTCCCCTGGTGGAGAGAACATTACGTTGTTGTCAACAGGCGCTGGTTGATGCAAAACGCACAGTTCAAAATATTGATGAAGTAGTATTGGTGGGTGGTTCAACTCGAATGCCAGCTATCAAGAAAAAGGTGGCTGCATTTTTTGGAAAACCTGTTCACGATACGTTGGACCCTGATCAAGTAGTAGCAGTAGGCGCCGCAGTACAAGCTGATATTTTAGCTGGGAATAACAAAGACTTTTTATTGTTGGATATTACTCCTCTTTCATTGGGTATCGAAACTATGGGTGGTCTGATGGATGTATTAATTCCACGCAATTCCAAAATTCCCTCTCGTGTGGCAAGGCAGTATACTACGCAGCAGGATGGTCAGGGAAGTATGCGTATAGCTGTTTATCAGGGAGAGCGTGATATGGTTCAGGATAATAGGAAGTTGGGTGAATTTACGCTCTCGGGAATTCCTGGTATGCCTGCGGGGTTACCAAAAGTAGAAGTTGCTTTTTTGATTAATGCTGATGGAATTCTCACCGTACGTGCAATAGAGCTAAGGAGTGGGGTGGCGCAACAAATTGCAATTAAGCCGCAATATGGTTTGACGGACCAGGAGGTGGAGCGATTATTACTAGAAAGTATCACACATGCAAAAGATGATATAAAAAAACGTGCACTGGTTGAGGCCCGTACGGAGGGGGAGCAGCTGTTGCAAACAACAGAAAAGTTTGTAACTAAATATGCTTCTCAACTTTCAGCTGACGAACTCACGGCAACTGCAGCAGCCATCCAGTCGCTACAGCTCTCATTGACCATGGAGGACAAGGACCTGATTAATCAGCGTATGGAGGCATTGAATGATATTAGCCGGCCCTATGCAGAAAGGGTTATGGATCAAGCGGTTTCTTCCGCTTTGCGAGGACAAAAGATTGAGTAATTTTTTTTATTTCCAAATTCCCCTAACTTTGCCCCTCCATTAAAGGAGGTATATTTTATGTTAATTATTGATTCTAAGGATTGCGAAAACATCGACAAGGCGCTCAAGAAGTACAAAAAGAAATTTGAAAAGTCTAAAACACTTATTCAACTACGTGAGCGTCAAAGTTATACAAAGCCATCTGTGAAGCGTCGTGGAGAAGTTTTAAAAGCAATCTATCGTCAGCAATTGGCTTCTGGTAAAATTGAAGGTTAATTCATTTCTTTTACTCGAGATACTAACCCGCGGTTAATCTGCGGGTTTTTTATTTTCAGCCTTATAAGTTTTGTAGTTTTAACTATGCAAAAAGAGGGAGCTATTGTAGTGCTGATTGAATTATTTATCGAGCATTTAAAGTTTGAACGAAGGCTCTCTCCACACACACAAACAGCTTATCGCAGTGACTTATTCGACTGGGCTCAATTTCTGGTACAAGAAATGAGTGTGGAGCAAATTTCCCAAGTCAATTCCTCCTTTATTCGAAGTTGGTTGGCTTCTTTACGAGAGGCAGGAGTAACTCCTCGAAGTATCATTAGAAAGATTTCTACGCTCAAGTCTTTCTATAAGTTTTTAATACGAAAAGGAGTTTTATTGACTAGCCCCATGACACAAATAACAGCTCCCAAAATGGGGAGATCGCTTCCGGTTTTTATTAAAGAAGATGAAGCAGTGGCACTAGGTGAATTGGTGTCAATCTCGAGTGAAGATTGGAAGGGTATGAATACCCGTTTGTTGATCACTTTATTTTATTTTACAGGAATGCGTTTGAGTGAGCTCATCAATTTAAAAGACCAACAAGTGGAGCTGAACCGCGGGCAACTAAAAGTGTTAGGTAAGGGGAATAAAGAACGGATACTTCCACTTCATGCGGAGGTGATGCAAGTAATAAGAGATTACATTTTACAAAGAAACCAACTGTTTGAGCAGCGAGAGCCCTACCTGTTGCTTACCGAAAAGGGTAAAAAAATGTACCCTCGTTATGCCTGGCAGTTGGTGAATCATATATTGGACGCGGCAACAACTGTACAAAAGAAAAGCCCGCACGTGCTTCGACATAGTTTTGCAACGCACTTGCTCAACAATGGTGCCGACCTTAACGCCGTAAAAGAGTTGTTGGGTCACAGTAGTTTGGCTGCCACCCAGGTTTATACCCATAATACAATCGAGAAGTTAAAGGAGGTGCATAAGAAAGCCCATCCGCGCCGTTAAAAATCTGTAAAAGTAGATCCTGGTTGTTGTATCAGAAGGTAATGAAAAGTAAATTACTAGTAATTAAACTTTTCAGCTATGAATCTAAAAATCCAAACAGTACATTTTGCGCCTGCTAGTAGCTTGATTGAATTAGTGAAAAGAAAAGTAGAAAAATTACCCACTTTTGAAAGTCGAATAACAGATGTTTGTGTTTTTCTCAAGCTAGATAACCCTTCACATACTATCAAGGACAAAGTGGTAGAGGTACGGGTGCACATTCCACGGTATGACTTTTTTGTAAAGACTACCAGTAAAAATTTTGAACATTCCGTTGAAGATGCTTTTGCTTCGCTGGTAAGTCAAATGAAACGGAAAAAGGATCGTGTACTGTCTACGTCCTGAGGTTCCTATTAGCTGTGGATTTTTTGTTCCAGCGGCTAGTAAAAAATAGGCCTAAAATTTTTCCAATTTCCAAATTCCCTTACCTTTGCCTTCCCAAATTTTTGGGGTAGCTCTTTATTGCCCGGATCAATTGAATTTGATCTCGTGCGAGATGGTTTGGCTAATTCACCAGCAATTGGCTACGAAAACAGGCCACCTTAGCTCAGCTGGTAGAGCAACTGATTTGTAATCAGTAGGTCGCCAGTTCGATTCTGGCAGGTGGCTCAGGGCGGGCAAGTAGCCAAGTGGCCAACGGCAACAGACTGTAAATCTGTCCTCTTCGGAGTTCGGTGGTTCGAATCCATCCTTGCCCACAACAATTTCACCGTTACAAGAACACCGAAATTGTTGAGATAAAATTGAAATCACGACGGTTCCCAAAAGGAATCTAAAAGCGGGAGTAGCTCATTTGGTAGAGCGGTAGCCTTCCAAGCTTCAGGTGGCCGGTTCGAGCCCGGTCTCCCGCTCAAGTTGAGAATAGTCGGAAGCAGGCTCTCGGGCTTTATCAGCCGTTGTAGCTCAGTGGTAGAGCACTTCCTTGGTAAGGAAGAGGTCGTGAGTTCAATTCTCATCAACGGCTCAGAAATTATTAAGATTTTTGTAAATATAAATTGTCAACACAACCTAAAAACCGATAAAAATGTCAAAAGAGACCTTTAAGCGGGACAAACCCCACGTTAACGTAGGTACCATTGGGCACATCGACCATGGTAAAACTACCCTGACTGCTGCCATCACTACAATTTTGGCTGCAAAAGGTATGGCCCAGGCCAAGAAGTATGATGAAATCGATGCTGCTCCTGAAGAAAAAGAGCGTGGTATCACCATCAACACAGCACACGTTGAGTACCAAACGGAAAATCGTCACTACGCACACGTAGACTGTCCTGGTCACGCTGACTATGTAAAAAACATGATTACGGGTGCCGCACAAATGGACGGTGCTATCCTTGTTGTGGCTGCTACAGACGGTCCAATGCCACAAACCAAAGAACATATCCTTCTTGCCCGTCAGGTAGGTGTACCTAAGATTGTTGTATTCATGAACAAGGTTGACCTTGTTGATGATGCAGAATTACTTGACCTTGTTGAAATGGAGGTTCGCGACCTTTTGACGTTCTACGGTTTTGATGGTGCAAACACTCCAATTATTAAGGGTTCTGCCATCAAAGCTCTTGATGGTGATGCAGCAGCTGTAAAGCAAGTGGATGAATTAATGGCTGCAGTAGATTCTTTTATTCCATTACCTCCCCGTCCAGTTGACCAACCCTTCCTTATGTCAGTAGAGGATGTATTCTCTATTACAGGACGTGGTACTGTTGCTACAGGTCGTATTGAGCGTGGTCGTATTAAAGTGGGTGAGTCAGTTGAAATCGTAGGATTGACCCCTGATCCACTTACTTCTACAGTTACTGGTGTTGAAATGTTCCGCAAGATCCTTGATGAAGGTGAGGCTGGAGACAATGCCGGATTGTTGCTTCGTGGTGTTGAAAAAACACAGATTCGTCGCGGTCAAGTTATCGTGAAGCCTGGATCTATCACACCACATACAGAATTCAAAGCTGAGGTTTACGTATTGAGCAAAGAAGAAGGTGGACGTCACACTCCATTCTTCCAAAAATATCGTCCTCAGTTCTACTTCCGTACTACGGACGTAACTGGTGAAGTTGAATTGGCTGCTGGAACTGAAATGGTAATGCCTGGTGATAATACCAACCTTATTGTTAAGTTGATTCAGCCTATTGCGATGGAAAAAGGTCTGAAGTTCGCTATTCGTGAGGGTGGACGTACAGTGGGTGCCGGACAGGTTACCGAGATCTTGAAGTAATCGCTTATATTTGTATTCTCAAAAGTCATTGGTTGTCAGGATATTTCCGAACAGCCGGTGACTTTTGATTCTTACGGGCATAGTTCAATGGCAGAATAGCGGTCTCCAAAACCGTTGATGGGAGTTCGAGTCTCTCTGCCCGTGCAAAACAAAACGTATGAATAAGATTACCGCTTACGTGAAAGACAGTTTTCGCGAACTGACTGAAAAAGTAACCTGGCCTACCTGGATGCAGTTGCAACAATCAACTATGATTGTGCTGGCAGCCACACTGGTGATAACACTGATTGTGTTGGTTATGGATTTTGCAACTGGTAATGGGTTACGCTTTATCTACAAACAATTATTCTAATGGAAGCTGTTACAAATACAACTACTACTCCGCAGCTAGAAACCAAGTGGTATGTACTGCGTGTGATCAGTGGCAAAGAGAAAAAAGTAAAGGAATATCTTGACAAGGAAATCAGTCGTGGAGGTTGGAGCGAACTAGTGAAGCAGGTATTTCTCCCAGTGGAAAAGGTTTATAAAGTTGCCGCTGGTAAAAAAGTAATCCGGGAGCGAAATTACTATCCCGGCTATGTAATGATTGAAATATTGGAAGGCAAATTGAGTGATGACCTTCGGGATGTAATTAAAAATACAACCAACGTGATTCATTTCTTGGGTAAAGATAATCCGATCGCCTTGCGTAAAGCTGAGGTAAATAAGATGTTGGGTAAAATGGATGAGATGAGTGAAGCTGGTGGCATCAGCATGATGGAGCCCTATATTGTTGGCGAGACAATCAAAATCATTGAAGGACCATTCAATGATTTCAATGGTATCATTGAAGAAGTGAATGACGAGAAAAAGAAATTGAAAGTCACCGTTAAGATATTTGGTCGTGCTACACCTGTTGAACTTAGTTATATGCAGGTAGAAAAGTTAAGCTAAGGTTCGCCCTAAATTATTAGAAGCCTCCGTTGGGAGGCTTTTTTGTTGCCTGACTTTCAATAATATAGGAGCTTTAAAAAAAACAAAGAATTGTATGGTAAATCGCTTCTGTCTGCCTAACTTTGCCGCCCCAATTAGTTCTTTCTACGAGGATTTTGGGAGTGCCTTAAAAGGTACGCTTGAACCAATAAATTGTAAGACATGGCAAAAGAAGTATCCGGCTTTGTAAAGCTGCAGTGCAAGGGTGGCCAAGCCAACCCAGCACCTCCCATTGGACCTGCACTAGGTTCTAAGGGTATTAACATTATGGAGTTCTGTAAGCAGTTCAATGCTAGAACACAGGACAAGCAAGGGAAAGTACTCCCTGTTCTAATCACAGTTTATTCAGACAAGAGTTTTGACTTTGTAATCAAGACTCCTCCTGCTGCAGTGCAATTAATGGAAGCTGCTAAAATTCAAAAAGGTTCTAAGGAAAGTAATCGCACAAAGGTGGGTAAAGTTACTTGGGACCAGATCAAGGTGATAGCAGAGGACAAAATGCCTGATTTAAACTGTTTCACTGTAGAAAGTGCCATGAAAATGGTAGCAGGTACAGCGCGCAGTATGGGTTTGAATGTGTCAGGGAAAGCCCCCTGGGAAAATTAATTGTCAATCTAAAGAACTGAATCATGGCATTTGTAAGTAAAAAAAGAAAAGTGGCCGACACAAAGGTGGACGCCAATAAATCATACTCCCTTAAGGAGGCCTCTTCACTCGTAAAGCAAATCACTACTTGTAAATTTGACGCATCCGTTGATTTACATATCCGTTTGGGTGTTGATCCTAAGAAGGCAGATCAGGCTATTCGTGGAACAGTTACGCTTCCACACGGAACAGGTAAAACTAAGCGTGTATTGGTGTTATGCACACCCGACAAAGAAGCTGCTGCTAAAGAAGCGGGTGCTGATTATGTTGGATTGGATGAGTTTGTAACAAAAATTGAAGGTGGTTGGGTTGATATCGACGTGATTATTGCCACTCCAAGCGTGATGCCTAAAATTGGTAAGCTTGGTAAGGTGTTGGGTCCTCGTAACTTGATGCCTAATCCCAAAACGGGTACTGTTACCAATGATGTAGCAGCAGCAATCAACGATGTTAAAGGTGGTAAAATTGCTTTTAAAGTAGATAAGGTTGGTATTGTACACGCATCCATTGGGCGCGTAAGTTTTGCATCTGAGAAAATTGCGGAGAACAGCCAAGAGTTGCTTAATGCAATCATCAAAGCAAAGCCATCCTCTGCTAAAGGAACTTACTTAAAAGGTATCAGTATGGCCTCCACAATGAGTCCCGGTATTGCTATCGATACGAAAGCTTTTATCAACTGATTCTCTTAAACCTAATTACCACAGTCTAATTTCAATACAATGACTAAAGAGCAAAAAAATGAAGTGATCGAAGTACTGAAAGGAAAATTCTCTCAGTATAACAACTTCTATGTAACAGATACAGAGTCGCTGACCGTTGAGCAAGTTGGCAAATTGCGTCGCGCTTGTTTTAATAAGCAAGTAGAGTTGAAAGTGGCCAAGAATACATTGATTAAAAAGGCGCTTGAGTCTTTGGACAATGAAAAGTATGCCGGTATGTATGATTCTCTTCATAAGGTAACGGCCTTGCTTTTCTCAGAAAACCCCAAAGAACCCGCTTTGATAATTTCTTCTTTCCGCAAGGAGAGTAACGGTGATAAGCCCGTACTTAAAGCAGCCTTTATCAACGGGGATGTTTACAGCGGCGATAATCAACTGGTGGCACTTACTAAGATCAGGACTAAGAATGAGTTGATTGGTGAAGTGATTGGATTGTTGCAATCTCCTGCTAAGCGTGTGTTGGCTGGATTATTACAACACCACGAGAAACAAGCAGGGGCTACTGCTGAGTAATGTATTTTATCGTCAATGGACGAATGAAATAAATGCCCAGGCCTGAGGGTGTTTCGGTTGAAACGAACAAAGGCAAATTTTTTTAAACCTGCCGTTGGAGCTACTGAGCAGTGAAAACGGTAAAAATTGAAACAAAATGGCTGATGTAAAAGCACTCGCGGAAAGCCTAGTGGCTTTGACCGTGAAAGAAGTACAGGAACTCGCTGATGTCCTGAAAAATGACTACGGAATTGAACCCGCTGCTGCTGCAGTAGTTGTAGCAGGTGGTGGTGATGGTGGTGGTGCAGCTGCTGCTGAAGAGAAAACTGCCTTCAATGTAATATTGAAAAATGGTGGTGCTTCTAAATTAAACGTTGTTAAAATCGTGAAAGACCTTACCGGACTTGGCTTGAAAGAAGCAAAGGATATGGTAGACGGTGCTCCGAAAACAGTGAAAGAAAACGTTTCTAAGGCTGAAGCAGAAGAAATTGCTGCTAAGTTGAAAGAAGCTGGTGCTGAAGTTGAGATCGCTTAAGATCTTTTCTTCACGATATAAAAAGGCCTGCCAATTTTGGCGGGCCTTTTTTGTTTACTGAGTGGGTGTAACCGTAAAACTGAGGTAGGGTAGAAGTTTTTCCAATTTCTTTTTCTCTAGCCCCCAACAGGCAGCCAGTTGCTCGCTGCTATTGAAATAACCATTCGCTTCACGATATCGTACAATCAATTTGGCTTCCTTCCATTCAACATAGGGGTGCATGGCTATTGTTTTTTCGTCTGCTTGATTTATTGCTATTTTTTTTACAATCGGATCTGGTAGTTCTAGTTGCGTGCTAATCTTTTGATAAGTTGAATCGGGCATCCCGTATATTTCTTTTAGCTGTGCCACCGAATGGAATCCCCCCAGTTTTTCTCTATACTTTACTATTCTGGCGGAGAGAACTGGACCGATGCCTGGGAGTTTAATCAGGTCTATTGAATCAGCGATATTTAGGTCTACCATTTTTTTGACCACTGGTTTTTGAATGGTTGCTTTGTTTGGAGACCATTTTTGAGGATTTTGCCTCTTACTATTATTGAAGGTTTTCCATACTAAAACAAGCTCATTTTTTTTCGAAACAACAGTATCTATATACTTGATATTTAATACTTTATAATTATTAACTGGAGATTCTGTATTTGATTTACCCTTCAGATATACGGGTATGAACCAGTAAATGCCCATTCCTGCAAGGATGAGAAGTAGCCCCCTTTGATTTTTCTTGGATAGGCTGAGCCGGATAGGAGATTGCTTTTTGTATCGATTATTCATTAGCTAAGTATAGGCCCCCTTTTTTTAAAGAAAAAGAGGAAGTTTTTTGATTTTGGCCGGATTTTTGTGGGAACAAATTTTGGCCATCAGCTTTCAATGCTTACCTTTGCAATCCTTTATTTTGGCCAATCTTATTTTCGACATCGATGACCATTCGTAAGTGATTCATTCACAGCGATTTTTGTAAAAAAAACTACGAAGATCGCCGGGTGTTCTCTTTGTCTGAACGCAGAAAAAACCGGTATAGCATATGTCATTGACAAAAAACAATGCAAGAATTGATTTCGGTAAGATCAAACACCTTGCTGAAGCTCCGGACCTTCTTGAAGTCCAGATTCAATCCTTTAAAGAGTTCTTCCAACTTGAGACTACGCCTGATAAGCGTAACATCGAGGGATTATTCCGTGTGTTCAAAGACAATTTCCCTATTACGGATACCAGAAATATATTCGTACTAGAGTTTTTGGATTACTTCATCGATCCTCCTCGCTACACAATTGAGGAGTGTATGGAGCGCGGTTTAACGTATGCGTTACCATTAAAAGCTAAGCTTCGCTTAAGCTGTAACGACGAAGAGCACGTCGATTTTCAAACTATTGTGCAAGACGTTTTTTTGGGTAATATACCTTACATGACACCTCGTGGTACGTTTGTTATCAATGGAGCTGAGCGTGTAGTGGTTTCCCAATTGCATCGTTCTCCCGGCGTATTCTTTGGACAATCGATTCACCCGAATGGAACAAAAATTTACTCTGCTCGTGTAATTCCTTTCAAAGGTGCATGGATGGAGTTTGCTACAGATATCAACAACGTGATGTATGCGTACATCGATCGTAAGAAAAAATTCCCTGTAACAACATTGTTGCGCTCTATCGGCTACGAAACTGACAAAGACATTCTAGAATTATTTGGAATGGCTGATGAAGTGAAGGCAGATAAGAAAACACTTGCCAAGCATATTGGCAAGCGTTTAGCGGCACGTGTGCTTCGTACATGGGTAGAGGATTTTGTTGATGAGGATACTGGAGAGGTTGTTTCCATTGAGCGGAATGAAATTGTGATGGAGCGTGATACGTTGCTTGATGAGGCGGCAGTTGAAACAATTACTTCTCTCGAAGTAAATAGTGTGTTTATTCAGCGTGAAGATGTGGGAGGCGATTATGCAATTATTTATAACACGTTGAATAAGGATACTTCTAACAGTGAGTTAGAAGCTGTTCAATTCATCTATCGTCAATTGCGTGGTGCAGATGCTCCAGATAATGAAACAGCTCGTGGTATTATTGATAAGTTATTCTTCAGTGACAAGCGATATGACCTAGGTGAAGTGGGGCGTTATAAAATCAACCGTAAGTTGAATGTGAACCTGCCTCTTGAAAAGAAAACGCTTACAAAGGATGATATTATTTTGATCATAAAATACCTTGTTCGCCTTACCAATGGTAAAGCGGAGATTGATGACATTGATCATTTGAGTAATCGTCGTGTTCGTACCGTAGGTGAGCAATTATACGCACAGTTTGGAGTGGGCTTGGCTCGTATGGCTCGTACCATCCGTGAGCGGATGAACGTGAGAGATAATGAAGTGTTTACGCCCGTTGACTTAATCAATGCTCGTACACTCTCCTCTGTGATTAATTCATTCTTTGGTACTTCCCAGCTTTCGCAATTTCTCGACCAAACCAATCCGTTGTCTGAGATTACGCACAAGCGTCGTATTTCTGCGCTCGGTCCTGGTGGTCTAAGTCGTGAGCGTGCTGGATTTGAAGTGCGTGACGTGCACTATTCGCACTATGGTCGTCTTTGTACTATTGAAACACCGGAAGGTCCAAACATTGGATTGATCTCAACACTTTGTGTGCATGCCAAGATCAATGACATGGGCTTTATTGAAACACCTTATAGAAAGGTGGCTGAAGGTAAGGTCAACATGAAAGAATTGGCTTTTTTGAGCGCAGAGGAAGAAGATCAGGCAAAAATTGCACAGGCCAATACTTCATTGGATGAAAAGGGCAATGTGGTAGAAGATAAAGTAGTGAGCCGTGAAACGGGAGATTTCCCAATCCTCGATAAAAGTGAAGTCGAATACATGGACGTTGCACCAAACCAAATTGTGGGTTTGAGTGCATCACTAATTCCTTTCTTGGAGCACGATGATGCTAACCGTGCGTTGATGGGATCAAACATGCAACGTCAGGCAGTTCCATTACTTCGTCCGGATGTCCCTGTGGTAGGAACTGGATTTGAAGGAAAGGCTGCGCGCGATGCAAGAATTCAAATCCACGCAGAAGGAAATGGCGTAGTTGAGTTTGTGGATGCAAATGAAATTCATGTTCGCTATGAGCGTGATGCCAGTGAAAAGTTGGTAAGCTTTGAAGATGATCTGCGTGTTTATAAGCTGACAAAATTCATCAAGACTAACCAAGAAACTTGTATCAACTTTCGTCCGGCAGTTAAGAAGGGACAAAAAATTAAGAAAGGAGATTTCCTTACAGAAGGATATGCTACACAAAATGGTGAACTGGCACTTGGTAAAAACTTGAAAGTGGCGTTCATGCCATGGAAAGGTTACAACTTCGAGGATGCCATTGTAATCAGTGAGCGTGTTGTGAAGGAAGATCTATTTACCTCTGTTCATATTTCTGAATATGATTTAGAAGTGCGTGATACTAAGTTAGGAGAAGAAGAATTGACGCCAGACATTCCAAACGTTTCAGAAGAAGCCACTAAGGATTTGGATGAAAATGGAATTATTCGCATTGGTGCGCAAGTAAAAGAAGGAGATATTCTCATAGGAAAAATCACTCCTAAGGGAGAAAGCGATCCTACGCCAGAGGAAAAATTACTTCGTGCCATCTTTGGTGATAAAGCGGGTGACGCAAAAGATGCATCGTTGAAAGCTCCCAATGGAGTGGAGGGTGTAGTGATTGGGAAAAAGCTTTTCCAGCGTGCTAAGAAAGATAAGAATGCAAAAGTGCGTGAGAAGGCGCTGTTAGAAAAACTAGAGAAACTGCATGAGAAAAATGAAAATGACTTGAAAGAAGTGCTACTTGAAAAATTGGGTGCGCTTTTGAAAGATCATGCTTCTGCAGGTGTGAGTAACAATTTTGGAGAAATACAAATTACAAAGGGTGCTAAGTTCTCAGACAAGAGTTTGCGTGCGCTTGATTATGCTAACGTGAATCCGCTAGGTTGGACTGGAGATAAGAAAACAGACGATCGGATCAACACGTTGTTACATAACTACAGCATTAAATTCAACGAAGAACTTGGACGGTACAAGCGTGAAAAATTCAATATCAGTATTGGAGACGAGTTACCAGCAGGTGTATTGAAATTAGCTAAGGTTTATCTGGCCGTGAAGCGTAAGCTGAAAGTGGGAGATAAAATGGCTGGACGCCATGGTAACAAGGGGATTGTAGCAAAAATTGTTCGCCAGGAGGATATGCCATTCTTGGAAGATGGAACACCGGTTGACATTGTGCTTAACCCGCTCGGGGTACCAAGCCGTATGAATCTGGGACAGATCTACGAAACAATCCTTGGATGGGCTGGTGAAAAGCTAAGTCTCAAATTTGCAACACCAATATTTGATGGTGCTACTGTAGATGAGATTGGATCTTATTGTCAGCAAGCAGGTATACCGATGTTTGGGCATACTTACCTCTATGATGGTGAAACTGGTGAGCGTTTTGACCAAAAAGCTACAGTGGGGATCATCTACATGATTAAGCTGCACCACATGGTTGATGATAAAATGCATGCTCGTTCTATCGGGCCTTACAGCCTTATTACCCAACAACCATTGGGTGGTAAAGCACAATTTGGAGGTCAGCGTTTTGGTGAAATGGAGGTATGGGCACTGGAAGCATATGGTGCATCCAACATTTTGCAGGAATTGCTTACGATCAAGAGTGACGATATCATTGGAAGGGCAAAAACATATGAAGCATTGGTTAAGGGAGATAATGTTCCCCGCGCCGGTATTCCAGAGTCCTTTAATGTATTGGTGCATGAATTAAGAGGGCTGGGGCTTGACTTACAGTTTGATTGATCCTTAACCATCATTTGATAACTAATTAATCGATCTATTGATCATGGCTATAAAAAAAGAAAACCGTCCGAAATCCGCCTTCTCCAAGATCACCATTGGTCTTGCTTCACCAGATAATATTCTGGAGAGAAGCCATGGAGAAATTCTAAAGCCGGAAACTATTAACTACCGCACGTACAAACCAGAACGTGATGGTCTATTCTGTGAGCGCATCTTTGGTCCGGTAAAGGATTATGAGTGCGCTTGTGGAAAATACAAGCGAATTCGTTATAAAGGAATCGTCTGTGACCGTTGCGGTGTTGAAGTGACGGAGAAGAAAGTACGACGTGAGAGAATGGGGCACATTAAGTTGGTGGTTCCAGTAGTTCATATTTGGTATTTTAAATCGCTCCCTAATAAAATTGGGTATTTACTGGGAATGAGCTCTAAGAAATTAGAGTCCATCGTTTACTATGAACGCTATGCAGTAATTCAACCAGGTATACGTGAGGAGAAGGGACAGCGTGTAACTGATTTGCTAACTGAAGAAGAGTACCTGGATATTTTGGAAACACTTCCAAAAGAAAACCAATATCTCCCTGATGATGATCCACAGAAGTTCATCGCAAAAATGGGAGCGGAAGCCGTAAACGATCTTTTGGCAAGAATCGATCTTGATCAACTATCATTCGACTTACGTAATGCAGCTGCCAATGAAACTTCACAACAGCGTAAGGCTGATGCCTTGAAGCGTTTAAGTGTTGTGGAAGCTTTCCGTGATGCTAACCAGCGTATCACTAACCGTCCTGAGTGGATGGTAATGCAATATGTACCTGTAATTCCACCTGAACTTCGTCCATTAGTTCCATTGGATGGTGGTCGATTTGCCTCCTCGGATTTGAATGATTTATACCGTCGTGTTATCATACGTAATAATCGTTTGAAGCGTTTATTAGAGATCAAAGCTCCAGAAGTCATTCTTCGTAATGAAAAGCGGATGTTGCAAGAGGCGGTTGATTCACTATTCGACAACAGCCGTAAATCAAATGCGGTTAAAGCCGAGGGTGGACGTGCGTTGAAATCCTTGAGTGATGTATTAAAGGGTAAACAAGGACGTTTCCGTCAAAACCTTTTAGGTAAGCGTGTTGACTACTCTGGTCGTTCAGTAATTGTGGTGGGACCTGAACTCAAATTGCATGAGTG
Organism: Bacteroidota bacterium; assembly: GCA_016866355.1. Classification (GTDB taxonomy): domain Bacteria; phylum Bacteroidota; class Bacteroidia; order Chitinophagales; family Chitinophagaceae; genus JJ008. Next base: position 163,010 of record VGMN01000002.1, read on the forward strand.
TGGTCTTCCCAAGGATATGGCTGCCGAATTATTCAAGCCGTTTATCATTCGTAAATTAATTGAAAGAGGTATCGTAAAAACAGTTAAGTCAGCTCGTAAGTTGGTTGACAAAAAAGAAGCTGTTATTTGGGATATACTTGAAAATATTTTGAAAGGGCATCCTGTAATGTTGAATCGTGCCCCCACACTTCACCGTCTTTCTATTCAGGCATTCCAACCTAAGTTGATTGAAGGAAAGGCTATTCAACTACACCCATTAGTAACCTCAGCCTTCAACGCTGACTTTGACGGTGACCAAATGGCGGTTCACGTTCCATTGAGCCATGGAGCTATTTTGGAAGCACAACTTTTGATGCTTGCTTCACATAATATCCTGAATCCACAAAATGGTACTCCAATTACCCTTCCTTCTCAGGACATGGTGTTGGGATTGTACTACATCACAAAAGGAAAGCGAACCACTGACAAAGAGAAAATGAAAGGAGAGGGTAAGTCTTTCTATTCTAGTGAAGAGGTAATCATTGCTTATAACGAAGCAAAGATTGATTTACATGCTTGGATCAAGGTGAAGGCCAATGTTCGCACTGAAAGTGGTCAATTGGAGAAAAAGTTAATCGAAACAACGGTTGGGCGTGTGTTGTTCAATCAACATGTTCCTGCTGAGGTTGGATTTGTAAATGCGTTATTGACTAAGAAAAATCTCCGTGAAATCATTGGTGATATCATTACCATAACAAACGTTCCTAAAACGGCAAAGTTCTTGGATGATATTAAGCAGCTTGGTTTCCGTACTGCCTTTAAGGGAGGTCTTTCTTTCAACATTAATGATTTGATCATTCCTGATGTTAAGGAGGAATTATTGGAGAATGCCAAGAATGAAGTGGAAGAGGTTTGGGAGAGCTATAACATGGGTCTGATCACAAATAACGAACGTTATAACCAAATTGTAGACATTTGGAGCCGTGTAGATACACGTATTACGGAAACCTTGATCAAGGAATTAAGTAGCGATAAGCAAGGCTTTAATTCTGTATATATGATGTTGGATTCCGGAGCCCGTGGTTCCAAGCAGCAGATTAAACAGCTGGCTGGTATTCGTGGATTGATGGCTAAGCCACGTAAATCTGGATCTACAGGTAGTGAAATCATTGAGAACCCAATTCTTTCCAATTTCAAAGGTGGATTGAATGTATTGGATTACTTTATCTCTACGCATGGTGCTCGTAAAGGTCTAGCCGATACCGCCCTTAAAACAGCGGATGCCGGTTACCTGACTCGTCGTCTGGTGGATGTTGCGCAGGATGTGGTAATAATGGATGAAGATTGCGGTACACTTCGTGGTATTGCTACTACGGCCTTGAAGGACAATGAGGATATCATTGAGCCATTGAGCGATCGTATTGAAGGACGTACTTCATTGCACAACGTATATGATCCAGTTTCTGAGAAATTGATTGTTGCAGCAGGTGAGCAAATCACTGAATTATTGGCCAAGCAAATTGAAGAGGCGGGTATAGAAACAGTTGAAATTCGTTCAGTATTGACTTGTGAAAGCAAGCGTGGGGTATGTGTAAAATGTTATGGACGCAACCTGGCATCAGGTATCACAGCACAAAAAGGTGATGCAGTGGGTATCATTGCAGCGCAGTCCATTGGTGAGCCTGGTACACAGTTGACCTTACGTACATTCCACGTGGGTGGTGTGGCTGGTTCTGCTTCAGTAGAATCTACCTTGGCCGCTAAGTTTGACGGAACCATTCAATTTGATGGACTTCGTACTGTTGCCATTGCAAATAATGAAGGCGTCAAATCTCAGGTTGTTATTGGCCGAACTGGGGAGATGCGTATAGTAGATGCCAAGGCAGATCGTCTCTTAATCACTAACAATATTCCTTATGGCGCCACCCTTAATGCTAAGGATGGCCAGAAAGTGACCAAGGGTGATGTGATTTGTACTTGGGATCCATTCAATAACGTGATCCTTTCTGAGATTGACGGTAAGATCAAGTTTGAAAATGTTATTGAAGGGGTAACTTATCGCGAGGAGTCAGATGAACAAACTGGCCACCGTGAAAAGGTTGTTATTGAAACGCGTGATAAGACAAAGATCCCTTCAATTCTGGTAGAAGGAAAGGATAAAAAATCATATAACCTACCCACTGGAAGTCACATTATCATTGAAGAAGGTGACGATGTGAAAGCTGGTCAGGTAATAGTTAAGATTCCTCGTATCCTTGGAAAACTCCGTGATATCACTGGAGGTCTTCCTCGTGTTACAGAATTGTTTGAAGCACGTAATCCGGGTAACCCTGCTGTTGTTGCTGAAATCGATGGGGTAGTCATCATGGGTGCTGTAAAACGGGGTAACCGTGAGATCACCATTGAAGCTAAAGATGGCATTCAGAAGAAATACTTGGTGCCTCTAACGCGTCAGATTTTAGCACAGGATGGAGACTTTGTAAAAGCAGGTACGGCACTTTCTGATGGTCAAATTGCGCCGTTTGATATTCTTTCAATCAAAGGTCCATTTGCCGTTCAGGAGTATGTTGTTAATGAAATACAGGAAGTTTATCGATTACAAGGTGTTAAGATTAACGACAAGCACATTGAAGTAATAGTTCGCCAAATGATGCGTAAGGTCAACATCGTGGATCCAGGAGATACTCGATTCCTTGAGGATGACCTGGTCGATAAGTTTGAATTTGTAGAAGAAAACGATTACACCTTCGATAAAAAAGTGGTAACAAAACCTGGCGATAGCACAAAACTTCGTGCTGGACAGATTGTTAACCTAAGAGAGTTACGTGAGGAAAATTCAATTCTTCGTCGCTCCGACAAGAAAGTGGTAGAGTACCGCGATGCGAAGCCTGCTACTTCTTCTCCAACACTTTTGGGTATTACTAAAGCCTCACTGGGAGTACAGAGCTGGATTTCAGCTGCTTCCTTCCAGGAAACAACCAAAGTGCTTTCTTCTGCAGCCATCAATGGAAAAACAGACGAAATGCTTGGTCTCAAGGAGAATGTTATCACGGGTCATCCGATACCTGCCGGTACTGGCTTGCGCGAATTTGAGCGTATGATAGTTGGAAGCAAGGAGGAATACGAATTGCTCCAGACAACCCGAGAGGCTATGGCCTTTGATGAGGAAGAGTAACATGTAAAACACTAAGGCCGTTTCTTCTGAAACGGCCTTTTTTTAACTTTAAAGTCTTTTAAAAATTAATCGTCTTCCTTAAAGTTTACAGGGAGATACTTTACCTTCAAAAAAAATTCAATGAATAAAGGGTTTATTGTTTGGAATGTGATTCTAACGGCTGCTTTACTTTTTTTAGGAGTTCGTTATTTCAGCGGCACTGGCACTGTCCGCTTTGCAAAGTCAAGCGCACCTGGGACTTTTAGTATGGCCTATTTCGAAATGGATTCCATTGAGGCCAATTTTGAACTTGTGAAAGAGTTGAAAGAGGAGTTGGCTAAGAAAGAACAATTGATGGAACAGGAAATGCAAAAAATGGCAGGAAATGCACAGCAGCGTTATAGCTACTACCAGCAACAAGCCAGTACTGGATTGATGAATGAAAGTCAAAGCGAAGCAGCGGGAAGAGAATTGAGAAGTTTAGAAGAGCAAATGAAAAATCGAAAACAAGCCCTAGATGCAGAATATGGAGATTTTGTGATGCGTCGGCAAAATGAAATTAAATCTAAAATTGAGGCCTATTTGCAAGAGTATAATAAAAGTCACAGCTATACTTATATTGTCTCTTATGAGCAAGGTCTTTTTTATTATAAGGATTCAGTAAATAACATCACAGCGGATTTGATCAAAGGTCTTAATGACCGTTATAAACCTTCTTCTAAGTAAATGGGTATGGACGCGACAGCGTGTAATAAAATATTTTGTAAAACAATTGATGACTATCATTTGATTGATCAGGTAGAGGCGCCATTGGCTAATCCATATCCTAGCGGCACTATTGATTTTTTGTTATACCATAAATGTTGGGTTGATACGGTGCAATGGCATCTTGAAGATTTGGTTAGAGATCCTGCAATCGATCCTGTTATAGGGTTACAGCTAAAACGTAAAATTGATGCTTCTAATCAACTTAGAACAGATTTGGTAGAGCAAATCGATGATTATCTTTTGCAGTGGTACTCCAATAAAGAGCAGCAGCCTACCGTCCGGATTAATACGGAGAGCCCTGCTTGGGCAATTGATAGGCTATCTATTTTGGCGCTCAAAATTTACCATATGGAAAGAGAAGCCAATCGAAAAGAGGCTACCCCTGAGCATCAACAACGTTGCGCAACAAAGTTGGCTGTATTGATAGAACAGCGAACAGACCTCTCGCTTTCAATAGATCAGCTACTAGACGCCATTCAAGCTGGTCAAGTACGTATGAAAGTATATCGACAAATGAAGATGTACAATGATGCTACATTAAATCCAGTATTGTACCAGCAAAAGTCATGAGCCATTCTGCTACAAAAACCATGTTGGTGATTCGCTTTTCGTCAATGGGTGATGTGGCTATGACAGTTCCTGTTTTAAAAAATTTATTGCAACAGCATCCTTCGTTAAGAGTGATTATGGTTTCTCAGCAAACTTTTGCTCCTTTATTTGCTGACATAAAGGGATTGGATTTTTTTGGGGCCGATTTAAAAGGGCGCCATCGTGGAATGATTGGAATATGGCGATTATTTAAAGAATTGTCTGCAATAAAAGGTGTTGTGTCCATTGCGGATTTGCATAATGTATTACGAACAAAACTATTGACTTTCTTATTTAAGCTGAGTGGGCAAGTGGTTGTTGCTATTGATAAGGGGAGAAAAGAAAAACGTGTATTAACTAGAAAAAGAAATAAGCAAATCAAACCGCTGACTACCTCATTTGAACGCTATGCTCGTGTTTTTACGTTGTTGGGTTTTGCATTAACAGTTGAGCACACTAGTATATCAAAAAAAACAAATAAAAAGGAACGGCTGCAAATTGGATTTGCCCCATTTGCCAAACACAGGGGTAAGTCGCTTCCCCTTTCAATGGCTAAGGAATTCATTGGTTCATTACAGGAATCAATTCCCTGTCATATATACCTATTCGGTGCGCCCGGAAATGAGGCCATTACATTAGCAGCTTGGGAGAAGGAATTTCCAAACACTATCAATAAGGCCGGTACGTTGGCATTAGGTCAGGAACTTCAATTGATTGCTACAATGGACTTGATGATTACCATGGACTCAGCCAACATGCACTTAGCCTCCCTGGTGGGTACTCCTGTAATCTCAATTTGGGGTGCTACGCATCCTTTTGCAGGATTTTTGGGATGGGGACAGTCTACCGCGCAAGTGATTCAAGCTGACCTGCCTTGTCGTCCGTGCTCAGTGTTTGGAGACAAGCCCTGTTTTAGGGGCGATTACGCCTGTTTACAGCAGCTATCGGCACAACAAATGGTCCAACAAGTTCGCTCTTATCTTTGTAGTAAATGAAGAAGCACGCGGTAATAGTTGCAGGGGGTACGGGGGTACGAATGGGAGTTCCACAACCAAAGCAGTTTTTGGAAATTGCTGGTGAGCCAATTATTATTCACACGCTTCGTGCTTTTGCAAAAGCCTTTTCAGATATTCAACTTACCCTTGTGTTGCCCGCGAATCATTTGCAAGAAGGGGCTGCCTTAATTGCCAGCAAATTGGATATTCCTGTGCAGTTAGTGGCTGGCGGTGAAACCCGTTTCCATTCTGTACAAAATGGGCTTGCTACCGTAAAGGAGGACGCTGTGGTATTTGTGCATGATGCTGTTCGCTGTTTAGTTAGTACTGATTTGATACAAATCTGCTATCAAAACGCATTGGTAGCTGGCAGCGCCGTACCTGTTTTAAAATCCAGTGATAGCATTCGTTTTATGGAACATGGAAAGCACCGCGTGTTAAATCGTGAACAGGTGCTATTAGTTCAAACGCCACAAGTTTTTCTTTCTACATTGATCCTGCCTGCATTCCAAGTTTCCTATGATGTGTCTTTTACTGATGAAGCAACCGTGGTAGAAAGAGCAGGACATATCGTTAATCTAGTGGAAGGAGAGGAGTCCAACATTAAAATTACCAGACCTGTTGATTTGCGAATTGCTGCTGAGTGGTTGCTAGAGAAAAAAGCGGTCAACGACCAACCAACTGTTGATTGATTTTCTCTAGGATTTGATGGGCAACATCCATGGCGAGCATTCCATCAGTTTCAGATACCAGGGTTCTAGAATTTTGCAAAATGGCATCTCTGAATGAACGTAGTTCTGATTGAATCGCATTGACAGCAGGAGTGGTTGGGCTTGCTATTGCAATAGTCTTTACTCCTGCATGTGTTTCTATATCAAACGTAAAAGTGTTCTCTTCTTCTTGTTCGCCCTTAAGCTTAATAACTTCTGTTTTTTTATCCAAGAAGTCAATTCCGATGTATGCATCTTTTTGAAATAAGCGGATTTTACGCATTTTTTTCATAGAGATACGGCTACTTGTAAGATTAGCCACACAGCCATTGTGAAATTCTATTCGTACGTTGGCTATATCAGGGGTATCTGTTAAAACGGCAACACCGCTTGCTGAAATATGCTTGATATCACTCTTTACAATACTTAGAATAATATCAATATCATGTATCATCAGATCTAATATTACACTGACCTCAGTACCTCTGGGGTTAAATTGAGCCAGGCGATGTACTTCAATAAATAGCGGTTGCAGCGATAGATCTTTAATGGCAAGAAAGGCTGGATTAAATCGTTCCACATGCCCCACTTGTAATTTTACACCAGACTCTCTGGTTAGCGAAACAATTTTTCTGGCCTCCTCCAATGAGGCTGCTAATGGTTTTTCTACAAATACATGCTTCCCTTTTCGGATTGCCTTTTCACACCACTCTAAATGATGGTTAGTTGGGGCTGTGATATCAATAGCTTCACAGGCATCAATTAATTCCTCTCCTGTTTCAAAAGAGGGGATCGAAAGCTCTTGGGCAACAGCAGTAGCGGTTGCTGGATTGGGGTCATAAAAGCCCACCAATTCAACCTGTTCAATTTGTTTCCAGTTTGTAAGGTGAATTTTGCCAAGATAACCTGCACCAATAAGCCCAACCTTGAGATTTGTTCCCATGTTTTAAAATAAAAACCCCGGTATTTTGCTACCGGGGTTGTCCAGTTTTTGCGGACCGGACGGGACTCGAACCCGCGACCTCCGCCGTGACAGGGCGGCATTCTAACCAACTGAACTACCGATCCGATTCCCAATTTTGGGAGGGCAAAGATAGCGTTGGACATTTTCTGTTCCAAATCATTTTTGGCCCTAAATGGCCAGAACCATGGTGATTCCAAAAGACGTCAATTCCCGCAATATCTGTAATTTCGACCCTCACTTCCACGGATATGCCAGCTAATAAAAACAGACAATTTATTGACTTTGAGCAACCCCTCAAGGAGCTCATTGAAGAGATCACAGAGTTGGAGCAAAAATCTGCAAAAGGTAAAGTTGACTACACTGAAGTGATAGAAAAACTTAAGCAGCAGGTTCTAGAAAAGCGTAGTGAGTTAACCAAGAATTTAACTAGTTGGCAGCGTGTTCAATTGAGCAGACATCCTGATAGGCCTTATACGCTCAAGTATATTGAAAAGATGACCACCAATTTTATTGAAATGTATGGTGATCGCAATGTAAAAGATGATAAAGCTATGGTGGGTGGTTTTGCCTCTTTAGATGGTGAAACCGTAATGTTTATAGGTCAGCAAAAAGGGATCAATACTAAAACCAGACAGCTTCGCAATTTTGGGATGGCAAATCCGGAGGGATATAGGAAGGCGTTGCGTTTAATGAGATTGGCTGAAAAGTTTAATAAGCCCATTGTTACATTGATAGACACGCCCGGCGCATTTCCTGGTTTGGAAGCTGAAGAAAGAGGGCAGGGAGAGGCAATTGCGCGTAATATTTACGAAATGATTCGTCTCAAAGTTCCAGTGATCTGTGTAATAATCGGGGAGGGAGCAAGTGGGGGAGCCCTAGGTATTGGCGTAGGGGATCGTGTTTATATGATGGAAAATACTTGGTACACGGTTATCAGTCCTGAAAGTTGTTCTTCTATTTTATGGAGAAGTTGGGATAAAAAAGAAATTGCTGCAGAACAACTTCGATTAACAGCGGACCGGATGCTTGAGTTTGGATTAATTGATGGTATCATTCCAGAACCAGCTGGAGGGGCACATTGGGATTACAATCAAGCTGCCCAGCAACTTAAAGATTTTTTGGTTCCTATTATTCGATCCTTACGTGAGATACCCGTAGAAAAAAGGGTACAAGATCGAATAGAAAAATTTGGACGAATGGGATTTTGGGAAGAATGATTATTGCATTATTACCCGTATCAAAAGTGAATCTTCAACATACTTTTAGTGGAACTGGGATTGCTATTGTAACTCCATTTACAGAGGAGGGGGCTATCGATTGGGAAGATTTTCAGCGTTGTCTTGATTTCTGGATGAAAGGTGGGGTAGAGTACCTGGTTGTATTGGGTACTACAGGTGAAAGTGCCACTATACACGGAGATGAGAAGCAAGCTATTTTCACTTTTGTGCAGGAGTATACGGCAGGACGTATTCCACTGGTTGCTGGAATTGGTGGTAATGATACGCAAGAAGTGATTCATGCATTTACGCATTTTGATTTGACGGGTTACGCAGCGATTTTATCTGTAAGTCCTTACTATAATAAGCCCAATCAGGAAGGGATTTTCCAGCATTATAAACTTATCGACCAACATACTCCCCTCCCTGTTATTATTTACAATGTTCCTGGAAGAACGGGGCAGTCTATGACTGCAGCAACTCAGCTGCGTATTGCAAAGGAATGCAAGTCGGTATTTGCAACCAAGGAGGCTAGCGGAAACATGGACCTGATCATGCAACTCTTGAGAGATAAGCCTGCCGATTTTATGGTAATCAGCGGAGATGATCCCATTACTTTACCCTTGATTGCAACGGGTGCCAGTGGCGTTATTTCTGTTGTGGCTAACGCTTTTCCGAGCGAATTTTCAACGATGGTTCGGTATTGTTTAGCGGGAGATTTTGAAAAAGCACGTCCGCTCCACCATAAATATCTAGACATGATTGCAGCCTTGTTTGCAGAGGGTAGTCCTGCAGGAATAAAAGCTGTGATGTCAACAATGGGACTTTGCAAAAACACTTTCCGGTTACCTGTTTGGCCGGTAAGTCAAACGCACCATGAAAAAATAAAGGCCTTACTAAACCAGATAGGTTACTCCTTGTAAGGCATTTTCGCTTGCTGGAAAAATTGTCCTCGCTTCCTCCTCAAATTCATGGATGCTTTCGTATTGGCTACTAAAATGTCCTAGTAACAGTCTTTTTACGCTTGCCTTCTTGGCAAAGTTTGCGGCTTGTTTGGCTGTTGCATGGAAACGGAGTGCTGCCTTTTCATGTTGGTCATCTAAATAAGTAGACTCATGATATAAAAGGTTAGCCTCCGCTACATAGGGTAATAGCTGTTCGTTGTAACGTGTATCTGCGCAGTACGCATAAGAGCGAGGGGCACTATGTTGCGTTGTCAATTTTCGAGGTAGTGCTTTTTCTTGGAATAAAAACCCGAAGCACTCAATGCGATGGTCTGTTGGAAAACAAGAGATTTTTATTTCCTCATTGTCTACCAATAGACCTGGGGTGTCAATAGTGTGAATTTGTAGTTCAAAAGGTAATCGTGTAGACGCCACGTTCAGTTGCAGCTCAATGATTTTTTTTAATGGCGAAGGTCCATAGACATGCAAATCTTGTTGTCTATTGAGCAGACCAAAGCTGTTGATGAGTCCTATAAGGCCAAAGTAGTGATCGCCATGTAAATGGGAGATAAAAATGTGTGAAATACGACTGTACCTAATTTTATATTTCATGAGCTGCATCTGTGTACCCTCTCCGCAGTCAATTAAAAATTTATCTCCATTAAACGAAACCAGTTGGCTGGTGGGGAACCGTTCGTAGGCGGGCACTGCTGAATTATTTCCAAGAATAGTAACAGAAAACATAAGTTCAGAATTTTTGCGGTTAAGCTTCCGAATCGTTCAACAATTCCCGCTCGATCTCTTCCATTTGCAATATATCCCAAGCTTCACTTTCCGTGGGGGTGATATTCATCATTTCGTATAAACCAGCTTTTACAAGCGCATCTATTACAGGGGGCTGCATTTCGCAAAAAACAAATGAATGCTGCTGGGCATAAAACTCTTTTTGAATGGCTACCAGGGATTGAGGTACATCTTTTTCAATTTCTTCAACAGCAGACATGACTACAACCAGGTGGGTAAAGGCCTCATCAGTTGAACTGTCAGCTTCATGCCCTTTTTTGAGAATTTCCAAGAATTCGGCTGCCAACCTAGCAGTTAAATTAGGTTCAAGTATGCTTACAACTTTAAATAGTTCTTTGGTATCAATTTTGATTCTCATAGACTTGTAACCGGGAGTGGTTTATTAACAGGGGTTTATAACTGCCTGATTACCCTTCCCGAAATTATTCGTTAATATTGTAACAACAGTAATATTCTGTAAAATGGATAATAATTTTTCGTCTCAGGTCAAGGAAATCATCTCCTTTAGTAGGGAGGAAGCACTGCGTTTGGGTAATGATTTCATAGGCACTGAGCACTTACTCTTAGGAATGATTCGTGAAGGAGAAAACACAGCCGTGAAAATCCTCAAGAGCTTCAATGTGGATCTTTATGAACTCCGAAAGGAAATTGAACTAGCTGTAAAAGATAAGACGGGAAAAAATGTAGCCAACATAAATTCATTGCCATTAACCAAGCAAGCGGAAAAAGTGATACGTGTCACGGTACTTGAGGCAAAAGCATTGAAGAGCAATACTGTTGAAACGGAACACTTAATACTTTCAATTTTAAAAAATAAAGAAAATATAGCTACACAGATACTGAATCAGTTTGATGTGGACTATGACCTATTTCGTCAAGAGTTGGGAATTGTAAAATCAAATGAACCACGTGCAGAATTTCCTGAGGAAAACGAGGAGGAGTTCGAAGAAGAGAAAAAAGCGGGTTCCTTGAAAGCTGCACCTAAATCAACAGCTACGGCCAAAAGTAAAACCCCGGTATTAGATAATTTTGGTCGTGATATTACTCGGATGGCGGAAATGGGAACATTGGATCCTATTGTGGGAAGAGAAAAGGAAATAGAAAGAGTATCACAGATATTATCTCGTCGAAAGAAAAATAATCCCATTCTGATTGGTGAGCCCGGTGTAGGTAAAACTGCAATAGTAGAGGGGTTAGCACTTCGAATTGTACAACGTAAAGTATCTCGTGTACTTTTTGACAAGCGTGTGATATCGCTTGATTTAGCTGCATTAGTGGCTGGAACAAAATATCGTGGGCAATTTGAGGAGCGGATGAAGGCTATCATGAATGAGTTAGAAAAAAATCGAGATGTTATTCTTTTCATTGATGAATTACATACTATTGTTGGGGCTGGGGGAGCCAGTGGATCGCTTGATGCCAGCAATATTTTCAAACCTGCGTTGGCCAGGGGCGAACTCCAATGCATTGGTGCTTCCACCTTAGATGAGTACCGCATGCATATCGAAAAAGATGGAGCCCTGGATCGTCGATTTCAGAAAGTGATTATCGATCCACCCAGTGTAGACGATACTATTCAGATTTTGAATAATATCAAGAGTAAGTACGAAGATTATCACAATGTAAATTATGATCAGCAAGCTATTGATGCTTGTGTAAAGCTCAGTGATCGGTACATTACTGATCGTTTATTGCCTGATAAAGCAATTGATGTGTTAGATGAAGTGGGTGCCAGGGTGCATTTAAAAAACATCAATGTACCTCCTTCTATTACTGAATTGGAACAGAAAATTGAGGAAGTAAAAGTTGAAAAGAATAAGGTAGTTAAGAGTCAGAAATTTGAAGAAGCAGCTTCGCTTCGTGATACGGAGAAAAGACTCCAGGAGGAATTAGAACGTGCAAAAGGTGAGTGGGAGGAAGAAAGTAAGCATCGAAAGTTTCCAATCGGGGAGGAAGACATTGCCGAAGTGATCAGTATGATGACAGGTATTCCTGTTAAGCGAATGGTACAAGCGGAGACAGAAAAGTTGCGTCGGATGACAGATGATATGCGGGGAATGGTTATTGGTCAGGACGAAGCCATACAGAAAGTTGTAAAGGCTATTCAACGTAACCGGGTGGGACTGAAAGACCCTAAAAAGCCCATTGGGACTTTTATCTTCTTGGGCCCAACCGGAGTTGGAAAAACTGAGCTGGCCAGGGCTCTTGCGCGTCATCTATTTGATTCAGAAGATTCGCTGATTCGAATCGACATGAGTGAGTATATGGAAAAGTTTACTGTCAGTCGATTGATTGGTGCCCCTCCAGGTTACGTTGGCTACGAGGAAGGTGGACAGTTGACAGAGCGGGTTAGACGTAAGCCTTATAGTGTTATTTTATTGGATGAAATTGAAAAAGCTCATCCGGATATCTATAACATCTTATTGCAAGTGTTGGATGATGGACTTTTAACAGATGGGTTAGGAAGAAAAGTTGATTTCAAGAATACCTTGATTATCATGACTTCTAATATCGGGGTTAGACAATTGAAAGATTTTGGAACAGGAGTTGGATTTACCACCAGTGCCAAAATGGAATCTGAAGATGAGGCAAACAAAGCCGTTATTGAAAAAGCACTAAAGAAAACTTTTTCGCCTGAATTCCTAAACCGTATTGATGACGTAATTATTTTCAACAGTTTATCGCGAGAGAATATTTTCAATATCATTGATATCCTAATGAAGGGAGTCATGAAAAGGTTGACCAACCTTGGATTTAGTTTAGAATTAACAGAAAAGGCTAAGAGTTTCTTAGCTGACAAAGGGTACGATGTCCAGTTTGGCGCAAGGCCTTTACATAGAGCTATTCAAAAGTATCTGGAGGATCCACTAGCTGAAGAAATTCTTAATCTAAATGTTAAGGAGGGAGATGTGCTAATTGCCGATACGGATGAGGAGCAAACAAAATTATTTTTCACTTTCAAGGAAAGAGCATCCGCGCCCACGCAGGCGTCTTGATTGCCAATGCCTGATAAAAAAATTATTATTACCCTAGATGGGTGGTCCAGCTGTGGCAAGAGCACACTCGCAAGAGCCATGGCAAGTGCCTTGGGATATGTTTTTGTAGATAGTGGCGCCATGTATCGTGCCATCACCCTTTATTTTATTAGAAATCAGATTGATATTGCCGACCCTGTTGCTGTTGAAAAGGCATTAGCTTCCGTTCAACTTCAATTCGTTTTTAATCCAGCAAGAGGAGCTAGTGATATCTTATTGAACGGGGAGAATGTGGAAGCCCTTATCAGAGAAATGGCAGTAGCTTCTCGCGTAAGTGAGATAGCAACATTAGCCAGGGTACGTCAGTTTGCAGTACAACAACAGCAGCGGTTAGGTAAAGAAAAGGGAATTGTGATGGATGGACGAGACATTGGAACAGTAGTATTCCCGCAGGCAGAGTTAAAAATATTTATGACGGCTGATAAAGACATCCGCGTACAACGACGGTTAAAGGAGTTACAGCAATCAGATCCTGCTATCACAGCAGCTATGGTTCGGGATAATCTTGAGCAACGTGATTATATGGATGCCAACAGGGTGGAAAGTCCCTTGCGGCAAGCAGTAGATGCCAGAGTATTGGATAATTCAAACCTTAGCCCCGCACAACAATTTGAGTTAGCTATGGGATGGGCCAACGCAATAATTAATCAAGCGAACTAATTTAATTACTTCTTCCTTTTTACATTAATTAGTTCTACTTCAAATAGTAGCGCTGAACCACCTGGAATAGACATATAGTCATACTCACCGTATCCTAATTGATAAGGTATGTAGAATTTGTATTTAGCGCCAACTTTCATGAGTTGAAGTCCCTCGGTCCACCCCTTAATAACACCGTTGAGTGAAAAGGTAATTGGTTGACCTCGATCGTATGAATTGTCAAATCCCCTTCCGTCTATAAAGGTGCCTCTGTAATGACATGTTACGGAGTCAATCGCTGTTGGACTTTCGCCATTTCCAGCATTTATAATTTCATATTGAAGACCACTCTCGGTGGTAATTACGCCGGTTCTTTTTTTATTCTCTGCTAAAAACTTCTCACCAGCGTCTTTATTTAGCTTTGATTTTTCACTTTGCAAACGAGTCATATAGGTGTTTAAAAGGGTGTTTGAAATTCCATTATCCAATAGGGGTGTTTTCCCACTCAAAAAATCGTTGACTGCACTGCCAAGTAAATCACCATTTAGTTTTAATACGCCTTGTGATTGGTAATAGGAGGCAAGACTTACACCAAGCGCATAACTTACAGAGTCAATTTCATTTTTTAAGGTAAGTGCTTCAGGTTTTGTAGCTACTGGTTTACTTACTGCAGGGGGATTCTTTTTAACAGGTACTGATGTTGTGGGTTTTTTGGTTTGTCCAAAAGAAGCTGCACAACTGAAAAAAAGAATTGAAAAGAGTAGTTTTTTCATAGAAAAAAGATGTGTTTGCAAAGGTAAAGGCTCCGAATTGAATTATAGCCACTTTGAAAGCAATTACCTTTGCAAAATGGAATATAATTTGCCACTTCAACTTCGGTGGGCTGATATCGACGCTAATTTTCATGTACGTCACTCTGTGTATTACGATTGGGCTGCCCTATGTCGTATTTCTTTTATGCATGAAAAAGGACTAACAGAGTCTGTTTATCATCAATTTAACATGGGCCCCATTCTTTTCCGAGAGGAATGTCGGTTTAGACGAGAGATCAGGATGGGGGATACTATCTCAATAGACTTACTATTGTTGACAGCTCGCCGAGATTTTTCCAGGTGGACCATTCAGCATTCAATTTGGAAGTCAGCTGAAACTGAGGCGGCTCGTTTGACGGTAGAAGGTGCTTTTATTGATCTTCAGCTCAGAAAACTTGCCATTCCCCCTGCTTTAGCACAAGCTGTTTTTGAATTAATGCCTCGTGCTACTACTTTTCAATGGGCTGACTAGTTGAAGTCCGATAGGGCTTTTATTTTTTCCGGAAAATTTTCCTTAAACAAAAGGATTGTTTTTTGTATGGTGCTATTATTCCTGTAAGGAGTGATTAACTTTTTTATTTCTGCAATATCATTAATGGCTGTTTTTAGGGGGATATAACCCATGCCATAGAAACTGCCTTTTTCAATCAGCACACAAGATTGCTCTTTGCCATTTCTTCCCTTGTCAAGTATCATAAAACTTTGATTAGCTATTAATTCTTGCAGGGCATGGTTTACCCGGTTGTTATAAGATGAAACACGCTCATTTTTTGTGCAAGCTCCTTTGCAGGTTGTGGCAAATTCACCTGCGCAGGCTCCAGTAGCTTTCTGTAAAAAACATAAACGCAAACAAAGCTGATACGTTCGCGCCAACCTGCGAATGACTGTTTGCCCATCAGCCAGCGAATAGAAGTGAAAAAGGGAGGGGACGTTTTTTTTAATTTTATCTACTGCAATTCTTTTATATCCGTGTTGGTCCTCAAAGACAAATAATCCAAACGTGTCTTCCTTTTTTTTCTGTGCTGCATTAAATCGAGGCCAGCGATGTTTTATTTCTGCTGATTCTAGCAGTGTTGCCATGAGGGGAGTAGCGCATTCTTGGTAAGTGATACGATGAACATTTCTAATAAACTTTTGCTTTTGTGCCGTAGGCGCATCATTGCTAAAATGGCTATTTACTCGGTAGCGTATGTTTATAGCTTTTCCCACATACACCACTTTATCTTTTTTATCATGGAAATAATAGACGCCTGGTTTAGTAGGAAGTTGATCAAAATCAGTACGGGAAACATGTGGGGGTAGTATCCATTCCTTTGAATTCCTTTTCAAACTTTTGCCAATGAGGTTTGCAGTATCCTCATGCAATAATTTTCTAAAAAGTGCAACAGTGGCAGCGGTGTCTCCCCCAGCACGATGCCTGTTTGCTAGTTCAATGCCCAGCGACCGGCAAAGTTTGCCTAAGCTATAGGAAGGATATCCGGGAAGTATTTGTCGGCTCAAACGAACGGTACATAACTTAGCGCAATTCAACTCATACCCTTCAGCTTTTAGTTGTGCTTTGACAAATGAGTAATCAAATTGCACATTATGTGCCACAAAAATTTGTCCTTGAAGTAATGTGTAAATACGTTCTGCAATGGTTGCAAACGAGGGAGCATTTGCAACCATTTCGTTAGTGATACCTGTCATTTGTTGTATAAAAGGCGGTATTGGTTGCAAGGGGTTAACCAACGATTCAAAAGTTGCCACCACTTCCATTCCGTCAAATACATGGATAGCAATCTCAGTGATCCCATTTGCTGCTGCATACGAGCCAGTAGTTTCGATATCTACAATTGCGTACATACAAAACGCTAAATTCGTTAAAAATTGAGTGGTGTTTGAATCAAAATTTGATATGTTTCGTAATAGGCTTGAAAAGGTTAATCGGCATTTGAGCAAACTGGCCAGACGAAAAAACATTGAAGCCTACCGTATTTACGATCATGATCTCCCTGAGTTTCCATTCTGTATCGAACGATACGGGGCGCACCTTTGTCTGGCAGAGTATAAACGCAGACATGGAATGGATGAGGATTTTCATGCCACTTGGTTACAAACCTGCCTTCAAATTATCAGTGCCGTGTTGCAAGTTCCACCAGAAAATATTCATAAGCGAATTAGACAGCGCAAGATGGGGAGACAAGGTCAATATCAGAAAGTGGAGGGGGAAGAGGGGCTTGGATTTTTTCAAGTAGCTGAAAATGGGCTGTTTTTTTGGGTCAACCTGAACGATTACCTGGACACCGGATTATTTCTTGATCATCGCGATACCAGACAGCTGGTGCGAGAGCAGAGCAAGCATAAGCGTGTACTGAATCTCTTTGCTTATACGGGTTCTTTTTCCGTTTATGCTGCAGCGGGTGGGGCTAGCTTAGTAACTACGGTAGATCTCTCAAATACTTACCTTGATTGGGCCATGCGCAATATGAAAAGTAATGAGTTTGAGGGTCCGTCTTTTCAATTTGAAAGAGCAGATGTCAAACAATGGTTAGATCATGTTCCAGCAGGTAGTTATGACTTAATTGTGATGGATCCTCCAACGTTTAGTAATAGCAAACGGATGAATGAAGTGTTAGATATACAAGTTGATCACGTACCGCTCATTTTTTCTTGCATGCGATTATTGTCATCCTCGGGAACTTTATACTTCAGTACTAACTATACTGGATTCAAGTTAGATACAGCGGCACTCCCTAATTTTAAAATCAAAGACATCACGCGTACAACCACCCCTTTTGATTTTGAGGGCAGACTAAAAAGGCTATGTTTTAGTCTGCAGCCATAAAAAAAGCCCCAATGGGGCTTTTGTAAAAATCAGATATTTTCTTAGAGCGTTTTTAGGACTTCGTTCATGCTTCTGACCGCATCGGCACTTTTATTGAACGCTTGTTGCTCTGTTTCGTTCAATTGGAAGTCAATAATCTTTTCCCATCCATTTCTTCCAATTATTACGGGTACTCCCAAGCAAATATCATTTTGCTTGTACTCCCCTTGTAAAGAAACGCAGCAAGTGAAAAGTTTCTTTTCGTCTCTAACAATTGATTCCACCAGTGCAGCAGCAGCAGCACCCGGAGCATACCAAGCAGAAGTGCCAATCAATGCAGTTAAAGTAGCACCGCCTACCATGGTGTCTTTAACAATTTTATCTTGCTGTTCTTGATTTAAAAATTGGGAAACAGGTACACTATTCCAAGTTGCCATTCTTATTAATGGTATCATGGTAGTATCTCCATGACCGCCAATTACCACTGCATTTAAATCAGAGGGGCTGCAATGCAACTGTTGACTAAGTTGGTATTTAAATCGACTGCTATCTAAAGTTCCACCCATACCAATGATTCTACTTTTGGGAAGTCCTGTTGATTGCAAAGCCAGGTATGTCATGGTGTCCATTGGGTTACTTACCACAACAATAATGGCATTGGGGGAGTGTGTAAGAATGTTAGCGCATACACCCTTTACAATACCAGCATTAACACCAATTAATTCCTCTCTAGTCATGCCTGGTTTACGTGGTAATCCCGAGGTGATCACTACCACATCGCTTCCGGCAGTTTTTGCATAATCATTGGTGCTTCCCACTATACGTGTATCAAAACCCAGCAAGGTTGCGGTTTGCATCATATCCTGGGCTTTCCCTTCGGCAATTCCCTCTTTGATGTCTAGTAAAACCAATTCTTGGCAAAGTTCTTTTCTAGCGATATTATCAGCGCAGGTAGCACCCACTGCGCCTGCACCTACAACAGTAATTTTCATAGTGAAAAATTTTCGCAAAGGTAGCAGTTTTGTGGTCAGCGAGTCACGTTGTATCTTTGCCGCCACAAAATTTTGTCATGGCAAGTACAGCAGATATCAGCCGCGGACTTATAATCAAGTTAGACGGCAGTCTTTATTCAGTAGTTGAGTTTGGGGAGAATAAAACGGCGCGTGCAGCGGCTAAGGTGTGGGCAAAGCTCAAAGGGATAGATAATAACCGAAGTATTGAAAAAACATGGAATTCCGGGGACACAATTTTCCCGATACGTGTTGAACGTAAAGCTTACCAGTACTTATACAAGGATGATACAGGGTACAATTTCATGGATAATGAAACCTTTGAACAGGTAGCTGTAGAAGAATCACTAGTGGATGCTCCCCAATTTTTAAAAGAAGGGCAGGAGGTCAGTGTCCTTTTTAATACAGAGACTGAGGCGCCCATGTCTGTAGAATTACCCGATAAAATTGTATTACTTGTAACGTACACTGAGCCTGGCTTGAGAGGTGATACGGCAACACGTACCTTAAAGCCAGCCACTGTTGAGACAGGCGCAAAGGTCAATGTTCCGCTTTTTGTCAATGAAGGCGAATTGATACGTGTTAACACAAAGACAGGTGATTATGTGGAGCGAGTGAAAGAAGCGTAATCTTACTAATTGTATTGAAGCCCGATTTTCGAAAAATCGGGCTTTTTTTTGCATTTTTAGCTTGTTTTTGACCAAAAAGTGATAAAAAATACCTAAAAATACCATTTTTCTGCTTGGTCAGTCCTTACCTTAGCACCCCGATCCGGGTTCATCTAAACCAATCTAAACTTGAAAAACATGGATTTTAAACAGATTCAGGAGTTGATCAAGATGGTCAACAAATCCAATATTGGAGAAGTTACCATTGAACAAAAAGACTTTAAAGTAACAGTCAAGCAAAAAGAGGATAAGATAACCCAGGTTGTTAGTGCCGTGGCACCTATGCAAGCAGCCCCCGTATCTGCACCTGCAATTCCTGCTGCAGCCCCTGTTTCGGCTGCCAGTCCTGCTGCTGAAAAACCGAAACCGGCTGCAGCCACGGAAAATTTAATCACAATTAAAAGTCCCATGATTGGCACTTTTTATCGTAAATCATCACCTGACAAACCTAATCTGGTAGATGTAGGCACGGAAATAAATAACGGAAGCGTAGTTTGTATTATTGAAGCCATGAAGCTTTTTAACGAGATTGAAAGTGAAGTAAAAGGCCGCGTAGTGAAAGTTTTAGTTGATGACGTTTCTCCAGTTGAGTACGATCAACCACTATTTCTAGTTGAACCTGCTTGATCTATTAAAACGAATTAGCCATTATGTTTAAGAAAATCCTCATAGCCAACAGAGGCGAAATTGCTTTGCGTGTAATACGGACCGCACGGGAGATGGGAATTAAAACAGTTGCTGTTTATTCCACTGCTGATCGGGATAGTTTGCATGTGAAATTTGCAGACGAAGCAGTTTGTATTGGAAAGCCACAGAGTAGTGACTCTTATTTGAATATTGCTAATATCATGTCTGCTGTTGAAATTACCAACGCAGATGCGGTACACCCAGGCTATGGTTTTTTAGCGGAGAATTCTCGCTTTGCCATAATCTGTAATGAGCATGGAATTAAATTTATAGGCCCTACTCCTGAAATGATCAATGCCATGGGCGATAAGATCACGGCTAAGGAGACTATGATAAAAGCGGGTGTTCCTGTTGTGCCAGGCGGGCAGGGGCTTTTACAGAGTGTTGATGAGGCAAAAGGGCTGGCACGCGAAATGGGATATCCCATTATTTTGAAGGCCACTGCGGGTGGAGGAGGAAAGGGTATGCGAATTGTGTGGGAAGAATCCCAATTAGAAAAAGCATATGATACCGCTAAAGCAGAAGCGTTAGCATCATTTAAGAATGACGGGATCTACATGGAAAAATTTGTGGAAGAACCTCGTCATATTGAGATACAGGTAGCAGGGGATCAATACGGAAACGTATGTCATTTAAGTGAACGTGATTGTTCTATTCAGAGGCGTCATCAAAAATTAGTGGAGGAATCTCCTTCACCTTTTATGACAGATGATTTACGTTACAAAATGGGAGAGGCTGCTAAGAAAGCTGCTGCGGCTATTAATTATGAAAGTGTGGGCACCATTGAGTTCCTGGTAGACAAGCACCGCAACTTTTATTTCATGGAAATGAACACCCGTATACAGGTGGAGCATTGTGTAACGGAGGAAGTGATCAATTATGATCTGATAAAAGAACAAATCTTAATTGCTGCAGGCCATCGTATTTCTGGAAAAGATTATTTTCCCGAAATGCATTCAATCGAATGCCGAATCAATGCAGAGGATCCTTACAATGATTTCAGGCCTTCTCCTGGCAAAATTACTGTTTGTCATCAACCAGGCGGACATGGTGTTCGTGTAGATAGCCATGTGTATGCCGGCTATGTTATTCCGCCTTATTATGACTCTATGATTGGAAAGTTGATTACGGTGGCGCAGACCCGACAAGAGGCTATTCAAACCATGTATCGTGCATTGAGTGAATATGTGATTGAAGGAGTTAAAACCACTATTCCTTTTCACTTACAATTAATGCAGGACGAACGCTTCAGAAGCGGAGATTTCAATACCAAATTTTTGGAATCGTTTAAGCTCAAATAGGCTTAGAATCCTGCAACACTGTCATCGCCTCTTTTATCGGCAACTATTTCTAGTTTACCATCTGGTAAAACGCGAATTAACTCTGTTCGGCCAATGCCGCTTCTTTCTTTGGCCAACTGGTAGCCCATGGTCTTCAATTTAGTTTTTATTTCTTCGGGGAATCCCTTCTCTGTTACGAGTTCGTCTGGAAGCCATTGATGATGAAATTTAGGTTTATAAACGGCATCCTCAGCGGATAATTCAAATTCCAAAAGATTGATCAAGGTCTGAAATACTTGGTTAGGTATGGTAGTTCCGCCGGGTGTTCCTACTACAATGAAGGGCTTACCATTTTTAGTTACAATAGTGGGTGTCATTGAACTTAACATCCTCTTTCCTGGCTGTATCGCATTTGCCTCTCCTCCCAGTGCTCCATACATATTGGGAACACCTGGACTCACACTAAAGTCGTCCATTTCGTCATTAATAAAAAAGCCCGCTCCGCCAATGACAGTTCTGCTTCCATAAGAATTATTGAGCGTGGTGGTTACTGCCACGGCATTTCCTTGGCTATCCATTACACTCAAATGAGTTGTTTCCTCACTTTCTTTTGGGAGCATTTTGCCTGGATTGACTTGTTTGCTGTCTGTTGCTTTTTCAGGGTTGTAGTCTTTCATGCGCATATTTAGGTAAACAGGGGTCACCAATTGTCTGACTGGTACAGGATAAAAGTCAGCATCTCCCATATATGCTGCGCGATCAGCATAGGCTCTTCGCATTACTTCGGTCATGAGTTGTACAGACGCAAGTGAATGAAAGCCCATTGACTTTAAATTTTTATCCTCCACCATCTTCATCATTTGATTGAGTAATAGACCACCACTGCTGGGCATGGGCATACTTACTATTACAACATCTTTGTAAGCAAAACGATGGGGTGTTCTAGATACGGCTTCATATTTTTTTAAATCCTCCAATGAAATAATACCATTTCCGCGCTTCATTTCCGCAACAATCAATTGCGCCGTTTCTCCTTCATAGAATCCGGCTTTCCCTTTTTCTTTTATTCTTGTAAGCGTTGTTGCCAGTTGAGGTTGACGCAAGGTGTCCCCTTCTTTCCAACCCTGTTCTTTCAAAAAGACTGGGGCTTGCGTATTGTATTTTTTAAGATCCTGTTGAATTGCATTTAATCCTCTGGCTTCTGCAGCGGTAATGCAGAAACCATTTGTGGCTAATTCAATAGCAGGATTAATCAGTTTATCAAATGATAGTTTAGCGTAAGGGTATGTAGCAAATAACCCAGCCACAGTGCCCGGAACTCCAGCCGCTAAATGGCCTAATTGACTTTTTTCAGTATTAGCTTGTCCATTGCTTTCAATATAGAGGTCTCTGTGAGCGGTGGCTGGAGCTTTTTCTCTGTAATCAATGGCTACCTGTTTCCCATTGCTTAATTGACCTACTAAAAAACCCCCACCTCCCAAATTTCCAGCATTGGGATATACCACGGCTAGCGCCAATTGTGTAGCAATAGCCGCATCAAAAGCGTTTCCTCCTTGTTTCAATATGGCTGCACCCACTAAGCTGGCCAAGGGGTGGGCAGCAGCAACAGCTCCATTTGAAGCTACCTGCTTCTTTTCGATTTTATAAGCAAAGGGGTTAATGCCTGCTTGTTGGAGTGTTTGTCCAAAACATCCAATTCCACCCACGAGGGCAATTCCAAGGAAGAGCAGTTTTTTCATAGTTGTGCGTTAAAAGGCTAAACTACGGAAAGCGAAACAAACCTTAACTTGCCTGTCTAATTTTTATCTATGAAAAAGTATACGCTTTGTTTGTGTTTGCTACAGCTCTTTTTTAGCAGTATTCTGGCACAATTAAAATCCCCATCTGAATTTTTAGGCTATTCTTTGGGCAGCCGGCATACGCCACATCATTTAGTCCAGCGGTATATGGAATATGTAGCCACAAGTAAGCCTAGTCATGTCCAGTTAAGGGAGTATGGTCGTACGGAGGAGAACCGTCCGCTGCTTATACTAGCCGTTTCCTCACCGCAAAATATTAGCAGGCTGGAAGAAATAAGAAATAGCAACCTGGCTCTCACCCATGGTGCTGTGGCATTTGGTGCGGAACAGCTCAGCGCATTACCTGCCATTGTTTGGTTAAGTTATAATGTACATGGAAATGAAGCCTCTTCTACTGAAGCGGCTATGTTAACCTTATATGAGTTATTAAGAGAGGGATCAGATTGTGCAGCCTGGCTTACCAATACGGTAGTATTAATTGATCCTTGCTTAAATCCAGACGGAAGAGATCGTTATGTGAATTGGTATCAATCTGTTGTTGGGAAAAAGTTTAATGCTAACCCCTTGTCTCGAGAGCATCAGGAACCATGGCCTGGGGGTCGTTCCAATCATTATTATTTTGACCTGAACAGAGACTGGGCCTGGTTGACACAAATAGAAAGTCAGCAGCGAATAAAATTGTATCGAGGTTGGATGCCTCATGTACATGTGGACTTACATGAGCAAGGATATAATGAGCCATATTATTTTGCACCAGCTGCAGAACCCTATCACGAAGTGATCACCCCTTGGCAGCGAAAATTTCAACAAGAGATTGGCACTAATCATGCTCGTTATTTTGATCAAAATGGTTGGTTGTATTTTACCAAAGAACGATTTGATCTTCTTTATCCATCATATGGCGATACCTATCCGGTTTATAATGGCTCTATAGGTATGACTTATGAGCAAGGGGGAATCAGGGCTGGGTTGGGTGTTGTGAACGAGGATGGTGATACACTCACATTATATAATCGGCTCATTCATCACGTTACTACTTCACTTAGTACAATAGAGGTAAGCGCAGGTCAACAACAGAAGTTGGTGCAGGAATTTGCTGCCTTTTTTGAAAATGGCAGAAGTAAAGGAATGGGGGGATACAAATCTTTTATTATAAAAGGTGAGGCTAATCGGGAAGCTTATTTACAAAAATTAGTAACATTACTTGATGCCCACGGTATCGAGTATAGGACCGGCACTAACACGACGGCTAAAGGGTATAATTATGCTACCGCTAAAGAGGAGACTTTCTCAGTATCAGCAGCTGATATTGTAATCAATATAGCGCAAACAAATGCGGCCTTAGTCCAGGTTTTATTTGAACCTCGAACTTTGTTGGCAGATTCTGCTACCTATGATATTACAGCGTGGTCATTACCTTATGCTTATGGACTACAGGCCTATGCTACAAAAGAAAAAATTGCGCAAGGTGGAAACTGGAAGCTTTCGCCTGTTTCTAACACCACAACAACTTATGGTTATGCGCTTCCTTGGAACAGCCCTGCTGTAGCTTCTTTTGCAGCTCGATTATTGCAAGCAGGAGTTAAACTTCGTTATGCGGAGGACAGTTTTTACACCAATGGCAAAAAGTTTAATCCGGGAACAATATTGATTTTGAAAACCTCAAACGAAAGATGGGGGGATGCATTTTTTGAAAAAGTTCGCCTTTGGGCAAATGAACAATCGATCAATATTGTTCCACTTTCCTCAGGGCTTGTTCAGCAAGGTGCAGATTTTGGTAGTGATAAAGTACATCCGCTTCGTACGCCACGTGTTGCATTATTGAGTGGGGAGGGAACCTATAGTCTTAGTGTTGGAGAAGTTTGGCATTTTTTTGAAAAGCAGCTAAATTATCCTGTCACTTTATTGAATCAAAGTTCTTTTGCAAGTGCTGATCTTGCATCTTTTGATGTTTTGGTTTTAGCTGAGGGGCGGTATCGTTTTTTGGAAAATCGGGAATCATTTGAGGGCGTTCAAAAGTGGATCCAAGGTGGTGGGCGCTTGATAGTTTTAGGAGAAACTACAGCCCAACTTGCAAAATTAGACTTGGGTTTAGTCCTTCGAAAGGAGGATAACAGTTCCGATAAAATTGCTCCATCTGTATTATTTAAGAATAGAGAAAGGGATCAAATAAGCACCATTACAACGGGTTCTATTTGGAAAGTTTCACTCGACGCTTCTCATCCATTAGCATTTGGTTATCCAGGATTTTATTATTCATTAAAAACTGACGGTACGCTATTTGAATTGTTTAAGGAAGATAAAGGTTGGAATGTGGGACAAACACTTCAGGAAGGACCCTTAGCAGGTTTTGTTGGCAGCCGTCTTCAACCAACTTTAAAAGGAGGACTTGTTATAGGCCAACTGTCTGTTGGTCGTGGAAATATTAGCTTTTTTGCAGATAATATTTTATTCCGCAATTTTTGGGAGAATGGAAAATTACTTTTTTGTAATGCTTTATTTTTTGATGCTCGATGAAATGGAATAAGCTAGCACTTTTATTACTAATAGGACTGCAACAGTCCTTTGCGCAACCCACTGTTTCTTCCATCTACCAGGGGATACAAAAGTTGGGAATTACCGGCTCTGTTTTATACATAGCCGCGCACCCCGATGATGAAAATACGCGGTTGATTGCGTATCTCGCTAACAATCGTCTGCTACGAACGGGTTATCTCTCGTTAACCAGAGGTGATGGTGGTCAGAACTTAATAGGTCAGGAGCAAGGAATAGAGCTGGGGTTAATTCGAACACAAGAGTTGTTAGCTGCTCGAAGAATTGATGGTGGGGAACAGTTTTTTACTCGGGCATATGATTTCGGGTATTCAAAAACTCCTGTGGAAACATTTAGAATATGGGATAGGGAAAAAATCTTGCATGATATAGTATGGGTAATTCGAACATTTGAACCAGATGTGGTTATTACTAGATTTCCTACTACGGGTGAGGGTGGACATGGGCATCACACGGCTTCTGCAATTCTTGCAGGGGAGGCTGTGATGGCAGCCGCTGACTCCACGCGTTTTCCAGCTCAACTGGCCTACACTTCGGGAGTATGGCGTGTAAAACGATTACTTTGGAACACCTTCAACTTCGGAGGTAATGTTACTATCCGCGAGGATCAATTGAAGTTAGATGTAGGCGGGTATAATAGTTTGCTCGGAAAGAGTTACGGGGAAATTGCTGCGCAAAGCCGTAGTCAACACAAAAGTCAGGGATTTGGTGTTCCTGTTTCCAGAGGGGAAGCCTTCGAGTACTTTAAATTAATTGATGGTCTGCCTGCTACCAAGGATTTAATGGAAGGTATTTCGCTGGATTGGAGTAGTAGATTTGGATACAATTTAATTCAACAACAAGTTGATAGCCTGGCAAAGCATTTTAATTGGCTAAATCCAAAAGCTTCACTTCCTGGCTTGCTCAGTTTGCACCAGTCATTGGATGCCCTTGCAGCTTCCTCCATTATTACGCAAAAGAAAAAAGAACTTAAAGAACTGATACTAGCAGTGAGTGGCATTTATTTAGAGGTAACGGCAACACAGGTTCGTGCTGTGCGGGGGGACTCTTTGCAGATAACACTTTTGGCTGTTGATCGACTTGGTTCTGCTCCTTTACTAGAAAAAGCGCAGTTACTAGATTTTAATTTAGTTACTAATTCCCTTTTGTTAAGGCCAAACAAAACTGCCTCATTCAGTGCCAAATATTTTATACATCCCTCTATTCCAGTTTCTCAGCCTTATTGGTTGCAGTTACCTATGCAACAAGGATATTTTGAGGTGAACGAGTTACGCTTAATTGGAAAACCTGAAAATGACGCTGCACTGACGTGTAACATAGATTTGAAATGGGGTAATCAGGTAATCAGTTTTCAGGTACCTGTTCGTCATAAATTTACAGATCCTGTAAAAGGTGAGTTGCAATGGCCGCTGGAAGTGGTTCCTTCCGTTTCTATTCAACCTGAGGAAAATGTTCAATTGGCTACTGTAGCAAATAATGTGATAAAAGGTCAAGTGCAAGTAGCTGGTTTAGCGTTGCAAGAAAATATTACCCCACTGCTTACAACTGCTAAAAATGATAAAGGGTTTGTGACTCCTACACGCATCGCTATGGTTCAAAAAGATCAATTACAGCGTTATGATTATACGTTGCATAGTAAAGAAAAAGCAGATACCTTATTGATGGGCGTTTCGCTCAGCAATGGGGATGCTATTACAACAACAACTACTACTATTCGCTATGATCATATTCCGCCAATTACATATTTTAAACCAGCTACTGTTTACACGCGTAATTTTCAAGTTAAGATTGGAGGAAAAAAAATTGGGTATATACCCGGGGCGGGGGATAAAATTCCTGAGGGCTTAAAACGGCTTGGGTATCTAGTAACTGTGTTAGATGAGGATTTATTGTCATCATTGCCTTTACAGCAATTTGATGCAATCATAACTGGTGTAAGAGCACATAATACGCAGGATTGGCTTAATAAGTATTACGAAAAATTGATGAAGTATATCGAAGAGGGGGGTAATTATGTGGTGCAGTATAATACTAGTAACCAAATTGGGCCTGTCAAAGCTAAGATAGGGCCATACCCCTTTGTTATTACAAGAAATAGAATTACAGATCAAGAGGCAAAAGTTGATTTTTTACAACCTAAGCATCCTGTATTCAACTTTCCAAACAAGATAACACAGGAAGATTTTTTAGGTTGGATACAAGAGCGAAGTGTTTATCATGGGTTAGATACTGCTGGCATACTTCAGCCTTTAGTTAGCATGGCAGATCCTGATGAAAAAGCGGATATGGGATCTTTACTGGTAGTACGTTATGGTAAAGGCTGGTTTACTTACACGGGGCTTTCATTATTCAGGCAAATTCCTGCTGGAGTTCCAGGAGCCTATCGTTTACTGGCTAATTTGTTGGCATTGGGAGGTGTTGAAAAGTAACGAATGGGTAACTATCAAAAACAACGAGCTAATTGGGCCTTTGGTTTGGCCATTCTATTGGGGTTAGGGTTGGGCATTTTTATAAAGCGTATAAAGGTTGGTTTGATTATTGGGTTGGTTTTGGGGGGATTGATACTATTAACAGGTTGGTTGCGTCAAAGAAGAAAATAATAGTATGAGTAAGTCATCAGACAACAAGCCTCCTTTTTTTTCAACATGGAATAGTTGGTATTGGGGCTTGATTATATACTTGTTGCTACTCATTTTTTTATTTTATAAGCTTACAATTTATTTTCAATGAGTAGACTCGATTGGGGCGTACTGATTGCAACGTTGGTGGGTATTATTTTGTATGGTTTATACAAAAGCAAAACCTCTCGTGACCTGGATGGCTATTTTCGCTCAAATCGTAATCTTGGCTGGGGCTTAGTATTACTCAGTATCATGGGGACCCAAGCCAGCGCTATTACCTTTTTGTCTGCGCCAGGGCAAGCTTTTACTGATGGAATGCGTTTTGTGCAATATTATTTTGGCTTACCCCTGGCCATGATTGTTATTGCAATTTTTTTTATTCCTGTTTTTCAACGACTACAAGTGTACACGGCATATGAGTACTTGGAAAGCCGTTTTGATGGGAAAACCCGCTCCTTGACATCATTTCTATTTTTGCTGCAGCGGGGTCTTTCCACAGGTATTAGCGTATTTGCACCATCACTTATCCTCTCATCACTGCTGGGTTGGAGTCTTACTTCTACTACTATAATCATGGGGGGATTGTTGATTATATATACTTTGTTTGGGGGGGCAAAGGCAGTTGCTTATACGCAGCAATTGCAATTGAGTATCATATTTGCTGGTTTATTTTTAGCAGGGTGGATGGTGGTTGCCTTATTGCCTCCTGCAATTGGATTTACAGAGGCATTGCGTATTGGCGGTAAGGTGGGGAAATTTTCAATCATCACAAGCGGGTTTACGAATGGAAATTTTGATTGGAGTGATCAGTATAATATTTGGAGTGGATTAGTGGGAGGTTTTTTTCTGGCCTTATCTTATTTTGGTACGGACCAGAGTCAAGTGGGGCGTTATTTAACGGGACGTTCGGTCAGAGAAAGCAAATTGGGTTTGCTTATGAATGGATTTGTGAAAGTACCCATGCAATTTTTTATTTTATTATTAGGAGTATTAGTATTTTCTTTTTACCAATTCACTAAGGCTCCCATTTTTTTTAATCAGGTCCAACTTGCAAAGATCCAGGCACATCCTGTATATGCTGATTCACTTCGTTTGGCACAGGTAAGATTCGATGAAATAGCGGCAGCTAAAAGGCAGCTATTGGGTCAATACGCTTCCAATAAATCTGCTATGGTAACCACTAGTCGTAGTCAAGATTCTATTTTAGATGCCTATCGTGTACTCCATCTCGAATCAGAGTCTATAAGAGCTCGGTTGAAATTTTGGCTTAATAAAAAAATCGAAGGGGGAGACGGCAATGATACCAATTACATCTTCCTTCGATTTGTGGTAGATCATTTACCAGCTGGTTTAGTAGGATTATTGATTGCTATCATTTTTCTAGCTTCATGGGGAAGCATTGCTGCTGCCATTAATTCGCTTGCGGCAGCCACCATGATTGATTTTCACAGGCGATTTAGTAAAAATTCAATCACAGATGAATCAGCATTTCGTTGGTCACGCTGGTATACACTTGTCTGGGGAATCTTTTGTATTGTAGTAGCGCTATTTACCTACAATATTGGGAATAGTTTGATTGAGGCTGTAAACGTATTAGGCTCCCTTTTCTATGGGGTTGTATTAGGAATTTTCTGTGTTGCTTTATTTTTACCTGTAGTAAAAAGTGGGACATTGGTTTTTGGGTCAGCCATTTTAGCTGAAGCCATTGTGATACTGGTTTTCTATTTGAGTAAAACGGGATTCATAAAGCTGGGCTTTCTATGGCTCAACCCGCTGGGAGTTATTGCCGTGCTCTTTTTTGCCACGGCGGGGCATTATTTATTATCTACCAGTAGAAAGTTCTTCCTATGAAAAAGCCGCATTCCAATGAATGCGGCTTTTTATGAAATCTTAGATTCTTATTTTAATTCAGCTAGTAACTTGTCATTTAGCTTTACATAATCCATATTTTTTGCTGCTAAAGCTAACTCCTTAGATTTTTGTGCTGTTGCTTTTGCTTCCGCTTTCTTTCCAAGTTTTGCCTGACAGTTGGCTAATTGATGGTGTATCCAATAAGCTGTGGGTGTTGCAGCTGCCGCTTTTTCAAACCAGCTAAGTGCTTGGTTCAGATCCTTCCCATTATCCATCAAGTACATTGCTGCATTAAAGTAAGGTGGCTTTTCACCTTGCATGGCCGTATTAATTTGTTGCATAATACGTGTATCAATATCTGTTTCAACTGTTAGGGCAACAGTAACCTGATCCCAGCTTAGTTCAATTTGACACTGGGTAGATTTTATGTTATCTACTTGAATCATGAAATTTTCTGTTCTAGCACTACTTTTAGATACAGGTGCGTTTACACGTACAACATCCATTTCCTGTTTATAAGCTGCAGGGCTAGTTACATCTGTTTGCTTGGAAATAATTAATGTCCAGGTGTCCTTATTGGGGATGCTCAAAAGTCCATATTTCCCGGGGGCTAATTTGACTCCTCCAATTGTTACTTCATCGCTAAATTGAAGTGTGGTGGCTCCATTTGCTCCAGTTCTCCATACATTTCCATAAGGCACTAAATCACCAAATATTTTACGTCCTTTCATGGCTGGTCTGGAATAAGAGATTTCAATATTGCCCAAACCAAAATCTTGTTTTATAGTTTGTGCAGGGCTAGGAGCGGGGGTACGTAGCTGTGCTTGGCTAGTGATAATACTGCCTATCAAGAGAGCTACCATCATAATTTTTTTCATAGTGATTGCTTGTTTGAAATACAAAAGTAGTGTAATCGGCGGAATGTAATTAGTGTCGATTACCTTTAAAGCCAGGATGAAATTCAACCAGCGTTTTTCTTAAAAAATCGCGGTCTAAATGTGTGTAAATCTCTGTGGTAGTAATACTGGAGTGTCCCAACATTTCTTGAACAGCTCGTAGGTCAGCCCCTCCCTCAATCAAGTGTGTAGCAAAGGAATGTCTAAAAGTATGGGGAGAAACTGTTTTTTGAATGCCAGCTGCTTTTGCTAAATCCCTAATGATATAAAATACCATGACTCTGGAAAGTGGCCCACCTCTTTTATTTAAAAATAAAAAGTCCTCTTTTCCCTTTTGCGGAACAATTTGTTGCCGGGTGGTCTGTCTGTACAAGTTAATATAGTCGACTGCACTATCTCCGATAGGTACCAGTCTTTCTTTATCGCCTTTACCTCTAACGCGTATAAAACCTAAATCAAGGTAAAGTTTCGAAAGCTGTAAAGTAACTAGTTCACTTACGCGAAGCCCGCAACTATATAAGGTTTCCAGCATCGCTTTATTTCTTGTGCTTTCAGGCTTACTCAGGTCAATTTGTGCAATTAGTTTTTCTATTTCTTCAAAGCTAAGCGTATCTGGAAGGGCCCTTTTTTTTTGAGGGGCTTCCAGTGAAGTAGTAGGATCTTCTTGACAGATTTGCTCCAATAAGCAATAACGGTAAAAGGATTTTATGCCAGATAGGATTCTTGCTTGTGAGCTTGCTGAGAAGCCATTTTCATGAATCCATTTTAAGAACATCCGCAGGTGATCCGCCTTAACGCTTGTTGGTGAATTTCCCAATTGGATTGAAGATAAAAACCGACAGAACAGAGACAGGTCCCTCAGATAAGCTTCTATGGAATTTTCTGCAAGCGATTTTTCCAATTGCAGCCAGGCTTTAAATCCTTTTTGATATACCTGCCACATACGGGGTTATTGCATAATGATATTCTTCTCTTTAACTACCCACTCATTGCCAATCTTGATTTTTGCCCATATTTTATTTCGGGTAATTGATACGCTGTCAATGTGATCATGAATAACATCGTAATCGATTGCTAGTTTTTCTCCAAAAGTCATCATGGCTTTTTTGCCATCCATAGCATCTTCCACAAAGAGATTACCCCGATCGGTATTGGCAATAAGTCCCTCTTCGATTGAAAATTTAGGATCCAACGGGTTGAGTCCACTGCTTTTTAGGCTGAAAGGTGTTGCTTTATCATAGGGCAATTTAATTTGAAATCCACGTCCGGTAATACAGTCATTAAACAGAATCCAGGCATATTGATTTTCTTTAAATTGGACTTTTATAAAGTCTTTATTGATTTTTACCGTTCTTCCAATTAGATAGGCAAATCCAATTTTTCTTTTTGTGCCTAAGCCAGTATAACTCCAGCTTAATGTGTCAGGCAGACAGTTTGCTACACTTATCTCTACATAAGGGGTGTCTTCATGTGTACCCGTAAAACGAATATTCTCGTTGATACAAGCCGTATCACAGAATGTAGGGGGAGCAGCGGCAAACCAACTACAGGATTGAATACTGCCTATGGCAATTGCTATAGCAACAAATAATAGGGTGGTCCGCATAGGTTGTGTTTTGACAAATTTAATCCCTTTGAATAACTATCTTCGCGCACCATGAAAAATGTAAAGGAATTTTCGCTGCGGGCATTCATGTCCCGCGCTAAACGTGATCGACGTACTTATCGGCTTTATCTAACCCGTCTTGAAAAAAATATGCCTCGTGGTTTTGATAGTCGCTTAGCAACCTGGGAAAAAGCAGTGTGGAAAGAGGTTGATTGTTTAGCCTGTGCTAATTGTTGTAAAACTATGACCCCCACGTATACGCCTCGTGATCTAAAAAGAATTTCCAAGCATTTTGGAATGACTGTCACAGCGTTTCAGAAGAAATGGCTAAAGAAAGAAAGGGGAGGGGACAAGGATTGGGTAAATCGAAGCACGTCCTGTCAATTTTTAAATAAAAAGGACAATAAGTGTGGCATTTATGCCATTCGCCCTGCTGATTGTGCTGGTTTCCCTCATTTGAGAAAAAAGTTCGTTGACTTTGCTCAAATACACCATCAAAATGTGGAAAGTTGCCCTGCAACACACGCTTTGGTAAGCAAAATTATGTTGGATATTCAGCCTTAGATATCTGCAAATAATTCTAGCGTGGGTGGCTTACTCGCGTGCATTGTAATTGCTACGATATCAAATTGTATCCAGGCATTTCCTGGGTTGGCCAGTAAGTAGTAATTGGCTGCTCTTTTCAGTCGTAACATCTTTTTCCAATTCACACTCAATTCAGGACCACCATATTTGTTACTGGATCTAGTTTTTACCTCTATGAAATGTAACATATTGTTATAGTTGGCTATTAAATCTATTTCAAGGTGTTTGTATCGCCAGTTACGCGCTACAATGATGTATCCCTTTTTTTCAAGCCACTTGCCAGCCAGCCATTCGCCCCTGTTTCCAATTTTAAGATGATTGCTCATGTGTTATCTTTACAACAAGTATATTAGCTATCAACTATGGGCGCTATTTATTTGTTAGAGGGAGTTGTTAGGAACTATGATTGGGGTGGACATAGTTTTCTTCCTCATCTATTGCGAATTGATAACACGGCTAAGAAACCATTCGCTGAGTATTGGATGGGAACGCATAGTCAAGGAATGGCTCATATAGTTGATCAAAAAGGGAATCGTATCACCTTACACGAGCTGGGGGTTTCACTTCCTTATCTACTAAAAGTTTTGGATGTAAAAGAAATGCTCTCAATACAAGTGCATCCAACGCGTGAGGCAGCCATCAGAGAGTTTGCTTTAGAAAATAGAGTAGGTATTTCACTTGATTCGCCTACTAGAAACTATAAAGATCAAAATCATAAGCCAGAATTGATGGTGGCACTAGGGCCCTTTTGGTTATTGCATGGGTTTAAGCCGGCGGATCAGCTTAAGACAATATTTGAAACTATACCTGAGTTTAGTCCCCTAAAAAACATATGGGAAAGTGAAGGGAATCAGGTGCTGTATCAACTAGTAATGGAAATGCCACAGCAGGATGTCAATGGGATGCTGGATCCACTTTTAAGTCGGCTCCAGCAGGAAGATGCAAGTGCCCCTTTTACTAAAGATAACCCAGCCTTTTGGGCATTGAGGGCTGCACAGCTTTATGGAAATAAGGGAAACATCGACAGGGGTATATTTTCAATTTATTTTTTCAACCTGGTTTCGATGAAAGAAGGCGAGGCTATTTTTCAGGATGCGGGTATTCCCCATGCGTATTTGGAGGGCCAGAATGTAGAGATAATGGCAAATTCCGATAATGTGTTACGGGGAGGATTAACGTCAAAGCACATAGATGTAACCGCGCTACTCAAGCACACACGTTGTGTGGGTATACGTCCCGAGGTAATGCGCATAAGCGATTCAAATGGAGCACCAGCATGGTTCTCTACACCCGTAGACGATTTTAAGTTAGGTCAACTATTCATGAGAAAACACGAGAAGTATCAATTACAGGGTATGGGCCCCTTAATTCTTCTTTTGTTGAAAGGTTCTGTAGAGTTAGCCTGGAGCAGTTCCCTAGCAACACTTAAACAAGGTCAGTTGGCAGCCTTTTGGGATGGGGAAGGGACGCTTCATTTACAAGCTGATCAAGATACAACCCTTTTTCTGGCTACATCAGCTATTCACAGAGGTGAATAAGTTATACCTGCAATTAGTTCAATTCAATTAATTTTGTTTAAACCCAAAAAAATGATTCGCATATGTCTTTTTCGCTAAAAACTGCATTATTTACGCTAGTGCTTACATTGGTTACAACCCTTTGCAAATATTTTTTTGGTCCAGAAATTGCTTTATCAGGCTTTTCGCCGGTTTTGGCAATTGCGCTATTTTCTGGTTTTATTTTGAAGCGGAGCGAATGGGTATTTTTCTTCTCAATAGTTGCACTTTTAGTAAGTGATATTTTCATTCATTTTCTTTATCGCAATGACCTTTTTGATTACCAGGGTATTTATGCAGGGCAATGGAAAAATTATCTGTTATTATTGGGGTGCACTTACCTTGGGTTCATCTTTAAAGCAACTTCCTTTCGGAACATTGGCCTTGCTGCGTTTATTGCACCAACCATTTTCTTCTTCTTATCCAACGGAATGGTTTGGTTACAGGCAACGGAAATAACCTATTCAAAGGATATAACTGGCTTTATGACCTGTTTGACTGCTGGCTTACCCTTCTATAAAAATTCATTGCTGGCTACCTTTATTTTCTTACCAGCTACCTTAGTTTTTTACAATTACCTTTCTAGCAGAAAAATCGAATTACGATTAATTTAATCGGCTCTCAGCTTAACGCGTAATTTCTTCGTAGTATTGATCTATGGCAAGACCATTATGAATGGCTGCCTGTGTAGCTAATTGATCACATCTGTTATTAAATGGATTATCTGCATGTCCTTTTATCCAACGAAAACTAACCTCATTTTCCTGTAGTAGCAAATTGAGCTCCTTCCATAAGTCGGGATTTTTTTTGTCCCCTTTAAAGTCAGTTGCAATCCACTTTTTTAGCCAGCCCTCTTTAACAGCCTTTACAACATACTGGCTATCTGAATACACAATTACTGATAATCCTTTTTTACGCAGGGCTTTTAATCCTTCTATTACAGCGAGTAGTTCCATTCTGTTATTGGTAGTATACCTATATCCTTTAGAAATTTCCCTTTCTTTTCCTCCATATTTAAGAATCACGCCAAAGCCACCCGGTCCTGGATTTCCTCTAGAAGAACCATCTGTATAAATTAGTACTGGTTCAGACATGATTTGTAATTATACTTGAAAGACCCCGTTTTGAAGTGTAGTGGGGAGCGGAGCGTGATTGGCAGCTGCGATGCCCTCAGCTAATATTGCTCTGGTACTTTTGGGGTCAATTATCTCGTCTACCCAAAGCCTTGCTGCGGCATATAATGGATTTAGTTGTTCTTGATAGTTGCGCATTATGGAAGCCAGCAGGTCTTTTTCAGTTTGTTCATCAACAAGCTTTCCTTTGGCTTTTTGTGCCGCCATTTCAATTTGTAGCAGTGTTTTTGCTGCCGCTTCTCCTCCCATCACTGCAATTTTTGCAGTTGGCCAAGCAACAATTAAGCGAGGATCATAAGCTTTGCCACACATGGCATAATTTCCAGCTCCGTATGAGTTTCCAACTATTACTGTGAATTTCGGAACAATTGAATTGGCTACTGCATTCACTAATTTAGCGCCGTCTTTAATAATGCCGGCTTGTTCACTTCTACTTCCAACCATAAATCCAGTAACGTCTTGTAAAAAGATAAGTGGGATTCTTTTTTGATTACAGTTTAATATGAAACGGGCAGCCTTGTCTGCGCTATCGTTATAGATAACACCCCCCATTTGCATTTCTCCTTTACCGCTTTTTACAATTTTTCGTTGATTGGCAACAATGCCAACAGCCCAACCCTCAATTCTGGCATACCCGCAACAAATAGATTTACCATAAGTGGGTTTGAATGGTTGATAACTGTCCTCATCAACTAAACATTGTATGAGTTCAACCATCTCATATGGCTTTCCATCTCTTGGAAATAGCCCAT
The DNA here is from genome assembly GCA_016866355.1 of Bacteroidota bacterium. Taxonomy (GTDB): domain Bacteria; phylum Bacteroidota; class Bacteroidia; order Chitinophagales; family Chitinophagaceae; genus JJ008. The sequence goes on from VGMN01000002.1 coordinate 199,422, forward strand.
AAAGCTGGTCCATACTTGTTTTGGGTGCCTTAGGTTGAATTCTGTTAAATCTAGCAGTGGGCCTCTCAGCAAGTAATTGAACCAGTTTTTTTATGTGATCAAGACAGGCTTCCTCAGTGGAAAAAGTTGCATCAGCAGTCCCACTGATATCAGCGTGCATTTTTGCTCCTCCCAGACTTTCATTATCCACCTCTTCTCCAATGGCTGCCTTAACTAAATAAGATCCTGCAAGGAATACAGAGCCACTTCCCTCTACCATGAGCATTTCATCACTCATAACGGGAAGGTAAGCGCCTCCTGCAACGCATGCGCCCATCACTGCCGCAATCTGAGGAATGCCAGCAGCACTCATTTTTGCATTATTTCTAAATATTCTCCCAAAGTGTTCTTTATCTGGAAATATATGATCCTGCAATGGAAGATAAACGCCAGCGCTGTCTACCAAATAAATTATTGGCAAGTGATTCTCCAGCGCAATCTCTTGCATGCGTAAATTCTTTTTGCCGGTAATAGGGAACCATGCCCCTGCTTTTACAGTCTGATCATTGGCCACCACCACACACTGTTTACCACTTATGTAGCCGATACCTGATACGGTACCTCCAGCTGGACAGCCACCATGTTCTTGATACATTCCATAGCCGGCGTACGTTCCTATTTCAATGAATGGACAATCTTTATCAAGTAAATAAGCGATTCTTTCTCGAGCAGTTTTCTTCTTTTTTTCGTGCTGTTTCTCAATTGCTTTTTTGCCCCCTCCCAAATGGATTTGTTCACTTATTTGCCGAAGCTGACTCAGCAGCCCCCGCAGGTGATCTTCATTTTTATTGAATTCAATATCCATAGGGCACTATTTTATTTACCTTTTTCTGCAACTCCTTCGTATTTGGACTCAATATCTTTCAGTACGGCAAATAACCGCTCATTTATAGGGGCTTCTGTTCTTTCAAATCCACCATAATAAGCAGGTTTAGCAGTTTGGATGTAATTGTAATAGGTTTCTTGTTGTTTTAAATCCGTAAGAATTGCGTTCTTGACTTTTATAGCAAGTTCTTTAAGACCCGCTTTGTAAGCCGCTTCCAAAAAAATTAGTGAAGATTGGTTATGGCTATTGTAACGGCTGACTATCGCATAGGGAAGAGACTTCTGCGAGATGGAAGCTTCAATCTTATTCATCACTTTGACAGCCTCTTCTTTTTTTCCTGCATCAGCCAAGTTACCAGCTGCTTCAGCAAAAAGGGTGCGTATGTTAAGCAAATGTCTTCTGTTTTCTTCATCAAAATAGATATCGCTACGTTCTGCCCCACCAAATCTGTACTTCTCCATTAAGTTTTTGTACAATACTTCTAGATTATTATCACGCAGTGTTGTTCCGCCTAGACCATTTGAACGCATGGATTGATCAACTACCCAATTCATTTGTGAGAATTGTGGCATTACAGGAACCAGCCGATAAGCTAAACCATCCTTACGCAAGTAGGGACCAAAACCTAATTCTCCCATAGGGGAGGTGAAATAAATAGGTCTACGCCATTGATTTGCTGCGATTATGTTGAGTATGATCAAGTCATTTTTTAATAGGGCGCGCTTGGGTAATTCAAATCCTAAAGCTGGAAGTATACTATCTCCAGGTTGCACTGTTCCATTTTGTAACACCGTATTTCTGTCTACCGGTACGCTTACTTTGCTAACGGGAATGATATTCAGTGGTTCGCCTCTGGAATTATCCATTCTACTGGGGTCATCACTACCTACATAATCTTTCATAAGATCATACAAATCATAAAAAGCCGCTTGATCGATACCACTTACGGGGTTATATAAAACATAATTTCTTTTATTGCCTTCAATCTTATCGGCAGGCCATATCATGTCTATCGAATCTGCCTCATTGATTTTGTAACGTAGTTGATTGATATACCAATCAATTCCCAATAAACTATTATTTACTACACGTACGTCTGTACGAATGCCCTCCACTTCTTGTGCATACCACAAGGGGTAGGTGTCATTGTCTCCAAAAGAAAATAAAATGGCATTTGGTGCACAGCTCTCCAAATAGTCGCGAGCCATATCTGGAGCCGAAGTTTTATTGCTTCGGTTGTGATCATCCCAATTCTGCAAACACATCCATGTAGGCACAAGTGTACAACCCACTATGGCTATCCAATTAACCGCCGCTACATTGCTATTACCTTTATTAAATTGTTTAAGAAGTAGCGGGATGCCTGCCGCAAGCCCCACACCCATTAGCCCGGTAGCAATGGCGTTAATCATGGCGCCATCTCCATTGCCAGGAAAACAACTCATAAATGTAACCAAGAAGGCCAGCGATCCAGTGTAAATCAAAAAATCACGGCTGGTTAGTTTTTCAATTTTCTCTTGCGCCATCACAGCAAATGCAATTACTGCCAAACCAATCCAGATTGCAAACGCATAAAATGATCCTACATAGGCATAATCGCGCTCACGCGGCTGATTACCCGGTTGGTTTAGATAAAGTACTACTGCAATTCCAGTAAAGAAAAAAAGTAAAAAACTAACAATCCAATCCTTTCTGTTCCGCAAATAGTGAAATACACAACCGATTATTCCCAAAAGAAAGGGTAGAAAATAAAATTTATTAGTTGCTGCATTCTGTTGGATACTTTGTGGGATCCTTGATTGGTCACCTAATCTGGCATTGTCTAGTGGAGCAATTCCTGAGATCCAGTTGCCGTCTCGTTTGTTGCCTAGCCCTTGAATATCATTTTGCTTTCCGGCAAAATTCCACATGAAATAACGCCAGTACATTAAACTCATTTGGTAACTAAAGAACCAATTGATATTATCTCCGTAACTAGGAGCCTCATAGGCGCCCGACTGCGAATCCTGTCCCAATCCAAGCCATTCTGCATAGAATTGAGCATGATATTGATCATCGCTGGAGTCCCATATGCGCGGGAATAATTGTTTTACATCGCTATTGTAATTATAATCACGTGTTCTTCCAATGGGTATATAGCTATCTTTCCCCTTGATGTATTTCATTTCACTTTCTATAAAGGGCTGATCTTGTACTAAATCTTTAGAGGGATCTGCCGCAAAATGAGGTCCATAAATAAGGGGAGCGCTTCCGTATTGCTCACGACTCAGGTAATAAACCAAGCTAATGGGATTATCAACGTTATTCATGTCAATGCCTGGGTTGGCATTAGAACGAATAAGAGCAGTGAAATACATAAAATAACCCAGCAGCATGAAAAGGTAACACCAAAGAGATAGTTTCAGAACTCGGAGTGAAGTAGGTTTTAGGAAATAGCCCGCCGCTACGGCCACACTGATCAGAACCAATAGTGGTAAGAATTTGATGCCATCCCCTGGTACGTATACAAAGGGCAGTGCCATCAGGAGAAGAAAGGCAACAAACCAGCTGATCAACTTAGAGGAAGAAAATTTTGCAGTTGTAAATAGCAATCCTCTCAACACAATTCCAATTAATGCAATAAAATAAATAGCAAATCCCGCAAAAAAGGGAAGCCCCAGCGTATTTACAAAAAATATGTCTACCAAGCCTGCGGCTTTCATTGAGTATTGAATAATGCCTACTTGAACTAATCCTGTAATGGCGCATCCAATTAGAAACGCATAGATGGATCCTTTTGTGGTAACGGCATAACGGCGATAATAATAGATCATGACTATGGCCGGTATAGTTAGCAAGTTTAATAAGTGAACACCAATCGAAAGTCCCATCATAAAAAATAGAAATACAATCCATCGATCAGCGTGTAATCGCTCTTGTTGATTGATGCCAGCTCTTTCATCTGCTTGCTCCCATTTTAACATGGCCCAAAAAACCAAGGCAGTGAAGAATGATGAAAGCGCATATACTTCTCCCTCAACGGCACTAAACCAGAATGAATCTGAAAAAGTATACGCTAATGATCCTACAAGACCGGCGCCTAGAATGGTATTGATTTGCCCAGTTGATAAGTTTTCTTCAGTAGTAGTATATAGTTTTCTTCCAAAATGGGTGATACTCCAAAATAAAAAAAGTATTGTGGCGGCACTAGCTAGCGCACTTAAAAAGTTCACAGCACTGGCAGCGGTAAGCGCACCATCTCCAAATAGGATTATAAAAAAGCGACCTAACAAAACAAATAATGGTGCGCCGGGAGGATGGGGGAGTTGTAGACCTTTTGCGCTGGCAATAAATTCCCCAGTATCCCATAAACTACCACGGGCTTCACGAGTCAATACATAGGTAGCTAATGCAAGTAAGAAGACCGTCCATCCGGTCACGTTATTGGCTTTTCTGAATGTCATGTAGGCGTGTTTTTACTACCCGACAAAAATAGGGCTTAACCCGGCAAAATGGGGAGGTATCCTTTGTTAAGATTTGAGCTGATTATTGGAAGTAGATCCTGACTGTTTGGTAGGCCAATTGACCCTGGCGGCTCTTTTCTGAATAACCCTTAAGCCCAAAAAGCCCGGCTGCATTCCCTTTATTGATTGCAATCTCTAAATAACCTGCACTATTAAAGAGGGCCAGTTTTTCACCTTCTGGAACGGCTGCATAGCTCTCACTGAGTTGATCTATCGTTTCGTCCCCTCGAAAAACAATTCGAAAGCCACGTCCCTTTCTATTTTCTTCGAATTGTTCCCGCGTTATATTGACAATTACATTTTCAAAACTATCGATGAAAATTATCTGCCCTTCAATGAATTGTTGTTCTATAATGGGCTGTAAGTGTTTCTTTTCTTGAAAACGAATATCAGGTGTTCCCAATCGTTGTATGGATTCTCCATTATTAATTCGGTTGATAACAGTACCCATTACTTCTGTTAGTTGCAGTGTTGTTTTACTAATTGTCTCATCCAACGGAATTCCAATCACCATTGCCGGGGATTCCTCCAAAATCATACTCAATAAGCCATTATCAGCAATCAGGAAGTAGTGATCTTGGTGAAAGGCTAGTAATAATTGTTTGGGTGGAGTTGCAAACAGGTCAACTAAAATGAGATGAAAACTATGTGGTGGAAAGTGACGAATGGCACTCCTACATACATAAGAGGCTTGTGGGTAGTTGAAAGGCGGGATATGATGCGAAATATCAATCAGCTGTGCATCTGGAATTAATTGCAACAGTTGTGCTTTGATGGCGCCTACTAAATAATCAGGACTACCAATATCGGATGTAAGCGTGATAAGCGCCATAATTTTACTGTATCAGTTTACCCTCTTTGAAGAAAAATTGGTGTACCAATTTATCCGCCCAGGCTGGAAAGAATCGATTTAAAAAAACAGTTCTTTTTCCGGTAAACGTAAGCACCAGGGTCCTTTTTCTTTTTGCAATAGCTAGAAGGATGTGACCGGCACATACACTTGCTGGCATCATTTTACCTTCATCCATGGATGTTTCTCCATGCGCTTCCGCATTTTTATTTAGGGCTGCTTGTCTGATGTTTGAAGTAGTAAAACCAGGACAAACCCACATGACGTGTACTCCTTCCTCCATCATCTCTGTACGCAATGATTCAAGCCAGCCTTGTAAAGCAAATTTGCTTGCGGAGTAACCACTTCTTCCTGGCAAACCTCTATAACCAGCGATGGAAGAGACACCAACAATCGTTCCCTTTCTTTCCATGATGGAAGAGAGCGCATAATGCGTGCAGTACACGGTGCCAAAGAAATTTATATCCATGACATTGCGGATAACCTCTGTGGTTGCTTCCTTCATCAACGCACGCATAGAGATTCCAGCATTATTAATTAAAATATCTACTCCCCCAAATACAGCACAGGTCCTTTCTATAAAGAGTCTGCAATCATTTTCACTGCTTACATCGGTTACCATGCAATGAAGAGCGCTGCTGGGATACTCTTTCTGGAGCTGATATATTTTATCTTGGTTTCTTCCACAGGTAGATACACGAGCACCTTCACGGAGGAGTTGCTCAACCATTGCTTTACCAATCCCATCTGTGCCGCCTGTAACGACCACTACTTTTCCTCTGAAAAAATTACTTGTTTGCATCTGCCTACAAACCTACTCTAAAATTGAAGAAAAAGAGTTGATAATTCCACCTAAAAAGTTTTGGTGTAATTGGGGGAGGAGCTTATTTTTGCACTCCCAAAATCGGTTGATCTCGTAGCTCAGTTGGTAGAGCACAACACTTTTAATGTTGGGGCCCTGGGTTCGAGTCCCAGCGGGATCACAAAAAAGGCCGTCGGTAGACGGCCTTTTCATTTATTTACGCTTGTAGTGCTTTTTGAAGGGTATTCATGACATCCTTTTCAATCATCTTCTTTGCCAGCAAAAGCATATTGAGAAACGCTTTTTCTCCTGAAATACCATGACCAATCAACACCGGTTTAGCTACTCCCAATATGGGCGTTCCTCCGTAGTCTTCAAAATTAAAACGGTCAAAATAGGCATTCTGTATCTGTTGTTGTTTGGCTATGTCATAGATTGATTCTGCCATTTTTAAAATGATATTGCCCGTAAAACCATCGCAGACCATTACGTCAGCTTTAGATTGAAGAATATCCCTTCCTTCAATATTGCCAATAAACTGAATACTTGAATTTTCTTTCAGCAAAGGGTAGGTGGCTTGAGCTAATTGGTTTCCTTTTCCTTCTTCCTCTCCAACGTTAATCAGACCTGTTGTTGGATTTTCAATTCCAAGTATTTGTTGTGCATATATTGTTCCCATTAACGCAGATTGATTAAGCTGTTCTGGCTTACAATCTGCATTAAGACCCACATCTAGTAAGATGCCTGTTTTGCCGTCAACTTTAGGGATGATAGTAGAGATGGTGGGACGAATAACTCCTTCAAGTGGTTTTATACTAAAGTGAGTGCCAACAAGCATGGCGCCAGTGTTACCCGCGCTCAAGAAAGCATCAATTTTATTTGCTGCTAAAAGTCCAAAACCGACAGCAATCGAGGAGTCAGTTTTTTCTTTTAATGCTTTGGTTGGGTGTTCATGCATGCCAATTACTGAAGCCGCATGTTGAATAAAAAGAGTGGTGGGATCAATGCCATGCTCCAACAAAAGTTTTTCTAGCATCGATTTATCGCCAATCAAACAAAGAGAGGAGGCCGAACTCGTTTTCAAATAAGCTTTAACACCTTTTACGGCTTCTAATGGTGCAAAATCACCACCCATCATATCAATTCCAATCTTCATGCTATATTAAATGCGAAATTCCAAACCCAGCACCCGCAGGGTTCCGGTATTTGGAATTTGGTGAGCAAATAAATGCAATTAAGCTTTCAACGGTGCTTTTTCAGCAACCAACTTACCCTTGTAATAAAGCTTCCCCTCACTTACATGTGCGCGATGACGCAAATGTGTTTCGCCTGTTGAACCGTCTTGTGAGAGTGTTACAGCAGTGGCCTTATAGTGAGTTCTGCGTTTAGCACTTCTTTGCTGGCTGTGTCTTCGTTTTGGATTTGGCATATATTCCTATTTTGAGAATTATGATAAATTTTTAAATTGATCCAATCCTTTCCAGATTGGTTTTTTTTCAGTTTCTGTTTCAGGTTCTTGCTTCATTTTTTTTAGTAATTCAAGTGCGGCTTTGTTGCAATGCGGACCATCCATTTTCTCAAAGCCACAAGATTTTTGCATGGGAAGACTCAAATTGATGAAGTCGTAAATCCACTCTTCCACATTCAGATGACTTTCGCCACGGCTGATGTAAAAAACATCTGGATCTTCTTCTTGCTCGTTCATGAGTTCAGGTTCTTCCACCATCTTGACTGTGATTTTGAATTCGTCCCAAAGTTCAAGCGGTAGATTGCCATTGCAACGATCGCAGGTTACCTCAAGTGTGCCTCCAATTTCGAAAGTAAGCAGGAAAAACCCTGTTTGCTTTTCAAGTAATAGAAGAACATTGGCCTTGCAGTTTTTGAAGTCCTGTTCTTGAAACACTGTAAAGAACTTATCGCTGATAGGGTAAGTAAATTCATGAATCCCCGGTTTTAAACCCACAAAGGCAATATCGTACTCTCGGCGTCGACCCATAGTACACCTTTTCAGCGTGCGCAAAGGTAAGATAAACTTTTCATACTTTTAGGCAAAGCAACATTTTGTAATCGGCTGATTATGAATAGGATAACGAAGCTACTTTCCAAGGAGTCACTTTTGCCACTTTTGAGGGCCATTCACAGAAATTGGGACTGGGCCCTTCTTGTAGTTTTGGCGATAGGGATTCGACTGTTTGCTTTATCCCCAACAGCTGTGGAACAATATTATAGCCAGGGGGTATATCCAGTACTTTCCAGCGTTTTACGACTTGCATTAAATTGGCTACCACTTAGTATCGGAGACCTACTTTACGGACTGGTAGCGTTGGTATGTATCAGGGATCTGAGCAAGTTGATTAGAAGGGTTATTAAAAGAAATTGTCAAAGGCAATATTGGATAGATGGTTTTCGAAAATGGTGTTATGTTGGATTAGTAGTTTATGTTGTATTCAATATTAGTTGGGGTTTGAACTATAATCGGAAGGGTATTGGAAGTCAATTAGCCCTTCAGCCAACTGTTGTTAGCAGAGATGAAATTGACTCCTTGGCTGTTGGTCTGTTGGCGCAAGCAAACAAGGTTGCTACGCAAGTAGAGGCAACAACACGAGAAGAGTTTAAGAATAAAAAAAGGCTATTCAAAAGCGCACAAGCTGAAGTTACCCATGCAACTTTCAACTATCCTTTTTTAATGGCTACGATGGGTGCTGTAAAACCTTCACTGTATAGTTATTTGGGAAACTACTTGGGGTTTCAGGGCTATTACAACCCATTCACGGGTGAGGGGCAGGTAAATACTACTATCCCTGTTTTTTTACAACCTTTTGTGGCCACCCATGAGATTGCACACCAACTAGGATATGCTAAAGAAAGTGAAGCAAATTTTGTAGGCTTCTTAGTTTGTAAAGAAGCCAGGGAGCCCCTATTTAGGTATGCTGCCTACCTGGATATGTATTTGTATGCACATGCTATCTTGTATCAAGTAGATTCTAATCGTGCCAATCAGGTGCGATCAACGCGTAATAAACAAGTGCAGTCTGATATTCAGACATTGAAATCCTTTTACGAAAAATATCAGTCACCCATTGAGACGCTGGTAATGCAGGGGTATGATTATTTTTTGCAGGCAAATGAGCAACCACAAGGGAAACAGAGTTACAGCCAGGTACTACGTTGGCTAATGGCTTGGGTTCGTAAAAACGGCTGGGAAGCTTTGTAGTTTAGAATTTATTACGCCACATCATACTTTCCACTGGCTTGTTAGGTTGATTGCTATACTTTGAATTTTTTTTCTGATTGTAAGCAATCTCTATGGGTCCGTCAACAGGAAAATAAATCAGTTGCCCAATTGGCATTCCCTTGTAAACTTTTACTGGTTGTTTTACAGAAATTTCGAGTGTCCAATTTCCACAAAAGCCAACATCTCCTTTTCCAGCTGTAGCATGTATGTCAATACCCAAACGACCGGTGGAGGATTTTCCCTCTAGGAATGGAACATGCGCATGCGTTTCAGTGTATTCGGCTGTGACACCCAAATAAAAAATATGCGGATAGAGTACAATGCCATCATCAGGAATTTCAAAGTATTCGATCAGGTTATGCTTTTTAGCATCAATCTGATGCTCTTTATATGTTGCTAAAGTTTTTCCCAAGTGAACGTCATAGGAATTGCTACCTAAACATTCCCGATTGTAGGGGGTAATCTTGATGGTTCCTTTTTCAATCTCTTCTAGAATCCGGGTGTCGGAGAGAATCATAATCGTATATTCGTTTTGTTTCGCGGCAAATTAATCAGGAATCGCTCCACTATGCCGATTATTTTTCAACAACAACTTTCTGCCGGGGCCAAGCTGGCTTTGTGGGAGATTACGGAAGCATTACCCTTTTTTGAACAGCAGCTAGCCCCTGACAGGCCAATTACTCATCCGGAAGTAAAAAGAAGACATTTAGCAGCTCGTGTAACACTGCTTTCTATTGCACCTCAATTTCCCATCAATAAGTTGACCTTGAATACTGCAGGCAAACCCTTCCTGGAAGATGGCACGCAGTATGTCTCTTTTTCACATACTACTGATCTTGCTGCTGCCATTATCTCTCCTGTAAAACAAGTTGGTATAGATGTAGAAAGGGTGGGAGAGCGAATCCTTCGTATTCGACATAAATTTTTAAGTGATCAGGAGCAAGCTTGCCTGCAATTAGCGGCAAAACTCGAAACATTACAAGCATCTGCTGCTGCTGCCAGGTGGCTTACATTATGTTGGTCTGCTAAAGAATCTTTGTATAAATGGCAGGGCGAATCGGGGGTTGATTTTATTCGAGATCTAAAATTAAAATCAATTTTGCCTGAGGTCTCACAGTTGCTTTTTGAAACGCCTTTTCAGGGAGAGCCGCTGCGTGTGGGGTACAAATGTTGGGATTCTAGTGTACTTACTTGGGTACACGCCTGATTTTTACTCGTCAGTGTCCAGGGGTCCGTCCTCCAAAAAATTGAGGTTCACTTCGGCACCTGCAATCCCTTCAATGGAACCACGTATATGTGCCGCATTTAAAAGAACTTTCTCTAATTGTTTTTCTCTTGATTTCCATAATTTCTCCATGGCATCTCTTTCTTTTTGAATAGAGATTTTCATATTTAAGAAACCTTCGCGTATGGCTTGCCACTGCGCTGAAAACTCACCACTAACCAAATAATCGTAAAGCAATTGCATTTTGTCCCCTTTATTATCCTGATTGCGTGATTGTTGATTCAATTTTATTAATAGATCTCGTAGAATTTGAATGATAGGTTTTACTTCGGAAAAAGAGCAAATCCATACACCCTCTCTTTCTCCAAATTGTTGCATGTCTTTTGGAAATGCCTGTGTAACTAATACAGCTAAATCAGCACTTTGTGAAATTCGATCCGCCTTTAATTTTTCAATCCACTCTTGTGAAAAGTCTTTTGTGCGTTTACTTTCAAAAATGATTCTACCGCAGGATTGACCCGTTTTGTCGCGCACAGTTTGTATACAGTCTGCGCCTCTGACTCCTTTACCCACTTCTTCCACCAGATCAAATGGAAAAGCCGTGCGGATTAAATCTTCCAGTAATAATTCCTGCGCTTCGCCCTGGGATTGCATACTTCCCTGTTCCGCTTTCCGTTTCATTTCCTCTGCTAATTTTCTCTGTGCCTCTAATTTCTCCTCCATTTCCTTCATTCGTAATTGGAATTCAGTTTCCTTGGCAGCAAGCCGCTGGTCTTCTAATTTTCTTAAATCAAATGCTAGCTTTTCTCTTTCTTCCTGAAGTTTTTTATGTAGTTGTATTTCTAGCTCTTGCTCTTTGTCTTTAAGTTCTTGTTCTTTTTTAAGAAACTCAACCTGCTGCTGTCTGGCTTCTTTTAATTTGTCTTCGTAGGATTTATTTGTTTGCTCTAATACAACAAGTTTATTTTGGAATTCATTAAAGACACTTTCCCGAGTCGACTTTTCTGCTTGTTCTTGGACCCGCTTCCTCTCTTCTTCTAGTTTTAGCTGAAACTCTTCCGTTTTTTTCTTTTGCCACTCTGCTGCTTTATTGCGTAATTCTTTTTCTACTTCTTCCCGAATTACCTCACCTGGAGCAAAGGGATGGCCACAATTTGGACAGTTGATGGTAGGTGTCATAGGTGACTTTGTTCAAATGTACGATGTGATGAAATGATTGAAGAGAGCGGGTTTACTTTTTATGTTGTTGGAATAAAAAAGCCCTCCCGTTGACAGGAGGGCTTTGTGCCCCGGATCGGAGTTGAACCGATACGGCCATTGCTGGCCACAGGATTTTCTTACCGCTTCGGTTTTCACCGCTCCCAAAATGGGATTCGTGGTCTGGACTATACCTTCACCATTGCCATTTAAAGCTTTAGGTGCCCTCCGTCTAGTCTCTACACCTCTCACATTTGTGATTTGGCTCGGGGTTACCAACTATTTAAAGTAAGGCTTCACCGACTTTGAAGGGTTCTACTCCAGCCGTTTCCAGCTGGGCACTCAAATTTTTCTGTTCTTTGATCTGTAAGTATCTGTCTGGCTATGGCAATTTGGGCATAATAACTTTAGGTTGCTTAAAAGATGGTTTTGACGATTTCCATCTGAATGGTGGAGCTCTAGTGCCAACGGTTTGTTCAACCACTGGTTGATTCCACAATTTTCACAGCATTGCTGTTTTATCCCCTCTTTATACAATCTATTTTTAAGTTTAAATGATTGATAGTGTGGATATTTACCTTCAACGATTATATCGTTAATTGGAATCTGTGGGTTCTGTTTTTTTACTCCTTTTCCACTTTGGTTAGTGTTGTAGCAGCCAAGCTCTAATGCTCTTTTTTTGAATGAATTGAAATGTAAATTAAGTGCGGATGCTGCAGCAGCCATTGATTTACTATTTCTACAAGCATCAGAAAATGATGCATCACTAATTCGCTTTTTAATTAGCTTTTCAACTCCCATAGCAAGTAAATTGATTGTTATACCAAATTACTTGACAGAATTACTTTTTCAAAGAACTATTTAAGTCCTGCGTGTCTACCAATTTCACCACCAGGGCTTCGTGGTAAAAAAAATCCCCTCTTGTTTAAGAGAGGATTCTTGGAGCGGAAGACCGGGCTCGAACCGGCCACCCCGACCTTGGCAAGG
>VGMN01000003.1 GCA_016866355.1 Bacteroidota bacterium
TGTAAAGGGGATTTCGCAGGATAGATTATATTGCACGTCCTATAACAATAATAGCATGAAGCTTTACAACACATTAATAAAATACAGATTTGTAATTGGTATTATTTGTGTGCTCCTGGGTGTTGGCGCCAATCTGGCCTTTAGTTTTTGGCCATCGTTTCCGCTTTATTTGATTGGCTTGTTTCTCATAGCCGGTCATTTCTTTTTTGGTCCTCTCCGGCTGATTCAGGAATACATGGAAAGTGGTGATATGGATGGTGCAGAAAAAGTATTGGCCTCAATCAAATACCCTAACCTGCTGTATAAGCCTATCCGTTCTGTTTATTTCACATTGAAAGGGAATTTGGCAATGATGAAGCAGGATTTTGATGGTGCAGAAAAAATGATGAAAAAAGGATTGGACCTTGGAATGCCCATGAAAGAGGCGGAGGGTGCCAGCTTGCTACAAATGGGAATGCTCGCCATGCAAAAAAATGATTTGAAACAGGCCGAGAGTTATATCAGACAGGCATTACGAAAAGGACTACCTGATAAAGAAAATCAAGCGGCCGCTTTTTTACAGATGTGTAGTTTGATGATGAACAAAAGAGAATTCCGGGCGGCAAAAGATTTTTTTCGCAAAGCCAAGGCATTGAAACCTACTACCCCGCAATTGGTTGATCAGATCAAACAAATCGAAAAGTATATTTCCAGAATCCCTGGTTAAATTAATACGTGTATTTACGTACTGAGTTTTAAACACTTCACTCAGTAATCACAGAATTGTATATATTCGGTACTTACTATTATTATTCTTAGATAAATCTACTTATTTAAGCAAGTAAGTTACCTATGAAAAAAATTAAATTGTATCTGGTTGATGACCACCGTATGGTCATTGACATGTGGGCAAGTCTTTTGAGCTCTAATCCAAGATTTGAAGTAGTGGGTAGCTCTTTGGATGCAGAAAAAGCGTTGGATGAAATTAGTCTCAAACTTCCGGATGTGATCCTCATGGATATCACCCTTCCTGGCATCTCCGGGATTGAATTAACCAAACAAATAAAAGAAAAACTACCAACTATCAAGATACTAGGGGTGTCAATGCACACCAATATTATGCTGATTAAACAACTCTTAATCAGTGGTGCCAGCGGTTATGTATCAAAGACTTCCTCCTTTGATGAAATGACAACGGCTATTATAACTATCTACGAGGGTAATCGATATATCTGTAGAGATATCAAGGATTATATCACTAATCAAGTAATAAGCGAACAACAAACAGATCCGGCTTATCGAATCAACCAGCTGACAAAAAGAGAATTAGAAATAGTGAATTTGATTAAGGAAGGACACTCCTCCAAAGAGATCAGCGAGAAATTATTTATATCTAAGCGAACAGTAGAGGTTCATCGGTATAATATCTTTAGAAAACTGGAAGTGAATAATATCACCTCTTTAATCAAGATTACCAATAAGTCAATTGTATAAATTAACCCGTGTAATCTATTTCCAGCTTCCAAATAGCGTTTCCACCGCATTATAGCGATACTGAAAAATTCCTTCCAACTTTTTCCTTACAAAAAGCCAATTAGCTAAATCTCCTAGAGGCCCCAATGGAATTCTATAATGAACAATATCCGTCATTTCTACTCCTCCGGGAATGGCTTTGAAATGATGTTGATGATGCCATAAGGTATAGGGGCCAAATCGTTGCTGGTCTATAAAATAAACGGGCTCCTGCACCTGTGTAATTTCTGTCATCCAATAGACAGGTATTCCTAGTAACGGACGAACTTTATATTCAATCAACTGGCCAGGATACATGCGTAATCCGTGAAAGCGTGATATAATCTGAAATCCCATTTCCGGGGGTGTAATTCGCTGGAGATTAGCGGGGCTTGAGAAAAATTCCCAGGCTTGCTCAATGGAGATGGGAATACACTGTTTGGTTTGAAAAGAGTAAGTGGCCATACTGTTTGAAACAATTAATTTCGTTAGAATAACTATTGAACCCGGAAAAAGTTCATCCCTATGTCTATAAGCCGTGAGAAATTGGAGCTGAAGTTTTCTGAAGAATACCAACGCTTAAATGAACAACAACAAAAAGCGGTACGCACCATCGAAGGTCCTGTAATGGTAATTGCCGGACCCGGCACTGGTAAAACACAAATATTAGCCTGCCGAATTGGTAAAATATTATTAGACACAGATGTTCAACCTGAAAATATTCTTTGCCTTACTTATACAGAGGCCGGGGTGGTAGCTATGCGTAAACGGCTGCAACAATTTATTGGACCTGCTGCCTACAAAGTTCAACTTGGCACCTTTCATTCCTTTTGCAATGAAGTAATACAAGACAACCTGCCCTACTTTGAAAAACATACACTAGATCCCATTTCAGAACTTGAAAAAATTCAATTATTTAAAGACCATATAGATTCCTTTCCAAAAGAACATCCTTTCAAAAAATATCGAGGTGACGTATACTACGAGGCCAAGAATATGATGAACTTATTCAGCACCATGAAAAGAGAAGGCTGGACACCTGCTTTTGTGCTGGAGAAAATTGATGAATACTTGGTATCACTTCCTGCGCGTGACCAATATATTGCCAAAAGAGCCACTAAAGAATTTAAAAAAGGGGAAGTACGAACAGACCGCATTGAGAAAGAAAAAGAAAAAATGAATCGACTGCGTGCCGCCGTGCAAGAGTTTGAACCGGTACAACAGGTGATGAAAAAAAGAAATCGATATGATTTTGAGGATATGATCAATTGGGTTATCCAAGCGTTTGAGCAAAGCCCAACACTACTCTCCGATTACCAGGAACGCTATCAATATATTTTAGTTGATGAATACCAAGATACCAGTGGATCTCAAAACAGATTAGTAGAGTTGCTTATCAGTTATTGGGAAGTGCCCAACATATTTGTTGTGGGCGATGACGACCAAAGCATTTTTAGATTCCAAGGCGCCAACATAGCCAATATGACTGGACTTGCTAATCGATACGCGCAGGAGCTTGTGCAAATTGTGCTTGCTGATAATTACCGTTCTACACAACCCATACTGGATGTTTCAACCGCTTTAATTCAACGGAATCAAGAAAGATTAATTAATACCATTCCGGATCTAACAAAAGAGCTGAAAGCGGCACACGAACGTAAAAAAAATAGTAAGCACCTGCCACGCATCTGGGAGTTTGATACGCAACGGCTGGAAATTATTGGCATCACTAAAAAAGTGCAGGACTTGATCCTAGAAGGAATAGAGCCCGGACGTATTGGTATTATTTATAAAGAACACAAATATGGAGAAGAAATTGCCGGTTATTTGCAACAATTACAAATACCGTATCACACCAAAAGAAGTGCAGATTTACTACAATTACCCCTGATCAAAAAAATATTACTCCTACTCCGCTTTTTACAAGCAGAACACGATGTGCCCTATAGCGGTGATGAATTATTATTTGAATTACTACACCTGGATCTTTTTGGAATAGCCCCGCTTGAAATTGCAAAACTTTCATTGGAAGCAGCAGGAAAAAAACAAAGCGATTTGAATGGCTCGATACGAGCCCTGCTACATGAAAAAACTAACGGGGCCGGAGCCGATTTGTTTACTACTACGCAACCACTGGCTAAGGCATCCAGCTTGTTAGAGGATTTAATTGCAGCGGTACCCAACACAACTTTGCAACAATTATTAGAGAAAGTAATTCAACAAACAGGATTATTAGCGCAGGTGATGCAGCATGCTGAAAAACATGAAATGCTTCGGATTCTCACTTCTTTTTTTGACTTTATTAAAGAGGAAACACATCGCAAACCAGACTTAACCATAGAAGGCTTGTTGAACTTGATTGACTTGATGCAAAAAGAAAAAATTGCACTGCCCTATGTACAAGTGAGTGGGCACGAAAAAGGAGTCAATCTGTTAACGGCACATGGTTCGAAAGGACTAGAATTTCAATATGTTTTTATAGCAGGGGCTTTGGCTGACAAGTGGGAGAAAAAAAGAAAGCCATCTGATGGTTACAGTTACCCGGATAATCTATTTGGATTAAGCACTGCAGGTTCCAGCGAAGAAGAACTTCGTCGATTATTTTATGTAGCAGTTACGCGAGCCGAGGAGCATTTAGTAATATCCTATAGTAAGTATAGCAATAGTGGTAAAGAGTTAGAACCCTCTCGGTTTGTTATGGAGTTAACTGATGGCTTTGAAATACCTATTGAAAAGATACTACTTGATCAAGCAATTATTAGTGCGTTCTCCAATTTGGCGCTGGCAGCACCAACCAAACCCGAGATTGCACAAATAGAGGAAGAAGTCTTAGCTCCCCTACTTGCTCGATTTACAATGAATGTTACGGCGCTGAATAACTATCTACACTGCCCTCTTGAGTTTTATTACCGGACCTTAATACGTATTCCATCACCTAAAAATGAAGCAACCGAATTTGGATCCGCTGTACACACAGCATTAGAGCGATTATTCAGACGGATGTTAGATAGTGGTACTGAAACTTTTCCAGATAAATCAATATTCATTCAAGACTTTGAACAACATATGCGTCGTTATCGCGAAAGTTTTACTAAAGAGCAGTTCAAACGTCGTATGGAATATGGACAAATAATTCTTACGGACTACTATAATCATTCGCTGGCAGGTTTCAATAAGATTGTAGCCATTGAACGTAATATTCGAAATGTAGTGGTCAATGGGATCCCGCTTAAAGGGAAACTGGATAAACTGGAGTTTGATGGAAAACTGGTAAATGTAGTAGACTATAAAACAGGTGATCCGGACAGAGCGGCAGAAAAACTAAACGGACCTACTGCAAAAAATCCGGTAGGCGGCGATTACTGGAGACAGGCCGTTTTTTACAAAATATTGGTAGACCATTACGAACAAAGGGGCTGGCAGGCTATCAGTACAGAGTTTGATTTCATTGAGCCAAATAAACAAAAGGAATATCAACGTAAGAAAATAATTATCACACCGGCAGATGTAGAAATAGTGAAGGAACAAATCAAAATGGTTTGGGATAAAATTCAGGCCAAAGATTTCTATACGGGCTGTGGAAAAGAGGACTGTCACTGGTGCAATTTTGTTAAATCACATCAATTGGCTGTTGCACTGCACGAGTTGGAGGAGGAAAACGATTCCCAGGATTAACGGAGCTTTCACGCTAAACCCTGTAAGTTTGCAACCGATGAAACAACATTGGTTTTTAGCAGGACTGCTGGGCATTACTTCCGCTATCTCCTTATTTATAAGCCCAGGTTGTGCCAACATTGTTCCACCTCAAGGAGGTCCCCGAGATACCATTCCTCCAGTACTACTCAAAGTAATGCCGGGTGACTCCAGCACCAGATTTACAAGTAAAAAAATAGACTTCTATTTTGATGAATATATTGACGTGCAGGATCCTCAAACACAATTACTGCTTTCCCCCTTACCTACTACCAATCCAACGATAGATGCGCGCTTACGTGATTTAAGTGTTCGTCTTAAAGATTCACTATTACCTAATACAACCTATACTATTGATTTTGGTAGCTCCATCAAGGATTTCACAGAGGGCAATATTGCAAAAGGAATTCGCTATGTTTTTTCAACAGGAAATTATATTGACTCACTTGAGATCAATGGAAAAGTTATACTAGCAGAATCAGGTAAAACCGATAGTACATTAATTGCCATGCTCCATACAGATGCCACTGATTCTGCCGTTTACAAGAAAAAACCCGTATACATAGCAAGGCTTGATAAAGAAGGACGTTTTAGTTTTAAAAATTTACCTGCACAAACATTTTATCTCTATGCACTAAAAGATGAATCCGGAATGCGTCGTTACACTGACAAAAAGCAATTTTTTGCTTTTGCTCCAGCGGCAGTAAGTGCGTTGCAGCAAAAAGATAGTATTACCCTCTATGCCTATGTTGCCGACCCCACTGCTGGCAATACCTTTTCAATAGGGGCACCTGAAACAGCAACTAAAAAAACAGATACCGACAAAAGATTGAAATACCAGACTAGTATTCAAAATAACCAACAAGATATTTTACTACCCTTCCAGTTTCAATTTGAAAATGGTATCAAGCAACTTGATACATCCGGAATTGGTCTTTATAAAGATTCAAGCTATACGCCGGTAGATAGTTTTCAATTAGTGTTAGATACAAGCAGGCGTCAACTTACACTGGCAACTGCCTGGGAAGAAGGACAATCTTACCATCTAATTCTTACAAAAGGGGCAGCCGAAGATTCAGTAGGAAAACAATGGGTCAAGACAGATACGCTGTCATTTACTACCAAGAAAAAAACGGATTATGGAAAATTAAAAATTCGTTTACGAGGACTCGATATGTCTCAACAACCTGTTTTGCAATTTGTGCAGAGCGAACGCGTAGTGAAATCGATTCGCTTAACGGGGCCCCTCTATGAAGAAGCCTTGTTTTATCCTGGCGAATATCAACTTCGAATTTTAGTGGATAGAAATGAAAATGGACGATGGGATACCGGATCATTTTTTGGAGATCGAAGACAACCTGAGCAAGTAATCCCCCTCGAAAAAAGGGTAACAGTTAAACCAAATTGGTTGAATGAATACGAACTGGAAACAGGTATCCGTTAATCCAGTGCTTATCTTTGTGCCATGCAACTTTCCTCTCAATTACTAGAAAAAGCTGTCAGCGCTTTTGCTAAACTCCCCGGAATCGGAAAGAAAACTGCATTACGACTAGTTTTACATCTTTTAAAACAAGAACCCGGAGAGGTAGCACACTTGAGTGAGGCTATAACCCAACTTCGTAACGAGATTCAATTTTGCACACGCTGTGGCAATATTGCAGATGGCCCACAATGTGCTATTTGTTTGAATACGCGAAGAAAGCAACAGCTAATTTGTGTGGTAGAAAGCATACGAGATGTAATTGCGATTGAAAGCACCCAACAATACAATGGAGTATATCATATTCTTGGTGGAATCATTTCGCCATTAGATGGTGTGGGACCGGATCAACTCACAATAGATGCGTTATTAACGCGTATTAAAACTGAAAAGACAGAAGAGCTGATTTTTGCATTGAACCCTACAATTCAAGGGGATACCACTATTTATTACATACAGAAAAAACTACAGGAATATCCTATACGTGTGACTACCATCGCCCGAGGTGTAGCGTTTGGAGGAGAACTGGAGTACGCCGATGAAATGACCTTGGCAAGAAGTCTACAAAACCGACTTCCGGTAGGCCGTTATGTTACTAGTCGCTAACCCTTATTCCTTGGGGGATTAAGTCCTTTTTGTTATATTTGCAGCCACTTACGGCGGATTTGTTTATTGTTCGGCCTCCCAACGGAACTAATAAACGCAGGATACAAGCTCAATTACCCCTCGTTTATAGTCCAATGGTCTCTTGAACAAGCGCCTCCGAAAGTGTTGGCTGTTCAACCGATCCATTATGAAAAGTATTCAAGAAACCCTGCAAGAACGTATTTTAATTATTGATGGTGCCATGGGTACCATGATTCAACGTCATAAACTGACAGAGGCCGATTACCGGGGTGAACGATTTAAAAACTGGCCAAGTGACCTGAAAGGCAATAATGACCTTTTAAATATTACAAAGCCGGATGTCATTGTTGGTATACACAAACAATACCTCGATGCGGGTGCCGATATCATTGAGACCAACACCTTTAGCAGCACTTCCATTGCCATGGCAGACTATGGCATGCAATCACTGGCTAAGGAATTAAATGTAGCAGCAGCTAGCTGTGCCAAAGAAGCAGTTAAACAAGCTGGTAAAGTAGCGTGGGTAGCAGGCGCCATCGGCCCACTTAATAAAACATTGTCTCTTTCTCCTGATGTAAATAACCCCGGATTCAGAGCTATCACTTTTGATGAAGTGGTAGCGGCTTATTACGAACAAGTAAGTGGGTTAGTAGAGGGCGGTGTGGATGTGCTGTTGATAGAAACCATATTTGATACACTCAATGCGAAAGGTGCCATCTATGCAATCAAACAATATTTTGATGATACAAAGCAAGCACCGTTACCGATCATGATTAGCGGAACCATTACGGATGCATCAGGACGAACATTAAGTGGACAAACCTTGGAAGCTTTTTATACTTCCGTAATGCATGCAAACCCGTTAAGCGTTGGATTAAACTGTGCCTTGGGTGCAAAAGAAATGCGGCCACATATTGAAGAGTTGTCAACGCTAGCCAGTTGTTATGTATCCGCCTATCCTAATGCAGGTTTGCCAAATGCCATGGGCGAATATGATGAGAATCCAGCAGACACAGGGCATTATTTAGAAGAATGGGCACGTGAAGGATTTGTAAATATTGTTGGAGGCTGCTGCGGTACTACCCCTGATCATATCCAACATATTGCCGAACATGTAAAGGGATTGACTCCTCGCGCTTTACCAACTATTGAAGAAACCTTATCCTAGATTACTACTCTCTGTATGAAAGAAAAAATATCGATTAAACCTTTTTTACGTTTATCCGGACTGGAGCCCTTAGTGGTTAGACCAGAAACCAATTTTGTAAATGTGGGCGAACGCACAAACGTAACTGGCTCAAAAATGTTTGCGCGATTAATTCGTGAAAAAAAGTTTGAAGAGGCACTAAGTGTAGCGCGCCAACAAGTTGAAAGTGGCGCACAGATTTTAGATGTTAATATGGATGATGCGCTGCTAGACGGCGCGGAAGCCATGACTACTTATTTGAACTTATTGCAAAGTGAACCAGATATTGCGCGGATTCCCATCATGATTGACAGTTCTAAGTTTGAGATTATTCAAGCCGGACTCAAGTGTGTGCAAGGAAAGTGTATTGTAAACTCCATTTCACTGAAAGAAGGGGAAGATAAATTTTTACAACAAGCGCGCATCTGTCAGCGCTTTGGAGCATCTGTGATTGTAATGGCCTTTGACGAAAAAGGACAAGCGGATACGATGCTTCGGAAGGTAGAAATTTCGGAACGCGCCTATCAACTATTGATTACTAAGCTGTCTTTTGCACCACAGGATATCATTTTTGATCCGAATGTTTTTGCAGTGGCAACCGGATTGGAAGAACATAATAATTATGGAGTAGATTTTATTGAAGCTACTCGTTTGATCAAACAAAAAATGCCACTCACCAAAGTAAGTGGTGGCGTAAGCAATCTTTCGTTTTCATTCCGAGGCAATGATCACGTACGAGAAGCAATGCATGCAGTTTTTCTATACCACGCTATCAAAGCGGGCATGGATATGGGTATTGTAAACGCAGGCCAGCTTGTTGTTTATGATGAAATTGAACCTACCCTCCGAAACTTGTGTGAGGATGTTATTTTAAATCGCAACAACGATAATAACGAAGCCACTGAAAAATTAATTGCCTTTGCAGAAACAGTCAAAGCAAAAGGTAAAATAGAAGTCAAAGACGAAGCCTGGCGGAATAATTCGGTGGAGGAGCGTCTCAAACACGCCTTGATCAACGGTATTACCGAGTATATCGACACCGATACCGAGGAAGCACGTGTAAAATACCCAAGACCCCTAGATGTTATTGAAGGTCCGCTGATGGCAGGTATGAATGTTGTGGGTGATTTATTTGGTGCCGGAAAAATGTTCTTACCCCAGGTAGTAAAAAGTGCCCGCGTTATGAAAAAAAGTGTGGCTTGGCTTACACCTTTTATTGAAGAAGAGAAAAAAAATAATCCAACAGCCACAGCAGGTTCTGTGCCTAAAGTATTGCTGGCTACTGTAAAAGGAGATGTACATGATATTGGAAAAAATATTGTGGGCGTGGTACTGGGTTGTAATGGCTACGATATTATTGACATGGGCGTGATGGTACCAGCTGATAAAATTTTAGATGCCGCACAAAAGGAAAACGTAGATGTGATTGGTTTAAGCGGACTCATTACTCCATCGTTAGACGAAATGGTGCATGTGGCACATGAAATGAAACGCAGGGGCATGCAACAGCCCTTGTTGATTGGTGGAGCTACTACATCAAGAATGCACACCGCAGTTAAAATTGCACCACAATATGACCACGGTGTATTACATGTACTAGATGCTTCGCGTAGTGTTACTGTAGTTAGCTCACTACTGAATAAGGAGAATAAAAAAGAATTACTAAGCCAAACTAAACAGGAATACGAAACCCTACAATATCAGTTTAGTAATAAAAATAAAAAAGCACTCATCCCTTACTCGGAAGCAGTGATAACCAAGGAGTATTTTGATTGGAAAAAATATAAACCCACTAGTCCTTCTTTCACAGGAAAAAAAGTGATCAAACAAGCTGACCTGGCTACTATTGCACGCTATATTGATTGGGGGCCCTTCTTCATAGCCTGGGAAATGCCGGGCCGTTATCCAGAAGTGCTTAGTGATGCAGTTTTTGGACAAGAGGCACAGCGATTATTTAATGATGCTCAACAGTTACTAAAAAAAATCATTACAGAAAACTGGTTTCAAGCAGATGGGGTAATTGGATTTTGGCCAGCGGTAAGTAATAATGCTGATACAGTTACGTTACAAACGGAAGAGGGCCCTGTACAATTAGAATTCTTGCGCCAGCAACTTAAAAAAGCGGTAGGTCAACCTAGTTTTTCTTTAGCAGACTTTGTGTGCCCTGCCGAACTCGGTACCGACTTCATGGGTTCATTTGCCGTAACCATCCATGGTGCTAAAAAACATATTGACCGCTTTGCAGCAGAACAAGATGAGTACAATAAAATTATTGTACAAATTTTGGCTGACCGAATGGTAGAAGCCTTTGCCGAATATTTACATGAACAAGTGCGAAAAGAATATTGGGGCTACGAGAAAAATGAATCACTGACTAACCAACAATTAATTCGAGAAGATTATAACGGTATCCGTCCGGCACCGGGTTATCCCGCTTGTCCAGATCACACCGAAAAACTAAAACTATTCTCCTTACTCAATGCTACGGAGGAAATTGGCATTACGCTTACGGAGAGTTTAGCCATGAATCCGCCTGCTTCTGTTTGCGGCTGGTATTTTGCACATCCGCAAAGCCATTACTTTGGATTAGGAAAAATTGACCGTGACCAGCTTACCGATTACGCAAAGCGTAAACAAATGACGTTAGAAGAAGCTGAGAAATGGTTACGGCCTGTGCTGGAATAGTTTGACGGAGCTTGCAATAATTTGTAGCTGTAATTATTGGCAAGCAACAGGAGCTAGTGCCCTGTAATCCCTAATAGGTTCAGTTCCGTTTTTAATTGTGATGCGGATTGAAAATGAATGCCACGCAGGCCTAGTGCTTCCCCTGCTTTTACATTACGTAGATTATCATCTATAAAAACAGCGGATGTGGGATTGACTTGATAGCGAGAAAACAATAATTGATAAAATTCAGGAAAAGGTTTGCGAGTGCCTTCTTGGCCACTCACTAAGCGCCCGTCAAACCAATGTAAAAAATCAAAGCGAGCCAGTGCAATAGGAAATGTTTCGGCACTCCAATTGGTTAAAGCAAAAAATTTGTATTGTTGTTGCGCTTTCAACCGGCGAAAAATATCGACCGTTTCCGGTAACGGACCGCGCAACATATCGGTCCAGCGCCCATAAAAATCTCGAATTGGCTGCTCCCATTTAGAATCAGGAAATGCAGCTAATTTGTCATCGGTGGCCTGCTGTAAGGAATAACCGGCATCTTGTTGCTCATTCCAATCTTGTGTGCAGATATGTGAAAAAAAATAATCTCGATCGTCCGCACTTGTAAAATATTCCGGATGATACACAAACAGGGGACTCCAATCCACTAATACCCCGCCCAAATCCCAAACAATCGTATCAATAGCAGGGCTCATGCTTTTCCGTACTTCAGCTTGAGTGCAATCATGATCCCAGACATCAACAACATTACCGCATTAGTCAGAATAATCACAAAATTGTCAATCATGAAACCATATACCAACCACATGATCTCATTGATGAAGGCAATCAAGAACATGGTCAGCGAAATATCTCGCGCCGATTTATCACGCCAGGTTTTGATAACCTGTGGCATAAACGTAAAAGCGGTTACCGCCCCCGCTGCATAGCCTAAAATTTCTGCTCCACTCATACGAATTGTTTAGCACACGAAGGTAAGCACTCTATCGTTTCTCAAATAACCACCATAATCTTCTACGTGGCTTTACCTGATAATTAGAGCGAATATAGCGTTGAATATGCGCCATGGCCTCTTCCACATCATCTGTAAAAAGTAATAGATCTAAATCCTCGGAAGAAATAGTTCCGTCCAGTTGCATTTTTGCAAATACATCCATCAATGATTGATAGTACTCTTTGCCAAATAAGATAACAGGAAATCGAGTAATTGTTTTTGTCTGTACCAAGGTGAGGGTTTCAAATAGTTCGTCCATTGTACCAAATCCACCTGGCATAATTACAAATGCATACGAATACTTTACCAATAACACTTTGCGTACAAAGAAATGCTCAAAGGTTACCGAGCGGTGTAAATAAGGATTCTCCTTCTGTTCAAAAGGTAGCACAATATTACAGCCAAAGGATTGTCCTCCATTTTCAAATGCCCCTCGATTAGCAGCCTCCATAATTCCCGGCCCTCCGCCCGTGAGCGTAGTAAGACCCATTTGCGCAATGCGCTTCCCGAACTCACGTGCTTGTTGATAATAGAGGTGCTCCTCTCCAAAACGTGCAGAACCAAACACCGTAATACAAGGACCCACAAAATGAAGCGTACGAAACCCCTTAATAAATTGCTTGAATACCCGCCAGGCAAATGCTAATTCATAGCCACGACTCTTTGGACCTTCGAGGTAAACATGATGTTTGGGGTGAATCAGTTGGGGTTCCTGCTTTTTATGTGGTATAGATGACATAGTTGTTAGATTTACTTTTTCAATCCCGACATTTGCAGGGAAGCAACTTGAACTACTTCACAAAATTATGCGGATCATATCTTACAACGTAAATGGAATTCGTGCAGCAATAAAAAAAGGATTGCTCGAATGGCTGCAAACAAACCCGGCAGACATCATTTGTCTACAGGAAACAAAGGCCAGAAAAGAGGATGTGGACTGCAAACCCTTTCATGCAATGGGGTACCAAGACTTCTGGTTTAGTGCCCAAAAAAAGGGATACAGTGGTGTTGCTGTATTTACTAAAATAAAACCAACGCATGTAGAATTAGGCAACGGGCATGGAATAAGTGATGAGGAAGGACGAGTCATTCAGTTAGACTTTGGTAACATTCGACTGATCAATGCCTACTTCCCCAGTGGCACCAGTGGCGAGGAAAGACAGCAATACAAATATCAATGGCTGGATGAATGTTACAACTGGCTGGAACAATTAAAAAAGAAACATCCGCAACTGATTTTATGTGGTGATTATAATATTGCACACCAAGAATTAGATATACATGACCCTAAGGGAAATAAAAATTCGTCCGGCTTTCAGCCAGCAGAACGCGCTTGGATGACTAAGCTATTTGAAAGCGGTTGGACTGATACCTTCAGAAAAATTAATCAGGAACCGCATCACTACAGCTGGTGGAGTCAACGGTTTCCCAGCGTGCGACTACAAAATAAAGGGTGGCGTATTGACTATATCAATGTTACTTCAGCCCTTGAGAAAAAAATAAAAGACGCGTATTTATTGCCCGCTGTAAAACATTCTGATCACTGCCCTGTTTACTTGGAATTAAAAAAATAATCCATGTATATCTATAATGTAACAGTAAAGGTGGACCACGCTATTGTCAAAGACTGGGTGCATTGGTTAAAAACAGAGCATATCCCTGAGGTTATTGGGACGGGGTGTTTTTCTACCGCAACCGTGCTGGAACTCCTGGAAAATGTGGATGAGGAAGGGGCTACATTTGCCGTGCAATACAAAACAGGAAAACTCGAAGATTACAAGCGTTATTTAGCTGATTTTGCGCCAGGGTTACGGAAAAAAGGGCTGGATAAATGGGGTGAGCGGTTTATTGCTTTTCGCACCTTGATGAAAATCGTGGATTAAGGGTGTATAACACCTATTTTTCTTTTTCCTAAATGAAAAAGCGGCTAAATTTGTCCCTCTTCACTTTTTAAAACCTAATGCATGAATAAGGGAGACTTGATTAATAAAGTAGCAGATGATGCTGGAGTAACTAAAGCGCAAGCCAACGAAGCAATTGACTCATTGATTGAGGCCATTGGCAAAACACTAAAGGGTGGCGGTAAAGTTACGCTGGTTGGTTTTGGTACTTTTTCTGTTTCCAAACGTGCCGCTCGCAATGGAAGAAATCCAAAAACCGGAGAGAAAATTAAAATAAAAGCGCGTAAAGTTGCTCGCTTTAAGGCCGGCAAAGAGTTAGCTGAATTACTCTAAACAAAACACATAAACCACTAAATCAATACTACCATGGGAAGAGGTGATAAGAAAACCGCTAAGGGAAAACGCTTCAAAGGTTCATTTGGCAAGAGTCGTCCTGCTAAGGTTACCAAAAAAGCAGCCCCTAAAAAAACTAAATAAAACGGTTTGCATACGCAATAAAAAAGGAAGCCTTGCTTCCTTTTTTATTTAACCAGTGTTCCTACTTTATCGCCGGTTACAACCCTGCTGAGATTGCCAGGTTGATTCATATTAAATACAATGATGGGGAGTTTATTCTCCATGCATAGTGTAAATGCAGTCATATCCATCACCTTTAATTGCTTGGATAAACATTCTGAAAAACTGATTTCCTCAAAACGAGTGGCTGTAGAATCCTTTTCCGGATCAGCAGTATAAATTCCATCCACGCGTGTTCCTTTCAAAATCACATCCGCTCCTATTTCGATTGCACGCAAAGAACCTGCGGTATCTGTGGTGAAATAAGGATTACCGGTGCCAGCTCCAAATATCACTACTCTTCCTTTTTGTAAATGTCTAATGGCTCTCCGACGTATATAAGGTTCCGCTATTTGTTCCATTTTGATAGCACTTTGTAACCGGGTGTATACGCCAATTTTTTCTAACCCCGCTTGCAAGGCCATGCCGTTGATTACCGTAGCCAACATGCCCATATAATCGCCGTGCGCCCGCTCTATTCCAGTTTCCTGTTCGTTCATTCCTCTGTAAATATTACCCCCACCAATTACAACAGCCACTTGCACACCTAATTCGGTAATGGCTTTAATGTCCTTAGCATATTGGGAAATAATGGAGGTGTCAAATCCAAAACTTTTATCCCCCATCAGGGCCTCCCCCGATAATTTCAATAAAACGCGTTTGTAAACAGGTAACATGCAGTTGTCTTTGGTGAACGAAGATAACCAAATTAAAAGGGCAAAAAAAAGCGCCCGTGGTAACGGACGCTTATATTCTTTTAAAGCAACTATGCATTAGCCTAATGCTACACGCTTAAAGCTAGTCACTTTTACATCGCCAGATTCTTTCAGGTAATCCCCTACTGACTTACTGGCATCTTTTACGAACGCCTGGGCCGTGAGGGTTTGCTCCTTGAAGAAAGCACCCATTTTACCTTCAGCAATCTTAGCGATCATTTCTGCAGGCTTTCCGGCCATTTTAGGATCCTGATTCATCAACTCTACAACAATACTTTTTTCACGCTCAATCACTTCAGCAGGAACAGAAGCGGCATCAACAGCAACCGGATTCAAGGCTGCAATTTGCATAGCTACGTCTTTACCGGCTTCTGCAGCAGGCTTGTCCATACCCACCAACACACCAATACGGTAAGCACCATGGATATAAGAAGCTACATAAGGCGCGTCAATACGCTCAAATTTTGTGACACCAATTTTTTCGCCAATGGTTGCTAATTTCTCATCTACCAAACCAGCAGTAGTCAAGGCACCAATTTTTACATTCATCAACTCATCGAGCGAGTTTACATTGTTAGCTATCGCAGCATCGGCAATACTTTTTCCAAAAGCAACAAAGTCTGCATTCTTAGATACGAAATCAGTTTCGCAACTGACACATACTACAATCCCTGTTTTGTTATCAGCAGTAGTTTGTGCAATCACAACGCCTTCTTTTGCTTCGCGATCACTACGCTTAGCAGCCACTTTTTGTCCTTGTTTACGCAACCAATCAATGGCCGATTCAAAATCACCATTTGTTTCAGTCAATGCTTTACGGCAATCCATCATTCCGGCGCCGGTTGTCTGACGAAGTTTATTGATATCCTGTGCACTAATAGTTACAGTACTCATAATGATTAATAATTTTTAAGGCGAACACTTGCGTGTACGCTACAGAACTAATTAAAAAATAAATTACTTACGGGCTCCACCAGGTCCGCGACTTACGCTACCACCTGTGGTACGACGACGTGTTCCGGCTCCACCTCCTCCACCACGACGAGCACCACCGCGTCCACCTTCCGCTTCGGCTTCAGCTAAAAGTTTAGCCGCTTTTCTTTCTTTTTCGTCATCGGTAGTTTCTTCCGTTTCGTCATCCTTAGCTGCTTGACGCTCTGCTAATCCTTCCTCAATTGCTGCAGTAATATAGTTAACCAGAATAGCAATTGATTTAGTAGCATCGTCGTTAGCAGGTACCGCAAAATCCACTTTATTAGGATCGCAGTTTGTATCCACCAAACCAAAGGTGGTAATGCCTAAGCGCTTCGCTTCAGCTAGTGCAATATGCTCATGCCCGATATCAACCAAGAACAACGCAGCAGGTATACGTCCCAATTGAGAGATACCACCTAATACTTTTTCCATTTTGTCTTTATCACGGCTGAGGGTCAGACGCTCTTTCTTTGTAATACTTTCAAAAGAACCATCGCCCAGCATCTTTTCAATGCTCTGCATTTTTTTTACGCTCTTACGAACGGTGTTGAAGTTGGTCAACATACCCCCTAACCAACGTTCTGTTACATAAGGCATATTAACACGCTTGGCACACTCATTCACTATATCCTTGGCTTGTTTTTTTGTTCCAACAAAAAGGATCTTCTTACCGCTACGTGCAATTTGCTTTAACGCAGCTGCCGTTTCTTGTAAACAATCAACCGTTTTGTTCAGGTCGATGATGTGAATACCTTTCTTTTCAGCAAAGATGTAAGGCAACATCTTGGGATTCCACTTCTTTTTCAGGTGACCAAAATGTACACCGGCTTCGAGAAGTTGCTGTTGTAAAGATGTATTATTTTCCATATGAAGTATAAGTACTTTAAAATTGATTGAAGGCGATTAACGTTTGGAGAACTGGTAGCTACGACGTGCTTTCTTGTGACCGAATTTCTTACGCTCTACAGAACGTGGATCACGTTTCAATAATCCCGCAGCTTTCAGTGCCGGACGAAATTCAGGATTCAAGTCTACCAATATGCGGGAAATACCCAACATAGCAGCTTCTGCTTGTCCTTTTACGCCTCCACCAGCAGCATTAATTTTTACATCGTATTTGCCCATCACTTCAACAGTTTTGAGCGGACGTTCTACTTGATTTTGTAAATAAACCAGAGAAAAATATTGTTTGTAGTCTTTGTCATTCACCGTAATTTTTCCGTCACCCTTAGTAACGAAAACGCGTGTTACGGCTTCTTTACGACGACCTACGCTGTTCTTTTGCTTTTCCATTGATTAGTTATTTGTACGATTGATTTCAGAATTTAAGTTCCTTAGGTTGTTGTGCGCCATGTGGGTGTGCAGCACCTTGGTACACAAATAATTTTTTGATCATTTTGCGACCCAATCTGTTTTTAGGGAGCATTCCTTTTACAGCGCGCTCGATAACCACTTCTGGACGACGCTTCAATAAACTGGAAGCCACTTCTTCTTTTAAACCGCCTGGATAACCCGTAAAATGGTCATACATTTTTTGATCCAGTTTGTTGCCGGTCAATACAACCTTTTCACAATTGGTTACAATTACATAATCCCCTGTGTCTACGTGTGGAGTGTAGCTGGCTTTGTTTTTTCCGCGTAATACAGCTGCAATACGGGAACACATACGACCCACGGTTTGATTAGTACCGTCCACAACAAACCAGTTGCGCTTTACGGTAGCCTCGTTCGCATGTTTGGTAGTGAAATGTAGTTTACTCATGATGTTTTATTTGAGGTCCCGCTATCCCGGAACCTGATTAAAAATGGACCGCAAAGGTAAGCGGGCCCGATTACACCACCTTGAAAAAAAGGATTAATTTTTGGAGAGGCCTTTGTAATAGATTGATTATCAATAAATATTTTGACCAGCTTTTTTAGTCACTACTGAAAAGCCGTCAAAGCCCTTGTCGGGCGACCGGAATTCTCAAATGCACCGAGGGTATACCCCTTCCAGTTTCCGTAAGATTGAGGTTCCCAATATAGAAGTCCCAGACCTTTTTGATCGGGGATGGAACGAAGTTGTGTTTGTAATTCTTTTAAGAACAGATAACAAGCATCAGCTTGATCCCATGGCATTCCCACTTCGCAAACCATTACAGGTGTGTTGTAACGATTCACCAGCTCTATCATATTGGCTTTGCATTGCGTCACTAATTCAGGCCAATTTGATTGCGTTGGGTAGAGTGAAAGCCCAATCAAGTCCCATACCGCCCCATTTTGTTTGAGCCCTTCTAAATTCCAGCGAAATAACCCGGCATCATAACCATTGGACAAATGCACCATCACTTTAATAGCGGGATCTATTTGCTTAACCGCTTCATAACCGGCTTTAAAAAAACTGGCATAATTCCCCATTTGTTGTGATGCTTTTCCCAAGGGCCAAAGCATTCCATCATTGGTTTCATTACCAATTTGAACCCAGGTTGGTGTAACGCCCCGAAGAATTAAAGCTGTAAGGACACGAGATGTATGAGAACGAACAGAGTCACAAAGGGCACCTACTCCAAGCCCGGACCAAGCAGCCGGTGGATTTTGTTTACCAGGATCAGCCCAACTATCACTGTAATGGAAATTTAGCAAAAGCTTTAGCCCCGCTTGCCTGACTCGCATCGCTTTCTGTATTACATCTTGCAAACCATTCCAGCCCTCTGCAGGATTTACCCAAACGCGCAATCTGATAGCATTGAATCCTAATTCTTTCATCAATAAAACTGGGTCTGTTTCGGTACCATTAGCAGTATAAAACTTACGACCCGCTGCCTCCATCTCCGTGATCCAGCTGATATCAGCTCCCTTAACCAGGAATTGATTGGTGGGAGTAGGCGGCATATTTTTTTTACCACAGCTTACTAAAATACTGCTCGAAAAAATGAATGATATTATAATAAGTCTGATTGTCATCAATTGCAGCAATGCTATTTATTTAAAGATAAAAGAACGGCCCCGAGTTGGAGCCGCTCTTTATCCAATAGAACCGTCAATTAGTTGATAGTAACAGTCTGTGTGTTTTCATTCAACGTGATTGTATAGGTGCCAGCTGTAGTTGGTGTCTTGAAATTTGGACCACCATCCCACTTGATACGGCGAGGTGAACCAGTAGACTGACTTCCGCCACTAGCATCCTCATAATCGAAAGCACCCCATGCATTACCCGCTAAGAATTTGATATCCTTATTAGCTTCCAATGCAACAGTAATAGTCCAAACGCCATTACCACCGTATGTCATTTGTGGGCTGGCTCCTGGATTCCAAGCAGCAACACCAGTCAATCCATCACCTACTACACGCATTTCACTAGCAGGAGAAATTTCATAACGGATACCATTAACGTTGCGACCATCCCAGATTACACGGTAACGACCTGTTGCACTTACATCAGGCATATTAGGACCATTTACTTCCATAGCAGATCCACTGCCACCGTTAGATCCGTAACTGCGTGCATTAACAGCTGTAATATCACCACTGTTCCAGTTGTTGAAGTCAATCAACTTCCAACCGCCAGAGGAATTAAGGTTAGTTAATCCTACAAATAGATTTTTTTCAGGATGTCCCATCGCATAGTTGGGGAAGGAAGCACCAGGATTCCAACCGGCACCTGTAGCACCACCCACAAATCCCATACGACCTTCGCGGATATCGTATTTCATATTAGCGCGGTCAATTGAAATACGGTAAACACCTGCAGTGCTTACAGAGAAGTTTGCACCATTCTGAGCCAGGTTATTATTGGTTCCACCATAGTTAATTGCCCAGTCACGACCCTGTGTTACTTTAAACTCTGCGTTAGCAGGCAAATAAATATAGGTGTAATATAATTTATTCATCGCTTCTGGACGAATATCACGAATCAGCTCAGGGGCTGTTCCGGGATCCCAGTTGTTACCATTACCAGTTGCAGACTGATAGCCACCAGGCATGTAGAAACGAAGGATGGGAACATAGGTATTGATCAATACGTTAACTGTATTGGAGAAAGAGGTAGCGCCTTGTGCTGTTACCGCACGAACGCGATATTCTATTCTTCCTGGATTGCCACCAGCAACACCTTCATTCAAAGCCGTTTCGTTCATTTCAAAATTGGTCAAGGTTACATTCAAACGATTTGCCCCTACAGCAAAATCACGAGGAGAAGCAAAATTCTTTCCGGCAGAATCATATTGCAACGTGTACGTAATATCACTAGTATACCCAACAAATGAACGTGTCCAGGTAAATGTGTTACCAGGATCATTTGAAGTAGCTAAACTAGGAGACAAGGTTGCGTTTTGAGATACTAACACAGAAGGATCTTCAAACGGCGTTACAGTAATGCGAAGTACATTAGACTCTAACTTCTCATTATTATTACCATAAGAAGAAGCCACTTTCACATCGAGTGAATGTGTTCGTCCTAATGCAAAACCATAATTCAGCAAAATACCATTTAACTCACGACCTGTAATAGCGGTGTTGCGAACACCCATTACAGTTTTAGTTACTACACGGCTAAAGTTGCGACCTGCTGAATCAATAGAGAGAACGTATTTATAGTTAGCAGAATCTGTCCCGTGATTTGGGTTAGTCCAGTTAAAACTGATCACATTGCGGGTACTATCCGCCAATGTAGATGTTACACTGGTAAAGTTGGAGCTAAGTACTACAGCATTACCTGGCTTGTAAAAAGGCAGGTCAGCTACTTTAGTACAGGCTGCGATTCCCAGTACCAGACCCAGATAAAAGAGTTTACGCATATTTTTCATGGCAGTACGTTTTTAGGTTTAGAGTCTGGTTAATTTGTATTTACCAGTCTGGAAGTTTACTTCTATTTTGTAACGACCAGCTCCCGGGCTTTGAAACGCAGGGTCAGCGTCGCGCTTTTCAAATTCACCTCCCAATGCAGCTGCTGGTGCTAACGCGTGGTATTGTGTTCCCCAAACTCCTTGTGTTTGGATCAACTTGTAATAACCACCTGCATTAAAAGTTACATCATCTAAAATGTATAGCAATGGGTTGCTGGCATCTCTTCTGAACTTCTGCGATACATTATACGGAGCACCCATTGGATTACTCCAACCAGAGGCAAACGCATCCCCAATGGCCCAAAGACCTGCATCATTGTATCCACCTGCTTCAGTTCCTGGAGGCTCAACCGCAAAATCCAGGTAAGGTGTAATACGAACGGTGATAGTGTTAGAAAGCAATGGAACCGTACCATTGATCAAAGAAGCTCTCACACGCATTTGCATATTGTATGCAACACCTGCACGCAATTCCATTTTACCTAATACGGTATTCAAATCTCTTACAGTCATACGGGCTCCCAATTCCTTGGCAATGGCAAGTTCTTGCTTATTAGGACTGGCAAAGTTCCCGCCTACCGTATCAACTTGTAATAGGTAAGTAACATCTTGAGAACTAACTCCCGTAGTAAAACGGTAATTAGGGTTTGTCCAATTCAACACCAGACCAACTTGATC
Organism: Bacteroidota bacterium; assembly: GCA_016866355.1. Lineage (GTDB taxonomy): Bacteria > Bacteroidota > Bacteroidia > Chitinophagales > Chitinophagaceae > JJ008. The sequence continues at coordinate 21,793 of VGMN01000003.1, forward strand.
TCTGTTCTCTTTACGAAGAACAATGGGTGCTGTAGCTGTGGTAGACAACACAGGGTTGGTGCCACCCAGGTACATGATTTGATTTTCTTCTTTATCGCAGGAAACAATCCCCATCAAGAGGAAGGATCCTAACAGAAGTTTTGCTATGTTTTTCATGGCAATCAATTTTATTGTTGATTAGAAGCCGGGGTTTTGGCTCAGGTTTGGGTTAGAAGTTCTGTTAGAGGCCGGTACAGGGAATAAATTATACTTGCTATCCACTGCAGTACCAGAAGCTACACCACCTTTCCAAGGCCATAGGTAGGTACCCGTAGTTAAGCGACCATAACGAATCAAGTCAGTTCTTCTGTGTCCTTCCCAGTACAACTCACGTGCTCTTTCATCTAGAACAAAATCAAGCGTTAACTGGCTGGCAGTAATATCAGCTGATGAACTTCCATTGTGTGCACGCCTACGGATGGCGTTGATATAAGCCAATGCTGTAGCAGCGTCACCACCTGTTCCGCCACGAAGTGTTGCTTCGATGTAGATCAAATGCATTTCAGATAAACGGAAAAGAGGGAAATCGATATCTGACCAATAACGAGTTGCATCAGAAACTGGCTGTCCGTCAGAGCGAATATTTCTCCACTTATTTACGTGTAGCCCATTGCTGAAATCTGCTACATCATTGATAGAGATTTGAGCAGGACTAGTACCGTACAAGGAAGTGGTAAACATAGCGCGACGATCGGTAGCTCCTGTTAAATCAGGAAAGCGATCCGCTAGTCCTTTTGTAGCACGGTAGCCAAACCAACCTTGGTTGGTTCCAAAATCTGCATAATCTCCACCCGCAGCGGCGTGGATAAAGAAAGTAGTGTTACCGTAAGAACGAGCTTTCAATCCGTCGCATGTAATAGCAAAGATGATTTCGTTAGTACGCTTATCATTATCCGCCATGAACAATTCACGGTAGTTGCCATGCAGCGAATAACCACCTGCAATTACTTTACTAGCGTAAGTGATTGCATCGCTCCAACGAGCAGAACCCGTGTACACCTGTGCATTCAAATACATACGTGCCAACAAAGCCCATGCAGCGCCTTTGTCTACACGACCATATTCATTGGTACGAGGATTTTTTAATTCATTCTCAACAGCTTTCAATTCTGCTTCAATATAGTTGAAGAGATTAGCTCTAGAAATTTCCTGAGGCAGGGTAGTTCCTACCTGATTGGCTTCTGTGATAAAAGTTGAACGACCGAACAGATCCATCATCACCCAGTAATTGAAAGCACGAAGGAAGCGCGCTTCTGGGCGTGTAGCTTTGATAGCATTTACTTCATCAGCACTCAACTTACGAGCAGCTAATTTTTCATCAGTAGACTCACGGAGGTACTCGTTAGCTACCATGATGTTATAAATTGGACGTGCATACATTCCTTTTAAGAAAGGATCAGCACTGGAGTAGCTAAGATTATGGAAATCTTTGATGGTTTGGTCATTCCAAGATACTACTGCTTCATCAGTAGGAAGCTCCTGACAGTTAAAGAAACCACGAAGAAAAGGTGATTGAGAACCTTCATCCAATCCTTGAATATCAGAAGCACCAGCAGGACCACTGTTACCAGTGGTAGCCAGTCCTCCATATACTTTAGCCAATACCTGACGATATCCGGCAGCAGTGGAGTAAACATCTGCTGAAGTCAGGTCATTGGGTGGAAATAAATCCAACTTTTTTGCACAAGCACTGAGAAAGAGAACTACTCCCAGCAACAATGTGTTTTTGATGACTATATTTTTCATGATGCGTTGATTTTAAAATTAAAAGTCAAGATTGAAGCCAATTGAGTACACACGAGGGCGTGGGTATATGTTGCCATCTACACCACCATCACCCGCATTCTCAGGATCCAGTCCGCCATATTTTGTAATCATAAAAACATTCTGGATACTAGCATTCACACGTAAAGTGGCTTTGTCATTGAACACGCGCCCAGCTTCATACCCGAAATTGATATTATCAATACGGAAAAAGGAAGCATTATCCAAGTAGTAGTCAGACAAGTACCAGTTGTTATTGAAATTGGTTGTCAATAAATCACGTGTTGCATTACCAATAAACTGTACGGGATTCTTAATGGAACGCATGGTTGCGTTATTAGAATTTACGTTGTTGTAGAGGTAATTACCCAACATACCGTGGCCGGCAACTCCAAAAGAGAATTTCTTAATACTCAGAGAAGTGCTGAAACCTAACAATACATCGGCTGCTGGCTTCTGACTGATTTGACGATCATCGTTATTGATTAAACCATCACGATTGGTATCCTCAAATAGGCCTTCAATTGGCTTACCATTTTGATCATAAATCTGCTTCAACATATAGAAGCTGTTGGGTGAATAACCTACCGCATGAATACCGATTGTATTTCCGGTACCACCCCCAATTCCTGTAACTTCTTGTCCTTTGAATTTAGGATCAGGATTACGTAACAGGTTTGTGATGGTGGCTTTGTTGTAGGTGTAATTCATATTAATATCCCAGGTCACGTTTTTATTGCGTATAGGTACCAAATTTAAGGTTACCTCTACCCCTTCACTGTTGATATTACCTACGTTGGTAACAATCTCGTTTACAAAATTGGCACCAGAAGCTACTGCCACATTTGCTAACAAGTCTTTTGTTTTACGCTTGTAAAAATCAACCGAACCACTTACTCGGTTATTGAAGAATCCATAATCCAAACCGAGGTTGGTGGTAGTAGTAGTTTCCCAACGTATAGAAGGATCATAACCCGCAGGACGCAGGTAATTAACCCAAGCCGTACCGAATTGCTGCATCGCTGTGTTATTACTAACTGTATAGCGCGGCAGATAGGAATAGTAGCTGATTCCATCTTGCTGACCAGTAACTCCCCATCCAAAACGGAATTTTAAATCATTCACCTTGCTGGAGTTGCGGAAAAAGTCATCGCGTGCTTTCCAGGCCAATGCCAGTGAAGGGAAATAACCTGTACGATCTTTAGGATTCAACTTAGAACTTGCATCGCTACGGATCGTAGCAGTCAACAAGTATTTATCCATCAACGTGTAGTTGATTCTTCCGATATACGATTCCAATCTGTACTCCGGACGATCCGTTAAGAATACAGGCTCGGTGCCAATGATGGTATCTTTTTTCGCAGGATTCGCGCGATCAAATATGGCGCGATAGCTTAATGCAGGGAAATTAGATACATCGGTAACAAAGCTCTGATAGCTGTGCGTTAACAACACATCAATTTTACTCTTGATGCTTTTCACCTCTTTGGAGTAGAATAACCCTACATCAGCCAACTGGTTAATTTTTTGTTGCTCGTAGTATTGACGACGACCTCCAGTCACATAATTGGTAGCTGCTACAGAGTCTATATTGTTATTTCCACTTCCAGCTGCAAAATCCATACCTACATTGGCTTGGATTTTTAAATCTGGTAGGAATGGAAGTTTATATTCGGCTTGTACATTACCAATCATACGGTTAACCGTAGAACGATTATCACGTAACATTAATAAGGCAACCGGATTACGGTTAGAAAGATCATTTGGAACGGCACCATTTAACCACTCATAATAACCTCCCCATCTGTTATTGCCACTCAAAACCGGTTTTGTAGGGTCAAAGCTCACTGCATTTCCAATCGCGCCCTCATTGGCAAAATTGTTACGTGTTTGAGAAGCCTTCACTGAGATATTCAATGATAGATTATCATTCAACAATTTGGGAGAAAGATTGATAGCAGTAGAGATACGACTGAAATTATTAGTACGAAGAATACCATTTTGGTTTAAGTAACCGAGCGAAGCACGGAAAGGAATATTACCAAGGCTTCCAGAAGCACTGATAGTATTATCAGCTCCAATGGCGGCTTGATAAATTTCTTTTTGCCAATCAGTGTTGGCAGTGCCCAACATGTTTTTATACATGTTGCTTCCAGTTGCAACAGCATCTTTATTTATGATATCGCGTACTTCATCAGCCGTTAGCACATCCACATAATCAGTAATCATTCCCACTGAAGTAGTATTGCTAAAGTTGAAACGAAGTGCTCCTTTTGTGCCTTTCTTAGTAGTAACAATGATCACCCCGTTAGAAGCACGTGAACCATACAAGGCAGTTGCAGAAGCATCTTTCAAGATGGTCATTGACTCAATATCATTGGGGTTGATTGTATTCAGCAAGTTGGCAGACCCTGATACGCCATTTCCATCAACAGGTACTCCATCAATTACAATCAATGGGTCGTTACTTGCATTAAGTGAAGCACCACCGCGAATACGGATTCGGCTTCCACCTCCTGCAGCACCACCACCTGTAGTGATAGAAAGACCTGCTACTTTACCCACGAGGAGTTGCTCAGATGAGTTGATATTTCCCTTCTGGAAATCTTTGGCAGAGACAGCCGTAACAGCACCAGTCAGGTCTGTCTTACGACGTGTACCATAAGCTACCACCACCACATCACCCAGTGTGCTGTTGGCAGCAGCCAAAACCACATTCACAGTGGTTACACCCTGAATGGAAACTTCCTGCGTTGTAAAATTAACAGAGGAAAGTACCAGTGTATTGACAGTAGAAGCAACACTGATTCGAAACTGTCCCTGTGCGTCAGATTGAGTGCCGGCATTACTTCCCTTGACAGTAACACTCACTCCTGTAAGTGGCGCACCATTGGCATCAGTAACTTTTCCGGTAATCACTCTATCCTGCGCATAAGAAAGTTGCGCAACGAGTGTTAGCATTACAATGCCAAACACTCTCGAGAGTCTAGATAATGACATAAGCAATCATTAATGGTTAAGCAATCAGATTTGGGGACACACTAAATGTGTATACGATACACAATATTAAGAAAATTTTAATTCAGCAAAATTTCTTGTTTAACTTTTTAACGGGCACCTACTTTATAGAGCCTTCCAGGACGGTGTGGAACATCGGTTTCCATCTCCTTAAGGTCTGTCATCCAATCCTTTAGCATGATTTTTTTCCTGAAATTTCTCCGGTCTAACCCCACCCCTAAAATAGCCTCATAGACCTCCTGAAGCTCACGTAAAGAGAACTTGGGGGGGAGCAAATTGAAAATAATAGGTCTTTCCATCACTTGTTCACGCAAACGTTTGAGGCAAGTATCCAATATCTCTTTATGATCAAATGCTAATTTTTGTATTTCGCTTACTGTATGCCATGAAACTGCTTTATGACTTAACTGAAGTCGATGATTTCTGATATCTACTAATGAATAATAGGCAGTGGTAACTACACGGCCTGATGGGTGACGTTGAATATTTCCAAAAGACTGCACCTGTTCCAAATACACATCATCCAATCCTGTTCTATCTTTTAAAACTCGATAAGAAGCTGCATCTAAATCTTCATGAGGGTCAACTAAATCTCCCAAAAGAGAATGTAACCCATTAAATTCTTCCAGGTCAGACTCAATCAACAACACTTTTAATTCTTTATTCTCATAGCCGAGAATCACACAATCTACTGAAACAGCAATGTTGAAGTAATCTTGCCGATTTCTTTTTTCGGATGCAGCGCTTTTAAATTTTAGCTTTGTAGTAGGCATACTTGTTGCTTATTGAATTACAAATCGAACCACCGTCTCTGCACCGGGAGCTGTCACTTTTATAAAATAATTGCCAGCAGAAAGTCCTTGCATTTGCTGTTGCAAGGAAACTCTATGTGTGCCATTTGTCAATGATCCATTTTGTACCACTGATAGCTGTTGCCCTGCCAAGTTAAATACTGTAGCAGTTACAATACCAGCAGTGGGAATTCCCAATACCAAGTCTACCGCATTGGTGCCACTAACTGTGCGGCTAATCAAATTGGGAAGCACTTTTGCGCTAAAGGTAGTAACGGTTCCACCTCCACCAGTACCTCCTCCACCCCCTCCTGTGCCACCACCTCCACCGGTATTGGTAATATTTCGATTCACATAAACTTTGTATTCGCCCGGCTGTAGTAAAATAGATTGACCTGCTCCAGTAGCATTAAAAGTTGCACCAGACAAATAATCATACCAGGTTCCCGCATTGGGAAATGTAATGGAAGCCTGTGAAGCAGCTACATCAAAATTGCCCAATACAACAATATTAGAAGTATCCGTTGTTAACTGTAGCCATTTGAATGGTCCATTGAGCGAATGCACAATCCTGTCAGAGGTAAAATTATTTTTATAAAGAGGGTGTTGTCTAAGTTGATTCAACTTACTGTATACAGTAAATACTGCTTTGCGATCTGCTATTGTTTGATAATCCCAGCGAATGGGTTTGTTGGAAGTCCTGCAATTATTGTTAACGGTGCCATCTGGACAATGATTAATGGAAAAATCATAACCCACTTCACCAAATTGCCAGATCATACGGGGTCCTGGTATCAGCGTGCCAAATGCTGCAGTTAACTCCATGCGTTTTAGCGCGGTAGCCAGGTTTCTAATATTGTAGGTTCCAAATGAATTACCAAACTGAAGCGATTTGTACATCAACCGTTCTTCATCATGGCTTTCCATATATCCTACCAAATGCGGCTTAGTCCATCCTCTTGCAGTAAAAATGTTACCACTAAAATTTGAGTTCGGTAAAAATCCCATGGCAGCTTCTTGAAACTGATAGGTATTGTTTGCCCATAGCAACATACCGTAGTTAGAAAGTTCAATTTCTTCCGTGTTGTCTGCAAAATGTTCGAGAATCACATAACTACCCGGAGATTTTAATTGCATGGTATCGTAATAGCGTTTCCAAATGGCAACCCGGCTAGCATCATATCTTCCCCATGCAGCCACATCCGTTCCTGTATTATTTTGTGTAAACCCCTTGGAGAGATCAAATCGATAGCCATCCACTTTATACTCTTTTAACCAATGTTCCATGACACGGCTACTGAAGTAACGCGTAACTAAACTTTCATGGTTAAAGTCATTGAACACATTAAACGGATGTCTGGCTGTTTCATTAAGCCAAGGATTATTGGAAGCGGGTTGATTACTGGAGCTGTTCCAATAAAGCGCGGCAAGCGGATTACTGCCAGTAGTATGATTCAATACCATATCCAGAATAACTGCTATCCCTCTTCGGTGACAGGTATCAACAAATTCCTTCAAAGCATTCTTAGTGCCATAATATTTATCAGGAGCAAAGAAGTAAGATGGATTATACCCCCAACTTTCATTGCCATCAAATTCACCTACAGGCATTAACTGAATTGCGTTGACTCCTAATCTTTGTAAATAAGAAAGTGTATCACGTAATGTTTTCCAATCATGCGCGGCTACAAAATCGCGTAGTAACATTTCATAAATCACTAATCCTCTTTTATCAGGACGCGTAAAATTGGTGACTGTCCAATTATAGGAAGGTTCATTAGTTTGTAACACACTCACGATGCCGGTGGTTCTTCCGGTAGGATACGGTTTAAGATTAGGATAGGTAGCCGGTGTGATGTATTGATCATTCCAGGGATCCAATACTTTTTCTGCATAGGGATCCCCTACTTTCAAGGTACCATCCACTAAATATTGAAAAGCATATTCTGTGCCTGGTGTGAGACCTGTGATACGTAACCACCAGTAATTTCCATCCTGGGTACGATTCATTGCAAAAGCTGATTGTTCCAGCCAGTTACTTCCTGGAAAATCTCCAATCACCGAAACACGTGATTTACCTGGGGCATAGAGCACTAACACCACGCTGGTATTCCCCGGTTCGTAATTAATTCCATCACGCACACCAACCGGAAGTGGAGCGGTAGTGACTCCGCCGCTTACAAAAAAACGAAGGGTATCTCGCTTAGTGGTGGCCCCTGAAATGGCTTCTGCAATTACGGTTTGATCACCTGATGCTGTTATGGATACATTCCCTGAAACGGTGGTAGCATTAGCAGCCGTTTGGAGGGGGGTTCCATTATGAATTAGTCGTAGTGAAGTGGCAGACAAGCTAGTGATTGCCGTTACCGGAAGTGTTTGTCCTACTTGTAAATTGATAGGTTCAGGAGCAGGTGTTGAGGTAGGTTGATAGGGAGGTTCTGAAAAACGAACTTGTAGTTCATTGCTATAGATCGGGATAAACATATCAGACCCGTCCGTATTAGTTTGCTTTAATGATCCATTTCCATTTCTAAAAAGGATGGCCACTTTTAGAATTGTTTCCCCTGCCGGTACCCCGTAAAAACTGCGAACATTTGTAATGTCATACCGCCATTTATTACTACCCATTGAAGTTGCTTGTAATCCCGCTACCTGTTGACCCCAGGGACTTTGGGCTCCAAACTTTACATACCTCCAATCAAAAGAGGAGGTACTCAGATTTGTAATAACACCTGTGTGTACATAGACATCGCTTGTGTTGGAATAACCATTTAACCCTCTGTTTCCTTTGGTAGCATCAACTACCACGGATAAATTGTCATTATCCTTTGGAAATACAGGCGTCCAGGTTAATAATTGTGCAACAGAGGCAAAGACTGACCCGCAGATCAGTGTCACAAGCAGAAGGATCCTTTTCATATGGCAGCATTTTCGGCAATTACGAATATAACAAGTAATATGTATCTGAAACACATTAAATAGTTGGAATTTTACTTATAGCTTAGCGCACATGTACAGGAAAGAGCAGACCCCCAAATGGATGGAGCGAACCCAAACCCTGCTTCTGGCACTAAAAAAGGGAATACCCGCTGCTGCCATTGAAGAGCTGAGAGCGGTCCTGCGTTTTCATGAAAACCGGTATTATATTTTATCGGATCCGTTGCTTTCTGATTATGCGTACGATCAACTTTTCAAGGCACTTGAGAAAATTGAAAAAGAAAATCCAACACTAATCAGTCTTGATTCCCCTACCCAACGTGTGGCACATGAATTAACAAAAGAATTTCCCACTGCACAACACCTGGTACCTATGTTATCCTTGGATAATTCTTACAATGCTGAGGACTTACTTGATTTTGACAGAAAAGTGCGAGAATTATCAGGGCTTACAGCAATAAGTTATTGTGTGGAACCCAAATTTGATGGAGGCAGTATCTCATTGATTTATGAAAATGATAAATTAGTGCGGGCGGCAACTCGTGGAGACGGTGTAGCAGGAGATGAGGTAACCAATAATATTCGACAAATACATTCTGTTCCTTTAACAGCTCCTTTCGCTGCCTATGGAATACAGCAAGCAGAGATTCGCGGAGAAGTGTTGATTAATAAAGAAAATTTTAACAGCTATAATCAAAGCTTAACCGCACAGGGTTTGGCACTGTTAGCAAATCCGCGTAATGCGGCTAGTGGCACACTACGGCTGAAAGATCCCAGAGAAGTGGCCAAGCGTAATCTGGAAGTATTTGTATACCACTTAAGCTATTTCTCCTTGCAAAAAGAAGAACAATGGCCGGTGGCACTGCAAACACATGCCAATACACTAAGTCTACTTTGGGACTTAGGATTCAGAAGCCCGGAACGTGAAAAAAAAGTATTTAATACCATTCAAGAAGTAATTGAGTATTGCCTGGCATTTGAAGCAATACGCGATACCCTTCCCTATGAAATTGATGGGATGGTTATAAAAGTGAATGAAGTTGCACTGCAAGAAAAATTGGGTATGACTTCTCATCATCCTCGTTGGGCCGTTGCATACAAATTCAAAGCCAGACAGGCCACTACAAAATTAATTGGCATTGAATTTCAGGTTGGACGAACCGGAGCCGTTACACCAGTTGCTAAATTAGAACCCGTTGCTGTTGGTGGCGTGATGGTTTCAAGTATCTCCGTACATAACCAGGAATATATTGCAGAAAAAGATCTACGAATTGGCGATCAGGTATTAATCGAAAGAGCCGGAGACGTAATTCCACAGATTGTAAAATCACATACCGAAGCGCGATCAGGAAAAGAAAAATCGATTCTGTTTCCAAGTGTTTGTCCTGTTTGTGCCAGTAAGTTATTTAAGGAAGAAGAAGAAGCCGTGTGGCGGTGTATCAATACAGAATGTCCGGCTCAAATAGTAGAGCGAATCATTCACTTTGTTAGTAAGGACGCACTTGATATTCGGGGGTTTGGAGAGGCCAATATCAGAAAATTTGTGGAACTGGGTTTACTCCATGATATTCCAGGCATCTACACACTTGATTTTACACAAATAGCCACCTTAGAAGGTTTTGGTAAAAAGTCTATTGACAATTTACAACAAGCCATTGCACTCTCTAAAAAACAACCTCTCCATCGATTGATTTATGCGTTAGGCATCAGATACGTGGGTGAAACCACTGCACGAACCTTAGCCAATGCAGTTACACATTTATTAGATTTTCAACAATTCACGGAGGAAGAACTACAACAATTAGAAGATGTAGGCACAAAAGTGGCCAGTAGTATTTTTCAGTTCTTCAGCAATGCTGAGAATATTGCCCTGCTGAAAGCACTGGAAAAATTAGGATTGACACTTAAAAATGAAAAGAAAGAATCGCCTGTCACTGGCAACCTCATTGGTAAAACCTTTCTTTTTACGGGCACACTTTCCAAATTAAAAAGAAGTGAGGCAGAAGAAATGGTGAGAACTAACGGAGGTCACTTGTTAAGTGGCGTGAGTGCCAAATTAAATTACCTGGTAGCAGGGGAGGAAGCTGGCAGTAAATTAGAAAAAGCAAAAAAAATTCCTTCGATACACATTATCAACGAACAGGAATTTATAAATCTGCTGGGAATATAGTCTGCTAAATCAATTTTTGTGCTGCCAGATATTCAGCAATTTGAATAGCATTGGTAGCTGCCCCTTTTCGAAGATTATCGGATACAATCCAGGCATTTAGTGTGCGCGGTTGTGACTCATCTCTGCGTAATCTTCCTACAAACACTTCGTCTCTCTCGTGTGCATCCATTGGCATAGGATACGCTTGTTGAGCAGGCTCATCTACCAACACTACTCCGGGTGCTGCTTGCAAAATTTGTTTGATATCGACTAATTCAAATTCTTTTTCAAACTCCACGTTTACACTTTCACTATGACCACCCATTACCGGGATACGTACCGTGGTGGCTGTTACTCGAATGGAATCGTCTTGCATAATCTTGCAAGTTTCTTTTATCATTTTCATTTCCTCCTTGGTATATCCATTATCCAAGAACACATCAATTTGAGGAATTACGTTGAGATCAATGGGGTATTTATAGGCCATGGGATAGTCCGTTAACTCACCAAAAGCTTTCCGACGTTCGCCCAGTAATTGATTGACTGCTTTGACACCCGTCCCTGTTACACTTTGGTAGGTGCTGACCACCACCCTGGTGATTTTATATCGCTTATGCAAGGGGTTTAATACTACTACCATTTGAATGGTAGAGCAATTGGGGTTGGCAATAATTTTATCAGCGGCTGTTAATACACTGGCATTGATCTCCGGTACTACTAATGGTTTATCAGGGTCCATTCGCCAAGCTGAGGAATTATCAATCACAGTAATTCCTGCTGCGGCAAATCGGGGCGCCCATTCCAACGAAGTAGCACCACCTGCAGAAAATAATGCAACAGCTGGCTTGTTATCAATAGCTGTTTGCATGCCAACCACTTTATATATTTTTCCGGCATAAGTAATTTCTTTGCCCACTGATTTTTCAGAAGCTACTGGAATCAATTCGGTTACAGGGAAATTACGCTCCTGTAAAACTTGTATCATTTTTGTACCCACTAATCCGGTAGCACCTACTACAGCAACTTTCATCTTTTATTGATTTGAATTGCGAATGTAACACGCAACAGAATTTTTCTGATGCATTCAGCGAAAAAAAACAATTTGATGACTTGACAAATAAGTGAACGACTGTTAGTTTTTCATTGTGAAAAATCAAGTTTTGCTATGGCTGCTATGGACCCTTTTGTTGACTACGCATAGGGCAACCGCACAAGCACATCATCGATTGGTAATCCAGGAAATCATGGCAGATCCCAGTCCGGCTGTATCGCTACCCTCGTATGAATGGATTGAAATTAAAAACACATCTAACGAGGTCATTGCCCTACAACAATGGCGTTTTGCAGCAGGTTCCTCAGTAAGCAGTCCTTTTCCTCTCTACTTTTTGGCACCCGATAGTCTTTTAATTGTATGTAGCACCGTGGCACAAGTTGCACTCAATAAGTATGGTAAAACCCTGGGACTATCCAGTTTTCCCTCACTTAGTAATGATGGAGAGATGCTTTCATTGAGAGATCCTGCTGGCAAAACTGTGCATGCCGTTAGTTATTCTACGGATTGGTATGGATTACCTTGGAAAGCGGAGGGAGGCTGGACATTGGAATTGTTGGATCCCACTAACCCCTGTCAGGAACAAAATAATTGGAAAGCAAGTATAGCTGTTACTGGGGGAACGCCTGGGAGTAAAAATCAAACAAGTACTACCACTATAGATAAAATACTGGCAAAAACAAGGTATGCCTTTTTAAAAGATGCGTCCACCTTGCACCTTGTATTTAACAGGCCTGTGGATAGTGCTACTATCTGCAAAGGGGAATGGATACAGCTTGCACAGGGAATTTTTGTTCAATCAATCCGGTTAGTTCCACCAGCTTTTAAGGAAGTCATTCTTACGTTGTCCCAACCCATACTACCCGATAGTATGATTCAAGTCAAGCTAAATAAAATCACCAACTGTTCAGGGAGTATAGAGTTGGAATCTTGGACAATCAAAACAGGCTTGGCAAGTCCTGTGCTTCACGGCACTGTTATGCTAAATGAAGTGCTATTCCATCCTCGATCAAGTGGCGAAGAATTTGTAGAATGTGTAAATACCAGTAAAAAAATTATTGCCCTGTCAGAGCTGCGAATGGCAGTAAGAAATAGTGGAGGCCAATTAGGTAGCAGTTATAAACTAGCGGCAGATCCAATTGCACTATTACCTGGGCAAACTATTGCGTTTTCAAAAGATACAGATGCCATTAAACGAGAATACTTGATACCTGCCACTGCCACATTGCAAAAAGTAAATCCATTTATAACACTCCCCAATGAAGAAGGTAGGCTGGTGCTCCTCAATACACAGGGAGAAGTGCTGGACGAACTCCATTATGACGAGTCTTGGCATTTTGAGTTGCTACAACAAAAAGAAGGGGTTTCCCTGGAAAGACTTGATCCAACTGCTCCGACACAAAATAAAAACAACTGGCATAGCGCTGCTTCCACCAATGGATTTGCCACACCCGGACAGAAAAATTCTCAAACAGTTAATAGTAGTGCTACACAGGAAAATTTTGAAATCATACCGCCAGTATTTTCACCGGACTTAGATGGCTGGGAGGACTACTGTCGTTTACAGTACGGCAATATGAGAAGTGGACAAGTAATTTCAGTAACCATAGTAGATGCCAATGGAAATTTTATAAAAAAACTAGTCCCTCGTGCGCTTTTATCAAGTAATGGTCATTTTAGTTGGAATGGCACTAATGAATCAGGCAAAACATGCCATGCGGGCGTTTATATATTTATTATTGAACAATACGATTTAAGTGGAAAAACAAAGACTAGTAGAATTCCGGTAACCATCACCTATAGTTTTAAGAAAATTTAACAACCATAAATGGAAACCTGTACAGCATGATTTATCTTGCGTTGGTCTTTAAAACAAAATCAACTCTATGCAAAAGCAACTTGTAGTTATTGTAATACTAATTAGCAGTTTTTTCTCGACCAATAGCTGGGCGCAACTGACTCCCAGTAAATTTCAAGAAGCAGCCCCTCGTCAAAATATATATGTAGAACTGGGTGGAAATGGTATTGCCTTCAATGCCATGTATGAAACACGATTTAAAAAATCAGCTGATGGGATAGGTTTCAAAGCGGGCTTAGGAGGATTCACCAACTACTATGAGAAAGTATTTACGCTGCCTTTGGGTGTAAACTGGTTACTCACTAAGGATAATAAACACTTTTTTGAAATGGGATTTGGTGCCACCTTCTTACATTATGAGGATACTTTTGATTGGGGTTGGCCTGGTGGTAGTTATGATCCCTATCCAATGGATGTTGCCGGACTAACCATTGATGCCAAGAACTCCGTATTTGGCCATATGACATTGGGCTATCGCAGACAGCCAGCTAATGGCGGTATCATGTGGGGTGTTGCTGTAACACCACAGTTTAATGAAAACGGATTTTGGCCAGTTTGGTTTGGCTTAAAATTCGGATACTCCTTTGCAAGGAAGTAATCAAAAAGGAAAGGAGACAAAAAAGCGAAAGAGCCTAGGATAGTTCAATATCAAAATTGACCAGATCCTTGAATAAGCGAATGCGTCCGTTGATATCGTCGTGATTCACCTCTTTCAATCGGGTTGGTCCAAACTTTTCTACACAGAAGCTGGCTAATGCTGAACCTGCGATGATTCCTCTTTTCATATTTTCAAAAGAGATATCTCCGGTCTTTGCCAAAAAGCCCATGAATCCTCCGGCAAACGTATCGCCCGCACCTGTTGGATCAAATACATCTTCTAGTGGTAATGCAGGTGCAAAAAACACTTGATCACCATGAAATAGCAATGCCCCATGTTCGCCCTTTTTTATTATCAGGTACTTAGGGCCCATATCCATAATACTTTTTGCAGCCTTTACTAATGAAAACTGTCCGGTTAGTTGACGAGCTTCACTATCGTTTACCATCAGCATATCTACATAACGTAGTACAATCTTTAAGTCTGCCATGGCTGTTTCCATCCAAAAGTTCATGGTATCCATTGCAATAAAGCGGGGACGGGTACGCAATTCCTGGATAACATTCAACTGCAACTTGGGTAAAAGATTTCCTAACATTAAAAATTCAGCTCCCTGGTAAGATTCCGGAACCTTTGGGTCAAAATCAGCCAACACATTGAGATCCGTAACCAAGGTATCGCGGCTGTTCATATCCTCGTGGTAACGACCCTTCCAGAAAAAGGAAGGTTTGTCTTTTACCACTTCTACCCCATCCAATTGAACGCCACGTGCACGCATATCAGCCAACTCTGCTTCTGGAAAATCATTTCCAATAATAGAGATCTGTTGCACTGGCTTTATAAAATTGCTAGCTGAATACGCTACATAGGTTGCAGAACCGCCTACAATGCGGTCTGTTTTTCCAAAGGGTGTTTCAATGGCATCAAAGGCCATGGTTCCAACAGTAATTAATGACATGGGGCAAACCTAGGTTAATTCATCGTATCAAAAAAGCCAGTAATTCACTACCTTTCCACTCTTTGTTTACCAATGGCAAAAACACCTAGAAAGAAAGCATCCAAAAAGGGATTAATACTGTTGAAAGCCGCTACTATGTTTCGTCAACGTGGTTTTTCAGCTACTTCCATGCGAGACCTGGCTGAGGCAGTTGGTATCGAAGCCGCCAGCTTGTACAATCACATTCGCTCTAAACAAGAAATCCTTGAGGCCATCTGTTTTGAGATGGCTAATCTTTTTAACGAACATATGGATCAAGTAGAGAGTAGTTCGGCCAACACCATTGCCAAAATTGAACAACTACTTGGTTTTCATATTCAACAAATGATTGATAATTACGAACAGGTTTTTGTGGCTGATCGGGAATGGCGTCACCTGGAAGAACCTTATTTATCAAATTTTCAAACACAACGCCGAACCTATCGGAAACGTTTTGCAGCGCTAATTGAACAGGGTATTGAAAAAAAAGAAATCAGATCGATTGATGCGCCAACAGCTGTTTTAATTTTATTACATGCCATTGGTGGTATTGAAAGCTGGCATCGAAGCAGAAAAAAAATCAATGCCCGCGAGTTAGAAAAGAATATGCTGACAATTTTAAGTGACGGGTTGCGCAAAAACGATTAAACATGTCGTTGCACTTTCACCGATTAACTATAAAAGAGGTAAAAAGAGAAACCGCTGATTGCGTATCCTTGGTTTTTGAAATCCCCGATTGGTTACTTCCTTCCTTTCAATTTATACAAGGCCAAAATATAGTATTGAAAGCCACGGTTAACGGACAAGAAATGCGTCGTAATTATTCTATTTGTTCCTCACCACTGGATCAAGAATTACGGATTGCCATAAAAAAAATTAAAGGAGGTGCTTTTTCTACTTACGCCAATGAAAATGTGCAAACCGGAGATGTGATGGAGGTCATGCCCCCAACCGGAAAATTTTATACGCCGCTTGATTCCACGCAACAAAAAAAATACCTGGGGCTGGCTGCTGGAAGCGGAATCACTCCCCTTCTTTCTATTATAAAAACAACACTGGCTACGGAGCCCTTAAGCAGTTTTACCTTAGTATATGGTAATCGTACCCGGCATTCTGTTATTTTCTTTGAACAATTAGAGGCACTAAAGAATCAATACATGAATCGGTTTAACCTGATCCATATATTGAGTCGTGAAAAAACTGATAGTGCACTCAACTTTGGAAGAATCGATCAAGAAAAACTAACAGCACTAAAAAAACTGATCCCTTACAATCAACTTGATGATGTGTTTTTATGTGGCCCTCGTGAAATGATTGATACAGCACTTGTCTTTTTGCAAGAACAGGGATTAGACAAAAAGCAATTACACGCCGAACTTTTTAATGCAGGTAATGCTACCACCGCTACGGGCGCTAAAACCTCATCCGAAAAAACTTCGGTTAAAAGTCAAATCAGTATCCGATTAGATGGTAGACAACTTGAAATTGAAATCCCCTTGAACAGCAATGCCACTATACTGGATGCAGCGCTGGAGCAAGGAGCCGATTTGCCTTTTGCCTGCAGAGGAGGCATGTGTTGTACCTGTAAGGCTAAATTAGTGGAGGGTGAAGTGAGCATGGATATTCACTGGGGATTGGAAGAGGAGGAAATTGAGCAAGGTTATATCTTAACCTGCCAAAGTCACCCGCGAACAGAGAAAATTGTGGTGGATTTTGATAGTTAATGGCTAGTGGGTCTTCTACAATCGCCCTAACAATTGTTAGTTTTCAATAAATTTGTACCTAAAGCTTTTGTATGGGAACGCATAATCTGGAAGAACTCTTTCAAAACAAGATTGATCTGGAGATAAAAATTGAACCCAAGAACTGGATGCCTGAGGCGTATCGCAAAACAAATATTCGGCAGATTAGTCAGCACGCACACAGTGAAATTGTAGGAATGCTACCTGAAGGAAATTGGATTTCACGCGCTCCTTCTTTAAAAAGAAAAGCTATTTTGATTGCCAAAGTTCAGGACGAAGCCGGTCATGGCTTATACCTATACGCAGCTGCGGAAACACTGGGACAATCCCGCGAACAAATGTTCAATGATTTGCACAGTGGAAAGGCAAAATACTCTTCCATCTTTAATTACCCCACACTTACATGGGCTGATATGGGTGCCATAGGTTGGTTGGTAGATGGCGCAGCCATTATGAATCAAGTGATGTTAACGCGTACCTCCTACGGCCCGTATGCCAGAGCGATGGTAAGAATATGTAAGGAGGAGAGTTTTCATCAGCGGCAAGGTTTTGAATCGCTATGGGTACTTTCAAAAGGTAGCGAGGAGCAACGTGCGCTATGTCAGGATGCAATCAATCGTTGGTGGTGGCCGGCACTCATGATGTTTGGCCCTATTGATAGTGAAAGCACCAATAGTGACATGAGTATGAAATGGAAGATCAAGCGAAAAACAAATGATGAGCTTCGCCAACAGTTTGTAGACATGATTGCCGAGCAGGTAAAATTATTAGGAATGACATTACCTGATCCCAACCTCCGTTGGAATGAAGCCCGTAAGCACTATGATTTTGGAGAAATTAATTGGGACGAATTCTGGCAAGTAGTAAAAGGAAATGGTCCGTGTAACAAGGAAAGATTAGAAGCCAGAAAAAAAGCTTGGGAGCAAGGTGCTTGGGTTCGCGAGGCCGCACAAGCATATGCCAACAAACAACGTACCCGTAACAAAGCCGCTTGATTCTTATGCAATATTTTATAAAAAAAGTTTACTACGGAGATATCCCTGATGCCAGCGGTGGTGCTGCTTCATCGAATGAACCACAACAACCTAATACAGACTGGCCACTCTGGGAAGTTTTTATACGCAGCAAACAAGGACTGGATCATAAACACGTAGGAAGTTTGCATGCTACCGATGCAAAGATGGCAATTGAAAATGCAAGAGATGTTTACACCCGACGCCAAGAAGGACTGAGCATTTGGGTAGTAGAAAGCAAATACATCACCGCTTCCAATCCCGCCGAAGCCGGAGAGTTGTATGAACCTGCTGTAGACAAAGTATATCGACATCCTACTTTTTATGACTTGCCTGATGAAGTCAAACACATGTAATTAAATTCATGCAACAAGCACTCCTTGATTATACGCTCTATCTCGCAGATAGTGCACTGATACTCGGTCAACGAAATTCAGCTTGGTGTGGGCATGGTCCTGTACTGGAACAAGATATTGCTATTACTAATATCACATTGGATTTGATTGGCCAATCCAGAAGCCTTTATCAATACGCAGCACAGCTAAATGGAGGAGATGCCACAGAAGATACATTAGCCTATTTACGTAGTGAAAGAGAATATAAAAATTGTTTACTCGCTGAACGCCCCAATGGGGATTGGGCACAAACTATTCTCAGGCAATTTTTATTCAGTTGTTTTCAACGTGAACTCTACACACAATTAACCAAGGAAAAAGATACTACCCTCGCTGCCATAGCTACTAAATCACTCAAAGAGGTAACTTATCATTGTCGTTGGAGTGGAGAATGGGTATTGCGCCTGGGAGATGGCACTGCAGAAAGTCATACGCGTCTTGTTACCGCACTGGAAAACCTTTGGCCCTATACGGGCGAACTATTCAAGGCCGCTGATTATGAATTAGCCATGGGACTTGATCCGGCTGCCTTACAAACAAATTGGTTAGCAGCCGTGCAATCCACACTTGAGGAAGCTACGCTTTCTCTTGCGTCACTTGCTTCTTGCTTTATGCATGTAGGTGGTAAGAAGGGGGTTCATACAGAGGAGCTGGGCTATATTTTAACTGACTTGCAATATATGCAGCGCGCCTATCCTGGCTGTGATTGGTAAACTATGAATGCTACGTTGTTGCATACGGAAGCTACAGCAGCCTGCTGGAAATTAATGGATCAGATTTGTGATCCCGAAGTACCGGTACTCTCGCTCAATGATTTAGGAATCGTTAGAGCCATTGCTGTTAAAAGTCCTCCCAGTGAGGCGGGAATTATTGATATAACTATTACAGCTACTTACTCAGGTTGTCCTGCTATGGATTGGATAGCCAATACCATAAAAATAGAACTCCGCGCAATGGGTTATCAATCCATTACCGTTAACCATGCCATCTCTCCTGCCTGGACCACTGATTGGATGTCTGAGCAAGGAAAAGAAAAATTAAAAGAATACGGTATTGCTCCTCCTGAAAAAAGATTTAGCATTCCAACAGATGGCATTCCTTGTCCCCAATGTAAAAGCGAACATACCCGTTTACTTAGTGAGTTTGGAAGTACTTCCTGTAAAGCATTGCTACAATGCCAGGACTGTGGAGAGCCTTTCGATTATTTCAAGTGTCACTAAATAGCAAATACTACCTTCGTTAAAACAGTTTGCATGGGCTCTATCTTATTTGAAATGAAAGATCAGGTAGCGGTGATAACACTTAACCGCCCTGAAAAATTCAATGCATTTAACAGAGAGATGGCTTTACAATTACAAGCGGTATTAGATGAATGTGTCGCTACTACTTGCCGTGCAGTAGTAATTACAGGAGCTGGGAAAGCATTTTGTGCTGGACAAGATTTAGGCGAGGCTGTTGATCCGCAGGGTCCGGGTATGCATCGCATTCTGAAAGAACATTATAATCCACTCATCACACGAATTCGTTCTTTACAAAAACCAGTTGTTGCGGCTGTAAATGGTGTAGCAGCAGGTGCAGGTGCTAACCTGGCGTTAAGTTGTGATCTATGTATAGCCAGTGACAGCGCCACTTTTATACAAGCCTTTTCAAAAATTGGATTAGTGCCTGATTCAGGAGGTAGTTTTTTTCTTCCACGATTAGTGGGCTGGCAACGTGCAGCCGGATTAATGATGTTGGGTGATAAAGTGGGAAGTGCTGAGGCCCTTCAAATGGGATTGATCTGGAAAACAGTAGCAGATTTACAATTACAGGAGGAAGCATTAGCCATAGCTAAACAACTGGCAACGATGCCCACCCAAGCACTGGCCCTTATAAAAGAACAATTGAATCAAAGTGCTACTAATAATTTAGCACAACAACTAGCCCTGGAGGACCAATTACAACAACAAGCGGCTGCTACAGACGATTTCAAAGAAGGAGTGGCTGCTTTTTTGGAAAAAAGAAAACCCGTATTCAAAGGACAGTAAAATAATTTATGTCAATATCCGCAGACCAACTAGCGCAACAAGTGGTGCAACACATGATGCAGGAGGATCGCTTTTCACAATGGTTAGGCATTGAGGTAATAGCTATAAAAGAGGGCTATAGCCAAATTCGAATGCAAATACGTGAAGAGATGGTGAATGGATTTGGAATTGTACATGGTGGCATTACTTTTTCGTTGGCAGATAGCGCTTTTGCCTTTGCTTGTAATAATAGAAATAATTTATCTGTGGCGTTGGACACTTCCATCAACTTTACAAAACAAGTAAAAGTGGGTGATCAATTAACTGCTACCGCCACTGAATTGCATAATGGGAAAAGCACCGGACTCTATCAGATCACTATTTGTAATCAGCAGCAAGAACTAGTAGCACAGTTCAAGGGACTTTGTTATCGAACGCATAAAACACTGGTTTAATTTTTAGTATGTTCTACTCCTTCAATGGTATCAGACCAATTGTAGACCCCAGTTCATTTGTACATCCGCAGGCCGTCATTACTGGCGATGTAACGATTGGAAAAAATTGTTATATCGGACCAGGTGCCGCCCTTCGGGGAGATTGGGGAAAGATTATTCTTGAAGATGGATGCAATGTGCAAGAGAACTGTACTATTCATATGTTCCCGGGTCTATCCGTTTTACTAAAGGAAGGAGCACATATCGGACATGGTGCCATTATTCACGGTGCTACCATTGGCAAAAATTGTTTAGTAGGGATGAACAGTGTTCTCATGGATCATGTTGAGCTCGGCGATGAATCGATTGTTGGCGCTCTCACCTTGGTACGCGAGGGAGAAAAAATTCCTGCACGCTCGGTAATAGTAGGTAACCCAGCAAAAATTGTAGTCGCTGTCAGTGATCAACAACTGGCATGGAAAACAGAGGGGACACAATTGTATCAGACATTACCTTCCGTTTGTGAAGCATCCTTGAAACCTTGTAAGCCTTTACAAAAATTTCATCCACAAAAAGCAATTCGAAAATTTTCATACACTACCTGGGGAAGTAAAAAGAAATAATCTACTTCGGTAACACTTGTTCAAGTGTGGCTGCTAGTTGCTCTCCACGTAAAGATTCTGCCACTACTTTTCCTGCCGGATCCACTAATACATTATAAGGTATCCCTTGGATATTATAGAGTGGAACAACCGGACTGTTCCAAAATTGCAAATCACTAACCTGTGTCCAGGTTAATCGATCTTTCATCACGGCATTCATCCAATCATTTTTTCCATCAGGCTGATCTAATGAAACACCTAATACGGTAAAATTTCTATTCTTGAATTTGGTATAGGCCTCTACAACCGTAGGATTTTCCATGCGGCATGGCTTACACCAGCTTGCCCAAAAATCCACTAATACATAGCGGCCTCTGAAGGAGCTGAGGCTAATCATTTTCCCATTGGGATCTGGCAATGAAAATTCAGGAGCCGTTTGTCCAACTAAACCCTGAGGAGCTTTAGGTTGTGTAGCCATCATGATACTAACAGCTTCCAATCCCTTATGCTTGGGATTCTTTTCACTTAATTTTTTAACCAAGGATTGAACCTGCTCCATAGAATAGCCCGGTAGTCCTATTGCAGGATTGCCAGCCATACTTTGGTAATACCCTAAAACCAGCATGGAGAAGGCTGGATTGGAGTTACTATTTAATAGGGAGTCGGTAGACTGCTGAACTGATTGAACCAATAAAGAACGTTTTGTTGCTAACTCGGCTATGGTGGACGTGATAACAACAGGGGCTTGTTGAAGACTGTCTAATTGTTTACCAATTACAAAAACCTGTTCCAATTGCTTATTGAAAGCAAGCATATATGCTTGTAAGGATGTACTCAGCGGCGAACCTGTTACTTCATAACGATCCGGAAAATCAAGATTGGCCAGATTATAGTATAACGTCAGCGATACAGCTACCCCATCATTCACCAAAGAGGCGGCTGGGTAATCTTGTTTTTCAAGACGAACATTGAAAATAGTTTCCTCTTCGGCTTTTGCTTCTAGTGTGAATGAACCATCTTTTGCAGGTATCACTGAATCAACCAACACGCGCTGCATGGTTGCCATAGGTACTTCTTCCAGATAAATTACTGCGGCAGTACGACCGATTAGTTTTCCGTTAACAGTAAACTTATTTGATCCGTTACCGGTACAGGCTACTAGCAAAAGCAAGAAGAAGCCAGCAATAGTTGGTTTTATAGACATAGTTTTTTTATAAGTCCCCCTAGAGTAAAGATTTGACGGCGGAAATTACTGCAGGTAATTGATTGGCTTCTTGTCCGCCCGCTGTTGCCAGTGTTTTTTGTCCACCTCCGCCCCCCTTGATTAAAGGGGCTACTTTTTCCTTTATGATTTTTCCGGCATCGAATCCGTTGGATTGTACAATAGATTCAGCTACACTAACAGCTACATAAGATTTCCCTTGAATTTGTGCAGTAAGTACGGCTATATGATTTGGGTGTAGTGTTTTCAACTCTATACAGATTTTTTTCAATGCCTCTGGATTATCAACAGCAAGCTGTTTCCCTAAAAAAGCTACCTCGTTTACTGTTTCCATTTCTGACACCAAGGATTTGCTGCGCTCCCGGAGTTCACGCATTTCTAAAACCTCAAGTTGCTTTTTTGTTTCGGCATTTTCCGTTTGGAGTTGTTCAATAGTCCGCAACAATTCTTTTGGATTCTTGAACGCTTGCTTAACAGCATCCAATAGGTCTAATTGTTCCTGCAGGTAAATTGCTGCTTGCTTTCCACAGCAGGCTTCTACTCTTCTAACACCGGCAGCCACTGCAGTTTCCCCTGTGATTTTAAAATAACCCAACTGTCCTGTTGATCCTACATGGGTTCCACCACAAAGCTCCACGGAATAAGTGGGATCCATGATTACCACACGTACAACATCTCCATATTTTTCTCCAAACAACGCCATGGCGCCCAGCTTGAGTGCTTCCTCCTTAGACATCGATTGAATCACTACAGGAATATTGGCTCTGATTTTTTCATTGACAATAGCCTCTACTTGGCTGATCTCAGCCTCACTCATTTTAGCAAAATGAGAAAAGTCAAATCGCAGATTAGCTGCATGCACCATTGAACCCTTCTGTTCAACATGCGTTCCTAACACTTGCCGAAGCGCTGCATGTAATAAGTGAGTAGCACTATGGTGTAAGGTGGTTTCCAAACGATTTTCCGCATTCACTTTAGCCGTAACAGTAGCTGTTACCGCAGTTGGCATGGCAACCGTTACATGTACAATCAGATCATTGTCCTTTTTAGTATCAATCACCTCAACAGACTCTCCCGCAAAGTCTAACCATCCGTTATCACCAACCTGTCCGCCACTCTCTGCATAGAATGGCGTTTTTTCTAAAATCCATTGATAAGCCTCTTTCCCTTTTGCGGTTACCTTTCTGTATTTGAGAACCCGTGTAGTAGCTTCTAAGTTATCATAACCCACAAATTGATTAGCTCCCTCTTGTACCACTACCCAATCTGCAGCATCCACCGCCGTAGCAGCACGACTGCGATCTTTTTGTATGTTCATCTGCTCTTCAAATCCTTTTTCATCCACCGTCAATCCTTTTTCAGCTGCAATCAACCGAGTAAGATCAATGGGGAATCCATACGTATCATATAATTCAAAAGCAGCGGCCCCTGCAACAGTACCGGCAGAAGCAGCAATTAATTCTTCAATTCGACGTAATCCTTTTTCAAGCGTGCGTAAAAAAGCCTCTTCTTCTTCGCGTACTACCCGTGTTACAAAATCAACTTGTTGCTGTAACTCAGGAAAAACTTTTTCAAACTGTTTTGCCAACACAGGTACTAATTGTGCCAACAATGGTTGTTTATATCCCAGATAAGAATAATAATATCGAACTGCACGACGCAGAATTCTACGAATCACGTAACCGGCTCCGGTATTAGAGGGAAGTTGTCCGTCTGCAATAGTAAAACTGATAGCGCGAATATGATCCGCCAGCACACGAAAAGCTACTGCCTCCCGTGTATCAGAACCATCGTACTTTTTACCAGTAATAGATACCACTTGTTGGATAGAACCACTAAAAATATCAGTATCGTAATTGGACGATTTTTCTTGTAACACACGAACCAATCTTTCCAATCCCATACCCGTATCCACGTGTGTAGCAGGTAATGGCTCAAGGGATCCGTCTTTTTTTCTATTGTACTGGATGAATACGTTGTTCCATATTTCAATTACCTGCGGATGATCCTTATTGACCAATTGTTCTCCGGGAACTTTCTTTCGTTCTTCATCTGATCTGCAGTCCACATGAATTTCACTACAAGGTCCGCAAGGACCCGTATCCCCCATTTCCCAGAAATTGTCTTTTTTATTACCGAACACAATTCGTTGGTCAGGTAAAATTTCTTTCCATTTTTTTAACGCAATGGAAGAAGGAGGTAATCCTTCTTTAGCATCGCCCTCAAAAACAGTAGCATACAAACGATCCTTGGGAATTTTATAAACCTCAGTCAGCAATTGCCAACTCCATTCAATAGCTTCATTTTTGAAATAATCACCAAAACTCCAGTTACCCAACATCTCAAACATAGTGTGGTGATACGTGTCTACTCCCACTTCCTCCAGGTCATTATGCTTTCCACTGACACGCAAGCATTTTTGTGTATCGACCGCCCTTGCATAAGGGGCTTTTTTGTTTCCCAAAAAATAGTCCTTGAATTGATTCATCCCTGCATTGGTAAACATGAGGGTGGGATCATTTTTCACAACAATGGGTGCAGAGGGCACAATGGCATGGCCTTTAGCCTGAAAAAAGTCCAAAAAAGCCTGTCGGATTTCACCGGAAGTCATCATACGGGTAAATACTATATTTGTTTGCCTGCGAAAGGGACAAAGGTAAGGCAATAAAGGAAGCCAGATCCGGCATGAAAAAGGTCAAATACTATTATAATACCCATACGCTCCGCTATGAAAAAGCGGTTACCCCGTTACGGGTAAAACTGCTACGTGTATTTGGCTTTGTGGCAGCTTCGCTGGTAACCGCATCACTGATTGCCTATTTTGCTTTTCGATTTGTGGGTTCGCCCCGTGAAAAAATGCTAGAACTCCAAAATAAGGAAATGCGGGAGGACTACTACCAACTCATTGAAAAAGCAAGTGTACTGGATCAACAGATGAAGGAGTTAGAGACCCGAGATAATGATATTTACCGCGCCATTTTTGAAGCTACCCCCATTCCAGATAGTGCAAGGGCTAAAAAAATAGAAACCGAGTTGGAGATTGCAAAAATTGAACAAATCAGTAGTAAGAAATTAGTTGGCTCTGTAGCGGCAACATTGGATAATCTGGTTCAACGGATTGGCGCACAAGAAAAATCCTATGAAGAAGTAAATCAATTAGTAAAAGATAAGGAGCGACTCCTGGCACATACACCCGCTATTCAACCAGTTAGTAATAAAAATTTAAAACGAATCGCCTCCGGCTTTGGATACCGTATTGATCCAATTTATAAAACACCTCGTTTGCACCCCGGTTTAGATTTTACGGCTCCACAAGGGACACCTATTTATGCAACGGCTAATGGAAAAGTGGAAGTTGCCGGGAATCTTGGAGATGGTTATGGCAGACATGTAATCATTAATCACGGGTATGGTTATAAAACCCTGTATGGCCATATGGTTCGTATAAAAGCACGGGTAGGCCAATCTGTCAAGAGAGGTGAGGTGATTGGCTGGGTGGGTAGCACTGGAAAATCAACTGGGCCGCATTGCCATTATGAGGTGATAAAAAATGGATCCCCTATTGATCCCATCTACTTTTTTTATAATGACCTGACACCCGCACAGTTTGACCGCATCCTAAAACAAGCGGCAGCTTCAAACCAAAGTTTGGACTAAACACGTTTTTTCCACAGATTGAGTTTTGAGAAACAATAGACCTTGGCTTTGTTATCTTTACAAGAGTCTATGCAAAAGAAGCCGTTGACACAAACCAGTTTTGATTTTGAAGATCTTTCCGCAGTGCGGGAGGAAACGCCGGATAACAATATTTCTGAAACAAACATACAGGAGCCAACTCCCCCCATTACTGCCCCTGAAACACCTACCACGGTGGTAGTAGAAACACAAGCCGTTACGGAAAAAGTGGAATCTGATATAGAACCTGCTGAAGTAAGTGGCGTTCGTATTAGAGCTATTCGAAAAAAAGAAGTAAGTACCGGTGGAAAAAGAGGAAGAAAATCGATGCGCGAAATGGCCAGCCGGATTGATCAATTACAAGTGCCCGCCGATGAGGAATTGTTTAAGAAGCAATATTACACCATTGGTGAAGTGGCAAAGATGTTTCAAGAGAATCAGTCTTTGATTCGGTATTGGGAGTCTGAGTTTGATATTCTGCAACCACGTAAGAATAAAAAAGGAGATCGATATTTCCGTCCCATCGATGTAAAAAATCTGGTATTGATTTATGACTTGTTACGCAGAAGAAAATTTACCATTGATGGGGCAAGAGATTTTCTGAAAAAAAATAAAAAGGCCGAGGAAAAATTTACCTTAATCCAATCGCTACAACAATTACGTGCCTTTCTGGTAGAATTACGTTCCAATTTTTAGTGCCCATGAAAAAGATAATTTTCTTTTTAGCAACCTTGCTTGTTGTTTACACCTGCGATGCGCAAAATCGATTTGAGATACTGGTAGAGCGCCCCAACGAAAAATCATTGGTAGGTGTTTTATCAAAAGAGGTGTTAAACAGTGAAACTACTTTCACTTGGTTTGCAGAAAATTACAAAGCCTATCAACCCCATACAGGAGGACTTGCTACTTTAAAAAATTATCGAGACTCCTTACAATTGCTTGCCTTCATGGGAACCTGGTGTGAGGATTCACATTTTATAATCCCTCGCTTTTTTTCAATGGCGGAAACCGCAAGTATTGACCCCCAGCGGATAGTATTAATTGGGGTGAACCGAAAAAAAGAAACCTGGGGTGACCTGACCAAAACAATGGATATTGTAAACGTTCCTACGATTCTGGTGTTTAGAAACGGAAAAGAAATTGGACGTGTGATAGAATATGGAAAATACGGCCAGTTTGATCGGGAACTGGGAGAGATTATTCAACAATCATTCAGTGGGCCACGCTAAACCCAGCGTGTGTGCCGCTTGTAATAATTCAAGATTTACCGCTTCTCTGATTACATTGAAATCAGCTATTGGCAGAGCGGCCGTATAGTATTCAATATCCACTACCACACGATTTAAACGAAGATCACTGAGTGTCACACTGGACTGCTCAATACTCTCGCGTTGTAAAATAATACGAGCCCTATCTACAAACTCCTGGAGTAAATAGGGCGTATTGGTGCTGGCAAATTCTAATTTTAATTCGGCGCGACGTTGTGTGCGTAATGAATAATTATCCAAAACGCTATCCACCATTTGTTTATTAGGTACGGTTACAAATGTTTTTTGCTCCGTGCGAATACGTGTACTTCGTAATCCAATTTTTTCTACGGTCCCGGTGATAGTATTCACTTTGACCAGATCTCCGGTAGCAAATGGCTTATCAAAGAAAATTATAAAGGAAGCAATTAAATTTTCTAAACTCTCTTTCAGGGCTAATGCAATGGCGGCACCCACAATGCTTAAGCCAGTCAATAAGCTGCCAATATTCCAACCAAATGCAAATCGGATACTAACCAAGCCCGCTACAATAATGATTAAGACCTTAAAAAAATCTTTAAAGAATACAATCAACTGATTATCGGACTGGTCAGGAGTTTGTCCCGCACGTTGCTCCAGCAAAATGGCTGCAAAATCAATAGCACGAATAATTAAAGAAGTAAAAGTTGAGATAAGCAAAAGCGTACCCAAGCTATTTAATAACTCTTTGGTATCAAACTTATAGATTGAAAAATTTAGCGCCGGAGGAAAATTTAAACGATAAAGCATTACCACAGTAACCAATACCAATACAAATCTTTCCAGTGGCCCAATAACTAATTCGTTGAATAAAGGACGCTCTACTTTCTTTAGTAAGTGACGCAGCCATCTAAATAACAGCCCTGCAAAATAGTTGGAGATCGGATGACGAAATACCCAAACCAACGAAACTACCACTCCTACTACCAGGTAGTCGCTAATTTGATTATTCCCCCATGGTTGTTGCCAGAAACTGTTCATAACAATTGCTAACTAAATATACTGAATTATACCTGTGAAAGAATCAGCGATTCGGTCTAACAATGGATTGCTCAGTTTTTTGGTGAGCTTTTAGCGATACTGTTGATCCCTCAAGCACTGCATATGTGTTATAGCGAATCCAGTCGCCAAGATTTATATAACGAGCCTCTCTGGCCAACGCAGGAATACTTATGGGCCAATCGATGGGCAGGTGTCGGTGCCCAAATAAAAAATAATCAATGGGTTCGGTTTCCAGGTATTCAGTGCAGTATTGGAGAATCCATTCCCTGTCCGGGCCAAGAAAATGCTCTTCGCGATCAGCTGTTTGAGCTCTGCTCTTTTGACTAAAATAAGAGGCAAGTCCCAGCCCTACTTGAGGGGGAAGCATACTAAATAACCATTGACACACCGAGTTTCTAAAAATTAGTTTGAGTCTTTTGTACCCCTCATCACCAGGCCCTAATCCATCTCCATGTCCCAGATGCAGGCGTAATCCATTTCGAACAATAGTAACAGGTTCAAAATAAATTTTCAAGTTCAACTCTTTAGAAAAATAATCCTGGACCCACATATCATGATTCCCCACAAAAAAATGTAACACAATCCCCTGGTCACTCAACTCGGCCAGTTTACCTAATAGTCTTGTATATCCTTTTGGAACAACTTTTTTGTACTCATACCAAAAATCAAAAAGATCTCCCATCAAAAAAATCTCTGTTGCATCTTTTCTTGCTTCCTCTAAAAATTTACAAATTGTTTTTTCGCGTTCAAGACTACGCAGCGAATCTGGAGCACCCAGATGAAAATCGGAAAGAAAATAAATTTTTTGCGCTTGTAACACCCTCACTATTTAATTACACGAAGATGGAAAACTTTTTTTGAATCTTATGCTTCCACTAAAAATAGATATACTTCTTTAGGACCATGCACCCCAACTACCAACGTCTTTTCAATATCGGCAGTTCGGCTTGGCCCAGTGGCTAGAGCAAGTAGAGAAGGATAATTGGGGCCGTATTTTTCTCGAACTCCCTGTAATGCATCTTTAATATCATACACAAGTTGGTCTACAAAAGCAATACAAATATGAATTGGTGCATACACACTAGCTGTTCTTCCTTGTATTTGTGCACTGCTCAATAAAATAGAGCCTGTTCGAGCTACTAAAAATTCACACCCAGTCACTGCTACACTACACTCCGCTAAATCAGTTTGCGTTAATCTTTCTTCCAGTGGCTCACCAACTAATTGTATCAATTTTTGATCTGCACAAAATACAGGAGCCCAATCTTGTTTTCTTACCAAACTTCCGAATTGAAAAGCCAACTCTTGCCGATTGATACAATAAATAAATTTTCCTTGCAATTGTATGAACTGCTCAGCAAACTCAATCTCTAATTCCTGTGTAGGCCCGGGAAAAACTGCTTCACCCTTTTCACTGCCAGGAAATGGCATGGGTGTTTCGAGTGCCAGTGCTTCCCGAATTCGCTTCAGCATATTTTCCTTGGCAGGTGAGATATTCATAATCAAGCATTGCTTTCGGTAATGCTATTCTCCTGATCAGTTGATGAGGTCGTGGGGTGTGTTTCAGTAGACGCACTTTCAACAGGAGTTATGTCTTCTGTAGTAATGACCTTTTTTTCCTCATACGGACGCTTTCCAATCAAAGCCTCAACATCACTTTGAAATAAAACTTCTTTTTCCAACAGCGCATTAGCCAGCTTTTCAACTTCGTCTTTTTTATCCGTCAGCAATTTTTTAGTTCGTTCGTAAGCGGCATCAATTAGATGACGTACTTCAAAATCGATCAGCTTAGCTGTATCATCAGAATACGGTTTGGTAAATGCACTTTCTTGTAGCGGATCGTAGAAACTTACATTACCTACTTTTTCATTCATTCCATATACAGTTACCATCGCATAAGCAGTACGGGTAATTTGCTGCAAATCATTTTGCGCGCCGGTTGAAATCTTTCCAAAGAAAATATCCTCACTCGCACGACCACCCAGCGTCATACAAATCTGATCACTGAGTTGATCGGTATTATAGAGATACTGCTCCTTAGGTGTATACTGCGCATAACCTAATGCTGCAGTACCACGAGGAACAATAGTTACTTTCAACAGCGGATACGCATGCTCCAAAAACCATCCGCAAATAGCATGACCTGCTTCGTGGTAGGCAATGATTTTTTTCTCCTCAGGAGAAATGATCTTATTCTTTTTCTCCAGTCCACCTATCACACGATCCACTGCATCCTGAAAATCCTGCATGTCAACAGCCTCTTTGTTTTTACGTGCCGCAATCAAGGCTGCTTCATTACAAACATTAGCGATATCAGCACCCGCAAAACCAGGCGTTTGCTCTGCCAGTTTATGGATATCCAGCGATTTGGAAATTTTAATGGGCTTGAGGTGTACTTTAAAAATATCTTCTCTTCCTTTTAAATCAGGTTTATCAATAGAAATCTGTCGATCAAAACGGCCCGGACGCAATAACGCACTATCAAGCACATCCGGACGGTTGGTTGCAGCAAGTACAATGATACCGGTGTCAGTTCCAAAACCATCCATCTCCACCAACATTTGATTAAGTGTGCTTTCCCGTTCGTCATTACTCATCATGGCATTCTTACCACGTGCACGACCAATAGCATCTATTTCATCAATGAAAATGATACAAGGTGCTTTTTCACGCGCTTGTTTGAAAAGATCCCGCACACGACTGGCTCCCACTCCCACAAACATTTCTACAAAGTCAGAACCACTCAAACTAAAGAAGGGAACCTGTGCTTCTCCTGCCATTGCTTTTGCCAACAATGTTTTACCGGTACCCGGAGGGCCAACCAATAAAGCTCCTTTTGGAATTTTACCTCCCAGGTTTGTATACTTCTTTGGATTTTTTAAAAAGTCCACAATTTCCATGACTTCCACCTTGGCTTCATCTAAACCAGCCACGTCTGCAAATGTGATATTTACTCTTGTTCCTTTGTCAAATAAGGTAGCCTTGGATTTACCAATACTAAAAATTCCTCCACCGCCAGGACCCCCGCCAGCGCCACCACCCATCTTGCGCATCAGCAAAACCCAAATGGCTACAAATAATAAAATGGGAAGGATTAATTGAATAGCTCCGCCGATCCAATCTCTTTCACTTTCTACTTCATAAGGTACTTCGGTTGCGGTATAGGGAACTTGATCACGAACAGCGTTATCTCTTTTTTCTCTATAAAAATCATCCATTGATTTTTTGAATCCGTCTGCACCAGTAATCTTAAAAGCCATATGTGGACCTTTGGGCTCTACTTTACCGGCCGCTTCTTTTATTTCTTTGGTATGTGCTTTTTGACCAGCAGGATTGAGGTATACTTTTACCAACTTTCTATTGTCGATAATGATGTAGTGATCAACCTGACCTTGTGCAACCATATTCTTGAACTCAAGCTCATTAATCTTGGCCATATTAGGAGTCATGGGCCCAAATAGGGGAGACCCAATCAAAAAGACCAGAATAATTGCATAAAGCCAATAAATATTGAATTGCGGGCCTTTCCGACTGGAAGTTCCCGGAGTTTTATCTCCTGTTTTTCTTTTTTCTCTGTTTGGTAACATAACTTTTATTCCTCTATAACTTATAATGCCTGAAACGCTAAATTGTTTAACCCTTTATCATTTAGATGCCCCAACCTCAGTAAAACCAGCATCACTCCACATCTCCTCTAATTTATAGAAACGGCGTAATTCCGGAGTAATCACATGCACCACTACATTCACATAATCAATCAATACCCACTGCATTTGCTTTTGTCCCTCCTGCCGATACGGCTTTTCTGCACATCGATCAGAAACTTCATCCATCACATGGTCAGTGATGGCCCTGATCTGAGGCTGATTGCCTGCTTCGCAAATAATAAAAAAGTCGGCGACTGCCTCGTTGATCTTCCGTAGGTCTAATAAAACGATTTGCTCGCCCTTTTTAGCTTCAATGGCGGCAATGATTGTTTTGATGATCTTGGAGCTCTTGGTGAGACGTTTGACCCCTTTTTTTCCAGCAGAGGATCCTTGTGTCCTTCCACCGGCTAGTACTGCCAGTTGTTCCAACTATTCGATTGCTTTAGTTTCGTATTTCTTTAACCTTGTAAAAATACATAATTAATTGCCACCTCTTCCGCATCCCTTAGGTAACCCTTTTGTGAACCTCCCCTCAGTGGACAGCACCAATGAGGAGGCCCGCCGATACATTTTAGCTGGTAAAGCCGTTCCCGGTATGGCCATTTTCACAGCGGATCAGCACAGTGGGAAGGGGCAGCGCGGAAAAAAATGGCAGGGAGAAAAAGACCAGGGAATTGCACTAAGCCTGTTACTAAAACCTACTTTTTTAACGGTTCAACAACAATTTCTGCTCAGCGCAATGATAGCCCTCGGAACCCGAGCCTGGCTAGCATCCCAGGTAGCCACCGATGAATTTTGTATTAAGTGGCCCAATGATCTTTACTGGGATAACCAGAAAATCGGGGGTATACTAATAGAAAATATTATTACCAGTAGTGGCCAATGGAATTGGGCCATAGCGGGCATAGGAATCAATCTCAATCAGGTTCAATTTTCCAGCGATTTACCCAATCCGGTTTCATTATTTCAATTAACCGGAAAGCAATCAGAGCCATCTATCGCTGCTAGTAGCTTATGTGCAGCATTATCTGATTTTTTGCAGACAGCAATGCGTATGGGCCAACATAAAATACTAGAACAATATCAACAGTTCCTTTACAATCGTGGTCAGCTCTGTAATTTTTCAAGAGCCGGCGCTAGCTTTCAAGCCATCCCGCTTGGTATTACTGAGCAAGGCGAACTCTTACTGGATAGAATTGAAAAACCTATTCAGCACGGCGAATTAGAATGGAAAATAAAGACCGACTAGTCTTCAAAAAGAATTTCCTGTGCATGCGCACTGCTTTTAGGCTTAGTAATGATGCGTTCAATTTTACCAGCAGCATCAATGATAAAAGTAGTACGATGGATCCCCATGTAGGTATTCCCATACATCTTTTTTTGGCCCCAAACGCCATACGCCAGTGCAATGGCGTGATCCGTATCGGTAATTAAAGTAAAGGGCAGTTTATTTTTAGCAATGAACTTTTGATGTGATTGTTCATTATCCGGACTTACTCCAATCACAACAAATCCTTCTTTTGTTAGTTTCTTGTGGTTGTCTCGCAAATTACAAGCCTGCGTAGTACAAGTTGAAGTAAGGTCTTTGGGATAGAAATAAAGAATTACTTTTTTCCCTTTTAGCGAAGAGAGTTTAAATGGTTTCCCGGCTTGATCTCGGGTAGTAAATAAAGGAGCTTTGTCTCCAACCTGTAGTGTACTCATTTACTTTTTCTTTTTTTTGACAGCTTTCTTACTTGACTTTTTAACCGGAGGTTGGTACGGAGACCGTTTGATCCACCAGGTTTTGGTAGTGGTGTTCCCCACCAGATCCTCTACGGTTACCGTTAATTTATGTACTCCATAGGGACAACGATCATCAAATCGATAGATCCAACTGCGGCCTTTGTCATTAGTAAAACGTATCCAACTATCATTTAGTTCGGCACGGAAACGTTTAATACTTCCAAAATTATCAGTGGGAGTAAAAACCAAACGAGAAAGTGCACTTACATTAATTGTATCCCCTTTACCGACTAGTGAAACCTGCGGAGAGATGGTATCAACAAATGCTTGGAAATAACCAAAGTCGTCAAATTCGGCAGACAGCCATTCGCCCTCCCAATTTGCCTTTTTTACTTTTTTAACTGCGCCATAGGATCGCTGTACAATTATCTTGCTTTTAAGGTTTGCAGGAATGGTGTGCTCAGGTTTTAACCGCACTGTAAAATTGAGGTGAACCGGAATAGTTGGATCATTCAATTGATGACGCGTGGTGATAGCTCCTGGTAAGATTGGGAAAAGGTCACGGCGATAAAAAATGGGAAGACTGTCATACAACCCCATAGCAGGAAAATCAACTTGAAAATCTGGCTTACGAATAGATACCGGATTGCGAGGTACAAAATGCGTGGGTTCCTTTCCGGGCAGTTTAGCGGGATTGGCAGCGGCGCCTAACCAAGGGTTAGTAGTTTTTAGTAGAAACTGAAGCGTCGATTGATTACCATAAGGATCGGCAACCCGTACCACAATTTGGTGTGGCAATGTATCCGTTAGTTTAATGACTCCATCAGATTGATAAGGATGATACGCCACACCTCCCTCTCCCGGGAGCATGGAAAGATGTTGATAGTAGGCGCCACCCAGCTGCTTATGTCTGTAATCAATATGTGCATTTATATAACCTGTTTGCTCATAATCGATACTATCTAAAATAAAAGCAAGCATTGTTTGTCCATCTACCTCCAATGTAGCTGCATAAATTCCATTGGGATTTGATGAGCCGCTTACCTGGTCAGTTGCTTGGATGGCCAGCCCAATTTGGCTGAATGATGTAGTAAGGACTTGGGCATTGGCCAATGTATAACCCGTTGTTGTTTTTTTAATGGATATTGTCCGAGGAGACTGCCCATTGATGGTGCGGCCTCTGTCATATAATGCCAGACCCTTGATTACCGGAGGTACTTTGTCCTCCAATGGAAAACCAAAAAGAAGTGGATTCAACCGACGCTCTGTTTTAGTATCCATGATTTCAAAATGCAAATGTGGTCCTGCAGAACCACCGGTATTCCCACTATATCCTATGAATGTGCCCTTGGAAACCGGGAATTGATCAGGTGAAAATTTAAGTTCAATAGCCCATGACTCTTGTTGATATTGCTGGTTGGTAACATAGGTTTCCAACGCTGGTGCAAAATCATTCAGGTGTGCATATAAGGTGGATAGACCATTAGGATGATTGATTATAATAAAGCGTCCAAAACTAAGCGGTCTAACCCCTATCGATGCAATATAGCCGCCCGCTGCTGCATAAACGGGCAGGTTTTCCTTAGCCTGTGTTCGGATATCTAAACCCATGTGCCAGTGGTGTGTACGAAGCTCTCCAAAATTGGCAGTGAGCCCCATAGGAATACCCATAGGATTTCTAAAATACCCTCTTGGAATTTGAGGAGCCTGTGCGTAGGAAACAAGAAAAGCGGAGAAAAGAAATGAAAAAAGAAGGAGTTTTTTCTGCATGCTCAAAGGTAAGGTCCCTGCCAAGAAATTTATGGCGTAAACACTCCTTACATGCCTTGATTTCCCTTAGCTTTGCACAATTTGTTTTTTTAAAAATGCCAAAAGATACCTCCCTCCGCTCCGTCCTGATTATCGGCTCAGGGCCCATCATTGTCGGTCAAGCCTGTGAGTTTGATTACTCGGGTACACAAGCTGCTCGTTCTCTTCGTGAGGAGGGCATTAAAGTAATCCTTATCAATAGTAATCCTGCTACTATTATGACGGACCCCATGATGGCAGACAGGGTATATCTGTTACCACTTACTGTTGAGAGTATTGAGAAAATATTACAAGAAAATCAAATTGATGCGGTGCTTCCCACCATGGGAGGACAAACTGCTTTGAACCTCGCAAAAGAAGCAGAGGAGTTAGGCATCTGGAAACAATACAATGTTCGTTTGATCGGGGTGGACATTAAAGCCATTGATAAAGCAGAGGACCGCGAGAAGTTCAGACAGTGGATGATTCAGTTGGGTGTACAAGTAGCAACTGCAAAAACAGCCAACTCATTTTTAGAAGGAAAAGAATTTGCACAAGAAATTGGTTTTCCGTTGGTAATTCGTCCTTCGTTTACATTGGGTGGAACCGGTGGAGGATTTGTACATGATAAAGATGATTTGGACGAAGCATTGAACAGAGGCTTACAAGCTTCTCCGATTCATGAGGTGCTGGTAGAGAAAGCAGTATTAGGATGGAAAGAATTTGAATTAGAGTTACTACGCGATGCTGCCGATAACGTTTGTATAATCTGTACGGTAGAGAATTTTGATCCCATGGGGGTTCACACGGGTGATTCCATTACCGTGGCGCCTGCTATGACACTGAGCGATACCGCTATGCAGTTGATGCGTAATACTGCTATTCGGATGATGCGTGATTTGGGAAATTTTGCCGGAGGATGTAACGTACAGTTTGCATTGAACCCCGATACAGAAGAAATCATTGCCATTGAAATCAACCCAAGGGTGAGCCGTTCCTCCGCACTGGCTAGTAAAGCAACCGGTTATCCCATTGCTAAAATTGCAGCAAAACTGGCCATCGGATATAATCTGGACGAACTAGAAAATCAAATTACAAAAACCACTTCTGCTTATTTTGAACCAACCCTGGATTATGTGATTGTCAAAATCCCGCGTTGGAACTTTGATAAATTCAAAGGTGCTAATGATACACTAGGATTACAAATGAAAAGTGTGGGCGAAGTGATGGGTATCGGACGCAGTTTTACTGAAGCCATTCAAAAAGCTTGTCAAAGCTTGGAGAATAATGCGGTAGGACTTGGATATTATGGTAAGAGTTTGATGCGTGCTGAGGAATTATTGGATTATATCAAAACGCCAAAATGGGATCGCTTATTCCGTATCAAGGATGCCTTGCAAGCTGGTATTTCAGTGAGCTCTATTTCCAAAGCCACCAATGGAATTGATCGTTGGTTTTTATATGAAATTCAAAAAATAGTCAACCTTGAAAAAGAGTTGGCAAAATATAGTTTGGAAGAACTTCCACTGGCTTTATTGGAAGAAGCAAAAGTGGAGGGATTTAGTGACGAACAAATTGCGCGTATTGTTCGTAATGGCGATGAGGATGCCGTGTATGAAAAAAGAAAAAAAGCAGGTATTACACGCGTATACAAAATGGTAGATACCTGTGCCGCTGAATTTGAAGCTAAGACACCCTATTTCTATTCCACTTTTGAAAAAGGAAATCATACAGAAAGTGTGGTTTCTGATAAGAAAAAAATTATTGTGTTGGGATCCGGTCCTAACAGAATTGGGCAGGGTATTGAATTCGACTACTGCTGTGTGCATGGTTTATTAGCCATTAAAGAAGCAGGATTTGAAGCCATCATGGTCAACTGTAATCCCGAGACTGTTTCCACTGATTTTGACTTGGCCGATAAACTATATTTTGAACCTGTTTTTTGGGAGCATCTTTGGGAAATTGTAGAACATGAAAAACCCGAAGGCGTCATTGTACAATTAGGCGGACAAACCGCCTTGAAGCTGGCTGAACGATTACACCAACGTGGTATCAAAATAATCGGTACGTCCTTTGATAGTTTGGATATTGCCGAGGATCGTGGTCGATTTAGCGATACGCTAAAAGAACTGGGGATTCCTTATCCTGAATATGGAACCGCTTGGAATGTAGACGAGGCCGTTACAGTAGCAAATAAAGTTGGTTATCCTGTTTTAGTTCGTCCTTCCTATGTACTGGGCGGACAACGCATGCGAATTGTGATCAATGATGAAGAAGTAGAAAAAGCGGTAGTTAGTTTGCTCAAACATATTCCTGGTAACAAAATTTTGATAGACCATTTCTTAGATCGTTGTCAAGAGGCAGAGATTGACGCCATATTTGATGGCACTGATTTTCATGTGATGGGGGTAATGGAACATATTGAGCCGGCCGGTATCCACTCGGGTGATAGTAATGCGGTGCTGCCTGCTTTCAATCTCTCCCCACTACTTATTCAAAAGATGGAGGGGTATGCAGAGAAAATTGCACGTGCCTTGAAAATTCAAGGTCTTATCAATATTCAGTTTGCAATCAAAGACGGAAAGGTTTACGTAATTGAAGCAAACCCGCGCGCTTCCAGAACTACTCCGTTTATTGCCAAAGCTTATCAAATTCCTTATTTGAATGTAGCCACCAAGGTGATGTTGGGAACACATAAATTAAAAGACTTCAATTTTGAGAAAAAACTGAAAGGTTTTGCCATTAAAGAGCCCGTGTTTAGCTTCAATAAATTTCCGGGAGTAAACAAAGAACTAGGTCCTGAAATGAAATCAACTGGGGAGGCCATCCGTTTTATTGATGATTTACGTGACCCTTACTTCCGTCAATTATATAAAGACAGGAGCATGTACTTGAGTAAATAGCTGTTCCCTCTTGTATTGATCAAATAAGGCAATTATACTGGCAGTGTGTTACAAGCGCTGCTTTTTTTTATACATCGGACTCCCTTTTTCTTTCCCTTCCTGGGACTTTTTCTGGGTATTCTAATCCAGGAATACGTATCTATTGGAGATGTTTGTATTGTTTTGTTTGCTAGTGCAGGCCTGCTATTACTTGTACTATTTTATTGGGTATCCCCCAAAAAAAGATTTCAATGGCAACACTTACTCCCCTTAATCTATTTATTATTATTTACTACTGCCGGACAGCTGCTTCTAAAACAAAAGGATATCCGTCAGCAAAAAAACTGGATTGGGAAAAAGGAAGTACAATTTCCCGGGGCCACGTTGGAGTTGCTTATTGAAACAGTACCCGTTGAAAAATCAACTACTACGCAATTAGTAGCAAGGGTATATTCATTACGAAATGAAAAAATACAACAATCTGCTGTTGGAAAAATTTTACTCACCAGCTATCAATCTGAAATTCTCAGTCAGCTGCAACCGGGAAATAAAATCTTATTGCTTAAAAAGCCAACGCTGTTATTACATACGGGTAATCCGGGCCAGCGAAATTGGGCACTATATGTTGCTCGTCAACAAATCACGCATCGATGCGCAATAAAAAATGGTGACCTTATTCTACTTGATAGCAGTTATAACCACTTTTCTTTTACAAGACTACTCAACACCATCCAACAGAAAATAGTAGCGATATTGAATGCCACCATCCAGGATACAAAAGCTGCCGGACTAGCTGCAGCCCTGCTGATTGGGTACAGACAACAGTTAGATCCCGTTTTACAAGAGAGCTATAGCAAAACAGGTGTGGTGCACATCATTGCTATTTCCGGGATGCACTTAGCATTACTGGGGTGGTTGCTACAATTTTTTGTGGGCCCGCTTGAAAAAAGTAAAATAGGACTATTGCTTTCTCAGTTAGTAATAATTGCTATCATTTGGATGTTTACACTGCTGGCAGGAGCTACCCCTTCGGTATTACGAGCAGCCCTTGCATTTACCATTCAAGCAATAGGAAAAATGATGGGGCGCAAACCATCTTCGCTGAATACCGTAGCGGCTGCAGGCTTTTTTTTGTTGGTGCTACAACCCTATTGGCTATGGGACTTGGGTTTTCAATTATCATTTGTGGCAATACTAAGTATTCTACTTTTTGCAAAACCAATACAAGAATTGCTGACAACGCGTCACCGATTCATTAAACCCATAACCACGTTATTAGCAGTTACCCTAGCGGCTCAACTATTAACCACCCCTTTTACTGTATACTACTTTCAGCAATTTCCACTTGGGTTTTTAGTAAGCAATGTAATAGCAGTGCCGCTTTCCAGTTGTATTCTTTACATCCTTCTACTATTGCTATTCACTGCGCCTATCCCTATTATAAATACTGCAACGGGGATGCTTGCCCAAAAAATGATACAATGGATGAATCAATATATTCAATTTATTAGTGAAATACCCGGTATACAATTGGATGAATTGCATTGGACTTGGGGTGAGGCCGCTTTACTATTGGGTATCATTTGCACAGGAGCGGGTTGGTTATTACTAAATAGTAAAACAGGTGGCGTATTAACGGGTTGTTGGGGTTGCTTGCTGATGGCTTTCCAATATGGAGATATTTCACTTCATCAAAAGCAAGAAGCAATGGTGATCTACCAATCAAAGTCCGGCTCCATGCTCAGTTGGATCAAAGGAAATCAGGCCATACACCTGCTTGACAGTAATACCTACACAAAAGATTTTAAAAAAAATGGATTGCTAATTTCCAGTAATCGATTTTATCGCATCCATCAGCAAAAAGAAATGCTGCTAACTCCTCACTTCCAAATTGGCCGATGGACAATGCTGGTACCCCACCGGAAATATAAACCAACTATGCCTACCGAAAGCGAAAAAGAAATTCTACTCCTTGTCACAAAGTCTGCCCCCTATAATGGAGTAAGTTGGATACAACACCACCCTATCTCCTTAGCCCTTTTGGATGGAACCCTTGGCACGCGAACCCGTGAAAACTGGAAAAAACTGCTACTTGCACAAAACATTCCCATTCATGATATGTTAACCGATGGTGCTTTTGTATACTCCCCTCCATCAAGTACATTTGCTCTTCTTCCAACGCTCCACACTCCATGAATAAAACCATTCGCACCGCCCTCATTTCAGTTTTTTATAAAGACGGGTTGGAACCCTTAATTAGTTTGCTACACCAACAAGGAGTAACGATTTACTCCACCGGGGGTACACAAACTTTTATCGAATCCCTGGGGGTACCGGTAGTCCCAGTTGAGCAATTAACGGGATACCCTTCCATTTTAGGAGGACGTGTAAAAACTTTACATCCTTCAGTATTTGGAGGGATCTTAGGTAAACGCGAGGATGCCACGCATGTGCAGGAAATGGAGC
Source organism: Bacteroidota bacterium (assembly GCA_016866355.1). Classification (GTDB taxonomy): domain Bacteria; phylum Bacteroidota; class Bacteroidia; order Chitinophagales; family Chitinophagaceae; genus JJ008. The sequence goes on from VGMN01000003.1 coordinate 62,859, forward strand.
AATACAAAATTCCCACGCTGGACTTAGTTATAGTTGATCTATATCCATTCGAAGAAACTGTTGCTTCCACTACTGATGAAAAAGCAATTATTGAAAAAATTGATATAGGCGGGCCTTCCATGATTCGTGCAGCAGCAAAGAACTTTAAAGATGTAATTGTCTTGGCAGCCAAAACAGAATACAATACACTCGTAACACTGCTTACGCAACAAGAGGGTGCTACCACACTGGAACAACGAAAAGAATTTGCTGCCAAAGCATTTCAAGTGGTGGCGCGTTATGATGTAGCCATTGCAAAATATTTTGATCCAGCTGCAACCTTACAATTTGTGGAAGCTGCCGGCAACCCACGTTCCTTACGCTATGGTGAAAATCCACACCAAGCAGCTACCTTTTATGGGGCGTTAACTTCTTTATTTACGCAATTAGGAGGCAAAGAACTTTCCTATAATAACTTGGTAGACGTAGATGCCGCTCTACAACTTATTCGCGAATTTGATACCACCACTTTTGCCATTATCAAACACACCAATGTTTGTGGAGTGGCGCAGCGAGCCACCGTAAGAGAAAGCTGGGAGGCAGCGCTGGCAGGTGATCCGGAGAGTGCTTTTGGCGGAGTGCTAATTACTAATAAAACCATCGATATTGAAACGGCAACCGCAATCAATGCTATTTTCTTTGAGGTGTTAATAGCACCGGCATTTGATCCGGAAGCGCTGGCAATCTTGCAGAGCAAAAAGAATCGGATTTTGCTGGAGCAAAAACAAAACTTAACCGACTCCGTTTCTTTTAAAAATGTATTAGGAGGTGTTCTGACACAAGTTCCTGATCAGGGTAATGCCGCCACCTGGAATGAGACAGGCGGACGCGCGTGTAATGAAATCGAAAAAGCAGATTTATTATTTGCTAATATTGTATGCAAGCATTTAAAATCAAATGCTATTGCATTGGTAAAAAACAAACAATTAATTGGAAAGGGATGTGGACAGACTAGTCGAATTGATTCCTTAAGACAAGCCGTTGAAAAAGCAAAACAGTTCAGTGCAGATTTAAAGGGAGCGGTGATGGCCAGCGATGCTTTTTTCCCTTTTAATGACTGCGTAAGAATGGGACATGAAGCAGGCATTACTGCATTTATTCAACCCGGAGGTTCTATCCGAGATCAAGACTCTATTGATTATTGCAAACAAAACGGACTAACCATGGTCATTACCGGGCTTCGTCACTTCAAACACTAATGGCAAGATTTGATTTCAACCAGCTATTCCTTCAAACTCCTGCAGAGACGCTTAGGAAGCTGGCTGAGTTCAACCCCTTCACCCTTCACAAAAAAGGAACACGAACCAAAGCCATTTTTGCCTTAGCTGCAGTTTGTGTCTTATGGGGAACAACCTGGGTTGCTTCAAAAGAAGGCGTTCGTCATATACCTGCCTTGCAATTGGCTGGTTTAAGGCAATTGAGCGCAGGAATACTTTACGTTACCTATTTTTTAATTATCAGAGCCCCTTTCCCAAAAGGGAAAGAGTGGCGACCACTACTACTATTAGCTCTCTTAAATTTTATTCTCAGCAATGGGCTTAGCACCTGGGGTGTAAAATATATTTCAGCGGGATTGGCTGCAATTATGGGAGCCATTTTTCCCATCTGGTTAGTAGTAATTGGTTTATTTACTTCCAAAGAAAGATTACCCAAAAAAGCTATTACAGGTTTGCTGGTTGGATTTACCGGTGTCTGTATCATATTTTATGATCACTTGCTGGATTTTCTGGATCCTTCTTTTCGATTTGGCATCATGCTTTCCTTGTTGGCTACCTGGAGTTGGGCCTTTGCCACTCTTTACACGAAGCAGCAAGCAGCTCACTTCAATCCGTATTTCAGTATGGGAATCCAAATGCTTCTTTCGGGAACCGTTTTAACGGTGGGCACGCATGTTACCGGATTTGCTATTCCAATAGAATCAATCCCCTGGCAATCCTGGGCTGTAATTGGATACATGGTATTGATGGGATCCGTTTTTTCTTTCTTGTGTTATCTCTACGCACTGCAACATTTACCAACGGAGCAGGTATCGATTTATGCTTATGTCAATCCCGTGGTAGCTCTTTTACTTGGAGCTTGGCTGTTTGATGAAAAAATTTCCTTCTTTATTATCATGGGAGGTGCGGTGGCATTACTGGGTGTATGGCTGGTGAATCAAGCTTTTAGAAATACTACCAGTGTTGAACAACCCGAAACAGAGGGCATGTGAGCGCTACTGATCGCCGTATTTATCACGCCATTGCTGATTGAACGTTCTATCCGGAAACGTGAGGGGTCCGCGTTGAGCGGTCCAGGCCGTGAAAACTTTATTGACAAACCAATTTTTCATTTTTCCATTAGCCATATTCATAGCCGGTCGGAACAACATGGCCTGCTTCCAAGCTTGCCAGGCCGCTTTTTCTTTCCAATTATTCTTTTTCTCGCGCACGGATTGATTTCGATTCTCCAGTAGTAATTCGTGGAGATTTATTTTAACAGCACAGACAGCCGTACAATTTCCACAGAGTGAAGAGGCGTAGCTAAGGTGTTTGTATTCATCCAACCCTTGCAAGTGTGGTGTGATTACAGAACCAATCGGACCACTATAGGTAACACCGTACGCATGTCCACCAATATTTTTATAAATCGGACAAGCATTCAAACAAGCACCACAACGGATACAGTATAAACTTTCACGCTGTCTTTCGTCCGCCAAAATAGTAGTGCGGCCGTTGTCCAATAAAATTACAATCATCTCCTGTGGGCCGTCTGTTTCCTGCGGCTGACGAGGACCCGTAAGTAGTGAATTATAAACCGTAACACGTTGGCCCGTTCCATAGGTAGCCAGCAGGGGCCAGAATAATTGAAGATCACTCCAAGAAGAAATTACTTTTTCAATTCCTACCACCACAATATGTGTGGATGGCCATGCACAACTCAATCGAGCATTCCCTTCATTTTCAGTAACAGCAATTCCTCCTACATCCGCTACAATAAAATTTCCACCGGTCACACCCACCTCTGCCTGCACATATTTTTTACGTAGTACTTCGCGTGCTTTCAAGGTTAATTGCTCCGGAGTTGCATTAGGATCTGTGCCAAGTTTTTCTGCAAAAAGTTTAGCTACATCTTCCTTGCTTTTATGCATGGCAGGTGTAACAATATGATAAGGAGCCTCCCCATCTAATTGCTGGATGTATTCGCCCAAATCCGTTTCAACACTCTCCACTCCAATAGAAGCCAGATAATCGTTGAGATGAATCTCTTCGGTTACCATGCTTTTACTCTTTACCAGTGTTTTACAATTTTTTTCCCGACAAATTTTTCCAATTGCCTCTTGTGCTTGTGTAACATCTTCAGCCCAAATAACTTTTGCACCACGTGCCGTGATTATGGATTCAAAAAGTTCTAGCTGTTTATCCAGCGTGGCAATAGCTTTCCATTTTGCATTTTTTGCTTTTTCACGGGCCAGCTCAACATTCATGAATTGTTGCTTTCCTTTCGGCACCACCGCATTATACTTACCAATATTAAAATTGATTTTACGACGATGTTCCCGATCAGCAGCCTTTACCGTACTACTTGCTAAAAATTGTTCCTGGATTTCCTTCACCTCCATAAATATGCTACGATTCTTTCAAAGATAAACTACTCTTTTTGTTTCCACTCACCTTTTGCCAGTGTATCCAACGCTTCCCAAAATGGTAACCCCCACTTACGGACAATTGGTTCTTTTAAAAACTGATAAACCGGCACTTTTAGTTTCTTACCCAATTGGCAGGCCGGTGTGCATACTTTGGGACGGGGTTCGTAATTAATCCTTTCAGTATTGGCATACTCACTCTGCTCGGCAATGATGGGATAAAGGTGACAGCTAATGGGTTTTTTCCAATCTATTTTTTTCTCAGCATACGCTTTTTCAAAAGCACAGTGAATGGTGCCATCTTTTTCGCGTAGCCCATACACACATATTTCTTTATCACTGGGTAAGGTAGGCGTAACCCAACCAAATTCCTCATGCAAAACATATTTACCATTTTTTTCAATCTCCTTCACAGCTGCCTTAGTTAAATAAGGCCGGACAATAGCATAGACTTTATTGATAATGGCTTTCTCTTCTTCTTCCAGCGGTGCGCCTGCATCGCCATCCTCACAACAAGCGCCTTTGCATTTAGTCAGATCACATACAAATTGCTTCTCGAGCACATCGTCACTAATTATTTTATTGTCTACGAGTATCATATTTATTTTTTAGGGTCCCCGTTTCTCCACCGGAGTGTTTGAATCAAATGCAATAAATCCTCTTTTAAAAAATTATTCACTACTCCTAATGAATCCGCATTGGGAGTTGCGTCAAAGTAAAGGGCGCCTCTTAAAAAATGTTGTATGGAATCCGTTACAAAAAATTGGTTGGCGGTAGCTGTATTACCACCTAAATCAAAATAAATACCCTCAATCCCCACTGGTGTACTGAATACACTGTCTTTAATACCGGTAGCCATATTAATGTGTTGTCGATATGCCATTCTAAATCCATCCTCCACTAATGAATCAAGTTTATTCTTGTTATCAATTGGCTTATAACTAATATGAATTCTACCAGCAAATCGAGGAAACTCAATATTGATCCACCAATCTTCTGCCCGATCCTGAAAAAAGGTAGAATCCTTTTTTACCTGAGCATATACCGGGTATTCAAACGTATAGGGATAGCCCGGCTGATCAAAAGTCTGGTATTGCTTGGCAGGGAATTCAATAGCAAAATAGCCTCGCTTTTTCCCCACGGTATAAGGACTGTTGCAGCTGCTGATTGCAATACCCACCATAAAAACAAATCCTATGAAACGTATCAGTTGCATTATTTTATAAAGAGGGATAATGAGTAGATACTTGAACACGTTGAATTCGATTTTGTTCTATTTCCAACACTTTAAATTCAAAATCTCCAAATACAATTACTTGATCCTTGGCAGGAAGTGCCCCTACGCGCTCTAATAATAATCCAGCCAACGAATCACTATCTCCTTTTACTTCCTCGAAGGTATCAGTGGGAACGGATAGGGCTCTGCATAAATCAGTTAGCAAGATTTTCCCTTCAAATAGATACGTATGATCATCCAGTTGTTGCCCCATTGCTTCCTCCTCATCAAATTCATCACGAATATCCCCAATTACTTCTTCCAGAATATCCTCCATAGTTACTATGCCACTGGTTCCTCCAAACTCATCCACCACTACTGCAAAATGGATACGACGTTGCTGGAATGTTTTCAACAAATCTTCAATAAGCTTTGGTTCAGGAACAAAGTAAGGAGCTTGTAATAATTTGTGCCAATCAAAATTAGCAGGCGCTTCCAGGCAAGGAAGTAGATCCTTTGTATAAAGTATCCCTACTACTTCGTCCAAACTTCCTTTATACACGGGCAATCTTGAATAATGCAACTCTTGCACACGTTGTAATAAATCCGGAAAAGAAAGTTGATAGTCAACACCAGATACATCTAATCTGCTTCGCATGATTTGTTTGACGGCAATGCCCCCAAACTTAACCACACCCCTCATGATATTTTTTTCTGCAACGGAAGCTTCCTGATCAGATTTAAATTCAATAGCGTCGTCTAATTCTTGTTTACTGATTTCTTGTGACCGATTGGCACCAGTAGTTCTAGCAATTTGATCCGCCAACTTCACTAGCCAATTACTAAGTCCAAATAAAAGTGCATGTAGTCCTGCCGCTACAAATGACCAATCATGGGCAAAACGAAGATTATGTTGGGTGCCCCAAATTTTGGGAAGTATTCTGGTGGTAAAAAAAACTAAAAAAACAAGTAGTAAAATACGAACTAATACCGCCAGCCATCCCGCAGGGAACAAAGGAAGTATAAGATAATTAGCCAACAAGATGCTGCAAATATTTACAAAGGTCCCAGCCATGAGCAAGGTGGCGTACAGCTGCTTAGGTACTGATAGCAATTGCACAATACGTCTGGCAGATTCATGTTGCTTGGTTTTAAGCACATCAATATCTCTTTTGGAAAGGGAGAACAATGCAGCTTCATTACCTGCAATCACAAATGATAATAGCAGCAGTAATACCAATACTATAACCAGGAAAGTAACTCCCTGTGGCACTACAGCCAGGAAATGGAATAATAAATAAGAAACAATAAATAGTCCGTTTGACGGAGGCTCCAAGCGAAATGTTTTTGATGAACGCGTTACAAATTTATTGAATTTAACGCGTTTGCTTAGAATAGAATAGTTTGTGTGGCGGATGCCTGCAAATATTGATTGATCAACTGTGGGAAAGCTTGGGCTTTCAATGCTGTTGCATCCAGCCATTTCCAGTCTGTATCCAATATGGGCTTTTTCCGCAATCGGATTCGGATAAACTGCCCTACAATAATCTGATGTGACAATGTTTGCCGATAAAGTGGTGAAATAAACTCAACAGCATAGGCATTGGCAGGAATCAGTTTGTTTTTCTCTGCCAACTTCAATAAGGTTTTTATGGAAGCTTCTTTATCCAATTCCAGCATGGGGAAAGTTGTCAGCCCCTGCCAAATATCCTTTTCAGTTCGAATCTTTACAGGCAATTTTCCTTGATAGGAAGGCAATAAAAAATAAAACCAACGCTGCTTCAACACAATTTTTTTATGCTTGACGGGGAATTGACTAACTTTTTTTTCCTGAAAAGCCACACAGGTTTTTTTAAAAGGACAGCTTTGACAATGAGGGGCAAGCGGCTTACAAATGGTAGCACCAAAATCCATGATTGTCTGATTATAAATACCAGGTTGTTCGGGATCTAATAAGGTATTGGCTAATTCAGTAAACCTCTTTTTACCTTCCGTTGAGTCAATGGGAAGATCAATGCCAAAAACCCTGGCCAATACACGAAACACGTTACCATCCACCACAGCGTGTGGCAGATTGAAGGCAAAGGAGGCAATAGCCGCTGCTGTATAAGGCCCTACTCCCTTCAGTGACTTGAGGCCCTCAAAGGAATCGGGGAAAACTCCTTTTCTTTTTTCAGCAATAAACCGAGCTGTTTCCAACAAATTCCGGCATCGAGAGTAATATCCCAAGCCTTCCCAAAGCTTAAACACTTGATTATCATCAGCTTTTGCAAGTTTTTTAACTGTTGGGTACGCTTTTAATATCCGCTGGTAGTAGCCTAACCCCTGTTCCACCCTGGTTTGCTGTAAAATAATCTCACTTAACCATATCCGATAGGGGTCTTTTTCCCCTTTCCAAGGCATTTTTCGGTGGTTTTTGGCCAAATTCCATGCAAAAAGCGTGGAAGAAAAGGAATTTTGGGACTTTTTGGCTGGCATTAGATCATAAATCTAAAAAAAATATGTCTATTTATTTGATAATCACAATATTTTAGCTTAGATTGGCAGAGTAAACTCAAAACACGCATCATGAGAAAGGCCGACCTTGTAAATCAGATCGCGGAAAAAACTGGTATACCTAAGGTGGATGTACTTGTGGCTCTTGAAACTATGTTCAAGGAAGTCAAAGACACGCTTACCGGTGGCGAAAACATTTACATAAGGGGATTCGGCAGTTTCATCACAAAAAAGCGGGCTGCAAAAATTGGTCGTAACATCAAGAAAAATGTAGCCGTTCATATTCCAGAACACTACATCCCCGCCTTTAAGCCTGCAAAAGAATTTGTTGCCGAGGTGAAGAAACTGAAAGAGCCCAAACCTGACACTGGACCTGGTGAGGAAGATTAAGCGATCAATCCGGTAACTTTGCCCGGAAAATCTAGATCGTGAAAAAACCCCAATTAATATTGGCGGGCATTGGCTTGTCCCTTATAATTCTACTTTTTGTTTTTGGCCGTTTTGTACCTGAAAAAGAAAAGGTTAGTGATACACCATTGGCTGCAACTCCAGCTATCAATACGTATTCGATTGATTCAGCACGTGTTTCGGCAGAAAAAAACCTGACCAGCCAACTTAATTTAGCACTGAAAAGTCTGGAAGAAAAACTAAAAACTGCAGCAACCCCCGCTGCACAACTCGCTGCCTATCAAGAACTTGCCCATTTTTGGTCCGAAGAATCCCCGCTTTTTGAACTGTATGCGTGGAACGAAGCTCTTGCTGCACGATTGGAAAATTCCGAAAAAAGCCTCACCTTCGCAGCCCGTTTGTTCCTAGATAACCTGCAAGAGGATCCGGATGGCCCACGACGCCAATGGAAAGCTTTGCAAGCCAAGGACCTATACGAGCGCTCTTTGAAGATCAATCCCAACAATGATTCCACCAAGGTAGGACTGGGTGCTTGCTATTTATTTGGCAACATCAGTACCAACCCAATGGAAGGAATTGCACTTATCCGGGAAGTAGTACAGCAAGACAGCACCAATGTTTACGCTCAACTAACCCTAGTGAAAGCCTCCATAGTATCCGGACAGTTTGATAAAGGAATCACTCGTTTACAAACTGTGATAAAAGTAGAACCCCAAAATATAGAAGCGCATTTGCTACTGGCAGATCTCTATGAAAGAACGGGCGAAAAAATGGAAGCCGTAAAGTGGTATGAAAAAAGCCTGCAACTGATTGAACAACCTGAAATCAGGCAAGCAATAAAGGATCGGATCGGAGCACTAAAACAATAGTTCCAAAAACAAATTGAAAAACTAATTTTTAACAAATAAAAAAATTTCTGGTATGCCTTGTGGTAAAAAGAGGAAGCGTCATAAGATTGCGACGCACAAGCGTAAAAAAAGACTGAGAAAGAATCGTCATAAGAAGAGAAACAAATAAGTAATCGGGCTTTCTTGGCCCGGTACTAACTTTTTGTTTTCAGTCCCCGGTTGTTTTCGACTATTTATTCGAAACTGTTCTCGAACATTGTAGCCGTTTACGCAATTGCGTATTTTATCAGCCGGTTTTTACCGTCTCCTGTTCCTATAATTAATGGAGCAGGTTCCATAGGTAATACAGTACCCAAGCTGTAATGAACAAAGAATTAATCATCAATGTCACCGCGCAGGGTGTTGAGATAGCACTGCTCGAGGACAAAAAACTCGTTGAGTTACATAACGAGAGAAGTGACGCCCGCTTTGCGGTGGGTGATCTCTACCTGGGGAAGGTGAAAAAATTAATCCCCGGTTTAAATGCCGCCTTTGTAGATGTAGGATTTGAAAAGGACGCCTTTCTCCATTATACAGATTTAAGCCCCTACATAAACTCACTGCTGAAGTTTACTCACTTTTCAATTAATGATAAAACTGAAAAAGGACTGGACTTTAGCAAATTCACCGTTGAACCTGAAATTTTAAAAACAGGAAAAATCAGCGAGGTGATGAACGGAAAACCTTCCGTACTTGTACAGATACTGAAAGAACCCATTGCTGCAAAAGGACCTCGTTTAAGTTGTGAGATTTCATTACCCGGCCGTTTTGTGGTATTGACGCCCTTTAATGATGTGGTGGCTGTATCCAGAAAAATACATTCTGGCGAAGAAAGAAAACGTTTACAGAAACTGATTGAAGCAATTAAGCCCAAGAATTTTGGAGTAATTGTCCGTACGGCTGCAGAAGGTAAAAAAACAGCTGAACTGCACGAGGACCTGGCTACACTTACGGCCACCTGGGCTACCATTCAACAGAATTTAAAAGGTGCCGTTCCTCCTGCAAAAATTCTAAGCGAACAAACCAAGACAACCAGTATCCTGCGAGATTTACTCAATGCTGATTTTAATAAAATTGTAATCAACGATAAAACGCTGTACAACGATACAAAAAGTTATATCCAGCGAATAGCACCCGAAAAAGAAGAAATTGTTTCTTACTATGGAAACGGATCCTCTATTTATGATACCTATGGAATAACCAAGCAAGTAAAATCCGCATTTGGGAAAACCGTAAACCTGGATAGTGGAGCTTATATCATTATCGAACACACGGAAGCACTGCATGTAATTGATGTAAACAGCGGTTATAAAAGTGTAGGAAGTAATCAGGAGCAAAATGCTCTGGAAACAAATCTGGAAGCTGCAGAAGAAATTGCACGTCAGTTACGCTTACGTGATCTAGGAGGCATCATTGTTGTAGACTTTATTGATATGAAGTTGCCGGAGAACAAACGTAAACTTCATGATAAAATGGAAGCGTGTTTGTCTCAAGATCGGGCAAAGCATACCATACTTCCCATCTCCAAATTTGGCATCATGCAGATTACGCGTCAACGCATGAAGCCAGAGCTAACCATCAACACACAAGAAGCTTGTCCTACTTGCAATGGCACAGGGAAAATCACGTCTACGCTATTGTTGGAAGACGAAATCGAAAAGAACCTAAGCTATTTGATTACACATAAGCATACACAACTTAAACTAGTTGTTCATCCAATTCTCTACGCTTATCTCACTAAAGGTTGGTTCTGGAAAACAAAGATGGCTGGTTGGAATAAAAAATTCAGCCAGAAAACAACTGTCGTTGCAGACAGCTCCTTTCATCTGACCGAATATCGTTTTTTTGATAAGAACGAAGAAGAGATCAAACTCTCCTGATCTAATTAAATTATCGTTCGCGACTGTTCAGGTAAATCATGATATACTGAATCAGTGTAACCACTGCAGCAAGTGCTGCTACCACGTATGTGGTGGCTGCCCATTTCAATGCATCTTTTGCCAAGGGGTACTCTTCTGAATTAGTAACATTTGTTTGCTCCAACCAAGCAAGTGCGCGCTTACTAGCATCAAACTCCACAGGTAAGGTCACCAAACTAAATAAAACTGTAAGAGACATCATGATGATCCCAATCAACAACACCGTAGCGTTGTTGCTCACAGCCAACATAATAATCCCTGCCATCAATATCCAGTTAACAATGGTAGCACTAAACTGAACTACCGGTACCATACGGCTTCTGAAAACCAAGGGACCATAGGCTGTGGCATGTTGTACAGCATGACCACACTCATGGGCGGCTACTGCAGCAGCTGAAACAGATACTCCGTTGTACACATCTGGGCTTAGGTTTACTGTTTTATTGAGTGGGTTATAATGATCGGAAAGAAACCCATCTACAGAAGTAACGGTAACGTCATATATACCATTTTCGCGCAGCATTTTTTCAGCTATCTCCTTGCCTGACAAGCCTTTAGATAGTTGAAGCTTACTGTAACGGCTAAATTTCCCCTTTAAGATAGAAGACACTAAAAAGCTGATCCCCAGAAATAGGAGGGATACGAGCATAATTTCGTTGGTCATGAAAATTGATTGTTTTAATATTCAAAATTACTACAAATTTATCGCCACCCGCTCAGGCACTTTTGAATACGTCTTTTTGTCATCCCAAAGGGGGTAAAAAATATTTAAAGCTGAGGGTTACCTCGATTTCGTCCGTATAAAAAATCATATTTTATTATTGATTATCAATTACTTAAGTATATAGTTTGCCCTCATTTATCCCCCCTGTCAGGGAGGGGGAATGAACCAAAAGTTATGCACAACAATTAAATTTAATTTTAAAATCACCCCTCCCTTGCTAATTTAGCAATAGAATTTAATGGGTTAGTAAGTAAAAGGGTCAGTCGAAAGATTGGCCCTTTTCATTTTAAGTATGAGTAAAACTAAAACATCATTTTTCTGCCAACACTGCGGTCATCAAAGCGTAAAGTGGTTGGGTCAATGTCCTGGATGCGGCACATGGAATAGTTATGTAGAGGAGATAGTACACAAAGACAATGCAAAAGAATATCAGGATTGGTCTGCCTACGGCGAAGAAAAAAGAAAAGGAAAAATAACTACGCTTGATCAGGTTAAAAGCAATCAGGAGCGTCGTATTGTAACGTGCGATGCGGAGTTGAATCGTGTACTCGGCGGTGGCATTGTGCTAGGAAGTTTGATATTGGTTGCTGGTGAACCAGGAATTGGAAAATCTACTTTGTTTTTACAAACTGGTCTTTGGTTAAAAAATGTTTCCGTACTCTATATAAGCGGTGAAGAAAGTGAACAGCAGATAAAGATGAGAGCGGATCGATTACAATTACAAAACCCGGATTTTTATTTATTGACTGAGACCAACACCAGTGTAATTTTTCAGGAGATAAAAAAATTAAAACCGGGATTGATTATTGTTGATTCAATTCAAACGCTTCAAACTCCTTTTCTGGATGCATCAGCAGGTTCAGTATCCCAGATCCGCGAATGTGCAGCAGAATTTCAACGCTTTGCAAAAGAAACTAACACACCGGTATTTTTGATTGGTCATATTACTAAAGAAGGGCAGATTGCAGGTCCCAAAGTATTGGAGCATATGGTAGATACCGTATTGCAATTTGAAGGGGACCGACACTATGCATACAGGATACTGCGTACACTCAAAAATCGCTTTGGGAGTGCTGCCGAGTTGGGTATTTATGAGATGAATGAAACGGGTATGCGAGGCGTTCTTAATCCCAGTGAAATTTTACTCACACAAAAAGAAGAAGCACTAAGTGGTATTGCCATTGCTGCCACGCTTGAAGGAATGCGGCCCTTATTGATTGAAGTGCAAGCATTAGTTACGCAATCTGTTTACGGTACTCCTCAGCGAACAGTAAGTGGGTTTGATCTGCGTCGCTTACAATTATTATTGGCAGTATTAGAAAAAAGAGGCGGGTTTCAATTTGGCAACAAAGATGTATTTCTAAATATTGCGGGCGGGTTGAAGGTTGAAGATCCTTCCATTGATTTAGCAGTATTGTGTGCGTTACTATCCTCCTACGAAGATATACCACTCCCCTCCTCGATTTGTTTTGCTGGCGAAGTGGGATTGAGTGGAGAAATCAGAGCGGTTAATCGGATTGAGCAACGTATTGCAGAAGGTGCCAAATTAGGCTTTGAAAAAATTATTGTTTCCCGATATAATTACAAAGAGAAAAAAAATAGACCTGCTTCCAAACAAAGTGGTATTGAAGTAGTGGCATTAGCCCGGGTCGAAGAACTCTATCGTTACTTATTCGAAAGATAAACTTGCAGTGGGCGTACTTACTAATTGGGCAGCCGCAGCTGCCAGTCTTTTTTATCCGCATTATTGTGCAGGTTGTGGTTCAGATCGATTGGATCCACAAACTGAAATTTGTTTACGTTGTTTACACCGACTCCCGCAAACTCATTTTACGGAACATGCTGATAACCCCGTTGAAAAAATTTTTTGGGGACGAATACAGGTACAAGCAGCCACCAGCCTTTTTTTCTACTCGCAGGACGCTATCACGCAAACATTATTACATGAATTAAAATACCGTGGTAATCAGGCGTTGGGGATTCAATTAGGAAGTTTATTAGGAGCAGCACTTAACAATAATAGTCGCTTTACAGTGGACGTATTGGTTCCTGTTCCCCTTCATCCCTCCAAAGAAAAGAGCAGAGGGTTTAATCAGGCTACACTTATTTGCCAGGGGATTGCTGCCGTGACCGGACTACCCGTTTGCGAAAGCTTACTTCGAAGAAATGCCAAGCGTAGCACACAAACAAAAAAAGACCGGGCTGAACGTTGGGAAAATATGTTGGGCATTTTTGAAGCAACGCTTCCTGATCAGTTGAATTACAAGAATATACTATTGGTGGATGACGTAATCACAACCGGTGCCACATTGGAAGCCTGCGGGCAGGCTTTGCTAGAAGGCGGAAATCGGAAATTATGGATAGCCAGTGTTTGTTATAGCAATCGTTAACCTTTTTTGAACTAAATTGTTAATATACAAATTCACCATTATGAAACTTATTCTTCTATTGGTTTCCACCCTTTTTATGATCAACACAGAAAATTCTATCTATCAGTTCTCCGTACCCGGATTAGAGGGGAATACCATCGACTTTGCCAGTTTCAAAGGCAAGAAAATATTAATTGTAAACACGGCTTCAAAGTGTGGGCTGACTCCGCAATATGAAGGGCTTGAGCAACTCCACAAGACCTACGGAAAAAAACTAGTGATTGTGGGTTTCCCTGCTAATAATTTCATGGGACAGGAGCCTGGTTCTAATGAAGAGATCAGTGCATTTTGTAAGCGCAATTACGGCGTTAGCTTTCCGATGGCAGCAAAGGTTTCTGTAAAAGGAGGTGATGTTCATCCGTTATTTAAATACCTCAAGGAACAGGCAAAGGCCAAAAAATTGGAAGACCCTGTAACCTGGAACTTTGGAAAATTTTTACTGGACGAAAAAGGAGAACTCATTGCAACTTTTTCTCCCCGTACCACCCCAATGAGCGAGGATATTACAAGCCGACTACAATAAGTTGTAATAATTGAGGGGTACTGCCCTTTGATTTAGGGAAGGGAAACCCTACATTCGCCTTCCATGAACTGGGATGCACTGATAGGTCAGGAGCCACTAAAAAAACAATTAACTGAGTTGGTATTACAAAACCGACTTAGTCATGCACTTCTTTTTATTGGAAAAGAAGGAGTGGGAGCTTTGCCACTTGCCATTTCTTTTGCACAATACCTGGTTTGTGAGAAAGCCGTCTCCGCAAACCTCTCTGCACCTTGTGGAGTTTGTCCTGCCTGTAAAAAAGCCAGCGAACTGGTTCATCCTGATATTCATTTTTCTTATCCAACCGTAACAAAAAAACCTGGCGAAAAACCGATTGCCACTGATTTTATAAAAGAGTGGCGAGAGTTCATGACACAACATCCCTATGGAAATCTCTTTGACTGGATTGAATTCATCAAAGAAAAAGATAATAGCCAAGGGAAAATTACAGCCGAAGAGTGCAATGATATAGTGCGAAAGCTAAGTTTGAAAAGCTTTGAAAGTCCTTGGAAAATTTTGATACTATGGTTGCCTGAGTTGATGGGAAATGAAGGAAACAAGTTGCTCAAATTGATTGAGGAGCCTCCTGCGCAAACACTTTTATTATTGGTAAGTGAAAATGAGAGTGGCATACTTTCCACCATTGTGAGTCGTTGCCAACTCATCAAAGTGCCCGCGCTGGAAACAGATGTGATTGAAAAGGCGCTGATCGAAAAAAATAAAACCGCTCCCGCAATTGCCGGACAAATTGCTGCATTGGCAGATGGTAACTACCGCGAAGCGTTGATGCTGGTACAACATGCCGAAGAAGATTGGCAAGAATTAGTAAGAAACTGGTTGAATTCCATTTTAAAGACTGGTCCGGTTGCCCAAACAAAATGGGTGGAGGAAGTTGCCAAACTAGGAAGGGAGAAACAAAAACAATTTTTACGGTACTTCAATCATTTATTGGAGCAAGCAGTTCATTACAAGATTCAAGGAGAAAATTTACTAATCAGCGATACAGAAAAGGACTTTGCAGCCAGATTAAATAGAATCGCCGGTTTTGAACAACAAGAAGCCATGATGCGTGAAATTGACCAAGCGCACTACCATGTTGAAAGAAATGCAAACGCTAAGATTCTCTTTCATGCCTTGACAATCAAGCTCTACCACATCATTCAGGACAATACCGTACTTTTGTTGGAATGAGTTGTTCTGGATGTGGGACCGCAACTGGCGGAAAACCAAATGGATGTAAAAGTAACGGCGGATGTAGTTCAGGCGGTTGTAACCGTATGAACGCACATGATTGGTTACGTAATCTTCCTTTGGTGGACACAGACAGCCAATGCCGGGTAATTGAAGTAAGCTTTAGCCAAGGCACCCGCAAAGATTTTTTCCGCAACCCCTCTTTACAGCAATTTGAAAAAGGAGACCTGATAGCCGTTGAAGGCGTGGGTGGATTTGATGTGGGAGAGGTTTCACTCACCGGAGAGATTGTTCGTTTGCAATTGAAAAAAAGAGGCGTTAAGGAAGATAATCCCGAAATGAAAAAAGTTTTACGACTAGCTACTGATCGGGATATTGAATTACTCAAACAAAATAAAGCGCGGGAACCTGAAGCAGTTATTCGTAGCCGAGCCATTGCTAAGCAACTCCGACTGGATATGAAAATTAGTCAGGTAGAAATGCAAGCGGATGGTCGTAAAGCCACCTTCTTCTATATTGCCGATGGACGTGTAGATTTTCGTGAATTGATTAAAGTGTACGCATCAGAGTTCAAAGTAAAAGTTGAGATGCGTCAAATTGGAGCCAGACAAGAAGCTGGTAAAGTAGGTGGAATTGGAAGTTGTGGTCGAGAACTCTGTTGCAGTACCTGGTTAACTGAGTTTAAATCTGTCAACACAGCAGCGGCTCGTTATCAAAATTTATCGATCAATCAAACTAAGTTGAGTGGACAATGTGGCCGTCTCAAATGTTGTTTGAATTACGAACTAGATACCTATTTGGATGCGCTCCAGCATTTTCCTGACAATTGTGATGTGTTACAGGTTGCAAAAGGAAATGCATTCTTAATTAAGAAAGATATTTTCAAAAATCTAATGTGGTACACGTTGCCAGATAGCAACAAACAATACCCGTTGACACTGGAGCGTGTAAGAAAAATAAAAGAACTCAATAAGCAAGGTGTTCGTCCGGAAGAACTCGAACCAGTAGAAATTACTTCATCCAAACCCAAAGAGGATGTGCCCGAATTTGTGGAATTGGTTGGACAGTTCAGTCTTAAAACACTGGATCGTGCGGCACAACGTAAAAGACAACAGCAGCAACAACAGCGGAATCCTCGCAACAATAATAGTAACAGTGGAAACAAACCAGGTGGCCCGCAACGCCCTTCAGGCCCTTCTAATCGCGGACCACAACGCCCACCACAAAATCAACCCCGCGGCCCGCGTGGGAATACACCTCCGAGGAAGGAGAACTAATTTATATTTAATTCATTGAGTAAGGCGTTGGATACTAGTTGGTGTCCTTGATCATTCCAATGTACATCGCCAGGTATAAAATATGAACGAATAACGCGAGCAGCTTGCGCAGGATCGGTTTCTATAAAATATCCATACAGATTAATCAATGGGATTTTTTCCTGCTTACAAAAATTAGTCCAGGCTTTCACATAACTATCCGATAAATTTCCTCTGCGAATTTGCTCCGGTCGTGGAAAGATTACCAAGGTCAGCTTTCTTTGGTTAGACAGACATAATTGCTGTAGTTTTTTTATGTTCTGCAAGGCCAACGAAAATCCCCGGCTAGCCCATTTATGGTAAAGAGCAGGTTCGTGTAGCCACTTATCACGTTCCTTGTAATAATCTTCCTGATCCCAGCTTATTGAAGGAGTTATGATTTTATTAAACCGAATTTGCGCCTTCTCATATACGCTAAGTGTTGTTGAATAATGCCAAAATCCAGGAGTCCAGTTTTCATATACAATTTCATCCTGAATATCTGCATTATCAAGTACCACCACTAAGTGATCAAAAGTTAGTTGCTGGTTCTCTATCCATTCCTTCATTTTTAAATAATACAAACGAGGGGAATAGGTAACAACTCCAGCATTGAGCACTTCAATATTTTGTGTCTGGTAGGTTGCCGCTATTCTACCCACAAAACTAGAGTCAAATGATACACCCACTCCTTCAGTAAATGAATCTCCAATAAAAACAATACGTTTCTTAGAAGCACCTGATATAGATATAGCACCCGTATCCCTAGCTCGAAATCCCAATGAATTAGTTCGATAGGATTGTTTAAAATCACCCCAAAGATCAATTCCTGAAAATTGAGAACGAAGGTCATGATGATAACGCGTACTCTTGATTCGAAGTTTTGACTTGTCGGCAAGGACTCCATGATAAATATAACCAACACCCCCATCAAGCAAGAGGAATACCAAAAGAAAATAAAACGGATAAAGTATTTTCTTCATGAGCACAGCGTCCTTATTCATCAACACCAATAGCCCGATAGATCGCGTCTTGGATGCGTCCTCTGATTTGCAGTTGGCCTAGTAAATTATTGGCACGAGTGGGATTAACTCGGTTGGAAAGAAATACATAAACCAGCTCTTGTTTGGGGTCAACCCAAACACAGGTACCTGTAAAACCAGTATGACCAAAAGTAGCAGGAGAAGCTAAAAGAGAAGGATAGGGATCTTTTTTGAACTGATTATCTTTTTCAGGTTTATCAAATCCCAGACCACGACGACTATTTTCCAATTGATAATTGCTAAACTGTTGAATAGTGGATTCCTTTAGATATCGTCTACCATTAAACTTTCCTCCTTGTAATAGCATTTGATAAAGTATGGCCAAATCATACGCATTAGAAAATAACCCGGCATGGCCTGCTACACCACCAAACAAGGAAGCGCCTTCGTCATGAACATCCCCGCGCATTGTTTGCTTTCTGAACTGAGTCTCAGTTTCTGTAGGCACAACCGATTGCACCGGAAAACGTCCGCGTGGCGTAAAACCAGTAGTATACATTCCTAATGGACGGTAAAAATTATCCTGTACATATTGTTCCAATGTTTTTCCAGTGAGCTGTTCAACAATCAATCCCAAAAAAATAAAATCATTATCACTATAAACATATTTGCCTTGTGGTCCAAGTGGACTTTTTAAAATACGCGCAAGTAAAGTATCCCTCCAATCATCTCTTCGATATAAATTTTCTGCAACCCGTACGGTGAACCCTTTTTTAGCTACCGTAGCATATAAGCTGGTGTCGGGGTTACCATTTGCATCGATAGTTTCTTTATAAAATGGAATGAAAGGAACCAGTCCTGCCTGATGCAACAGAATGTCCTTAATACTCAATGCTTCCTTGTCTGATCCCTTGACCCATGGCAGGTAATCTTTGAGTTGCCCTGACAACTTCAATTTTCCTTCTTCTACTAATTTCATAACGGCCACTGTGGTAGCTGAAATTTTTGTCACTGAGGCCAGATCAAAAATATGCTCAGGTTTAATAGGCGTAGCATCAGTAACTGCTTGCTGCCCTACTGATTTTTGGTAGAGAATTGTACCACGTTGAACAGCAAGCACCACTGCACCTGGATATGCTTTTTTTGCAAGTCCCTCCTCCAATATGTAATCAACTTCTGCTAACCGCTTTCTGAGTTGAACGGAAGAATGCTTCACCTTGGGTTGCTGCACTCCATCTCCCAATGTAAAATCGCAAACTTCCACTTGTAATCTACCTCGAGCCGCAAAATCACCTTGTAGCCAATCTGCTGCAATTTGATTAGTGATTGAATCATCTTGTTGTAATGCAACCAATGAGTTGGCGGTGCAGAAATTTTTTGCAGCTAATACGTTTCCAAAAAGTAACGTGAGGGTGATATCTCCCTGTAATGCATTACCCAGGTATGTAGCAGCCGTACTGATATTAAAATTATTCATTGGCTTATTGGCATAATCATGTAAGCCCACTAATACAATATCATAGCCGTTTGTTTTTACTGCTGTCAAGATAGAGTCGGCCTTACCAATAGAATCACGATAACTTAAATGATAGAAAGCAGCGTTCCAATCTTGCTGTAACCGTTTTCCAAAAACAGTAAGTTCTTTTCCGCCTAATTGCACATAAGCCACACGTGGCTGCTCTTTTTTGAGTTGCGTACGTAAGGCAGCAGGCATTTGTCTTAGCAGCGTAAGGCTCTTACGTGCTGCTTCCTGACGTAATGCATTAGAACGCTCATTCAGGTCTGCAATCAAATTGGTAGTATCTACAAATTGTGGACGACTTAACCCCAATCCATATTTTGCACTCAGTAATTTTTTAACCTTAGCATCTACTTCTGCTTGTGTTAATCTTCCATCAGTGATAGCCTGTTGTATAACCTGGATAGATTCTGAAACACTGGCAGGTAAACATAGCATATCATTTCCTGCAATAATTGCTTCTACGGCAATGGTTCCGCCTGGATAATATTTTGCAATTCCTTTCATTTCCAACGCATCCGTAAAAGTGAGACCTTGAAAATTCAACCGATTACGTAATACGCCGGTGATTGCAGGTTTTGAAATAGAAGTCGGCCTATTTGTAGCCGTATCTATAGCAGGCACCGAAAGATGTGCCACCATGGCACTACCAATTCCTGCTTCAAAAACTTTTTTAAACGGATACAATTCTACAGCATCCAGTTGATCTAGCGATTTGCTAATGATGGGTAAATCATAATGTGAATCAACATCAACATCGCCATGACCAGGAAAATGTTTTGCGCAAGCCATGATTCCTGCGTCTTGCATTCCCTTTGTAATGGCCACACCATATCGTGCCACTTTTTCTTTATCAGCCCCAAAGGATCTAAATCCAATAACGGGATTATTTGGATTATTATTTACATCTACCACGGGTGCATAGTTGACATGAATACCTAAGCGTTTGCATTGTTCGCCCATGGCTATTCCAATACGATATGATAAAGAAGCATCATTGACAGCCCCCAGGCTAAGTTGATAGGGTAATCTATCTACGCTATCTAATCGCATGCCCAAACCCCACTCCCCATCAATAGTAATGAGTAATGGGGTTTGAGCAATAGATTGGTAATGATTAGTGAGTAACGCCTGACGAACCGGACCGCCTTGAAAAAAACAAAGTCCACCCACATTATAATTTCTAATATCACTTTCTACTTTGGCAATATGATCAGCTCCCAGGTTAGAATGTGCTCGAATTACCATGAGCTGAGCAATGCGTTGATCAGGAGTTAAACTATTAAAAATACTATCCACCCACTTTTGCTGGGCGCGCTCCCGATTGCCTTGTGCATTGGCACTTAAAGTGGCTGCCAGTACCAGTAGTAGACAGGCCTGCTGAATGAATGTCCTCATTGGCTAAAAGTACTTCATTTGAGGCAAGTATTTATTGGTGGCAGGGGGCAAAGCCGTATTTTTGAAGGCTCGATAATTGCCACCCCTTGATACAGATTTTACCCGACCATATTGCCAATCAGATTGCTGCCGGTGAGGTCATTCAACGCCCTGCCAGCGCGGTCAAGGAGTTATTGGAGAATGCAGTGGATGCAGGTGCCAGCTCAATTGATTTGATCATTCAGGATGCAGGTAAATCCTTGGTACAAGTAGTTGATAATGGAAAGGGGATGTCAGTGGAGGATGCCCGTCTTTGTATTGCCCGACACGCCACTTCCAAAATAAGCAGTATTGAAGATCTGTTCCATATCCGAACCATGGGTTTTCGTGGGGAGGCACTGGCCAGTATTGCCGCTGTGGCACAGGTGGAGCTAAAAACAAAACAAGCTACCAACCAAGCAGGTATTTTTATAGAAGTTGAGCATAGTGCTATTACTCGTGAGGAGCCAATAGGTGTGGCTACCGGCACCAGCCTGGCCATGAAGAATTTGTTTTTCAATATTCCAGCTCGACGAAATTTTTTGAAGAGTAATGCAGCGGAGATGCGTCATATTGTGGAGGAGTTTACAAGAGTGGCGCTGGCTTTTCCTGCTATTCAATTTTCACTGCACGCCAATAACCAGCAGCTCTATCAACTGGAATCCGGTAGTTTAAAACAACGCATAGTCCAATTACTCGGCAACAATTATGCTTCCAAATTAGTAGGCGTTCAAGAGGAAACAGATTATTTAACCATTCGTGGTTTTGTAGGTAAGCCAGATTCAGCACGCAAAACAAGAGGAGATCAATACTTTTTTGTCAATAACCGATTTATTAAAAGTTCGTATCTCCATCATGCCGTGATGAACGCTTTTCAGGCGTTATTACCAGCTGATCATTTTCCGCTCTACGTATTATTTATTGATCTGGATCCACAACAAGTAGATATCAATGTTCATCCGACCAAACAAGAAATAAAGTTTGAGGACGAAAAAATTGTGTACGCGTTTGTCCAAGCGGCCATCCGTCATGCCTTGGCACAATTTAGTATCACCCCTACTCTTGATTTTGAATTAGATGCTTCCATACAGCAACTTGATTCCATACAACAACCTTTTACTGCGCAAACACGTTCAGCTATTCAAGAAGGTAACTTGTACCAGCATTTTACCAAAAAAAATCAAGCGCATCGGATTGAACCAGACTCCATGCAGCCGGCTAAAAATTGGAAACCATTTCAATCAGTTGCTGCAGCATACAATAGCAATATAAAAGAAGATGCAATAGCAGTAACTAAGTTGGATTTGCATCCGGCAACTGCCTCGGATTCAATTTCCGTATTTCAACTTTTAAACTCTTATATCCTTTTTTCACAAGCCAGCACATGCACGTTGATCGATCAGCAAGCAGCGCATGAAAGAATTCTCTATGAAAAATTTATTCAACAACGTGCAAATAAAAAAGCCACTACACAGCCGTCACTTTTCCCTTCTACGCTCTCACTCAATGCCGCTGATGCCAGCTTACTGGAGGAGTTGCTATTGGATTTGACAGCGGTAGGTTTTTTAATTCAAAAAATAGAGACCACTAAGTTTCAAATCCAAGGTATTCCTGCCGGATTTGAAAACGGAAAAGAAGAAAGCATCTTGGAGGCGGTGCTGGAGGAATACAAGCACTTTAATACGGCGTTGGCCTTGCCGCTTCATGAAAAATTATGTAGAAGTTTAGCCAGACAACAGGCCCTCAAATTAGGAACAGTATTGAGTGAGCGTGAAATGAAACAATTAATCACCGATTTATTTGCATGTAACCAGCCACATATGTCTCCTTTTGGTGTACCGGTATTTAGAACACTACAAAAAGATGAGATAGAGCAGCTCTTGGCAAACCGTTGATCAATAGGTTGCCCGGATATGGGTCAAGAACTTTTCAATTTGCTTTCTGATCTCCGCTGAACTGGAACGATGATTATTTACTAAGGTTGAAAATAAAAGCAATTTTCCTTTTTTAGTATAGAGATAGCCACTTAAGGCAACTACACCACTGAGTGTTCCCGTTTTTGCATAGATCGCTCCACTTTCTTGTTTGTAATAGCTAGCCAAGGTACCCTCTCCACCGGTAGGAAAAATTACTTTGATTCGGTCCATGCCAAATTGATCCTTCATTTTTTCCAGGATACGCACAAAGTCCTGTGGTGAAAAAAGATTATATCGACTCAATCCGGATCCATCGGCCCAACGAGGTTGTTGAGGCAAATCGGCAAAATCTGTTTTTAGTAAGGTATCGATAAGTTGTTGATCACTCATTCGATCTAATAATCGTTGACTGACCATCAGCAGGGATTGTTCTGCAAAAAAATTATCGCTTTGATGCATGAGCGGCTTGAGTAATGAATCAGTAGGGATGGAATAAATTAATTTTCCAGCAGGCTTTCTACTGGATAATTGTACGGTGGAATTAATTCCAATTTTATTCAGGGTGTCTTGTAAAAATTGAAAAGCTGTAACACCATTTGTAGTTTTGAAGGGTATGGTAGCGCCCCTAAAAGAGCGGCTGGCAGCAACAACACTAAATTGATTTTGATCGAGCAACCGCTTTACTTCAAATTGATCGCCCTTCCCTAACTGCTGCATCATCGATTCATTCATAAATGGTGGGCGCATTGCCAAGGATGGAACTGCTTGAAGCTGGTTATTTTTCCGAAGAAAACTAACTACATTCCCATAAATGGGAAAAGCACTTCGCTCTGCCAGATACGCTTCTTGATAATCATCCCAGGACCATCCACTACCATAGGGCGTAAATACATGTTGCGTAGAATAGTCAATGACTACTGGTCTATTTTCCAGCCGCATTTTATCCCAGAGTGGCTGAAAGCTAAATTCTGCTAATAAAAAAGTAGGATCCCCCAATGGATTAACATAAATGACTCCTGCACTATCTCTCACATAAGCACTGGGTATACTATCTCCTAGATACTTCATAGCAGCATAACAAGTAGGGATCTTGGTATTACTTGCCGGAACAAAATAATTGTCCCCTTGATAGTTGAACCAATATTTTTTAGTGGTGGGATCGTAGATGCTGATACCAACATGAGCCGTTTGAAAAGAAGCCTGTTTAATAATTTCTTTATTCGCTTTGCGTTGTAACGCTTGCGGAATACTACATCCTACTAAAAAGCTACTAAGCAGGATTATTAAAAACTGTATGTTGTATTTATTCATGGGGTTATTATCCTCTTTCTTGCGCGCGTAACCAACGCTCAGGAATTTCATTACTACTTGCTAAAAGATAATCTTTATAGCTGCAGGCAATGAATTTTTTATCGGGTAATTGCATCCACCAACGTCCGGTTTTTTTACTTTGTAAAAACACGGTTTCCACTTCGGCAAAAGCCATATAGTACTCATTGAAAGAATCTTTTTCAGTGAGCGAGGCTTCTCGTTTGCCTCGGCTTCTTCCGTCTAATAAATACCAGAGCTGTTGGGCAATTTGTTTAGCGGTAAGTTCCTGCCGATCCAATCGCGGATCATATCCATACACCCCCACCGTATTTACAGTAGGACTCATACCGGCATAGCGGAATAAAGTACAGGCTTCTTCGCCCGTTAATCCATTGGGAGAAATTGTGCTTGCCGGAGAATGTGCGTTACTCAATGCGCTCATATCAAAACTAAAAAGATGGCTATTACGAATCACAGGTTCCATTTCGTCCAATGCTTCTTTTACATTGCCCACCCGATAGCAATCAAATCGTAATTTATCGAGGGTTTCTAAAACAGTAGGATGAACGTAGTAACTCTGAAACGCAATATGATTATAATGTTTGAGGTAGTTAGGCATACCCGTGAGCATTTCCATCAAAAAATGTTCAACTGGTAAAATGGCATCCGGATGCAAATCAATCAAGGCGTCTACACAGGTAGCTTCAATCAACTGTCGGGTGCTGGCATAAGACTGGTATTGTGCCAAGGTAAGATCATGCGAACCGCCCAGTATAATAACTGTTTTCCCTTCTGCACTAAGCGCTTGTACTACGGTTCGAAGTGCAGCATAGGTATCAGTGATACTAGCACCCATACGAACATTACCTACATCAGCAAGCTTTAAATCCGCATGCCAGTAGTACAATGAATAAAATTGACGACGAATGGCATCCGGTGCTTCCTCTTGTTGTTGTTCAATTCCAGCACCTCGGTGTTCCGGACATCCTACCAGAACAAAGGAAGCATCCTCCAATTCCGGCATATATTCCTCATAGGTGGCAATTGAATACCCTATCTGACCTTCTTTATATCCCGCATCCTGCGAAAGAAAGGCTTTATTAACCGGCGATAAAAAATCGGCAATTCCAAGCTGATCGGACATAGACGCAAGATACTTAATTGAAGGTTTGGACTTACTTTTGTCAGATGAAGAATCTCCGGGATCAAATTGAAAATCTTCGTCAGGAAATCAGTGCATTTCAAACACAAGACCCTGCACAGGTCGAGGAGTTTCGTATTAAGTACCTGGGCACAAAGGGGCTGCTCAAAAATTTGATGGGGTTACTAAAAGAGGTTGCTCCCAAGCAAAAGAAGGAAGCCGGTCAACTATTGAATGAATTCAAACAGTTTACCGAGGCACATTATGAATCACTTTGTGCTGCATCAACGCCAAAGGCTTCAGCAAAAGATGCCCCTGCAGATTTATCCTTACCTGGGGATTCCTTTCCGGTAGGATCCCGTCATCCGGTTACCTTAATGCGCAATCAGATTGTATCCATTTTTCAGCGGCTGGGATTTGCAGTAGCTGAAGGACCTGAAATTGAAGATGATTGGCACAACTTTGGTGCTTTGAATTTACCGGCCCATCACCCTGCCAGAGACATGCAGGACACTTTTTATATCCAACAAAATCCTGATTGGGTTTTACGCACGCATACCAGTAGTGTACAAATTCGGGAAATGGAAAAAGGAAAACTTCCGATTCGTATGCTAATGCCGGGTCGTGTTTATAGAAATGAAACTATCAGCGCACGCAGTCATTGCTTTTTTCATCAAATTGAAGGACTGTATATCGATAAGGATGTTTCATTTGCAGACCTGAAACAAACGCTTTACTTTTTTGTACAAGAAATGTATGGCCCACAAGCAAAAGTTCGTTTTAGACCTTCTTATTTCCCATTCACAGAACCCAGTGCTGAAATGGATGTGAGTTGTTTTATTTGCGAGAGCAAGGGTTGTCATGTTTGTAAAAAAACAGGATGGGTTGAAATTTTGGGTTGTGGTATGGTTCATCCTAACGTTTTATCTAATTGTGGTATTGATCCGGAACAATACACGGGATTTGCTTTTGGCATGGGTGTTGAGCGCCCTGCTATGTTGAAATATGGCGTTAATGATCTCCGCCTCTTCAGTGAAAATGATGTTCGCTTTTTAAAACAGTTTACAGCCGCTACCTGATAAACCAGTGCATATGGATATCCATACAATTGGGGTTTGCGGTGCTGGTACTATGGGAAGGGGTATTGCGCTGACCATGGCTGGTGCTGGTTTCTCTACAGTTCTTTTTGATTTAAATCCACAGGCATTGGAACTAGCCAAGCAAGAGCATGAAAAAGAATTAGCAAAATCAGTTGAAAAAGGAAAGATTACCGAGGCAGCCAAAGCAAAAACCTTGGCATTGATCCGCTATACTCCTGAACTGGAGGAATGTTTAGCGGAATTGTTCATTGAAGCCATTGTAGAAAAGCCGGGAGCTAAGGTGGCACTGTTCAATCAACTGGCAGAATTGAATCATGGTGATTGCATTTTTGCAAGTAATACTTCTTCCCTGTCAATTACTGAGCTAGCCAAACAAATTTTACATCCGGAACGAGTAATTGGTTTGCATTTTTTTAATCCTGCCACCTTGATGAAATTGGTAGAGGTAGTTCAAACTCCATTTACCAAACCTGAAATTCTTGAAACAGCAATTGCACTCATCCAACAAATTGGGAAAACGGCTGTTGTCTGTTCGGATGCGCCTGGTTTTATAGTTAATCGCGTTGCCCGTCCCTATTATATTGAATCCTTACGGTTGGCTGAAAATAAGGCCAGTAGTTTTGAACAAATTGACCGTTTATTAGAATCAGCTGGTTTTAGAATGGGGCCTTTCCGACTAATGGATTTAATTGGGAACGATATTAATTATGCTGTTAGCTGTTCAGTGTATGAACAATTAGGAAAACCAGAAAGACTGGAACCCTCCTGGATACAACAACAATTAGTGCAACAAGGTAAATGGGGTAAAAAATCCGGAGAGGGCTATTACACGTATCATTCATGACAAAAAACATTCTGCTTACCGGTGGTACTGGCTTTCTTGGCTCTTATATTTTAGCAGCCTTAGTACAACAAGGTTATACTGTTTATGCGTTGCGGCGTGGCTCAACTACTCCAAACTGGATCGATCCAGTCTTATTGGAAAAAGTGCAATGGATCACGGGAGACGTACTGGATATTGTAGGACTGGAAGATGCCATGGAAAATATGGATGCCGTAATTCATGCAGCCGCTATGGTATCTTTTAATCCAAGCGAAAGAAAACAACTATATCAGGTCAATGTAGAGGGCACCGCCAATGTGATCAATGCTTGTCTTGAAAAAAATATAAAACGATTGGTGCATATTAGCTCCGTTGCAGCACTGGGAAGAAAAGTAGGTGGTGGGCTGGTTGATGAAACAGCAAAATGGGAAGAAAATCCTTTACAAACGCATTATGCGCGTAGCAAATACAAAGCCGAATTGCATGTATGGCGGGGACATTCCGAGGGACTAGATACAGTTATCCTCAACCCAAGTACTATTCTCGGTTTTGGCGACTGGACCAAGAGTAGCTGCGCTATTTTTAAGCAATTGCACGATGGATTCAAATGGTATACGCCCGGACTCAACGGATTTGTGGACGTACAGGATGTGGCAAAAGCAACACTATTATTATTGGAAGACGGAAAAAATGGGCATCGTTATGTTGTGAATGGAGATACTTGGGCCTTTCGGCAATTACAAGAGCAAATTGCAAGCGGTTTTAATAAACCGATTCCTCAATTAAAAGCTAATGCGTTTATTTTAGGGCTGGCCTGGCGGATTGAAGCTGTTCGTTCTATAATCACTGGCAAAAAACCGCTACTTACCAGGGAAAGTGCTGGCGTAGCGCAAAGCAAAACTGAATTTGATAACCGAAAACTACTTTCAGCTTTTCCTTCTTTTCAATATACTCCGCTTGCTAAAACCATTGAGCAGGCCTGTGCACGATATCGTACGCACTACACTTGAGTACCTTTGATTTTTTCCCAGAGTTCAGGGATGCGTTTGATCCAAATTCGTTCTCTTTTCTTTTTCATGGCTGTTTCAGTAGGCGTGCCAAAGTAAATTTGATTGCCGGCCAGGTCACCTGGTACACCACTTTGTGCTAATACTGTTGCCCCTTTACCAATTCGAAGCGTTTTATTTATACCAACCTGACCCCATAAGGTTACCTCATCTTCAATGGTTACCGCTCCCGCAATGGCTACCTGTGCTGCCAACAAGCAATTGCGGCCAATAACAGTATCATGCCCCACATGAACCTGATTATCGAGTTTAGTTCCTGCGCCTATGATAGTATCGGAGGTTACGCCCCTATCAATAGTACAGCTGGCTCCTATTTCCACCTCATCATGTATCAATACACGTCCACAGCTATTCATTTTTTTATAATGCACCGGACGATTTGTTTTTCGGTTGTAATAAAATGCATCGCTTCCAATAACGGTGCCTGCCTGAATCACTACATTATTACCAATTACACAATGATCCAAAATAGTTACGTTTGGATGAATAATACAATTAGTGCCAATTGTAACATGATTACCCACATAAACGCCAGGTAGTAATAAGGTGTCCTTTCCAATTACAGCAGTTGGACTGATTGGCTGCTGCGATGGATTAAAAGGGCGATAAGTTTCTACAATACGTAAATAGGCCTCAAATGGGTTCTCCACAACCAGCAATACTTTTCCTTCGGGCACTTCCACTTCCTGGTTTATGATTATAAAACTCGCTGCAGATTGGATACAAGTAGTGTAATATTTGGGATGGTCAACAAAAACTAAATCACCTGCTTGCACACGATGAATTTCATTGATACCAGTTGCAGCAAATCCATTATCTCCAATGAGTGTTGCATGAATTAACTGTGCAATTGTTGTAAGCGGAATGGGATTTTCAAATTGCATGTGATTTGATTTTTACAAAGGTAGTAGTGATAGCAATGCAGCCTTTTGATTACGCTTATCCACATGGATTTTTAAAATGTTGATAAAATGGATGCGAAAAAATTTTTTTAATAAACAAATAAGTTCTTAATATTGTGTAGGGAAATTCGTTTCCCAGTACTTACTAACCCATCCATATAGATCCCTCCGGTTTCGGAGGGATTTTTTATTTATCAATTCTGATACCTTTACACAAAGCAATTCTATGCTTAAATCAATGACCGGCTTTGGTAGAGCTTCTGTTTCCGTAGGAGATAAAGTTCTTTCCATTGACCTCAAATCGCTCAATGGCAAACAGTTTGAACTACAGTTAAAAATGCCAGCCATACTCAAACCGTATGAGTTTGAAATCCGAAAATGTTTAGCGGAAAATTTAGGACGGGGCACTGTAGATTGTCAAATCAGTTTGAAAGAAGCCGGCCCTTCTGTTCCTGTTTCAATCAATACGCAGGTGGCTCGTTCGTACTACCAACCGTTAGCACAATTAGCCACTGAACTAGGTTTAGATACCACTCATTTGCTGCCTTCACTATTGAAACTGCCTGATGTAATAGTTTCCGGAGGTGATGGTCTGAAAGAAGAAGAATGGGAATTATTTAAAAAAGGATTACAGGAGGCCATCAAGGCAATTAATAAGCATCGTAATGAGGAGGGGAAAGCCCTGGAAGTTGATTTACTAGAGCGAATCAACCAAATTGAGAAGCGACAAACTGCCATCACTGCTTTAGATCCGGTGCGTCGAGAAAAATTACGCGCTTCCATGAATAAGTCAATGCAAGAGCATCTCAAAGAAGAAGCCATTGATCGAAACAGGCTCGAGCAAGAGCTGATCTATTATATCGAAAAGATGGATATAACCGAGGAGTTGGTTCGCCTTAGCAATCATTGCAGTTATTTTAGGGAGCAGGTAGCAACAGCCGAAGAGGGAAAAGGGAAAAAACTCTCTTTTATACTACAAGAAATAGGCCGCGAGATCAATACCACGGGCTCCAAAGCGTATGATGCCGGCATCCAGCGGTTAGTGGTAGAAATGAAGGACGAACTGGAAAAGGCAAAAGAACAGGTGCTTAATATACTCTAGCAGAATCCCTCTCTTTTCCGCTTAATTTTGCCAGATGCGGCAATGTGGTTTTCTTTTTAATCTGGTGCTTTTTTTCCTGCTTACTATAGGTAACTTTTCTTGTACCCCTATAAATTTATACGAGCAAACCGTTGCTATTCCCGCCCACCGATGGAGTAGCCGCTTTATTCCTCAATTTGCTTTTGTAATTAATGATACAGCCGCCCGCTATGATCTTTCAATTACACTACGTCATAGGGACCTGTATCACTATAATAATATTTGGCTGGAAATAGATTTGGAGAGCCCAGATGGAAAAAAATATAAGTTCAAGACTGAAAAACAACTAGGCACTAATCAAGCGGGCTGGCTGGGCACCGGAATGGATGATATTTATGCGCATCGCATTCCCCTACTCAATGAGTTAATTGAAAAACAGGTATCACTTCGAAAAAAAGGACGGTATATCGTTTCCTTCAAACAAATTATGCGCGAAGACCCACTGGAGCAAGTGATGAATATTGGACTTCGAATTGAAAAAAGACCCTGATGGCTACCGATACTCGTAAGCTAAAACTCAGAAGAACTACCATTGTTTACTGGTCCTTATTGGTCTATATTCTTGCTGCACTACTATGGTGGTTAATTTCACTTGAAAAGCAAAATCAACGTATCCGTGCTGAGCAACTTCAGTTATTAGAATTGCAGGCGCCACAATTAAACCCCATTGAAAAAGAAAAAAGGGTAGCCGTTATTGAATCACTGGCCAGCAGGAACAGTACAAAATACATAAGTGAAGGAATTACTTTTTTAATAGTAATACTGATTGGTGCAGTAGGTGTATTTAGAGCTGTACGCAGGCAGTTACGCGCACAACAACAACAACAGCAATTTATGATGGCGGTTACACACGAGTTAAAAACTCCCATTGCTGTAACCCGGTTAAATCTGGAAACCATGCAACGCTATAAGTTGGAGCCAGAAAAACAAGAGAAATTGATCCGTATTGCACTAGACGAAACCAGCCGTTTGAATTTTTTAACTAATAATATCCTGGTATCCTCACAATTGGAAAATAAAGGTTTTGCCGGCGAAAAGGAAGAACTGGATTTTTCATTGCTGGTTACTGACTGTATCAAAGACATGGGGAATCGATTCCCGGGCCGGATCATTGATTCGGTTATTGAGCCTGAGATAGATTTACTGGGAGATGCGCTGCTGCTTCAAATTCTTTTGAACAACCTATTGGAAAACGCAATCAAGTATTCGCCGGCAACATCTATCATTACGGTACAGTTAAGAAAAGTGGGAAAACAAGTGGTGTTGGAAGTAGCCGACCAAGGGGAAGGGATCGCTGATGCTGAAAAGAAAAAAATATTTGAACGATTTTACCGAATCGGTAATGAGGCTACGCGTACCACCAAGGGTACCGGCCTGGGATTATATTTATGCGAACGTATTGCTAGTCATCACCAGGCCACCTTGGGTGTGAGTGATAATTCTCCAAAAGGCAGTGTGTTCCACGTTAACTTTGCTCCATGAATCAGCCGGAAAAAGGATCCATACTATTAGTGGAGGATGAAGAAAACTTACATGAAGCACTCAAGTTAAATCTTGAGTTAGAAGGGTATGGTGTTAGTTCAGCTTTTGATGGTGCAGCTGCTTTAAAAGCAATAGCCAACGAATATTTTGACTTGCTTATTCTGGATATTATGCTTCCAGAGATGGATGGACTAGCCGTTACCGAGTCAATTCGTATCAGCAATAACGAAATTCCCATTTTAATCCTGAGTGCCAAAAATACCAGTGCAGACCGGGTCAGTGGGTTAAAAAAAGGGGCAGATGATTATCTCACAAAACCCTTTAATCTGGAGGAGCTTTTATTACGCGTACACAAACTCATAGATAAAAATAAACGACTCCAGGACAGAAATTCGGTGGACGAAAAATACCAGTTTGGATCTAATACCATTGATTTCAAAGCACAAGAAGCCATTGGAGTTACGGGGGAACGTATTCAACTTTCCAAGAAGGAATCCATGCTGCTGAAAATGCTTATTGAGAATAAGAACGAAGTTGTCCCTCGAGAAAAAATTTTACAAACGGTATGGGGCTACCAGGTTTATCCTACCACCCGCACCATTGATAACTTTATCCTGAATTTCAGAAAGTACTTTGAAACAGATAGCCGTAATCCACGCTATTTTCATTCTGTACGCGGTGTAGGATATAAATACGCAGAGTAATTAATTACAGATCCCCTAATCGAGGACGTATTACAATTTGTTCAACGCAAGCCTGCGGGGATAGCTGTGCAGCCTGTAGCACCATTTTGGCTACATCGTCCGTTTCCATAATTCGTCCTGCAGAATTATCAAAATTGCCCCAGGAATCTGTTAATACCGCCCCGGGATACACGCCTGTTACTTTAACACCGGTAGATTTTAGCTCCTCTCGCAGATTTTGAGTAAATCCGTGCAATGCATACTTGCTGATACTATACGAACCCCCATTGGGATAAGGCTGAAGTGAAGCAATGGAGCAGATATTAAAAATATGCCCAGTACCGCGTTGTAACATGGAAGGGAGTAAGGCACGTGTTAGGTGATAAGCGCTACCTAAGTTTACGTGTAATTGATTTTCGAGTTGACCCATTGGTTCATCGGCGAGTGATCCAGGCTGAAAGAGTCCTGCATTATTGATTAAAATATCAGGAGCAGAAAAAGATAAACACCAGCGTCCCAATTCGGTTGCCTGTTCAGGAATAGACAGATCCGCCGCTTTGCCATGAATAGTAATGCCGGGAAATTGCTCGCGCAAAGCGTTGATGGTAGCTTCTAATCCTTGTGCTTGTCTGGCCGATAACAATAATTCATAACCCGATGCAGCAAAGTGTTGAGCCAATGCCTTACCAATTCCGCGCGATGCGCCTGTAATAACTACTGTTAGAGCCATACCGATTGTTTATACGTATTTTGCAAAGGTATCAACCCACTATTAAATCAACCCATTTGTCTTTACAAGCTGTCTACAAACATATTTTCTTTGATCTGGATCACACCCTCTGGGATTTTGAAGCCAACGCCAAAGCAACCCTGCAACATCTTTACACAGCGCTAGACTTAGCTAAGCGTGGAGTAAATGACTTTGAGTTGTTCTATCGGAACTATCTTCTACATAATGAAAAACTATGGGAACGTTACCGAAATGGTTTTATACGCCAAGATGAACTACGGATCAAACGCATGTGGTTAAGCTTATTGGATTTTAAAATTGCAGACGAACCCTTAGCTGAGGCATTAAGTACAGGATTCTTGGCTTTACTTCCAAGCCGGACCTTGCTTTTCCCACATACCATTGAAGTATTGGATTACTTACATAACAAAGGATATGCCCTGCATTTAATTACAAATGGCTTTGAAAAAACGCAGCACAGCAAGTTAGAATACTCAGGTCTTACACCCTATTTTAAGGCAGTGGTTACTTCAGAAGCTTCCGGGAGTTTGAAACCAAAACCAGAAATTTTTACTTACGCCCTCGATAAAGCAGGAGCAACCGCAACAGAGAGCATCATGATTGGAGATACCTTAGAAGTAGATATTCTGGGTGCACGTAATGCGGGTATTCATCAGATTCATGTGAACCACATTTCGCAAGTAAAAGAATCACTTGCTGACGGAAGTTTTCCCACTTACACTGTATTTTCTTTGCTGGAACTTAAAGCGATTCTCTAATCAAAGCGTAGCAAGTACAGTTACACCACCTTGGGGTTTGTCTCCCAACTTGACTAAAATTTTTGCATCAAGCGGAAGCAATAGATCTACTCTTGATCCAAATTTTATAAAACCCATTTCCTCGGTTTGCTTTACCTGTTGGCCAGGTTTTAAATAATTGACAATACGCTTTGCTAATGCACCGGCAATCTGCTTAACCAGAATCTCTTTGCCTTGTGTATTATAAACCACACTGTGTCTTTCGTTTTCAGTAGAGGACTTTGGATGCCAAGCTACCAGGTATTTACCGGGATGATATTGACTATAGACTACCTGGCCGCTAATAGGATTTCGGTTGACGTGTACATTAAGCGGACTCATAAAAATAGACACCTGAATACGGCGATCTGTAAAATATTCATCTGCCTGCACTTCTTCAATCACCACTACTTCGCCATCCGCAGGTGCAATCACAGCTCCCTCTTGTATAGTATGAACGCGGGAAGGAATTCGAAAGAAAGAAAGGATGAAAAGCCAAAAGCCAGTGGTAATAAATAAGGTAAGACCCATCACAAGAGTATTGGCAGTTGCATAACAAACTCCAGTATTAATTAAAACAACTAGGGTTGTAACCAATAAAATAGTAGGAGTTCCCTCGCGATGTAAAGTCATTGCATTTTCATTTATTGGACGCAAATATAGGTATTGCCTTTTCTAGGAAAGGAACAATCGAATATAGAGCCAAATAACAGGTGTGGTAACCAAGACGGAGTCAAATCGATCTAAAAATCCACCATGCCCAGGTAAGATTGAACCGCTATCCTTGATGCCAGCCATTCGTTTAAACTTTGACTCTAACAGATCTCCCAGTGTTCCCGCAATGGCAGCTAGCATAGCAATTACATACCAATGATAAGAGTCAATAGGAGTCAATTGTCCCGGCATCAACAGATCTCCCAGCAAATAATCCGCCGTGATGCCTCCTGCCAATAAAGTGAGTAATATACCGCCTAATGTACCCTCCCAGGTTTTTTTAGGTGATATAGGCGAGAAAGGTGTTTTTCCAATAAATGAACCCACGAGATAGGCCATGGTATCATTGATCCACATACACACAAAAATAAATAGGGGCCACTGACTCCAGGCTGGAGCAGTAATCCCAGTTGCTGCATTGGAAAATTTAAAATGATGTAGATCCAAAAAAAATACCCAGCTCAGCGTGATATAAACCAGACCCAGCAGAATATACAGCAGTGAACGATTGAACCCCTCAATAATTTTTTGATACTCCACCCAACAACCGGCATGAATGACTACGACCAAGATCCAAA
Organism: Bacteroidota bacterium; assembly: GCA_016866355.1. Lineage (GTDB taxonomy): Bacteria > Bacteroidota > Bacteroidia > Chitinophagales > Chitinophagaceae > JJ008. The sequence continues at coordinate 97,929 of VGMN01000003.1, forward strand.
AAATAGTATCATTCCATAAAAGAGCATAAAGCATCACCGCCACAAAGAAAAAAGCAGTGATGGCCCTTGTAGTAAATATGGAACGATTGAATGGCATTAATTATATAATTACTCCTCAATAATTTCCTCCGTTGTTTCAATTTGTTGGTCCGATACAGGATTGCCATGTTTGATCATCCAATGCAAATTCATGGTTACCATTAGTGCGCTGACTAAACCAGCATAGAGCAATGCGTCCTGCGCAACCACAGGTTCTTCATTTAACATAGCTGGATCAAAATATACCAGTGTGATAAGTATAGCATCGTATACAAAATGAGCAAGTATAGCAACCCATAAACTACCACTGTACCAATAAATAGCCCCTAACAGAATCCCTAATGCCAAGCGTGGAAAGAAACCATAAAACTGCATATGCAAAGCCGCAAATAAAAATGCAGAAAAAATGATCGCAGGCCAAGCTTGTCTAAACTGTCTTACAAAAATGCGTTGTACTACTCCTCTGAATAATAGCTCCTCTCCCACTGCCGCCAATCCTGCTACAAAAAATAAATTCAATAAAAGATCTTTTACCGTATGACGAGATAGTAATGCTTTTACCGTTTCATTAGCCTCATCTTCCTTAGAGCGAATCCAATGGGTGAGTTCAGCCGGAAATTCAATAGCGCGATTGATCTCTCCTAACCATTGTACCATGGGAAGAGCAATTAAAATAGCAACGGTACCTACCAACCAAAAACCTGGATAATTTGGTTTACGCAGACCCAGGTATGTTGAAGTTGCCACTGTTGTAAAATATTTTCCTGCAAACCAACTGGGAATTAAAAAAAGTCCAATAAACTGAACAGCCTGCATTCCTCGAATAAAGAAAGGAAGCCAGGGATGTTTTGGATCGATCGTATCTAAAGCACTAACCTGCTCCAGAGATATACCCGTAATAATTGTCAACGCGTAGGTGCCGAGCAACCCAACTGCAAAAAAACTAAATAGTGAGATGCTGAGTAATAAAAAAAACTGTTGACCGGCTGTTTTATACTGAAAAAGTCCCTTCATGAATCCGTGGCTGTTTAGGTTGTAAATTTGTGCGTTCTTACTGAACTACGTAATAATCAAAAATAGGTAAAACCCAACGATGGTCAGAATTGGCACCACTTCCTTACCCGACTTTCCACTCTTGTTGGCACCCATGGAGGATGTAAGTGATCCCCCTTTTCGTGCGGTTTGCAAGGATAATGGAGCTGATCTGATGTATACGGAGTTTATTTCCTCTGAAGGATTGATTCGAGATGCTATCAAAAGCAGGAAAAAGCTGGACATTTTTGATTACGAACGTCCCATTGGCATACAAATTTTTGGAGGGGATAAAGAAAGCTTGGCGCTTGCGGCCAAAATTGTAGAAGTAACTCAACCTGATTTACTGGATATAAATTTTGGTTGCCCGGTCAAAAAAGTGGCTATGAAAGGAGCCGGTGCCGGAGTATTGCGTGATATAGATTTGATGGTACGATTAACAGAAGCTGTTGTGAAATCTACTTCCTTGCCCGTTACTGTTAAAACACGTTTAGGGTGGGATCACGATAGCAAAAACATTGAGGAAGTAGCGGAACGTTTACAAGATGTAGGAATTCAGGCATTGGCTATTCACGGAAGAACAAGAATGCAACTTTACAAAGGAGAGGCCGACTGGACACTGATTGGTAAAGTCAAAAATAATCTTCGAATCAAAATACCCATTTTTGGAAATGGCGATATCGATTCGCCTGAAAAAGCATTGGCCTACAAGAATCGATATGGAGTAGATGGGATCATGATTGGAAGAGCTGCTATTGGTTATCCTTGGATTTTTCGTGAGATCAAACATTTTTTTGAAACCGGGCAACACTTAAATCCACCCAGCGTAGAAGAAAGAGTAGCCGTATGTCGTAAACATTTGCGTCGCTCCATTGAATGGAAAAATCCGGTAGTTGGTATCAATGAAATGAGAAGACATTATGCCAATTATCTCAAAGGGCTTCCTAACATAAAAGATTTCCGCAACCAATTAGTTACCTTGAAAACAGAGGAAGAGATTAATGCGGTCCTTGACAAGGTTGCTAGCACCTATGCCGGCTATCAATTTGAAAAAACATCCATTGAGTTAATCAACTATCATCAACATTGTGCTGTTAATTAAGGAACAATCGCTTTGATCAATCGAGGATCAAGCGGAGATATAGAAGGGTCCATATAATGCGTGAGTCTCCCCTCCTCGTCAATTAGATATTTAGAAAAATTCCAAACAGGCTCCTGCTTATTCCATCCATTTCTTGCAGGATCAGTGAGCCATTGGTATACGGGATGCTGATTGATCCCTTTTTTTACATCTGCTTTTTGAAACAAGGGAAACGTAACTCCATAATTCACCTGGCAAAAAGAAGCAATATCCTGTTGGTTCCCCTTTTCCTGTTCTTTAAATTGATTGCATGGGAATCCAAGAATTACTAAGCGATCAGCATACTGTGTATATAAACTTTGTAAGTCTGCATACTGTGCCGTGTACCCACAATCACTGGCGGTATTTACAATCAATACTTTCTTCCCCTTCAATCCAGCCCAATCAAATGAGGCGCCGTTGAGTCCCGTTGCTTGTAGTGAGTAAAAAGATACCGGTGCCGGCGTTGCTGCTTGTACAACAAACTGTGTGTTTTTATTTCCAGCCTTGGTAAGCCAAAGCAAAGCAGGATAAAAAGTTTTTAATAATTGTTGCCGAAAAGTCATAGCACGGTTGTTACGGTTTTGCCAGAAAAAATATAAAATACCTGTCAACAGGGCTACGCCTAACACTGTTTTTAAAGGAAAGCGCTTGTTCATCCTATTAATTTTTTAAATAAGCCCAGCTTTCCACGAAAAGGCGGATACTTAATGGAGGGATCTGGCCAAGTGGGTGTTCGTAAAACACTTTTCTGATGACTGAATGTATCGAAAGAGTATTTGCCATGATAGGCACCTACTCCACTGGTTCCGCGACCTCCAAATGGCAAACGGTGATTTAACAAATGTAATACCGAATTATTGACACAGGCTCCTCCTGCCGGAATTCGTTGTAACCATTGCTTTTCATTTTCCTTACTTTCTGTGTAGACATAGAATGCAAGAGGATCCGGATTACGCGCTATAATGGAACAAGCCTCTTCAAAAGAGGTATATGAAAGAATTGGTAGTAAGGGCCCAAAAATTTCTTCCTGCATCAATGGAGAATCCAGTTTCACATCCGTCAATAAAGTAGGAGCTATATAACGCGTGTCTCGATCATAAGTACCGCCTGCCAGCACGGTTCCCATCGATAGATAATTGACTAGCCGATCAAATTGACGGGTATTGATGATTCGCCCGTAATGCCCACACTGCGATGGATCTGCTGAAAAAAACTGTTCCATCACTTTTTGCAATGCAGCAATAAACCGATCCCGTACTGACGCGTGTACTAAAATATAATCTGGTGCAACACAAATTTGTCCGGCATTATTCCATTTGGCTAAAGCAATTCGTTTGGCAGCTACTTCAATGGAGGCATCCTCTTCTACTACGCATGGACTTTTTCCGCCAAGCTCCAAGGTGACGGGCGTTAGTTTATCTGCGGCCATCCGGTAGATAATTCGTCCAACAGCCGTACTGCCGGTATAAAACACATGATCAAATCGGAATGAATCCATCAACGAGGGCACCACCGTAGCGCCGTCTCCCTCTGTGAAGTAAACATAGGAGGACTCAAATACAGCCGTAACAATTGTTTTCATGATAGCTGCTGTTGCTGGCGCAAATTCACTAGGCTTTAGCACTACACAGTTACCGGCAGCAATGGCTCCTACCAATGGATTAAATAAAAGTTGAAAAGGATAATTCCAAGGCGCAATGATCAAAACCACACCCAGTGGCTCAGCCATGATACGGCTGGAGGAAGGAAGATTAAGTAGATTAGTACGAACGTTTTGCGGCTGTACCCATTGATCCAGTTTCTTTATAGCAAGATTAATTTCAGCGATCACTAATCCTGTTTCAGCCACCCAAACTTCTTCCGGGCTTTTGTGTAGATCTTGATACAATGCGGTATTAATAGCTTGTTCATGTTGCAGAATCGAATCACGCAATAATCGTAACTGCTGTTTTCTAAATTCAACTGATTGCGTTACGCCAGATGCAAAATATTCCCGCATCTTTGTTAAAGTTGGGACATGGTCCATATCTAAAATTTGAACCAAGTTAGGAAAACCTCCACTATGGATGATGCACATTTCATGAAGATGGCGCTACAGGAAGCAAAAAATGCTATGCAGGAGGAAGAAGTTCCCGTTGGTGCAGTGGTGGTGCAAGACGGGAAAGTGATTGCAAGAGGACATAACATGACAGAACGTCTTCAGGACCCAACGGCACATGCGGAAATGATTGCCCTCACCGCTGCTTTTAATGCCTTGGGTAGTAAATACCTGCCTGAGGCCACTTTATATGTAACAGTTGAGCCCTGCCCTATGTGTGCAGGTGCATTGTTTTGGAGTAAAATAGGTCGTGTGGTATATGGCACTGCCGACGAAAAAAATGGATATAAGCGGTTGGTGGGATCAAATTGGGCACTGCATCCTCAAACAAAATTATCTATGGGTTGCTGTGCAGAGGAAGCCGCACAATTAATGAAGGATTTTTTTAAAGCCCGTCGTTGACCAACCAGTCTGTCGTAATTTTGTATTTCTAAAAAAATAATACATGCCGTTTACACTTGCGCCCCTTCCATACGCTCATGAAGCATTGGAACCACACATTGATACACTTACCATGCAAATTCATCATGGAAAGCACCACCAAGCTTATGTCGATAACCTGAACAAAGCAATTGCAGGGACCCCTCATGAAAATAAAACAATCGAGCAGTTAATAAAAGAGGCAGGTAGCATTTCTCCTGCAGTTCGTAATAATGGAGGGGGACATTGGAATCATACATTCTTTTGGGAGAGCTTAGCACCACAAGCAGGTGGTGAGCCCACGGGTAAATTAGGAGAAGCTATCCAAGCAACATTTGGATCCTATGCATCATTCCAGGAAAAATTTGCTGCTGCTGGCATGACACGTTTTGGAAGTGGTTGGGCTTGGTTGATTGTAAAAGAAGGGAAACTGGAAATCTGTTCAACTCCTAACCAAGACAATCCACTCATGGATATTGCAGAAGTAAAAGGAACTCCAATAGTAGGTGTTGATGTTTGGGAACATGCCTATTATTTAAAATACCAGAATAGAAGAGCTGATTATTTAAGTGCCTTTTGGAATGTGATCAATTGGAATACCATTGCTGCGCGTTTCGAAAAAGCACTGTAAGAAATTACATTAAGGAACAGGATCATAGCCGCTGCTTCCCCAAGGATGACAGCGGCTAATTCTTTTTACAGCCAAGCCTAATCCCTTCCAGAGGCCATGTTTTTGTAAAGCCTCAGCGGCATAGTGTGAACAGGTAGGCGTGAATCTGCATTTAGGCCCCAGCCATGGTGAAATCACCCATTGATAGATTCGAATGAGTACTAAAAAAGGGAATATCAAAATCCTTTTTATCATACAAACAATTAACCGAGATTGGCTTTTATTTTTTGCAGTGCCTTGGCTACTGCTTGATATAATTCCTGAAAATCAGTAAAATCTTTTGCAGTATAGATTAAAAAAAGATCCAATCCTTTAGTGGTGGTTGCTGACAAAGCTAGTGCCTGCTTTTGCAAACGATACGCCTCTCGAAGTTGACGCTTGATACGATTGCGGTCTACTGCTTTTTTAAATAAACGAGCCGAAACTCCTACCCCGGCACGAACCCCCGGTTGTTCTACTGTATTATAGAACACTCGAATCATCCCTACGTTAAAGCGTTGTCCTTCTTTGAAAAGTTGATCGATGGACTTGCGGGATTTTAGTCGCTCAGTTTTGCCAAATGTATTTCGGATCATTCGGTAGAAATAAAAAAGCTCCGGTTTTTCCGGAGCTATAAAGTTATCAAAACCTCGATAGAGGTTCTATTATTTCAGTTTGCTCTCGTCAGAAACTGTTAGCTTCTTGCGACCTTTTGCACGGCGGCTGGCTAACACTTTACGACCATTAGCGGTTTGCATACGCTTACGAAATCCGTGTACTGTTTTACGGCGTTTACGATGCGGTTGAAATGTACGTTTCATAATATTCTCAGTTTTTCACGTTTGATGAAAGATGAATCGGGAGAACGATTCGGATTTCCATTTTCCTGCGGCAGGTCACCACACCCGACGCTTTGTGAAAGGACGGCAAAGGTAAGGCTTTCAAGGGAGGTGAAAAAGAAAAATAAGCTCTTATTAATCAGCTATTTAGCACCCCCGGGTATTAGTTGGACTTCTTGTGAGCTAACAGGGGCCCCAAAAAAATGAGCAGCCTGTTTATCAAAGGCAACAGCGCTATCTGTGGTATTAAAAGTAAGTGTTGACTGCTGTAAGCAACGGTTAGCAATTTCAGGATGTCTTTTGAGATAATCAACCAAGCTATTAGCTACAATTTCACCTTGCGAAAGTAGCTGCACAGTGGGAGGAAGATATTGTCTAATTTTTTGCTCTAACAAAGGATAATGGGTGCAGGCCAACAATAAAAGATCAATAACAGGATCTTTTTTAAAAATGGCATCGAGATGTTTTTTTACAAAATAGTCAGCACCAGGTCCTTCCTGTTCGTTATTCTCAATCAAGGGCACCCACATGGGGCAAGCTTCTTGATACACTTTTAACTGCGGATAAAATTTTTCTATTTCTATTGGATAGGACTGGGATTGTACGGTTCCTTCCGTAGCCAGTATTCCTACGGCCCCTGTTTTTGTGTACTGCCTCAACACTTCGGTGGTGGGTCTGATTACTCCTAACACGCGATTAGCAGGAGCCAGTTGCGCCAGCTCTTTTTGTTGAATAGAGCGTAATGCTTTTGCAGATGCGGTATTACACGCCAAGATTACCAAGGGACAGCCCTGATTGAAAAACCACTGTACAGCTTCGAGCGTGTACTGGTAAACAGCCTCAAATGATCGATTGCCATAGGGCGAACGGGCACTATCCCCCAAATAGTAAAAATCATATTGTGGAAGTTGTTTCACTAAACTGCGAAGGACAGTCAGCCCTCCATAGCCAGAGTCAAAAACACCAATCGGTCCTTTAGAAGTTGTAAGAGGCTGCAGCATACTACAAATGTATGCACCGAAAAGTAAAGCGCCCGATCCTATGGATCGGGCGCTACTTATACCTATCAAAAATTTATTTAGCGGCCGGAGCTGCGGGAGCCTTTGGCAAGGTCAACTTTAGCTTTGCTGCAACAGCGGCAATCATATCATCCGCATCAGGTGCTACTAGTAAAGATTCCTTATTCATCACATGCGTATACCCTTTTTCTTTAGCTACTGCACGGATAGCATCATAGATTTTTCTATAAAGAGGAGCCAGCAATTCATTTTGCTTTGCTTCCATAGCCTGGTTTACAATTTGCTGCCAGTTCTGAATAGTATTAATCAATTGAGGCAACTCTTCTTCCAATTGCTTTTTCACAGCAGCTGGCGGCGGCTTCAACGTGTCTTTATATACACTGTCCTTGTACTGGTAAGTTTGAATCAAAGAGGCATACTGAGGATTGATAGAATCCTGCTGATAACGCGTGAGGATAGAATCAAATTTGCTGATCTCAGGCATTAAAGAGAGAACGTTCTCCACATTAATATAGCCAATCTTGATCTGCGCCTGGGATGTATTTGTAAACCCAAGCAAACCGATCAACGCCATAATAGCTACGTACTTTTTCATGTTTTGGTTTTTATAAATAGAAGTTGGTGTTAGCGTATTCCTAATTCTTTCAGGACCTCCTCGCTTTTATCAAGTTTGGGGTCGGCAAATATAATGGTAATTCCCTCACTTTTGTCCAGGACAAAATCGTACCCCCGACTGGCAGCCAGCTTTTGAATTGCATTATAAACCTTATCCTGTACTGGCTTTACAAGCTCTTGTCTTTTTCTAAAAAGATCCCCTTCAAACCCAAAGCGCTTGCGCTGCAGATCCCGTAATTCTTTTTCTTTATTAAAAAGCTGATCCTCTTTTCTTTTTTTCAATTCCGCCGTTAGCATCACTTGCTCTGCATCAAACTCACGATACATACGATCCAATGAGGTTTGCATACTATCGATTTGTTTTTGCCAGGTTGCGGCCATGACATCCAACTGCTGCTGAGCCGTTCTGTACTCAGGCATCTTTTCAAGGATGTAGCGTGTATCAACTATTGCATATTTCTGTGCAGCTCCAAAGAGTGCTGTAATCAGAAAACCGAATACTAGTAAGCTTTTTTTCATACTATATATTTATTCTGGTTCAAATCCTAGCATAAAGGTGAAGCGAGAAATTCCTTTCAATCCATTGGACTGTCCGGGAATAGCACGATCTAAACCAATTCCATAGTCAAATCCAAGTAGTCCAAACATGGGAAGGAAAAAGCGCATACCCACTCCTACACTACGACGTAAACGGAAAGGATTATAATCTTTGTAATTATACCATCCATTGGCTGCTTCAAAAAAGCTAAGCGCATAAATAGTGCTGCTGGGATTAGTTACCAATGGGAAGCGAGCCTCTAACTGATATTTGTTGAAAATAGTAAAGAACTGACTGGCACTTTGTTGATCCGGATTGATCGTAGGATCTGATGTTTGATAAACCGGATAACCACGATGTGCAACAATATCATAACCTAGTAAACCAAAGTTGTTTGTCAAGCCGGCATCACCCACTTGGAAACGTTCAAATGGGGAGTAAGGAAGATCCGGATTGTAACGTCCCATGAATCCGTACTTAGCAGCCAACTTCACTACAAGCTGTTTGTTCTTTTCGGTGCCTGCACCCAATGGTTTTCCAATGGGAATATACCACTCCGCATTAAAACGCCATTTGTGATATTCAGGTCTGCGATACGCATTGTAGCCCGATCCAACATTTCCCAAAATAGAATAAGGAGGTGTCAATTGTACACTGGCCAGAAAATTAGATCCACTGGTAGGAAATATAGGATTGAATACGGACGAACGCTGTAATGCAATTTTAACACTCACATTATTGGAGGTTCCGGAGGTAAAGTCAGCACTGAAAATTGGATAATTGGCAAGCTTATAGCGCGTGTAATTAAAAGTGAGTACCAGGTTAAAATAGTCATCAGGCCATTTCAATTGTTTACCAAACGCAACAGAGAAACCACTAGTGCTGAGATAATTGGTATCAGAACGTGCTTTATCAATTCGTCCGGTAAATGGATCAAATGCATTGGAGAAACGACTGCTATTGAAACCAAGTGTCAATGAATTTCTTTTCTTTCCTCCTAGCCAGGGCTCCGTAAAGGATGCACTGTACGAACGATACGCGCGCCCATTGGACTGTAATCGTACACTTAATTTTTGTCCATCCCCTGTTGGAAGTGGATCCCAGGCCGATTTTTTCCAAATATTTTTTACAGAAAAATTATTAAAGGTTACACCCAGTGTACCGGTCAAACCAATACCACCACCCCAACCGGCAGAAAGTTCAAGCTGATCAGCTGATTTTTCTTCTAACTGCCAATTGATATCTACTGTTCCATCATCCTGATTAGGAACTACACCCGGATTAATTTTTTCCTGGTTAAAGAACTGCAGGTTTCCCAATTCGCGTTGTGAACGAATCAACTGGGCACGACTGAACAATTCACCAGGTACGGTACGTAACTCACGACGTACCACATGATCTTTTGTTTTTTCATTTCCCGCAATGGTTACGTTTTTGATACGCGCTTGCGGTCCTTCCATCATTCTTATTTCATAGTCGATGGTATCATTATAAACAGCAACCTCTACTGGTTCGGCACGGAAAAACAAATAACCATCGTCCATGTAGTATCCGCTGATATCACCACCTTCTTGCGAAGCTTCTTTTCCCAACCTTTTATTCAATATGGCTACGTTGTAAATATCTCCTTTATTAATGCCCAACAATTGATTGAGCAGTGAATCAGAGAATTTAGCATTGCCCTTCCAAACGATATTTCCGAAATAATAACGATGCCCTTCGTTGATTTTAAAATCTACATTTAAATTTCCTTTTGCAGTGAGATATTGTGTATCGGCAATAATCTGCGCATCGCGATATCCCAAGGAATTGTAATGATTGAGTAACTTCTCTTTGTCTTCTTCGTACTTCTTATCATCAAATTTTGCAGAGCTTAATAATTTCAGTCTAACGTAGGGATCTAATACGCGTTTAGTACGGCTAGGTGATAGAAAACCCAGAGTTTTAAAATAATCACGAACACTGGCACGTGTGTTTGTTCCGTAAGGACCTGCTTCCTGATCAGGTGATAATGTGATTCGTGTGGATTCCTTGGTGCCTTTAAATTGTTTTTTCAAACGCAAGTCATCTACCTGCTCATTCCCATAAAAATTAATATCGCCAATTCTAACGCGGTTTCCCTTGGCAACATTAATGAATAGCATATTTGAGTTGGCAAAAGTGGGATCTGGCTTTTCTTCTAATTTAACTGCTACATTTCTGAAACCTTTCTCCGCGTAATGCTTGGTAATTTTCTCAATGATTTCCCGACGTGTATTCTCCGTGATAATGGTCTGTTTGGTCAAACTGATTTTAGTAAGGATATCTTCTTCCTCCGTTTTGCGAATTCCTGTGAATTTATAATTTCCAAGACGGGGTCTTTCTTGCACGTTGATCTCCACCCATACTTTATCATCTTCCAGTTTGGTTACAAAAACCTGCGCACCAGAAAATAATTTCTGTCTCCATAAATTACTAATGGCTTTACCAAAAAGTTCAGCGCCGGGATGTACAAACTTATCTCCGGGCTGCAGGTTTGCAATGGAGTAAACAATGGAAGTATCGAGATAGCGAAGACCAGTAATTTTTACATCAGCAACGGTATATTCTTTTACAATGCGGGCTTTTTCCCATTCTAATAAGCGGGGATCTACTGAAGTAGGTTTAGTGGTGTCCGGTTTCTCCTGCGCTTGAGCAGTAGAAAAAAAGCTTAAAAAAGTAAGCCCGAGGAGCCATAAAAAAGGGGGCAAGGAATTTAAACGCATCAGTTTCAGTGTATTATATAATACCAGCGCCTGGCCGGTCGGCAAATTAAGGCTTAAAATCGAAAGTCTTTGTTAAAGCTGCTCACTGATTTTTCCAAAACGCCTCTCCCGTTGTTGGTAATCCAACAGGGCCTCATACAGGTTTTGCTTTCTAAAGTCCGGCCAACACACATCTGTGAAGTACAATTCAGCATAAGCCAACTGAAAAAGCAAGAAATTACTTATTCGGTATTCACCACTGGTTCTGATCATTAACTCGGGGTCTGGAAAAGCATGTGTAGAGAGATGGTCTTGAAGAGTTTGTTCAGTTATTTGGGTAGATTTAAGGTCTCCTTCTTCAACAGAATAAGCAATTCGACGAACAGCCTCAACTAATTCCCAACGTCCACTATAACTAAGTGCCATTACTAAATTCAACCCCGTGTTAGGGGCGGTCATCTCCAATGCTTCGGCTAATTCATCCCGTGCAAATTCGGGCAACATATTCAGGTCTCCAATCACATGCAAACGAATATTATTCTTATTGAGTGTTGGAACTTCTTTTCGAATAGTTGTTACCAGTAATTGCATCAGACCTGAAACTTCCTCTGCCGGACGATCCCAATTTTCTGTAGAAAAAGCATAGAGGGTCAAGTACTCGATACCCAGTTCAGCAGCGCCCTCCACGATATCACGTACACTTTCCACACCGTGGTAGTGACCAAACAATCGGTCTTCCCCTTTATCCTTAGCCCAACGACCATTCCCATCCATGATGATGGCAATGTGGCGAGGCAACCGGTCCTTATCTAATTGGGTGGGAGCAAGAGCTGACATAGAAGGTTTCGATCAGTTGCAAAGTTACCCATTTTAGTCGGCAGCCGGGCATTTATAACTAAACAAGTTGAAACTGAATGTAAGCTGCGCGGTAACAAATTGATCACGCTGTTTGCTGCCATTTCCGCGTTGTCTGCCAGGAATTCCAATGGGAGTGCCCAACTCGTATGACCTATCACTTAGTAATTGTGCAACAGAGACCCCTCCGGGTGGCTTTGGAAATGCAGCAGGATCTACATAGGTAGTACTGACATCATCCAAATAGTCTGTAGTAGTAAAACGGTGGACTATTTCCAACCCAATATTGTAACGGCCTCCACTGATTGCATATTTAAATCCTCCTCCAAAAGGAATACTCAACGCTGTTGTACTATACATTTTTCGATCGGGGTAAAAGGGACTATTCTGTCCTTCTGTCCCAATGGGTAACTCTCTAAAATAAACACGCTGGTCATTTAAGAAAGTGTAAGGATCGTAATTGAAAAGTCCTACTCCCAATGTTATGTAAGGTGTAAAGTTGAAACCTGGTTCCTGTGGATCAAATCGAAAAAAATTAAAATCCCCTTGTAGCGCTACTTCCCATATTGATGAATTAAAACTCAGATTTCGTTTTACTTGAAAAGCATTTTGTGTATTGTATTTATCAGCATAGCCCAGCTCCGCATAACTCACGCCTACTCTTGCGGCAATGTAGTTGCCTAGGTTCTTTTTAAAATAAAAGCTGGCGGCAGGTTTGGGTCTGTTTAGTCGGGTGGTTGTGTTCAAGTCTCCAAAATAATGGGCAGAACCCGCTCCTATTCCCACTTCCCCCAACAGATAATCACCTTGTTGGGCTTGTACGGTGACAATGGAACTTGAAAAAAGAAAAACTCCAATCAGCAATAACCAATAATTTATCCGCAGCATACAAGAGAAACGTTTAAAAAAGAGATTTGGTATTTATCAATTACGCTTATCGAGCCCCCAGGTAAGTTTATTGTGGAGCGTTTGTAAGAAATTATTCTCACTCAACCGTAACAAGCTGATAGTAAATTGTTCCTTTCGTATGGCCAGCTGAACATCTTTATGTATAATTTCCCGACGGGCATCCAACGAACAAATTACTTGCTCAGCCCTGCTTTCTACCTCAAAAGAAATAACATGATCATCAGGAACCACAATCGGACGAACATTGAGATTATGGGGTGCTACCGGGGTGATTACAAAACTCTGTGAATCCGGGAAAACAATAGGTCCGTTACAACTCAATGAATAACCAGTAGAGCCCGTTGGGGTTGCTACAATTAAACCGTCTGCCCAATACGTATTTAAGAACTCGCCATTGAGATACGTGTGAATTTTTATCATCGAATTGATATCTCTTTTAAGAAGAGTGAACTCATTCAACGCATAGGGTACATCGCCAAACAAGGGAATATTTGCATCGAGATGAATCAATGTTCGATGATCCTCAACATAGGTCCGATTAACCAGTGAACGAACGGCTAACTCAACTTGTTCTTTACCAATACTGGCTAAAAAACCTAAGCGACCAAAATTGATTCCCATCACTGCAATCTTTTTATTGCGGATCAACGCAATCGTATCCAACAAGGTGCCATCGCCTCCTAAACTAATGATGTGCTCAATATCCTCGGTTAACTCAGCTGATTGCGAAAATGTTTTGGCTTGTGCTGATAGACGGACTTTATCCTTAATCTGTTCGTAGAGTGGTAAGTAAATAATTGGCTCGATCTGTTGCTGGTATAGCGCCTCAAAAAAAAGTTGCAGCGGAAGAAGTTGGGCTTCATCAAAAACCCGGCTGTATATCGCTGCTTTCATGTCAAAAACTACTGGTGCGGTGCAAAAATAGTCCGTTTTGACCGAAATTATTAAAGCTATACTCTATACGAATGGTTAAATCGTATAAGGAGAGTATATCAATTCCAAATCCAGCTGCATGTAAAAACTTGTTTTGCAGAAAATTAAATCCTGGCTCCGGGCTGTATACATAGCCGGCATTTGAATAAAGTTTTCCAAAAACACGAAAGGGAACCGTACTGATAGAAGCACGCTTTCGAACAAAACCGGGCAACGGAATATTGACGCGAAATAATTCACGTGCTATACTACTACGAACATACCCACCGGCAACTCCGTCTACTACATTGTATTCAAACCCTCGCATAAAAATTTCTTCATATCCTAAAAAACGTCTGTTCACATATGGTTGCTTGAAGGGAAGTTTTATTCCGGCATAGGATTCAAGTGTCAAGATATTTTTCAGTCCCAGCGGCCAAACCTTCATCGTTTGCCAATGCAATTGCCATAGGTTGAAAGCAGGCGTGATCCCTAATTTGCTAGCGCGAACACGTGTAGCAAAACCCTCACGCGGATAGGGGATATAATCCATCTTGGCGTACGTGAATTGATAATAAAATTCTGGGGATTGATTCAGCCGTCCAGGCACCCGAAAGTAATCAGGGTTAGCAAGAAGTACTGTGTCTTCCACTTTTTCACGGAAATAATAAATACCAAGATTATGTCTTGCAAATAATTTTTTTCGATAGGTGAGCTCCCCACCTACACTCGCAAAAGAGCGAATAAACCCAGGTGTTCGTAAAAAAACTTGTTTATCGGCGATAGTATTATAATTGATCTCACGTCCCCTACCGGTACGAGCTGCCAATCGAAAACCCCATTGCATTTTTCTGTCAAAATAGGGCTTCTCATAACTAATAGACAACTCTCGAGTATACCCATTGATAAGCCATAATCGAAGTTTATCATTATGACCGGTTGTGTTATTATACAATAATTTTAATCCATAGTTTACCCGTTGTAAGCTGGCTTTTTGATCAATCAACCATTGATTTATATTACGATCCACCAAATCAAAAAAAGGAAAAGGAAATAAATACCAGCGTTCAACCACCTCCACCTTTATCTCCAAACAGTTGCCTTCAAACTTACTGGCGTAAATACGAGCGGAATGAAATAATGCCGTATTCATAAGTTGCTGTTCGCCCTGCTGAAACAGCTCAATCAATTGCGATAATGAAAATGACAGGCCGGGTTTAAATGGCACTTCACGCAACACAATATTGGAACGCGTTTTCTTATTACCTGAAACGGTGATAGCCGCAATCAAAAATGTTGATCCGGTATTGGCTTGCGGAAGTGTATAGTTTGGGATGTACCGAAGTACCGTAGCACTTTGTTCGGTAGCAGGAAGTGAATCAACTGCATTATCAGCTTGCTGCGCCCGTAGCAGATTTACAGACAGCGCAAAAACAGTGGCCAGTATAATATATGATTTCCATTGGTACATACGGATCTGTCTCCAAAGCAGAATAAAGGGAAACGTCAAATCTTTAGATAATGAATCAAATGATCGTAATTACTTTTTAATTCGTTTGCATACTGTTCTTCACCTACATAAAACCGAACTGTATAGTCATAGCGCTGAAAAGTGGCAATGATGTCAGAAACTTCATATTTATTTAATCGAATAGTCAATTGAATGATTCCTGTTTGTGCATTCACTACTGTATTCAACTGTACTAACTGGGCATCATTGGACTCCACTAGTTTGGCAACCTCACTGGCCGTATAATGTTGGGCTTCTTTTTCGAGTACCAGCAAGGCCCCTCCCTCTTGTAGCCCTAAAAACTTTCCAACCGCAGTAGTTAATTCATGCACACTAATGATAGCAATCAACTCTTGCTGATCCGTGACTACAGGTACTAGTGTAAGACTTTGTTCGCCCATCACTTGAATAGCTGCTAGAAAATGATCCGTAGGTTTCACAGCAGGACGGGGCAGTGGCCAAGCTAATTGTTGCAGAGCTGTTGAATCATCCATTACTTCATACAAAGCTTCTTTGCTCACCAACCCCAAATAGGTATTCCCTTCCACCACTGGCAGATGACTCAACTGTTCGTCCTCCATTATAGCAAGGGCTGTGGCAACAGATTCAGTGTGTTGCACCCAGGGGTATCCAGCGTAATTAAGATCCTGTATTTGCATCGACCAATGGTTAGGGATGCTGTAATTTATTTAAAAAACCATGAAGAATTTTATTGAATTCATCAGGCACTTCCATCATGGGAGCGTGTCCGCACTTATCAATAAAATGTAATTCGCTGTTTGGTATCAACTTATTAAACTCGTGTCCTACAAATGGGGGCGTAATAGTGTCATTGTTTCCCCAAATCAATAAAGTAGGTTTACTGATTTGATTCAATTCCTCCCCCAGGTTATTTCTAATAGCACTTTTAGCCAGTGCAATGATTTTAATGACCTTCAAGCGATTGTTAGTAATACTGTATACTTCGTCCACTAACTCCTTGGTTGCAACGGCAGGATCATAAAAAGTCAAGGCCGTTTTATTTTTTATATACTCATAGTCCCCACGTCTGGGATAACTATCTCCCATTCCATTTTCAAAGAGTCCAGAGCTACCTGTAAGGATTAATGACTTTACACGTTCAGGATTCTTCAACGTATGCACCAAGGCCACGTGGCCACCCAAGGAGTTACCCAGCAAATGAACTGCACGCAAATCCAGTGTCTCCAAAAATCGATTTACATATTTAGCTAAACCGCCTACAGAAGTATGGAGGATATCCATATCTAACAGCGGCAGTAATGGAACAATCACTCGATTATGAGAACGGAAATATTCAATAAGGCCTGAAAAATTACTCAGGGCACCAAACAGACCGTGAAGTAGAATCAAGGGTTCACCTGTTCCTTCCTCCACAAATCTGAACTTCTCTTTTTGTTTGATCTCGTATTGCATGGGTTCGCTGGTCAATCGCTCCTTGCTAAATTAGTCGTTTTCAGTCAATACCCAAGATGGGCAATCAAGGTGCAGGAATCTGCTCTTTGACTTGCTCAAAAAAATCTTGTAATTGCTGATACATACCCTTGAATACAGGAAATAATTTTGCAAAACTATCCATTACCCAAGGACCAATTTCTTTTAAATAAGGGTACGTGATTGATTCCTCCATTCCAGCTGTGGGAAAGAAAGGAAGTTGTAGTAAATAAAATAAAACAATACTGCAGGATAGTAAGTAGATAGCCCAATAAAATAAAATACCTCCTATTGTGTTAAGCCATCCCAGTGTAACCAGTTGCACTCCTTTTTCCAATGCGTTAGCCCCTAATCGTATCAGCAAAATCACACCCACTAACACTAATAAAAAAGATAAAGGAGGAACCCATTTACCCTCCCAAGAAAAATAAGCACGTAGGTAGGCGGTTGCCACCACAGATAATTTCATAGCCGCAGCTAATCCTACAATTATGGCAACCAATGAAAAAATGCCAACAATCAATCCTCGCTTATAACCAGTATAAGTAGCAAGCACTAATAAGATTAATAGGAAGATGTCGAGGAACATAATTACTAATTATTGACCGCTTAATAATTCACGTACAATTGTTGCAATCATTTTTCCTTCTGCTTTTCCTGCCAACTCTTTACTGGCCAGTCCCATCACTTTTCCCATATCAGCAGGAGAGCTGGCTCCTGCTTGTGCCACCAATTGTACCAAAACAGCACGCACGGACGCCGCATCCATTTGTTGAGGAAGAAATTTTTCAATTATTACAATTTCTTCTCTTTCCTTCTGTGCTAAATCTTCACGTCCTTGCTGTGTGAAAATTTCCAAGGAATCTTTTCGTTGTTTGACCATTTTCTGCAACAACTTAATCTCCCCGTCTTCAGAAAGTTCACCTGCGGCACCTTCTGCTGTTTTGGAAAGTAGAATAGCCGCTTTGATAGCGCGCAAGGAACGAAGTGCCGCTTCATCTTTTGCCAACATAGCTGCCTTTAATGCTGTCATGATTTGTTGTTCGAGTGCCATATACTATTATGCCTTGTTTTGTTGTAATTGTTTTTCTCTGAATCGAGCGTAAAATGATTTAGCAAAATTCTTCATATCCTCTACCTGATCAGCGTACTGTGTGGCGCGGCCATAGGTATCCGCCATAGTCATCAGTGTTTGATAAAAAAAATCTGCCATTTCATCAACCATCATTTCTTTGGTCCATAAATCAATACGCAGTGCGGCTTTATCCGCCGGATCCCAGAAGGAAAGAAACATAGCACGTGCCGGCTGATTTTCTGCAGCTCCTGTATCACTGGCTTTCCAGCTAATAGAGGCAGGGATGCGATTTTCATCAGTTTTTACCTCGATATGAATGGTTGATTGTTGCATACTAAAATTAATAAGTGACAAAGATACGCAAGGGCTAAGTTGGTAGCAGGAATGCGTTTAATCGTTTTTGGCAATTGCTAGTAACTGCGTAAATGCAGCCTGGTTATCCAGCAGCAGAAAAAGTGACTGCTGGGTAATCACTACCTCTTTTCGGTAGAACTCATCCTTATAAACACGCATCAACTGCTCCGTTAATTGATCAATAGGGGTTACCCCCGCTACTTCTTTTTCTGGAAGCACTAGTAATGGGACTTGTAACTGACTGGCTTTACGATATTGAAAATCCAATTGATCGGTAGCATCCAGTGTGAGCAATGCATACGCACCTGCTTCCTGCAGCGCCTCTTGTTCTGGAGTTTGTACAGGATTAATCACTACCGCTGTTTTGTATTTATACGAGTTGAGTTTTTTAACAAGTGCAGGAAACCGGGTTGTTATGTCCTGTGAAAAAATAAGCTGTAGCGCAGATTGTTGCCGACGTTTAAAATGTGAAAAGGCTTTCAATACGTTTACTAATGCAACTTCACCAGGAATATTGCCTATTACTTTTATATAAAGCGCCGATGGTTGCAAAGATTGCGTCTCATAAATCGGAGCCAACACCGGTGGTATTATGGCAACCGCATCTGAGAGCAAACACTGCATTTTTTTGTAATGATCTACTAACAGAACAGAAGTAATTACAATTTTTTTTGCACTTGCAATTTGTTGTACTACTTGTTTGGAAATGGGTATTGCTGCTGGCTGACTAATCCACAACAGTTGATTGATAGCTGTTGGAATCGAAATGCCCAGTTCGGTGATTACTAAATCAGGACGCAAAGCAGCAAGTTGTTGGCCAAGCAAAAAAGAGCGTAAAAAAGTGAAATAATATCCCAACCGTGGTAATGGGTGGATTAAACGAGCGTCAATAAAAAAGGATGACTTCGCTGGTGCCAGCATGATACATTCATCCATGGGCCTTGCAGCCACCCATTTAGCCATCAGATTAACTAAGCCTGATTGCTCATAGTGTCTTCGATGCCAGGGGATAAGAAAGATAACACGCATGGTTGACAAAGGTAGGCAGCCGTTACTTGTCAGCTTACGAGCGGTTTATTACCTTTGGTGTTATGGATGTTACTAAAATGGAGTACAACACCACCCGCCAATACTTATCAATGCGGGAGTATGGTAGGCACGTACAAAGAATGGTTGATCATGTAAAAACTATTCAAGACCCCGAGAGAAGACAGCGAAACGCAGAGGCCGTTATTGAGCTGATGGGATTTTTAAATCCTCAACTTAAGAACATGGAGGATTTCCGTCATAAACTTTGGGATCACTTGTTTTTGATTGCAGATTTTGACTTGGACGTAAAATCACCTTACCCAATCCCTACCAGAGAATCGCTGAAGGCAAAACCGCAACCACTTCCCTATCCAAAACGTCACCCACGTTATTCGCATTTAGGTAAAAACCTGGAGTTGGTTCTTGATAAAGCGTTGAAAGAGGAAAATCCCGATAAAAAATTAGGTTTTGCCAATGCCATAGCTTACTACATGAAGTTGGCGTACAACAACTGGCATAAAGAATTAATTTATGACGACGCTATCCAAAGCGAACTGGATAATTTAACCAACGGACAACTTACATTCACCAATACTCCATATATCAAAGCGTATAGACCTCAACCGGAACGTGATATGGGAAGAGGTGGTTATGGAAAGGGAAGAGGAAAATACAGACCCCAGGGGAATGGACGTTCAAACCGTCCTGGAGGCAACTTTAAGAAAAAACGATATTGATCTTTCCTTGCGAAAGATCTTCCTATGTCGAATCCATCCGATAAGATTATAATTATTGCAGCACCATCGGGAGCTGGCAAAACATCTATTGTTCGCTTTTTATTAGCCCGCTTTGAACACCAACTTGGTTTTTCTATTTCCTGTGCTACCCGTAAACCCCGCATCAATGAAAAGGATGGCGTGGATTATTATTTTATCAACGCGGAAAACTTTCAACAAAAGATTAGTGAGGATCAATTTGCTGAATGGGAAATGGTTTACGAAGGAAAATACTATGGAACCCTACGAAGTGAATTGAATCGTATTTGGTCTGATAAAAAAGTCCCTCTCTTAGATATTGATGTCAAGGGGGGGCTGCGAGTAAAAGAAAATTATCCGCAAAGCCTTTGTCTCTTTATTCAACCTCCCTCACTGGAGGAGCTTAAAAAAAGATTAGAGGCAAGAGGAACTGAAACGGCCGCAAGTTTAGCCACAAGGCTGGACAAAGCATCCCTGGAGATGCGTTTTAGCATTCAATTTGACAATATCATTATCAATGATCAGCTGGATAAGGCTTGTGAAGAAGTAGCAAGACTGGTAGCTGCCTATATAGCGTAATATGATTGCTTGGGATACACTTTTACTGTTTGTTTCTACGCTTCTACTAATGGCCTTTTTTGCAGGTATTGAAATGGCGTTTTACAGCGCCAATCGACTAAGTCTTGAGATCAAAAGAAAAAAGCAAGAAAGCGTCGCTAAAACGGTGGGTACGTTCTTTGAAACCCCGGATCGATTCCTGGGGACTACTCAACTTGGTTTCATCCTTTTTTTAGTACTTCTCAGTTTACAGCTCAGCGATGTCATGCAATTAGTTTGGCAGCGCTTTCAAATTGGCACGGACCTATTTCGTTTGTTTGTTGAAGTGTTGCTGGCTACGTTGATTGTAATGATAGGGGGAGAATTTTTTCCCCGCGCTCTTTTTCGGGCAAATAGTACCACTTTATTATTACGATTTGCACCAGTTATACAATTATTCTATCGACTATTTTATCCAATTGCCACAGCACAGATGGACGCCGCTGAATGGGTGCTGAAGTATGTATTCAACCTACGGCTGCAACCTCAAAAAGGTTCTTTACATCGAGCAGATCTTAAAAATCTATTTGAAGGAGTGGCTGAAGAAAGAAATGAACGAAGTGCCCAGTTGATGGAAAACGCCCAGGAGCTTCCTAAAATACGTGTCAGGCAGTGTCTGGTGCCAAGAAAAGAAGTAGTGGGTGTTGACAGCCGTTTATCTCTAAAACAATTACAACAAACATTTATAGACACTAAACTGAGCAAGCTGGTTGTATATGATGGAAACATTGACCGTATCATTGGTTATGTACACCAACTTGATCTTTTTGCGCAACCAAAGCAGATTGCCGAGATACTGCATCCAATCCCCGCAGTTCCTGAAAGTATGAGTGCCTCAGACTTAATTGGGAAGTTTAGCCGAGAGCGAAAAAGTATTGCCTGGGTCGTAGATGAATTTGGAGGAACAGCCGGAATTGTAACTATGGAAGATGTGTTGGAAGAACTTTTTGGAGAAATACAAGATGAATATGATACCGAGGAGTTTTTAGAACAAAAATTGGAAAATGGGGACTTTATTCTGTCCGGTCGTTTGGAATTAGATTATTTGCAAGAAAAATACGGGCTTGAGTTTCCCGGAGAGGAAGCGGAAACACTGTCTGGCTATATTATCAATTACCACGAAACCATCCCTACGCAAAAAGAATGTATCATCATTGCAGACTATGAATTTGAAATTCTGCATGTATCTGATACAAGGATAGAAACAGTTCGCTTGCATCGATTACAACGTTGATAAGACCTTTACGAGCCTTATCTTTGTATGAGATTTTTTGACATGTCCCTATTTGATTTCCTAAATAACAGAGAACCTGCAGCCGGTGAAATGACATTTATTGATCACCTGGAAGAACTGAGATGGCATATCATCCGCTCAGTGATTGCAGTGTTAGTTGCCGCTATTTTTATTTTTATTAATTCCGACTTTGTAGTAGATAAATTATTGTTTGGTCCTACTAAGCCCGATTTTATTTCAGCTCTTTGGCTTTGCAAAATTGGAAACCAACTTGGAATTGGAGATACACTGTGTTTTAAGCAGGTGGGAATTAAGTTTTTGGAAACAACCATGACAGGGCAATTCATTGCCTCTGTTACACTCTCTTTCATTGGCGGATTGATCCTTGCATTTCCCTATGTATTCTGGGAGTTTTGGCGTTTTATTAAACCGGCCCTTTCTCCCACGGAGCTTAAAAAAACCCGAGGTGTAATTTTTTGGGTGTCTCTTCTTTTTTTCACAGGAGTATTATTCGGCTACTATATTCTTACTCCTTTTATGATCAATTTTTATTTTAACTATAAATTGAGTGAACAGATTCAGATCATGCCTTCTTTTTCGGACTATTTAGAAAATCTGATTTACACCACATTTGGAATTGGGATTTTATTTCAACTTCCATTACTCATGAGCTTGCTTACCAGAATAGGAATTGTTTCTGCACGCTTTTTAAGACAATACCGTCGGCACGCATTTGTCATAATTCTAATTGCAGCTGCTGTAATCACTCCCTCCACCGATCCCTTTAGCTTAACCATAGTGACCATTCCACTTTACTTACTCTTTGAAGCCAGTATTATTATTGCATCGCGTATTAATAAACGGCAGGAAAAAGAGCGAGCTGAAGAGTGGAGTTAAATTTTAATTCATGACTAGTTCCTTTAATTTACAGTTGCCTGTTGCATTGGGAGGTGACCATGCTGGCTTTAATTATAAAGCACAATTAATTGCTTTCTTGGAAAAAGAAGGAATCCCCGTACTTGATCTGGGACCATTTAGCGAAGCTTCTGTTGATTATCCTGATTTTGCACATCCAGTTGCAAAGGCAGTAGAAGAAGGAAAAGCCGCTTGTGGCGTTTTAATTTGTGGTAGTGGAAATGGGGTTGCCATCACCGCTAATAAACATGCCGGTATTCGCGCCGCACTTTGTTGGGAAAAAGAATTAGCCCAATTGGCCCGTTCTCATAATAATGCAAATGTGCTTTGCTTACCAGCCCGATTTGTTTCAATAGAGGCTGCTACAGCCATGCTTGGAGCTTTTCTGGAAACTCCTTTTGAGGGTGGAAGACACGAAAACAGAGTACAGAAAATCGCATGTAGCTAAGATTAGCCGTTCATCCCAGTAACTAGGGCAACCCATCAATTGGGAGTATATTTATCCTCTTCAAAACAATCCGCTATGTACAAACTACTCTCGTTATTATTCCTGTTGGCTCCGCTGAGCCTACTGGCACAAAAAAAAGATAAAGCAGTTATAAAAGCTGCCTCCACCATCACCGCTGCAGATATGCAACGACACTTGTATATTATTGCTGGTGCAGAAATGGAAGGAAGAGATACGCCTTCACCTGGACTTGAAAAAGCAGCCACGTATATCGAAAATCATTTTAGTTCGTTGGGATTAGTAGCAGGCAACAACGGCAGCTTTCGACAATATTATCCACTCTATAAGGATTCCATGACAGCTGCTTCCTTAGAAATTAATGGAAACGCTTTAAAAATGGGAGAACAGTTTGCCCCCTTCCCTACAAATTACAGTGCGAGTATGCGTTTTGCTGAAGTTGTGTTTGCCGGTTTTGGTATTGTAGATGGAGACACGCGAAATGATTATAAAGATT
Source organism: Bacteroidota bacterium (assembly GCA_016866355.1). GTDB lineage: Bacteria > Bacteroidota > Bacteroidia > Chitinophagales > Chitinophagaceae > JJ008. The sequence continues at coordinate 121,583 of VGMN01000003.1, forward strand.
TAAATGTTGCCGGAAAATTGGTGCTGATTGCTGATGGCACACCGGCTGATTACAAGCCAGCTGCAGGTAATGCCCGTTCTATGAATGCACCAGGTTCTCCCAATGGGAAATTAATGGCGGCTATGAGCAGAGGTGCGGCAGCAGTACTGGTGATCCAGGCTAATTTTCCTCGTAGAGCCGGCACTATGGGTAGTAATTGGAGTATGAACGGTTTCCGTGCTACACAGCCCGTATTTGGTTTCTACATAGCTGCAGAAAAAGCAGCTACGCTTTTACAAACAGAGGCAAGTGGTTTATTGGATCGAATCAAAAAAGGAGAAGTCCCTGCAAAAACCATTAAAGCAGAAGTAGTATTACAATATGCCAAGGAAACAGTAAAAACAGAAGTTTCCAACGTATTGGGAGTTTTAGAAGGAACTGATAAAAAGGATGAATATGTAGTTATCACTTCCCACTATGATCACATTGGTAAGAGAGCTGATGGCACAATTTACTACGGAGCCGACGATGATGGAAGTGGTACAACCGGTATTCTGGAATTAGCAGAGGCGTTTGCGCTCGCTAAAAAAGAAGGAAAGGGACCTCGCCGTAGTATTCTTTTTATGACCGTGAGTGGAGAAGAAAAAGGATTATGGGGAAGCCGCTACTATTCAGAGCATCCCGTTTTTCCATTAGATAAAACTACTGTTGACTTGAATATTGATATGATTGGTCGTATCGGTAGTGATTATCTTAAGGACAAAGATTCATTGAACTACGTATATATTATTGGGGATGATAAACTGAGCACCGACTTAGCGCCTATCACCGATCAGGTCAATACTACCTATGTAGGTATGAAACTAGACAGACGTTACAATGACCCCAATGATCCGAATCGTTTTTATTTTAGAAGCGATCATTACAATTTTGCTGACAAGGGCGTGCCCATTATTTTCTACTTCAATGGTGTGCATGCTGATTATCATAAACCTACCGATACGCCAGACAAAATAAATTATCCGCTTATGGCCAAGCGTGCACAACTAGTATATTATACTGCTTGGGAAATGGCCAATCGGAATGAGATGCTGAAAAGAGATTTGAAATTGGAGATACCTCCGCGATAAGTAACAAATCAACTAAAAAAGTCCCGCCAACAACAGCGGGACTTTTTTTTATAAGTGGTGCGCGTTACTACCAACCTAAGATCCAAGCAAAGATCAACGGCGCTACAATAGTCGCATCACTCTCCACAATGTACTTGGGTGTATGAATATCTAATTTACCCCAGGTAATTTTTTCATTGGGCACGGCACCAGAGTAAGAGCCATAGGAAGTAGTGGAATCACTGATCTGACAGAAATAACTCCAGAAAGGAACATCATGCCATTCTAAATCTTGGTACATCATGGGCACTACACAAATTGGGAAATCGCCTGCAATTCCACCCCCAATTTGAAAAAAGCCAACTCCTTTGCCCCCTGAATTCTGACGATACCAGTCGGTTAACCAAGCCATGTATTCAATACCGTTTTTAACGGTGCTGGCTTTTAGTTCGTTTTTAATAACATAGCTGGCAAAAATATTACCAGTTGTGCTATCCTCCCAGCCGGGTACTACAATGGGGAGGTTACGCTCCGCAGCGGCCACTATCCAGCTATCCTTGGGGTCTATTTCGTAATACTGTTTTAATTCTCCACTCAACACTACTTTATAAAGAAACTCGTGCGGGAAATAACGTTCTCCTTTTGCCTCTGCCTCTTTCCATTGCTTTACCAAATGTTTTTGTAATCGACGGAATGCTTCTTCCTCAGGAATACATGTATCCGTTACACGGTTGTAATGATTCTCCAACAAGTCCCATTCTTCTTGTGGAGTGAGATCCCGATAATTAGGAATGCGCTTGTAATGAGAATGTGCTACCAGGTTCATCACATCTTCTTCCAGATTAGCACCTGTGCAACTAATAATATCTACTTTACCTTGACGAATCATTTCGGCAAGTGATACTCCAAGTTCTGCCGTACTCATAGCACCGGCAAGGGTAACCATCATTTTTCCGCCTTCCGTTAAGTGCTGTTCGTATCCTTTTGCGGCATCGAGTAACGCGGCAGCATTAAAGTGACGATAATGATGTTGAATAAATTGGGAAACCGGACCTTTACTCATAGCTAAAATTTGATCCGCCTTCAGATCACAATACCGTGAGACATTGCGGGCGGTGCAAAGATATAGTTTCACACAATTGCGAGAATGTTCAGACCTTTACAACATGCGATTTTTCCTATTTCCACTACTACTTATTATTTCTTGTTCTGCACTGGCGCAGGTATCAGAAAAGGATTCCATTGATTGCAGTATTCCCCTAAAAGAGGGTACGCTATCGGGTACATTGTTCACACCCCGTGGAATTATAAAACCACCCGTGGTGCTTATCATTGCGGGATCGGGTCCCACGGATAGAGATGGAAACAGCACCATGATAAAAGGTAAGAACAACTCGCTGTTACAACTCGCGGATAGTTTAACCAAGTATGGTATTGCCTCCTTACGTTATGATAAAAAAGGAATTGGCAAAAGTCAGGTTCGAGGTTTAAAGGAAGAGAATATGCGATTTGAGGATGGCGCTACTGATGCGTTAGCTTGTATTAATTGGTTACGTGAAAAGGGATTTAAAAAAATATATATCGCAGGGCATAGTGAAGGCTCACTGGTAGGACTGGTGGCAGCACAACAAACAAAACTCAAAGGATTCATTAGTATCGCAGGGGCAGGAAGACCCATTGACCAGGTACTACGCGAACAAATAAATAGTGGGGGCGGGCCTGACTCCATAAAATTATTAGCTAATCGCTATCTCGATACCTTGTTAGCTGGTCAACGGATTGCAAAGCCCAACCCAATTTTGTTCTCCATTTTCAGACCGTCTGTACAACCTTATATGATTTCTTGGTTACGTTATGACCCGAGTAAATTAGTGCAAACGTTACGCTGCCCCGTTTTATTGGTGCAAGGCAATAAGGACATACAGGTGCAAGTTGCTGATGCCTTGCTGCTACAAAAAGCTAGACCCTCCGCTCGGTTAGCGGTGATAGAAAACATGAATCATATATTTAAGTTAGTTACTTCAATGAATCCAGCTGATAATATTAAATCATACAGTGATCCTGCTTTACCTATAGCTTCCTCGCTGGTAGAGGAACTGATAAAATTTATTCATCCAAATCGTACTTTGTAACTATGAAAGCAACTAATTGGAAAGCCAACACTCGTTATGTGCATGCCGGAGCACATCCGGATCCCTCTACCGGAGCCATTATGACTCCCATTTATCAAACGTCTACCTACGTGCAAGAAGCACCGGGTGTCAATCAAGGTTTTGAATATGCGAGAAGTCAAAACCCAACGCGCACCGCATTAGAGGAGGCACTTGCTGTGTTAGAAGGAGGTAATTATGGACTTTCCTTTAGTAGTGGGGTGGCCGCTACCGATGCGGTAATAAAACTATTATCCGTGGGTGACGAAGTAGTGTGTGGAAACGATATGTATGGAGGGACCTATAGACAGTTTACAAAAATATTTCAGCGTTTGGGTATCACTTTTCATATGGTGAATACCACCGATGCAAGCGAAGTAGCCAAAGCCATTACCCCAAAAACAAAATTGATCTGGTTGGAGACACCTACCAACCCGTTAATGAATATTAGTGACATTGAAGCGATTGCGGCATTGGCAAAAAAACAGGGCATTTTACTTGCTGTAGATAATACGTTTGCTTCTCCAGCCTTGCAACAACCTTTATTGTTGGGAGCAGATATTGTGATGCATTCAGCCACCAAATACCTGGGTGGACATAGTGATGTGATTCAAGGTACCTTAGTTGTAAAAGATCAATCACTGCGCGATCAATTACATTTTATCCAAAAAAGTAGTGGTGCGGTACCCGGACCCATGGATTGTTTTTTGGTGTTACGTGGTATCAAAACATTGGGTATACGTATGAAAGCGCACTGTGAGAATGGAGAAAAAATTGCAAACTGGCTAGCAGCGCATCCGAAAGTAAAAAAAGTTTATTGGCCCGGTTTTACAACGCATCCCAATCATCTTATTGCCAAAAAACAAATGAATGGATTTGGCGGTATGATTTCTTTTGAGTTGACCGGTGATTCAGTAGAAGAAACTAAAAAAGTACTGTCTGCAACCCGCTTATTTTCATTAGCTGAAAGTTTAGGTGGCGTAGAGTCCTTGATCAATCATCCCGCCACCATGACACACGCTTCGATTCCTCGTGAAGAGCGTATTAAAAATGGGTTGTCCGACACCTTAATCCGCTTGTCGGTAGGTATTGAAGATGCAGATGATCTGATTGCGGATCTGGCCCAAGCGATTGGATAAATGGATCCACAACCTCTTTATAAATTGCTGGAAGAAAAACTCCAGCAATACAACCGTCCTGATTTTATTCCCAATGATCCTATTGCGATTCCGCACCGATTTACGCTACAACAGGATATTGAAATAGCTGGTTTTTTTGCTGCCATTTTTGCCTGGGGTAACCGAACTACTATTCTTAAAAAGTGTGACGAACTGTTGAGTCGAATGGATCATTCTCCATTTGCATTTATCCAACAACACCAAGCGGTGGACCTCAAACGATTTTTATCTTTCAAACATCGCACCTTTCAGCCAACTGATATTCTCTATTGCATTCAATTGCTACAATACCATTATCGGCAACATACAAGTTTGGAAACAGCCTTTTGCAAACAGACAAAGAATATGGAAAGTAGATTGAATGCCTTTCATACTTATTTTTTCTCGTTGCCAGATGCGCCTGCAAGAACACATAAACATATCTCCTGCCCTGCAAAAGGTTCTACTTGCAAACGATTAAATATGTATTTACGATGGATGGTCAGAAAAGATCAATGCGGTGTTGACTTTGGAATCTGGAAAAAAATTAAACCTTCTTCGCTAATTTGTCCGGTGGATGTGCATGTGGCACGCGTTGCACGCACGCTTGGTTTGATTGATCGCAAACAAACAGATTGGCAAACCGCCGTAGAATTAACCACTGCGCTTAGCAAATTTGATTCGACTGATCCTGTAAAATATGACCTGGCCTTATTTAGCTTGGGTGTGCATGAACAATCTCGAATCCTCAAGACTTCTTTTCAAACATCAGGGACCTAACTTTTTCTTGGTCCTCTTGCTCTTTATGTAAATCAAACATAGTGCCAAACACTAAATCCCATAAGGTAGAACTTACCCCAAACCCCTGGTGTTCGTTTTTATAATGATGAAGATGGTGATTTCTCCAGAGTGGCTTCATCCATTTAAAAGGCGGATTCCAAGCATGAATAGCATAATGCATGGAGCCATATAAAAGATACCCCAGCACAAAACCTGGGAAAAACATAAATACATAGGACCCCATACTGATACGCATCAGAAAAAAAAGAGTAATAGCAATCAGCAAACTGGGAAGTGGCGGCATAAACAATCGTTGACGATCCCGGGGATAATGATGATGGTTGCCGTGCAGTGTATACACAAATTTGATTGAACGTGGTGATTTCGGAATCCAATGAAAAAGGAACCGGTGTGCCACATATTCAAAAAAGGACCAAAACAAAAGCCCGCCCAAAAAAACAAATAAAATGGTAAGTGCGGGAAATCCAAGCAGGGTACCAGCGCGGTAAAGAAAATAGATGATAACTGGCAAATACATCCCCCAGATAACCAGTGGATGTGACTTAGTGAGCGCCTCCATCAATGGGTTTTTAAATAAACGCGCTTGCCCTTTATTATGTATTTTTTCAAATTTCATGGCGCAAAGATAATGCGGTTTTCATTGGAAGAAATGAGCATGGTCATGCCAACATCATTAACTTCGCTTAACGAATGTTGCACCTATGAAATTGTTGAGCTACTACAAAGAGGACCGCGAGCAGTTGGGCGTACTGATTGATGGCACCGTTTACGATATGGAACTGCTGCACCCGGATTTACCAAACAGTATGAATCTGTTTCTCAACTTTTGGGATGATTATTTCCCAGTGGCACAGGCTGGAGAGACGCTCATAAGAGAAGGACAACGTTCTATAAGCGGAGGACAGCCAATCGAAAGCTTACGATTAATGGCCCCAGTCCCCTTTCCTTCCTCCTGCCGGGATGGCTATGCCTTTCGCCAACACGTGGCAGCAGCCCGCCGTAATCGGAAGGTGGATATGATTCCCCAATTTGACGAGTACCCGATTTTCTATTTTACCAACCACCATAGCATACAAGGGCCAGGTTCTATTAACTGCATGCCCGATCATTTTGAAAAATTAGACTTTGAACTGGAGGCTGCCATTGTAATTAGTAAACATGGAAGAAATATTCGTGCCTCCGAAGCGGATCAACATATTGCTGGACTGATGATCATGAATGATATGAGTGCAAGAACCTTGCAAATGGAGGAAATGTTGTTAAATCTGGGGCCCGCTAAAGGCAAGGATTTCTCAACCGTAATTGGACCTTGGTTAGTAACATTAGACGAACTGGAACCTTTTGTTACAAAACCAAAACCTAATCACCAGGGACTAAGCTGGAATCTTTCAATGACCTGTAAGGTAAATGGCGTCCAAGTAAGCGCTGGTAATTTGGGCGATATGGATTGGACTTTTGCAGAGATTATTGAAAGAGCTTCCTATGGAGTAGACCTTTATCCCGGCGATGTAATTGGAAGCGGAACCGTGGGCACGGGATGTTTTTTAGAATTAAATGGAACAGGAAAATTGAATGACCCTCTTTATAAGGAGCAATGGTTACAGTCGGGTGATCTAGTAGAAATGGAGATTGAAAAACTGGGCATATTATCTAATACCATTGTAAAAGAAGAAGAAGACTGGAGTATTTTGAAACAGAAAAAAACAGGACAGCTTTAAATGCTATTTGATTTTTCAAAACTAAGTCCGGCGGACCGCCAGTATTACTTGCAAAATGCAATAGCGCCCAGACCTATTTGTTTTGCTTCTACCATTGATCAAGAAGGAAACGTCAACCTGAGTCCATTTAGTTTTTTCAATGTATTCTCAGCTAATCCTCCCATTGTTATTTTTTCACCGGCCCGGAGAGTACGTGATAATAGTACCAAACACACCCTGGAGAATGTATGGGCCGTTCCGGAAGTAGCTATTAACTTGGTTACATTCGACATGGTGCAACAACAATCGCTAGCCAGTTGTGAATTTCCCAGAGAAGTTAATGAATTTGAAAAAGCTGGCTTTACTGCTATACCTGCCACTCGCATCAAACCTCCATTGGTAAAAGAAAGTAAAATACAACTAGAATGTAAGATTGTTGAGGTGAAACCATTGGGTAATGAAGGAGGAGCGGGTAACCTGGTGATTTGTGAAGTGCTTTGTATGCATATCAATGATGTGTTATTGGATGACAATAAAAAAATGGACCCTCGTCAGCTCCCCCTGGTAGCCCGATTAGGAGGTGATTGGTATACGGTTGTAAACGAACAGAATTTATTCCAGGTTCCCAAACCAAACACCTCGCTGGGTATGGGTATTGACGCCTTGCCGGTTACCATTCGTACTAGTCAAATTTTATCCGGTAACGACTTGGGTCAACTGGCTAATTTTACCAGCATCCCCCCCATTGACCCGGATTTTCAAGACCCCCATTTAAAGCAGATTGTCCAATACTTTTCAGTTAATCCGGACGAAATGGAATTGGAAATACACCGCTATGCCAGCCAATTACTGAGCAAAGGGGAGGTCAGCGCTGCCTGGCAAGTATTGCTTTACTCAGTAGTTTCCTGATTTACAATAAATTAAATCCAGATTTTCCTTAAATATTATCAGGGCAGTTCTGCTGAAGTTTAGGGAAACTAAAATATCTTTGCGCGCAACAGCTTAAGTAGTAAATGCTTAACTTAGGTTGCCGTTTTAGCTGAACCAAAAAAACTGATATGAAAAAATTGTTTTTCTTGTTGGCCCTGCTGACACCCTTTGCTTTATTTGCCCAAAAATCTATGGTGGGTGTTACTGGCGGTATCACAATGGCTAACCAATATGGAACTAAGGGTGGTGCGCTGATTAAAGATGATCAAAAAATCGGCTATGCACTTGGATTAGTAATGGAAACTCCAATTTCAAAAAGCAATTTTAGTTTTCAACCTGGCATTTTCTACGCGCAGAAAGGAAGAATTGAAAATGTAAGCTTCAAGGAGCAACGCCATTGGAGTCTTCGCTATGCTGAATTGCAAGCCAATGTACTTTACAACTTAAAGTGTAATAAAGGTGGTACTTTCTATGCGGGTGGTGGACCCACTTTAGCTGCTGACTTACCTTCATTTGTAGAAACACGTTTACTGGATACAGATCCTACTTCTCCTACTAGTAATGACTTTGTAGCAAGTGGTAAACGCAGTGTAAGTTTTGGTACACAAGCTGCTTCTGATTTCAAAGGACCCGATTGGGGAGTTAACATGACAATTGGCTACCGCACAAAAGCAGGTTGGGCAATTGGTTATAACTACACAATTGGATTGCGTAACATTATGCCTGTAGTAACAGGTGATGATGGCGTTCGTAATCACTTTATGGGTTTACGTATCAGCTACTGGGTTAAGAATAAATAATATTTCCCGCTTTGCGGGATAGTCAAAAGCCTCCTGCATAGGGGGCTTTTGCATTGATACCCCGGACTAAACAAATACCTTTGCGCGCGAAACAGTAGAAAAAATAGAATATGAGTGCACTGCAACTTTCGGAACAGGAACAATTGAGACGCGAAAAACTCGCAGAATTGATCATGATGGGTATTGAACCCTACCCGGCTCCGCTATATCCGGTTAATACCTACTCTTCAGATATCAGGGAGAAAGTAACTGATGAGAACATGGCAGCCTATGCTGACTGCTGTGTAGCAGGACGAATCATGAGCGTACGCGATATGGGAAAGGCAAATTTTTCTGTGCTACAAGATGCTAAAGGAAGAATGCAGGTATATATCAAACGCGATGAAATTTGTCCCGGGGAAGACAAATCGCTCTATGATTTGGTATGGAAAAAATTAGTAGACATTGGAGATTTCATTGGTGTAAAAGGGTATGTGTTTCGCACAAAAACCGGTGAGCTCACTATCCATGTAAAAGAATTCACACTACTAAGTAAGTCATTGCGCCCTTTACCCATTGTGAAAGAAGCAGAGGGACAAACCTTTGATGCTGTAACAGACCCCGAATTTAAATATCGTCAACGTTACGCAGACTTAATTATTAATCCAGCTGTCAAGGAAACGTTTATCAAACGAACTAAACTGATTAATTCCATCCGCAGTTTTTTAAACGAGCACGGAGCCTTGGAAGTGGATACACCCGTTTTGCAAAGCATACCCGGTGGAGCCGCAGCGCGTCCATTTATTACACACCATAATGCATTAGACACTCCACTCTATTTGCGTATTGCCAACGAACTGTATCTGAAGCGACTGATTGTAGGAGGTTTTGATTGGGTGTACGAGTTTAGTCGCAACTTTCGTAACGAGGGTATGGATCGAACGCATAATCCTGAATTCACTATTCTGGAATTTTATACAGCGTATAAAGATTATTTCTGGATGATGGAAACCACCGAGCAATTGCTTGAGAAAGCCGCGCTGGATGTTTGTGCAACAACAGACGTGGTAGTAGGTGATAAAACCATTTCATTCAAAGCGCCTTTCAAACGCATCAGCATCTTTGATGCCATTCAGGAACATACCGGCTTTGATGTAAGCCGTATGAATGAAGAACAACTTGGTTCTGTTTGCAAACAATTACATATCTCAGTAGATAAGACCATGGGTAAAGGCAAACTCATTGATGCCATCTTTGGAGAAAAATGTGAGAATCATTATATCCAACCCACCTTTATCATTGATTATCCGGTAGAAATGAGTCCGCTTACTAAAAAGCATCGTGACAAGCAAGGGCTGGTAGAACGATTTGAACTCATGATCAATGGAAAAGAAATTGCAAATGCCTATAGCGAACTAAATGATCCTATTGATCAACGCGAGCGTTTTGAAGAACAAGTGAAACTAGCTGCACGAGGTGATGATGAAGCTATGTTTATTGATCAAGACTTCTTACGCGCACTCGAATATGGAATGCCTCCTACGGCAGGAATTGGTTTTGGTATTGATCGTCTCTGTATGCTATTGACCAATAATCCATCTATACAAGATGTATTACTATTCCCACAGATGCGTCCAGAAAAAATAGTTACGGAAGAAGAGGGACAGGCTGATCAAGCATGAATACGCTTCAGTACTACTTTAGTCTACAAATAGATCCGGGTAGAGTTCGGCACCGGGAACCACGGAATAATGAGAGAGGTCGGTGATGCCTTCCGCTGCTAGTACTTGTTCATCAAGAAAAAGATTTCCGGTACAGGTTGATGCAGGCTTACGTAGAATATAATAGGCTGCATCAGCAAGTATCTCTGGCTTGCGACTCATATTTGCCAGCATTTGTCCCCCCAATAAATTTCGTACAGCAGCTGTATCAATAGTAGTGCGTGGCCATAGTGCATTAGCAGCAATTCCCTCTTGTTTGAATTCACGCGCCCAGCCGATAGTTAGTAAACTCATGTCATACTTACTAATGGTATAAGCTACATGATTGGCAAACCATTTTGGATCTAGATTCAAGGGAGGAGAAAGCGTGAGAATATGCGGGTTGCTCCCTTTGCGTAGAAAAGGGACACAGGCTTTTGTAACCAGAAAAGTTCCGCGGACATTGATATCATACATCAAATCAAATCGTTTTGATTCTGTTTGCTCCGTAGGAGTCAAAGAAATGGCAGAAGCATTATTGATGAGGATATCAATACCCCCAAATTGCACTACTGCTTGATCAACGACCTGTTGAATTTGTTCTTCAAACCGTATATCACAGGGAACCGCTAATGCCTTACCACCCGCTGCTTCCATTTCGGCAGCAGCCGTGTAGATAGTGCCGCCAAGTTTGGGATTTTCTTCTATACTTTTTGCAGCAATTACAATATTAGCTCCTTCTCGAGCCAAGCGAAGTCCTATTGCCTTTCCAATACCACGTGTGGCACCAGTGATGACAACTGTTTTACCTTCAAAAGACATGATCGATTCAATTAATATTCTGGAAGAACGGGTTTAGTACCGGTTATAGTATCAATACGATTCATCACGTCGGGTTTCAACAACTCTAACGCATCCAGCGCTTTCAAATTTTCCAGTAATTGCTCTTTCCGTGTAGCTCCCAAAATAGCCGTTGTAACATTTGGGTTTTTAACACACCAGGCAATGCTTAACGCAGGCAAACTAACACCTAACTCAGCTGCCAGTTGGCTCAATGATTGTACGGCATGAAGCACTTTGTCCTGCATCCAACGATCCTTAAGCCATTCAAATCCTTTGATTCCAAAACGACTATCCTCAGGTACTCCTTTGTTATACTTACCCGTTAACATTCCAGAAGCCAGCGGACTCCAAATAGTAGTACCTAGTCCTAAGGTTTTGTAAACCATCAAAAATTCGTTCTCAATTTTATTTCGCTCAAACAAATTGTATTGTGGTTGTTCTACAGTGGGTCCAATCAAATGATGTTGTTGTGCTATTCGATGCGCCTCCATAATTTCTACCCCACTCCACTCGCTGGTACCCCAATATAAAATTTTGCCTTGCATAATGAGATTGTGCATGGTCCATACTACTTCTTCGATTGGTACATTTTTATCAGGACGATGACAGAAGTAGAGATCCAAGTAATCTATTTGTAAACGCTGCAAGGCTTCATGACAGGCTTCTGTAATATGTTTACGACTCAGCCCATGTTGATTAGGTTTATTGTCTTTACCGCGCCAACCCCAAAACACTTTTGATGAAACGGTATAAGAAGTACGATCCCAATTTTTTTTCTGGAGCACGCGTCCCATCATTTTTTCACTTTCTCCAAGGGCATACACTTCGGCATTATCAAAAAAATTGACGCCGTTATCATAGGCAATCCCCATTAATTCATCGGCAATCGAATCATTTATTTGTTTATGAAAACTAACCCAACTTCCAAAGGAAAGTACACTTAGTTGAAGACCTGTACGGCCCATGTTACGGTATTGCATAGTTGCTAAAATTGAGAAATGTAAAGGTAGTTCTTATTGACTCTTGGGCGCATTTACCAGTCCAGTGGTGGATTTAAAAGTAATTCGTTTTAAATCTTGGGTGGCTTCCAGCCCCTGTCCACCTACAATCTGCTGCCCGGGACTACGGTAACTTGCAAATTTATCCGTATAAAAAAGTTTTGTATTCTGATCCCACCAGAGTTCAGGGGATAAGAGCGTATCTCCCTTGTCTGTAATCACAACCACACTATCTCGAAGAAATACTTTATTAAGATTTTCGTAATAGATTCCAAATTTTGCATCTAAGCGAGTTTCTATAATGGCACTATCATTGTAAAAATCACAGTGAAGCGTTCGAGGAAATGTCATCTGTATTGTATCCCCTGCCTCCTTAACCATAAAGGGAGATTTAATACGGGCCTTCAGTTTTCCTTCCTGACTGATGGTACTTACCACATTAGTGGCTTCCTCTTTGAGTCGTAACTGTTTAGTCCAATTAGTCAGCACACGATCATCGTTCTCGCAGGAGGAGAGTAATAAAATAAGAGAGACTGATAGGAATGTCCAACTGGACTTAATCATATTGTCGCTTGATAAACCAAATATCACTTAGCGAAAATCCAAGTGTGAATCTGAATAAATTATCCTGTAACAAATTTTGCTTATTTCCGCGCTTAATATACTCTAAGGCTACGTTGACAAAAGTAATTTGATTGGGAGCTTGACGGCTGATAGAAATAGGTAACCCTGTACCAAAGCTGGCACCCAAACGAGGGGTTTTATTTGTCAGACGAACATAATCGGGCCCTACAAAAAATCCAAATCGATAATTGACATTGGTAAAATAACTGCGGCGTGGGACGGGACTAATTTGTGCGCCTACTCGAATTTCCCAGGTGTCCTGAATGGAGTCTGCTTTGCCAAAAAATCGATAGTCACTCCAAGATTGTTTATTGTAATCTGCTCCAATCATCCAACCACCTTCCTTATTAGGAATAGCGTATTTCTGCCACACAAATCCAATGGTATAAGAAGAGGGTAAAATCAATGTGCCCTTACGCCCGCGGATATCAGCAACACTATCCAAGCGAACTTCTCCCTGCGCTTGGTCATAATAGAATGTTTCGCGCAGTATATCCTGTTCAGCTTTTAATTCTTGTCCTAGATTTCCATACGCTCCTAAAGTAAGCGTCATGCTTTTATTTAATGGAATCTGGTACTGTAACCCGGCACTGGCTTGTAATTTTCCAAATGTTGTTTTTGTTTGAAAATTTGCCTGATAATAAGACACTGAATCGTTAATCAAGCTTCGGCGACTGCTGTAATCTTTTTTTCCAAATAAATATCCCACGTTAACTCCCACACTAAATTTTTCTTCCAATCCAAACTTCTCTTTGCTAAATAAGGAAAGCCCTGTGCCGGCAGCAGCTAAATAAGAACCTCCATCGCCTCGGTAACGGGTAATGGCACTATCAATGGCAGCTCCAGTGATTGGATCTGTTAAGCGTTCGTTCTTATCAATACGATAGCTGATTCGGGAAACCGGACGCAAACCAAAACTCATACCCCACCCTCTGCGAAGCGGTAATCCCACCTGCATGTAAGAAAAAACCGCATTACTGGCTTTAAAACTTTTTGTAAAAGATGGATCCCGCAAGGTGCGATTGTCAACATTCACCCCCATATCCAAGATGGCACGACCAGAACTTAATTTTTTTGACTTTTTTTCTTTCCATGCTTGAAAAGATGAAAAAGAAGCTGGGTTATTAAAGTTGACAGAAAGCTGATCTGCATAACCCGCAGTAATTCCACCCATACCTCTGTTATTGATATTGGTAATTGCTGTCAGATCTCCAATCCCGTAGCGAGAATATGGGGAATTATCCTGTGCAAAGGCTGGAACCAACCAAGTGGAAACAAATAGGGCGGCTAGGCCGAATGATTTGTATAACAAATTGATACTGTTAGGAATTATTGACTTCGCTGATGGCATAGAGCCCCTTGTAGATTAAATCAGGGTCCGCAAATATCCTGTTTTTACAGTGGGTAGCCAAATAGGGCAGATCACCACCGGTTAATAGCACGTTAAAGTTCTCATAACGAGCGCTATACGCATCAATAAATCCATCTATTTCAAAGGCCATACCCTTAATAACCCCCGATAAAATGTTGGTGGTAGTATCGTACCCGATCAAAGGGGCATCCGCATCTGGTTTGACCAAGGGCAATAATGCCGTGTAATGTTGGAGTGATTTTAAACGCATTTCAAGTCCTGGAGAAATTCCACCGCCTAGAAAAGCATGCTGCGCATTTATAAAATTATACGTGATACAAGAGCCCAACGCAATAACCAGTGTGTGCTGATTGGGATAATAATGAACCGCTGCAGCTGCAATAGCCAGCCGGTCAGCTCCTATTGTCTCAGGTTTACCCACAGGTGTACTAAAAGCCAAACGTGTTTGGTGATTGAGTTTATGAAAGCGCGTATGCTTTGTAAGTACCTCCTCTAATTCGGGATTATGATTTACAACTGAAGAAAGAATGGATTTAACCGGCTGATATTCTTTGACCAATTTCTCAATTGATTCCTTTGTGTCTTCAGGAAGAGTAAAAGCTTCACGTAGAATAGCCTTATCAAATACGGCTACTTTGCGACGGGTATTTCCAAAATCAAAGCACAGGGTAATTGCCATGATGCAAAGTTATCCTTTTTGTAAGGAGTCAAACCAAGTCAATGCAGTAGCCACAGTTTGCTTCCAGCTAAACTTTTCTAACAATTGTCGTTGGCCATTTTCTGCCAGTTGAATTCGTAAGGTTGTATTATTAAATAGTGAAGTGAGTGCTGAAATAATTGCAGCACTATTTTCAGTTGGGAATAATACGGCTGTTTGATTGTTAATGGCATAATCAGCGTGGCCCCCAATATCGGTGCAAACCACTGCGCAACCGCAAGCCATGGCTTCTGCAGGAGGTAAAGCCCAACCTTCCCCCAACGACGCGGATAGAAAAATAGCATGTTGGTTATACAGTGTTTTCAAATTCTGGGGTTTTTGGTAATAATTCACCCAGACAGGTAAGGAGGTTGGACGAGGATATACTCCAAAAAAACTAAAATGTATAGCTGGGTAGTGGGCGCGTAAGGATTCAAGAGCTGCTACTATATATCGTGTGCCTTTTCTAGACTCCTCAGAGTAGAGTGCTAGCACCGATAAATTATTCCGTGATGCAGGTGTAACAGATTGTGAAAAATAGTTCGTGTCAATGGCATTAGGTAATAGTTGAACCGTAAAACCTGATTCCTTTTCCACAAGCCTACAAAGCCAATTAGAGATTGCTGCATGCTGCAGTGACAATCGGTAAGAAGCTTTTACTAATTCCTCTTGTCCGGTCCAATTTTCATAATCCTGAACTAAGTTAACTGGAACGCCTTTCTGTGGGGATAGCGAAGCCAATGCGTAGGCAGATTGCCACCACGTAGAGAAAAGAATATCACCGTCGGGAACAAAGGCATCACTTATTTCATCTATAATTTTTGAATGGACACTACTATCAAGCGGAAACCAAGAAGGACGGGCCGCACCCCTGACTGTAAACACCAATCGCTTCCACCACAATGGTGAACGCATTTTTTTAAAAGGTCTACGCAAGGAATGTAATACTGTTACTTGATGCCCTAGCGCAACAAAACGGTTGGCATACTCATACATAATACGAGCACCCCCCACAGGTTTGGTAACAGGAAACGGAAGAAGAATGGTGATGCGCAATTTTTAAAATAGATTTGTACGTACAGCAATTTAATAAACCATTTTATTAGTTGCCGAACTAATATGAAAGAATCCCCATCCGTAGTAATGGATTATCCCGCAGTTACTGTGGTACTGTGTACCTATAACGGAGAGCGCTTTATAGATCAGCAACTGTATTCAATCCGTAACCAGTCCTATAAAAAGATAGTTATTTTAATTACAGATGATGCTTCTACCGATGGGACCTGGGAAAAATTGAATGCCCATGCTGCTGCTGATCCAAGAATCCAGTTGTATCAAAACAAAAATAATCTAGGGTATAATCAGAATTTTAGTCAAGCCTGCGCACGTGTCACTACTCCCTTACTGGCCTTTGCAGACCAGGATGATTTATGGCATGAAGAAAAAATTGAACGCTTGGTCAAAGCACTCGATAAAAAATTGCCCTTGATCTACTGCAATTCAAGATCCTTTACAGGAGATACTCCGCTAACTACTCTGCCAAAATCACTCTATCAACGATTTGAAGGAAGCAATATTCTTCAGCTCAGCTTATTTAATACAGTGAATGGTCATGCTATCCTAGCCCAAACAGATTTTATAAAAAAGATACAACCCTTTCCAGTACACTTATTTTATGATTGGTATATAGCAGGAAAAGCTGCCCTCGAGGGTGGCGTTCAGTATTTGCCTGAACTCTTAGTTTACCAGCGTATGCATACTTCCAATGCCTCAGTATTTGGAGAAAGAGCTGGTGAAAAAAAGACAAAATTGCTGCACATGGCTGCCGTAAGAGCGAATTGTATAGCTTTTGCTGAAACGCCTGGCATAACCAGCAAATCGCTTCTGCTTTTACAAGAATGGATTGCTCGATTAGACCAATTGATTGAAAAGCGAAAACCCTGGCCATCATTTATTTTTATGATGCGGCACCGAGCCGATTTGTTTTTTTATAAAAAAAGAAAAATTGGATGGCCCTCACACTTCAAACACGCCATTCGACTGTTACAAACCTATTTGAAGCATAACTAATTTCTACCGTTGCTGTATTGCTACGGGATATTGATTGATCTTTTGCTGAATGGTAAAAAATAACCCGGGTACCGTTTGTAATTTTTTTCCTGCAGCTAGTTTTCGTAACCAACGCCTACTTTTCATAACGCCAGGGACCAACTTAATAAAATCGATATAAGAAAGAAGAGGTGTAAATCTAAAAGTGATCAAACGAAATAGTAGTTCCAATTTTAATTGCAACAACCAACTCAACAGATAAAGTCCATCTAAATGAATAGCATGGAGTAGATACTTATTCCGATTATAAATACGATTGATTTGCTTTTTTCTTTCAGCCAATCCAATGGTGGAAGAAGTGCGATGCGCACAGATAGCTTTATGTTCGTAGTAACTACTATATCCTAAACGCCATGCACGCAAGGATAGCTCGGTATCTTCTACATAAAAAGGAGAGAACAATTCATTGAAGCCACCCAGCTCCCAAAATAATTTTCGATTGATAAATGCATTAGCCCCTGAGCTATAAAAACAAGGAAATGAAAAATTGGGAGGTGCTACTTCGGTGGGAATAAAATCATAACTGGTTTTAATCTTAGCACCCTGCAATACAGGATACTTTCCTCCATCCTGGATTTGATCGATATCCCATCCTACTATTCGACCACTAACGCTGAATAAACTAGTTTGCTGGCAATAAGGAAGTATAAATTCAAAATAAGTGGGAGTCAATTTTACATCACTGTTTAACAGTAATATCCAATTGTACTGAGCTGCCTTTATACCAATATTAGCCGTTTTAGAAAATCCACCATTGCATGGTACTTGAATGAGCTGTACCTGCGGAAAATCTTTTGCCAGCATAACCACTGATTGATCGGTGGATGCGTCATCCACAACAATTATTTCATAGTGAATCCCTGTAGCTAAGAGTGCTTCAATAGCAGGAGGAAGAGTTTGCGACAATAATTGTTCCCCATTATAGTTGGGAATCACCAGCGATATGCCTTCAATAGGTTGCACGGGTTAAAATTAGTGTTATCCCGCTTACCTTTACAAAGAAGGATTATGCTGTATGCAGTGGGAAGCACCATTAGAAAAAATTAAGGCGGGAGACCGAAAAGTACTGGCTCGATTAATATCAGTAATTGAGAACCAACAAGAAGGGTACGCCTCTTTATTGGAAAATCTCCCCATGGGCACCAAGCCCGTTTTTGGCATTACTGGCCCACCAGGTGCGGGGAAAAGCACATTAGTTGACAAACTAATTGGGAAGGCTGTTGAAGAAGGGAAAAAAGTTGCGGTCTTATGCGTTGATCCCTCTTCCCCCTTTCATCAAGGCGCCATTTTAGGTGACCGTGTTCGCATGTCCTCCTGGTATGTTCATCCCGATGTATACATTCGTTCATTGGCTTCACGCGGATCGTTGGGAGGACTACACCCCAAGATTATTGAAATTTGTGAGCTATTACAGCAAGGCGATTTTGACTGGATAATTATAGAAACAGTGGGAGTTGGGCAGAGTGAAATTGAGATTGCCGGATTAGCCGATGTAACTGCCGTGGTATTGATCCCGGAAGGTGGTGACGAAATTCAAACGATGAAGGCCGGTCTCATGGAAATTGCAGATTTATTTGTTGTGAATAAGGCGGATCGCCCTGATGCAGTAAAATATGTGAACCATCTTAAGTTAATGCTTGCCCCAGTATTTGCAAGAAGCCAAAAGGAGATTCCTATTTTACAAACTACTGCTATCACCAATGAGGGTATTGAGCAGCTTTATCAAACATTACAACAACTAGCTGCGGTAGAGAAACAAGAGGATAAAAGAAATAGTGTACTAGCAGAAAAAGCATATCGGCTTATTGAAGCTAAAAGACTACATGATATTAATCGTAATCAATTGGCAGCCCTCATTAAAGAAGAAAGAGAACAGGGGAAATTCAATCTCTATCGATTTGTAGCAAGGTATTAATCAGCCCTGCTGATTACTCTTCCACCACCGGTATCCTATATAGCCAACAATAGCAAAGGGAGCAAAAGCCAGATAAAGTATCCCTGTATTCATCCCTTCAGCGGGTCCTTCTCCAAGTTGTTGTGCAGTTTTAGTACAGATGGAACACTGAGCCTGAATGGCAACTTGAATTAGAAAAAAAATGATGGTTAAAAGAATTCTCATTTCGCCATAAAATTAAAAAAATCTTAAAACGCTTCCGCCTCCATTCTCTTTTGCACTTTCTTACGCTCCTCCTCATTCAATACCAGCTTACGCATACGTATAAAATTGGGTGTTACCTCAATACATTCATCATGCTGGATATATTCCATACACTCTTCGAGTGTCATTAAGGTTCTAGGTGCAATCCGTGTAGCGTCATCACTACCGCTGGCACGGTGGTTTGTTAACTTTTTAGCTTCTGTTACGTTTACCACCAGATCACCGGGTTTGATATGTTCTGCTACAATCTGGCCAACATATACATCCTCCCCTGGCTCAATAAAGAAAGTACCGCGATCTTGTAATTTATCAATAGAGTAGCCAGTAGAACGCTCTTGAAATTTAGAGATCAATACTCCATTATTTCTTCCAGGAATAGGACCTTTCCAAGGTTTGTACTCACTAAAACGATGCGCCATTACTGCTTCGCCTGTGGTAGCAGTCAACATCTGTGTACGCAACCCAATCAATCCGCGAGAAGGAATATCAAATTCCAAGTGCTGCATTTCGCCCTTGGTTTCCATTACCAACATCTCTCCTTTTCTACGACTTACTAAATCAATTACTTTAGAAGCAAACTCCTGTGGTACATCCACCACCAATACTTCATAGGGTTCGCATTTTCTTCCATCAACCTCTTTTACAATTACCTGAGGCTGACCTACTGTTAACTCATACCCTTCTCTACGCATGGTTTCAATTAGAATTCCCAAATGGAGAATACCTCTTCCATAAACTAAAAAACTATCTCCTTCATCGGTATCATGTACACGAAGAGCTAGATTTTTTTCAATTTCTTTCATCAATCTATCACGTAAGTGACGAGAAGTAACAAACTTTCCATCCTTACCAAAGAAGGGAGAATTGTTGATGGAGAACAACATGTTCATCGTGGGTTCGTCCACACTAATCACGGGTAGCGCCTCCGGATTTTCCGCATCAGCAATGGTATCTCCGATATTAAAATCTTCGATCCCCACCACTGCACATAAATCGCCAGCAACCACCTCGGTCACTTTTTTCTTACCCATTCCCTCAAACACATATAATTCTTTTACACGAGTCTTGCGGATAGTTCCGTCTCCCTGTACCAACGCAATAGGTTGGTTTTCTTTAATACTACCACGACCTACTTTACCAATAGCTATACGCCCTAAGAAAGAAGAATAATCAAGTGAGGTAATCTGTAATTGCAAGGTGCCCTCACTTACTTTTGGAGCAGGCACATGTTTTAAGATACCATCCATTAAAGGAAGAATATTGTCAGTTGGTTCGAGTGAATCATTGAACCATCCATTTTTTCCACTTCCATAATAGGTTGGAAAATGTAACTGTTCTTCCGTTGCATCTAAATTGAAAAACAATTCAAAAACCGCATCATGCACCTCATCAGGTCTGCAGTTAGGTTTATCTACTTTATTGATAACAACAATGGGGTGTAAATTTAATTGCAACGCTTTTTGGAGTACAAAGCGTGTTTGAGGCATCGGTCCTTCAAAGGCATCCACTAAAAGAATAACCCCATCGGCCATTTTCAGTACGCGCTCTACCTCTCCCCCAAAGTCAGCGTGACCAGGGGTGTCAATAACATTGATCTTTACATCCTTGTAGGTAACGGCTGCGTTCTTACTAAAAATGGTAATTCCACGCTCACGCTCCAGGTCATTACTATCCATGATCAACTCACCCGTTTCCTGGTTATCCCGAAAAACTTTGGTAGCATGTAAAATTTTGTCCACCAGGGTAGTTTTTCCGTGGTCAACGTGGGCAATAATAGCAATGTTTCTAATATTCATGAGCGCTTGTTAAAGACGCGCAAAGGTAGCTCATTTCCTGGCAATAAAGGGTTAATTTTAAGTGTAAATCATAGGTATGAAGCCGTTAAAGATAGCAGGTCTGGTACTAGGATTGCTAACCATTATTTATCTGGCGGGTCCTAGGCCTGCAAAACCCGTATATCAATTAATACTTCCAACTGTGCCCTCACAGCCTGATTCGCTGGAACGCTATGTGCAGCAACAAGAAAGTAAGCAATTACTCAAATTGGGTAATGAAGCCCGAATTGTTTGGGATAATGATTCACTTAAAAATCAAACTGAGTTTGCGATAATATATCTGCATGGATTTTCTGCCTCACAAATGGAAGGTGATCCCGTACATCGAAACATTGCAAAAAAATTTGGATACAACCTCTATCTAAGCAGATTAGATGATCATGGCGTGGATACTAGTGCTCCACTCAGTAAATTCACCGCAGTAGGATTATGGAATAGTGCACTGGAAGCATTAGCTATTGGAAAAAAATTAGGAAAGAAAGTAGTATTAATCTCTACATCCACCGGGGGGACCTTGGCATTAAAACTAGCCGCTGAATTCCCAGAGATTGCTGCTTCGTTTCTTTTCTCGCCTAATATAGAAATCAACGACAATAAAGCTTGGCTATTAAATAATCCTTGGGGTTATCAAATAGCAAAGTCAATGGTAGGTGAAATGAGAACAGTTTCGGATACCACTGCCGTTTATGCCCGCTATTGGAATTATCAATACAGAACATCGTCTGTGGTACAACTGCAACAATTACTTGAAACGACTATGAAGGCTTCTTTATTTGAGCAGATTAAACAGCCCACCCTACTACTCTATTATTTTAAGAACGAACAAGAGCAGGATCCTGTTGTAAAAGTTTCCGCGATGAAACGAATGTTCAGACAATTGGGTACCCCCGACTCACTCAAATCAGCAGTAGCCCTTCCCAAAACCGGAGATCATGTTTTAGCCTCACCGATTAAGTCAAAAGACGTTGCGGGAGTAGAAAAGGCTTGTACAGATTTTGCCATTCGTGTTTTACATTGGAATCCACAAACACCCTAACTATTTTCTAGCAGGCCAGGCTAGTTGCTGCGCTTTTGATTCTGTACCTTCCCACTTCAATCGCTTGCTATGTTACGTTCCCGTATTGCAGGAATTGGGAAATACCTTCCTGAACAAATAGTCCGCAATCAAGATTTATTGCGTTATATGGATACCAGCGATGAATGGATCCAAGAAAGAACAGGTATTCAAGAAAGACGATATGCGCATAGAACCGCTGAAACTACCGCTACTATGGGAGTAGCAGCTGCACAAATTGCCATGGATCGAGCAGGAGTATCCGCCACTGATATTGATTTTATCATTTTTGCCACTTTGTCTCCTGATTACTATTTCCCTGGATGTGGTGTGCTGTTACAACGCGCCATGAAAATGAAAGAAATTGGCGCACTCGATGTACGAAATCAATGTAGTGGATTTGTGTATGCACTCAGTGTTGCCGATCAATATATCCGAACCGGTACGTATAAAAATATTTTGGTGGTGGGTGCTGAAAAACATTCATTCGGCCTTGACTTTAGTACCCGTGGAAGAAATGTCTCTGTAATTTTTGGAGATGGTGCTGGTGCAGTGGTCCTGCAGCCTGCCCGTGATGACCAAGAGGGGATCCTTTCAACACATTTACACAGTGATGGCGAAAGTGCAGAAATACTTGCCATGTACAATCCAGGCACGCATGCCAATCATTGGAAAGCAGAAGAGTATGCTTCATTTGATGAGGCAGAGATGGGTCAATTATTTTTCAGTCATGCCATGATTGACAAAGGGCAAATTTATCCCTACATGGATGGTCCGGCTGTTTTTAAAAAAGCAATTGTAAAATTTCCAGAGGTAATTCTGGAAGCATTGGGTAAAAATGGATATACACCCGCTGACCTTACATTACTAATCCCTCACCAAGCTAATCTACGCATTGCACAGTTTGTACAACAAAAACTGGGATTACAGGATAATCAAGTTTATAATAATATTCAATATTACGGCAATACCACTGCGGCCTCGGTACCCATTGCATTATGTGAAGCTTGGGAAAAAGGAAAAGTAAAAGATGGCAATCTGGTTTGCTTAGCTGCATTTGGAAGCGGCTTCACTTGGGGAAGTGTTTTATTAAAATGGTAAATAGGAAACTACTTTATATCATTAACCCAATTGCAGGGACCGGCGCTGTCACTGAACTTGAGCATTGCATTCAAAAAGAACAGGCCAGCGTTGCACTTCCTTACACCATAGAATATTCTAACGCAGACGGGAATTATCAAGCATTAATAGAAAAGATAAAAAACGAACTTTTTACAGATGTAATAATAGCAGGTGGTGACGGCACGGTCAATCAAGTCATTAATGCCTTACGGGAATTACCTGTTCAATTTGGCATCATTCCTGTTGGCTCTGGAAATGGATTAGCGCGTGCAGTCAAAATTCCAACTAATCCACAAAAAGCAATTCGGTTTTTATTTCAACACAGGGCTTGTCCAACCGATGGATTTCTAGTCAATCAACATTTTGCTTGCATGTTGAGTGGTGTGGGCTTTGACGGAGTAGTGGCTCACTCTTTTGCCAAACAATCCACTCGTGGTTTACTTACCTACTGCAAAGAAGTAGCCCGGCATTTCAAAAAAGCAGCAGCTTATCGCTTTACGCTTCTTCTAGAAAAAAATAAAATTGAAATAGAAGCTTATTTAATCAGTGTTGCTAATGCCAATCAATATGGTAACAATTTTACAATTGCTCCGGCGGCAAGGCTAGATGATGGGCTACTGGACGTAGTGCTACTTAGCAAACAATCCAAGTTACAATTAATAGGAGTCACTCTTTTACAGTTGATGGGAATCAATAGCGCACAACCAATCGATTCTTTAGATACAAAGGCCTCTGTTATTTATTTTCAAACGGCATCAATTACTATTTTGAATCATCAACACGCAGCCGCTCATATAGATGGAGACCCAATAGCTTCTACTGACAAACTACAAATTCAGGTAGTACCCAGTGCCTTTCGGCTGATCAGAAATAATAATTGAACCAAGGATAATAATAGTAGCATAGCCACCAGCTGATGAAGCTGCGCCATCCATTCAAAAATCCCCCATTGACCAGGAATAATTTTTGTACTGGTTAGCACAGATAAAATTCCTAACACCACTTGCAGCAGTACTAAAATAGCAGGCCACTTACGGGCGTGATAAAACCAAGGAGAACCCTGTTGTTTATATAACTGTACCGTGTAAAAAAGAATAGCTGCTAAAAGTAAGTAAGCTAATCCTCGGTGCATAAAGTGCACAAAAATTAAATTATCTACCCAATTAAGTGCGCCTTCGCTGCTTTTGTACAACCCAGTAGGAATCCACTCCTGATTGATAGTAGGCCAGGTAGGCGCTGCAGTAGCTGCTTTATGTCCTGCCATGAATGCGCCATATATTAATTGCAACAGCAATAGAGCCATGATCCAACGAAGTGGCTTTTGTAAGTACTGATTATATACTTTATCCGCAGCAGGAACCGTCAACTGCAAGGCAAACCAAAACGTATAACAAAGCAACCCTAATGCAAAAATAAAATGAAGCGCAAGGCGAGTAGGCTTTACATAAATAGCATCACCAGTAAGTCCGCTGGCTACCATTATCCAGCCAATAGCACCTTGTAAGGCCCCCAATAGAAATAAAATAAGCAAGGGCTTTACCATATGTGATTTGAAATAACCCCTCCACCAAAAAAATAAAAAAGGAATAGCAAAAACAATTCCAATCAATCGAGCCCAGACACGATGAAACCATTCCCAGAAATAAATCACTTTAAAATCAGCAATGGAAAAGTCAAAATTCAAGTAGCGGAACTGTGGTGTTGACTTATATTTTTCAAATTCAATCAACCATTGTCCATCTGAAAGTGGGGGTAGCGCTCCAGTGACTACATTCCACTCTGTTATGGATAAACCAGAACCCGTTAAGCGGGTAATACCCCCTAGTAAAATCTGAACCACTATCATTGCCATACCCGTGTATAGCCAGTAAACAACAGCGCGGGAAGAAGAAGTGTTTTCCATGGCCTACAAAGGTAATGCCGACATTTTTAACTGTAATTTTTTGTTGAGCAATATTTCGGAATTTGCAGGCATGTTGGCACCCTTTTTCCAAGATATCCATGTAGAAGCAGGTCTTGATGAAGCGGGTCGCGGCTGTTATGCAGGTCCCGTGTTTGCAGCTGCCGTGATACTGCCAAAAGATTTTTATCACCCGCTTCTCAATGATTCCAAACAATTAAAAGATAAAGAACGAGACTATTTACGACCTATAATCGAAAAAGAAGCCATCAGTTTTGGGGTAAGTCAAATTAGCCACGAGGAAATTGATCAAATCAATATTCTAAAAGCCAGTATCAAAGCCATGCATCAGGCCGTTTCTTTATTAAAGAAAAAACCAGGTCTTTTATTAGTAGATGGCAACCGATTTATCCCGTACAAAAAAATACCTCATCATTGTTTTGTCAAAGGGGATGGTCGTTTTGCATCAATTGCAGCAGCCAGCGTGTTGGCTAAAACGTATCGTGATGAATGGATGGAAAAACTACATCTAGAATTTCCACAATATGGGTGGGATCGTAATAAAGGATACGGCACTGCGCAACATAGAAGAGCCATTGAAAAATGGGGGATATGCTCCTACCACCGAAAAAGTTTTCGCATACTTCCTGATCAAGCGTAAAAAGACTAGCTGATAGTCCAGACTTCGTTTCCTTTTAACAGCTTATCCAAATCTGCTGGTTTACGAGAAGCCGCTTCTTCCAACTGCGCAGCCATTACATCTTCGTAACAAGAGCGATCTGTTTGATAAAATACACCAAAAGGTCTTGGCAGGTGTCCCTCTATTTGTGGATCATCGAATATTCTTGTGAGAATTTGGGCTTTGTAGATATCTTTTTGATCATGTACCCAACAATCAGCTGCACTATATCCTTGCGTAAAATCTACAACAACAGGTTTAAACCCATCCAGCTTAATCCCCTTATCACCATTGGCGCCAAACACCAAAGGTTTGCCTTGCTCCAAGAATAAGGTTTCAGTGGCTTTACTTCCTTTCTCTGTAAAAATTTCAAAAGCACCATCGTTGAAAATGTTACAATTCTGATAGATCTCTAAGAAAGAAGCCCCCTTGTGTGCATTGGTAGCAAGCAACATAGCTTGTAAGTGTTTAGGATCTCGATCCATGGTACGAGCTACAAATGTGGCGTCAGCTCCCAATGCTAAAGCAGCTGGATTAAAGGGGTGATCAATACTCCCCATTGGAGTACTCTTTGTGATTTTTTTCTCTTCTGAAGTGGGGGAATACTGCCCCTTGGTTAATCCATATATCTGGTTATTGAACAACAGTATGTTCACATCAAAATTTCGACGAAGCAAGTGAATGGTATGATTACCCCCAATACTCAAGCTATCCCCATCGCCGGTAATGATCCAAACGCTTAATTCAGGACGACTGGCCTTTAGACCACTAGCTACGGCCGTTGCACGTCCGTGTATTGAATGCATCCCAAACGTATTCATGTAATAGGGGAAACGACTGCTACACCCAATACCTGAAATAAATACAATATTCTCTCGAGGAATACCTAAAGTAGGCATCACTTTCTGAACCTGCGCCAGAATAGAATAGTCTCCACAACCAGGACACCAACGGACTTCTTGATCAGAAGCAAAGTCCTTTGACGTTAATAAAGTGGGGGTGGTTGCTTGGCTCATGCTAGAGTATTAGCTACAAAATTAGTGAAACTCAGAAACAGTAGTGGCCCTGTTCCAAGAGCTGGTCTGCAATTTGTCTGCGTGCCGCCTTGGCATTGAAAGGATCCGCCTTGGTAAAACGCTTCAAACCAAGTAGAATCATTCGGCCTTCCTCCCCTTCTGCAAATCCATTGATAGCATCCTTACCATATTTATTAACCCTGTCAGCAGCATCATATAGATAAGTTCGAAGGATATTCAGTTGCCCGGATACTGCCGCCTCACCTTTCCATACAACCAACTTCATCACGCGTAACAGCGTGCTCTCAGCATGAAAAACTTCAATGGACATATCAGCCAGATTCATCAGGATTTCTTGTTCCTTTTCTAGTTTCATCATTAATTTTTGTACAGCAGCACCAGCGGTCATTAGAATGGCCTTTTTGAGATTAACTATCAATTTTTGCTCAGCAGCAAAAGGCAATTCATCGGAAGCCACAAAATCAGGAATACTCATTAAATCCTTTTGAACTGCCATGGCAGGTCCCATTAAATCCAAACGTCCGGTCATTGCACGCTTGAGTGTCATATCCAACGCCAATAATCGGTTGATTTCATTAGTACCCTCGTAAATACGATTGATCCGACTATCCCGATAAGCCCTAGAGATAGCATACTCGGCGCTATAGCCGTTACCACCATGAATCTGTACACCTTCATCAACCGCAAAATCCAATAATTCACTTCCATACACTTTTAAGGCGGCGCACTCTATAGCATATTCTTCGGCACCCGCCAACAAGGCTTCTGCAAATGGTTTTCCATCGGCCAGTAACTCCTGTTCTTTTTCATCAATCCATTTTGCGGTACGATACAAAGCAGACTCCGCTACAAAAGTTCGGATCGCTATTTCTGCAAGCTTATGTTTGATTGCACCAAAGTTTGCAATGGGTTGTTTGAACTGCTCTCTGGTTTTTGCATATTGAATAGACTGATTCAATGCTGTTCTTGCACCTCCCAACGTAGCAGCACAAAGTTTTAATCGGCCGATATTGAGAATGTTGAATGCAATCTTGTGCCCTTTCCCAAGTTCGCCCAACATATTTTCCACAGGAATTTTACAATCTTGGAAATATAATTGAACAGTGGACGAACCTTTGATTCCCATCTTTTGCTCCTCTACTCCTTGTGTAAATCCAGGCGTTCCCCGTTCTACTATAAAAGCAGTAAACTTATCTCCATCCACTTTGGCAAAAACGGTATAGACATGCGCAAAGCCACCGTTTGTAATCCAACATTTTTGTCCGTTCAATATATATTGCTTGCCATCAGTGCTTAATGTGGCAGTGGTTTTTGCTCCTAAGGCATCACTACCACTATTGGGCTCAGTAAGTCCATAAGCACCTGCCCATTCACCACTAACCAGTTTAGGTAAGTACTTCAACTTTTGTTCTGATGTTCCAAAATAAAGAATTGGCAACATTCCTATTCCAGTGTGGGCGGCTACCGCTACTGAATAAGAGTGACCCGCACCCAGGTATTCATTGACAATAGTGGAGGTTACAAAATCTTTACCTAAGCCACCATACTCCTCAGGTATAGAAGTAGAAAGCAGCCCTAATTCTCCTGTCTTTTTTACCAAAGAAGGCATAAGCCCTTGTTCTAACGAATCAATACGTTCAATGATAGGGAACACTTCTGTATCCAAAAACTGCATACACATTGCGCGTATCATCTGTTGCTCTTCAGAAAATTCTTCTGGAATAAATGTTTCAGAAGGATGGGATTCACGAATCAACCATTCACCCCCTTTTAAACTTTGCTTAATAGTTTCTGCTACAGACATAAGAATTTATTTTAAGTGAGTTTAGCCAGGTTATCATAAACAATTTGTAGTATTTGCTTACAAACTTCCACCTTGTCTGTGGGTACGCCACGTAATGCTTCCAGTAAGGTTTGATCTGCCAATTTGAGGGTCTGCTCCTGCAATTGCTGTCCTTCTTTGGTCAGGTAGATCAAATTAATACGCCGATCGTTGGCAGCCGCTACTCTTTTTACTAATCCCGTTTTTTCCATATTGTCAACTAAACGCGTAATACTGGGCTTATCTCTAAAACTAGCCTTACAAAGTTCTTGTTGGCTAATCCCATCTTTTTTCCAAAGATGATAGAGTACGCTCCATTGTTCAATGGTCAGATTCAGACCTATCCCATTGAATTTTTTTTGCACGCGACGAGCAATAGCTGTAGAGGCAACTCCGGTGATAAAGCTGTACAGTTCTCCACGCTTGAATTGGTTGTTTGGCATATAGTTGTTTAAGCAACTATCAAATTTACGTCATTCCCCACTACTTGCCAATGAGCTAAAAAAAATTAACAATAGAAAGCGTGCACAGGCCTTGGTAGATTTGTACCATGCTACTCCCAGGACTATTGATTTTAGCTACATTTCTTTATGGAGGCTTACTCTATTATTTTAAGTGGGGCTGGGAGGCTATACCGCAAGATCCTGATCCGTCAATTCAACAAACAGATTGGCCCCTTGTTGCCATTATAATCCCTGCCCGTAATGAGGAGCAAAATATTGGCAATCTATTGCAAGCGCTGGCTACACAATCATACCCACTCAACAAAATGGAGGTATTGGTTATTGATGACCACTCTACAGATAGAACAGCAGCCATTGTGAGTCAATTTCCTTTTGCAAAAAGTATTTTATTGGAAGAAGAGGGAATTGTAGCCTATAAAAAGAAGGCACTGGAAAAAGGTATTGCTAATACCAAGGCTGCTTGGATTTTATGTACAGATGCTGACTGTATCCCCACAACGGACTGGGTTTTGATAATGATGCAAGCCCTACTTTCAAAACAGGCCAGCTTTTTGGCTGCTCCAGTTTACTTGAAAAATAATGGCAGTTTATTAGGTCGATTTCAAACGCTTGATTTTTTAGTATTACAAGGAATTACCGGAGCCG
The DNA here is from genome assembly GCA_016866355.1 of Bacteroidota bacterium. Lineage (GTDB taxonomy): Bacteria > Bacteroidota > Bacteroidia > Chitinophagales > Chitinophagaceae > JJ008. Next base: position 151,244 of record VGMN01000003.1, read on the forward strand.
GGCTTCAATTACGGTTTATTTATATGGCCAATGGGGCTAATCTCGGATATCCGCGTACGGTATTTGAAACGGTTAAGGGTTATGAAGGCAATGAAAAGGTAGCCTCTGGTGATGATTTTTTTCTTTTACATAAAATAAAAGAACAGCCCGCTGCTCAAATTTATTTTCTAAAAAAGCAGCAAGCTATTATGCAAACAACTGCGATGCCTGATTGGACCTCTTTCATACAACAACGAATTCGCTGGGCCAGCAAGTCTCCCTATTACTCAGATATACCATTAAAAATAGTGTTGGCCAGTGTATGGATGTATAATACGTTACTAGTTGTTGGGGCGTTACTTACCATACTTAATCCCACTACCGGAAAGCTACTCCTTGTAGTATGGCTTTGTAAAACCATTGTAGAGTGGCCTTTTGTAAAAAGCGTAGCAGGATATTTTAATCATCACATACGGTGGTTAGAATTTTTTCTTTTTCAGCCCTTGCATGTGTTATATATTACCGGAACCGGACTATTGGGGCTGCAAGGATCCTATGAATGGAAAGGCCGTCAGCTCCGCTGATCAATCTCCTGCTAAAAAATTAATCAAATGCTATAGTTTTGATGGACTAACCCACAAACATGTCCAACCTACGTTTGTCTGTTTTTGTTTTATTCCATTTGCTATTAGCAGGATCAATTACTAATGCGCAGGATGCTACGATTCGAAAATTACAAGTAGAATCATTGCGTCCGGTAAAAAAATATGTCCCAGATTCCTTAATAAAAAAATGGAAGTCAGGAGGAAACTATACGCTGACAGTTGGACAGGGCAGTTTAAGTAATTGGGCTGCGGGTGGAGATCAATTCTCGTTTACACTGAATACCATTCTTCAGCTCTTTTCCTACTATCGTAAAGGACGTAATAGCTGGGATAACACGTTAGACATTTTCTTTGGTTACATCAATACTACCTCATTGGGTAGTCGCAAAAATGATGACCGTTTTGATTTGATTTCCAAATACGGTTATTCACTCAATAAAAAAATAAACCTGGCTACATTGTTTAATGTTCGTTCGCAATTTATCCCAGGCTATACTTATCCGAATAATGTAAAAACATTTGCCTCAACGTTTTTGTCTCCGGGTTATGTTATTTTCAGCCAAGGCCTTGATTTTAGACCTAGCAAACAATTTTCTGTTTTCTTTTCGCCCATTACAGCACGTTGGGTTATTGTTACCAATGAGACATTATCGAATCGGGGGGAGTATGGCGTCAAGTCCAGGTCTAAAAGCATTGGACAATTTGGTGCATTTGGAACTTTCACCGTTGAAAAAAATTTTAATAAAAAGGTATTGTACAAAGCCAGGATTGACTTATTCTCTAATTACCAGCGTAAGCCACAAAATATAGATCTATTTGTAACCAATGTATTGACCACCAAGATTGGAAAAAACTTAGCACTCAGCTGGAACGTTGATTTAATTTATGACGACGATGTGCGATTGTTTGGATCTAAAAAAACTTCTCCTGGATTGCAAGCAAAATCAATTATTGGTTTTGGATTGCAAGTAAAATTTTAAAATGGGTCAAAAAAAATTGATTCGGTTTGCGGAGTTAAAATCATTCTCAAATGTGCTGGAGTTCCCATCAAAGGCAGCGGGGAATTGGTCAACTATATTTGACAACAATAATCCAATTACACTAGAACTTGCCTGTGGTAAAGGTGAATATGCGTTGGGGCTAGGCCGATTATTTCCAGACAGAAATTTGATAGGCGTTGATATAAAGGGAAATAGAATCTGGGTAGGAGCCCGAAAAGCGCTGGAAGAATCACTTTCAAACGTTCGATTTCTTCGTGCACAAATTGAGCAGCTAACTGATTTTTTTGCCCCACAAGAAGTAGCAGAAATATGGATCACGTTTCCTGATCCACAGTTACGGTTTTCGAAAGCGAAAAAAAGATTGACACATCCCCGCTTTCTTCGTCTTTATCAAAAAATTCTTTCGCCTGGTGGACGTATTCATCTAAAGACTGATAGCCCTGCGCTGTATTCCTTTACCTGTTTAGTAACGGAACACTACCATTGTCCCATTTATACTAAATCAGAGGATGTATATGGACAAGCGGCCGTATCACCCAGTTTGTCAATCAAAACACATTATGAGTCACTGGATATTGCGGGTAGTAACCGAATTTATTATTGTTCTTTTTCGCTACCCGATTCACTAGGAACAGCAAGCACGGATCAATCTTTTAAAGAAATACTGGCACAGCATGAAGGAATCGAAGCTCCCTAAACAACCCTTAAAAAAACTGTTACCCTCGGGGAGTCCTGAAAATGATTTCTTCAACCAGGTATGGGACTTGGTGCGTCAAATTCCAAAAGGTCGTGTTACATCCTATGGCGCTATTGCAGCTGCATTAGGTGTCAAGTCTGGAGCCAGAATGGTTGGCTGGGCAATGAATAGCAGCCATGGACAAAATCCGATAGTACCTGCCCACAGAGTGGTAAACAGAATGGGTCAGTTATCAGGTAAAAATCATTTTGCCTCCCCTACCCTCATGCAAGAATTACTTGAGAAAGAAAAAATAAAGGTGATCAATGACCAGATCATCAACTTTGAAAAACACTTTTGGGATCCCCTTAAGGAATTATAGACTACTGATAGTACGGACTAATTAGCCAGTACACCAGCACACCAGTTACCGCTACATAAAACCAAATTGGCCAAGTTATTTTAGCTAATTTTTTATGCGCAGGCCACTCACTAATCAGGGCACGATAAGCGGTAAATAAAATAAATGGCAGAATCAATCCGGCAAGCGGAATATGTGTAAAGAGAATCACATAATAAATTGTTTTTAACGTACCGCTACCACCAAAACTAGTTTCCCCTGCCAATAAATGATGGGCAATATAGCTTAGAAGAAATACCACAGACAACAAGAGAGCTGCCATCATAAAATTACGATGCAGTGCATACTGCTTTCTTTTCACGGCCCATAAAGCCGCTATTAAAAGAATTGCCACGGTACCATTGATAAAAGCATTAGCAGTAGCAAAGACATGTACATCAAAACCAAGATCCACGTCAAGTTTAATTCGTCCTAATACAACTACCGCAGTAAAAACAATCAATGAAAAAGCAATAATTAACCGGCTAGCCAACTTATCATTCTTTTGCAAATAAGGCTGTAGCATATATTATGATTTATTTTTCTTTAATAGTACCATCAATAAAAATACACCCAGGATAGCCAGCAAGAATGAAATGGCCATCACCAGCAATTTGCCTTCAAAGAAGCTTCTTCGATTCGGGTTCTTTTCCATTGTGAGCAAAATGATATCTCGCTGCAACTGGGATAGCTCATCGGGATCTAAGCCACTATAATAGCCACGGACCTGATGGTTAGCATCAATCAATACAAACTTATCACTATGAACAAAATTAGTATCCACCTTTTCGCCATCAAGAACGCCCAATTTCATCTCATCGATTGCAAGGGAATAAATTTGTTTCTTATCCCCGGTTAACAACCACCAGGTTTCAGGGTTAATCTGAAATCGATTAGCCCAATATTGCAGACGAGCAAGACTATCTCTTTCCGGGTCAATGCTAAACGAAAGAAAATGAATATCCCGGTTGGTCCGATCACCTACTCTCTTCCCATTATGAATGGTTTCTGCCAATCGCTTCATATTCTGCGTCATCCCAGGGCATATTGTAGGGCAGCGCGTAAAAAAGAAATCAGCAACAATGATTTTTCCCTGCAATGCGTCCCAACCCACTTGATTCCCCAGTTGATTTTGCAGCGAAAAATCCGCTAAGCGGTGCCACGCTGTATCAATTACTTTTTTTCCTCGTTTGGTAGTTTGATAGACGGAGTCAGGAAAATAATGCCGGGGCAGCATGATGGCATCCCGACTATTTACCTCTACAATCCAATAAGAGAGTAGCGGTATAATCAGCGCGATTAATATTCCGTATAACGCAGTTTTATTCAGGCCTAGTGTTTAGTAGGCATAGTAGACTCCTTGTAATGCGCGTCATATTTATTGCGCAGGTTCTTGTAGGAGTTACCATCCCAGATGAAAGCAGCAATAAACCAAATGAATAGCAGCAAGGGCACTACAATGGTCATAATCATATTACGAATTTCATCACCCAAGTGCATGAAAACAGAAACAATATAGTACGCCTTTGCCAAGGTCAGGATACAAACCATTCCTTTAAACATCAACACTAATAATTCATTGGGAGCTTCCCCTTTGTGCATGTTGTAGATGAGCAAGCCTATGGCCAACTCAACGACGGTTAAAATAGAAAGCAGAATAGTTGTATTCTTTACTTTCTTTTTAAAAGTTGCATCGTCTGTATGATGATGAATAGTTACTTCTTCAAAAGCGGGATGTTGCATATCAATTCAATTTCGGTTACTAAAATTCGTTTAGATCAAATAAAAACATAAGAATACAAATACCCATACCAGATCCACAAAGTGCCAGTATAGTCCTGTTTTTTCAATCATGAGATAATGACCACGACGAGCAAATACATCTTTTTGCGTCATGATCAGCATGATGATATTTATAATTACACCAGAGAAAACGTGAAATCCATGAAATCCGGTAATGCCATAAAAGTATCCCCCAAAGGCAACCGGACCGTTTTCACGAATATGTAATCCCTCTACATCAATTGCTTTAATCAAATCAGCATTGGATAGGGCCGCAAAATTGGTATGTGCTGCACCCTCATGACCATGTCCACCCATCTCAGCCAAACGAACCAAGGTTTCACGAGGCGTGTTTTGAATAGCGGTGGCTATATCAGCTTGAGAGGCTAAATCGCCCCAGGGATTAATACGAGTAGTCTGTCCTACTATATCCAACTGACCGTTTACCAAAATGGCATGTTTGCCTGTAATTAAGTGATGCCATTCCCAAGCTTGACAACCCAGGAAGGCCGCTCCGCCTACAATTGTCCAGAACAACCATTTAATTACTCCTTGCTTATCGTTATTATGTCCTGCATGTACTGCCAACACCATAGTTACAGAAGAAATGATGAGGATGAAGGTCATAACGCTCACAAAGGCCAAGGGTAAATTGGCATGACCCGCACCTGGAAATGCATTGAAAACTACGTTAGGATCGGGCCAAAAATTTTGACTAAAACGAATGGTACCATAGGAAATGAGAAAGGCGCCAAATGTGAAGGCGTCGCTCATGAGAAAATACCACATCATGAGTTTTCCATACTCCAGGTTAAAGGGACTTTTACCCCCCGTCCACCATTTTGTTTGTTGTACAGCTGCAGTTGTTGCCATATCTCGAAATTATACGTTATGTTTTAATCAATTGTTCAGCGCTGACCAATTACCAAGAAAAATACCAGCAAGTAGATCCATAATAGATCTACAAAATGCCAGTACGTAGCGGCAATTTCAATCGGTACTGAACTATAAATTTTTACTCTTCCTACAAATGCTTTTGCTACCAGCACTAACAAGGCCACAATACCTCCAGCAACGTGCAGCGCATGTAAACCAAAAATCACATAAAGAAACTGACCGGCGCCAGATCCTTTGAAAGTGATTTGTTGTTCCCAGAGCTTTTCAAAGCCTACCCATTGTAAACCAATAAATGCTGCCCCTAGTAACAAGGTTACAATCATCAGCAAGCGGTAACGTGCCATGTTTCTTTCTTTGAAAGAACGCAGGGCTAAAATAATGGCACCACTACTAATCAAAATAGCTACAGTAGAGGCCCAAAATACAGAAGGCAAGGTAACTGGCTTCCAACCTGCTTGATTACTTTTTACAATAAATGCACTGGTCAATCCGGCAAACATCATGATCAGACTGCCCATGGCCACCCACAGGGTAAACTTGTGGGGATGCATTTTTTTTGTAGTAGCGTTACTCACCATTTCTAATTTCTTCATCAGGCTTGCACTGCTTTGCTCAGCAATAAAGCAAACAAAATCAGCGGCAAGTACAAATAGCTTCCAAACATAACAGCACGAGCGGCTTTTACCTCCATCGTTTGATACAGACGAAGCGATCGTGCAATCATAAACAGGTTGGCAAAAATGACAACTGCGATACTAATTCTACCGGCAACATCTTGATAAGTAGACATCCCAATAAAATAAGGCAACAGTGTCACTGGTACCAATAACAACGAATAAAGAACTGTCTGCAGGGCAGTAAACCGCGTAGGGCCTTGTTCAGATGGAAGTAATTTAAACCCTACTGAACTGTAGTCCTTATGCGCCACCCAGGCAATAGCCCAAAAATGGGGGAATTGCCAAAAGAACTGAAAAGCAAACAAGATCCATCCCCCTAGTGAAAACTGATCGTCGCCGGCTACCCAACCAATCAAGCAAGGTAATGCTCCAGGAACGGCGCCCATTAATACCGCAATTGAATTGATTTTCTTTAGCGGCGTATAAATAAACGCATAGAGGAACAGACTGAATGCAGCCAGTGATGCAGCCATCCAGTTGAACCAATAACCTAGTAATACAACACCAATAATTCCAGTAAGGATCGCAAAAAGCCAACCCTCACCCGGAGTCATACGGCCAGCAGCAATAGGTCGGTTGGCGGTTCTTTTCATCTTCGCATCTGTATCACGTTCCACCACCTGATTAATTGCATTGGCGCTACCGGTTATCAGCATCCCACTTACAAAGAGCAAGAGTATCATCATCCAGTGGTACTCAACCACCTTGGGTGCCAGCAAGTACGCAATGACACTGCTGAACACCACCATGATACTCAGCGAAGGCTTCATTAACATCAAATAATCTTTCACTTTCATCAGCGCCTCTGCGTTTCAAACAATTTCAATCAAACATTGATTAGCCAATCAGCTATACTCAATGTTTACTTTCACTCGCCCCTACAGGCTCGGTTTGAGGAATAAACTCACGTCCATCCTTCGCATAATCATATGGCCAACGGTGAACCTCAGGAATATCTCCTTCCCAGTTACCATGCCCAGGATTAATTGGTGTAGTCCACTCAAGTGTATTAGCACCCCAAGGATTTTCAGTGCGTAGTTTTCTTCCTTTATAAATCGAGTAAAAGAAATTCACTACAAAAACAATTTGCACTACAAAAACGATGATTGAAACAACGGTGATAAACTTATCCAATTCTCCAAACTGATTAAAGTTTACCCAGCCTCTCTTATCTAAATACCGGCGTGGCACACCAGCAAGACCTTGATAGTGCATTGGCCAGAAAATTAAATACGAACCTGCGATCGTGACCCAGAAATGGATATACCCTAATGTATTGTTCAGGTAACGTCCAAACATTTTAGGGAACCAATGATACACACCAGCAAACATTCCAAACATAGAGGCCACACCCATCACAATGTGGAAGTGAGCCACCACAAACATGGTATCATGCAAATGAATATCGATAGTAGAGTTTCCAAGGAATATTCCAGTTAAACCACCGGAGATAAATAAGCTCACAAATCCAATTGCAAATAATGCAGCAGGGGTAAAACGAATATTTCCTCTCCAAATAGTAGTTAACCAATTGAACACCTTAATAGCAGAAGGTACAGCAATCAACAAAGTCAATAACACAAATACAGACCCCAGGAATGGATTCAACCCTGTTACAAACATGTGATGCGCCCAAACCAAGAAGGCAAGAATGGCAATAGCAAATAAAGAACCTAACATGGCCATATATCCAAAGATGGGCTTACGGCTATTTACTGAAAGGATTTCAGAAACCATCCCCATTGCTGGTAATAAGATGATATACACTTCCGGATGACCTAAGAACCAGAACAAGTGCTGATACAAAATAGCACTACCGCCTTCGTTAGGAAGCACCTCACCGTTGATCACGATGTCACTTAAGAAAAAGCTGGTACCCAGGTTACGATCAAATAAAAGAAGAATAGCACCAGAAAGTAAAACTGGGAATGATAATACACCCAAAACTGCTGTGAAGAACATTGCCCAAATAGGTAACGGCAAACGAGTCATGCTCATTCCTTTGGTACGCATGTTGAGAATGGTAGAAATATAGTTTAGGCCTCCTAGTAAAGAGGAAACCACAAATAGTGCCATACTAACCAACCACAAATCGGTTCCAATTTTTTGTCCATCACCTGCTTGACGAAGTGCACTTAATGGTGGATACATAGTCCATCCCCCAGAGGCAGGGCCAGTTTGTACAAATATGGAAGCGGCCATTACAACACCAGCCAAAAAGAAGAACCAATAAGAAAGCATATTCAAAAAGGGAGACGCCATATCACGTGCACCAATTTGAAGGGGAATAAGAATATTCGCAAAAGTTCCACTGAGGCCAGCCGTCAATACAAAGAATACCAGAATGGTTCCGTGCATGGTAACCAGACTATAATAAAATTCAGGTTGTATCTGTCCCCCCTTTGCCCATTTACCAAATAATGTTTCCAGAATGGGAAAGGTCGCTTCTGGATATCCCAGTTGCAAACGAAATAGCACTGAGAAAAACCCACCAATAATCGCCCAAACAATACCTGTGATTAGGAATTGCTTACCGATTGTTTTGTGGTCCATACTGAAGATGTACTTCGAAATAAAGGACTGTTCATGGTGGCCATGCTCCTCATGATGGGTTGCGGCATGCTTCACCTCCACTACTTGTACTGTTGTTGTTTCACTCATGGCTCTTGGTTTTTTCGAATACAGAAAATAATTACCTGATAACAGCACCCGCTAATGGTGCCGCACTTGCTATCTCTTTTTGCTGGGGAGGATCCTTATCAGGATTTGCTACAAGGTATTGTGGCTTTTTAGAGGCTAACCAGGCATCAAATTCTTCCTGGGTTTCAACCACAATGATCCCGCGCATACTCCAGTGACCTTTCCCACACAATTGATCACAAGAAATTTCATATACAAAATCAGGATTACTAGTTTTTACTTTCATCTCTTTAGTTGTGAACTTGGGAGTGAACCACATGGTAGTAGGAGTACCAGGCACCGCATCCATCTTCATCCGAAAATGAACCAATCCCACATCGTGAATCACATCCTTAGCTCCAATAACCAATTGAACGGGTTTTCCTACAACCAAATGCATTTCCTGTTCCACATAAACATCATCATGATTGGCAGGATCTTCCCATAATTGACCAACCGGATTATTATTAGCGGCATCTACCTTTTTAAAATACTTCTTGCCTAAAATACCATCTGCCCCTGGGTAACGAAACTCCCAACCATACTGCTTCCCTACTACTTCAACCACCATTGAATCCTTTGGTGCTGGGCCTGTGATTTTAAACCAATAGAAAATTCCAAATCCAACCAACACAGAAAGTACAATAGCCGGAATCACTGTCCAGATTAATTCCAGCGTATTGTTATGTGGGTAGTAAAAAGCTTTGCGATTATCTGATTCCTGGTATTTATATGCAAACCAAAAAAGTGCAATCTGTGTAACCAAGAAAACCACAAAGGTGATTCCCAGTGTAACATAAAGCATACGATCAACTAATACCCCATGATCAGAAGCGGGTTCGCCCAAAATTCTATCCTTCAGTAATTCGTTACAATAATAAACGCCAATCAAACCCAGCACCAGAAAGGCTAGTAACAAGAAGGCATTGATCTTGTTGCTTTGCTTTCGTGCATTTTCGTACCCACGAATCATGGCCACATACTCACTGGCCTTCGCGATCTGGAAAACAACTACCAGAAAGAGAATTAGAATGGCGGAGATAAGTAATGTCTGCATAATGTATCTATCAGCTTTTAAGTTCAGTTTTCAAATCGAATTCACAATCAATTGTCAAAAAATCAGGTATGGTGTATCAAACTTTCTTTCACAAATGGATGATTTCGGGCTAATAAAGGTGCTTTTGCCAATGCACGACCAGTGAAGTACATGATCAATCCCACAAACCCAAGTGCTACCCCTAAATCATAAATAATGTTTGGAACCTTATCAGGCGAAACAGCCGGAAATACCATTTGATAAAAGTCTAACCAGTGTCCAAAAATAATTACCAACGCCATGAATGTGATGGTACCATAATTACGCTTAGCACTGCGACGCATCAAAATCAAGAGCGGCGCAATAAAATTGATGATGAACATCATCCAGAAAATTCCTTTGTAGATGCCGTGCGCACGTGGCTGAAAATAAATAGTTTCCTCAGGGATGTTTGCATACCAGATAAGCATGAACTGAGAAAACCATAGATAAGTCCAAAATACGGAGAAGGCAAACATGAACTTACCAAGATCATGTAAGTGCTCATCATTGGTATATTCGAGGTAACCGTTATTTTTTAAGAACACCACAAATAAGGCAATCAGTGCAACACCGGAAACAAAGGTGCTGGCAAATGTATACCAGCTATACATGGTGCTATACCAGTGCGCATCGATACTCATCAACCAAAGCCAAGGTAAGGAGGACATTACAGTTAAAGAGAAAACCACTATGTAGAGTGCCGCCCAAACAGTATTTTTAAAAATATATTTTTTACGCTCGTCCATGGTGGCCAATGGTTCGTCATCAATGCTGCGAGATAACTGACGCATTTTCCATCCGAGAACAGACCATAGCAAAACAGTCAAAATGGTTACAACCGTAAAGAAGGTTTTGTTTAGAAATCCCTTTTTGTAGTTTAGGATTTCATCGTGCTTTACATGTTCAGCATCTGTCCAATGGTAAATAGTATGATTATCTCCAAACACAATAGCCAGTAAAATAGCAGCACAAATCACACCCACCACAGGAATAACAGCAGAGATAGCTTCAGGCACACGACGGAAAGACATTTGCCAGCCACCCCAAGCTAGGGTAGTGATACAAACAAAGAACATAGACGCATTCACCACTAACAAAAAGAAAACACTGTTTTGCAATAAGGAAGCCCAGAAGCGCGCTTGTTCATGAGGATCAGTACTGGAACCACTGGTCACCCAAAGACCAATAATAGAAAGTACACCAATCGCAATTAGCGATAAAGCGACCGTGTTGTAATTTTTGGGAGCGGTAAAAGTTGAACGGATTGACATCTTGCTATTTTTAAAGGCAGGAATTTCGTTTAGTTAACTGCGGCTGTTGCAGGAGCAGCTGCTTCGGCCTGTTTTGCTTTGATGTAGGCAACAATTTCCCAGCGCTGCTTGGTGCTTAACTGTGAGCCGTAGCCACCCATCAGGTTTTTACCATAGGTGATTGAGTGAAACATGGTACCCTCCGCCATAGTAGTAGCAATGGGATCTGTAACCAGATTACGGGGAGCAGCCGGATAAGGTCCATCACCACCCTTCCAAAGGGGACCATTCCCATCCAATTTGGTACCATGACAAATACCACAATTGATTAAATAGATACGCCCCGCTTCCTTCATGTCAACCGCAGCTACATCTAATGGATTTTTAACCACCGCTGAACGTGCATAACCTGCAGAATCATTTTTAAAAGGATAAGAACCCATTGCACCACGTGCAACAGTACCTTCTACAGGTCTTGCATTGTAGTGAATACCAGCCTGCGTCAATGCCTCCGTAGAGGAATACGTTTCTAACGCACGGCTGTAGGACATATCTGGCATATACACTTTTCCAGTATCTCTTCGCACTTCATTACATCCGATTGTTACCACTAGCAGGCCAATCATAGAAGTAAGTATCAAAGCTTTTTTCATCATCAATTCGATTTGAATGATTGAATCTTATTGTTGTTCAAAACGCATTTTCTCATTAGCATAGTTACCCAGCCACCATCCAGTTTTTTTTGTTTCCACCTTTACATCGGTAGCACCCGCTGCTTGTAAAAATTTTACAGCCTCTTCTTCGTTAGTGGTACTAGTGCACTCAATAGCCATCACAAAGGTGTCATCGGTAGAGCGAGGATTAAAATGATCTTTCTTAACAAAAGGTGCCAATTGACATAGCCAGCAAAAAGTAAGCACCATCCCCACAGCCGCAAACAATACCGTTAACTCAAAAGTTACCGGAATCCATGCAGGAAGTGAAAAATAAGGCTTCCCACCGAAATTGATAGCCCAGTCAATGGTTAGCGCCCACGTGATAAATCCAACAGCGGTGGATGTTCCGGTGATACCATAGATAAAACCTGCGGTATGTAAACTTGTATCGCGTAATCCCATCTCCTTATCCAAACCATGAATAGGAAAGGGAGTAAATACATCATGCAGCTTGTAGCCAGCACGACGTACTTTTTTTACGGCAGGAAACAACACGGCTTCGTCCGTAAAATTGCCAACAATAAATTTCTTTTTTGCCATATGCTTTAAGTTGCGCGATTAATTAATGATGATCGTGCAAATGATGTTCGCCAAATTGTGTGACCGTATCTTCTTCTTCCTTACTCATCTTACCCTTGTAATTCTCTCCACTGCGTTTTAAAATATGCTTAATTTCCGCAATGGCAATTACAGGGAAGTATTTAGAGAAAAGGAAGTAGCAAGTAAAGAATAAGCCAAAAGTGCCAAGGTAAAAACCAACTTCCCAGATAGTAGGCGTGTAATACGTACTCCAGGATGAAGGAAGATAATCCCGATAAATAGAGGTAACGATGATCACAAAACGTTCAAACCACATACCGACATTAACCAGTATAGACATAAAGAAGGTCACAAATAGATTACGACGCATCTTCTTGAACCAAAAAATTTGGGGTGAAAGAACGTTACAACCCATCATGATCCAATAACTCCAACCATAAGGGCTGCTAAGATTTAAACGATTTTCTTTAAAAGCAAACCACTCATAATCTACGGCACTATACCAGGCCATAAACAACTCAGTTAAGTAAGCAATTCCCACAATAGACCCTGTCAACACAATTACTTTATTCATCACTTCTATGTGTTCGATGGTAATATATTCTTCAAGTGATAAAACCTTACGCGTTACAACCAGTAGTGTTTGCACCATGGCAAATCCGGAGAAGATGGCACCCGCAACAAAGTAGGGAGGGAAAATGGTAGTATGCCAACCGGGTACCACAGATGTAGCAAAGTCAAAGGATACGATAGTATGTACAGAAAGTACCAGTGGCGTACTCAAGCCAGCCAATACCAGTGAAAGAGATTCATGACGCTGCCAGTGTTTGGTAGAACCTGTCCAACCAAATGCAGCAACTCCATAAAAAGTTTTACGCCATTTCAACTTGGCACGATCACGTAAAGTGGCCATATCAGGAATCAAACCAGAATACCAGAACAATAAGGAAACAGTAAAATAAGTTGAGATCGCAAACACGTCCCACAAGAGTGGTGAATTGAAGTTCACCCAAAGTGGTCCACGTGTATTAGGATAAGGAAGAACAAAAAACGCATTCCATACACGACCCATGTGCCAAATGGGGAACTGACCGGCACACATTACGGCAAAGATGGTCATTGCCTCCGCCGCTCTGTTCACACCTGTTCTCCATCCCTGACGAAATAATAATAAGATAGCAGAGATCAGCGTTCCAGCGTGACCAATACCTACCCACCATACAAAGTTGGTGATATCCCAACCCCATCCAATGGTACGGTTCAGATTCCACTGCCCTGTCCCGTAGGTAACTTCCATAGCTACGGATAAAATTCCAAATAACAACAAGGCTACAGAAATAGAAAACCCAATCCACCAAAGGCGGGATGGTTTGTTTTCCACGGGTCGACAGATATCCTCTGTTACCTGATGATAGTCCTTGGTACCATCGACCAACGGAGCTCTTACCTGTGATTCGTATCTAAGTAGTGACATAGAAGTGGTTGATAGAGTTGGTTCAGGAATTAATGATGTGCGGCTTCGGGTTTAGCTGTTTCATGTTTTGTTTCAGTTCCGTGTGCAGCAGGAGCAGCATGGTGTTCTTCAACTTCCAATACTTCATCCGTATTGCGAACTTTAGCCAGGTAGCTAACATTCGGCAACACGTGTAATTGCTCCAACACATAATAACTGCGATTAGTATTGTTAGCACGAACCGCAGTGATAGCACTATTCGGATCATTTACATTACCAAACACAATGGCATTAGCAGCACAAGCGGTTTGACAAGCTGTTTTTGCTTCGCCATCCTGCAAAGGACGATTTGCTTTTTTGGCCTCCAACTTAGCAGCTTGTAAACGTTGGAAACAGAAAGAACATTTTTCAATTACACCACGAGAACGAACCGTAACATCTGGATTTAACACCATACGTGTTAATTCATCGTTCATTTGTTCTACCACTGGATCCAGCTTACCTACCAATTGCTGATCGCGATTATTCGGGAAGCTATCAGCGCCAGTATAATCCGCCCAGTTAAAGCGGCGAACTTTATACGGACAGTTATTAGCACAATATCGTGTACCGATACAACGGTTATATGTCATTTGGTTGATCCCCTCTGAACTATGGTTAGTAGCAGCAACAGGACAAACGTTCTCACAAGGAGCATTGTCACAATGTTGACACATCATAGGTTGGAATACAACACCTTTCAGTTCATCTGGATTGGTAGCATCGCTAACAAAATAACGGTCGATGCGTAACCAGTGCATATCGTGATAACGCAACACTTCGCTCTTACCAACAACAGGAACATTATTTTCTGCATGACAGGCCACCACACAAGCACCGCAACCGTAACATGCATTCATATCAATGTTCATTCCCCATTTAATACCAGGTTGAACATGCGTGGGATATAAGGTTCCTTCTGAACGATAGTCAGTTGTTTTTCCATCCTTGCTTTTACCGTAAGTTTCCTCAAGATGATTACGGTAGTCAGGAATAACAGTTGGATGTTTAACCAATGTAGCCAATGTAGTTTCACGTACCACTTCCACTCGATCATCATAGGTATTGTGAATCTGGGATTGTGCTACTTTTTCTTTACGACCTGCATCAGCTACCGTTACAATACCTTGATAAGAAACACCGTTACCGGTTTGTGAAGTAAAGATGTACGCATTTTTACCAACACCGGCACAGGTTCTTCCTAACTTTTCACTTCTTCCATATCCTAGTGCTACTGCAATGGTGTTAGATTGCATACCTGGAACAGCCAGTACGGGCAATTCCATTTCTTTTCCGCCCATTGTTATTTTAATAACAGGTTTTAGCGGATAGAATTCGTAATTATTAATTTCTTTTTCTGTGCCATCAATCAAGTTTACACCGAGTAACTCTTTAGCCATAGTCATGCTAACCAATGCATAGTTACCCCAGCTGGCTTTAGAGACACCATCCGGTAATTCTTGTAACCAAGGATTGGTAGCACCTGTACCCGTTCCAATAGAAGCTTTTTGATACAATACAATTTCAGTTCCTGTTACTGCAGCAGCAGTAGTGATAGCTTGCGCTGCAGCAGCTAATGCAGTACTGCTGTAAGATCCTGCTGAAACAGGGAGCGCTTTATCTTGTATTCCTTCTTGTAAAATAGTATTGAAAGCGTCTTCAGCACCTAATTGTCCGATCCAATATTGCTTAAAATACTCTTCATAGCTATTATCGTTTCCGCTCCACTTTAACAAGGATGTTTGGAAAGCTCTTGTTTTAAAAAGCGGATAAATAGTAGGCTGAATAAAACTGGTTACCCCTGCTTTTGGTGAAGCATCTCCCCAGCTTTCCAAATAATGATTCGAAGGAAGAATGAACTGACAGCATTCTGTAGTTTCATCCAAACGCTCACTGAAAGAAACAGTAGTTTTTATTTTTTTCAATGCGGTCTTGAATGCTGCAGCATTATGGTAAGTATACACAGGATTAGCTCCGTACACAAGCAGTGTACCAACCGATCCTGCTTCCATATCTTTTACCAGTTGTTCAAAATCAGCATCAATACCTGCACGATAATTAACAGGCTTACCCCAATCAATAGTTTTTCCGTAAGCACCAATGGCTTGATTGATTGCGTTCACTACCACCTGTGTATTGGTATCATTGCTTCCGCATACAACTAAGGAGGCGCCTGTATTTTTACGAAGATCAGCTGCTGCTTTTTCGATGCCCGCTTTCAATTTAGCGTCCTTAATTCCTTCAGCACCTTTTCCACTTACAGCACTTAACAATGCCAATGCAACCAATCCTGTCTCAGAAGGACGGCAAACAAATCTTTCATCAGCGCTGGCTCCTGTCAAACTCAAGTATCCTTCGAATTGATAGTGCTTGCTCATGGAAGGATTCTTCTCATCAATCTTGCGTCCGGCTGTATAGCCTTTTGCAAACTCAACAGGGCTCAACCAAGAACCCAAGAAATCTGCACCCAAACTCACAATCACTTTTGCCGCACCAAACTCATAAGAAGGTAAACGACGTCCAAACCCTGTTGCTTCATTAGCTAATAACATTCCACTGAAAGAAACCGCATCATATTGTACATGTCGTATACCAGGATAAGCAGCAATAATTGCTTTTGTAGATGGGGAATTAAGCGTGCTGGTTAACAACACTGTTGAACCACCCGCTGCTTTGATGGCATCAGCCACCAACTTATCCATTTGTTCGTAAGTAGGCACTTCTTCAAAACGAGCTTCTTCACCGTTTCCTACTTTTTGCTGAGGAAAACGAAGACGGTGTGTATCATAAAGATCAAGTACGGAAGCTTGCACACGAGCAGAAGTTCCACCACCTGTAAATGCACAACGATCATTTCCTTCTATCTTAATAGGGCGGCCATCTCTAACCTTAGCTAGGACAGGAACCACATCACCTTCTTGTACAAAGGTGGTTGCATAATATTGGGCAACACCTGGAATAATATTTTCCGGACGATTAGCAAATGGAATAGCCTTTTTAACCGGAATCTTACAGCTGGCAGCCAAGGTTGCCGCGGCGGTGCTGAATCCGAGATATTTTAGAAAATCCCGGCGAGGTGCCGTGGCATCCAAAAGACCTTTGTTATCCATCCCTTCGAAAGGCAACTCTTCCCGGAATTCATCCTGGTTTTGTTGCTTGAAGCTTTCGCTTTCATTGACCTCCCCGAAGCTCTGCCAGTACTTTTTTTGGCTCATAATTTCCTTAGTTGGTGGGTTCAAATAATCTTAATAGTGACATTTTTGACACTCCAGGCCGCCGATATCCTTCACCTTGATGCTATCCATTTTCCCGGCCTTCAAGTCATTATGAAACTTTTCGTAAATGCTATAGAATTTATTACCTTTTGTGCTGTCGTAATTGAATTGAACATTAGATTCACGATGGCAATTGATACACCATCCCATGCTCAAATCAGCCACCTGTTTTACTTCGCCCATCTCATTAATTGCACCATGGCAACTCTGACATTGAACCTTACCGGCATTTACGTGCTGAGCGTGGCTGAAATAAACGTGATCAGGGAGATTGTGAATCTTAACCCACTCGATTGGCTTTTTGATCATAGAAGGATCCCACTTGTTGGGTTGATCTGGATCAAAACCGGCGTATTCATATAGTTTCTGAATCTCAGCAGTTCCGTCAATTTCATTTCCCTCTTCATCAAATAGTTTGGGCCCTTTTTCATAAGCCTGGATGGCTTTGTGGCAATTCATACAAGTGTTTACCGAAGGAATAGCTGCGTGCTTACTTTGTTCTGCACTTCCGTGACAATACAAGCAATTGATCTGGTTGATACCCGCGTGTACTTTGTGAGAGTAGTAGATTGGCTGCACGGGCTGGTAGTCTTTTTGACGACCCAAACCAATAGCACCCTTGGCCACCATGTAACCACCAAATACAAATAAACATATGGAAATCAAAGTAATATAAGTTTTATTGCGCCAGAAAGGTATACCTGCTGGTGTTTTAACACCTTCTGCTTGATCAGAAAGCTTTCTCAGGTTGCTGTTTACCTGCATAAGGATCAGCGCAATCACACCAAGAAGCAAGGAGATAACTCCAAAAAATATAGAATTCCCACCGCCTTCTTCCACCACTTCACCACTGCCAGCAGCCGGTGCCGGAGCTGGTTTTGCCGCTTCGTTTACATAAGCAACAATGTTGTCAACGTCCTGGAGTGTAACATCAGCAAATGCTGTCATCATAGAACCATACTCTGCTTTCAACCCCTGTGTGTAGGGATCTTTGGCCATGTATGCCGCAGGATTATTGATCCAAGCGAGCAGTTCCTTGTGATCGGCCCATTTGTGACGCTCTTCCAATCCGGCCAATGCAGGACCCGTTCCTTTTTTGAGCACATTGTGGCAAGAGGCACACTTGCTCATGAATATAGTTTTCCCTGCTCCAGCATCCTGTGCATTTGAAATAGTAACAGAGAAAAACAAAAAGGAAGAAAGGAAGAAAATTAGATGCGTTGAAAATTGTTTGGTTGACATTATAAACGCGGTTAAGCTGAAATGTGGAAAAAATTAGGCTTGTCGCGCGCAAAATTACGCCAAGTAGCCTTCAAAAATGCAGAGAGTTTAACTTTTTTTTCTTGCATAACTCTGTTGCAATTCAAGGGATTTGGAGGAGTTTGACGTAAAACAAAATTTGCCTGTCCCGAAATGGTAAAAAACAGCCAAAACCCGTCTTTGAAGATGAAAAAAAGGAGAGGGGAAGGTATTTTTCAAGACCTTTACGCCCTCAAAAACCTGGTTGCAATCACATGTTTGAACGTTTACGTGAAAAATGGAAGGTAGGCCCCCTGCAATTGGGGTTGATCCTGTGCACATTTGCCATTGGAGGAAGTGCAACCGGATGGGCCGCCAAAAAAATAATGAATTTAATAGCCCCCCCGCAGGATTGGATCTGGGCTACTCTTTACATCCTAATTGTAACGGCATTATGGCCTTTGATGGTTCTTGTTATTAGTATCCCCTTTGGACAATTTCTTTTCTTTCGTTCTTATATCAAAAAGCTGGGCAAAAAAATGAGCTTTTTGCGTTGAACAACATTGGTTCAACCGGCATTCTACATCTTTGTGAAATGAAACGCATCGCCATCTTTGCTTCAGGTACAGGAAGTAATGCGAAAAAAATCCTTGCACATTTTCAATCCAGTAACAAAGTTCAGGTAGTACTCATTGTTTCAAACAAGCCAACGGCTGGCGTATTGAATTTTGCAAACGAATATTCGGTACCCACATTACTGCTGGAAAGAGAAAGATTTGTAAATGGAGATGGATATGTGTCCGCATTACAATCAGCAGGAATTGATTGGATAATTTTAGCCGGTTTTCTATGGAAGATCCCTCCAATACTGGTTAAACACTGGGAAAAAAGAATCATAAACATTCATCCTGCCTTACTACCTAACTACGGTGGAAAAGGAATGTATGGAGAAGCCGTGCACCAAGCGGTGATAACTGCAAATGAAAAAGAGAGTGGTATTACCATACACTATGTTGACGAACAATATGATCATGGTACAACCATTTTTCAAGCCACCTGTCCGGTTTTACCAGCAGATACGCCAGCTAGTTTAGCAAACAGAATTCACACGCTGGAACATTTGCATTATCCAGTAGTCATCGAAAAAGAAATTTTATCTCAGGTAGATTGATCACTACAAATGACCAAACTGCAGCACTATATATTACTGGGATGGACCCTTCTCGTTGGAGCCACCACAAGTGTTGCGCAGTCTTATTTAATCAAAGGAGTTGTCTATGACAGCTCAAGAAATTTTCCACTTGAACTAGTGAGTGTGCTCTCTACCAGAGGTGAAGGAGCGGTGACCAATGCAGATGGCTATTATCAAATTCGTGTTACAGATCGAGATTCTATTTGGTTCAGCTATTTGAATAAACCTACTATGAAATTCCCGGTTTTAAAGATTGCAAACCCAATGCAGTTTGATATCTCCTTGCAGGTTAGCATCCCGGTGCTTCGAGAAGTGAAAGTATTTCCACGCAATTACAAATTAGACTCCATTCGTAACCGACAGGAATATGCCAAGGTCTTTAATTATAAAAAGCCAGGTCTCAAAATTGTAACACCACAATATGGGGCAGGAGTGGGGCTGGATGTGAACGAACTGATCAATATGTTTCGATTTCGTCGAAATAAAAGTATGCTTGGATTTCAGCAACGACTATTGCTGGAAGAAGAGGAGAAATTTATTGACTACCGATTTAATAAGGCCTTGGTTCGTCGCTTGACATTATTAGAAGGTGCTGAACTGGAAAAATTCATGCGCTTATTCAGACCCTCTTACTCATTTACCAAACTGTCCGGTGATTATGAGTTTAGGCTGTATATCAAGCAAAGTCACTACCGATACAAGCGAGGATTACCACCGCTGGTTTGGGAGGAAGAAAATTTGCTGGAACAATAGCCAATCCAGAAAAAACCAGCGTTCAAATTTGTATCTTTTCAATATGAAAAAACTGCTTGTCATATTATGTTGGCCTGGCTTGCTGCTTGCACAGGCTCCTACTCCCTGTGCGTTATTGATCAAGAATGGAAAAATTATTGACGGGTCTGGCAATAGCTGGTACCGTGGAAACCTGGTTATTGATAATGGGAAGATCGTTTCCATTTTTCGCGCTGCTGCAAATAGTAATGAAGAAAAAAAATGGCAGCCAACTCGAGTTATCGATGCACAAGATAAAATCATTGCACCGGGATTTATAGATGTACATACCCATATAGAAGGAGATGAAAAAAGAGATCCTGAAGCTAAAAGCTTTATCTATGATGGCGTAACCACCTGTGTAACTGGCAACTGCGGTTTGTCACAAGTGGATGTTAACCATTATTACAATTTTATTGATTCGCTCCAACTATCCATTAATGTAACTATGTTAATCGGGCATAACGATATTAGGCGTGCTGTCATGGGCAGAGCTAATCGAGATGCTACCGATCAGGAACAATTACAAATGGAGCAGTTAGTAGAAAAAGCTATGCGAGACGGAGCCGTTGGGTTGAGCACAGGTCTTATTTATATCCCTGGCACTTTCAGCAAAACACCTGAGATAATTGGACTCGCCAAAAAAGCAGCCGCCTTTGGTGGTGTTTATGCCACTCATATGCGAGACGAGGGTGACAGTGTAACGCAAGCCATTGAAGAGGCATTAACCATTGGACGTGAAGCGTCAATCCCTGTTCAACTTTCACACTTTAAATTAAGTGGGCAACAAAACTGGGGACGTAGTAAAACAACTATTGCAATGGTTGAGCAAGCCAGGGCGCAAGGTATGGATGTAACTATAGATCAATACCCGTATACAGCCAGTAGCACTTCGATCAACACATTAATTCCGGATGAGATTTTAGCAGATGGCCAAGATTCCATCCGTGCAAGACTAAAAAGACCTGAGGTTCGCAATTATGTAACGGAGGCAATTCAAAAGCGATTGAAAAAAAGAGGACTTAAACATGTTAGTTATGCGGTGGTAGCTTCCTTTGGTCCTGATTCTACATACAATGGAAAAAGTATAGAAGCCATCAATCTGCAGTTAGGTAATAAACATCGTGTGAAAGAGGAAGCTAACGTAGTCATGGACATCGTTAGTCGAGGAGGGGCCAGTGCTGTTTTCCATGGAATGGGAGAAGAGGATGTAACACGCATCATGCGATATCCATTTAATATGATTGCCAGTGATGCAGGTATTCGTGTGTTTAATGCCGGAGTACCTCACCCGCGTGGATATGGTACTAATGCAAGAGTGCTGGGACGTTATGTACGCGAAAAGAAAGTAATGGAACTAGAGGAGGCTATCCGCCGGATGACCTCATTGCCAGCACAAAAATTTCAATTAGTGGACCGTGGACTACTACAACCTGGTATGGCTGCAGATATTGTAATTTTTGACGAACAAAAAGTAATAGACCTTTCTAGTTTTGAAAAACCGCATGCGTATTCGATCGGTTTTGAGTATGTAATTGTAAATGGTAAAATAACAGTTGACCAACAAAAACACAATGGTACACGTGCAGGAAAGGTGTTGTACGGTCCCGGAAAATTAAAATCATAACCACATGCAAACTATTTATCGAAACCTATTTGCTGTTTCCATTTTATGGATATTAATTACTACTACAGGTTGGTCTCAAAAACTAGAAATAGCAACAGCTCCTCAGGCTGGCGGATTCTCAGCAGAGCGATTAAAAGTGTTAGATGTCCGCTTGAATGAGTGGGTAGAAAAAGGATGGATGCAAGGCGGAACCATACTGATTGCGCGGAATGGAAAAATTGTTTATCACAAAGCAGTAGGCTATAATGATATAGAAGCAAAAGTGCTAATGAAAAAAGATGACATTTTTCGAATTGCTTCTCAAACAAAAGCCATCACCAGTGTTGCTATCATGCAACTATTTGAACAAGGAAAATTATTATTGGATGACCCTGTTTCAAAATACCTGCCCGCTTTTCGTAAGCAACAAGTGTTAGCCACTTTTAATGAAGCAGATACTACTTACACAACAGTTCCAGCTAAATCCGAAATTACTATTCGTCAACTACTCACGCATACATCCGGATTAGGCTATGCACAAATCGGATCCAAGGAAGCCAACGCTATCTATGCAAAAGCAAATTTAACAGCCGGTATTGGTGTAGTTGGCGACGATTTATTAAACGCCATGAATCGATTAGGCAAACTTCCTCTCATGCATCAACCCGGTGAACGCTGGACCTATGGCTTGAATACTGACTTATTAGGTTGTTTAGTAGAGCAGCTCTCCGGGAAAACATTAGATCACTATTTTAAAGAGCATTTATTTGAACCACTTGGAATGAAAGACACCTACTTTCATATCCCTGCTCCAAAAGCAAATCGATTAGTAAAACTATACCGAGAGATGCCGGGAGAGAAATTGGAAAAGTCTGCAGGTAATATGCTCAACGGTAGAACTATTACACCGGATTATCCTTTGGAAGGAAGTACCTATTACTCAGGTGGGGCAGGACTCTCTTCAACTATAGAAGACTATGCCATCTTTCTGCAAATGTTATTGAATGGGGGAATCTATAATGGCAAGCGCATACTCGGTCGAAACACCGTAGACATGATGATCACTAATCAAATAGGTGAAGTGCCCTACAGCAACCAGGATAAATTTGGTTTAGGATTTTCTATTATCACAGATAAAAGTCAGGGACGAACTCCCGCCAATGCAGGAACCTTTGCCTGGGGCGGTGCCTTTGCAACTTCGTATTGGGTAGACCCCAAAGAAAAAATGGTGTACTTGTTTTACCGACAATTGCAAAACACAACCAAAGGAGAAATGGTAGAAAAATTCAGAGCCATGGTCTACCAAGCGATACAAGACTGATCAATAAGATCGTAGTTTTTGAATAGCAGCATCTAGTCTTGCGGTAGCTAAAAATTGTTTTTCCAAGACTGTGCTAAAAGGAACTGGCGTGTCTAGTGATGCGCAACGCATCACTGGCGCATCCAACCATTCAAAACAATGCTCCCCAATCCAAGCAGCAACTTCTCCCCCGTACCCCCCCGTAAGTGTGTCTTCATGTAATACTAACACACGACCGGTATCACGCACTGCTTTTTTGATGGCATCTGTATCCAATGGCAAAAGTGTTCGCAAATCAAGAATTCCTATGGAATAATCCGGATGCCTAGCAGCATATTCAATAGCCCAGTGTACCCCTGTGCCATAGGTGATAATGGTAATTTCTTCCCCACTGGAAATTTGTTTAGCCTTACCAATCTCAATTTCATAATAGGTTTCAGGCACCATCCCCGTTATAGAACGGTAAAGTGCTTTATGCTCAAAGAATAAAACTGGATTGGGATCGTTCAACGATGCAATCAACAATCCTTTTGCATCAATGGGTGTGGAGGGATAAACAACCTTTAATCCGGGAATATGCGTGAACCACGCTTCATTACTCTGTGAATGAAAGGGTCCTGCTCCTACGCCAGCTCCCGTAGGCATCCGAACAACTACATTAGCATTTTGTCCCCACCGATAATGAATTTTAGCCAGGTTATTGACAATTTGATTTAATCCAACCGACACAAAATCTGCAAACTGCATTTCTACCATTGAAGGATAACCCTCAAGAGAAAGCCCCAACGCAGTACCAAGAATAGCACTTTCACAAAGTGGCGTATTTCTTATTCGTTGCGCTCCAAATTGCTGTACAAACCCTTCCGTAATTTTAAAAGCACCTCCGTAGGCGGCAATGTCCTGTCCCATTAAAACAAGACGAGGATCTTTTTCCAACTGTTGTTTTAACCCTTCACTTATAGCGTCTACAAAGCGTGATTCTCTACCTTGATCATCAGTGGTTAATACAGCCAACGGTTCCATTCGCGGAGCATACACATCATTCAATTCATTTTCCGGAACAGCAATAACAGGAGCAGGCGCCAGTCCAATGGCCAGTTCTGCTTCTATTTTTTGTTTGAATTCATTTTTGATATCCGCAACATCAAAATTTGTTAGTACCCCTTGTTCAATTAGATAGCGTTCGTAATTTTTTATGGGATCCTTTTGTTCCCAGGTAGTAAATAATTCAGCAGGTACATATTTTGTTCCACTAGCTTCCTCATGGCCACGCATCCGAAATGTCATACACTCGATGAGATAGGGCTTTTGGTTTTTAATACAGTACTCTCTAACTCCTTTGATAGTATCGTATACGGTTAAAATATTATTTCCGTCAATACAAACTCCTTCCATTCCATAGCCTGCCGCTTTATCTACTAGTCGTTCACACCGATATTGTTCTTGCACCGGTGTACTTAATCCGTATCCATTATTTTCAATCAAAAAAATAACAGGCAGCTCCCATACGGCTGCCACATTCAACGCCTCATGAAAATCTCCTTCACTAGTACCACCATCACCTGTGAATGCTAGCGAAACTTTATCTTTTTGGGCTAGTTTAGTTGCCAAAGCGGCTCCGTCCGCTACGGCCAACTGAGGACCCAGATGTGAAATCATTCCACAGATATGATGCTCCTTACTCCCAAAATGAAAACTACGCTCTCTTGCTTTACTATATCCTTGTTGGGTCCCCTGCCATTGGAGAAATAATTGATGTAGCGGCATTTGCCGGGTAGTAAACACACCCAAGTTGCGATGCAGCGGCATGATCCATTCATCATCTTCCAGTGCCAAAGTGGCTCCAACAGCAATCGCTTCTTGCCCAATCCCACTAAACCATTTAGAAATTTTTCCTTGTCTTAATAAAACCAACATTTTGTCCTCGATCATGCGGGGCCATAATAACTGCCGGTAAAATGAAAGCAATTGTTGATTTGATAAATCCTTACGATCAAAGGTCATGGTACAAATTTGAGAAAATAAATCTAACAGCCATCAGACTACCACTAGTTCATAGAAATCTGCCGGATTTAAATAACGCTGAGCCAATGCTTGTAGCTGTTGCGCATTCACATTGCGTATCGTATCAATGGTTCGATGAAAATGAGCAGGGGGTAGATTATTTAATAGTAGATTCTTCCATCGTGCAATCAATTGAAAGGGGCCGTCCAGATCTCCCAAGAGCCCTCCCATCATATAATTACGGACCAAGTTCAACTCTTCCTCCGAAATTGGTTCATTACACAATCGGTTCATTTCTGCATAGACCTCCTTTATGGTAGCCTCACAAACTTCTTTTCCAGCTTCCGTACTAATCATCCAGGCAGAAGTTTGCTGTAGATTGAGTAGATAACTATGAATACCGTAGGTGTATCCTTTTTCCTCCCGAATATTACTCATGAGTCTTGAACCAAAAAATCCTCCAAAAACGGTATTCAAAACAAGTGCTGGTAAAAAATCAGGATGGTGCCTGTCAGGAAATGGTCTGGCCAGACGAATAGCACCCTGTACACCTGCTGGGTCATTTTGAATATTGAATTTTTTTTGAGTAGCTGGATGGCAGGGATGCATAGGCAAATCCGGAATAGTAATCGGAAGATCTCCAAAATATCGATTCAATTTTTCTACTATATCACCAGGTATTTTACCAGCAACAAAAAGTTGAAAATGTCCCTGTTTGTAATAGCGCTCATAGAATGCAAGCAAGGCATCACGAGTCAGCGCATCAAAAGAACTGGGAGAACTATATTTCCCATAGGGATGTTCCTCCCCAAATAAATAAGCATCAATTAAACGACCTGCTACATAATCTGATTTACGCAGATTGACAGACAACCGTTGTTTCATGTTTTGCTGGTAGAGCAATAATTCATGCGAAGGAAATACTGATTCAGTAAGCACTTCCCGTATCAGCGGTAATAATACATCAGTATGCTTGTTTAAGCAGTGTAATGTAATACTTGCTTGTTCGTTATAACAACCCCTGTTAACATAGGCCCCTACATAATCAATCTTCTCATCTAATTCATAAGCGGTATGTGTAGTAGTGCCGGCTCGTAATAAATAATTGGTAGTAGCTGCAATCAGATTTTGACTCTCGTAACAATTACCCGCTTTATAGAGCCATTCAATTTGTAAAACCTCCTCGGCCCCCGCATCAATCATATACACATCCACCCCATTAGCTAATTGATGATGTGTGTAGGGTTTTAATTCCAGCTGATAATGTACCGCATCAACTATCGGTGGCATTTTTTTACGATCGATCATGCGGAAGGATTTGCGTAATAATAAAGTGTGTTTTGATTCTCAGTTCGAAACAACTCATTGGATACAGCTGCAATTTGTGCAGTTGTTACCGAAGCATACTTACTGAGTTCCAGGTTCATCCAGGCTGCATCACCAAGTAATTCATAATAAGCTAAACTGCTGGCACGGCTCATTACACTCATATCTTCAAATGCAATAGCGCTTTCTGTTTTGTTTTTTACTTTCTCTAATTCCTGTTCTGAAGGGGGTTGAGATAGGAATGCATTGAGCTGTTCTTGCAGGGCTTGTTCTGCTTTTTCCATGCTAACGCCCTCCACTAGTTTTCCTTCAATAGTAACCAACCCCGGATCACTACTTCCAAAATGATAACAGTCTATATGTACAAATAATTTTTGCTCCTTTACTAATTGCTGATGTAAACGAGAGGAGGCGCTACCTCCCAGCATATCGGTTAATAAATCGGTAGCGTGGTAAGAAGCCCCTAACCGATCCGTCATATGCCAGGTTTTACAAAGAAGATCTAATGGAACGGGAGCTTGTATCATTTTAAAGCGGGCAGCCGTTTGAGTAGGTTCAATGGGCAACTTACGCTGGTACCGCGTTCCTGAAGGAATAGGACCAAACCATTTTTCCGCTAAGGCACGCACTTGTGCAACATGCACATTACCCGCCACAACCAGAATAGCATTGCAAGGCGTGTAGTATTTAAAGAAAAAATCTTTCACTTGTTGCAAACGTGCTTGTTCAATATGTGCCAGTTCTCGACCAATAGTCATCCAACGATATGGATGCACTTGATAAGCCAAGCTGCGCATATGACTCCACACATCACCGTACGGTTTATTTAAATAATGCTCTTTGAATTCTTCGCAAACCACTTTTTGTTGTACGCCTAAACTCTTTTGGCTAAAGGCCAATGAAAGCATTCGATCACTTTCTAACCAAAAAGCAGTTTCCAAATTATCGGCAGGGAGTTGTATATAATAATTGGTAAGGTCATTGGTGGTGTATGCATTGTTCTCGCCACCTGCTAACTGCAAGGGTTCGTCATAATCAGGAATATGTAGAGACCCTCCAAACATCAGGTGTTCAAATAAATGTGCAAAGCCTGTTTGATCAGGGTCTTCGTCACGGGCCCCCACATCATATAGCACATTCACAACTGCCATTGGAGTAGAAACATCCGTATGTACCAACACACGAAGTCCATTAGAGAGTGTAAATCGATCAAATGTTATCATGAAGGGGCAAAGTTAACTGTTCAGCAGGCTTTCTTAATGGAAGAGGTGTAACTTTGCGGCTATGTTAACAGATCAGTTATTACATCGTGCCTTACAATTTGAATCGCTGAGTCAGGAAGAGGGTTTGCACTTATTCAAGCAGGCGCCTTTGGCTGATTT
>VGMN01000004.1 GCA_016866355.1 Bacteroidota bacterium
AAAATGTGGTGAGGGTAGTGGAACGTACTGGACTCGAACCAGTGACCCCTACTCTGTCAAAGTAGTGCTCTAAACCAACTGAGCTAACGTTCCTATAGGGGCGTAAAGGTAAGTGAAACGTAAACTTAAACTTTCCAATCAATAATCTCATTTACCCACTCCTTTCTGAAAGGTGTTTTTATTCTGATGTAATTATCCGAGTAGCCTTCCATCATCGAAGTCTTCTCCTCTTTTTCAAAAAGGACGGGTCGGGTAGTCCCACTAAATTGGTTGGCAAACTGAGCTTGCTTTTGGTAAGAGAGTTGTCTTAATTTTTTATTTCGTGCTTGCCTGACAGGAACTGGCACAATTTCATTTAAGGTATCGGCCAATGTATTATCTCGCTCTGAGTAGGTAAACACATGCAAATAGGTAATCGGAAGTGATTCAAGGAAAGAATAGGTTTCTTGAAAATCGGTATCCGTTTCGCCTGGAAATCCAACAATTACATCTACGCCTATACTGGCATGTGGCATCAACTCCTTGATCAAGGCCACTCTTTCTGCGTAAAGTTTTCTTTTGTAGCGTCTCCGCATTAGGCCAAGTATGCGATCACTTCCACTTTGAAGTGGAATATGAAAGTGAGGCATAAATCGCTGGCTGGAAGCCACAAGCTTTATGATATCGTCTGAAAGTAAATTAGGCTCTATGGAAGAGATTCTGTACCTCGGTATGGAAGTTTCATTATCTAGGGCGCTAATTAATTGTAAAAAGGTTTCACCATTTTCTCCAAAGTCACCAAGATTTACGCCTGTCAGAATTATCTCTTTGGACCCTGCTGCTTCAATTTCTTTTACATTAGTTAATACATTGGCAATTTTGTCACTTCTGCTTTTTCCACGTGCCATTGGGATAGTGCAGAATGAGCAATTGTAATCGCATCCGTCTTGTACTTTCAAAAAAGTACGCGTACGATGCTGCACCGACCAAGAGGCGTGAAAGTTTTCAACTGAATCAATATCGCAGCTGCAAATTTTAGTTTCGTCCCCTTTTTTTAGCGCTTGTAAATGAGAGGCTAGCTCAAATTTTGCAGCTGCTCCCAAAACCAGATCCACACCTGGTATAGAAGCAATCTCATTCGGTTTCAATTGCGCATAGCAACCTGTAATTACCACCGCACTGGCAGGAGAGCGTCTTTGTATCCTTCTTACTAGTTGACGACACTCTTTGTCCGCGTTATCTGTGACAGAGCAAGTATTGATCACATAATAGTCGGCCTCCTCTTCAAAGTTTTTCTGCACAAATCCCTCTTGCTCGAGATGACGTGCAAGAGCGGAGGTCTCCGAGAAGTTCAACTTGCAACCCAGGGTGTGGAAGGCAACAGAGGGCAGTTTTTGCATGGAATGCAAAATTACAGCTTCCTTGTGATACGGGATTGTTCAGCTAATTTTGCATCGCTGATTTATGAAATACCTGCTCTATCCCTTTCGCCTTTTATATGTGGCATATACATTGCTTTTGTTTGTGATAATTATGTTTGTCTTATTGCCTTTTTTTATAATGGCTGCTTGGGGTGGTCCCATTCGTGGAGCAAATTATATCATTCGACTTTGTACAGTATGGGCGGATAGTTGGCTATTTTTTGCCGGAATGCCACACCGAAATATTTTTGAGGTGCCACATGATTTTAAAAAGCCTTACATCTATGTGGCCAATCATCTTTCATACATCGATGCCGTTTTATTAGTAAAAACTATTCGAAAGAATTTTAGGCCTTTGGGACGTGCGGAAACAGCCAGTATTCCAATTTTCGGCTTTATTTACAAACATGCAATTGTCACGGTTAATCGAAGTGATCCAAAGAATAGGGCTGCCAGCGTATCCAGGTTGAAGGCATTACTCAGAAAGGGTATTTCCGTTTTTGTGTTCCCCGAAGGGACTTTTAATATGACTTCTGCTCCACTGAAATCTTTCTATGATGGTGCTTTTCGGATTGCAATTGAAACCGGCACCCCTATAAAGCCCTTACTATTTTTAGATGGGTACCATCGTATGCATTACAGCCATCCCACTTCAATAAAGCCGGGGCGTAGCCGAGCTATATTTTTAGAAGAAGTCAAGGTGGATGGCTACACCTTGGAGCAAATTCCGTTACTAAAAGAACGTGTACAGGAGATAATGGAGCAGAAGTTAAGAGCTTATAATGCAGCTTGGATTCGTAACTAATGGCCACCTGACCATTATGTGGTAAATTAGAGGCAGATGTCGCCTACATTTCTTTTTGCAGATGTATTAGTTCCCGTTGCTTTGCCAGTTACATATACTTGGATTGTGCCTGCTGATTTACAATCTACAGTTCAGGTCGGAAGTAGAGTTGAAGTTAGCTTGGGTAAGAAAAAGCGCTACACGGGCCTTGTGGTTCAATTACACAACACGGCTAACACCAGCCATCGATTAAAATCTATTTTACAGGTTCTAGATAATAAGCCATTGGTGAGTGAGCAACAAATTCAACTATGGCAATGGTTAGCAAATTACTACTTGTGTACTGAGGGAGAGGTTATGGCAGCTGCACTTCCTGCACATTTTAGATTAAGTAGTGACACCACACTTTTGTATAATACAACAGCGGGCGATGATTTTTCTCAGCTAAATGATGATGAATATTTGGTGGCAGAGGCCTTATACTTACAAAAGAAATTGCAACTTGAACAGGTGCAGGCACTTGTTGGAAAAAGAAATGTAGAGCCAATTATTCAGCAATTGCTGCTTAAAAATATTTGTGAATTGGAAGAGTCGCTTACCCAAAAATATAAACCACGAGTTGCAACATTTTTGAATTTATCTTCTACCTATGCAGATCCCAGTCAATGGGAGCGCTTAATAAGTTCACTTAAGCAGGCGCCTCGTCAACAAGCGTTATTACAGCTTTTTCTGGACCAGTATACAAATCATTCGTCTGTTAAAGTACAGGAATTATTACTTGACGCAAAAGCAAGCCCAGCCGTTTTAAAAGGATTAGTAGATCGAGGTATTTTGGTCCAAGAGAAAAAGGTTATTGATCGAATTACAATTCCTGACCACCTCATAAACATAGATTTTACCCTTTCGCTTCCTCAGCAAAAAGCGCTGAGTGACGTCAAGGGTGAATTCGAATCAAAGTCTACCGTCTTGTTGCACGGTGTAACAGCTAGTGGTAAGACCAACATTTATATTGAATTGATTGCAGCTGCACTTCGTAAGAATCAACAAGTGCTATTCTTACTTCCTGAAATAGCACTCACTACTCAAATTATTCGTAGACTTCAACATCATTTTGGAGGGCATGTGGGTGTCTATCATTCCAAGTATTCACCCAATGAGCGAGTTGAAATTTGGCATCAAGTAGCAGCCAAGCGAGTTAATGTGATCTTAGGAACACGGTCTGCCGTTTTTTTACCATTTGTGAATCTAGGATTAATAATTTGTGATGAAGAGCATGATCCCTCTTACAAACAGCAAGAGCCCGCTCCTCGGTATCATGCAAGGGATACCGCTTTATATCTTGGAACACTTTTTAATGCTAAAACTATTTTAGGAAGTGCTACACCTTCCATAGAGTCATACCATCACGCAACTAGTAAAAAATTTGGGTTAGTTTCCTTGCTAAAGCGTTATGGAGAAGTTGCAATGCCAGTAGTGCAGCTGATCAACATGAATGTTGTTCGTTCACAAACAAAGTCATTCTCGCTGGTTAGCCCTATTTTGGAAAAACGCATACGATATGCTTTACAGCAACACCGGCAAGTAATACTTTTTCAAAATCGAAGAGGATATACGCCTTACCAGGTTTGTAAGTCATGTGGTTGGGTACCTCAATGTTTGCATTGTGCCGTTTCCTTGACTTATCATAAGTCGGAGCAGGTGCTATGTTGTCATTATTGTGGTGGTCGATATCAAAAAGTAACTCGT
This sequence comes from Bacteroidota bacterium, assembly GCA_016866355.1. GTDB lineage: Bacteria > Bacteroidota > Bacteroidia > Chitinophagales > Chitinophagaceae > JJ008. The sequence goes on from VGMN01000004.1 coordinate 3,931, forward strand.
TGCGAAGGGTGTGGACAAAATAAATTTCAGGCAAGAAGTTTTGGCACAGAGCAGGTTGAAGAGCAATTGGCTGTTTTATTTCCTACTGCTCGAGTGGCCCGAATGGATCTAGATGCAATAAAAGGTAAGGATGCACACGCCAAGCTGATCAATAAATTTGAACAAGGACAGGTTGATATACTGGTGGGTACGCAAATGGTAGTGAAAGGTATTGATGTTGAAAAGATAGATTTGGTGGGTATCCTGGATGCCGATGGCTTGTTACGTTATGCTGATTTTCGAGTAAATGAACGCGCTTTTCAATTAATGGAACAGGTAAGTGGAAGGGCAGGGCGCCGAGATACTGTCGGTGAAGTGTTGATTCAAACAGCAGATCCGAGTCATCCCTTGTTGGATAAAATCTTAGCACATAACTATATTCAATTTTATAAAGAAGAGCTATTTAGGCGCGAGGAATTTTTCTATCCACCCTTTAGCAGAATGATCCTGCTAAGTGTACGGCATAAGTCTGCTACCGTTGCGGCTCAGGCTGCCGCAGCATTAGCGCAGCAATTAGCGGTGAAATATCAACAATATTTATTAGGCCCTTCCCCTGCGCTTATCAGCCGTATTCGTAATCAATTCCGTTTTGAGTTGTTATTGAAGCTGCCAAGAAAAAAGCATTTATTGGAACAATGCAAGCTTGATATTAGAGCGTATTCAAAAGTAGTGCAGCAAAAGAAATTATTTAGCCAAGTGGCTATTATACCTGATGTAGATCCTTATTAATTCAATGGATTCTATTACACATATTGTTTTGGGTGCTGCAGTGGGTGAGCTGGTAGCGTGGGGGGAATATGCAATGCGTATTTTATGAAAACTAGTCTTTTTTTTGCTTGTGAGGCATCCAAACTGAAGCGCAACCCCAAAGTGGCGGAAGAATTAGCTTTTGGAGAGATCCCTATGCGCTTTTTTCAAAAAAGGGCAAGAAATAACTTAGATTCTCGCATTTTGCCATAATTTCAGTATAATAAAAAATTCTTTATGCGTCGAGTTTTTTCAAAGCTTGCTTTTTTGTTAGTACTTAGTTTTTTGAGTGATTTCGCTGATGCGCAGCTCCCCAAGGACACTGCCATTCATTTTCAAAGTGGTGACTTTTTTCCAACAAAGAATTTTAAAGCACTTTCCAATAACGATTCATCGTTACGTGCTGCTCTCCTCCAGGGTAACTATTATGTGGTGATCCAGTTTAATGAGATACCTACTGCAACCACTCGGACAATTCTTAAAAAGCAAGGGATTGAACTTATTGATTATATCCCGACTAACGCATACACGGCAATTATACCTGAGTCTATTAATTGGATACAGCTCGCATCTGCTCAAATTCGAAGTGTATTTCAGCTTGATGCCAAGCAGAAGTCAAGTCATGCTCTTTACAATTCCATTGTCCCATCCCACGCGCAATTACTCCTTGGTTTTTTTGACTTAACTGTTATTACGTTTGACCGATTACAAGTTAATGCGATACAGCCTTATTTAGCTAATCTAGGCGCCACTCTCATAGATGAGCTTCCCGCCCATAAGACTTTTATAGTAAGAGTACCTGCCTCTCGAGTGAGGGATTTTGTGGCATTGCCGTTTATTCTTTGGGCAGATTTTATAGATGAACCTAACAAAGAGGAAAATCTTCCTGGCCGCACACAGCATCGTGTAAATGTTTTAGCTGAGGGTTCTAGAAATTTGCAAGGAGATGGGATTAACGTGGGTATTTGGGATGGGGGTGCTATTGGTTCACATCTTGATTTTTTCCCAATTGGTCGAGTAACTCAAGTTGAAAACGTAGGGTCCAGTGCCCACTCTACACATTGCGCTGGGACTATTCTTGGAAGAGGGTTGATTGACCCTTTTGCGCGCGGGATGGCGCCAAATGCGCAGCTGTTCTCTTATGATTTTAATGGAAATGTTCCAAACGAAATTGCAGCCGCCATCCCCACTTATAATTTAGCAGTTAGTAGTCACTCTTATGGTGGGAGTGCTACTTGTGGAGTAAATGGCGCAAGTATTGCTTACTCTGGTACTAGTCGGGCAACTGATCTTAATTTAAATAATTTTCCAACTCATCTTCATATTCACTCTGCTGGAAACTCTCAAAGTTCCTGTACGGGGGGGTGGTATACCATCACTGGTAGTGGTAAGTCTGCAAAAAATAACATACTGGTGGCTGCATTAACTTCCACTGATGCAATGACCTCATTTAGTAGTTTTGGTCCAGTACAGGACGGAAGAGTCAAGCCAGATATTTCTTCTATGGGAAACAATGTGTTCTCAACGACTACTCCAGCTAATAGCTACACTTTCATGTCTGGTACATCAATGGCAACTCCAGGTGTGGCAGGTTCAGTTTCTTTGTTGGTTCAGCGTTATCGTCAATTAAATGCAAATGCAAATCCTCCTTCTGCACTGATCAAAAATGCTGTATTAAATACTGCGCAAGATCTAGGTAATACGGGGCCGGATTATAAGTTTGGTTATGGACGAATTGATGTTTTAGAGGCTGCACGTCTGCTAGAACAAAACAGGTATACCGTAAATAATATTGGAAATGGTGCCTCACGGGATATCTCAGTGACGGTGCCTGCAGGAGTTTCTCGGTTGAATGTTATGTTAGTTTGGAATGATCCTGCAGGTACGGCCAATGCTGCTATTCCTCTTGTTAATAATCTTGATCTAACAGTTTTAAGTGGAAGCACTTCTCATCTTCCATGGGTACTGGATAAAAATAATCCAGCAAATCCTGCTACTACTGGAGTTGATGCAGTCAGCAATGTGGAGCAAGTAACTGTGAATTCACCTACGGCTGGACTCTATACGATTCGGGTGACTGGAAGTGCCATTACAACAGCTTCAAATCAGGAATATACATTAACGTGGACTATTGATCAGCCACGTTTAGAATTGACTTACCCTAACGGTGGCGAAAACTTTGCACCAGGGACTAGTGAATTAATAACTTGGAACAATTTGGGAATTACTGGTAATCTTGCTTTAGAGTACTCCTTAAATAATGGTGCAACTTGGAACCCAATCGTAAGCTCTTTGTCTGCTTCAACTACTCGTTATAATTGGACAGTGCCGGCTGGTGTACAAACATCACAGGCGCTCATTCGAATTACTAGCGGCTCCTTTCAGGACCCAAGTGATGCTGTTTTTCACATTATGGGACCCGTAACAGGTTTTACAGGCGATGGGAACAGCTGCACAGCAGGTGAAGTCAATCTTTCTTGGAACCCCGTGGCGGATGCATCTAGTTATGACATCATGCGGCTTGATCCAGTAACTGGACAGTATGTATTACAAGCAACAGTTGGAAATGTTGCAGGTTTTACTGTAACGGGTCTAACGCCAGGAGCTAGTACATGGTTTACGATTAGAGCAAAGAGCAGTACGGGCTCAATAAGTCGTAGGGCTAATGCCATTAATATCACTGTATCCAGTGGGGGAGGTAATATGGGATCGCCAGGCGCTATCAGTGGTAGCACAACCATTTGTAATACGGCCACACAATATACCTACTCAATAGCACCAGTTAACGGAGCAAGTAGTTATGTGTGGACTGTTCCTGCTGGCGCAGCAATCCTAAGCGGTCAAAGTACTAACTCAATTAGTGTACTATTTACCAGTGGAAGTCAGGTTGGTGATATTGCTGTCTATGCTACTAACGGCGCTTGTCAAACACCGGCTGTTAGAATTGTTGTTGCTGTTGGAAATGCTAATTTATTAGCGCCTATAAGTGGTGGAAATCAAGCACAGCAAATTTGTCCCGGCGCTTCAATCCCTCGTTTAACTGCCACTGCAACAGCTGCTCCTGGAAGCACAGTGATATGGTATAGTGCTTCTACTGCAGGGGTGGTTGTGGCTGACCCATCTTTAAACACAATTGGGTCGATTACTTATTACGCTGCCAGTAAAGAAATTGCAACAGGCTGTGAAAGTCCAAGCAGGACTCCAGTTCAGCTACAACTAATTTCTGTTCCAGCAGCAAGTGTTTCATCAAATGGACCGCTTACTTTCTGTCAAGGTGGAAGTGTTGTGTTAACTGCTAATCCGGGCAATAGTTACCAGTGGAGCAACGGTGCCACCACTGCATCAGTTTCTATTAACAACACAGCAAGTTTAACAGTTACGGTTACTACTGGCACCTGTGTAAGTATATCTCCAGCTGTTCAAGTAACTGTTAACCCGTTGCCAACACCAGTAGTAACGGCCTTGACGCCTACTACAATCTGTGATGGGGATAAGGTTTTGCTGGCAGCTTCGGCTGGCACCAGTTGGGCATGGACTAATGGCGCCACTACTCAATCAATACAAGTTGGAACAGGAGGGGCATATCAGGTTACAATAACAAATGCCTTTGGTTGCAGTAAAATTTCACCTGCAACTACAGTAATTGTTGAGCCCAATCCAGTTGTGTCAATTACTGCGTCACCCTATTTAAAAATTTATCCAGGACTTAGAACTGCTTTAAGTGCCTCAGTAACGCCAGCGGGTAGCTATGCTTATTCATGGCAATTAAATAATCAAATTTTATCCGGAGAGTTGACTTCGCAACTTGATTCAATCGGTTTAAAACATCCAACAGGCAGTTACACTGTTACTGCGCAAAATTTGCCTCCAAAATTACCTTGTGCAAACACCAGTGCTCCACTTGTTATTGGGGACTCTGTTACAGCTCGTTTATTTGTTTACCCCAGTCCTACGCAAGGTCAATTTAGGGTTTCATATTATAGTGGGGCTACAAATCAATTCAGCTTATCTATATTTGACGCTAAAGGAGCTGTAGTATTTAGAAAAATGTATGCCATTACAAATCGATATCAACTCTTAGATGTTGATTTGCGTACAGCCGCTAACGGAGTATATCTAATTCGTTTGACAGATAATTCAAATCGAACGTTGGCAACGGGTAAAGTTGTGGTAGCACATTAATTAATATCAAGATTTTTAAAGAAGGGGTGATCAGGATCAACAAATGCCTGATTGCCCCTTCCTCATTTTTGTCGACTAAGTTGACACGGTTGACAGCTATTTATAAAAAACGCCCTTCCATTATATTTAGAAAGGCGTTTGTGCCCGAGATCGGAGTCGAACCGATACATTCTTGCGAACGGCAGATTTTGAGTCTGCTGCGTCTACCAATTCCGCCACCCGGGCGGGGTTTGCAAAATTAGGGGAATTTGCTGTTTAACTCAAGCCTTGGCCGATTCTCTCTTGGATTCTTTGCAGATACTTGCTTTTGTAGTAATAGTCTTTGATTTTTTCAAATTCTTTGTCTGTGGTAGTGGCGGGTACTTTTCTAAGTATGTCTTTGACATCTTCATGAATTTCTATTGTGTATTGGCTTATTTTTTCTTGCATGGAGGATAATTGGCTAGGATCTCCCTCTGTTAATAGTTCATTTAATTCCATCATCTCCATTAAAAAAGCAGGGGATAAAGTAGGATTTTCATGGCTGGTAATTTTACCTAATAGCTCTAATACGTAATGTAATGTGGATAGGGGTTCTTGAAATACCTGCCAGCCCTTATTAACCGCGGCACTTATTTCCATCAATTTTTCCTGATCTGCTTCATTTTGATCTGTGTGAAAATCTGGATGGAATTTTCGGCTTAACGCTAAAAATTTGGGTCTGATTTTTTTTGAATCTACTTCAAATTGAAGCGGTATTTCAAACAGTTCAAAATAGTTCATGCGTAAGCCCTGGAGTGGATTAAATTTGCTGATTCGGTTGTAAAGGTACACGCCTATGGCTACTATTGGTATAATAAGAGAGGGTAAAATACCCGCAGATAACCGGGTAGCTTTGACCCCAGCGCAGTGTAAGTGGCTGCTTAAAAGCTTCCCCTCGCTACGCATACTTGTTCAGCCCTCAGCTAATAGATGCTTTGCCGACAGGGAGTATGAGAGGGCGGGCGCGGAATTGTCTGAAGATTTGTCCTTGGCTGATTACCTTTTTGGAATAAAAGAGGTTCCCATTCAAAGCCTGTTGGAAAATAAAACCTATTTATTTTTCTCTCACACCAAGAAGCTTCAGCCCTATAATCAGCTTTTATTTCGCTCACTGATAGAAAAGCGAACTACTTTGATTGATTATGAATGTTTAGAGCATGATGATGGGCAGCGTATTATTGGGTTTGGTTTTTTTGCAGGTGTGGTAGGGGCTCATAATGGGTTGTTGGCTTATGGCAAAAGAACCGGATTATTTAATTTAGAAAGAGTATATAAACAAAAGAATTTTAAGGAGTTAATTCATAATTATTTTGAAATAAAATTGCCTCCAATTAAAATTGCAGTTACGGGCTCCGGCAGAGTGGCGCATGGGATTATGGAGGTGCTGAACCTCATAGGGGTAAGAGAGGTGGAACCGGATGAGTATTGTTCAAAAGTGTTTAGTTACCCTGTTTATACTCAACTTAAGGGAGGAGATTTGTTTCGAAACCGCATTACCGGTTCTTATGCCCGTGAGGAATTTCACACCAAGCATCAAGATTATGCTTGTCTTTTTGGCGACTATTTATCTTGTACTGATATTTTATTAAATGGTATTTATTGGGAGGAGGGGATGGATCGGCTTTTTGAAGCAGCTGACATAAGGCGTCCTGATTTTAAGATTGTAACAATTGCTGATATTACAGATGACGCGTACGGTTCTATTCCAATTAATTTGGGAGATCAAACAATTGAGGACCCTGTGTATGGGGTTGATAAAAGTAGTTTACAAAAAACGGCACCTTATCAATCTAATGCAGTTGATATAATTGCAGTGGGAAACCTACCCAATGAATTACCCAGAGATGCAAGCCGTTATTTTGGTGAGCAACTAATTAAATTTATTTTGGAGGATTTACTCATAAAAGGGGGTTCACCTACTTTGGAACGTGCCACCATTTTGAGGGAGGGTAAATTGACGGAGGCCTTCCAGTACATGCGTGATTATGCAACTATCTAGGGTATTATAAATGTAGATAATACTCTTTTAGTAGTAAGAATGCATTCAAGCTATAGCCAGCATAGTCTCCTTGGACTATAAGTTCGGTTTCGTTATTGCTGGATACACCTGGGGAATTATCTCTTTGGCATTTCACTACTATTCTTGAAGTTTTTTTATTGGGAGCAGGCCTAATGTAACAACAATCAGTTATAAGAAGATGTAATGAGTCACAATACTTGACTAAATCATTTTTTCTGCTAACCGGTACTATCAAAAAAATAAACCCATTGGTATTTAATAAGTTGCAGCTTGCCTTCAGTAATTCAGAAAGTGTAAGACTCGAATCGTGAAAGGCTGTATTTTTTTCTTTGGTTGCAGCTAAAAGATCTCTTTCATAAAATGGGGGATTACTGATTATGATATCAAATCTGTTTGGACTACTATATTGTTTAATATCAGTATGTAATACCTGGATATTTTTATGCCAAGGCGAATGTTGTAAATTCTCGTTGGCTTGTTTTGCTGCAGCAGCATCAATCTCAATAGCAGTAATGCTGCAGTTAGCCACTTGTTGTGCTACCATCAGCGATAATAGTCCTGTACCTGTTCCAATATCAAGAATCTTAGGAGACGGCAACTCAATTTCAATAATTTTTTGCGCCGCCCAAGCTCCAAAAACACAAGCATCAGTGCTCACCTTCATGGCACATTGATCTTGTGAAATAGAAAATTGTTTACATGTAAAAGTGGCTTTTCCCATTACCAGTTTGCTCTTGCAGAAGAGGGGGTAGTATAATTGCTATACTGATTTTCTACATATTTATAATAGGCTGTAATAGCTATCATGCCAGCATTGTCAGTGCAGTATTCAAAAGAAGGTATATGTGCATTCCACCCTTTTTGTTCGGCCAATGTTAAAAACTCTTTACGTAACCCGCTATTGGCTGAAACACCCCCTGCTAAGCAAACAGATTGAATTCCTGTCTGGGATACAGCTTTTTCTAATTTATCCAGCAAAATTGAAATGATACGATCCTGTATGGAAGCGCATATGTCTGATAGATTTTCCGAGATAAAATTTTCTTGTTCAATTTTGTCAACCTGCTGTCCTTGTTTGTAGTTCACTGATTTACCAGCCTGTTGCAAGAAGTATACTATCGAAGTTTTTAATCCACTAAAACTAAAGTCTAATCCTTCTACGTGGGGCTTTGGAAAATTAAAACGCTTACCGTTGCCATTTTGTGCATGTTGGTCAATCAACGGCCCTCCGGGGTAAGGAAGACCTAATAATTTTGCAGATTTGTCAAAAGCTTCCCCAGCAGCGTCGTCAATTGTTTCCCCAATCACTTTCATGCTAAGTGGTGAGTTGCATTGTATGATTTGAGTATGTCCGCCACTTACAGTTAGGCATAAAAATGGAAACGCTGGTTTAGGTGTGTCAATTAAATTAGCCAGTACATGTGCTTGCATATGATGCACCGCAATCAGAGGTATATTTTGTGATAACGCTAGTGATTTGGCAAATTGCCCGCCTACCAATAATGATCCAATGAGCCCAGGACTTTGGGTGTATCCCACGGCGTTAATTTCTGCCATGCAAATCCCTGCATTTTTTAATGCTGTATCTACTACTGGAACAATATGTTGCATATGTGCTCGGGATGCTAGCTCTGGCACTACGCCTCCATATTGTTCATGTACTTTTTGACCAGCAACAATATTGGATATAATACAGCCATCAATACATACGGCGGCAGCGGTTTCGTCGCAAGAGGATTCTATAGCAAGAATACGAACAGGCATGAGCGCAAAAATAGGGAAGTCCGGTTGCTACCTGCGCTATTTACTTCTAATGGCAACTACGGGGTCCATTCGGGCTGCCTGTCGGGCAGGTACAAATCCAGCAATGACGCCTACTAATATGCAGATACCAATTGCCAAAAACATATTTGCAGTAGAAATGAAAACAGGAAAATTTAATGCTTTGGTTAATACTTGGGTAAGTAAGAAAACAAGTGAAAGTCCTATAAAACCGCCAATGATGCAGAGAAAAGAGGACTCCAATAAAAACTCGGTTAATATAATGTGACTTTTTGCACCTATGGCTTTTTTAAGGCCAATTTGACTTGTTCTTTCACGAACCGTTACAAACATAATATTAGCTACACCGAACATTCCTACAATCAAGGATAAGGTGGCTATAGCCCAACCTCCAATATTTACATTGACAAAAATATCTCCAATCACTTTACTGAAATCGTTAATGTCATTCAATGCAAAATTATCCTCCTGTGTGGGGGAAAGTTTTCGAATTGCACGCATGGTTCCCGCTAATTCGTCTTTAACAGCTTTACTGCTTAAGTTTGGTTTTCCCTGTACCATTATTAGCGGATCTGCTCTCAGCTCATTCATGATGGAACGTCCAAAGCGGTAGGGGACAAATAGACTATTATCAAATTGCCAACCCTCATCCCCTAACATACTTTTTCCTTGTTTTTTTATAACGCCAATTACCAACACTTTTTTACCTCTTACTTCCACATATTTCTCAGCTGCTAATTCGGCTTTCCCAAAAAGTTTTTCAGCCACCTCAAAACCTATGAGACCTACATTAGCTGCATTGTCAAATTCACGTTCTAAAAAGGAACGGCCATTAGCAATTTCAATCACTTGAATTTTCTCAAAATCCTGATTGATGCCATGTATAGAAACTCCGCTTAATTGTTTACCTGCAAATTCTAGGGGGTCATTAATTTGTATGTGAAAGGCAACATATTGAGCCGCTGGCGTTCTTTCTCGTATCTCCTCTGCTTCTACGTATCTGGGAGAAGGTCTTTTCACAAACTTCCACCAGGGATAATCAGGGCCCCCGCCACTATATTCCCATTTGTCAATATAAATGGTGTTATTTCCAAGTGATTTGATTTCGTTCTGAATATTTTGTTCTAGACTATTCACCGTAGCTAGCACCCCAATAATGCAAAAAATGCCAATCGTTATTCCAAATAGGGAGAGGAAAGTCCTTAACTTATTTTTCCAAAGTTCTTGCACAGCCATTTTAAAGCTGCTTGATATGATTTCTATTGTTCTCCGAAACATATTGCAAAGGTAGAGTCAAAAAGGCTGGTATTGCCAATAAATTGACAGACGGCGATTAGAAAGGCTGACTTACCTTTGCGCCGCACTATGAAGTACCAGGAATCCATATCCCGCAGGCGAACCTTTGCTATTATTTCTCACCCCGATGCGGGAAAGACTACCCTAACAGAGAAGTTTCTACTATTTGGAGGGGCTATTCAGGTTGCGGGGGCTGTAAAAAGTAATAAGATTAAAAAGCATGCTACCAGTGACTTCATGGAAATTGAAAGACAACGCGGAATTTCGGTAGCTACCTCGGTGATGAGTTTTGAGTACAAAGGAACCTTGATCAATCTCTTGGATACACCCGGACACAAGGATTTTGCAGAAGATACCTACCGCACACTCACCGCTGTGGATAGCGTTATTTTAGTTGTAGATAGTGTTAACGGCGTCGAGGAGCAAACACGTAGGTTAATGGAAGTATGTAGAATGCGAGACACCCCTGTAATTCTCTTTATCAATAAAATGGATCGGGATGGTAAAAATAGATTTGATTTACTTGAGGAGGTTGAGAAAGAGCTGTCCTTAGAGTTGCATCCAATGACCTGGCCCATAAACAGCGGAAAGGAGTTCAAAGGGGTGTATAATATTGCAGAAAAAAATTTATTATTATTTCAAGCTGGTACTAAGGGAAATGAGGATACGCTTACAGTAGATAATCTTTCTTGTACAATCTTGGACGAACGGTTGGGAGAAAAAGACGCTACAACACTCCGGGAAGATGTTGAATTAATTGATGGGGTTCACGGCCCTTTGTCAGTTGAGCGTTATTTGGCGGGTAAAGTAGCGCCCGTTTTTTTCGGAAGTGCCATCAATAATTTCGGTGTGCGTGAAATGCTAGACACCTTTATTCGTATAGCACCAACTCCCCAATCAAGGGCTACCTCAACTAGGAAGGTAGATCCCAATGAGGATAAAATGACGGGGTTCGTTTTTAAAATCCATGCTAACCTAGACCCTAAACATAGAGACAGGATAGCTTTTATGCGTATTTGTTCGGGCAAGTTTGAGCGAAACAAATATTTTCATCACGTACGTCTCGATAAGGACATACGCTTCAGCAACCCTTATTCCTTTATGGCGCGTGATAAAAGTATTATTGAGGATGCTTACGCAGGCGATGTTGTGGGTTTATTTGATACTGGAAATTTCAAGATTGGGGATTCCCTTACTGAGGGGGAGGATTTTTATTTTACAGGCATTCCTTCCTTTTCGCCAGAAATATTCAAGGAAGTGGTTAACAAAGATCCGCTAAAGACAAAACAATTAGAAAAAGGCCTCTTGCAATTGACTGAGGAGGGAGTGGCACAATTGTTTACGCAGTTCGGGGGTACAAAAAAGATTATAGGATGTGTAGGAGAATTACAGTTTGAAGTAATCCAATACAGGTTGCTGCACGAATATGGCGCCTCTGTTATATTCAACCCACTTCCTTTTTACAAGGCTTGCTGGCTTACCGGGGCTGATGAGAAGAAATTAGAAGATTTTCTTCGTTTTAAGCAAGCTAATGCAGGGGTTGATAAGGATGGAAATCCAGTTTATTTGGCACAGAGTGAATGGTACTTGAATACGGAGATTTCCAATAATCCAGACATCCAATTTCACTTTACAAGTGAAATACATCGCTCTTAGTTAGGAATGGAGGCTTGTATACCTGTATAATTATGCGGGGTGATCTTTTTTAATTCCTTTTTAACAGCGGTTGAAACAGCAAGTTTGTCAATAAATTGATGCAGCGTTTTTTGATCAATTTTTTGTTTTCCACGTGTCAATTCTTTTAGTGCCTCATACGGATTAGGGTACTTTTCTCTTCTTAGAATGGTTTGAATTGCTTCCGCAACCACCGCCCAATTGTTATCTAAGTCGCTATAAATCTTTGCGTCATTAAGGAGCAATTTGTTTAATCCTTTTTCTATGGATCGAAAAGCAATAAGCGTGTGCGCAACAGGCACGCCTATGTTTCTTAATACAGTAGAGTCAGTAAGGTCACGTTGTAGTCTGGAGATGGGAAGTTTATCAGCTAAGTGGGAGAATAAGGCATTAGCAATACCCAGGTTACCTTCGGCATTTTCAAAATCGATAGGGTTTACCTTATGGGGCATAGCAGAAGACCCCACTTCTCCTTTTTTAGTTTTTTGCAAAAAATATTCTAGGGAGATATAGGTCCACATATCTCTGGAAAAATCTATTAAGATAGTGTTGATACGTTTGAGCGTATCTAATTGAGCAGCCAGCTGATCATAATGCTCAATCTGCGTAGTGTGTTGTTGACGAATTAGCCCAAGGGTATTTAAAAAATCATTTGCAAATCGTATCCAATTGATGGAGGGGAAAGCCACATGATGTGCATTGAAGTTTCCCGTAGCACCTCCAAATTTTCCTGTAAATGGGATCCCAATTAATTGTTCTATTTGGCTTTGTAGTCGTTCAACAAAAACGGCAATTTCCTTGCCCAGTTTGGTAGGGGAAGCGGGTTGTCCGTGCGTTCGGGCCAGCATTGGAATTTCACTCCATTTTTTTGCCAAAAGGGATAGTTCTGTTTTTAAATTGAGCAAGTTTGGAAGATATTCATACTCCATGGCATGCTTCCAGGCAAGGGGGATAGCGGTGTTATTGATATCTTGAGAGGTTAACCCAAAATGAACCCACTCTATGCAAGAATCAGCGCCCCATTCTTGTAATTTATTTTTAATAAAGTATTCAACAGCTTTTACATCGTGATTGGTAGTTTTTTCGATGTTTTTGATAGCTATCGCATCCTCTAGGCTGAATTCTTCAACTAATTTTTTTAATTGTTTTCGTGCTGCAGGGGTTAGTGAAAAAAGCTTTTTTTGTTCCAGGGCTAGTAGGTATTCAATTTCAACACATACACGATATTTATGGAGTCCAAATTCTGAAAAAAATTCATCTAATTGGTGAACTTGGCTGTGGTAGCGGCCATCAATTGCAGCTATGGCGGTAAGAGTGTTTAGTTCCATACTGAGGTGGAAGGGCAGCCTTGAAATACTACCTTTGCACTTGCAAAATTAATCGAATTGGATAAGATAAGGGTTGGAATCGTTAACTATTTAAACACCCGCCCTCTCTTGAAGGGGTTAGCGCAATTGGCTCTTGACGGGGATATACTCTTGACGCAGCATTATCCCGCTCAAATTGCTGAGGACTTAATACTTGGAAAAATCGATGTTGGTTTAGTGCCTGTAGCGGTAATTCCGCAATTAAAGGAGGGTAGGATTATCGGTTCTCATTGTATTGCAACTACTGGTACAGTAGCATCTGTTTGTTTATTTAGTGAGCTACCTATTGAAAAGTTGGAAACTATTTACTTAGATTATCAAAGCCGCACCTCTGTTCGACTATTACAAATCCTTTTGCGCGATTTTTGGAAGAAGGAAGTTGCCTTCATTTCACCTACTTCCTCAGCCTATATTGATAAAATAGAAGGGACCAGTGGTGGGTTAATCATTGGCGATCGGGCACTAAATGCACACAGCAGATTCTCATTTAGGTATGATCTGGGAGAGGCTTGGCAACAACTTACCGGTTTGCCTTTTGTATTTGCAGTCTGGATTGCTGTTTCTCCGTTGGAGGATAGTTTTGTTTCCAAATTTACGCGGGCAAATGAGTTTGGGATGAACAATAGAGCGGCTATTGCTGCTGAAAATACTGGCTTGGTAACATATGATCTTTATCAATATTTTACTACTAATATTGACTACCAATTGACCGACCAAAAAAGAAAAGCGCTTGATTATTTTCTCTCGCTTTGTGCAACACTACCTCCGCTACCACTAATCCCTGAACCCAAAAATGTTTAGTTGTACTTGGTAAGAGTGCGTTAATTTTTTCTTTCTATAAAAAGGAGTAGGGTGAAGTGCTGCTGCTTCTCGTAGATAAACTTGGAAGCCAGCGTTTTTCAGGATATCCAATATTTGTATCAGTTTATCTTGATCTGTAAATTGTCCATGGTATTCCACAAAAATCCTATTGACTACTCCCAAACTTTCTGCGCAATCAGTTATGACGTCCCATTCGGCGCCCTCAATGTCCAGCTTTAAAAAATCAACTGGTTGCGATAGGAATTTTTTTAGTTGAAGACAGTTGACTGTAATAGCATCTTTTGAATTTGTGGTAGTCAACCCACTTGCCATGCCCTCACCTCCAGAAAATGTAAGTTGGGTGTCTTCTTTCCAAACGGCTGCTGGATGGCAAGTTATATTATCTAGGTTGTAGGAGTTTATGTTTTTTTCCAGTAGCAAGAAATTTGTAGGATCGGGTTCAAAGGCTATAATCCTTGCGGCTGGATAGCATTGCTTGAGCCAGATAACACTAAGGCCAATATTTGCACCACAATCCAAGATCAAAGCATTGGGTGGCAGCAATTGTTTGTAGACTTGATCTACAAATATTTCTTGTAATCCATGTAGTAGTTCCTGCGGAGCATTAAAAAATAGAGGTCTACCAAATAATTTGATTGATCTGGTTTTCCCAGCAGGTAGGTGTTTGAGGTATTTTTGCTGAAACCAGCCTATAGATAGAGTCGATAAGTTAACAGCCTTTCGCTGTGATAGCCGATTTAAAATGCCCTTGTATATGTTTTTCAGGAGAGGCTGGAATAACATTTTATTAATCTATGCCTTAAAATTACGAATTTAGCTCTGATGGCCCCATTGATATCTATATGTATTCCTGCTTACGAGCGTCCTGCATTGCTAAAACGTTTGCTAGATAGTATTGCCAAGCAGGTATTCAAGGATTTTGAAGTTATTATCACAGATGATTCAAGTTCTCGTGGTAATGAAGAGTTGCTTTTTAGTACACCTTATAAGTTTTCTATTCATTATCAAAAGAATTCCCGCTCGCTGGGTACCCCGGCTAATTGGCTGGAGGGAATTCAACACGCAACTGGCCAATGGATTAAAATCATGCATGATGATGACTGGTTTACTAATCAATATGCACTTGAAAATTTTGCAGTACAGCTTGATGAAGGGGCTGATGTTCTTTTTTCTGGCTATTATGCTCACGACGAACGGAATGGTCAAGTAAAGAATAAAACAATAACACTTGGACGCTATCAGTCTGTCAAGAAAGACCCCTTTAGGTTGTTTGCTAATAATATCATCGGACCTCCTAGTGTTGTACTTTTTAGAAGGAGTATGCATGAATTGTATGATACTCGTTTAAAATGGTTAGTGGATTTGGAAGCCTATATCAGAATGATGCGTCGCTATTCTTGTCGATATATACCGCTTCCGTTAATTACAATGAGTTACAATGATTCGCAGGTTACAAATTTTTGTTTCCGTAATCCAACGGTAGAAATCCCAGAGGCATTATATTTTTATAAAAAGCATGGGGCTGCTTGTGTCAGCAATATTCAAAGTTATGATGGCTGGTGGCGTTTAATTCGCAATCTGGAGATTAGAGAGGAGGCTCAGCTACGCAACTATGCCGGAGGTGGGCAAGTTCCCGCTTTTTTAATTTCAATGATACGCTTTCAAAAGAAGTTTCCACTTTCTTTACTGCAAAAGGGGATATTTTCAAAAGTGCTGATGTTCCTTTCCTATGAATTCAACCGTTAATATGGTTTCTGTAATCATTATCAATTATAATACTTTCCAGCTGACGGTTGATTGTATTCAATCGGTACTCCTCCACACAAAAAAAGTACCCGTTGAGATAATCTTGGTTGATAATGCCTCTGTTGAAAAGGATCCTCGTATGTTTTTGGATCTATTTCCCTCAATAAAACTGATATGTAGCGAAAAAAATCTTGGGTTTGCAGGTGGGAATAATGTAGGACTGCAAGCTGCTAAAGGGGACTTTGTTTTGTTATTGAATAGTGATACGTATCTTTTGGAGGATAGTATAAGTTTATCTGTAGCTGCCATGCAGCAGCAATCCCAAATTGGGGTTTTGGGATGTAGACAGGTATTTCCAGATGGGGCACTTCAGTTTTCTGCAAGACGTTTCCGCTCTATCACTTGGGAAATTTTTGATTTATTTCGGTTTTTGCTTTTTTTACTGCCTCCTGCTACCCGAGGTATAAAAATGTTAGGGCAGTATTTCAAACATGATCAATCTACAGAAGTTGATTGGGTGAATGGAGCTTTTTTTATGATCAGGCGTTCGGCATTAGCGCAGCTTCCTGGTCATAAGTTGGACGAACGTTTTTTTATGTATGGTGAAGATGTGCTTTGGTGTGAACAATTCAAGGAGCTTAGATTTTCTATTTATTTTTTGGCATCTACTACCATCGTACACATTGCTAGCGCTAGCACGGCTCTTCAAAAACAGCTCCAATTACGCCGTGTAATGATGCAAAATGAATTACATATTATGCGCAGAAGAAAAGGGAGTGGGCTCTATTTTTATACTTTTGCTTTCCTCTTCTTAGCTAAAGAATATTTGCGACTTTTTATAAAGTGGATAGTATTTAAAACAAGCGGAAAGTTAATTCGGTAATTGTTTTAGTACCCTTGTTATAATATTTTCCCAGTTGTAATGCTCAAAAAAATCGGTCAGCAGTTCCTCTTGAAAAGACGTATTTAGCAGTATCCTTGCTATTGTAGAAGCCCATTTATCCCAATTTTCGGTTTTTAGTACCTGCATATAATCTCCGGTAAGCTTGCTATCGATACCTATAGCACCTGTTATAGTTGTTAGCACAGGGGTGCCAAGTGAAATGGCTTCTATGATTTTTGTTTTGACACCACCACCTTTCTGTATTGGGTTTAATAGCAAATCAGCCGCCATGATATAGTTATTGATGTCAGCTACAAAGCCAGTCTCGATATAAGGATTATTTTGAATGGTATTTCGATGTTTCCATCTCTTTGGTGCAAGGCCACCGCATATGATAATTCTATATGGCTTAATCTGACCTTGAAGAAGCGGCTCTATAAATTGAATAATCAATTCAAGCGCTTCCCGGTTAGGTTTATAGTTTAACGGGCCATTGAAAAGAATTATTTTCTCCTGTTGTGTAATCCCGTGTCTCTCTCTAATAAGCTGACTAGCTTGTGCTTTGTTAGCTGGGACTTTATCGAATGGTATGCCATAAGGTATTTCTATACAACGGCTAGGATTGATATTCCATGCTGTAGTGGCAAATGTTTTGTCATTGTTGCTAATAAAGCTGATGGAGTCTGCTTGTTGAAACCCCCATTTTTCATATTGTTCCAGAAGCGGCCACCAAATTTTATGAAGAGATTTAAATCGTTGATATTCTATATTGTGCGTTCGAAGTAAAAAAGGAGTACCTGTATCTTTTTTTACCAAACTAGCCAACCAGGCATAGTAGGGGTGTTCCCATACTAGTAAGTCATATTGGTTCCGCTTCACTAAATCACCAATTGTTGCACGTAACGTTACATCTGTATAACGGAAAAATGAACTTGATAACAAGGGGAGTATACGATAGGTACTGTTAGAATCTGGCTTGTTATCGGCAGTGCTTATAACAGTTAATTGTGTATGTGCTGAGAGTGCTTGATACCAACCTTCTATATAGCGATGCCCACCAGAGCAGGCCGGTAGGAATGAGTAGGGAGCTATCGCCAGCACTTTTTTCATGGTTAAACCTTTTTATATTTTATACTCAACCCCATGAAAAGTCCACCAATCACAACCAATACAATTAAGTACGAACTCGCATACATTATTGCGGTACCTTTTTTGTATGATGCAGGTTCAAATACAAACTGTATAGTGTGTTCTCCAGCAGGTACGGATATTCCTCTTAAAATGTAATTAACTGGGTAATAGGAAATTGGTTTTTGATCTACATAAGCATTCCAGCCTTTAGGGTAATAGATTTCGCTCAGTACAGCAAATTGAGGAGAATTGCATTTTGTAACATAAGTTAGTGTGTCATTATCAAACTTTGTCAGTGTTATTGAAGCGCTACTATCTTTTTGAAAAGTAAGTGGCCCTTTGTACTGGTCTAATTCAATGATTGCTGTTTCTTTCAGATTTGCACTACCAATTTTCTCTAGAAGTGTGGCTTTATTTGCTGCAGTATCCAACTGATTTACCAGCCAGCAATTTCCGTAGGCTTGGTCATTATTTATCAATGACTGTTGGCCTGAATTAGGATCGCTTACAATTACGTAACGGGTATTGAGCATATTTAGTACCCCTTGGTTTAACCCAGCACTGAAATACTTTTCTATTACATCTTGATAAATTCTAAGTTTTGCAGCATGGTATCCACCAACTGATTTGTGAAAGAATGATGTTTTTGCATCATTAAAGGTGCTTGTTGCTAAATTTAGTACTCTGTAGTTGGGATCTTTATCTTTTAAAATTTCTTGATCTAACGGGCTGGGTGCAAAGTTTGAAGCACCATATTCATCTGCGGGCAAGTACATGCTTTTGTCAAGGTAATCATGACTTACAGACAAAATTTCAATAGTGGAAACGAGTAGTATCAAAGTCAATGCAAGGTTGGCGGAGAGCCATTTTTTTGAAAAGGCCCATAGCAATCCTCCGAGTAAGGCTGTTAACAAAATAGCCCGTAATAGTGCCGCTCCAAATAGATTGCTTCTGGCTTCCTGAAGACCTGTTACGATAGTTCTCGCAAGTTGATCTGATCCATTTTTATCGGTGTAGGCTGTTATTATCTGTTGGTCAATAGGAGCAGCGTAGTCTTGAAGTAGCCAAAGTAACATAAGCCCTCCAAAAAGACCGCCCACTATAAGTAATGATTTCCTGTTGAATAGTGAGATTTTTTCCAATATAATATTCTGCATCAACAATAGCGAGGAAACTGCTAGGCCCAGTTGTGGTATAACCTGTGCCATGGAAGGGGCCCGAAATTTATTAAAGAGTGGCAAGTATTCGAAAAGAAACAGGTTAAAGGCAGGGAAGTGCTTGCCCCATGAAATAAAGATTCCCAGCAAGGTAATTGCTAACAGGCTATTTGAAAATGCCCCCCGATTTAATATAAAACCAAGTATGCCTAAAACAAACAAGAGTACGCCAACATAAGCAGGTCCTGCAGTATAGGGTAGTTTGCCCCAATATTGCGGTAAGCTATGTGAAAGTTGTTCTGCATTCCCTTCGTCAATCCCAGCCGCCATTAATTTTTTAGCTACAGGAGACCCCTCCTCTAGATTTCGACTGTGTCCGCCACCAAAAGCATTGGGCAGTAATAGCGTTAGTGATTCACGATTACCTAGACTATATTCAAATGCATAGCTGGTATCAAGTCCACCGGTTTGGATATTTTTTACTGTATCAGCTGTGATGCTGACCTCTTTGCCACCTCGCATGGTATACTTGCTGTATTCCGCGGATGTCCATAGTATGAGGGCATTGCCACCGATGGCAAGAATGGCAGCGAGAAGGGTGAGTGCAGCAGTAAGACCCAAGTGCCTCCACTCTTTGTTTTTAATCCAATAGAACGTAAATGAAAGCGTAAGCGTAACGGCTATTAATAGAAAATAATAAGTTATTTGTAAATGGTTCGCAGCAATTAATAAGTGCGCTCCCAGTGTTGTAACTGATAATCCTATCCAATAGGATTTGCTATATAATAGCATCAATCCTGCCAGTAACAAGGGCATGCAGGCGGTAGCTATCATTTGTGTGTCATGTCCTGCTGCAATAATTACTGGATTGTATGTTGAAAAGGCATATGCCAGTGAAAGAGTGGCGCCAACTAGAGGACTTGCTCCTAAGCTAAGAGACAGGAAATAGAAAAACAGACAGGCAAGAAAAAAGAAATTCATAGGCTTAGGAAGCCCCAGTGAAAATAATTGAATTAAGTCCGGAAGGATTGACTTTCCTTCCATCGCAATTTGATAATTGGGCATGCCACCGAATAAATTGGGATTCCAGAGAGGAAAATGACCATTTGCCGCTTTGTATTCAAAAGCATTTTGCGCCATTCCTTTCCAACTAACATTATCATGCTGATTCAATTGTTCACCTTCTAAAGCAGGGCTACAAAAGATTGCAGTAGCCAGCAGGAACATGGCTAGTACGCCCAAATGTGGGAGGAGCTGTTTAAATAATTTACGTGGCATGTACCAAAGTTTGGTCTCAAAATAATGCTATTTTCATGGAACCTAAAAACAACTATGATTCACACTATACTTAAGGATAAAAGTACCCGCTTATTTTTGGTGCTGGCTGGCTTTTTTGTTGCCAACGCCTTGATCGCTGAGATTATTGGTGTTAAAATATTTTCCCTAGAGAAAACATTTGGATTTGAGCCGCTTCAGTTACGAGTTTTGGGTAATGATCTTTCTTTCAATCTTACTGCAGGGGTATTATTATGGCCTGTGGTCTTTATTTTAACAGATATCATTAATGAGTACTACGGGCAACAAGGAGTTCGCTTTTTATCCTGGATGACCGCTGGTCTCATTGCTTTTGCATTCTTACTTTTCACTGGTGCTATTTGGTTGTCTCCTGCGGACTTTTTTATCACCGGGAAGCAGGGAAGTGGCGTTCCTAATATGCAATTAGCCTACCAGAGTGTTTTGGGGCAAGGTAGTTTTATCATTATCGGATCGTTGACTGCCTTTTTGGTAGGACAGTTGGTGGATGTATTAGTATTCCATCGTATCAAAAAATGGACGGGCGAGAAATATATCTGGCTTAGAGCAACCGGGTCAACGTTGGTATCACAGTTCTTGGACAGTTTTGTTGTGTTGTTTATTGCCTTTTATGTGGGTACACGCGTGAGTCAGCAAGCCAACGATTTTGTATGGCCATTCTCACTATTTGTAGCGGTTGGGTTTGTCAATTATTTATACAAGTTTGTGGTGGCTTTACTAATGACCCCAGTGATATACTTAGTGCATGGTCTCATCGAAAGCTATCTTGGAAAGGAAAAGGCTGATTTAATGAAAAAGGCAGCCATGCAAGATTAATTACCATTTTTAAGCAGGGCAGCCACCACTTTGTCAATAGGCAAACTCATTGCTTCCGGGTTGAATTGATCCCAGGAGATAAGCCTAAAAGATTCCATTTGTTGTGTTTGCTCATAGGTAGCTATTGCAGCTTCACTAAATGTAAAGGGTTGTTTGGCCAAGTCTATTTGAATGGGTTCTAAGGCAGTTATTTTATAGTAGATCGAAAGTATCTGATGTGCCTGATTGAAGGCAGAGCATTGAAAGAAATCAGTAGTGTAAATATGTTCATCCACCCGCACATTTAGGTTTAGTTCTTCTTTAATTTCTCTTATCAAGCAATCGCGCGTTCCTTCCCCAAATTCAAGTCCTCCTCCCGGAAATTTAGTAAAAAGGTCCCCTCTGATTTTTTCGTCACTCACTAGTATGCGGCCCACTTGATCTCTTAAAACGCCATATACACGAACGGAAATTTTACGCATGATTTATTGTTGTGAGATCAATGGATCCTTCAAATACAAATTGAGCGGGGCCACAAAGCCAGATATTATTGCATTGATTTTCTGCTATTCGGTTGAATTCAACCTGGAGATTTCCTCCTCTTGTTTTTACTATAACATCATTGAACCCATTTTCATTATGAAAACAAACCAGTGCTGCAGCGGTAGCGCCTGTGCCGCAGGAGAGTGTTTCATTTTCCACTCCTCTTTCATAGGTTCTTATTTGCAGGGATTCTTCATCTTTTTCTAGTTCTATAAAGTTGACATTGATTCCCTCTGCAGCAAATTCTTTATTAAATCGTATAGCGCGACCTTCTTTTACAACATCGATTTGTTGAATGCCTCGCACAAATCGAATTAGGTGAGGAGACCCCGTATTGAGGATAAAGTCACCTTTTTGCTCCTTTACATGCGTCACATCTTTCATCCGCAAGGCAACAAAATTACTGGATCGAATATGCGCCTCATGTGGGCCATCCATTGCCAGAAAATTCAGCTGTTGTTTTACAATGCCTAGTTTATTGGCAAATAGGGTAATACAGCGTCCACCATTTCCACACATACTACCTTCTCTGCCATCTGCGTTAAAATATTTCATCTCAAAATCAAATCCCTCCTTTTCCTGGAGTAGCATTAAACCATCTGCTCCAATTCCCCGGTGTCGATCGCAAAGAAACTGAATGGAAGATGTTGTTAGTATATCCAACGATCTATCACGATTGTCGGCAATAATGAAGTCATTTCCAGTGCCCTGGAATTTATCAAAATGTAGGGTCATGAAAATGATGCTGAGAATGTAGTTAAAAACTGTTGAATGAGTCTGTCAATATGAAGCGGGGCGTTATCGCTAAATGTTTGTGTAACGCGATTTGCTACGATTACATTCAAGGCAAGACATTGGTGCCCCATTAACCGACCTAATCCGTATATGGCGGCTGTTTCCATTTCAAAATTAGTAATTCGGTGTGCCCCGTATCTAAAGTCAGTTAATCGATTTATTAGCTGAGGATTGTTCAAGCCGAGTCGTAGCACTCTGCCTTGAGGGCCATAAAATCCAGGACAGGTTACTGTAATGCCTTGGTGAAAATCTTGGACAAAATGTTTGAGTAGCGATGGGGCTGCAGTGCTTAGGTAGGGTAATCCTGTTTGGTGTTGAAGCTGTGTTTGTGTTAAAAAAGATTGGATTAATAAGGATTCCTCTTCATTTTGATGAAAACGGTAGAAATGTAAAAGATTATCAATACCTAATCCATGTGTAGAGGCTACAAAACTATTTACGGGCACATCTGCTTGGAGAGAACCAGAAGTGCCTAGCCGTATGATTTGAAGACTAGAAGTTTTTTCTTTGGGACAACGGGTTACTAGATCAATATTGGCTAGCGCGTCAAGCTCGTTTAAAACAATATCTATATTGTCAGGCCCAATTCCAGAGGATAAGACTGTGATTCTCTTGGAGCCAACGTAGCCGGTATGCGTTATAAACTCTCTATGCTGACAAGTAAATTCAATACGGTCAAAATAACGGCTCACTGCTTTTACCCGATCCGGATCACCCACGGTTATCACTGTGGGGGCTAATTCCTCTGGGCGAAGGTCCAGGTGGTAAACAGCGCCTCTATTGTTTACGATTAACTCAGATGCGGCTATTGGATTCATAGGGATTCAAAAATACTGCTTATTTTCGCAGTCCTCCAACGGGTCCTGTGGCCGAGTGGCTAGGCTGAGCTCTGCAAAAGCTCCTACAGCGGTTCGAATCCGCTCGGGACCTCTCAACCCCGCTCCTGCGGGGTTTTTCTTTTAGATCATCGTGAAGGTTGACCTAACTTTACAGGCCATGTTAACGGAACAGGATAGGGATTTTATAAGATATTGGGAAAAAAATCGAATGATAAAGAAGCGCTGGGTTCGCCAATTATCAGTGGGTTTACCCTTGGGTGTAAGTTTAGTTTTGGCAACTGTTTCTAATCTTTTGGCGGGTTGGTATAGTCGTGCTCAAATGGTTTTATTTAGGGAGCAATCCTCATTAATTCTGGTGCTTGTTATAGCAGCCGTTGCAACAGTTTTATTCATCGTAATCTTCTCAGCTCGTCATCGGTGGGAAATGAATGAGCAACGCTATCAGGAGCTTTGTAATCGATAAACCTCTTAATTTGCATGTATGCGTAAATTACTTTTTATTCTCTTTTTTGGTTTGATATCCATCCTCTTCATTGGATGTAGTAAGGGAACAACTGACTGCACACCTAAAACAGTTGCCAGTGAGTTAGCCACTATGCAGAATTTTGCTACTACTAATGGAATGAGTGTTCAATCACATAGTAGTGGAATGTTGTATCAAATAGTAAACCCTGGTAATGGTCTTACGCCAGCACTTACATCTCGTGTTTCTGTTCGTTATACTGGTAAATTAATGAACGGAACTATTTTTGACTCAAATACCGGAGTGCCGGTACAGTTTCTATTAGGGCAAGTAATTCCCGGCTGGCAACTAGGTCTTCCCCTAATCAAGAAGGGGGGTGTGATTCGTCTGATTATACCTTCTTCGCTTGCATACGGATGTAATGCAGCCGGATCAATTCCTGGGGACTCAGTATTGTATTTTGAAGTAGAATTGGTTGATGTACTCTAAAGCTTGCAAGTATGTCAAGTGAAGTCATATCAGCTTTTGACATTTTCAAAATTGGGATTGGCCCTTCTAGTTCCCATACATTAGGTCCCTGGCGTGCAGCACTTCGTTTACTTGCACAATTACAGAATCAGCAGCAGCTTTCAGCCGTACAAACTATCCGTGTGCTTCTCTATGGTTCATTAGCTAAAACCGGAAGAGGTCATGGGACGGCTACGGCTGTACAAATGGGGTTATTAGGTGCCGATCCGGTTACATTTCCAACAGCGCAAATAACATCGCGGCTGCAAGCAATTGCCATGCAACAATCACTTTTGTTGGGTGGTATTCATGAAATTTCCTTTGACCCACAAGAGGATATTGAATATTTAATCACAGAGTCTTTGCCCTTTCACTCCAATGCACTTTCTTTTTTGGTGACCCTGGTGGATGGTACAAGTTTTTCACAAACATTTTACTCAGTGGGCGGAGGTTTTGTTGTGCAAGAAGGAGAAGCTGATACTGTCGAAAAAAAGGTTGAGTTGCCTTTCCCATTTTCCACCGCTCAAGAGCTCCAGCACTGGTGTATGAAGACCGGCCTTTCGATACACGAGATTATGATGGAGAATGAAATGGCTTGGCAGAATGAACAGCAAACAATTGAGCAGTCTCATCGAATTTGGTTAGTAATGCGTGACTGCATCTATAAAGGCTGTCATGCACAAGGTATTTTACCGGGGGGATTGGAAGTTGTACGTAGAGCTGCAGAGCTGAATAAAAAATTACTAAAGGGACGTTCCTACACAACCTATGACCAATGGATAACTTGTATTGCAGAGGGAGGACATGGTTTCAATTACACGTTAGATTGGGTTAGTTGCTTTGCGCTGGCGGTTAATGAAGAGAATGCTTCATTTGGACGTGTGGTCACAGCTCCTACTAATGGAGCTGCAGGAGTGGTGCCAGCTGTCTTACAATATTATTTATCTTTTTGCAAGGGCAGTGATAATAAATCGATTACTTCATTTTTATTAACAGCAGCTGCAATTGGTATAATTTTTAAACAGGGAGCCACACTATCGGCAGCAATGGGTGGTTGTCAGGCAGAGATAGGTGTTTCAGCAGCTATGGCCGCTGCGGGACTTACTGAGTTAATGGGCGGTACTCAACGACAGGTTTTAATGGCTGCAGAAATTGCTATGGAGCATCACTTAGGTTTGACCTGTGATCCTATAGGGGGGCTTGTGCAGGTTCCTTGTATTGAAAGAAATACTATGGGGGCTATTAAAGCTATTACTGCGTCACAATTAGCGCTTCAAAGTACTCCTGACTTAGCAAAAGTTTCCCTCGACGCAGTTATTAAAACAATGTGGGAAACAGCAAAGGATATGAATCTAAAGTACAAGGAAACTGCAGATGGAGGATTAGCAATCAATGTGCCTCTTAGTTTGCCAGAGTGCTAAAATCGTTTATCACGTTATATAGGGTATCTCTTTCAATAGGCGTTCTGCCAGCTTGTTGGATCAAACTCACCAATTCGGTTGTTGTTAAAGTAGGGCTTTGTTCCTCCGATCCCGCCATACTATAAATTTTTGTAGAGTCATCAATTGTGCCATCTATGTCGTCTACTCCAAAACTTAATGCCAGCTGCGCGTTTTGACGACCTAACATAGGCCAATAAGCTTTTAAGTGAGGAAAATTGTCTAGGTAAATTCTGGCAATGGCATACATGCGCATATCCTCGATAAGCGTGCTCTCAGCAACATGGCTCATATCGTTGTCCTTGTTTCTGAATTTGAGCGGAATAAATGTATAAAATCCACCTGTTGCATCTTGTAGAGACCGCAGTTTGCTCATATGGTCAACTCTGTGAATATAGGATTCAATGTGTCCATATAGCATAGTTGCGTTGGAAGGTATTCCCAACCTATGTGCCGTTTCATGTATGGCAAGCCAACCGTTTCCGTCAACTTTATCCTTACATATCTTTTCACGTATTTCAGGATGAAAAATTTCTGCACCTCCTCCTGGTATTGAGTCCAAACCCGCTTCTATTAAAATTTTTAGTCCATCTTCTACAGACAGCCCTGCTTTTCTAAACATGTAATCAAATTCTACTGCGGTGAATGCTTTGATATGTAGTTCCGGTCTATGCGATTTAATAGCCGCTAATAAATCTTTGAAAAATGAAAGATTCATTTTCGGATGAACACCACCTACGATATGTACTTCGGTAACAGGAGTGCCATCATATTTTTTTACAAGATGGAGCATTTGCTCGATACTTAACTCCCAGCCCTCCTCTCTATTTGCATATAGCCGGCTATACGCGCAAAACTGACAACTAAACACACAGACATTGGTTGGTTCAATATGAAAATTCCTATTAAAATAAACACGATTACCATGTTTGCGTTCACGAATCAGATTGGCAAGCGTACCTACAAACCCCAGACTAGCCTCCTCAAATAATAGCATGCAATCTTGGTCCGTTATACGGGTTTGGTTAGCTACTTTTTGCGCAATGGCTTGTAATTGGGGGGATGTTTGAGGCGTAGGTTTCATGCGGTACTAAAAGGATGGCGCAAAGGTATTAATTCCTTATCTTTCTGCTATGACACCACGTATCAAACTTACCATTTTAAGCTTTTTAGAATTTTTTATTTGGGGGTCCTGGCTTATCACAGTTGGCGCCTACTGGTTTCAAAATAGACAGTGGAGTGGGGCGGAATTCGGTGCTATTTTTTCTACCATGGGACTCTCTGCTATTTTTATGCCTGCTCTGGCAGGTATCGTAGCGGACCGGTATCTTAACGCAGAACGTTTATTGGGTATCTGCCATTTGATAGGCGCCGTAGTACTTTTCTATTTGCCGCAGGTAAATGATCCTGGCCAGTTTTATTGGGTCCTGTTGTTTTATATGTTGTTTTACATGCCAACTATATCATTGGCTAATACTGTGTCTTATACTGTATTAGTGGGAGCCGGAAAAGATATTGTTAAAGAGTTTCCTCCTATACGTGTTTGGGGTACCGTTGGCTTTATTGTTGCCATGTGGGTGGTAAGTTTATTACGCTTGGAAACATCCGCTCTTCAATTTTATGTTGCCGGAGCTGCTTCCATCGTGCTGGGAGTTTATTCTTTTTCCTTGCCAAAGTGTCCGCCTAAATCTGCTGCAACAACTGCTACTTCGTTGACTTCTGTATTAGGCTTACAAGCGTTTTCACTATTTCGAAATTACAAGATGGCTCTCTTCTTCA
This sequence comes from Bacteroidota bacterium, assembly GCA_016866355.1. Taxonomy (GTDB): domain Bacteria; phylum Bacteroidota; class Bacteroidia; order Chitinophagales; family Chitinophagaceae; genus JJ008. Next base: position 31,272 of record VGMN01000004.1, read on the forward strand.
TTTTTGCTATGCTATTAGGCGCTGCATTACAATTGACCAATGCATATGGCGATACATTTCTACATGACTTTGATAAGGTAGATGCATTTAAGAACAGTATTGCTGTGCAATATCCTGCCATTATTATGTCAATATCACAGATGTCTGAAACCTTATTTATACTTGCCATCCCCTTTTTTTTACGCCGATTTGGAATTAAAACAGTAATGTTATTTAGTATGATTGCATGGGTTTTCCGTTTTGGCCTTTTTGCTTTTGGAGATCCTGGCGACGGCTTATGGATGATTATTTTGTCTTGTATTGTGTATGGCATGGCTTTTGATTTTTTTAATATTTCAGGATCGCTTTTTGTAGACACACAAGTTTCTCCATCTATACGTGCCTCTGCGCAAGGAATTTTTATGATGATGTCTAACGGTTTTGGCGCCTGGTTGGGAAGCACCATAAGCGGATTGGTTATCCAATACTATTTCACTAACCCGGATCAATCTATGAATTGGAGAGAAATTTGGTTGTCTTTTGCGGGATATTCCTTGGTAGTTGCAGTCTTGTTTGCTTTGCTATTCAGACACCGTCATACGGCAAATGAGCCACCTTCCGGAAATTAAAAAAGCCCGCTTTCAAGGCAGGCTTTTTTAATTAGCGGTAGCAGCTTATGCGTGCGTTTCTATTTTTTTTACAAAGTTAGCTTTAGGTTGTGCGCCAACTAACTTGTCAACTACCTGCCCATTTTTAATAAATAGAATTGCAGGTATAGAAGTAATACCGTAATTCATTGAAACCGATGGATTGTGGTCCACGTTTAGTTTTCCAATGTTTACTTTCCCGTCGTACTCTTTTGCAAGCTCCTCAATTACGGGTCCAATTGCGCGGCAGGGCCCACACCATTCAGCCCAGAAATCCACCACACAAAGCTTATCGGATTCCAGCACGTCTGATTTAAAATTTTGGTCGGAAAATTCTTTAGCCATTTTTTAATATTTATAATATGAATTACAAATTTAGTTCCAGTGCAATTCAACTTGACCGGTTGGCATTAGTTGTGTAAAAGTTGTCAGGCTAGACCGTTTGTACAGAAACTTGCAATGCCGGGTAGTTATTTAAAAATTGTATGAGTTCGGAGCTCATCTCTATTCCCTGAGATGTAGATATAAGGCTGGTATTTAAGCTATTGCGCGGGTCTGTTAGAGTGAATTTAAAGGCCGTTCTTCCGGGATTTTTCTTAAAATACTTTTCTAGGAAGCCAATGATTTCATCATTTATATCCTGTGGTCTCGCATCAACTTGCAACATTCTTGTCAGGCTGCTAATCATAGTTTCGGCTAAAGTAACCCCCATCACTTTAAACTCAAATTCGTCACGGTTGTAACGCTGTTTTAAAAATCCATTTATTAAAACGGTACTGCCTGTTTGTAGTAAAGGGGAAATTTTCATGTAATCGTCACTGAAAAGTGGAAACTCCATTTTTCCAGTATAGTCTTCCACAATAAAGTTGCCATATTTATTCCCACTTTTAGCAATCCGATGTTGCGCATCTGCAACTAGACCAACAATTCTAAATGGTCTGCCAGGGTTTGATTGTTCCCGTATGGTATCTCTGAAATAAAGAAAATCACGAATAGCGGTTATGCCGTAATGCTGAATTTCAAACTTGTAATTATCCAGGGGGTGACCACTTAAATAAATTCCTGTTACTTCTTTTTCATGGTCTAGTTGTACAACTAATGGCCAAGGAGCTACATCTAACATACGGGGCGGGGGTATCTCCATTGTCACAGGCAAATCTCCAAAAAGAGTATTAGCTGTGCTTGCTTGTTGTTGCCCCATTACTTGGCCATAACGCATGATTTTTTCTAAGCCAGTGACATCTTCACCTTGTGCTACTGTAAAATATTGGGCACGATGAAGTGATGGAAAACAATCAAAGCTACCTGCGTACGCTAAGCTCTCCAATGTTTTTTTATTTACAGCACGTTGATTGACTCTTTTGATAAAATCAAAAATGTCTTTGAAAGGCCCTTTTTTATTTCGTTCCTCAATAATATTTTCAACAGCTGCCTCACCAACCCCTTTCAGGCCGCCTAAGCCAAATCGGATTTCTCCCTTTTTATTCACGGCAAACCCCTTGAGCGATTCATTGATGTCGGGTCCAAGCACATTGATTCCCATACGCCGACATTCTTCCATAAAAAAGGTAATTTTTTCTATGCTGCCGGCATTGTTAAGTACAGCTGACATGTACGCTGCGGGATAGTGCGCCTTCAAATAAGCTGTTTGATAGGCTACATATGCATAGCAAGTGGAGTGCGATTTGTTGAATGCATATTGTGCAAAAGCCTCCCAGTCAGTCCAAATTTTTTCTAATCGCTCCGCAGGTAATAAATTAGCAGTAGCACCTTCGATAAACTGCTTTTTCATCTTGTCCAACGTTTCTCTATTCTTCTTACCCATGGCTTTCCGAAGTACGTCAGCATCTCCTTTGCTAAAACCGGAAAGTTTTTGTGCCAATAACATCACCTGCTCCTGGTATACGGTGATGCCATAGGTTTCCTCCAAATATTCTTGCATCTCTGGGAGATCATAACTAATGGCTTCTCTTCCATGTTTGCGGTCAATGTAATTAGGTATGTACGCCATGGGGCCAGGACGATACAAGGCGTTCATAGCAATTAAATCCTCAAATTGGTCTGGCTTTAGCTCGCGTAAATATTTTTGCATTCCCGGACTCTCAAATTGGAAGGTGCCAATGGTAGCGCCTTGTTGATAAAGCGCAAAGGTTTTGGAATCATCCAATGGTATTTTGTCAATGTCAATATCTACCTCGTAGAGTTGTTTAATCAGCGAAAGCGTATTTTTTATGATGGAAAGTGTCTTTAATCCTAAAAAGTCCATCTTAATGATACCCGCACTTTCAATATCAGTTCCCTCAATTTGCGTAACCCAAAGTGGAGAATCCTTGGCGGTAGCGATAGGAATCAAATCTGTTAGGTCGGTCGGAGCTATGATGATGCCTGCCGCATGAATACCTGTATTACGAACAGATCCTTCAAGTCTCTCTGCCTCTCGAAGTACCCTGCCCGCTGGTATGGTAGGTTGTTTGTATAGCTGTCTTAATTTTTTTACGTTCTCAAGTTCGTCATTAGATAGGGCCTCTTTTTCCTCCAAGGACTTTTCGCCTTCTTTGGATTTTAATGGAGCGTGTAATACACGTCTGAGTTCTATGCCCGGCTTTTCTGGTACAAGTTTAGCAAGTGCGTTTGATTCTGGTAATGGCAAATCCATGACTCGCGCAACATCTTTGATACTCATTTTAGCCGCCATCGTACCATAGGTAATTATTTGAGCTACTTGATTCTTACCATATTTTTCTATAACGTAGTCAATTACTTTCTGTCTGCCCTCATCGTCAAAGTCTGTATCAATATCTGGCATAGACTTGCGATCAGGATTTAAGAAACGCTCAAATAACAGGTTGTATTTGATTGGATCAATATTGGTAATACCTATGCAGTAGGCTACTACAGAACCAGCTGCAGAACCACGTCCAGGCCCAATGAAAACTCCTTTTTCACGACCGGCTTTGATAAAGTCACTTACAATAAGAAAGTAACCGGCAAAGCCCATTGTTTTAATGGTGAATAATTCAAATTCAATCCGCTCTTTAAGTGCAGGGGTTACAGTAGCATACCTTTTAATTGCACCCTCATATGTGATATGTTTCAGATACTCCCACTGATTATTGGCATCGGGTGAGATTTTATTTTTTCCAATAATTTCTTCCTTAGTGTGTATTTGGAATCTTTTTTCAATCGGAAAATTTGGTAGTAATATATCTCTTGTCAGATTGAGCGGTTCCACCTTTCCCACAATCTCATTGGTGTTATCTAATGCCTCAGGTAAATCGGCAAACGTTTTTGCCATTTCCTCCTTTGTTTTGAAAAAGAACTGGTCGTTTGGAAATGCAAATCGTTTGTCTTTGACGTTGACGTCATCGTCTGCAAAATCCCGAATGGCAGGGGTGGCTAATTTTTCACCCGTATTGATACATAGAAGAATGTCGTGAGCGGTAAAATCATCTTGCTCTACATAATGACTATCATTACTGGCAATTACTTTAACCTTATATTTTTTAGCAAAGCGCAACAGCACTTCATTCACGGTATCTTGTTCTGGTAACCCGTGTCGCTGAAGCTCAACATAAAAGTCCTCCTGAAAAATATTCAGCCACCATTTAAATTCGTTTTCAGCCTCATCTTGGCCCTTTCTAAGAATAGCTTGTGGGACGGATGCCCCCAGGCAACAGGTTGTTGCAATCAGGCCTTGATGATATTTTTGAATTAGCTCTTTGTCAATACGGGGATATTTGCCATACATCCCCTCCACAAAACCCAATGAGGTAAGTTTAATTAGATTTCGATAGCCTTCTTCATTTTTTGCTAATAAAATCTGGTGCATCCTCCTGTCTCGTTGTTCCTTTGTGAAGGTTTTTTGATGTCTGTTTTCAGTCAGGTAGAATTCGCATCCCACAATGGGTTTCACTTTTAACTTCCCATTAGCATCTTTGTTTTTGTATGCTTCTGCTACAAACTCAAATACCCCAAACATATTGCCATGGTCACTGATAGCCAGTGCCGGCATTTGATTGGCAATAGCTTTTTGGTATAATAACGGGATAGATGCGGCACCATCCAACAAGGAATATTGTGTATGAACGTGAAGGTGTGAAAACTGCATAGCGGGTCAGCAAAGTAGCTAAATTAGTTACCTTTGCAAAATCTTCACTCAACCACCTTTGCGAATCTTTTCCCATACTATTTTACCTGGGTTCCTTTTGGCGGGACTATTACTATCTGGCTGTTCCACGTTTCAGCGTATTAGTACTAAACTGCCGGCTGTTACGCGTTTGTCCCTTAGTCCAAGCAAGTCTCTGACCGCTGCTACTGTCAATCCAGCGGTTGCTTTTATGGATCCATTACCTATCAAACAGGAAGAAAAAAATATTGGGCAACCGCTGCGGGTGCTTGCTGACAGTTCTTATTCCATCACAATAGAAAAGGTTGAGAAGAGATTGGCTGAAGACCTGGAATCTCCTAGCGCTGTAAATAAAGCTGCTTTTTTGAAAGCGGATGAGGTGTCTACTTTGCAGTTAAAGTTTTCAGTTTTGTTGGAGCAGGACTTGCTACTGCTACCTGATTCGAAATTGCTGGCGGCTATTGATCCGTGGATGGGCGTTAGGTATAGGAGTGGAGGCACAACTACACAGGGGATCGATTGCTCGGCTTTTACGGCCTCCGTACTTTCCACCTATGCTGGGGTTCAACTTCCTCGTACCTGTCGAGAACAATTTCAGCAATATCCTAAGGTGGACAAAGAGGAAATTCAAGTTGGTGATTTATTATTTTTTAGAACTAGAGGTCGTTCTGTATCGCATGTTGGGATTTATCTTGGCAATAACAAGTTTGTTCATGCCTCGTCTAGTAATGGAGTGATAGTGAGTAGTAGAAGTGAACCTTATTTTTCAACAAGGTTTGTGGGAGCCAGGAGAGTTCCTTCTTTATCTCCGTCCGAGTCAGCTTTTTAAAAATCGTTTGGCAAGAACTCCAACAATTGGTTTGATATCAGGTGTCAAATTGAAATAATAGACTACTGCTCCGGCACCTGTAAGATAGAAAATGCTTCTTCCAAGGAGGGATAACCAGCCAAGCTGTTCAGCAAAAAGAAAATGGGTACAAAGAATAAGTAAACTAAATAGAACTAGTGCTTTTATTGTCTCGATCGAGAAAGGCTGAAGTTTGAAATTATACCAAAGAAATAAAACTCTCAGGGTATTGTAAATTGAAATGGAGAGTAGTTGTGCAAAAGCCGTACCTACAATGCCATAGGACTTAGTTAAATAATAACTCAGGGGTAGGATGCAGAGTAACAATGCAATGCCACTAATAAATTCAAATCGCCAACGCGGAGAGGTGATAATAATCTGTGAATTTATTCCCGTGCCCATATCAATAATACGGGTTAATCCCAGTATGATAAAAACAGTAAAACCGCTTAAAAATGCAGGTTTAATCCCAAGTGTTAGGATTGCATCTTGATAGTTGATTGCAAATAAGCCAAAGAAGCATACTCCAAATAATAAAAGATTAATGGACGATCTTTTGTAGATACGCTGTAATACTTGATGGTCCTTTTGTTTCCAGGCATTAGTGAGGGGTTCCATTGTGGCTGCGATTATACCTCGTTGTGGTGCCTGTAGCATGGAAGCCATATTCTGTGCTAACGAGTAGATAGCTAATTGTGCCAATGCATTTTCAAGCACAGCAGGAATCAATATTGAGTCGAATACTTGGGCGATGACAAAAACCAACGTGCCTGCGTAGGTAAAACTAGTATAATTGAAAATTGTTTTTTTGAGTCGTTTGGTAAGGGGACTAATTTCAAACGGGGTTGATAATTTTTTCTTGCGTTGTAAGTAGATTGCCAGTGATAAGGCAATAGTTAAATAACTGAATGCGAAAAATCTTACAAACTGTGTAAAATTGGTTATCCAGCCATTGATAAAAAAAAGTATTAGAAATAATACAAGTAAACGCCAAAAACCTTCCTTCAAAAAGTTACTTGCTACCGATTCTCGCTGTTGCCAACCCCAGGCTTCTATTATGTTAAATAAAAGAAGTCCTCCTGCCAATAGGTATACCCAATTGAAGTATTCAATTAATAGGGGTGAATTGGTTGCGTATTTTCGAATGATCAAAGGTTCTATTAACTGGCCGGTAAAAAGTAATACTATAAACCCAGCTAGACCCAGGGTGATAGCAATAGTCAGTTGGTCGTTTTTGCCTGGCCTAGAATGGTCTTTGTAGTAGGGGAAGAATTTATAAATGAAGTAGGGGGCTCCTAAATTTCCAATGGCTACCAGGAGAAGCGTAATTGCAATAAAGGCATTATATAACCCGAATTCCTCTTGTGTAAAAAAATCTTTTCGTGTAAAGAGGTATGTGTTAAGCAGACCAATTCCAAAGCCTCCATAAATCACCAGTGTTGATAATATGCTTTGCTTTCTTATACTGCTCATACAATGTTGTGATTACTCAACTCTTTTTTTTGTAAAGTAATAGTTATCGGAAATTGAGTTGATCGAAAAATCATTGTCAATCTTTTGTTGCTTCCAGTCTGCCGTAACCATTAATTTATTTATGGATTGGTTATTTAAAAGTACAGGCATTACAAATGCTGGGTTACAGTTGCTGAATCGGTAATGAAGTACACCTTCTCTAATTGCATACTCTAATACTGGTATTTTAGCAGTACGCAGGTATTGATTAAATACGGGGGCAAGTGGTAAGCTAGTTTTTTTGATAAAATAATCCTCAATGTCTTTTGTGTCTACAGTTTTATGATAAAAATCTTTATTCATGCCCAGTAGTATGGCACGAAATAAACTATCATTATTGATCATGGTACGAATATGGTGAATCATACCTGCACCCTTATTGTACATATCACCACTGCCCTCATGATTCACCCCGTAGCTACCCACCATTGGGCGATCATTTCTGATTTTAGTTCGTACTCCTTGACAGTAGGCATCGGCTGCTTTTTTGCCATAGTGATACTCTATGAAAAGCACTTCGCTGTACATGGTAAACCCCTCGTGAACCCACATATCTGCAATATCATTTGTGGTGATGTTGTTTGCAAACCACTCATGTCCACTTTCATGAATGATTATATAGTCCCAATCTTTTCCCCAACCAGTACCAGAAAGATCACGACCTCTGTATCCGTTACCAAACCCATTTCCGTAGGCAATTGCACTCTGGTGTTCCATTCCTAGATGCGGGGATTCTACCAACTTGAAACCGTCAGCTTGAAAAGGGTAAGGGCCAAACCAATATTCGAAGGCGTCCAGCATTCTTTTTGTATCTCTGTTAAATTGTGGCGTTGCCTTATCCAAATTGTAATCCAGGACCCAATAGGATAAGTCAAGGGGATTCCCGCTAATACTGGCATAATTGTCAGTCCAACTGGTATACGCCCCTATATAGGGAACAATATTGTAATTATTGATAGGGTTTACAACGCTCCATGTAGTTGCTGTTTTGCCAGCTGGTAGTTTTTCCACTGCAAGCCTTCTGCCATTCGCTACAACGGTTAAGCTGTCAGCAGCAATTACCTGGATTGTAGCACCTTGATCTGGCTCGTCGCTTTGGTGATCCTTACAAGGATACCAAGCACTAGCACCCAAGCCTTGGCATGCAACGGTCATCCAGGGTCTGCCTTTTTTGTCATTAGTAAAAATCCAGCCGCCATCCCAGGGTGGGTTTTTTGCGATTTTAGGTTTCCCACTATAGTATATCACCAGTGAATCCGTATTGTTTTTTTTATTTTTTGCAACCTCAATAAGCCATGTGTCTTGCCCTTTTTTAGTAGCCGTAATTAATTTACCATGTTGGAGTACACTGTCAATAACAAGTGGGCTTTGTAAGTCAATTTGCATCATACGTGCATTATCCTTCCCGGTTGATGCAAAGCGAATTTTATTGGTGCCTTTGATTTCCTTGTTAAGAAAATGAGGCTCTATTGTGATTTGGTAATGGAGCACATCCCACCAACTTCTATTTTTATTTATTGTTCCACGCAGCGTATCGTTGTAATTGAACTGTGATAGGGCTGGCTGTGCTAGTCCACTGGTAACAACTGCAATTATTAGAATTAGTGTGCAAACTAAAATTCGAGCATTACTTTTGAATAGCATGGCGGTAACTTATTGGTAGGCTAATTTACCCACTCTTAGTTATTCTGCGCCTGAATCTTTCTCTTATCAGCAAAAACTTTTCTAAATTTTTCCAATTTTGGCTGGATTACAAACTGGCAATATGGATTGGCGTCGCCATTTACTTCAAAATATTGTTGATGATAATTTTCAGCAGGGTAAAATATAGTAAAAGGAGAGATCTCCGTCACAATTGGATTTGCCCAAGCGCCACTTTCATTTAGTTCTTTTTTATACAGAGTGGCTTTTTGTTTTTGTTCTTCCGTGTGATAAAAAATGGCACTTCTGTATTGCGTCCCTATATCGTTACCTTGTCTGTTTAGTGTAGTGGGATCATGCGTTTTCCAGAAAACTTCTAAAAGTTCGTCATAGGTAATTTCAGAAGGATTAAAAGTGATCTGAATACACTCGGCATGTCCAGTGGTTCCATTGCATACTTCTTTGTACGTTGGGTTTTCTGTTTGCCCACCTGAATATCCTGATACAGCGCTAACCACGCCTTTCAGTTCCTCAAATATTGCTTCAGTACACCAGAAGCATCCATTTGCAAAAGTTGCCGTTTCCATTTTTATATTTTTTAATACTGCCACGTGTTCGGTTTTATGGTTTGTTCTTGCAGTGCTACCATTTTTGGGCTGTCCTTGACAGCTTGAAAGTGCAAAGATTCCTACTTGTAAAGGAATGCTCAAAAGAAAAGTCCTAAGTGTATTGCCGCTCATAGTTGCAAAGTTAGCTATATAACAATCAGGGTATCTGCTTGTTTAGTATCAATAGGGTTAATTGTGCTATTTTTGTGACAAATAATTTTTTATGGGATTAAAACATTTGGTAGTTATAATTTTATTTTCATTATTGCTTTTGCCTATAACTTCTTGGGGCCAAGCTCAAGAAACCTATGCAGATGAGCAAAGGCAACAATTATTGAGGCGTAAAGAAGCAATGCTGTTCAAGCCCGTAAGTATTACTGAAACTACGCAAGAAGTAATTGAAGTCATTGGATTGGGTTCTCCTTCATTTACTGTTTCAAATCATGCAGATGGTACTGAGGGAAGCTATGTGCATCAATTACGTGTGAGCTATACATTACAAACAGTTGGCGGAAAAAATGGGTATAAAATTATTTTCTATGGAGTTGGTGAGAAAATCCCTTATAGTGTTTTAAAAGAAGATGGCAGCACATTTATTTATATTCCTTTTCAGATTCATGATCAATTAAAAAGTAGAATTGAGCAATCAATAAATGCTCGTAGAAAGGTGCAATTAAAGCTTTTGCTAAAGCCCTCAGGCGTTAGAGAAGCGACCTGGATTATTAATTAACTAAAGATAAGTTTACTTGCTGCAGGTCTGGAATGTTACTATTCTAAGCTCATCTAATTAAAAATGCCCCGTCAAGGGGCATTTGTTTTTTTTGCGGAGAGAGAGGGATTCGAACCCCCGGAGGTGTTACCCTCAACGGTTTTCAAGACCGCCGCAATCGACCGCTCTGCCATCTCTCCGGCGCGAATGTAAGACATGGTCAATCTTTAACCAAATGAGTGAGTATGATTAACTTCAGCCTCCCTAAATAAGATGAAAGCGCTAGCCACTTTATTGCCCTTTGCCTGGAAATATAGATTTTACTTGATGGGGGGGCTTTTTTTTGTTTTTATTTCAAATTACTTCAATGTACTGACCCCTCAGCTTACCAGTTTTATAATCGATCACGTGCAACGAACGCTTCAGTTGCCCGGGTACGTACCCAACTCGTCTACTCCCGCCTACGATGGATTAGTACTTCAACTCTCCACAACGATTCTAAAATATGGCAATAGTTTACCAGGGGTGGTTGCGCTTTGTGGAATAACACTGTTGGTACTGGCTTTGCTTCGTGGTTTTTTTCTCTTTTTGATGCGCCAAACTATAATAGTGATGAGTAGACACATTGAGTACGAACAAAAAAATCAAATTTATTCGCATTACCAATCATTAGATATTTCTTTTTTAAAACAGAATCGGGTAGGTGATTTGATGAATCGAATTGCTGAAGATGTGGCAAGGGTTAGACTATTCACCGGGCCAGCCATCATGTACATTGCCAATTTGATTGCAGTGATATCACTGTGTGTTTATTTTATGTTTTCCCGTGATTCCTTACTTGCCTTGTACGTATTGGCACCACTTCCTGCCTTAGCCATACTCATTTACTTTATTAACAATATTATTAACCAGCGAAGTGAACGAATTCAGGAGGTATTATCAGACCTGACCGCCCATGCACAAGAATCCTATGCGGGTATCCGGGTTATTAAGTCCTTCAGCCAAGAACGATCATTAATTAATTTTTACCAATCACTCGTTGGGTTGTATCGGAAAGAAGTACTAGGCCTTGTTAAAGTTGAAGCACTTTATTTTCCCTCGATTACTTTACTAATTGGAATCAGTACGCTACTAACTATCATGATCGGGGGCCTTTATTATATTAACGGGAATAGTGATATAGGGGTGCATACTATTGTAGAATTTGTAATGTATATTAACATGCTCACCTTTCCCGTTAGCGCCATTGGGTTAACAGCAAGTATGGTTCAGCGAGCTGCAGCTTCTCAAAAAAGAATCAATGAATTTATGCAGGTAAAGCCCACAATAATTACTAAGGAGCCCGCTTCTAAAATTTTGCTCAAAGGGGATTTGATTTTTAAGAATGTCAACTTTACTTACCCTGAAACGGGTATACATGCATTGAAGCAAATCAATATACATATAAAACAAGGCGAGAGGGTGCTTGTAATGGGAAAAACAGGAAGTGGCAAGTCTACGCTACTCCAATTGATACTTCGTTACTACAACACAGAGCTAGGCGGCATCTTTATTGGGGATACCAACATTGCAAACACAGACCTATTAAATTATCGAAACCAAATTGGATATGTGCCGCAGGACAGTTTTCTATTTTCTGATACCATTGCAGCAAATATTTCATTTGGTCAGGAAGGTGTTATGCAGCAAGCAATAGAGTGGGCAGCCAACGCTGCTGCGATAGATACGGAAATTACGCAGTTTCCAGCGGGGTATCAAACCTTGGTAGGGGAGCGAGGTGTAACTTTAAGCGGTGGACAGAAACAGCGTATTTCTTTAGCAAGAGCACTGGTAAAAAAACCAATGCTGTTATTGCTTGACGACTGCTTAAGTGCTGTGGATAGCAGTACTGAGCAAAAAATTGCTACTCATTTTACAACTCACTTAAAAGGTGTGACACAGATACTCGTGTCACACCGTGTCCATGCTCACTTGGATTTTGACAGGGTTATTATATTGGAGAACGGTGAAATAATTGAGATGGGTTCGCCAACAACATTGCTCTCACTTGGAGGGGTCTATCAGAAAATGGCTCAACTCCAGCGTCAATAATAAGTAGCATAAAAATCTAAAAACTGATTTGGGCATATTTCAAAGATTTTTATATTTGTAGGATACCAAAAATTAACATTTAAACTGCAAAATCTACCACTGTGAACTACGAGAACAACGAAAGGAAAATGGATAGCATTTACAGCAAACGCCTCAGGGCTGGTAAAAGGCGAACTTATTTTTTTGATGTACGCGCCACTAAGGGGAATGATTACTATTTGACCATTACTGAAAGCAGAAAACGTTTTGATGATAATGGCTATGATCGTCATAAAATCTTTCTTTACAAAGAAGACTTTAACAAATTTGTAAAGACATTAGGGGAAGCCGTTGATTATGTAAAAACGGAGTTGATGCCCAATTTTGATTTTGATGCTTTCAATCATGATGAAGTGGAGGAAGAAAACAACTTGCCCGCTCAGCCTCAGGAAAGCACGGAATTGCCCAAACCAAACACAGAGATAAATACAGACCAAATTAACACGGAGGACGTTGATAAATGGTGATTATTTAAATATCAGATAATCAACGTTTTATAATTTGATGGATAGCTTTTTAATGCAATTGTTAAGAGTTTTAAAAAAATCGTTTATCTTTCACACCTAATTATAGCTTCTTGATTAAGAGAGTTCTAATAACCAAAAAAGTAACCATGCAACCAAAGTCTACAATTTTTAAAATGCAAAGTTCTATTTTTACAAGCCTTGCCTTTCTGCTCCATTTCCTGCTTATTTCTTTTGTGACATTTTCACAAACTTTTAGCAATGGGCCGCTCTCCACAGGCTCAACCTCCTCCAATAATACACCTGCACCAACTGGCTTCACTTGGAGCGAGGTTCAAGCTGGAAACACTTCCGCCGGGTTTGGAGCCAATATTGCCACTGGTTTTTCAGTAGCTGATAATTTTACTGTTGTTGGCTCCTGGGCAGTAAATAAAATTACTTTCTTCGCATATTCTACAGGATTTGCTGGTACTACATCCCCGTTTGATGCCGTTACGGTTGCCATATACAATACGGATCCTTCTGTTGGCAATCCAACCCCAGTTTTTGGTGATAGAACCACCAATCGGTTTTTAGCGAGTTCCTCCGCTTCCATGTATCGCATTTTTAATGCAACACCAGGTACTACACGTCATATTTTTAAAATAGAGGCTTCTGTCCCCGTTACGTTGACTACCGGAAGCTATTGGGTCGAGTGGAAAGTTGGTTCTGGCACCTTAGGGAATTTTAGTCCAAGCGTAACCATTGTAGGTTCTGTTTCTCCTCCCAATGCTAATGCAAAACAAAGGAGTGGTACCGGTGCATGGACATCTCTAGTTGATGGTGCAAATCCGCAGGAAATGCCGTTTATTGTTGATTATTTCACCAGCGCATGCACTGGTACACCTGCGCCAGGTAACACAATTTCATCTGTTACAACTGTCTGCCCAGGTATAAATTTCAATTTAACTTTACAGAATCCCACTGTCGGCTCAGGTGTGAGCTACCAGTGGCAGTCCTCCGCTGATGGCGTTTCTTGGACAAACATTACCGGAGCAACAAATCCGATATTAACCACTAACCAAGCAGCTGCAAGATTCTATCGTTGCCAAGTAACCTGTTCCGGAAACATGGGAACCTCAACCCCTGTGTTGGTAAATCTCAGTCCTAACTCCGCTTGCTATTGTGCAGCGGGAGCAACTAGTACTGCCTTTGAAAAAATCTCAAATGTCACATTTGGTACAATCAATAATACTACCACCTCCACTGCTGGTTATGAAAACTTTACTTCGCTTTCCACAAATGTAATTGCAGGTCAAACCCTACCCATATCAGTTTCGATTTCAAATGCATTTGCATCTGATGAGGTTCGGGTTTGGATTGATTTTAACCAAGATGGGGATTTTATTGATGCTGGTGAGGCTGTTTATACCTCAGCCCGTGGGGTTGGACCTCATGTAGGTAACATCACTATTTCTGGTGCTGCTACTTTAGGTGCCACTCGCATGCGTGTTCGTATGCATGATGCTGCGGCTGGTGGAAACACCACCCCATGTGGTAACTCCACCTATGGACAGGTTGAAGATTACACAGTAAATATTCAGCCTTGTGTACAAAATGCATTCACAACTAACCCTGCTAATGCTGCCACTACCTGTGGTGGAAATGCAACATTCACTGTTGCAGCCTCTGGATCGGCCCCCTCATTTACATGGCAGTTCAGAACTAGCCCAACTGCTGCATGGCAGGAATTGCCAAATGGCGGTGTTGTAAGCGGTGCTACTACTTCAACATTGACATTTACAAACGTTCCAACAACTTGGAATGGTTATGAAATCAGAAGCATTCTTCGGGGACCTTGTACTGGCGTAACGCCAAGTGCTAGTGCAACATTTACTGTAAATCCCGTTCAGACAAATGTTAGCCCTGCTTCCGCTATAATTTGCCGTGGCGATCTTCAACGTTTGACTATTAGCAATTTTGCTTCCACCTCCGCACCGATGACCTCCACATTCACATCCACGGATGTGCCAAAAGCAATTCCTGATGCAAATGCTGCGGGAACTTCAAGTAATATTACTGTGGGTGGTCTTCCTGCTGGAGCTACTATTACAAATCTGGCTGTTAGATTCAGCATTCCAGCTCACACATGGCCTGGTGATTTGGCAATTGCATTGCGTGCCCCTAATGGACAAGTATTAAACCTTGATTATTACATTAGTAATACAGGATACGGTCCTGGAAACGGAATGGTGAATACTGTTATCAGCTCATTAGGAACTGCAGCATTATCTTCAGCTGTTTCTCCGTTTACGGGTACTTTCCGAGCTGATCGCGCCGGTGCCGCTGATGCATCCACCACTGGTATTCCTGTTACTACAACAAGTTGGGCTGCTTTATACGGTCCTGCTGCTGGAACATACACATTAGCTTTACGCGACAGTTATGGTGGCGACGTTGGTACATTGACTGCCTGGTCAGTTGCTGTCACTTATGTAATCCCAAGTTATGGAGAGGGTGTTTGGACGGCTACTCCTGCTCAGGCTGGAACCATGTTCTTGGATGCTGCCGGATTAGTGCCTTACAATGGAACGCGTGAGGATACAATCTATGTTCGTCCTAATGTAAATACTACTTATTCAGTATTCTTTAATTCTACCATCTCACCATGTACTTCAGCTCCTGCTCAAGTGCCAATCAGTGTAGGATTACCTATCAATAATTTATCAGTACCTGCTACTGTTGCAACCTGCGTTGGAAGTGGCTTTACCATAACCGCTTCACATGGCGAAATACCTGCATCTAATGCAGCGCCAATTTATCAATGGCAGCAAAGTGCTGATGGTGGTGTAACCTGGACAAACGTTGCTAACGCAACTACTCCAGTACTTACACTGGCTTCTACTACACAAGCTATGAATGGAACACGTTACCGTATCCTTTCTCGCTCTGGTTCTTGCGCAATTGCAGCTTCTGGTAGTACAACGCTAGTGGTTAATGCACTGCCTTCTATTACGCTTGCATCTCCAACTACTAACCTAACTCCAGGTAAAACCACAACTATCACTGGTAGCAGCTCACCAGCTGCCGCTACATGGAGCTGGTCATTGAATGGAGCTACAATTGGAGGCACTGTAAATACACAGGTAGTTAATATAGATGGACTCGGTAATTATCAAGCCACTGTCCGCGATGTGAATGGATGTGTTAATCGCTCCAATGTCCTTGCTATCGGTGCAGAAGCTTCTGATAAATTATGGATCTATCCAAACCCAACTACCGGCGCCTTCCAAGTTCGTTATTACCATGCTGGTGATATGAATGAAAAGCGTATTATCTCTGTATACAATGCTGCGGGTCAGTTGGTAGCTAGCAAAACATTCGATCTTACTTACACGTCATCTCCATACCTGAGAATGGATGTGGATTTGAGTGGTGCTGCTCGTGGAACTTACGTTGTAAAAGTTGCACATCAGTTCAGCGGTAAGATTGTAGCCGGTCTGGTACTGGTTCAGTAATCTAAGTATATAACTAAATCGAAAAGTCCCTGGGAAACCAGGGACTTTTTTTATGCGTTGATTAAAATTTCTATTAGAGGGAGGGCGTGGGTTTTACCTTTGAAGCAGCAATACGTTTGGATTAACGCATTTTTTTGTAGGCATTAATCAAGCCATTAGTAGAGGAGTCGTGACTTTTTATTGGTTTGTTGTCTGCCAACTCTGGAAGTATTTTTTTGGCTAATTGTTTTCCCAATTCCACTCCCCATTGGTCAAAGCTATAGATGTTCCAAATTACGCCCTGTGTAAAAATTTTATGTTCATACAGCGCTATTAATTGGCCCAAGGAAAAGGGGTTTAATTTTTTAACAAGTATTGAATTGGTGGGTTTATTTCCTTTAAAAACTTTAAAGGGTGTTAGCTTTTTTATTTCAGCCGGGCTAAGTCCTAGTTTTTTTAACTCTTGCTTGACCTCAGTAATTGATTTTCCTTGTAACAGAGCCCCGGTTTGAGCAAAAAAGTTACTCATCAATTTTTGATGATGGTCCCCAATAGGGTTATGCGATTGTGCGGCAGCAATAAAATCACAGGGTATTAAGGGGGTGCCTTGATGAATCAGTTGGTAAAAGGCATGCTGCCCATTGGTGCCTGGTTCTCCCCAAATAATGGGCCCGGTTGCATACGAAACAGGCTTACCATTACGGTCTGTTTGTTTTCCGTTACTTTCCATATTTCCTTGTTGGAAATAAGCGGGAAATCGATGAAGGTATTGGTCATAAGGAAGAATCGCTTCAGTTTGTGCACCAAAAAAATTAGTGTACCAAATTCCCAATAATGCCATAATTACTGGCATGTTTTCTTTTAAAGGCGCATTCTTAAAATGATTATCCATGTGATGCGCTCCTTTAAGAAGGTCAATAAAGCAGTCAAAGCCAATGGTAAGTGAAATGGATAAGCCTATGGCACTCCAAATTGAGTAGCGTCCTCCCACCCAATCCCAAAAAGTAAACATGTTTTTACTGTCAATTCCAAACCGTAGGACTTCTTTCTCATTAGTGCTCAACGCTACAAAATGCTTAGCTATATGAGATTCTTTTTTTACTTTTTTCAAAAACCACTCCCTTGCTGTGAATGCATTGGTCATGGTCTCTTGGGTTGTAAATGTTTTTGATGCAATTAGAAAAAGCGTCTCCTCTGGGTCTACTTTTTTCAAGATTTCAGCAATATGGCTTCCATCTACATTAGAGACAAAAAAGGTCTCAATCCCTTTTTTCCAATAGGGTTTAAGCGCTTCTGTCACCATAAGCGGCCCAAGGTCGCTTCCACCAATCCCAATATTTACTATATACTTTATTCGTTTTCCACTAAATCCCCTGTGCTTACCCAAATGAATCCCCTCACAAAAGGCCTTCATCTGTCCTAGCACTTTTTTTATAGCGGGCATTACATTTTTCCCCTCAACAAATATGGGCTGCTTACTAAAATTCCGAAGTGCTGTATGTAGTACAGCTCTGTGTTCAGTTGCATTGATAGCAGCGCCTGAAAAGAGCATCGACCTAGACTCTTCTAGTTGGCATGCTTTTGCCAAGCCCACTAATAAGTCCATAGTTGTCTCAGTAATCCTGTTTTTAGAATAATCTAATACTAGATCTTTTGTGCAGCAGGAGAATTTATTAAAACGGGATGGATCAGTTGCGAAAAGTTGCTGCAGCGAAATGTGCTTATTTTTTTTATAGTGGGCCTGTAATTTTTCCCAAGCAATGGTTTTTGTTGGATTAATGGCCGGCAACATATTTCAAACTTTTTAATGCTGTTACAGTTTTATCAATCATGGTGGATGTGATATCAAGGTGAGTTACCAGTCTGACTCTATTGGGAGCTATGGCGTAGGCCAAAATACCCCTTTCCTTCATAGCACCTACAAGGGTAGGGGCAGACAATCCATCTTGCAACTCAAAAATGACAATGTTTGTTTCTACTGGTAGCACTTTTTTCACAAAGGGTAAAGAGAGAAGTGTGGACGCTAGCGTGGCTGCGTGTACATGATCTATTTTGAGTCGTTCTAAGTGATTATCCAATGCATAAATTCCAGCTGCAGCCAGAAAGCCGGCCTGCCTCATTCCGCCCCCAAACACCTTGCGAACTCTTCGGGCTTTTTTTATAAAACTGCTACTCCCCACTAATAAACTTCCAACAGGGCAGCCAAGGCTTTTGCTTAGACATACTGAGATACTATCAAACACTTGCCCATATTGCAAAGCTGATTCGTTTTTTGCAATTAGTGCATTCCAAAGCCTGGCGCCATCAAGATGTAATGCCAATTGATTTTTGTTGCAAACATTTCGTATCTGTTTAATTTCTTCAAAATCATAACAACTGCCACCTCCGCGGTTACTTGTGTTTTCAAGTGATACCAGCCTGCTAATTGGTCGGTGTACATCGTCGGGTTGAACGGAGGATTCAATTTGAGAAGCGGTAATTCGTCCATAGTTCCCTGCTAACAGTTTTACTGAGCACAGTGCATTGAATGCAATTCCACCCCCCTCGTATTGATAAATATGCGAATTTTCATCACAAATAATTTCATCCCCGGGTTGGGTATGGCATTTAATGGCAATCTGGTTTGTCATGGTACCAGAAGGGCAGAAAATGGCTGCCTGCATTCCAAATAATTCAGCTGTTTTTCTTTCTAGTGCATTAATTGAGGGATCTTCTCCAAACACATCATCTCCAACAGCTGCTTGTTGCATGGCCGCGTGCATCCCTGGTGTGGGTTTAGTCACGGTATCGGACCTAAAATCAATTATCGAATCTTGCATACCCGCAAGTTAGCAATCGGTCGGTTATCTTTGTTATAAATTCAGGATATGCCATCATTTGATATTGTTAGTAAAGTTGAATTACAGGCCTTGGATAATGCGGTGAATGTGACCACACGCGAAATTTCTAATCGGTTTGATTTTAAAGGAGCACACGTGCTAGTGGAGTTAGATAAAAAGACATTTGTGCTAAAATTGGAGGCCGAAGACGAAATGAAAATGCGCCAGTTAATTGATGTCTTGGTAAGTCGCGCCAATAAACAGGGTATTGCGCCTGAAGCATTTGATCTCACCAAGGAGGGAGCCCAAAGTGGAAAGATTTGGAGAAAGGAAGTAAAGGTTAGAAATGGGCTGGGACAGGAGGAAGCTAAAAAGGTGGTCAAACTTGTAAAAGATGCTGGCTTGAAAGTACAAGCTTCTATACAAGATGACTTGGTAAGGGTGACGGGTAAAAAGATTGATGATTTACAATCTGTTATTCAGTTGTGTAGGACAGCTGACTTGGGTTTGCCCCTGCAGTTTGTGAATATGAGGGATTGATTTGGCTGTTCTGGCTTTACCTCGTAAATTTGCCTCCCACAATTAATTCATCTTACGGCAAAATCCGTAAGGCCTTAAAAATCATAGTTTTATGAAACAAGGAATCCACCCAGAAAGCTATCGCCTGGTAGTTTTCAAAGACATGAGTAACGGACACACTTTTTTAAGTCGTTCCACTGCAGCTTCTAAAGAGATGGTAAAATGGGAAGATGGTAATGAATATCCACTCATAAAATTGGAGATTTCCAATATGTCTCACCCATTCTTTACTGGTAAGAATATGTTGGTTGACACGGCAGGACGTATCGATAAGTTCAAAAAGAAATACGCTGCAAAAAAATAATCTACTAATAGTAAGTATTGAAAACGCCCTGCTAATGTGGGGCGTTTTTTATTTTCTAGGCCTATCCGCATTCTCATTATTTTTACCACTGTGGGAAAAAAGTATATCATTTTCACAGAAGAGTTTTGTCAGCCAGCGCTGTTATATCCATTTTCGCTAACCCGACAAATTCAGGATTTACGAATTGGAATTTTGACCATTCGTGAAAAATGGGAACGGTACTTGCCGTGGTCATCATTTGATAAAGTGTTGGATAATTACAAGGATCATTCAAGAAGTGTGCAATTAAACCAAATCAAAAAAGGGGACACCTGGTTCTTACTCCATGCTACTATTCTTCCTACTCCATCATTGGTAAACCGGATAAAAAAAATGCAGCCGGGGGATTGTTTATTGGGTGAACAAGGAGGACCTATTGTGTATTGTTTTACACAGCAGCAATTGGATGCCAATCAGCAAATTCAAATCAAACGTACAACCGCCTTTACTAAGCCTATCAGTCAAGTCAAATATCCTTGGGATTTGACTCGTATGAATGCAATTGCTATTCAGGAAGATTTTCTATTGTTGACAAAAGGCCGAAGAACAGCACGTCTTTCAAAAACTAATCGAGTTTGGGGTGCAAAAAATATTTTTATTGAAAAAGGTGCTAAGGTTGAGGGGGCTTTTATAAATGCCACGGAGGGTCCTGTTTATATTGCAGCTGGTGCTGAAATTATGGAAGGGGCTCTAATTCGGGGACCGTTGGCCATCGGAGAAGGTGCCTGTATTAAAATGGGGGCAAAGATTTATGGGGCCACCACCATTGGCCCTTATTGTACTGCAGGTGGTGAAATTAAGAATAGCATATTCTTCGGTAATAGTAATAAAGCACATGATGGGTACATTGGAGATGCAGTCATAGGGGAGTGGTGTAATTTGGGTGCAGGTACCACTAACTCAAATATTAAAAATAACGCAGGCTCAATTCGTTTCGCAACGCCTGATGGGGAGGTTGATGCAGGAATTAAATGCGGAGTGATGATGGGAGATTATGTGCGTACCAGCATTAACTCCTCTATTAATACGGGTACTTTAATTGGACCTTGCTCCGTACTATTGGAACCTGGATTATCTCCTAAATTAATTCCCGCATTTTCTTGGGGGCATGATGGTATTACAAAATACAAGTGGTCCAAGGTATTGGAAGATATTAAGCGTTGGAAGGCGCTTAAAAAGCGCACTGTCAGCAGCTGGGAGGAAAATATGTTGAAAGCTATTTACACCGCCAAATAATAGAGCAAAATGAGAAAAAAAATTGCAGCAGCTAATTGGAAAATGAATTTAAGCTGGAAAGAGGGAAAAGAGTTGATAAGTCAGCTCATCGAATTAAGCCCAACAATCCCTACCGCACACCAAGTGATTATAGCAGTGCCGTTTCCCTACCTTGAGTTGGCCGCTCAATTAGTTGCAGCGCAACCAGGATATTTCATATCGGCACAGAATTGTTACCATAAGGCTGCTGGAGCCTACACTGGAGAGGTTGCGGCTTCTATGCTTGCTTCAGTGGGTATTAAGTATTGTATTGTTGGGCATAGCGAACGTAGAGAATACCAACAAGAAACGCCCGAACAATTAGCAGCCAAATTGCAGCTCTGTTTTACGCATGCTATTACTCCAATTTTTTGTTGTGGCGAACCATTGTCTGTTAGAGAGGGCGGTAATCCCAGTGAATATGTACGAAGTCAACTTGTTGACTCTTTATCTTGCTTAGCGTCAGAACAAATTGCCCAACTTATAATTGCATATGAGCCAATTTGGGCCATAGGTACTGGCAAAACCGCCTCGCCCGAACAGGCGCAAGAAATGCATTTAGCCATTCGAAATTATCTCACTGAATCTTATGGCAGTGCTATTGCGCAGGGCATTCCTATCTTATATGGGGGAAGTGTAAAGGGTAGTAATGCGACAGCCATTTTTGCTAATCCTGATATTGATGGCGGTTTAGTAGGAGGTGCCTCATTGAATGCAGTAGAATTTGCTACAATTATAGGTGCTTTGCCCCAGTGAGATCATTTAATCACTTCACTTATGGCGCTACCAATATTGCCACTGGGCATTTGAATACGAAGCAAGGTGGCTAATGTGGGAGCAATATCTGACATACTGGTCTCGCGAATTGTTTTTCCTTTCTGTATCCCCCAGCCAAACCATAAAAGTGGAATATGCGTGTCGTAAGGATTCCATAGGCCATGGGTAGTACCGCTTGTCCCACTGGCATCAATATATCCTGGTTTTAAAATTAGTTGGACTTCGCCACTCCGACGGGGGTGATAGCTAAGATTAATTGCTTTTTGTATGGTAGATGGAAGTGGGATGGTATTAGTTTCTGTAATTGGGAACAGGCGGTCAATGCCGGGTTCATTGGCGCACTCTTTTTTCAGCCAATCGGCAATTTCAGTTACAGCAATTCCCGCAGAGTCAAGTTTGTGAAGATTTAAATGATATTGGTAATTGTCATCACTCAAAATAATATTATTGATTTTGTAGGTCTTTTTTAAAGAAGCATTGAGGCGATCCATCAGTTTGCTTGTAAAAACACGCCCCCCTGGCAATCTGTTTTCTTGCATAAACTCTGGAATATGTGCGGCACCATGATCGGCTGTGAGAAAGAGGGTGTATTGATTTTTACCTATTTTCTGATCCAGCAATGATAAAAAATTACCAAGTGCTAAATCAAAACGAAGCATGGCATCTTCCGCTTCCATAGAGTTAGGTCCAAAGCTGTGTCCGATATAATCAGGTGAAGAAAAACTAACAGCTAATAGATCAGTGATAGCATCCTGTCCTAAATTTTCGTTTTCAAGCGCAGCCTTTGCAAACTCGAATGTTAATTCATTGCCGAAATAGGTAGTATTTAGTTTACCGTAATCCTTTCCTATGAATTTTTTTAGATCATAAGGAAACCCGTCTCCAAAAGGTTTGGCCTCATATGTTTTTTTATCCGAGGTGCTTTGTGCATATATTGTGCTATCAAAAAGCAAAGACCAACCTTTTTCATAATACTGGTCAGGTAGTTTTTGATCATTGAATTGGGTTACCCAGTTAGGCAGGGTGGGCATATAAAAAGTGGAAGTAATCCATTTGCCTACCGAGTTATCATACCAATAGGCGGCATTGGCGCTATGTCCTGCAGGTAAAATAGCGCCACGATCTTTTATAGCTATTCCTATTACTTTACTTTTAAAATTTGTTGCAAGTCTTAGTTCATCTGCGATAGAGGTGACTAGCATATTTTTAGGGCTCATTTTGCCTTGAGAAGAGTTGCTTCCTACTGTTGCCACATTTTTATCTTCGGTACAATAAACAGTTCTATTTTGGTCCTTGTCCCACCACGCGTTACCCGTAATACCTGTGATGGCTGGCGCGCTTCCCGTATAAACAACGCTATGCCCACAGGCTGTAACCGAAGGGGCACAATGGATGAGGGTATTTTCGCAGGTGTTTCCTTCTTTTAGTAATCTTTTAAAACCGCCTTTATCGCTATAAAAATCATAGTAACGGTATAAATAATCCCACCGCATTTGATCAAGCATTAATCCTACAACTAATTTTGGTCTTTCCAATTGCGTTTGGCTAAATACGGCACTAGAGAATAAAAGGAATAAAAGGATGGATGACAGAATGCGATTCATGCTATAATTTTAAGTTTGTAAAGGTAGGAAATTGAAAAATGGCTATTGAAGTCAGTCATTATTTGATGGGGGTACAATGCTCAGCTAAAATCTGCACTTTTCCATTCCATTTAGTGATGGTTACGCTGCAGCGTTGTCGATCATCAAAGCTTTCCCCGTGATAAATTCCTTTGCCCTTCCAAATTGTGTTTACAACGGCCGTATTTCCTTCCAATTGGATAGTTAGATTATCTCGCTCCATGGTTTGTAACGTATAAACTTGTGAACCGGCTGTAGCAACAAGGGCGGCACGATCAAATGTTCTGCCTGATTGGGTAAAATATAGGTAATGTGGGGAAAGGACTGAGTCTACAAGAGTGGCATTCTTAGTTTTCCAACCCCGATCAAATTTTTCCATTACAGTTTGGACCTCGTCTTCAGATAGCGGTGCTTCTTGTTGCGAAGTACAGGCTGTAAAAAAAATAAAAATCAGAATGGCTAGTAATTGTTTATTCATTTTTTAATAATAGTTCATATAACTCTTTGGTCCATGCTGTCCGGTGAACTTGTGTACGGCATCCTTTTTCCGCCTCATGGACTTCTACTAACAATTGATCTTCAAATTTACTAACCCACTGGTTTTCGTTTATGCGGATCCAACCGTAGGTAGGGTCTTTGGTTAATTGGACTACCAGTTTTTCGCATACTGCCATCTCTTTTCCAAAATAGACTTCTCTAATACAAATTTTTTCATGGTTGTAAATAAGAGATGGTTTTACTAAGCTGCGCGAACGATTTTCTTTACACCAAGCCGCTGATTTTCCAACAAAGTTTTGACAAAAACCTGTTGCCGTAATTGCAAAAAGGCAGAGGCCTAGTGTAAACAGCTTCTTTTTTTCGAACATTGCAGAAAGTTAACTTCTTTTTTGTTCGACCAGCCATTGTTCAAGCTGATTTTTGTTAAAACTGCTCAAATTCATAGCAGGAGTCAAACGCGTTTTTTGTGCAACTAACACTCCATATTTGATGTCCGATAATCCGGACAAGGCATGCGCATCTGGGTTTATTGAAATTAATACACCACGGTCAAGGGCGTAGTCTATCCATTGCCAGTCTACATCCAATCTTCTGGGATGCGCATTAATTTCTATTGCTACTTGGCAATGGGCGCAGGCGTCTATAATTTTTTTATGATCAATTGGGTATCCCTCTCTGGATAATAGTAATCTACCAGTTGGATGTCCCAGTATGTTGGTGAAGGGGTTTTCTATGGCTTTTAGTAGTCGTTTTGTGGCAACCTCTTCAGTCATTCTAAGGTTGCTGTGAATGGAGGCAATAATAAGATCAAATGTCGATAGTATTGCTGGCGCATAGTCCAACGACCCATCTGTGAGAATGTCAGATTCTATTGATTTAAAAATCCGAAAGGGAGCCAGTTTTTTATTTAAAGCATCAATTTCTTGATGCTGCGTAACTACCCGATCCACTTTGAGTCCGTTAGCATAGAAAGCGCTGGC
This sequence comes from Bacteroidota bacterium, assembly GCA_016866355.1. Classification (GTDB taxonomy): domain Bacteria; phylum Bacteroidota; class Bacteroidia; order Chitinophagales; family Chitinophagaceae; genus JJ008. The sequence goes on from VGMN01000004.1 coordinate 56,283, forward strand.
AGAATGATCTGATAAAACCATGTATTCCCATCCCTTTTCTATGCAGGATTGGGCCATTTCTTCAATGGTGTTGGCACCATCGCTCCAATTACTGTGACAATGTATGAGCCCTTTGATCGTGTCCACCTGTAGGGGAGTGGCTTGATAGGGTTTCTCCAAGTGTTTTTTAAATTCTCTTCGAGCCGGGTGTGAAACAGGAATTTTCCTATTTATAAAAAAGAGATCATCGGGCGCCTGGTATTTGGATACAGAAATACCTGACTGCTCGGGGATCGATAACAAGTGTTCATAGAACGCAGGGGTTGATGATGTTTTTAATAAATCCAGCGGAAGGTTAGTTGAGGCAACTAATCGAATAGCTAGTCCATTTTTTAGTTTATAACAAAGGGATTGGTCAGTTTCATCGATAAGTTCAGGGGGTTGTGCAGTTAAAAATTTTTCTTTGATGGTTTCTTTTGATGCTACTACAACAAAGGCAAGTTCTTCTAGGGTGGGTAATTGTCTTCTGAAATTTCCAGTTACGGCTATATTTTCTTTACCAAATTGAAGTTCAAGGAATGACACAATTGTTGGCAATAATGCCTCAATTTCAGCGTAGAGGAAGTGTCCTTTATGCTGCAGTAAAAACCGAATAGCATTTTCAATAGCCAATTGCGTTTTTTCTCCAAATCCTTTGAAATGGAGTAGTCTGTTTTCCTGGCAAGCGTATAAAAGCTCTCCCATAGATTCTATTCCCATTTCTTTCCAAATGGTATGAATTTTCTTGGGACCTACTCCCTTTATTTGAAGCATTTCAACAACTCCAGCAGGCGTTAGGTGGAGAAATTCCTCCAAGGCATTAAGTTTCCCATGCTCCAAAAGCTCGCTGATTGCCGCCGCTACGCTATTGCCGATTCCTCGTATACTTCTCCATTTTTCTTTTGGAGTACTTACCAGGGGGAATGTGAGTTTTTCTATGGTGAAGGCTGCCGCAGCGTAAGATTTGGATTTGAACGAATCGGCCCCATGGATATCTAATAGCTTTGAAAACAATTCAAGCTGTTCCGCAAGCTGTGTATTCTCCATAAGCGCAAGGTAAGAAGGGATAGGGTTAAATGAGAAAGTCCCCCGATTTCGGAGGACTTTCTATCAATTGGAAGAGAAGTGTTACTTCTTCTTCTTAGCAGCTTTTTTCTTAGCGGCTTTCTTCTTTTTTGGAGCGGCTTTTTTCTTAGCAGCTTTTTTCTTAGTAGCCATTGTTTAGAATTTAATGGTGTTAGAAAAATGGGTTATCGGTAGTAAAAATAATCATATTTTTTTACTAACCAAACTTTTTTAAAGAAAATTTAGAAGCTGTCGAAATAGCTTCTTAGGCTTCAGCTGGTGCTACAGAAACAAATGTTCTGTTGTTGCGTCCTTTTTTGAATTCAACAACACCATCTGTTAATGCAAATAGAGAGAAGTCTCTACCTACTCCAACATTTTTTCCGGGATGATAAACAGTCCCACGTTGACGCACAATAATGTTTCCAGAGATGGCAGGTTGGCCACCAAATATTTTTACGCCTAGGCGTTTGCTTTGCGAGTCACGGTTATTCTTTACACTACCTTCACCTTTCTTATGTGCCATGGATGTGTTTTTTTAATGGATAATAAATTTTAAGCGATGCTTACTACTTTGATTTTGGTGTACGCGGTACGATGACCTTTCTTTTTGTGAAATCCTTTTCTTCTTTTCTGTTTGTAGGCAATTACCGTATCACCTTTAACTTGATCAAGAATTTCAGCCTGAACTTTTGAACCATTGTTAGCGCCAATGGACAATTTGCCATTTGCGTCAACTAATAGAACTTCCAGTGTGAGTTTATCACCTGCGTTTCCCTCAACGTGGGGAACGTAGAGCGTTTGGTCTTTTTCGACCTTGAACTGCTGACCGGCCACTTTTATAATAGCTACCATACACTAAAATTTAGGACGGCAAAGGTAGGGGGAAAAGGTGAATCTGCCAACGGAAAATACAACTCATTCAAAGCCAATAGGACGGGGTAATTGACCATGGGTTCACTATATTTACCCTTCTTAAATTTGAGCCTGTTTCCCCAGCGGGACTGATCCATGAAAATAAAGTCATTTTTCGCCAAGCCATTTGCAGCCTATGTCCACCGGACAATTCGTAGGGAGATGCATACTGCTTTGAACGATCAGCAACGAATTTTACTACAACTCATTGAAGTAGGGAGAAAAACTCAATTTGGAAAAACAACCAAATTAACCGATGTAAATGATTATCAATCATTTAAGGAGTCGGTTTGTATTCAGGACTATGAGGGACTCAGGCCTTGGATTGATAAGATAAAGGCGGGGGGCCAAAATGTATTATGGAAAGGAAAGCCCCTCTATTTTGCAAAGACTTCTGGCACCACAAGCGGTATAAAATATATCCCGATCACCAAGGAGTCCATCCCCAACCATATTAATACAGCCCGTAATGCTTTATTATGTTATATCGCTGAAAGCGGCAATACCCGGTTTGCTGACGGAAAACTGATTTTTCTCTCTGGGTCCCCTGAACTGGAGCGAGTCGGGGATATTCCTACCGGTAGACTCAGTGGTATTGTGAATCACCACGTGCCAAGTTATTTAAGGGCCAACCAACTACCGTCATTTGAAACTAACTGTATAGAAGAGTGGGAAGTGAAGCTTTCAAAAATTGTAGAAGAGACGCACCAGGAGAATATGACACTAATAAGTGGTATTCCGCCATGGATGCAAATGTATTTTGATGCGTTAATTGCAAAAAGTGGTAAAACGGTAGGAGAGCTCTTTCCAAATTTTAGTGTAATGGTGCAAGGCGGAGTCAATTTTGAACCCTATCGAGCAAAGTTGATGGAGAGCGTTGGACGCAAGGTGGATACGATAGAACTATTTCCCGCAAGTGAGGGATTTTTTGCTTTTCAAGATACGCTCGACCAGCAGGGGTTATTGCTGAACACCAATAGTGGGATATATTTTGAATTTATTCCTACAGCTGAAGTCGGAAAGGCTAATCCTAAAAGACTTTCATTGGCTGAGATCCAAATCGGTGAAAATTATTCACTCATCATCAATAGTAATGCGGGTCTATGGGGCTATGAAATAGGGGATGTGGTTCGTTTTGTTTCTGTGGATCCTTATCGATTAATAGTGGTAGGGCGAACAAAGCATTTCATTTCTGCATTTGGAGAACATGTTATTGGAGAAGAGGTAGAGTATAGTATTCAAAAAGCTTGTAAAGAATTTTCAGTTTCTGTAACAGAATTTACGGTGGCCCCTCGCGTGAGTAAGGATCGTGAAAAATCTTGTCATGAGTGGTTTATTGAATTTGATCAACCGCCCGCAGATATAAAAGCGTTTGCAGATTGTCTGGACAGCCATTTGCAACAGAAAAATGTATATTATAAGGATTTAATTACCGGTTCTATTTTGAGTCCCCTTCAAATACAGGTGGTACCCAAGGGCGGTTTTATTAACTATATGCGTTCTATTGGTAAGTTGGGTGGGCAAAATAAAGTTCCCCGGCTGAGTAATGATCGTGTTATTGCTGATGTTTTAATTTCGTTTACTATTATCAATTAAATTGATTCATGCATCAACCTACTTCGCAAAAGCGTATTGCAATTTTTGGTTCAACTGGTTCTATTGGCACACAAGCATTGGATGTAATAGCTGCTAACCCCACTTTGTTTTCGGCCGAAATTCTAACGGCACAGCAAAACGAGCAGTTACTTATCGAGCAGGCAAAGCAATTCAGACCAAATATTGTTGTGATTGGTGACCCCAAGAAATATGTAGTGGTGAAAGAGGCATTAGCAAGTTTAGCAATTAAAGTATTTGCGGGTGAGAAAGCGTTGGAGGAAGTAGCAGCGCTAGATTGCTATGACCAGATGTTGGCAGCGATCGTAGGGTATGCGGGTCTCAGGCCAACGCTTGCGGCAATTCGAAATGGAAAAAGTATAGCACTTGCCAATAAAGAAACGTTGGTAGTGGCAGGTGATATTGTAATGCAAACTGCTTTTGAAAATAAAGTTCCCATCATCCCAGTAGACTCTGAGCATTCTGCGATTTTTCAATGTCTAGTTGGGGAGGTGCACAACAAGATCGAAAAAGTTATTTTGACTGCATCCGGGGGACCTTTTTTGGGTAAGAAAACAAATTACTTGGTTAATGTAAAAAGAGAACATGCGTTGCAACACCCCAATTGGTCAATGGGGGCAAAGATTACAATAGATTCGGCCACTTTAATGAACAAAGGATTAGAGGTGATTGAGGCCCGTTGGCTTTTCAATTTAAAGCCAAGCGAAATTCAAGTGGTGGTTCATCCTCAAAGTATTATTCATAGCATGGTGCAATTTCAGGATGGAAGCATAAAAGCGCAGATGGGCTTACCGGATATGAAATTGCCCATACAGTATGCGTTGGCATTTCCCCAGCGAATCGGCAATCAGTTTCCTCGTTATGATTTCAAGACCGTGCGCAACCTTAGTTTTGAAGATCCAGATGTTAAAACATTCAGAAACTTAGCTTTAGCAATGGAGGCACTGGAAAAGGGAGGGAATCTTGCTTGTGTAATGAACGCCGCCAATGAAATTGTTGTGTTTGCTTTTTTAAAAAATCGGATTAATTTTTTAGATATGACCAATATTATTGAGAAAACAATGCAACAGGTTCCCTTTATTCAACATCCCACGCTTGAGGATTATTTTGAAAGCGATGCGGCTGCTCGTAACTTTGCAGCTGATCAAATAAATCTATAACTGCCTTTTCCATAAAGTCAGTTTTTAAAACTATGGTACTTCTTGCAATTGATTGGTCCGCTGTTGGACTCCAGGCTGCTCAGCTTTTACTTTCTCTCTCCATGCTGGTTATACTACATGAGTTTGGCCATTTCATAACGGCTCGTTGGTTTGGCTGTCGGGTAGAAAAGTTTTATTTATTTTTTGATCCTTGGTTTTCGCTTTTTAAAAAGAAAAAAGGTGAAACAGAATATGGAGTAGGTTGGCTTCCGTTGGGTGGTTATGTAAAAATTGCCGGAATGATTGATGAGAGTATGGATAAGGAAGCATTAAGTAAGCCGGCTCAACCCTGGGAGTTTAGAAGTAAGCCCGCCTGGCAACGTCTAATTGTCATGATAGGCGGGGTAGTAATGAATGTGCTGGTGGCTTTTGTTATTTATTCTTTTATTTTAATGGTTTGGGGGGATAAAAAGATTCCGACTTCTTCTATGAAATATGGCGTACATGTGGTGGATAGTACCTTGTACAAAATGGGAATTAGAAATGGGGATCGTATCATTTCAATTGACAACCAGCCCGTGACTGATTTTGAGAAATTGCGTCGTAAGTTAATTCTTGGCGAACAAGTTCAATTACAGCGCGGTCAGGAGCTGGTTACAATTAACCTAGATAAGGATCTAATTGGGCAATTGGTTGAGAACCGAAACAAGGATCGTAGAGGATTTTTGGAAGCACGTAGACCTGCCATAGCTTATTTTGTTCCAGATACTGGCGCTGCATTTAAAGCAGGGCTTAGAAAGGGTGACAAAATGCTTGCAATTAATACTAATCATTTTGAGTTTTATGATCAACTTCAGGAGCAATTGCCCCTTTATAAAAGTGATACCGTTGGAATATTAGTTGAGAGAAATGGTCAAGAATTGATTTTGAATTTACCAATAAGTGAGGAAGGAAAAATTGGGTTTCTTGCCTATGGATACAATTACCAACAAATGGATAGCCTAGGTTGGATCAAGTTAGAGGTAAATCGTCTGTCCTTTTTTGCTGCCATACCTGGTGGTATAAAAAAAGCGGGTACTGAGTTACAGGATTATATTGATCAGTTCAAAAAGATTCTTGATCCTGATACGGGTGCATATAAAGGAGTGGGTGGTTTTAAATCAATGGGGTCCATTTTCCCAGGTTCAGTTTGGGATTGGGAGGCTTTTTGGAGAATTACCGCCTTTATTTCTATTGTACTGGCCTTTATGAATCTCTTACCCATTCCTGCGCTTGATGGTGGGCATGTGCTTTTTACAGTTTATGAAATGATTAGTGGACGTAAGCCCAGTGATAAATTTTTAGAATATGCACAGCTCGTGGGAATGGCATTGTTACTTTCTTTGATGATTTACGCGAATGCCAATGATTGGCTCGGATGGGGAAAATAGGCGAACTTTGCAATTCAATTGGGGGCGTTTGGTTTTGACAGCATAGCTCTTTGAAAGTATAAGCATGTACTGCGTTGCGTAATTAGCAGTTTAATCTGAATACGAGACTACAAATGGCAATACTCAGTATGCCATGGCTGCTTAATCAGTGATTAGGTAGTCATTTGGGCCGCCGGGCCGGTTTATCTGTTACCACGCCCCGCCGCCGACTCAACAAACAATACAGGTTGCAAAAAGCTGATCTCTTGCAAAAGGGATAGTCGTGCTGCTTTTTTAAGATAATTACGACTACGGTGTAGATTGGTTCGTCCAGTTCCTGTCTATCCCCGACAATTAATGCTGGAATAAACATGTAGAAGGCTTTCGACGAATATGTTTGGACACCGGTTCGAATCCGGTCGCCTCCACCATTAATTATTCTTAACGCTTAACTAGTTGCTATGTTAACCCAATTCAAAAAAACAGTTTGTCTGTAAGACACTTTTTTTTATTGATGATGGCGGGGGTGGCTCTCATCACCGTCAGTTCTTCATTTAGAACAGCGCAGGAAAATCCAGACGCAATTGTGGGCGTATGGAAAACCGGGGAAGGGAATGCTATGGTTCGTATTTATAAAAATGGGGAGAAGTACCAAGGCAAAATTATTTGGTTAAAAGAGCCTAATGATCCCGAATCAGGTAAACCTAAGATTGATAAAAATCATCCGGAGGAAAGCAGCCGTACACGCCCCATTCTTGGGCTTGTAAATGTGTGGGGTTTTAAGTTTGATGAAAAAAATAGTTGGAACGGCGGTTCAATATACGATCCAAAAAATGGGAGGACCTATTCTTGTAAAATCAAGATGGTAAACGAATCTAAAATAGAGGTAAGAGGATATATTGGTATTTCAATGATTGGAAGAACAGATTCCTGGACACGTCAGGAAGTTAAGTAAGGGGAATCTGTTACGCTGTATTTTAATTGGAGTTTCATAGGCGAATCTGTATATTGCATATACCTTAATCCTGTGAAAATCTTATCCTATGGGCAAGATCTCTCTGCTATTGATCGATGACCATAAACTTATTCGTGATTCCTGGTCCATCATTTTAAGTGCTGATCCACGTTTTGAAGTAGTGGGAGAGACTAGTGATGTTGATCAAGCGTTGACGTTAGTTAAAAAGTTGAGTCCAGCCATTATTTTGATGGATATCAATATGGTTCCCATCAATGGTTTCGATGCTACTAAAATTATTCTTCGGGATGTGCCAGAGGCTCGTATAATTGCCATCTCCATGCATGCTCTTCCTGCGTATGCCAGACGTATGTTCCAAATGGGGGCAAAAGGGTATGTAACAAAAAACTCGTCCAAAGATGAATTTATCACTGCAATTTTAGAAGTAATGGGTGGCAACAAATTTATCTGTGAAGAAATAAAAAATATTGTTGCGCAACAAGAGCTGGATGATGATGGCGGTCATCCAGACATGAATATGCTATCTAAACGTGAGATTGAAGTAGTTCAATTAATAAAGGAAGGCCTTTCTTCAAAGGAAATTGCCAGAAGTTTGGATATTTCTTTAAAAACTGTTGAAGTACATCGATACAATGTTCTTAGAAAATTAAAGCTTAAGAACACAGCTTCTCTGGTCAACTTCATCAACGCACAGGGCTATTAGTTATCTGTTATGAGAGTTTAGCTATCCCCTGTATTTAGTTTTTGGGGTTGCATTCATTGGGCAGCCTTCTCTGGGTGCAACACAAGAAGACAAAATTCCTGCAAGTAGTATAACACTCAGTAGTATAGGAGTAAATCTGCGCATCATTTACGTTTGTACGCAAAACTAGGAATTTTAGGGCACCCCTCTTGACAGCGGTGGTACTTTAGAATAAATTTAAGGTGAATCACTCATCTAAATATTACCTTTACTCCTATGATGCAGCTTACCAAGCCATTGGCATTCATTGATCTAGAGACAACCGGTATTAACCTGGGGACCGATCGAGTTATTGAAATTGCAATTGTTAAAGTACTTGCCGATGGAACACGTATCACCAAGCGAAAGTTAATCAACCCTGGAATGCCTATCCCAAAGGCGTCCAGTGAGGTACATGGAATTACTGATGAAATGGTGAAAGATGCGCCTTCATTTGCGCAAGTAGCCCAAGAACTAAAACAAATGTTGGATGGTTGTGATCTGGGAGGTTATAATTCTAATCGGTTTGATATTCCGCTACTAGTTGAAGAGTTTCTTCGCGCCCAAGTTGAATTTGATATGAAAGGTCGTAGGTTGCTTGACGTGCAACAAATATTCTATAAAATGGAACCTCGAACGCTTTCTGCTGCTTACCAGTTTTACTGTCAGAAGTCGTTGGAAAATGCACATAGTGCCGAGGCGGATGTATTGGCCACGGTAGAGATATTGGAAGCACAGGTAAATAGGTATCCTGAACTGGGTAGTTCCGTCGATACAATATTAAAAGTAACTGGCGAGGAGCCAATCATAGATTTTGCTCGGCGATTTGTTTGGGACAATGGTGTGGAGGTTTTTAATTTCGGAAAGTTTAAGGGTAAGCCAGTTGCTGATGTTTTACGGGCTGAACCACAATACTATGATTGGATGATGAAAGGTGACTTTCCTCAGCACACAAAGAATAAGCTCACGGAAATTTACACGCGCGCGATGCTTCGTAAAAATGGATAAGCTTGTCATTATACCAACGTATAACGAAAGGGAGAATATAATTGCTATTCTCGAAGCTGTATTGTCTTTACCGGGTGATTTTCATGTGTTAGTGGTGGATGATTCTTCGCCAGATCAGACGGCAACATTGGTAAAAGAATTATGTAATACTTTTCCAACTCGATTATTTTTAGAAGAACGAAAGGGAAAAGGGGGGCTCGGCACAGCCTATATACATGGATTTCGTTGGGCACTTAATAAGAAGTACACCTATATTTTCGAAATGGATGCCGATTTTTCTCATAATCCTGCTGACTTAATTCGATTACATCAGGCATGTGCTGTTGGGCAAGCTGATATTGCAGTGGGATCGCGATATGTCAAAGGGGGTGGTGTAATCAATTGGCCTTACTCTCGAATTTTATTGTCAAAAGGAGCTTCGCTATACACACGGATACTTACAAAAATGCATGTGAAAGATCCTACTGCAGGATTTGTGTGCTACCGTGCCGCCGTGCTTGCTGAAATCAACTTGGATCTAATTCGATTTGTAGGTTATGCCTTCCAAATTGAAATGAAATATGCTGTATGGAAACTAGGATTTAAAATAAAAGAAGTTCCGATTATTTTTCAAGATCGAACTCGGGGTAGCTCAAAGATGAATAAAGGAATTATCAAAGAGGGTGTAGTGGGGGTTTGGCGTCTTCGAAACTATGCCTCCTCTACGGATTACCGGTCTGTTTCATTGTAGTAATTATTATGCGAAAAGCCTACTTGCAACTACATGGAGCAGTCCTCTTGGCCGGATTAACTGGAATTCTAGGCCGTCTTATTACGCTCAATGAATTGATGATTGTATGCTACCGATTATTATTTACGGCAATTACAATGTGGATCATTTTTAGTTGGAGAAAATCAATTCATGCTATTTCCGGAGCAACACAAGCTAAAATAATTTTGGGGGCAGTTTTTGCAGCTAGCCACTGGGTGACTTTTTATGGAGCTATAAAATATGCTAATGTCTCTATAGCGCTTGTTTGCTTTGCCTTGGTGAGTTTTTTTACTGCTTTGCTTGAGCCATTAATACTCCGTAGAAAGGTAAACCTAGTAGAGCTAAGCTTGGGAATTGTAACCTTACTTGGTGTGTACCTCATATTTCATTTTGATACACGATTTAAATGGGGGATTACGTTAGGGGTTATTTCTGCTTTTCTTGCTGCACTTTTCCCAATCATTAATAGGGAAGTACTCAAAAAGACAAACGTTGAGACCCTCCTGGCTTGGCAGCAAACATTTGGTTTTGCTTTTGTACTTCTAGTGATACCACTATATAGTTTGCCAGTTGGAGCATTTCGTTGGATACCTACTTGGTCAGATGCAGGCTGGTTATTAGTATTGTCTTGGTTATGCTCAGTATGGGCATTTCAACTCTCTGGCGCTGCATTACAAAAGTTATCCGCTTTTACGGTAAACCTGGCTTTCAATCTAGAACCGGTTTATGGAATTTTGCTAGCTTTTCTGGTGTATCGGGAGGATCAATTACTTAGTAAGTGGTTTTATATTGGCTTTTGTTTAATAATGGCTGCGCTTGCCGTGCATTTATTCCTAACGCAGCAAAAACGCATAAAGTTTGCATCTAAATCCACACCTTAAAATTCAATAATAAATCCAATGGTAGGGATTGGTGTTCCATCTTCATTTGATAAGATAAAAGGTATAGCATTGCTCCCATTGAGCTGTATGGGTTGACCATTGCTGGTTAAAAAAGCAGTATTGGTTGGATTCCTTTGGAAGGTGAATTGTGGAAAGGCGGGACTTTTTGCAACATACCAGTTGGTTACATCTAGAAATAGGTTGAATGTAAGCTGACGAAAATTCCATTTTTTATCAACTCGCAGGTCGCTTGAATGAAAAGTTGACAAACGCTGGCTATTAAGCCGGCTGTAATCTAAGAGACCAGTTCCAAATGTCAAATAATTTAATTGGGATGCTGTCAAGTCAAATGGGGTAAAGGGCGCACCACCTTGTAGACGAAATTTCAAGCCAATTTCCCAGTTTCTCTTTAGCTTGTATCCTCCCAAAAATGAAACCAGGTGTCTATTATCCCAGGCGCTGGCAATCAGTTTTCCTCCCAATCCGCTATACTTACTGTAAAAAAAGGTGTAAGAAAATGTGGTGAAAAATCGTTTAGTAAGTTTTTGCTGGATAAATAGTTCAATTCCTGCTGTATTCCCTTTTCCTATTGTACTTACATCTTCATTGCCAAGGACGGTAAAGTCTCCACCTAGATTAGCCAAAGAAATTCCATCTCTTACAGAGATGGGTACGTTTGAATATTTTTTATAGAAACCTTCAAAAGTCAAACGCGTGGTTGGAACAGGCAGAAACTCCAGGCCAGCTACGTAGTGTATGCTTTGTGTATAGTCCGCATCCTTATTGGTAAATTTCCCTGCATTATCGGTGTGGCTTAATATAGTGTAGGGGGCAATTTTAAAATAATTGCCTATTGATGCATTAAGTGTCCAGCGATCAGTTAGTGTATAAGAGGCGTTCACTCTCGCTGATAATGTTTTTAATGGGTTATTACCTGTTTTGGTAAAACTGTTCATGTCTGTACGTAAGCCAGCACTCAAACCCAGTCTGTTGGCAAGGGCCCTTTTGCTAAGCTGTAAAAATCCACCTGTTCTCCAAAAGTTTATTCCATTTGCGTATTTAACAATTACTGCAGGCTGCACAATGGCACCATTTACGTCTCTAAACTCTTGTCTGATCCGTTGGAAAGCGTCGTTATTACTTTTGACATATTGGGCTACCAAGCCGTAAGAGATTTTTAAGTTTCGATAGTTTTTGTTTACATCAATTCGAAATTTGTTTTCAATTTCCTGTGAAAAAATGCCAGTTCTTCGCTTTAATTCATTCCCGATTTGATTGCCATCAAATTTTTCAATGCTATTATCTAGCATACTTCTACTTACAGCAAGATTCCAGTAGCCACGTGCTATTTGTTTGCGAAGACTGGCTCCAACTGTATAATTCCACTGATTTATAGAGGGCGTAGCGTCCAATACATAAAGTTTTTCAGGTGTTGCCTCTCTCGGTTGGCCAAAGCTAAAATCATCAATTGCACCTAAACCCAGAAAAGTCAACGTTAGTTTTTTATTAATTCGGTGAGTTATTTTATTTTGGAAATCCCAATAGTTGGGACGTATTGGCAAGTCAATTGCTTTAAATAGTACTTGTAAATAGGAGCGTCTGGCAGAGGCTAGAAAAGTAGTCTTAGCAGAAAGCGGACCTTCTAACGTGGTTGCTAATTCAGTGGCACTTAGCCGAACATTTCCTTGAACTCGATTGGGGTTGCCGTTTCTTTGTTTGAATTGAAATACGGATGAAAGGGCATTGTCATATCTGGCATCAAATGAAGAGGTAGAGAGTTTTACCTCTTCAATAAAACTTACATTTAAAATTCCTGTTGGACCGCCACCACTTCCTTGTGTAGCAAAGTGATTGATTACTGGTATTTCGATCCCATCTAAATAATACACATTCTCGTTTGGAGCACCTCCACGAATAATAATGTCATTTCTGTATCCTCCCACACTGCCGCTTGTGCCACCCACTCCGGGAAGTGCTTGTATGACTCGTGAGATATCAAAGTTTCCTCCGGGGTTGCTTCGTATTTCCTCTGTAGTTAATTTCTGTACACTTAATGGGGTTTCCAAGCTGGCAGCAACCGCAGTTTTTCTATTCTTCACAAGGACTTCCACTAACGTTTGACTTTGAGTTTCTAATTGGATAGAAAGGTTTGCTTCATTTCCAGATGTGAGTACAAGGTTATACAAGGAGAAGGGTGCGTATCCAACTGCTGTAAGCTTCAGCGTATACGTTTTTGGCGGTATTCCTGTAATTCTAAACCGGCCTAATGTGTCAGTTAGGGTTCTAAAAGGGGTTCCTTCAATGCTAATGGTGGCGCCAGAAATAGCCGTGAGTAGATTTTTATCTGTTACGGAACCAGAAATGGTACCCAGACCTTGAGAGAGGGCAGAGAGGCTAATCCAAATAAATGGCAGGAGTGTCAGAATCTTTTTCATACAGAATTATAGGAACATAACAAACAAAGGAGTGAATGGTTTGAAGTATCTTCCCACTCACAACTATTTTTATGAAACGCATAGCCTTTACATTATTTTTTGGCCTATTTATAGTTATTGACATTGCGGCCCAGAAAAAACCGTTGGATCATACAGTTTATGATAGCTGGGAGCGCATTAGCGAACGTTTGGTCAGCCCTGATGGTAATTGGGCAGTATATGTAATAGACGTCCAAGAGGGAGATCCTATGCTGGTTATTCGCTCTCTTGTTGATAGCAAGGAAATGCGCTATTCAAGAGGTACTGCTCCTCAATTTAGTGTTAATGGAAGATATTTAGTTTTTAAAATAAAACCTTTTTATGCTGCCATCCGAGAGGCAAGAATTAAAAAACGGAAGCCTGAGGAATCGCCAAAAGATTCGCTCTGCATTTTTGAGTTGGGAGTTGGTGAAAGAAAAAGAATTCCACGTGTAAAAAGTTTTAAAATGCCCAGCGAGGAAGAGGGTTTACTAGCCATTCATTTAGAACCTACCGAAAAAGGATCGGATAATTCCAAGGTTGCCTCTTCCTTATTGCTCTTACAGCTAGACAAGGGAGGTGAAAAAATATTTTCGGGTGTAACCGAGTTTGAGGTTGCTGATAAGGGTGGATTTGTTGTGGGGGAGCAAGCAAAAAATCCAAAAGATTCTCTGGGAACTTCTCAAGTTTTTTTGTTTAATGGTAGTAAAGAGACCTCAAGCATTATTGCTAAGGGTGGAAACGATTTTCGCACATTTGTATTTTCTAGCGATGGTCAACAGATAGCTTTTATTGCTGAGCGAGAGGCTCGACCAAAGGAGTTAGTAAAATATTTTAAATTATATCATTACAAAGTCAATGCAGATACTGCAAAACTTTTGGTTGATCGCTATTCCTATGGCATGAAGCTAGGTTTTACTGTAAGTGAATTTAGTAAACCTCGCTTCAGTAAATCTGGGCAACGACTTTATTTTGGAACAGGGCCGATTCGTGCAGCTTTGGATACTAGTTTATCCGAAATTGATCAAGTGAAAGTAGATATCTGGCATTATAACGATGATTATCTTCAAACGCAGCAGCTATTTAATTTGAAAAGAGATCTTGAAAAAAGTTATTTGGCTGTCTATGACTTCTCCTCTCAATATGTAGTTCAACTAGAAACACCAGAACTTTCACAGGTATTAATTCCGGGGGAGGGAGATGGCATGTATGGGTATATTGTAACAGATTGGGGGTATCGCATCCCCTCTCAATGGACTGGAACCACAAAAAAGGACATCTATCGCATTCAGCTTAGCACTGGAGATACGCTCCTCATTAAAAAAGCTGTATTGGGTGTTATTACACCTTCATCAGTTTCACCAAGCGGAGCTGGATTAAGTTGGTATGATTATTCGTTAAAGCAATATGTGGCCTGGTATGCTGGTAAGACCCAGGTTGTTACTAAAACCATTCCTTTCCCTTTATATGATGAGGAGCACGATTCTCCTGGTCCTGCTGATCCGTATGGAATTGTTGGTTGGCTACACGGCGATACCAGTTTATTGATTTATGACCGTTATGATGCCTGGAAAGTTGATGTTCGTGGAAAGGATATTGCTGTGAATTTTACAAAGATCGGAAGAACAAAAAAGGAAAGCTATCGTTACGTAAAGTTGGATCCTAAAGAAAAATATGTGCTTGAGACTTCGCTAAGTTGCTGGAGATTTCAGCATCAGTTGGATAAATCTGCTGGGCTTGCATTAGCCATGGCTACGAAGGGACAACTTAATTGGAGGTTTCGGGAAGCTGGCGCTTTTACATTTGGCCAGCCAATAAAGGCAAAACTGGCCACAGTGCTTCTTTACACTAAAGAAAAGTTTGAGTTGTCACCTGATCTTTATGTTTGGAGGTGGGAGCAAGCTGCCTCATTGACAAAAATAACTTCAACAAATCCTCAACAAAAACAGTATTGGTGGGGTAACGCATCCTTGTATCGTTGGAAAGCATTAAATGGATTGTCAGCAACTGGAGTGCTTTATTTGCCTGAAAATTTTGATCGTAGTAAAAAGTATCCGCTGTTACTTTATTTCTATGAAACACATACCAATACGTTGCATAGTTACATCCCGCCTGCTCCTACAGGAAGTCGGTTAAATATTTCTTTTTATGTTAGTAGGGGGTATGTTGTATTAAGTCCAGACATACACTACACCATTGGTTATCCTGCCAAGAGTTGTTACGACTATGTGGTCAGTGCTGCTAAGCAACTAGCTAGAGAGCCATGGATTGATGGAACCAATATAGGTATTCAAGGGCAAAGCTGGGGAGGCATACAAGTGGCACAATTGGTTACAATGACCAATATTTTTAAGGCAGCATGGGCAGGTGCACCAGTAGCCAACATGACAAGTGCTTATGGGGGTATTCGTTGGGAGAGTGGGGTGAACAGACAGTTTCAATATGAAATGACGCAAAGCAGAATTGGCGCTACACTTTGGCAGCGGCAGGATTTATATATTAAAAACTCTCCTCTTTTTAGTGTTCCAAAGATTACAACTCCAATGGTGATAATGGCAAATGATGCGGATGGTGCTGTACCCTGGTATCAAGGTATTGAGTTATTTACTGCTATGCGAAGACTGGGTAAAAAAGTGTGGATGCTTAACTACAATGGAGAGGCACACAATCTTCGTGAAAGAAAAAATCAAAAGGATATTTCAATACGTCAACAACAATATTTTGACTGGCTTTTAAAAGGCGAGAGACCTGCAAGGTGGATTACAGAAGGAGTTCCTGCTATTAACAAAGGGAAGGACATGGGGCTGGATCTTGTTGATTAGAGTTGACGCTCCGCATCAAAGCTTTCAAGTTCCTTAGCTACTGCAGTAAGAAAAGTGGCGCCAAGGCTTCCATCCACTATGCGATGATCGTAACTCATGCTCAGGTACATCATGTGTCTGATGGCAATGCTGTCTCCAGCAGGAGTTTCTACAACCACGGGTCTTTTTTTGATGGCACCCACTGCTAAAATAGCTACTTGAGGTTGGTTGATGATAGGTGTTCCCATCAATGAGCCAAATGTTCCCACATTAGTAAGGGTGAATGTTCCGTTTTGTGTATCGTCTGGTCTTAATTTTCCTTGTCGAGCGGCATCGGCTAGTTGATTGACTTGTTTAGCAAGCCCTACCATATTGTATTGATCTGCATTTCGGATTACAGGGACAATTAAATTACCAGATGGCAGTGCCGTTGCCATCCCTATATTGATATCTTTTTTTAGAATGATATTAGTGCCTTCAAGTGAGCAATTAATCAGCGGGAACTTTTTAATGCACCGCACAATTGCTTCAATGAAAAGGGGCGTATAGGTAATTTTAGTACCTTCTCTTTTTTCAAAATCTTTTTTTACTTTCTCACGCCAGAGGACAAGGTTTGTGACATCTGCCTCTGTGAAACTGGTAACATGCGGGCTGGTCTGCTTGCTCTTGATCATGTGATCAGCAATCAGCTTTCGCATTCGATCCATTTCTATTATTTCAACGTTGCCACTTACAACGGGAGAGGTAATCGAGAGTACCGGAGTAGCTGCATGTGTGCTGGTAACAGGTAGGGCAACTTCCTGCTTGAAATTGGTTGGAGTATGTGTTCTAGAAGCAACATACTGAAGAATATCTTTTTTTGTTACACGACTCTCTCCGCCAGTTCCGGGGATATTTTCAAGCTCTGTCATTGATATGCCCTCACTTGCCGCAATATTCAGTACAAGTGGGGAATAAAAACGATTTGCTCCAATCGTAATGGGTTTTTGAGATACTGTTGCTGAAACAGCAGCTATGGGTTGTGTTGCTGCTGGTGTTATGGGGAGAGTGGGAGAATCAGTAGCTATGTTCTGTGTAGCAGCCGTTTGAATACGAGCAATTACGGTTCCAATGGGTACCACTTCGTTGAGGGGGAATAGAATTTCCTGAATCACTCCTGCTGCAGTACTTGGGACTTCACTGTCTACTTTGTCGGTAGCAATCTCTAATACTGTTTCATCCAGCGCTACAGTGTCGCCAGGTTGTTTGTGCCATTTTAGAATCGTGGCCTCCATAATACTTTCGCCAAGCTTAGGCATTACCAAATCAACTATTGCCATAGTAACGTTTTAAATGTAACAACCGAAAAGCAAAGGTACAAGTTTGCTGTTAAAACTGCGATTCGGCTAGTATAAACTGGCGTAGCAAATTCAATGCAACGATGGCAGTTTGTTGGGTATTCCTGGTGCGGTCAAAACCTAACTGTAGGCAATGCGTTTTAACTTTTTGGCAATTGGCCACTGCTATCCAGACCGTACCAACAGGTTTGCCAGGAGTTCCTCCCGCTGGGCCCATTATTCCTGACACTGCAATCGAGTAGGTAGTATTAAGCTGTTTCAAAACACCTCTTGCCATTTCGTGAACAGTTTCCTCACTCACTGCCCCCTTAGTAGCTAGAGTGGAGGACATTACGCCTAGTAGGTTTTCTTTAGCTTCATTGGCATATGCAACAACACTACCTTTAAAATAATTGGACGAACCAGGCACAGCAGTAAGCATGCTAGCTATCAAACCGCCTGTACAACTTTCTGCTGTACTTAGGGTGGATTGTTTGCGCAGTAGAAGTCTGCCAACTACTACTTCAAGTTTTTCATCTTTATCTGTAACTACGTGTTCTGTAACCAGTGCTTTTAATTGGTGGAATGATGTTTCAATTTGCTGACTCACTATAGCCTGATCAGCACCAGTGGCCGTTATTCTAAGTTTTACCATCCCATATTGTGGCAGATAAGCCAGTTTCAAGCTTTTGTCCAGGCTTTCTTCAAATGGTACCAATTTTTCAGCAAGCATTGATTCTCCTATTCCCGCAGTAAGCAGCGTCTTGTGAATAATAAAAGGAGTCTTGCAGTTTTTTTGTAAAAAAGGAATAACAGATGCCGTAAAAATGTCTTTCATTTCTTGTGGCACACCGGGCAGAGAAATGAATATGCGATTTTTTTTTTGGAAAAGCATTCCTGGAGCCGTACCTCTCGGATTAGGTAAAATAATACAATTGTCTGGCAGGTCGGCTTGCTTTTGGTTGCGGGGTAAGGTGGCGCCGGGACGTTTGTAGACCTCATTGAAAAGTTTTTCAATGTGAGCTAATGTAGCTTGATCTCTTTTAAGCGTACCGCCAAAGTAGTTACACAAAAGTGGTTTGGTTATATCATCTGCTGTTGGACCCAATCCTCCTGTAAGTATGATTAGTGCTGCTAATGTGGATTCTTCATCCAGTGCTTTACGAATGGCAAATTCCTCATCACCAACTGCCACTCTCCTGGCTACACGGATACCAATATTATTTAATTGTTGCGCAATAAAAGCGCTGTTGGTGTCGATGGTTTGCCCAATCAGTAACTCATCTCCAATGGTAATAATAGATGCTATAATTTCCTTCACACTTAATGCTTGAATAACTGTAAAATTACCGGTATAATAGTAAACAACAGTAAGGCCCATCCAAATGCCAGCCCTATTTTTTTTAATAGCGAAAGATCTTGAATCAACGTACGCCTTAGAAAATGTTCAATGGTGTATTGTATCATAGGCTCTTTTTTGTCATAACTATCTCGTTCTTTACTTACCGATTGGTAGGCAGGATGCACATCGATCAGGACTTCTCTGATTTCCCAGTATGCATGATCGGGAAGTTCCTGGTAGTCGAAGTCATTTTCTATTTTTCTCTCTTCAATGATTCGTTCAATTTCTTCGTAATATTTATTACGCTTTTGCCTCCAGCTCACCCAAATAGGAATGAGTAGCAAAAAATAATAAGATAAATAAAGGGCTATTGCTGTAAAGCATAAACAAGAAAAAATAATGTAAGCGTTACTGCTTTTACCCTCTTCACCCAAATAAACTCGGTTTAAAAGTTGACCCCCATCTAATGGGTAAATGGGAAGAAGATTTAGTCCATTTAATAGCACCATTATCCATCCTATTTGTGCCCAGCTGATGGTGTGATTAGAAATTAGCGGAGAATGGCCCCCAAACTGATATAAGAGCCATCCTGCCAAAAAGCCTGGAAGAGGGCCAGCTAGAATAATCAACGCCGATTGCGATTCTGATAAATTACGTTTTGTACCTGTCACCATTGCGCCCAGGAATGGAATGAAAAAAATGGCTGTATCCTGATAGTTAAAATGGCGCATAGCCAACCAGTGGCCAGCCTCATGAAGAAATAAAATGCAAATTAATAGCAGTAGAAAAAAGGGGTCTGAAATCATCCAATACCCCGCAAAAAGATAAATGAGCAGACTAACAATAATAGATGTTGGATTCCTTCTTTTAGGTGGGGCTGTAGAAAATTTAGGAAGCATAGACAATGTTACGCTCAATTGCCCAGCATACGATCCATGCTTACCTTACCGGGGCCGGCAACTAATAAAACTAAATAACCTGCCAAATAAAGTGTAGCATGCTCTGCTTCGCCAAAAAAATCACTATTATGCACCATAAATACGGCAACTCCCATGGTAATTAGTAGTGGGACTACTACCAACCGGGTCATCAACCCTGCAACCAACAACACGGCACAAAAAAATTCAGCAAAGATTACCAGTGAAAGTGAAACAGTGGCCCCCAGATGAAAGGGATCTGGAAATTCTTTTACCACGGTTGTAAATTTTGTGAGTTTTTCAAAACCATGGGGAATCATTAAGACTCCTAGCGCCAAGCGTAACAATAACAGAGAAAAGGCGATGCTATTTTCTGTATAGCGTGTACTGAATAATTTTTTCATAACTAGCTATTTTCAAAGCTAACTTACATATTTTTTGTTAAAGGCCTCCTAATACGCCACTTATCCACATGTGTTTGCAATGATTCCTTGGCTTCCCTGAAAATAAAACTCAAATTCGTCCGTTAATTGAACCTGTTATGCGACCATTCTTGCTTAGTGGGCTTTTAGTGATGAATTTCTTGTTTTCCCATGCTCAACGTAGCCTTGTTTTTCTTGAGCAGGAGTCGCCAGCAGCTTGGGCAATTCATGCATTTAGACAAGGTCAAAAAAATCTTCCTTGCTTGCTTCTTACTTCTATCCGGGGTCAATCATCCGCGATGGATAACAGCGCACTATCACCTACAGCTATTGATTTTTATTCAATTTCTTGCCGGCTATCACAAAAAGAGTCTGCTGCGGTGCCACTAGCCCAGCGGTTTTTGTTAACAACCAGCACACCTGTGTGGCAAGATCGAATGAACTTGGAACTCGGGTATTATTTTTTTGAGGCTAAACGCTGGCAAGACGCATTGGATTATTTTGGTGCTGGGGGCATTTCGCATTTGACTAATGCTGAAATTACAGCCAGCCAATTCAGCCAAGCTTACGCGCTCTTTTCCTTAAAGCGCTATGCGGAAGCGCTTCCATTATTCAACAGTATTCGACAGCTGGGAAATAGTCCCTTTCAACACGCAGCGTTATATTACACAGGGCTATTGTACCTGAGTGAAACAAAATGGGAGCAGGCTACTGCGTGTTTTCAACCGTTGGCGTCACATCCGCTTTATGGCCGATTGGCGGTGTTTCATTTGGGGCAGCTACTTGTTAAGAAAGGGGATTTATCAACGGCTGTAAGTCACCTCGAGAAGAATCGAGCCTTGTATACGGATTCTACTTATCCTTCCATACCATTCAAACAATTGCTGGGACATGCTTACTATGCGCAGGGGGATTTTCAAAAGGCATTGCCTTTACTCACTTCATATGCAGCATTTACGAAGGGGATGGATAGGGAAGAGCAGTATGAATTATCCTTTTCGCAGTTACGTGTTGGGCAGTTGGATGCTGCCATAAAGGGTTTTACTTCGTTGCTCGGAGAAAGAGATTCTATTGCAAACTACGCGATGTTTCAACTTGCCGAATCACGTTTACGTAATGGAGATCGTCCCGGAGCACAAAGCGCATTTCTATATTCTTCACTCAATAATGAACATAAACTACTGAAAAGTCTTTCTCAATTTTTGTATGGCAAGTTGAGTTATGAGCTGGGAAATTTTGATGAGGCTTCCAGAGTGTTTGCGTTATACAATAAAGAAAATACATCCTCTCCCTATGTGGAGGAGTCTCGAGAGTTATTGTTTTCATCCTTAGCTGCAAGCGCCAATTTCAAAAAGGCTATGGAGGTATTAGAACAAGTTAAGCAACCTTCAGCCTTGGTAACGCGTTCGCTTCCCGTTGTACGTTATGGTAGAGCGGTTGAATTGATCTTTGATGGGGAGCTCTCTCTTGCGCGTCAGTTGCTACTACAAGCACTAAAAGAACAGCCTGCTAAATCGCTACAGCCGCTTATTCATTTTTGGTTGGGTGAAGTTTGTTTTAGACAAAAGGACTTTGATGAGGCCGTTTTTCAATATGGTAGATATCTAAACATGGGTGCGCCTACAGCTGGTGAGGCCTCCCGTATCCATGCATTTTATAATGTAGGGTATGCTTATTATGAAATGGCGCAATACAAATTGGCGCTACCTTATTTTGAAAAGGTAAGTTATGGACCTGTTGCCGGCAATACTTCTCTTGAGCAAGATGCTAGATTAAGAGTGGCCGATTGTCTTTTTATGTTAAAACAATATAAGCTTGCGCAAACCGGTTATCAGCGTTTTGTGGATTTAGATGTGGCAGCATCACCTTACGCACTTTTTCAACTTGCTGCTGTAGCTGGTGTAACCAATGGTAATGAAAAAATTAATTTACTGCAGCGGCTTTTAGAAAAGTATCCTGCAGGAGAATATGTTTCAGAAGCAAACATGGCATTAGCAGACACGTATATGGCTGAGGAACGTTTCAAAGATGCTATACCCGTGTTGGAGCAATTGTTGGCTATTGAACCAGCTGGAATACAAGCTGCAGCTTTATTAAAATTGGGCGTTATCTATTACAACTTAAATCAAAATGAGAAGGCGCTACAAAAATTTCAGCAATTGATTGAGAGATTTCCCTCTTCTTCCGAGGCCAGTGATGCATTAGAAGATCTTAAATCAGTTTATGTAGAGTTGGGATTAACAACTGAGTATGCTGCTTATTTGAAAAAACAGGGATTTGCTGTTTCGGTTCAATTAGAGGATTCGCTTCAATACATAGCAGCTGCGCAGCTATATGATGAAACTAATTTTGATAAGGCAATACCTGCCTTTGTGAAATACCTTTCACAATTTCCCAAAGGGGGTTATTGGGTAGACGCTTCTTACTTATTGGGTCAGTGTTATCAACAGAAACAACTGTGGGTAGAAGCAATGATCCAATTTGAAGTGGTTGTGCAAAATGGGCGGGGCCGTTATTTTAAAGATGCTTTACTTGCTGCTGCACGAATCAGTTTTTTTGAGCAAAAGAATTATGCTGCTGCCGCTGACTATTATTTACAATTTTTAAACACAGGAGTAACGCAGGCTGATCGGCTGGAAGCCTATAGAGGGCTATTACGTGCAAATTATCAGCAAAAAAATTGGAGCGAGGCTAGTCGTTATGGCGATTCCTTATTACAATCAAAAGAAAAAACAGCAGATGACCAAGCCTTGCAAGCCTTGGTTGCTGCAAAATATCAAATTGGAGAGGGGAAGGAGTTGTTATTGCTGCAGCACTTACAGCGCGTTTTACAATTTAATAAAGCAGCCTTGGCCGCTGAGGCGCGTTATGAAATAGCGGCTCATTATTTTAGACAAAAGCAGCATAAGTTAGCAGAGAAAAGTGCGTTTGAAACAATTAATCGTTCAGGCAGCTACGGTTACTGGGTTACAAAGGCCTATTTACTCCTCGGAGATATATATTATGTTCAAAAGGATTTGTTTAACGCAAAAGCAACTTATCAAAGTGTATTTGAAAATGCAGTTGATCCGCAATTGCAGCAAGAGGCACAGGAAAAAATGGTGCGTATTGAAAATGAGAAATCTGAAAAGTAATGATGCAACAACTCCTTATTAAAAATTTATTTGTGTACTATCGGTATTATATTTCAGCTGCTATTTTTATACTCTTTTTTACTTCAAAGGGATTGGCGCAGCCTGCCAGCGGAGTTAAAAGTGTAGATATTGTGTCTGCTTACAAGCCTACGGTTAAAAAATTCCCCAAGTTTCAATTTCTTCCCAATTTACCAAATCCTGATACATCCAGTATTTCACTTCGGTATGCTATTCCCTCCCAAGGATGGCAGTCGGCTTTTATTTTGAAACCTGTTATGCCCTTGTCTTATCAAAAAGACTCCTCTTTAGCACACACAGCTATTACTGTAAAAGCTGGGTTTGGAAATTTTAAATCTCCTTACCTACGTGCTCATTTTTCAGGGGCTAGCGCTAAACAGGCAGGATATTCCTTCAGTGCTTATCATCATGCGGCCAAGGGGAAACAAATTTTCCAACAGTTTGCGCAAACTGGAATTTTAATAAATGGATTTAAGCAATTAACTAATAAACCCTTTGGTGTAGATGGTAATTTTGAATTTAATCGTCAGGCTGTTTATAAATATGGATTCCCAATTGGAACTATCATTCCGACTATTGACTCCATAAAAGATGTTTTTACTAAAGCGGGTGGGCGAGTGGGATTTAATAGAACTGCACTAACCGATTTTGGCATTAGCTACCAGGGGGACCTCTTTTTGAATTCTTTTTCAGATCAACATGGAGGGCGTGAACTAGCCATTCGTTTTAGTTTACCAGTTCAAAAATTCATTGAAGACAATTGGTCAATTGGCCTTGCATTGGATGCGCAATCTGTTCAACTTAAACGTGGGTCAGCTGTTTTTCAAAATAGTGCTGTAGGATTATTGCTTGGGTTAAAGCATAGTAATGGACAATTGAATTTTAACGCTGGGATCAACCCAGTTTGGGATCGTATTGGTGGGCAATTACTCCCCCAGATTTCAGTTGTCTATCAGTTAGATAGTACCCGTTTGCTTTTGACTGCTGGTTGGGAAGGAAAGTTTGTTGTAAATACTTACCAGCAATTATTTAATGCTAATAACTGGCTTACTTTCCCTTTACGGTTATTGAATACAAAAACCCAGGAGGCTTATCTTGGTTTAAAGGGCGCGCTTAGTCCTTATTTGACCTTTGCCGTACGTGGGGCTAGCTTGATTCATCAAAACATGCCTTTATTTGTGACAGATACCAGTCAATTATTTAAAAATACATTTAAAGTGGTGTATGAGCCTCGACTAGTACAGTTGCATATAAAGGGCGAAATCAATTACCAAGTTGGGCAGCGTATTCATCTTTATTCAACACTTCAGCTTAATCAATTTAGGGGGTTGGTGGAACAAAAAAAGGCTTGGGGGTTACTCCCACTTGAATGGAAAAGTGGGAGTCGCGTGCAGTTTGGAAGTAGTTTTAATTGGCAAACTGATTTGTTTATGTGGAGAGGCGCTCAATTTTTGCAAGCAGATGGAAAATCGGACAGGTTGAAGGGCTCAGTGGACCTGAGCACCCAATTGGAGTTTCAGGTTGCTAAGTCTTGGCAATTATGGACAAGGGTTGGCAATTTATTCAATCAGTCATACCAACGATGGGCACAGTACCCTGTATATGGGTTTAATTTTATGGCAGGTGTTGTATTTTCGCCGGATCCAAAAAGGAAACCTTGATACCTGTATTTAGAGAATATCTCGCTCTTTCCAATCAGCTCCCCCTAGATGGATTGGGGTACATACGAGTCCTCAACATTTCTGCCCAGCTTGATATTGCGGCTAGAGAAATTGAGCCTCCTAGACAGGAGTTCTATTTTGAGCCAACCAACCAGGTTGAAGCAAAAGATTTTATTAACTGGCTTTCTTCTCGTGATAATATTCCTGCAGCGATGGTTCTTCAGCAATATCAAACTGTATTGAAGCATCTTAGTTCCTATCCGCGTGAAAAAGAATGGGTATCATGGAAGGGTATTGGCAATTGGAAACTTGACGCTGCTGGCAATTTGCAGTTCACAGCTACCAATGAATCGTATACCACTCCGATGGCTGTAAAAGCAGAGAAAGTAATTCGTGAAAATGTAGCGCATGCTGTCCAGGTTGGTGAATCCTCAGTTGATTCTATAACCATGGCAAAAAACTTGAAACAGCAAAAAGCTAAATTCATTTTGAAGAGTGGATGGATGCTCTTAATGCTTGTTGTTACACTAATAGTTTTAGCTTGGATTGTTTCCTATTGGCATTTTACCCCTTCAATGTTTTCTAATCCAGCAAAAATCACTCCTTTACAGTCAACTCCAACTTATAGATCTTGGTGACCCACGATTCGATAACAACTCATTGCCCAGCCTGTGGATCCAATTCCTGGAAATTGGTTTTTGATGTAATTGATCATTCTATTACTAAAGAGTCATTCCGATTGTATGAGTGTAATCAATGCACCCTAAGAATTACGATGAATGCTCCTGGTATTGCATCCATCAGTAGTTACTACCAATCCGCTGAGTATATTTCTCATTCTAACACCCGTGAAGGGATAATTAATCGTTTATACCAAAGAGTTCGAAAAATCACACTAGCACAAAAAAGTAAATTGGTGCGATCCTCAATTGTAGAGCCGATTGGAAATTTGTTAGACTATGGCAGTGGAACAGGTGCATTTGTGGCCCACATGCAAAAAGATAATTGGAAAGTAATTGGAGTTGAACCCGCAGCTAATGCGCGTTCAATTGCAAAAAATCAATTTGGCGTTGAGTTGTTGGATCTCGCAGCTTTTGCGGAATTACCTGCTGCTCATTTTGATGTTATAACACTTTGGCACGTGCTAGAGCATGTGCACGAACTCAATGAAACGCTGCAGCACCTACGTCGGTTGTTGAAGCCTGAGGGTCGAATCTTTATTGCGATGCCAAACTACACTTCAGTTGATGCTTTCTATTTTGGCAGCCATTGGGCTGCTTATGATGTGCCACGTCATCTGTATCATTTTTCACCCCCCGCCATGCGACAGTTGATGAGTAGTAATCAGTTGAAGGTACATGCAATAAAACCGATGTGGTTTGATTCTTTCTATGTTGCCATGCTAAGTACCCAGTATCAGGAGGGTCGTGTTAACTACTTAAAAAGCTTTTGGCTGGGTATACAATCTTCACTCAAGACAATCCAGGATACAGAAAGAGCTAGTTCCTTAATTTATGAAATTGGTTATTGACCAAGTGTAATTTCAAACACTTGAGGCCACAGCTTCCCAGTAACTAAAAATCGATTGGTAGCGGAATTGTAGGCAATTCCATTGGGAACTTCTGCTCCACTAAATAATTGTTTCACTTGCTCCCAAAGTGAGGATAAATCTATTTTGGCAACCACCTCTCCATTTGTAGTGTCAATTTTTAAAATGTAAGGGGTGGTGTATTGGTTTGCATATAGGTATCCGCCTACAAACTCAAGTTCATTCAGGTTATAGCTAGGGCTTCCATTCTCCGTTACCAGTTGGCTCTTGCGTAATTGCATCCCATTAGGGTTATAAAAGAACAGCTCACAACTTCCGTTGGTTAACAACAAATCCTTTCCATTATTAGTGAGTCCCCAGCCTTCCTTGTCAATAGCGAACTCATTGATCTTTTTAAAATCTTTAGTGTATTGAAAAACTTTATTCTCTTTCCAGGTTAATTGATAAATCGTGTCATTTAAAATTGTAATGCCTTCCCCAAAATATTGTTCATCCAGATCAAGGGCTTTTATGATCTTCCCATTAGTTAGGTTGGTTAAGAGAAGTCGGGAATTTCCATATTGCCCAGTTCCCTCGTATAGTCCTTCGTCCCCCAGTTGTAGCCCTTGCGTGTAAGAAGTTGTATCATGAGGGTAGGTTGCTACCACGGAAAAGTTTAGTGGGAGAACCGCGTTAGTGGTTTTCTGCTCTTCCTCGGCTGTTTTTGGCTGACAGCTTTGAGCTGAAAGCAGTAAAAATCCTGCCAGCAAGTTGAAAAAATGCCTCATTTGTTAAAAAATATTCAAGTGTGATGCAGCAATATGCTACATCCTGCTGTCTCTTGCTTGTTGGGTTTACAGGTCGCAACCTCAATCATGCTTATGGAAAGGGCACCCGCTTTCGGGAGCCCTTCTTTATTTTAAAGATGTATGGCTTCTCCATAGGCCACTTCAATAGCGTCTTTTACGCTTTCGCTGATGGTCGGGTGGGGGTGAATGGAGTTCAGCACCTCATGATAAGTAGTTTCAAGTTTTCTGGCAGTTACAGTTTGGGCAATTATTTCTGTTACATTATACCCAATCATGTGAGTGCCTAACCACTCTCCATATTTTGCATCAAAAATTACTTTCACAAACCCCTCTGTATGGCCTGCAGCAGATGCTTTGCCACTGGCGCTAAGTGGAAATTTGCCAACTTTAATTTCGTATCCGGCCTCTTTAGCTTGCTTTTCGGTGTAACCGACAGAAGCAATTTCTGGAATGCAATAGGTGCACCCTGGAATATTGTTGTAATCAATGGGTTCAGGTTGGTGGTTATACTTTTTTTCTTGATAGGCAATGGCCTCCACACAAATAATCCCTTCTTTGCTTGCTACGTGTGCAAGTGCTTGACCTGGGGCGCAGTCTCCAATTGCATAAATACCTGGAATAGTTGTCTGTCCGTATTTATCAACTACTATTCTGCCTTTTTCTGTTTTTACACCAGTTTCTTCCAAACCAATTCCTTCAATATTTGCAGCCACTCCAACGGCACTTAGTAGCACATCTGCTTCTACTATCTTCTCTCCAGCGGCAGTTTTAATCTTTGCTTTAACGCCAGCTCCAGTTGTATCTACAGCGGTTACCTCACTGCTGGTTAGGATTTCAATGCCATTTTTCTTGTATTGCTTCTCTAACTCTTTTGAAATATCCTCATCCTCAACAGGAACAATTCTGGGTAAGAATTCTACGATAGTAACTTTTGTACCCATGCTGTTGTAGAAATAGGCAAACTCTACTCCAATGGCTCCGCTACCCACAATAATCATAGACTTTGGCATTGAGGGTAATACCATGGCTTCGCGATAGCCCAAAATCTTTTTACCATCAATTGGCATTGTGGGCAACTGACGGCTTCTTCCTCCTGTTGCTATGATAATGTGTTTGGCTTCTACTAGTTGTTTTTTCCCCTCCTTATCAGTTACTTCCAGCCTTCCTTTTCCTGTGATTTTTCCAAAACCCATTATCACATCAATCTTGTTTTTCTTCATTAGGAATTGAACGCCTTTACTCATCTTGTCAGCTACTCCACGACTTCTTCGTATGACAGCATCAAATTGAGGTTGTCCCGTAGCTTCAATTCCAAAATCTTTGGCATGTTTGATATACTCATTTACTTGTGCACTTTTCAACAGAGCCTTGGTAGGAATACAGCCCCAATTAAGACAAACGCCTCCCAAGCTTTCTTTTTCTACGACTGCTGTTTTAAGCCCCAATTGTGACGCTCTGATTGCAGCCACATAGCCGCCAGGTCCGCTTCCCAGTACAAGTACATCGTATGCCATAAATTTGTTTTTTTGGGTGTTAACTGTCAGGCGTTTAGGGCACCGAACAGGCAGCGAAGTTACCTCAAAAGCAAATTCAATCAAAAGTGGGAAATACCTCCTTGAGCCTTGGGGCATAAAAAAAAGGGACTTCTGTCTTTTAAATCACTGATTTCCCTTAACTTTGCCGTCCCAAATTTGTGTTATATGGCAAGAGTATGTCAGGTCACTGGAAAGACGCCTGTTGGCGGTCACAAAGTGTCCCATTCTAATATCAAGACCAAGCGTCGTTTTCTGCCTAATCTGCAGCGTAAGCGCTTTTATCTGGCAGAAGAAGATAAATGGATTACCCTCAAGTTATCTACTGAAGCTATCCGTACAATCAACAAAAACGGTCTTTACAGTGTTGTGAAGCAGTTGAGAGCACAAGGAGAAAAAATTTAACGATTAAACCGTTTCAATCATGGCAAAAAAAGGCAATCGCGTCCAGGTAATTTTAGAGTGTACTGAGCACAAAACAAGTGGTCAGCCTGGTACCAGCCGTTACATTACGATAAAGAATAAAAAGAATAATCCTGAGCGCATGGAATTAAAAAAGTTTAATCCCATCCTCAAGAAAGTAACTGTACACAAAGAAATCAAGTAATCTAATCCTCTAACAGTATTTAACGCTCTCGTATGGCAAAAGCAGCAAAAACCGCGATTAAGAAAGACCCTAAGCAAGCCGCAGAAGCAAAAAATTATACAAAGGTTATCAAGGCTGTACGCAGCCCCAAAACTGGTGCCTATACCTTTAAAGAACAGATGGTGCACAAAGACAAGGTGAAGGAGTTTTTAGCGCAGAAGTAAATTCAAATTAATTTAGGGGAAACCCTTCAATAGCTGTCTCACTTCGGTCCGACAGCTTTTTTTTTAACTTTCCAACATGGGTTTTTTCAGTAAACTGTTTGGTAAAAAAGAAAAAGAATCACTCTACCAAGGTTTGAAAAAAACAAGGGAGGGTTTTTTTTCTCGCTTAGTTGGGATTTTAACAGGCAAAACCAGCCTCGATGAAGAGTTGTTAAACCAATTAGAAGAGGCGCTTCTCGGAGCTGATGTGGGGGTAGACACCACAGTTAGGATCCTAGAGCGTGTAGAAAAAGCAGGTGCAAAGCAGAAATTCTCCTCTCCTGAGGCTCTGCAGGAAATGATTCGAAATGAAATTGAGGCTTTGTTCTCAAATAATTCAACTTCATCGAGTTATGATTTCAAATCAGACCTACCAAATAGGCCTTATGTAATATTGGTGGTAGGAGTTAATGGGGTAGGCAAAACCACCACTATTGGAAAGTTAGCGCATAATTTCAAGGAGGCCGGTAAGACTGTATTACTGGGTGCTGCTGATACCTTTCGGGCAGCGGCCGTAGAGCAGCTTACCATCTGGAGTGAGAGAATTGGAGTACCTATAGTAAAACAAACAACAGGTAGTGATCCTGCCGCTGTTGCTTTTGATACGGTACAAAGTGCACTTTCAAAAAATACGGAGGTAGTACTAATCGATACGGCTGGTCGTCTGCATAATAAAGCGCATTTAATGGAAGAGTTGAGTAAAATAAAACGCGTTATACAAAAATCCATTCCTGATGCACCACATGAAATTCTCTTAGTATTGGATGGCTCAACAGGACAAAATGCATTGGAGCAAGCTCGACATTTTGCAGCGGCTACTCCCATCACTGCATTAGCTGTCACAAAATTGGATGGCACCGCAAAGGGTGGAGTAGTGCTTGCTATAGCAGATCAATTCAAGATACCTGTAAAATTTATTGGAGTGGGCGAACAAGCCACTGATCTATTGGTTTTTGATCAGCAGTCATTTGTGGAAAGCCTATTTTCTATTCAACCACACCCCGCTTCATGAGGACGCGTCAACTTCATCCCCGAAAAGTAAATATCATCACCTTAGGCTGTAGTAAAAATATGGTGGATAGTGAAGTGCTAAGTGGTCAACTCATGGCTAATAATATTGATGTGGTGCATGAGAATGCAAAACTCGATCACCAAATTGTGGTAGTAAATACTTGTGGTTTTATTGATAAGGCTAAGGAAGAAAGTGTACAAACAATATTGGAACAAGTGGAGTTAAAGAAAAGAGGAAAACTTGAAAAAGTTTATGTGACAGGTTGTTTGAGTGAAAGGTATAAGTCTAATTTAGAAACGGAGATTCCTGAAGTTGATGCCTATTTTGGAACAATGGAATTGCCACTGTTACTAAAAACCCTGGAGGCTGATTACAAAGCCGAGTTAATTGGGGAACGTTTGTTGGCAACACCCAGTCATTATGCCTACCTCAAAATTTCTGAGGGTTGTAACAGGACCTGCTCATTTTGTGCAATACCTCTGATGCGTGGAGGACATGTAAGCCGTAGCATTGAATCATTGGTTGAAGAGGCAGCGTTGTTGGTGAGTCGTGGGGTCAAAGAAATCATGTTGATTGCGCAGGAGCTTACCTATTACGGTTTGGATTTATATAAGCGGAGAGCATTACCTGAATTGCTCAATCGACTTGCTGATATAAAAGGACTTGAATGGATTCGATTACATTATGCTTATCCTTCTAAGTTTCCCTTGGAAGTGCTCGATGTGATCAGAGATCGTTCCAATATTTGCAAGTACCTCGATATGCCATTGCAACATGCTTCAGATCGAATGTTGCAGGCTATGAAGCGTCAGATTACAAGAGCAGAAATGGAGGAGTTGCTTACTACTATTCGTAAAACTATCCCTGGAATTTGTCTGCGTACAACTTTGATTGTTGGTTTTCCCGGAGAAACAAGAGAGGATATTGAGGCATTAAAGGAATTTTTGACAGCCCAACAATTTGACCGTGTGGGCGTATTTACTTATTCGCATGAAGAAGATACGTCAGCTTACTCGCAAGCAGATACACTTTCGCAAGAAGAAAAGGAAGCAAGAGCGCAGGAAATAATGGAGTGGCAGCAGGACATTTCATATGCGTTGAATCAGAGAAAAATTGGACAGGAGTTGCGTGTTATCGTTGATAAAAAAGAAGCGGGACGTTACATAGCCCGTTCTGCATTTGATTCAGTTGAAGTTGATAATGAAATTATTATTCCAACTCAGCAAAAGTTATCGCCAGGTCAGTTTGTTAACGTTCGTATTACCAAGGCGTATGATTATGATTTAGAGGGTGAACTACTCGATTAAGGTCTCTCTAGGTTTATTATCTTCACAAAAACATCATCTATGCTTGTAAATTGGCAGGGAGTTTACCCCGCATTACTCACGCCCTTCACCAAAGAAGATAAGCTTGACATTTCTTTATTTGAAAAGAATATAGCGGCGCAGTGCAAAGCTGGGGTTCACGGGCTTATAATAGGGGGCTCCTTAGGGGAGGCTAGTACATTACAAGTTGCGGAAAAGCAACAACTGGTACAAGTTGCAAAAGCTAATGTAGGGGAAAAGATTCCTGTTATTCTCAATATTGCTGAGGCTTCAACTGCTGATGCCGTAACCCAAGCTAAGTTGGCTGCAACCTGGGGTGCAGATGGATTAATGTTGCTCCCCCCCATGCGTTATAAGTCTGATGATCGTGAAACTGCTACTTACTTTAAGGCTGTAGCCTTTGCTACTGACTTGCCGATTATGATTTATAATAACCCAGTTGATTACAAAATTGATTTTCATCCGGCATTATTTGATCAGTTAGTTGAATACCCTACCATTCAGGCGCTAAAAGAAAGTTCTAGAGATGTTACTAATCTCACTCGTATGTTGAATCGGTTTGGAGATCGTTTTAAAATTTTTTGTGGTGTTGATACACTTGCTCTTGAGGAAATTTGTTTGGGGGCACACGGCTGGGTGGCAGGATTAGTGGATGCTTTTCCTACTGAAACAGTGGCTATTTGGGAGTTAGCACAAGCAGGTAGAATAGCTGAGGCGCGCTCCATTTACAGATGGTTTATGCCTTTACTTGAACTTGATATTCATCCCAAGTTAGTTCAGTACATTAAGTTGGCGGCTCAGGAAACTGGAATTGGAAGTGAGTTTGTTCGCGCTCCCCGGTTAACATTAGTAGGAGAAGAGCGTGAGCGAGTGCTGACCATTATCCGTAAGGCAATTGCTAACAAACCGGTTATTTAATTTATTTTATGAATCCAATCGATGCCAACAAAGCTCAAATTGATCAGGTGCTTGATCAATCTATTGAAGCTTTTCACATGTATAAACATACGTCTCCATCGGAACGTATGAAACTTCTTTCAACCATTACAAAACAGATTGAGCAATCACGTACCCAATTGGTGGCGGCCGCTGCTAAGGAAACAAATCTGCCAGAAACTAGATTAAACAATGAGTTGAACCGGACTATCTTTCAATTGGAAAGTTATGGGGCAGCTTGTCAAAAAGGATATTGCCTAGAAGCATCAATTGATCAGGATACCTTAGCCCAGCCTTCAAAACCAGCTATTAGAAAGCTATTGATTCCGCTTGGCCCTGTAGTAGTTTTTGGTTCAAGTAATTTTCCATTTGCTTACTCAACAGCAGGTGGCGATACTGCTAGCGCTCTTGCTGCAGGATGTTCAGTAATAGTCAAGGCACATCCTGCCCATCCTGAAACATCCACCATTATGGCTACTTGTATAACAGCCGCTTTGGCTTTGTGTGGATTACCTGCTGGTATTTTTCAGCACGTTTATGGTGCGTCATTTGAGGTAGGTAAATGGTTAGTTCAACATTCAGATACAGCAGCGGTAGGGTTTACAGGCTCCTTTACAGGAGGTAAACAATTGGTTGATTGGGCGGCTGCAAGACGCATCCCCATTCCGGTATTTGCAGAAATGGGAAGTTTGAATCCTGTTTTTGTTCTTCCTGAAAAATTAAGTCTTTCACATGCGGAGATTGCCAGTCAATTAGTGAGCTCCTTCACCCTTGGAGTAGGACAGTTTTGTACAAAGCCTGGGTTAATAATTGGAATTAAGAGTGATGCGTGGGATAATTTTTTAGCAGCACTTTCTGCTCTTACCTCCTCTATTAATCCTGCTCCACTTCTTCATAAAGGAATAGCAAGTGCCTTTCAAAACAATACAGCGCAGCTATTGCAACAGCCTGGTGTTAGTGTGCTGGCACAAGGCTGTACCCCTTCTAGAGAGGGGGAGGCTAGTCCGCTAATCATTCAAGTAACTGCTGAAGATTGGTTGTCTAATCAATTATTACAAATGGAAAATTTTGGACCATTCACTATCGCTGTCCAATGCAAAGATGCTGCAGCGCTATTAGCCGTTGCCAAGCATCTAGAGGGACAACTTACGGGAACAATCTTTGCAAGGGAGCAGGAATTAGTGGAGTATCGATCACTGATCTCGATACTTGAAATTAGATGTGGACGATTAATTTTTAATGGAGTTCCAACAGGAGTTGAAGTTTGCAAAAGTATGCAACATGGTGGGCCATTTCCAGCAACCAGTGATGCAAGATTTGGCGCAGTGGGTGAAGATGCAATCAGAAGATTTTTAAGACCAATTGCCTATCAGAATTGGCCAAACGCATTATTGCCGCTGCCGTTACAGGATAGTAACCCGCTTGCCATTCCTCGATTTAAAAACGGGGTGCTGCAGCCCTAGCCCTTTGTAAAAACTAATTCATCTTCCCGTTTGTGTTTCAGGTAGAACCAGGTACTGGTGGCTAGCGAGAACAAAAGATAACCGGTTACAAGCATGGATGCCTGTGAAAAGAAAGTAGTCAGGCCAAACCAATCTTGTTGCCAGAAAATGAGTCCAAAACCCAAGCCAAACTTTAGCATTTCCCAACTGATAGCCATTTTATTTCTGTCCATTAGTTCGGTTAATGCAAATACATAAATAAATATGAAGGCACCATACCAAAAAATGTAGGATGAATTCAATGCATTAATATTGGCAATTGATCCAAATAAATAAGAAATAAATAGTAGCAGAAATATCAGCTGTGTCCAAGCCCAGGCCGTAAAAAGGGGGGAGGATTGTGTGTTGTATTTTTCAAACTGGTATACATTTTCAATTTTATAAACAGGGTGAGTCGTTGCTACATCTGCTGGTCTGTATCCAGTGGGTTTGAACCAAAGAGAAAACTTTTCGCTCCACTTTTTTGTTCGCCAGCTATCTGTTACTAGTAGCCATAGGTGTTGAAAGTTAATGCGAATCGGGTTCCATGTACGGGCAGGTCTTGTAATGCCATAGATGGGAGGTATCTCTTTTAATTCTTCCTGGAATGTTCCAAATAGTTTATCCCAAATAATGAAAATCTGAGAAAGATTCTTGTCCATGTATTCAGGATTGATGGCATGATGAACACGATGATGGGAAGGGGTAACCAAAATATTTTCTAACCATCCCAACTTGTTAATATGACGAGTATGATACCAAAACTGTGCAAATAAATGCAGGGGGGCCACCGTACTAATGACAGCTTGTGGAATGCCTAATAAGGCAGCAGGGAGTAAGAGGATCGTAAATAAATTAAAGAAAGCGGAAATGCTTTGACGTAGAGCGCAAGCCAAATTAAATTCCTCACTACTGTGGTGTATCACATGAAGATTCCAGAATAAGTTAATCTTATGACTCCATCGGTGAATCCAGTAGCCGTTAAAATCAAGTATGATAAAGGTGAGGAAGTAGACCAGGGCTGTATTTTCAATTTTTGTAAGTGCAAAGTGGTGTAACAAAAAAGGGTAAATGGCAATAATGATGGTTAATTCCAGCACGCTCTTAGTAACATTTGTTACACCGGAACTCAACGATGAAATCATGTCCATTTGACGAACCGTATCAAAGCCTTTTGCTTTTCCATAGAGTTTTTCTACTAACACCAAAAGCAGAAAAACTGGCATGGCTACAAGTAATATTTTGCCGTAGGTCTCCATTTGTTTATTTGGTACAAAATTACCTTGATAAGTTGATATCTTTATGCCCTACCTGTATTGTCATGAAGCATATTTTTCAATGTATTGATGCCCATACCTGTGGCAATCCAGTCCGATTAGTCAAGGAGGGCGGCCCCGTATTATCGGGCAATAGTATGCGAGAAAAGCGTATTCAATTTATTGAACAATACGATTGGATCCGAAAGGGCTTGATGTTTGAACCTCGTGGACATGATATGATGAGTGGTAGTATACTGTATCCCCCTCAAGATCCGGAAAATGATGTGGCCGTTCTTTTTATTGAAACCAGTGGGTGTCTTCCCATGTGCGGACATGGCACAATTGGTACTATAACCATAGCCATTGAGGAGGGATTAGTAATACCTAAAACTCCTGGTTTTCTGAAGATGGAAGCACCAGCGGGATTAATCGAAATCAAATATGGGTACAGGGCGGAAAACGGAAAAACTCGTGTAGAGTGGGTGGCCTTAACGAATGTTCCTTCTTTTTTATATCAGGAAGGCGTAACTGTAAATTGTCCTGGGTTAGGGGCGCTTCAAGTGGATATTGCGTATGGGGGAAATTTTTATGCCATAGTAGATCCGCAAGAGAATTTTAAAGGGTTGGAACATTATACAGCTGCTGCTTTGGTAGGCTATGCGCGTGCGTTACGGGAAGAGATTAATAAAATAATTAAAGTGGTGCATCCATTAGATTCTTACATCAAGGGTTGTTCACATGTATTGTGGACTGGTAGTGTACTACATCCTACTTCCACTGCTAGAAATGCTGTGTTTTATGGAGACAAAGCAATAGATCGTTCGCCCTGTGGCACTGGAACCAGTGCTAGAATGGCTCAATGGGCTGCCAAGGAAAAATTAAATAAGGGTGATAGTTTTATTCATGAGAGTATTATTGGTAGCACTTTTGAAGGAAGAGTAGAAGCACTCACCACTGTTGGTGATTTTCCTGCAATTATTCCTAGCATAAAGGGCTGGGCTCGTGTGTTTGGATATAACACCATTTGGATTGATACGGCAGATGATCCTTATGCGCACGGTTTTCAAGTAATCTAATTTTAATTATGCACGTTGTAATAATTGGCGGAGGAATTGTTGGATTGAGTGCAGCTTTTTATTTGAAAAAAGCAGGTCATGCAGTTACAGTTGTCGATCAAACTGATTTTTCAACTTCTTGCTCTTATGGTAACGCTGGCTATATCTGCCCTAGTCATTTCATTCCATTAGCTACACCAGGTATTGTAAGACAAGGTTTGCGTTGGATGTTAAATTCACAAAGCCCATTCTATGTCCAACCCCGATTAGACTGGAGTCTATTGCAGTGGGGATGGCATTTTATGCGCGCAGCTACAGCCAAGCGTGTTGAGGAAGCAGCCATTCCTTTACGTGATATCTCCCTGTTAAGCCGTCAAGAGTATTCAGCATGGAGTAAGATGGCTGGATTTGATTTTCTATTTCAACAAAAAGGATTGCTTGAAGTTTTTCAAACAGAAGAGAAGGCTGTTCATGCGCAATATACGTTGGAAAAAGCGCATGAGTTGGGATTGCATGATACAAAACTGGTGGACCAATCAGCACTTGCTTTACTAGAACCCAATATTCCTATTAATGCTATTGGGGCTCTTTATTTTGGATGCGATGCGCATTGTTCGCCCAATCAATTAATGTTACGGCTAATTGCTCATTTGCAAGCGGAGGGGGTGCAGTTGCTTCCTAACGCAACTGTTGTTGATTTTACGAAGGAGGGAAAAAAAATTAAAAAAGTTGTACATAGCGGAGGTGAGTTAATGGCTGACCATGTAGTAGTGGCAACAGGTTCATGGAGCCGGCAATTATTGTCAACCTTGCGTATTTCTATTCCCATGATGCCAGGAAGGGGGTATTCTATAACAATGGAGGAGCAAGCGCATGGCGTAAACTATCCAGCTATTTTAGTGGAGGGGCGTGTTGCTGTTACCCCTTTCAGTAGCACAGCTATACGTTTTGGAGGTACTATGGAGATTACTTCTCACCAAACTCCCCCTCGTATGAATCGGGTAGCTGGTATAGTCAAGGCGGTAAAGCAGTTTTATCCTACCCTTCAGGTGAATGTACCACCAGTTGATAAGGTTTGGTATGGCTATCGTCCTTGTTCAGCAGATGGACTTCCCTATATAGGAAAACTGCCCTCCATTTCAAATCTTACCATAGCCACTGGGCATGCTATGTTGGGGCTAAGTTTGGGGGCAGGAACTGGCAAATTAGTTCGCGAGATTGTGGATGAATTGCCTCCTTCTATTGATTTAAAACCATTTGCGGTGAATCGTTTCTGAACACTTCTTACTTTTATAATCCATGGCTATAACTAGAAAGCATATTTCTTATCGGGAGACAGGATTTTTTAGCCCCTTGGTTCTTGATTATATCGAACAAAAGTCCTCGTTATTCACTTTGCCACTATTGTCTCCGGACCTATCGGGGTTGAAAAAAGCCATAAAACAACGTCAGCAATTTCCCACCAACCGATCCGCACTTGTCGCACATCTCAAGCAACAATACGAGGGTATCGAGTTGAGTACTCCCGTACGTGATAACATTGAACGTTTATTAGCGTCCTCCACCTTTACCATTACCACTGCACATCAAAATAATCTTTTTACTGGGCCACTTTATTTTTTTTATAAGATTTTACATGCCGTTCGTTTGGCTACCTATTGTAAGGAGCAATTTCCTGATCAAGATTTTGTTCCTGTATTTTATATCGGAAGTGAGGATGCTGATATGGAGGAGTTAAATCATATACATGTTGGTGACCATACGCATAGATGGAATACCTCACAAGAGGGCGCTGTAGGTAGAATGAAGGTTGATCAAGCTTTACATTCGTTAATACAGCAATTGGAGGGGGAGTGGGGAGTATTGCCCCATGGTAAGGAATGGATTAGCGTGCTCAAGGAATCTTATAAAGAACAGGATACCCTTGCGCGTGCAACGCTTCGATTGGTGAATCGCTTATTGGGGCGTTATGGAGTTGTGGTGTTAGACGCGGATGCAAAAGCTTTAAAAGAACTTTTCAAACCAATTTGTTCCTTTGATTTGGAGGCAGGTCAAACTGAATCAGTGCTTACTACTGCGCTGAGTCAAATGAAGGAGTGGGGATATTCCTCTCAGGCTTTTGTTCGCCCCATCAATTTATTTTATTTACAGGACGGGCTTCGTCAGCGAATTGAAAAAGTAAATGATAATTGGGTGGTTGTAGGAACTGCTATAGCATTTAGTCAGCAACAGTTAATGCAAGAATTGGAGCAGCATCCTGAGCGGTTTAGCCCCAATGTAATTTTAAGAGGTTTGTATCAGTCTCTTATACTACCTGATATTGCATTCATAGGTGGGGGTAGTGAAGTAGCCTATTGGCTTCCACTGATTCCATTATTTAAAAAAATGGGTATTCCATATCCGACACTTGTATTACGAAATTCTTTTTTATTGGTTGCTGCAGCGCAGTCAGTTAAATTAGAAAAGTTTGGATTGGAGGCTACTCAATTATTTAAATCAGTGGATAAATTAATAGAGGGATTTTATTCTGATGCGGATAAATTAATTTGTTCACTACATGCAGAAATAATCCAGCTTCAAGAATTTTATAGGCAACTGGCTGAAAAAGCTGAAGAAGTTGATTTTACATTAAAAGGCCATGCGGAATCTATTGGAAAAACAAGTGAAAGATTAGTAAGGGGAATGGAGAAAAAATTGGCTCGAGCTACTAAACGAAAGTATGCTGATATGGAGAAGAAGCTACATGCCTTGAAGAATACTTTGTTCCCTGCCGAACAATTACAGGAACGATATGAAAATATCGGGGTATACTATGCTCGCTATGGCAATACGTTTTTTGATAAAATATTGGAGGCCTCAACTCCGCTTGAATCCCACTTTACGATTATAACCCTGGATTAGTCAAATGAGTTTTTCCAGCCTTCTTCTTTAAGGCGGTTTACTTTACCAATTACTTCTGATTCCATTCCTTTTTTGTAATCGGACAATTTATTAGAAAGCTGTTCGTCGTTGGTGCTAAGAATAGCTGCAGCCAAAATCCCTGCATTTTTTGAGGCGTTTAGTGCAACAGTAGCAACGGGGACCCCATTTGGCATCTGTAAAATAGAAAGTACCGAATCCCATCCGTCAATAGAATTGGAAGACTTAATGGGAACGCCAATCACAGGAAGAGTTGTTAATGCGGCAACCATCCCAGGCAGATGGGCAGCTCCGCCAGCTCCAGCTATAATTACTTTTAACCCTCTTTCTTTTGCTTTACTTGCATATTCCACCATTCTTTCGGGAGTGCGATGTGCAGAAACAACAGTTAGTTCATACGAAATACCAAATTGATTTAACATGTCAGCAGCGCCTTGCATCACTGATAAATCACTATCGCTACCCATGATAATACCTGCTATTGGCTTCATATCTCAAGTTTGAATGCAAAGAAAAGACAATTTTTCCAGAGACGCTGTATTAGAGTAGTTCTCCCTTTAAACGAAGCAATTCAGTTTCCGCCTGTTTTGTTTGAAATCTAGCGCGAATCAGCCTGGTGAAAGCATCTTGAAGACTTTTTTGGGCTTCTTTTAATTGAATCAGCGTGGTAGCATTAAGTCGATAGACTTCAAAAACAATCTGCACATTCTCCCTTGCTAAAATTATGTTTTCTTCCTCCAAGCGTAATAACAGTTGTGCAGCTTGGTATTGATTATAGGCCTGAACAAGGGCTAGATTAATCTGTTGTTTTTGATTTTCAAGCACTAGCTGTTCTCTTTTAAGATTTACTTGTGCGTTTTGAATGTTTCGACGTACAACCCCGTTGTTAAAAAGGGGGATGCTAGCTGTTAAACCATAGTTTAATCCTCTGTTGCGACTAAAAAGAGGTTGAAAAGGATTTACTACTGCTTTGTTATCAAGCAGGTTAAAGTTGTATGTTGAGTTGAAATTAACTGTTGGCCATCGATCTGCTTTTTGCTCTTTTAGCGTAGACGTTGCAATTGAAATATTTTTTTGCGCTACTAGTATTTGTAAATTCGTACTTTCTACTTTTTCTTGGAGAGTCGAAAGCGAGAGGGTGGGTTTAAATGGTATAGAATCCGTTACTTCAAATTTGTAGGCGGTTGATTGACCCATTAAGGTGTTTAACTCATTCTTAAGCTGTTGAAGCGTAAAAGACTGTTCTAATTGCGCTGCTCTCTGTGCATTAAGATCTACTTTGCTTTGCAAAAAATCAGGTTTAGTGCCTGAGCCAATTGATAATTTATACTCCGCTAGCTTTACTCTTTCTAGATTGATTTGAATTTGTTCTTCAATTGCTTTCAATTGTTGTTTTTGCTGCACTATTGTATAATAGGTATTACTGGCTTGTGAAAGAGTGTTTAATATATTATTGCGCAGATTTAGTTCACCTAATTGCTGAAGGGCAGCTGCTCTTTCGCGTGTTGCATATACCCTAAGCCCATTAAAAATTGGCCAGTTTAGCGCTAGTGCAGCACTGGTATTGTCTGATTGAATCCCTTTTCTCTCACGTATAGCCCCGTCGCTGAATTTTTGATACTGATCATTATTATTAAATACTAAGCCAGTGTTTGCATTTAATCGGGGCAGGAAGGTTTCTTTACTAAATCCTTTTTCGATAGCTAACGCTGCCGAGTCATTTCTGGCAATGCGAATCCCGTAATTGTTCAATAGAACCTGTTCAAAAACTTCCTCTATTCGAAGT
The DNA here is from genome assembly GCA_016866355.1 of Bacteroidota bacterium. GTDB lineage: Bacteria > Bacteroidota > Bacteroidia > Chitinophagales > Chitinophagaceae > JJ008. Next base: position 97,335 of record VGMN01000004.1, read on the forward strand.
AAAGGTAGTTTTTGGGGTATTGATTTTTGAGTAGGTGCTTGTCCTTGACAAAGGGCAGAAAGAAAAAGTAATATAAGTAAGCCGTAAATATTCATCCTATTTATTTAAGAGGGACTGACTAATGATTCAATTTCACTTTTCTTTTTGGGTCGGGATAAGTACGTATACATTGATGGAATTACAAATAGTGTAAGTACTAATGAAAATACAATTCCTCCTACAATTACTATTCCTAATGGTATACGACTTGTAGCAGCTGCTCCTAAGGAGAGAGCCAGCGGAAGTGCCCCTAAAGCCATAGCTAAGCTAGTCATCAAAATGGGGCGTAATCGTTGTCCGGCAGCATCTAATACAGCATCTTGCTTCGATAACCCACGTAGTTGATTTTTATTGGCAAATTCTACAATTAATATTCCATTTTTAGTAACAAGTCCAATCAACATGATCATGCCAATTTGGGAGAAAATATTTAGGGTATGATCAAATGCCCACAAGGAAAGTACGGCACCGGCAATGGCAAGTGGAACGGTAAACATGATAATGAGGGGGTCTATAAAACTCTCAAATTGGGCGGCCAATATTAAAAAAATCAAAACCAAGGCAAGTATGAATGCATACAAGGTGTTACTGCTACTTTCCTTAAAATCTCTTGATGTTCCCGTAAGAGCGGTGGCGTAAGTGTCATCCAAAACTTTTTCTGCAATTTTCTCCATTTCAGTAATACCATCACCAATGGTATATCCTGGTTGCAAACTTGCAGAGATCGTTGCAGATTTAAATCGGTTAAAATGGTAAATGGAAGGGGGGCTATTTACCTCTTCGGTTTTAATCAGGTTATCCAGGCTAATGAGTTCTCCTTGGTTATTACGAACAAAAAGCAAACGTAAATCTCCTGGGTCATCTCTTTCAGCCCGACTTACCTGGCCCACAACGCTATATTGTTTTCCCTCTTTTGTAAAATAGCCCATTCTCCGATTACTGTATGCTAATTGTAGGGCTTGTGAGACATCTGCAATGCTTACACCCAAGGAGCCTGCTTTAATTCGGTCTATTTCAACTTTAATTTCTGGTCTATTAAATTTTAAATCTACATCTGGGTTTAGCAATATTTTACTGTTTCTTGCTTCCTCCAGCAATTTTGGTAATGCCTTGGTTAATTTATCAAAATTATTATGTTGAACTACAAACGCAACGGGTTGTCCGCCTCTTCTATTAACAGAAATAGTTTGTTCTTCAATAACAATGGCTCGCCCCTCATTATATTGACCTAAATTTTTATTTACTGCCTTAACGATCGAGGACTGACTGCGTTTTCGCTCGGTGGGATCAACAAGCATGACGCGTACATACCCCGTGTTGGAATTACCTGTTCCTACAAATCCAGGAGCAGTAAGACTAAATAACATACGTTTTTCCGGAACAGAGTCAATTACCATATCTGTTACAGAGGAGATGTAACGATCCATGGCATCAAATGAAGTTCCTTCGGGAGCTGTCAACTGAATTCGAAATTGGCTTCGATCTTCCAGTGGGGCTAGTTCTGATTGTAAACCAGATCCAATCAGATAAATTGAGGCTAAGCAAGCAATAATAATTAAGAATGCCATCCACTTTACCTGCATAAAACCTGCTAAAAGTTTTTTGTACACACTGTCCATACCTACAAAAAATGGTTCGGACCACTTGTAGAAGCGAGAATGATCAGATGGATTTTTTCGATTCAGCTTTACATTCAGAACGGGTGTCAGTGTAAGCGAGACAAAAGCAGAAATTAGCACTGCACCAGATACCACTACTCCAAATTCTCTAAATAACCGACCTACAAATCCCTCTAAAAAAATGATAGGAAGGAATACAACGGCAAGCGTAATCGAAGTTGCAATTACGGCAAAGTAAATCTCCTTTGAGCCCTCCAAGGCAGCTTGCCACTTATTCATTCCTTTTTCTATACGCTTGTAAATATTTTCGGTTACTACTATTCCATCGTCTACAACAAGACCGGTTGCTAATACAATCGCTAACAAGGACAGTACGTTAATGGTGAACCCCATTAAATACATAATGAAAAAGGAGCCAATCAATGATACTGGTATATCTATAAGCGGTCGTAACGCAATAATCCAATCCCTGAAAAAAGCGTAAATAATCATCACAACCAGCAAAAACGAAATCATCAGTGTCTCTCTTACTTCCAGAATAGATTTCTTGATGAATCGAGTTTGATCCATCCCTACATTTAATTTGATATCCGCAGGCACATCTTTTTTAATTTGCTCAATGCGTTTATAAAATTCATCGGCAATCGCAACATAATTGGAGCCGGGCTGAGGGATCAGTGCAATAGATATCATGGGGATTCCATTGCCGCGTAATAATGTTTCCTCATTCTCTGGACCCAGGGTCACTTCACCTACATCATTGAGTCGAACTTCATTACCTGCTGTGTTTCGAATGATAAGGCTGTTAAAATCATCCTCGCTTTCTAGTTTTCCAAATGTTCTTACAGACAGTTCAATGGAGTTGCCGTATATTTTTCCGGCTGGGAGTTCTGTATTCTCTCTTGTAAGAGCTTGCTGAACATCATTTACGGTTATTCCTCTGGCAGTTAGCTTGTTTGGATCAAGCCAAATTCGCATTGCGTATTTCTTCTCTCCCCAAATTTGTACTCCACTTACACCCGGTATGGTTTGAAGACGCTCTACCAATACGTTTGTTGCAAACTCAGTGATCTGTAGCGGATTTCTTAGTTCGCTCTGTACGGTCATTGATATAATCGATTCTGAACTGGCATCGGCTTTGGAGACTACAGGAGGAGAGTCTAAGTCTGATGGTAAGGAACGTACAGCTTGTGAAACTTTATCACGAACATCATTTGCGGCCGCTTCCAGATCAATACCTAACTCAAACTCTACATTGATATTGCTGGTACCATTACTGCTGGAAGAGGTAATGTTTCGAATTCCTGCAATACCATTAATCGCTTTTTCAAGCGGTTCTGTGATTTGTGTTTCAACAATGTCAGGATTGGCACCTGGATATGAAGTTCTGACACTAATGTTAGGAGGATCAATAGCAGGATAGTCTCTAACGCCCAGGAACTGAAAGCCGATTACTCCAAAAAGAACAATTAAAATATTCATGACCACGGCCAATACCGGTCGTCTTAAACTTAGCTCGGCGATATTCATGGTTGTGGATTCTGAATGTTGCGAATTGTTATTTTACCCTCAGGACGAATACTCATCAGTCCAGTTACCACGATGGTATCTCCAATGCGTAGTCCCTCAATAATTTGAATTTTTTCTGCACTTCTGACACCAGTGGTCACATCTTGAAACTGGGCTATTCCGTTTCTATAAACGATTATTTTCTTTCCTCGCGCTTGTGGCAGGATTGCTTGTGCAGGGACAAGCAGTGCGTTAGGATCAGGATCAAAACTTATTTTAATTTTTGCAAAACTTCCTGGTAATACAGCTTTTGTTGGGTTGATTAGTTGTGCTCGAACCAGCAAGCTTCTGCTTTTTTCTTCTACATTGGGATCAATGGCTATTATTTTAGCATTAGTTTCCGCTGTATTACCTGCTGTAACAAGAGCTACCAGTTGACCGAGTTTAATCCTTGCGCTATATTTTTCGGGGATTGAGAAGTCAACCTTTAGTATATTATTTTGATTGATTTTTGTAATCACATTTGCAGGAGTGACATAGGCGCCAACACTAATATTCTTTAAGCTGATCTGGCCATTGAACGGGGCCTTTATCTCAGTTTTCTCCAAGCTAGTTTTAATAATTCCTATGTCTGCTTTCAAGTTATTGACTTGTAGCAGGCTAATATCATAGTCTTGCTGACTGATTCCTTGGACTTTTAGCAACTGTGCTTGCCGCTCCTCCGTTTTTTGAGCTAATTGTAATTGTACTTCTAGTTTTCTCAATTGTGCAACTAAGTCACCGTCGTAAAGTTTGGCTAATACAGTTCCTTTATCAATTGTTTTTCCTTCTTGTAGATTTAGGGTCACGATACGTCCGGACATTTCAGGGTGTATCTCAACTGATTCATTAGCAAGAATGTTTCCGGGAACTTCTAGCGTTTCGGCAAACGAAGCTGGTTGAACTATATAGGCTTGTACACCGGTCGATTTATTTTTTTCACCCCCATTTTTATCATTTTTAGGAGATTTAGAAGGGGAGCTATCACAGGCCAGCAGAGAGGCTGCTAACAACAGATAGGTTGACCAGCATTTGAGTTTCATAAGCAAAATTGTTGAGCGGGATTAATGTAACGTTTTTTGACTAGTTTTCTTTTGCAATTGATCGAATTGTTTTTTTTATCCAATCCGCTACAACTGCAGCCGCTGGCGGCTCTACGTTAAGTGCAGTTACATGCCCCATTTTTCTTCCTGGTTTAGTTTCTGATTTGCCGTACCAATGTAAAAATAGATTCGATTTAGCGCTTAATTCTTTTTTTCCTTCCAAAAGGGCTTTGCCGCTATGTCCATCAGCTCCAATAATATTTACCATTATCGAGGGGGAAAGAATCTCAGTAGGCCCCAGCGGTATATTTAGCAGCACCTGCCAAAGCAGTTCAAATTGCGAGGTAGCAAGGGCCTCAATACTGTGATGCCCGCTGTTGTGAACCCGAGGGGCTGTTTCATTGACAAGAACAGTTCCTGATTTATCTACAAATAACTCGACCGCAAAAATTCCTGGAGAATTGAATGCACGAACCAGGTTAGATGCAATTTTTAAGACTTGTTCAGTAATTTTTTGATCGAGAATTGCGGGACATAGCTGATAGTCCAATAAGTTTAGACGGGGATTAAATACCATTTCAACTGCTGGGCAAATTACAACACTTCCATCTGAGGCAACTGCTACTTGAATTGCAATCTCTTTTTCAATTTCTGCCATCTTTTCAAGCACGGATGGGGCATCAAATCCGAGTGTCAAATCAGCCTCTGTTTTTATCAGTACCACGCCTTTGCCATCATACCCCCCAACTCCAATTTTATGTACGGCAGGCAAGAATTGTGTTAGCGATAAAAGTTCTTTTTGTTGGTTGGTAATATGATAGGGGGAGGTTGGGATATTGTGGTTGGTATAGAATTCCTTTTGGGTAATTTTATTTTGAATAATTCTCAATACAGCCGGGCGGGGTATTACATTGATTCCTTCTTCTTCCAGCTTTTCTAAAGCTTCTACGCAAACCTGTTCAATTTCAATGGTGATGCAATCTAGTTTTTTACCAAACTGATACACGGTATCAAAATCCTTAATATCGCCTAGTGTAAAGTGGTCACAAAGTAAACGAGCGGGGCAGTTTTCCTGATTTTCAAGTATATGTGTTTCAACCTCAAATTTTGTGGCAGCTTCCAGTAGCATCCGTCCCAACTGCCCTCCGCCAAGTATCCCAACTTTGATCATCTGACAAAGATAGCCGAGCGGATAAAATAAATTACTTTTGCTTTATGAAAACAACGCTTGCAAGCCCCCTGAACACCAGTCAAACTACTGACTTTTTGCCCTTGGAGGGAACGGATTATGTTGAGTTCTATGTAGGAAATGCCAAACAGGCCGCTCATTATTACATGAGTGCCTTTGGTTTTCAAGCATTGGCCTATGCAGGTCCTGAAACGGGAATAAGGGATCGTGCTAGTTATGCTGTTCGGCAGCACAAATTGACCTTTGTACTTACCACACCATTGCGAACTGATAATCCAATAGCTGACCATATTTACAAACACGGCGATGGTGTCAAAGCACTTTCCCTACGGGTACCAGATGCGACCCGTGCTTGGGAGGAAACAACAAAACGTGGTGCTCAGTCCTACATGGAGCCGCAGAAAATGCAGGACAAAGATGGGGAGGTGGTTATGAGTGGTATTCATACCTATGGAGATACCGTTCATTTGTTTATAGAACGAAAGAATTATAATGGCACATTTATGCCTGGTTATCGTCCTTGGTCAAATCCTCATTTTCAACCTAGTGATTGTGGATTGCTCTATGTTGATCATTGTGTGGGGAATGTTGGATGGAATCAGATGAATAAATGGGTTTCCTTTTATGAAGAGGTGCTAGGATTCAAGAATATTTTATCTTTTGATGACGAAGATATTTCAACTGAATACTCCGCCTTGATGAGTAAAGTAATGAGTAGTGGCAATGGCTTCGTCAAATTTCCAATCAATGAGCCGGCAGAGGGAAAGAAAAAAAGTCAAGTAGAAGAGTACCTGGATTTTTATAATGGAGAAGGGTGTCAGCACGTAGCCATGGCTACAAATGATATTGTACAAACTGTGACAGCACTCAAGAAAAGGGGGGTTGAGTTTTTGCAAGTACCAACCACCTATTATGACACACTCCTTGATCGCGTGGGCTCCATCGATGAAGACTTAACGCCGCTAAAGGAATTGGGTATTCTTGTAGATCGTGATAATGAAGGTTATTTACTTCAGATATTTACAAAGCCAGTTGAGGATCGTCCTACGCTATTTTTTGAGATTATCCAGCGTAAAGGGGCTGTTAGTTTTGGTAAGGGTAATTTCAAGGCGTTGTTTGAAGCAATAGAAAGAGAGCAAGAAGCAAGGGGAAACCTCTAGTTGGTTGCTTCTTAACCGATATTCCCTTCGTACATTCGTATTATGCAACGCTGCAAGCTTTTGCTGCTTTTGTTTTTTTATTGTTCAGCACAGGGTTGGACGCAACCTGGATACAATCTTGGTGCTGGCCCTTCCGCACCTTATCTTTCGTTTGTCGACTACCAAAAAAGTTTTCCTCGTCCACAAGAGGCGATGCAACGAAAGTTGGATACATTAAAAAAGCAGTTTATTGCAAAAAAATTGAAGTGGCCTGTTTCGCAAGTTTATATTCGATCATTCAAGTATGACAGTCAACTTGAAGTGTGGGTGAAGCAATCCACAGAATCTGTTTTTAGTCTATTTAAAACATATCCTGTTTGTGCGCTGGCTGGTTCATTAGGTCCCAAGCGTGTACAAGGGGATTATCAGGTTCCTGAGGGGTTTTACTATATCAATGAGTTTAACCCCTTCAGTAATTACTATCTCTCTCTTGGCTTAAACTATCCTAATGCCAGTGATCGAATTCTAAGCGATTCCAGTAAGCCTGGCGGAGATATTTATATTCATGGTAGTTGTGTGACCGTCGGATGTATTCCAATTACTGACCAACAAATCGACGAATTATACATTCTGGCAACGTTTGCCCGCGATGCGGGACAGGACTTTATACCCGTTCACATTTTTCCTTGTCGATTTGATGTGCCCAGGAGCAAGGCCTACTTGGATGAACTAACTAAGGATGATCCTATTTTAAAAAATTTTTCTGAAAAATTAGCAGATGCTTATTTCTATTTTGAAAAAAATAAAAAACTTCCCATTGTGTTAATCACCGGGGATGGACAATATCATATTAATGATTCACCGCGTGGGGCAACTTCAGCACGTGCTACTATTGCTGCCTCCTTGCCAACTGGGGAAATTGCGGCCACTTTGCCTCGCACATTACCCTCCAAGCGAGTTAGAACTATCCCCAAACTTGTAGAAGTGGTAGATCAATGGCCACAGTTCCCTGGAGGAATAACTGCCTTTAATAGTTATCTAGACCAGGTTTCTGCTGCTATGCGTATTATTTTGCCTGCTGATTTTATAAAAGTTTATGTTCAATTTGAGTTTGTAGTGGATCGTGATGGCACTCCTGTTAATTTCAAAATACTAAAGGGGCTTGCCGATAACAGCACCCTTCAGCAAACATTAATTGAAAAGTTGGAGCAAATGCAAGTTTGGAAGCCCGCAAAACTTAATGGAGTCCCCGTGGCAAAAAAACTTACTCAAACACTAACCCTTCAAAAATAAAAGGCATGTCAATTAATCGTAATGTGCAGACCTTGGATGAGTTTACTATTCAGCAGTTGCGTGATTTCCCTCATGCTACGGGTGAATTATCAAACCTGCTTCGGAATATTGGCTTGGCTGCTAAGCGTGTAAATGTAGAAGTGAATAAGGCTGGCTTGGTAGACATTTTAGGAAATGCAGGAACCGTAAATGTGCAAGGAGAAAAAGTGAAAAAGCTCGATGTTTTTGCAAATGATCAATTTATAAAAGTGCTACAGCATGGAATTAGTTGTGCAGGTATTGCCAGTGAAGAGTTAGAAGATTTTGTTGCATTTGATGACGAAAAAAGTATTCATTCTAAATATGTTTGCTTGTTTGATCCGCTGGATGGGAGTGGCAATATTGATGTTAATGTTTCTATAGGAACCATTTTTGGCGTATATCGACGTGTAACGCCAGTGGGCACCGTAGTAACCAGAGAAGATTTTTTGCAGGCAGGAAGTCAACAAGTTGCGGCAGGTTATATTGTATATGGTTCTTCCACTATGCTTGTGTATGCTACGCGCAGAGGTGTTAATGGGTTTACGCTGGATCCTTCGATAGGGGAATGGACACTTAGTCACCCAGCCATTCGTTGTCCGGAACGTGGAAAGATATATTCTGTCAATCATGGGAGCTATTTTGAGTTCGAAAAAGGCGTTCAGGAATATATTAAAGCCTGTCAGTCCAGACCAGCTGAAGCGGGCGGTCCATTACGTCAACGATATGTTGGAAGCATGGTGGCCGATGTCCATCGGAATTTAATTAAAGGGGGAATTTTTATGTATCCGGCTACTAGTTCACGGCCAACCGGAAAACTGCGATTGCTTTATGAGTGCAACCCCTTTGCCTTTATTGTTACGGTTGCGGGTGGAAGAGCTACCAACGGTCATATTCGAACCTTAGATATCATACCCAGTTCTTTGCATGAGCGATGTCCTTTTTTTGTTGGAAGTGTAGGCATGATGGATGATCTCGAGAAAAAATTAACAGATGCCTGAACCAATCATAGCAGTAAAGAATCTTCAAAAGCGTTACGGAAATTTTGATGCGGTACGCGGGCTTACCTTCTCCATTCAACAAGGCGAAATAGTTGGATTGCTAGGTCCAAATGGTGCAGGGAAAACCACCACGTTAGAAATTATTGAAACATTAAAGCAAAAATCAAGTGGGTCTGTCCAGGTATGTGGGTATGATATAGATAGTGATGCAGCAGCTATTAAAAAAGTGATAGGGGTTCAATTGCAAAGCAGTGGGTACTATCCCGGGCTGAATTTGACGCAATTACTTTATTTGTTCGCTGGCCTTTATAACACTACAATAAATCCGCTGCAAATTCTTTCTTTAGTTAATCTTGCTGATAAAGCAAAAGCCAAGGTGAAGGAATTAAGTGGTGGTCAACGCCAACGATTTTCAATTGCTACCACGTTGGTTAATAATCCCAAGGTTATTTTTCTCGATGAACCAACAACGGGTCTTGATCCGCAAGCACGCCGGAGTTTGTGGGAGCTGATTAAAGCGATTCGGGCAACCGGAACAACCATTGTGTTAACCACGCATTACATGGATGAGGCCGAATATTTGTGTGATCGTATTGCAATCATGGACCAAGGAAAGTTAATTGCATACGATTCGCCGGATGCACTTATTGACCAGTTGCTGCAGCAGGGATTTGAAAGAAAAAAAGATATTAAAGCCGCCACTTTGGAGGATGTATTTATTGCGCTCACCGGACATCAGTTAGCTCCTGTAGCGGGGTGAGTTTCCCATCGATCTCTATCAACTTCGGCAACCAAAAAAATACTTCCGCAAACAATCAGTAAGTCATTTGGCATTGCAAGTTGCTTGGCAGCGGCAATGGCATCGTTAACATTTTCGTGTGTTGTTCCAATGATTTCTTTATTTCTTGCCAGTGCTGCTAGTGCCGTTGCAGGCATGGCTCTTGGGAGATGGGCTTGTGTGAAATAAAAAGCAGCCTGTTTAGGAAGTAAAGCTAGCACGCGCTCACTATCTTTATCTTTCACCATTCCTAAGATTAGGTGTAATTTATTAAAGTGGATTTGTTGAAGATGCCGGAGTACTTGCTCAATGCCGGCTGTATTGTGCGCTACATCCAGTACCAACGTTGGATGCAAACTGATTTCTTCCCATCTTCCCAGCAATCCAGTATTTTTTTTGGTCTTACTCAGCCCTTTGAGGATTGCAGGCGAGCTAATAGCAAAACCAGCTTTATCCAATTGCTCAATTGCCGATAAAACAGTTAATAAATTATCACATTGATAAATTCCATTGAGGTCCAGTTCAAAAAAAGTGGAGCTGGGCCCTGACTTTATTTTTATAACTAGTTTACCTTTTTCCCAATAAAAATGATCGACGGAATGATTGCTACCAGCTACTACAATAGGCGCATTTTCTTTGGCTGCCTTTTCAATAAAAACTGGCCAGGATTCCTCCTGCATTTTTCCAATCACAACAGGGACTTCCTTTTTAATGATACCTGCTTTTTCAAATGCAATTTTTTCGAGACTGTCTCCTAGAAATTGCATGTGGTCCCATCCAATATTGGTGATAATTGAAAGTAAGGGTGTAATGATATTTGTGCTGTCTAGCCGTCCGCCTAGACCTGTTTCGATAACTGCAATATCAACCTGTTGCTTTGCAAAATAATCAAACGCCATAGCCACCGTAAGTTCAAAGAAACTTGGTTTTATTGCATCGATAAGTGGCATTGCCTGTTGCGTGAACGCAACCACTGCATCTTCACTAATCATCTCACCGTTGATTCTTATTCGTTCTCTAAAGTTATAAAGGTGAGGGGAGGTGTAAAGTCCTGTTTTAAATCCAGCTTCTTGAAGAATAGAAGCTACCATATGGCTTACAGAGCCTTTGCCATTAGTGCCAGCAATATGAATGGATTTGAATTGTAGGTGTGGGTTGTTTAAGGCATTGCAAAGAGAAATAGTATTATGAATATCTTTTTTATATGCCGCCTCACCAATACGTGTAAATTCAGGTAGCTTCTCATACAAAAACTGCAGCGTCTCTTGATAAGTCATAGGGGAGCCTGAAACTTGCTAGTTTATTCTGAAATTAAATTGCACCGTGACCATTGATTCATGATCGCTTACGTCAAAACGAATTTTTTCTAAGTATTGTACAATTGCCTGTTTGTAGGCAGAACCTGTTGCGGTAGATCCTTTGGCAAAGCTGACAAATTTCCCAATACCCTCCGGCGATACTGCAATTGTAACATATAGTGTAGCCCTGTTGAGTTCCCCTTCAAATGCGTAGCTTCTGGTAATTTTTCGATCTCCACGAGTTACGCGTGGTCCATTCCCTGCGCCAATTCCTGTTCCATTACCTCCGCCTGTTCCCTCTCCACTTCCGCCACCATTGCCATCACCTTTTCCAGTACCCCATCCATTCCCAGCTCCCCCTGATTTCTCAAAATCCACGGCCCCATTCCCACCTGATCCATTCCCTTTATTTGTTTTTCCCATTACGGCTTTAGGTTGTGGCGGAGAAGGTGGTTCAATATTTTTTTTAGGTTTAGTTTTTGGCATGTTGGATGCCAATACTTTAGAATTTTTATTTTTTAAGGACGAACTTGCAATAGCGGCTTGATCGCTCAATGGATCAGTTTCACCATTTTTAGATTGGAGTTGCTCTCCGGGATCCTGCATGGCGGGTTGGGCAATACCGGGCTGCTCTGCTGCAGCAAGATCTTGGCCACCTCCTCCGCCACCATCTTGAAAAGGCGCTGGTGGATCTGGGGGCCAATTTACCTCTACATCAACACCACTTAAGGCTGTTTCTTTTTCAAAGGAAGGTAACTTCCATTTTAAAAGAAAAAGCAACAGAATGAACAGCACAACGATAGTAGCTGTGTAACTAATGGCTTTTGTTATATATGAATTTTGCTGTTTGAGCATGAATAAAGATGGGTAAGCGAAAATAAGTTATAAAGCAGTAAACTGATTAAAACAGTTTTCAGTGGTGAGGGTAGAACGAACAGAGCCAGTCAGCAATGCTTTTGCTTGTTCTAAAATTTGGTTAAAATATTAATGGGCAAAGTCAAGCTGGAAATTTCCTTTGATTCTTTCAATGGGGGGATTAAAATACCCAAATTGTAGATTTGGAAATTCCTCTCGCAAAAGCTGCTGCATGTTTTTAATGCCGATGGCTTGGCCTGTTTCGGTTATTCCTATTTTTCCTAAATACCAGTCTGGGTCAATATTAAAATTTCTCCACTGTATCATTTTTAAGTCCGTATCCCGAATCAACTTCCTCAAAGCCTCTACCTCCTCTACTGAATCTGTCATACCTGGGAATACAAAATAATTAATAGAGGTCCAGCCACCAAATGAACTAACAATTTTTAGACTCTCTATGATATCCTCAAATTGATAATTATTAGGTCGGTAATAGGAGGTGTAAATATTTTTTCTTGCAGCGTTTGTGCTTACCCGTATCGAATTAAGTCCTGCTTTGCAAAGGGCTCTTACAGCTGCAGGATTCGAGCCGTTGGTGTTGATGTTGATGCTACCCTTTGTTGTATGTTTTCGAATTTCAAGAATGGCAGCGCTAATTGTTTCCCACATCAATAAAGGCTCACCTTCACAGCCTTGTCCAAAACTTATAATTGGATATGGTGCATGCATGAGGTGTGGTACGGCAAACTCAACAATCTCCTCTGGCAATGGCTTAAATTGTAATCGATCTTGGGTAGATACAATGGGTTCCTCGTCAGGTTGTAATGAAATACATCCAACACAATTGGCATTACAAGCAGGAGATACCGGGATAGGACATTCCCATCTTCCTAATGAAAAATTACGTGCCGCGGGACAATTATAGGTTTGGCAACAATTTTCCATCAAGTGTTTGACCAATCGATTTTTAGAATAAGTTGCTAATAAAGATTGCGCCCCTTGCTTTATTTTTTCATCATTATATCCACTACAGTCCTGTCTAATATCCGGCTCAATGCGTATGGCCGGAACCCAGAATTGATCCGCATGCCAACCTGCAGCAGTATAACAGAAGAGGGGGAGTGTAGGAGCTTCTGCTGCTGTTTCATAAGCAGCTAAATAAAAACCTGTATGTGCAGGTGGAAGAAAAGCTGCAACGGCCCATCCCTTTTCACACAAACGCATTTCGCCCGTATTCACATCTATTCCTATCCCTTTTCTTCCGGGAAGTTCGTATAGTGAACCTCCAGATGGAAGCGGGATCCAGTCTTCATCAGGTACTGGCATGGCATCCCACCCTGATCTTCCGGTGGCATAAAGTGTTTGGTCCTCAAAGATGTTTCCTTTCCCATCTGAATATAATAAGAATGGCGTTTTCATACTTGATTAGTTGGTTCAAAACGAGAAAGGCAGAATTCATTGAATTGATCTGTATTGAAATTAGCAGGAAGCACCACTGACTGTTGTATAAAACGATTATTACAAAAGTTTAAGGTTAGTATATTGTCTCTAAGGATTACCTGATCTAATTTCTCCCATGAATAGGTGCGTGCGGGGAAAGTATTGAATTTTATAGTAGTAGGTGAAAACTGAATGGTGATGGGGCTGATTGCCTGCACAAATAAATAGCTAGCCCCAATCATACCTATTCCTGGCAACCAATAAAAATTTGCCAACCAGTTGGTAGCAAATGAAAAGCCAAGTAGCAGAAGTAGTTTTGATTTTGTGTCTATGGTTACTTTTTTATTTTGTCTCCAGCTAATTGAAATAAACGTAAATAATAAAAAAGGGGCAGTCAAATGAAATACGTTACTAATAAGTGTTGCAGTTAGTATGAGATAGCATAAAAAAAAAGCGTTGACAGCAATCAGTAATAGTTGCATTACTTTAATTAGCCGTTTACTGTTTGGTTGTAGCAGAAATGTAAAAGTAACTTTATCTTTCACCGGTTTATGTTTCGTTTAATATCAAATCATGTACACTTCGCAAGCCTATTGATTTGCTAGTAGTAAAACCCTCTGCATAGTCAACTCCAATTCGTTTACCCAACAGCTGTGCTCTTGCTACGATCGCATCTAAAAAGCCCTTTTTCGAGATAGATGTTTCGGGCTCTTCATTTTTACTTGCGGGATTATGAAATTGTGTTCCGTATGCTTTAATAGCTTTCATGCGTTGGGCAAAGACTGGACTGATGTCTACTATAAAAGTGGGCTCCAGAAAGCGATCTTGGATATAGTGTAGTACATAGGAGGGGCGCCAGCGAGGCTGTGGTGTATTATCTTGATTGGTAGTTTTAATTTTTTCTAGTCCAGCTAAAAAGCAGCTGTCTGCTACGAGTTGACCGGCCTTTCCATGGTCAGGATGCCTATCCTGCATGGCATTGGCAAGCACTATTGTGGGCCGATATTTACGAATAGCTTGAATCAATGCTAACTGGTGTGTTTCATCGTTTGCTATAAAGCCATCTCTCATGCAAAGGTTTTCACGTTCATGGACTCCCATGATCATAGCAGCGTTAGCCGCCTCTGCATAGCGGGTTTTTACTGTTCCGCGTGTCCCCAGTTCGCCCTCCGTCAAATCAAGTATAGCTACTCTTTTGCCTCTATTAATTTCTTGGATGAGCGTGCCGGAACAGCTCAGCTCTACATCATCCGGGTGAACGCCAACTGCTAGAATATCAACTTTCATAAAAAATTAGTTTAACGTCTGTAGGGATTATTATACCAAGTTCCATCAATTTCTCGAACAATACTCTCGATATCTCGATCAGTTCTGTTTTTAGCTAAGTCCCAATCTTGCTTTAAGTTACCGCCAAAGAAAAAAGCCACGGTTTGATAGAGTCGGGCATTGAGGCTTCCCTTGAACTCTTGCAGGATCTCATAACAATTATTGCCGGTTTGTCGATTGATTAACTTCATCAATATTTTTCCCTGGTAAACAGAGAGGTTAGTGAGGGGCTCGGTAAATTGGTTGCGAAGCTCCTTTTCTCGTTCTTTTATAAGTTCTTTTCTTTTTCTTTTGATAGTAACTCCTGCTAGTTGTGCATTAATTTGATTGATAGTAGTACCCGCCACTCGAGCATAGGGGTAAGTTACATATACTGCATTTCGTAATCGATTCCAGGCTTCAATGTGTTTGCGTAGCTCCGCTGGAGAAAGGTTTGAGATCCAAACCATATCTTCCTCTCTATAACTCATTATTTCATTTCTGTACCAAATTGCGGGTACTAGCACCGTATCATGAGGTCCCCACCGCTTCATAATTTCAGTCAATGGTGGTATTGGCTTTATGGAGTCTGTTTCAGGAAATGGTGGGGATTGCTGTCCAGTCAGGTTCTTTTGAAATAGAATGGCTGATCCACAAAGTAATACTATCAATAGTTTTTGCAGCATGTAATTAGGAAAACGTAGTAGCGGTTCGATTTTTTCTTATTCGATTGATCATACTCAACAATAGTCCAATGGCTGTTAGCCATACGCCATACCATAACACTTTTATAAAGGGGTAACGATACGCTTTTAGTGTTACGTATTTTAGCAAGGCATCACTCTCTTTTATTCCGATGCGTAAAGTGCCATTAGTACTGGCTTCTTGTAATTGCAATATGATTCCTTCAGAAACAAGGGTATCTGATAAGCTGATCCATTGCCCCTTTACAAAAGCTGCACGCCCAACTACAGTATAACTGGTTCCGGTTTTAGATTGAACCCGAATGGGGACTTCAAACAATTTTCCTTTCTCTCCAAACAATTCTTTGGGTAGGTTGGCTCTGGTTTGGATGGAGTCTATTGTCATGTAACCATTTGAATAGAATAAGGTATCTCCCTGTTTTTGCAAATAAGTTTTGAATACAGCCGTATCTTTTTGATTTTCTGGATCTGGAATGGATGTGATATACGTAAATACATCATGGTCCCAATAGTGTCTAGCATCTGGGTTAGCCATGAGCCCTTGATTTCCCTTGTAATTGACAAAGGCATTGGGAGTTAAGATAAAATTTTCGTTTTCTTTTTGATTTTTGAACTGTATTTTATAATACCATAATTGTTTTTTTGGATGTGCAGAGTCTTTCAAATAAGTGAGGTTGTAGTTTCCCATTGTTACCGGAAGTCCTTGAACGAGTGTTAAATTTTCCCTAGGATTTTCACCCTCGCCAAGCGGGGCAGGTATTCCATTTATATTATTTGAGATTACTTCTTTATTTGCTGATGACAGAAGAATTCCAGTGAGCACCAGACCAAATCCTACGTGTGCAATAGATCCCCCAGCTTCTTTGAGCTTTCCCTTGGAGCCTAGCCAGATATAACTGGCATTAGCTATAACGGAATAAAAACTAAATAGAATAGTTAAGGTAATTGAATACTGAAATACAGGTCCCTTTTTTTGGTAGTTAACATCTCCAAAAATTAAAAATAGCGTGGCAGCTACGACTGAAACAAGTACTGGAATTAGCATCTTTTTCAAGAAAAAAGACCGCGTAGTTGATTTGTATTTAAGGTAGTGACTAATAGCAGTAAGCACAGCAAGTATGAGGGCTACATATAGCTGTATGCTATTATAGGAGAATTCAACGTCTTCAGGGGGAGCCAGTGTAGTACCAAAGATTTTATTAAAAACGGGTAATGAAGTTTGTCCGCTTATGACCAAAGCTGAAAGAAAAAAAACAAGGGAACCGATAAACATCCAAAACTCGCGGCTGCTGATTTCTTCCTCTTTTTGAATGGTGGGAATTTTTTTAAATGAGCGGAAAAAGAAAAAAAGTGAGGGTAATGTAAACACCAATAAAAAAGCAAGTAGTTGCCAGTTCATGCCGAGATCTGTGAAAGCGTGGACTGAAGTTTCTCCTAGTATTCCGCTTCTTGTTAAAAAAGTAGAATATAGAATAAAAAGAAAGGTCAGAATAAAAAATAAGTAGGAAGCTCTTAATGAATGACCAGTAGCTCGATAAATTAGCAAGGTGTGAAGACCGGCCACACCGGTCATCCAAGGGACCAATGATGCATTTTCTACAGGATCCCAGGCCCAATATCCCCCAAAGCTGAGTGATTCATAGGCCCACATTCCGCCCATCATAATACCTACTCCTAACACAGCAGTAGAGAATAAAGACCAGGGAAGCGCTGGGGTGGTCCAGTCACCATATTTTTTTGTCCATAAACCAGCTATTGCATAAGCAAATGGAATCAAGGTGGATGCAAAACCCATGAATAGAACTGGAGGGTGAATCACCATCCAGTAATTCTGTAAAAGAGGATTTAAATCATTCCCGTCTTTAATAGAGGAGAGATAGTCAGGACTAATTGGTTGCGTAACATCAAAGTTGATGTGAAGTGCAGGAGCGTTATCCAACACACCGCTATCCCGTAGTAGAATAAATGGATTAGAACCCATTTTCCAACCTGCAATGTATAAACCCATCACCATGGTTGAAAGGGCAAATTGAGCAAAACTTACAGTGGTCATCACTGGGGATTCCCACTTTCCAGCTTTTCGAATTAATAACAATCCAAGTATTGATTGGCAAAGACTCCATAAAAGGAAACTTCCCTCTTGGCCTTCCCAAAAACAAGCAAGCAAATATTTGAACTCTAATGAACGGCTGCTGTGTTTCCAGGCGTAGTGGTACTCGAATAAGTGATTTTGTATAATGAAAAAAAGTAGGCTGAAAATGGCTACGATCGATACTGCTTGCATGAAAAAGGAAATTCTTCCCAATTTTCTCCAATCAATGCTAGTGGCAGATTCCTGTTCTCGGGAAGCAAAAAAATAGGAGAGGGTAGCGATACCCGCACCGATCATTGAAAGAATGATAAAAAGATGACCAAGTTGGCCAGGGATTAAGTTTTCGCCAATGTATTTCATGGGGACGTTGAGCTTATGGAGCAGTTCTTGGATCAGGTACGTTTCCGGGATGTTTCAACCCTTTAGCTTCTTCTTCTTTGTATTTTGAGGGGCATTTGGTTTGGATTTCCTCACACTGGAATGTTCCATCTTTATAGCGACCCTTCAGTACTAGTCGTTCACTCATTTCAAGATTCTCCGGCTTTGCATTGTTGTAAATAACTGCTACAGAAAGCCCCAAAGAATCAACAGCTGTGAATCGAAGATAATTTGGGTTTTTAATGGCGTCATACTCCAGTGGGGCAGATTTGTCCAGTTTTGCCATCAAATGAACATATTTTCCAGGTTTAGACATGGCAGTTCCTATGGTATCATAGGTGCTGGTGGTGTTGGTAAAACTGATCAAAACGCCAATGGAAACAGCGATAAGTATTAGTAAAACAAGGTGTATTTTCTTCATACAAAAAAATGATGTTGCAAAGTTAGTTCAAACTACGTGGGCATTGGGAACTATCTCGTTAATTGATTCAAAATAAAAAGGCAGTTCCTGTATATTTGCAAAACTAACACTTGTTTGTATAAAATCAATCTGTATGAATTTCCAACTTACTGAGGAACAATTAATGATTCAACAGGCAGCTCGAGACTTTGCGCAAAATCAATGTTTGCCGGGTGTTATTGAGCGTGATGAAAAACAGCAATTTCCCAAAGAGCAGGCACTACAGTTAGCCGAACTTGGGTTCATGGGAATGATGGTAGATCAGGCCTATGGCGGAAGCGGGTTAGATACCATCAGCTATGTTTTAGCCATGGAGGAGATCAGTAAAGTAGATGCCAGCACCAGTGTATGCATGAGTGTGAATAATAGTCTGGTTTGTTACGGATTGCAGGAATTTGGCACGGAGGAGCAGAAGCAACAATATCTTGTTCCGTTGGCGCAGGGTAAAAAGGAAGGGGACCTCTACATTGGTGCGTTTATGCTATCTGAGCCAGAGGCAGGAAGTGATGCCACCTCACAAAGAACTACTGCTGAGGATATGGGCGATTATTATTTGCTTAACGGAACAAAAAATTGGATTACCAATGGTGGCAATGCCTCAGTTTATCTAGTCATTGCTCAAACGGATCCGGCAAAAGGATCAAAAGGAATTAACTGTTTGATTGTTGAAAAAAATTGGCCGGGTGTAGTGATTGCAGCCAAGGAAAATAAAATGGGTATTAGGGCTAGTGATACCCATACTGTTATGTTTAATGACGTTAAGGTTCCCAAGCAAAATCGAATTGGCGCAGATGGATTTGGATTCACCTTTGCGATGAAAACATTAGCAGGAGGAAGAATTGGAATTGCTGCGCAGGCCTTAGGAATTGCCAGCGGCGCTTATGAATTATCAAAAGTGTATTCCAAAACAAGAAAAGCTTTTGGTACTGAAATAATGAACCATCAGATCATTGCTTTCAAATTAGCGGATATGGCTACTCGTGTGGAGGCTGCCCGCTTGATTTGTTTGAAATCTGCCTGGGAAAAAGATAATGGATTAGACTATACGATTAGTTCATCCATGGCTAAAGTATTTGCCTCGGAGACCGCTATGTGGGCTTCCACAGAAGCCGTTCAAATTCATGGAGGATATGGGTATGTCAAAGAGTATCATGTAGAACGCCTAATGCGTGATGCAAAAATCACACAGATTTATGAGGGAACCAGCGAAGTGCAACGAATTGTAATTAGCCGAAGTATTTTGAAGTAGCTTTGAACCATGGCTGTTTCCGTAGAGAATTACCTAAAAGTTAAAGAAGAACTAGCAGTAACTGACACATTGCTCGTAGCGGTTTCTAAAAAAAAGCCAATCGAGGATATTTTAGCTTTGTATAATCTTGGTCAGCGTGATTTTGGTGAAAATTATGTGCAGGAGCTACTTGAGAAACAGCCCCTGCTACCTGCAGATATTCGATGGCACTTTATTGGGCATCTTCAGCGAAATAAAGTAAAGTATATTGCAAATCTCTGCTTTTTAATTCATGGCGTAGACAGTTTAGCGCTTTTAGATGAAATTAATAAACAAGCTATTCGTCATAATAAAATAATTGATTGTTTATTGCAAGTACATATTGCGCAAGAGGAAACAAAATTTGGTTTTAATGAGACAGAGTTGGCTGCTGTGCTCCCGCAACTGACAACTCGTAAAAACGTACGTGTAAAAGGATTGATGGGGATGGCTAGTTTTACCACACAAGAAACGCGTGTAAGAGAAGAATTCCGGCAATTGAAAAATTGTGTAAACAAGTTTGCTCCCTATTTTTCTGTGGATAATGATCCTGTTGTTTCAATGGGAATGAGTGGTGATTATTCGATTGCCGTGCAAGAGGGTAGTACGCTGGTGAGAATCGGAAGTCTCTTGTTCGGTACGCGTCATTAGATTATTCTTTGTTCAACACTTAACGAATGACACCTGCTGATTTTATTAATAGGTTTTCCATGCAACCCCATCCAGAGGGAGGCTATTTTACTTCATCCTATCATGCGTCCTTATTATTACCCGTCACTGTTTTACCAAGCAATTACCACGGGGATCGGCCAGTTAGTACCGCTATTTATTATTTAGTAGAGAAAGGGGATTTTTCTTCTTTTCACCGAATTGCCAGTGATGAATGCTGGCATTTTTATGCAGGAGGTCCTTTATGGATACACGCATTGGCAATGGATGGCTCTTATACTCGTACTACTTTAGGACCTGGTGAGGGGATGGTCTTTCAACACGTTGTAAAAGCTGGAACCTGGTTTGCCAGCGAACCTGCTATAGAGTCAGACTTTAGTTTTGTTGGTTGTACTGTTTCGCCAGGATTTCATTTTGATGAGTTTGAAATGGCTACCTCCGCGGTCCTCATTACCCAGTTTCCAGCTCAGGCTTCATTGATCAATCGGCTATGTCGTAGCCCACTTTAATTTGCGTTATATTCGCGCATCTATAAAAACTTATGGCTGAAGAAAAGAGTTTGAACTTTATTGAGGAAATCATTGATACGCACTTAAAAGCAGGGGCTTGCTCATCTATTGTCACTCGGTTTCCTCCGGAACCTAATGGGTATTTGCATATTGGGCACGCTTCCAGTATTTGTTTAAATTTTGGTTTGACTAAACGTTTTCCTGGATACACCAATTTAAGATTCGATGATACAAATCCTGTAACGGAGGATACTGAATATGTAGAGAGTATAAAAGAGGATGTACGTTGGTTAGGGTTTGAATGGAAAAATGAACGCTATGCTAGCGATTATTTTGATCAATTATACGGGTTTGCTTTAACCTTGATTGAAAAGGGTTTGGCCTATGTAGATGATTTGAGTGCCCAAGAAATTGCTAACCAAAAAGGGACCCCCACCGAGCCGGGGGTGAATAGTCCTTATCGTTCAAGAAGTATAGAAGAAAATCGGGATTTATTCATTCGCATGAAGAATGGTGAGTTTTCCGATGGTGCTAAAACGCTGCGAGCTAAAATTGACATGGGACATGTCAATATGTTGATGCGTGATCCGATCCTTTATAGAATTAAGCATGCGCATCATCATCGCACAGGCGATCTATGGTGTATTTACCCAATGTATGATTTTGCGCATGGTCAAAGCGATTCTATTGAGCAAGTGACACATTCGATTTGTACCATGGAGTTTGTACCGCATCGTGAATTATATGATTGGTTGATCACACATCTTGAGATTTATCCCTCACATCAATATGAATTTGCAAGAAGAAATATTAATTACACCGTTACCAGCAAGAGAAAGTTATTGCAACTGGTAACAGATAAGAAGGTTGCAGGTTGGGATGATCCTCGAATGCCTACTATCAGCGGACTCAGACGACGTGGGTATACACCGGAGAGTATTCGAGAATTTTGTGAGCGTATAGGTGTAGCAAAGCGAGATAATCTGGTTGACGTTGGTTTGTTAGAGTTCTGTGTTCGGGAGCACCTTAACCGTATTGCACTACGAAGAATGGTTGTATTTGATCCTGTAAAAATTGTTTTGACTAATTATGAGGGAGAAGAATGGCTCAGCTCTGAAAACAATCCCGAAGATCCTGCTGGGGGTCACCGTCAAATCCCATTTAGTCGAGAGCTTTATATTGAGCGAGAAGATTTTATGGAAAACCCGCCCAAAAAATATTTTAGATTCGCGCCGGGACAACTAGTGCGATTAAAAAGTGCATATATTATACGTTGCGAAGAAGTAATAAAAGGTGCGGACGGCGGTATTACTGAAATAAGGTGTACGTATATTCCAACTAGCAAAAGCGGCGCTGATACCAGTGGCATTTCGGTTAAGGGTACGTTGCATTGGGTAAGTGTATCGCATGCTGTTAAAGCCGAAGTACGTTTGTATGATAGACTTTTTAGTGTGGAGGATCCTACAGATGAGTCACAGGATTTTATGCATTACCTTAACCCCGCATCGCTAGAGATTTTGCCAGAAGTGATGGCTGAGCCTTCTTTGTTAGAGGCAAAAGCTGGCGATCGGTATCAGTTTGTTCGTAAAGGCTATTTTGTTCTTGATAAAGACAGCCAGTCAACTCAGTTAGTATTCAACAAAACGGT
Organism: Bacteroidota bacterium; assembly: GCA_016866355.1. Taxonomy (GTDB): domain Bacteria; phylum Bacteroidota; class Bacteroidia; order Chitinophagales; family Chitinophagaceae; genus JJ008. Next base: position 119,627 of record VGMN01000004.1, read on the forward strand.
GGGTTTAAAAGATGGATGGAGCCCTGCCAAAGGATAATGTGATTTATTACTGATGCTCTCCAAAAACATCTCGAAGCGTAGTTGCTATTTCTCCTAACGTGCAATAATTTTCAACTGCCTCTAATACGGAGGGCATGAGATTGATTCCATCTATTGCATGGCTTTTGATTTGTTGTAAACTAGTTGCTACTTTGTTTGCATCCCTTCTTGCTTTTAAATCTATAATCCGGGCAATTTGTTGGGCTCTTTTTGATTCATTTATTCTTAATAATGGAATTTTTCTCTCTTCTTCAACCTGATATTGATTGACGCCCACAATTATCTTTTCTTTTTTTTCAAGCGATTGTTGAAAATGGTAGGCGCTATTTGCAATTTCTTCCTGCATATATCCTTGCTCGATAGCTGCTACACTTCCTCCTAGTAAATCAATTTTATTTATAATTGCCAGTGCTTCTTTTTCTATGGCATTGGTTAAGTACTCTATGTAATACGACCCAGCCAATGGATCTGCTGTAGCTGTAACGCCACTTTCATGCGCAATTATTTGTTGTGTTCGCAATGCAATTCGAGCGGCTTCTTCAGTGGGTAGACTTAGCGCTTCATCATAGCCATTTGTGTGTAAGGATTGCGTTCCTCCCAATACTGCTGCAAGGGATTGTATGGTAACGCGCGTTATATTGTTAAGGGGTTGTTGCGCGGTGAGTGTACTACCTCCCGTTTGTGTGTGAAAGCGGAGCATCATGGCTTTAGGGTCTTTAGCTCCTAGTTCTTTCATAAGCATGGCCCAAATTCTTCTGGAGGCTCTGAATTTTGCAACTTCTTCAAAAAGATCATTGTGGGCATTAAAGAAAAAGGAAAGTCTTTTTCCAAATACATCAATGTCAAGTCCTTTCTCTAGGGCCGCCTTAACATAAGCTTTGCCATTACTCAACGTAAATGCAATTTCTTGGGCCGCCGTGCTTCCAGCCTCCCTAATATGATAACCAGATATTGAAATGGTATTCCATTTGGGAATCTCTTTGCTGCACCATTCAAAAATATCAGTGATGATACGCATGGAGGGTTTGGGAGGATAGATATAAGTGCCCCGGGCGGCATATTCTTTTAGAATATCATTTTGTATAGTACCATTTAATTGACGAACATCACATCCCTGTTTTTTGGCAACAGCGGCATAAAAGGCTAAAAGAATGAAGCCAGTGGCGTTGATGGTCATGGAGGTGCTTACTTCATTCAGGCGGATTCCTTTGAAAAGGGTTTCCATGTCCTCTATAGAGTCAATGGCAACTCCTACTTTTCCTACTTCTCCTTCTGCTAAAGGGTGATCGCTGTCATATCCAATTTGAGTAGGTAAATCAAATGCAACACTGAGGCCACTTACGCCTTGTGAAAGTAAATAGTGATAACGCTGATTACTTTCTTCAGCAGTGGAAAATCCAGCATATTGTCGCATGGTCCACAGCCTACCCCGATACATGTCAGGCTGTATGCCCCTGGTAAAAGGGTAGTCCCCCGGTAGCCCCTCCGGACCATTAGTAACATCAGTTGAAGTGTATACTTTTTTTACTGGTATACCGGCGTCTGTGAATTTTTCGGAGTTGTCCATAGTTAAGGTTCTTACATTATTTTTTTAGCCTCTCTGTTAAGGGTCTGTGTGACTAATTCACGTAAGGATCCTTCCGGTTGTGCCATTTCTGTTTCAAGTATTTTTTTTGTAAAAGTTGCAGCAGGATCAGTGGGTCCGATAGCGCTATAAACTTGATTGATTAACATAATTTCCTGTTCTTTCAAATTTCGCACAGCATCCCATGCTAATTGACTTACATACAATTGTTGTGAAGTATTGTAGGCAAATTCCTGCCGTATGTTTTCCAATAATAGTTGTTTCATCTCTAACGCACTCAGCCCTGGTTGGTAAAGTCTGTTAATCAGTTCTGATAAGGCAATACGTTCAGTAAGCAACACCAAACGTTCATAGGCTTGAAGTTGCAGGGGGATTGATTCAAATTGTTTTCCTGGAGCGGTTGCTTCTAATTTTTGATTGTTGAGCTGAAAGGCTCTTGCGCTCATTATTACGGCCAGCACGGAGAGGGCAAAGCTAAATGTGACCAGGTCTATTGACATAAAGGATAGTTCAGAATGTCAAAAGTAATTGATTCCGCAGCTTTATCTAATTTTGCAGGATGGAAATGAATACAACAATACTCCCGGTTTCATTTACAGCAGGTGCTGTGAAAGCCATTCAGCAATTGCTGACAACGGATTCCTCCGCTTCAGAAAAGGCTTTGCGGGTAGGGGTAAAAGGGGGTGGCTGTTCCGGAATGACATACGTGCTTGAATTTGACACTCCTACAGAAAAAGATATCCACTTTTCAATTGAGGGCATCCCATGCGTAATGGATCGGTCACATGAAATTTACCTGTTGGGGATGGAAATTGATTGGCAGGATGGTTTACAAAACAGAGGCTTCACATTTGCTAACCCTAATGCTAGTAAAACTTGCGGCTGTGGAACTAGTTTTGCTGTATAATTGAATTAAAGTTGCAATAAAAAACCGGAGTAGTTTTTGCTGCTCCGGTTTTTTATTTATCTATATATGACCCACTAAGACCTATTCTTTTTCTTGGACTTGCCCTGCAAATCAACCAGAATTGGAGCAGCTACAAAAATTGAAGAGTAGACCCCTGTCAGTACACCAATCAACATAGCAAAGGCAAAACCCTTGGTCACTTCACCACCTAAAAGGAATAAAATCAGGATGGTTAAGAAAACTGTTAAGGAAGTCATGATAGTTCTACTTAACGTTTCATTGATGGCACGATTGATAATTTCTCCCATAGGCGCGCCTGGCATTAATCTTGAATCCTCTCGTATACGGTCAAACACAATAACAGTGTCATTCATGGAGAATCCTATTACTGTCAAAACAGCAGCAATGAAGTGCTGATCAATTTCAAGAGGGAAGGGTACTATGTCTTTTGCAAATGAGAAAACGATTAGTGTTACAAACACGTCGTGCAAAAGCGCTACAATTGTGCCAAGTGAATACCGCCAATCCCTGAATCGAATAAAAATATATAAGAAAATTACAATGAGTGCAAACAAGGTAGCTTTTACAGCTCCTGATTTCAGATCATCTGATATAGTGGGTAATACTTTTTTAGTTTGCGGAATGTAACGATCTGTTTTAAAGTCTTGGAAACTAAGATTTGTAGGCAAATATTTTTGTAATCCTTCATACAAACGATATTCAACTAATGAGTCTGCCACCGGTCCTCTGGTGTCTTTGATAAGGTAGGAGGTGGTAATATCTAACTTAGAGTTATCGCCGATTGTTTTGATAATGGTATTCTCGCCTTCAAAGCTGCGATTAAGATCTTGACGAACGTTCTCCACATTCACTTTTGCAGGGAATTGTACGGTGAAGCTTCGTCCTCCATTAAATTCAACACCATAGTTGAATCCGTTAAAGAAGGATCCGATTCCACCTACCAGTACTACAACGGAGATGATGTAAGCAATTTTTCTGTATTCAATAAACTTGTACTTGGCATGTTGGAAAATACGGGTAGAGATAGCGGTGAAATATTCTACATGCTTCTTCTTGTTGGTGAACATATCACTTACCCAGCGGCTTACAAGGATACCACAGAAGAGTGAAAGCAATAAGCCAAGAATTTGCGTGGTGGCAAAACCTTTTACAGGACCCAGTCCAAAGTAGAAAAGAATAATGGCGGTGAGTAGGGTAGTAATATGACCATCCAATACAGGTGGTAATGAGCGACTGTAGCCATCAGTGATAGCAGTTAAGTAGCTTTTGCCACGTTTTAATTCTTCTTTGATGCGTTCGTAAATAACTACGTTGGTATCTACAGCCATTCCTATTGTCAAAACTAATCCAGCAATACCTGGGGCTGTAAGAGTAGCGCCCAAGCCCGCTAGTATACCCACAGTGAAAAGTAGGTTTAGAATAAGAGCAATGTTGGCAATCCATCCACTGGTATTATAATATACCAGCATTAAAGCAAAGATTACTGTAAATGAAACAATAAAGCTGAGTGAACCTCCTTGAATAGCTTCCTCTCCAAGTGTAGGTCCTACTTGTTGCTCTTGTACAATTTTTGCAGGAGCGGGAAGTTTACCAATTTTTAAAATATTGGCTAGATCAGCAGCTTCTTGTTGTGAATAGTTTCCAGTGATAGATGAAATTCCATTGGGAATAGGAGTGATAACGTTTGGAGCCGATTGCACTACATTATCAAGAACAATTGCAATGGGATTTCCTACATTTTCCTCAGTCATTCTTTTCCAGATAGCTGCACCAGCAGGACGCATGGTCATTTCAATCTGTACTTTGCCATATTGGTCAAAATCTTGTCTGGCATCTGAAATAGCATCTCCCTCTAATTTAGCAGTGGTGCGGTTGTAGGTCTTCAGTGCGTGCAGGGCTACTGTTGTGGCAGCAATTCCTTTGCTGTCTTTATCAGGTACTCCAAATGCCCAAATAACATCTGAGGGGAAATTGCCTTTCAGTTCGTCCAAATAATTTCTTACTAACGCTGTGTCCTTAACAGCCACCATTGCAGTTGCACCTGGGTATACAACATTACCTTTTTCATCTTGATAGGGCTGTACAAATTGTAAATAGTTAGTAAGGCTGATGGTGGGAGTAGCAGTAGTGGTAGCTTTTTTACCTGTATCGGCCACTTTTTTTGAAATGGCTTCAGAAAGTTTTTTGGCACTTCCTGTATCTGTCTTGGATGTTGCAGGAGCTTCTTTTGTAGCAGCTACCGCATTGCTGTCTTTTTGTAATGTAGTATCAGCCTTGCCCGCATATTTTATATTGAAAGCATCTATAGCACGTTGCCAACTACTTGCATAGTTTGCATTTTTTAAGGTGTATACTTCCCAAAATTGTAGGTTAGCTGTGCTTTGTAGAAGCTTACGTACACGTTCCTTGTCTTTAATGCCGGGTAATTCAACTGTAATTAGTCCCCGATTTGGGATTGGATTAATGGAGGGCTGTGCAACACCAAATTGATCGATACGTGTGCTTAAACGATCAAAGGTGAGATCAAATGCGGCTCTGGCTTGTTCTCTGATGTAAACTTCTACATCAACATCAGTGGTCTTAATGTTAACCTGGTTGCCACTTGCTCCTGAAAATAATGTTGCTAAAGGTCTGCTAGGCTCTACTTTTCTGTACTCTTGGATGAAAAGTGTAATAAAGTCAGCATCACTATTTGCTTTGCGTTTATCCGCGTTTTGGAGGGCACTTAGAAAATTTGGATCCGTGGTGTTATTGGCAAGAGAGCGTAATAAACCTGACATTTCAACTTCCAGTGTTACGTTCATACCACCTTGTAGGTCAAGACCAAGGTTTAACTCTTCTTCTTTTGCTTTCTTGTAACTCATGGCTCCATTGATACCATAAGTCACAGTTTCGTTTTCACTAGCTCTTAATAAGCTGTCCCTGTATGCTGCTTCTCTTTTATCTAGAAATTCCTGCCAATAGGACTGGGAGTCCTTATTGTTAGGGTAATTCACAGCGGCAGCGGGAAATGATTTGCCAATATACTGACTGGCTTTTTCGTCCGCCTTTTTCTCAAAGTTTTGAACCAGCCACGTAAAAGAAAGCTGATACAGGGAATAAATGATTAACAGGACGGTAAAAAAGCGAACCAAACCTTTCAGTTGCATAGGGAGTGATTTACAGAATTTTTCAAGGACGGCAAATATAGCTTATTCAGGGAATTTCGGGCATAAAAACAGGGTTCATAGCGCTTCTTGTTAGGACCTTTATTGTAATTTGCCGACCTAGTATTATAAGCCTATGACAGCTCTTTCTTCCTTGCTAAGCCGCTTTAACGAACCAGAAACCCTAAAAATGGCTAAGCTGGGCCGTGAATTAAGGGCCAGTGGCGTTGATGTAATTGATCTAAGCCTGGGAGAGCCTGATTTTGATACACCTTCTCACATCAAAGAAGCCGCCATTAAGGCTATTCAGGAAAATTGGAGTCATTATACGCCAGTCCCTGGATATCTTGAATTGCGAGAAGCCGTTTGTTCAAAATTGCTAAGAGATAATGGGCTCCAGTATAAACCCACTCAAATTGTAGTATCCACTGGTGCCAAGCAAAGTTTAGCCAACTTAATTCTATCCTTGGTGGATAAGGGACAGGAAGTGATTATTCCCACTCCCTACTGGGTTACGTACAGTGAGTTGGTAAAAATTGCTGGAGGAAATGTGGTAGAGATCAAAACCAGTGCGGCCCAAGATTTTAAAATTAGCCCCAGCCAACTAGAAGCAGCCATTACAACTCGTACTACTGTTTTTCTTTTTTCTTCTCCTTGCAATCCCAGTGGGGCGGTTTATGCTGAGGACGAACTCGGAGAATTGGTTAAAATTTTTGAGAAGCATCCTCAAATTACAATCATATCAGATGAGATATACGAGTATATCAATTATGTAGGATCCCATTGCAGCATTGCTAGCTTTCCCTCTATAGCAGATCGAGTTGCTATCGTAAATGGGTTGAGTAAGGGATTTGCCATGACTGGGTGGCGGCTAGGCTATATTGCAGCTAATGAATCTATTGCCAAAGCCTGTGAGAAAATTCAAGGACAATTTACCAGCGGAGCTAATTCCATTGCACAACGTGCCGCCATTGCAGCATTGACGCAGGATCTCAGACCTAGTTTAGATATGGTTAAAGAATTTGCTGCTAGACGCGAATTGGTATTAAAATTAGTGGCTTCAATACCTGGTATCAACTGCCCCACTCCCGCAGGTGCTTTTTATATTTTTCCTGATGTAAGTGCTTATTATGGCAAAAGTGATGGAAGTACTACTATTAGCAATGCGGCTGATTTATCAATGTATCTTTTGAATACGGCACATGTTACATCCGTAATGGGGGATGCTTTTGGAGAGCCCAGTTGTATTCGTTTTTCATTTGCAAATAGTCGTGAAAAAATCGAGGAGGGTTGGAGTCGAATCAGGCTTGCGCTCTCTCTTTTGAAATAGCTCTAAGCTTTTTATCTAATTCAATTACTTGTGCCAACAATGGTTTAGTGTCGTTATTGTAAAGTAAAAAATCGCACTTTTTATCACGGCTTTCCTCATCTAATTGGTTAGCCATACGTTGTTTAATAGCGGGGAGAGTGCTTCCATCTCTTTTCATCACTCTTTCAATCCGAAGTGAAACAGGTGCAACAACACCCACCGCATAGTCTAAATCCCTGTTAGCCCCGCTTTCAAATAATAATGCTGCTTCTTTAATTGCGTAAGGGGATTTTTGCGCTACAAACCAATCATTTGCTGCCTTAATGGTGGCTGGATGAATTAATTGATTCATCCAGGTAAGCTTTTGTGGGTCTGAGAAAATAATATCAGCGATATACTCTTTATTAAGCGTGTTGCCTGAATAAGCCAAAGCTCCAAATTTTTCTTTGATTGCAGCAACCATAACCGGGTTGTCTGCCATTATTTGTTTTGCTACTTGATCCGCATAGAAAACAGGTATGCCAAGTGACTCAAAAATATGAGCCACTGTGGTTTTGCCGCTTCCTATTCCACCGGTGAGGCCAACCCGAAGCATGTCTATTTTTTTTCTGTTGCCGCCGCCTTATTCAAAGCTTGAGTCCAGTCCATACTAATAGCTGACTTTTCAATTTTTAAATAAGTGCCGGGACTTGTTTCGATTTGTAAAGTGCCATCCTCGTTAACCTTGTAAATGGTAGCGTGAATGCCTGCAATTGTTACAATCTTTTCTCCTTTACCTAAGTTGTCAATAAATTCTTTTTGCGTTTTTGCTCGTTTTGCTTGAGGTCTTATGAAGAAAAGCCAAAAAACCAAAATCATTAATCCCAGGAAAATGAACTGAAATCCACCAAATCCTGGTTGAGCCGTTTGTTGTAAAAAATAGATAGTATTCATACGTGTTGTTTATTGTTTTTGTGCTGGTATTTCTCCTGAAAAACTGAGGGTGTGACTTTTAGAGGGGTTGGTATTGGCTACTACATGGACTTGTTTTACAATGTATCCACTGCCACTTCCATTAAATTTAGCTTTGATGATTCCTTCTTCGCCTGGCAACAATGGTTTCTCTGGTTTTTCAGGAATGGTACAGCCACAAGAGGCTGTTACTCCTTCAATTATTAATGGCTTATTGCCGGTATTTTTAAAACGCCATTTGATTTCAATATCCTTCCCCGCGGTTAGCTTTCCAAGTGATTGGTCTGTGGTATCTAGCCAAGTAAGTTGAGTGAATTGTGTAGTGTCTTCTAGCGGCATTTTTTCTGTACTGGCATCCATAGACGGTACAGCTGCTGGTGCTTCTGCGTTGGTAGGCAACTCTCTACAACCAATAACGGCTATGGAGAAAAGTAGTGTTAATAATAGGATTTGTTTCATATGCACTTGTTAGTTTACTTTTTTTATTTTCTGGAAATCAATTTTGTTAAGCTTCCCTTGCTCCTCTAACTCTTTTCGAATATTATCCAAAATCCCATTTACAAAATGTCCGCTTTGCGCCGTACTGTATTCTTTTGCAAGATCGATGTATTCGTTGAGCGTTACTTTTGGAGGTATCGTTTCAAAGTAGAGAAATTCAGCCACACCCATTTTCATCATAATCATATCTAATACTGCTATACGTTCTGGATCCCAGTTTTTTAACTTAGGAACAATTAGCGAATGGAGGTGCTCATCTTTTTCTACTACTGTTTGTAATAACTCGTGCGCAAATTTTTCTTTTTCCGGATCGATTAACGTGTCGAGCGAAAGCGAAGCCGGTTTCTGTAATAAAGTACCAATTAATTGAACAATTGATTCTCCATCATCGTCAAAATTTCCAAATAATTCACCAATATGAGAAAGAAAAATAGGGTTAGCAAGAAGCAATTCATTTAAAATGAATTCCATGATCTTTCTTTCTTCTTTTTTGTCCCTTTTAGGGGTCGAAATGTATTCCTTGTAAGTATTAGTTTCAAGCAGTTGTGTGTGAATTTTTCGAATTAGCTCCGGCTCAGTTTTGGAGTCAGGCTTTAACCGATTAATCTGTTTTTTAAAATCTTCTTTTTCAAGAATCTGCCAGAGCAATTCATTGCCAGCCAGTTTAATGTTGATATTTAAGTCAGCCTCAGTGGGTAGATGTTTAGAGGCTTTTTGGTGAGCGTAGGTTTCTGTATAACGTAATACCTGCGTTAAAAACCAAGTCAGGTAGGTGAAAAGGTCCCGGGTATGCTCAAAATGTTGATCCAGCTGTGCCTTCAAACGAGTAGGGGTAGGTACTTCATCGATTGTAGATAATGTGTAAAGTACCTGCATCACTTTTACCCGAATATTTCTTCTACTGATCATGTTTCAATGAGCTATTAAGAATACAAATATAGCTTATAATCCCTTGCCTTGTAAGGGTAAAGAAGCACTGAAAAAATGGCAGAAGTGAGTTCTAAAAAGTTAATAATGAGCATTTTTGTCGTTATGTTTCTGACAAAAAATGTAAGTCTTTTGCCAAAAAATTAGCTGGCATATTATTTAAGGTAACTTTGTCGCCCACCGTTGGGTGGACATTGAACCTTTAAAAACAAAATCAAAACAAGCTATGGCCAAGAAAGTAAATGTAACTCCGCTTCACGATCGAGTGATTGTGAAAGCCGCTGCTGCCGAAGAGAAGACTGCCGGTGGTATCATCATTCCTGACACTGCAAAGGAAAAGCCGCAACGTGGTACTGTAATTGCAGCAGGTCCTGGCAAAAAAGATGAACCTGTAACGGTTAAGGCAGGAGACACTGTTCTCTATGGCAAATACGCCGGTACAGAAATCCAGATTGAGGGGGCAGATTACCTCATTATGCGTGAATCCGATATTTTGGCAATTGTATAATGTTACCAATTCCACAACAATTTAAATTCAAACTAAAAGTATATGGCAAAGCAGATTTTCTTTGATATTGAAGCAAGAAACAAGATGAAGCGTGGTGTGGATACACTCGCTAATGCAGTGAAGGTTACACTTGGACCCAAAGGACGGAACGTTGTAATTGAAAAGAAGTTTGGCGCTCCTCAAGTAACAAAGGATGGTGTAACTGTTGCAAAAGAAATTGAATTAGAAGATCCCATTGAAAATATGGGTGCACAAATGGTTAAAGAAGTAGCTTCCAAGACAGCTGATATTGCTGGCGATGGTACTACTACAGCAACTGTACTTGCCCAAGCCATCATCGGCGAGGGTCTTAAAATGGTTGCAGCAGGTGCTAATCCAATGGATTTAAAAAGAGGTATTGACAAAGCGGTTAGTATGGTGGTTGAAAGTTTGAGAGATCAGAGTCAGACAGTTGGAAGTGATGCCAAAAAGATCCAGCAGGTTGCTACTATCTCTGCAAACAATGACGAAACTGTCGGTAAATTGATTGCAGAAGCTTTTGCGAAAGTGGGCAAGGAGGGTGTTATTACTGTGGAGGAAGCAAAAGGTACAGATACTACTGTTGATGTAGTTGAGGGTATGCAATTTGATCGTGGATACATTTCGCCCTATTTCGTTACCAACAGCGAAAAAATGGAGGCGGAACTTCAAAATCCTTACATCCTTATTTATGATAAGAAGATCAGCAGTATGAAGGATATCTTACATATCCTAGAGAAAGTGGCACAAGGCGGACGTCCACTACTAATCATTGCCGAAGATTTAGAAGGAGAAGCACTAGCTACACTTGTGGTGAATAAATTACGTGGTACACTTAAAGTAGCTGCGGTGAAAGCGCCAGGTTTTGGTGATCGTCGTAAAGAAATGTTACAAGACATTGCAATCCTGACAAAGGGTATTGTGGTGAGCGAGGAACAAGGTTTCAAATTAGAGAATGCTGATATCAGCTACCTAGGACAAGCGGCCTCTGTAACTATCGATAAAGACAATACTACCATTGTTGGTGGAAAGGGAAAGAAAGAGGACATCACGGCTCGTGTAAACCAAATCAAGGCACAAATCGAAACAACTACCTCTGATTATGACAAAGAAAAATTACAAGAGCGTTTAGCTAAGCTGAGTGGGGGAGTTGCTGTGCTGTATGTAGGTGCTGCTACCGAAGTGGAGATGAAAGAAAAGAAAGACCGCGTTGATGACGCCTTACATGCCACGCGCGCTGCAGTGGAAGAGGGTATAGTGCCAGGTGGTGGGGTTGCCTTTATCCGTGCAATCGAGAAACTGGAAGCTAAAGTAAAAGGCCAAATTGAAGATGAGCAAACAGGTATGGCTATCGTACGTCGTGCGTTGGAAGAGCCTGTTCGTATTCTTACTGCCAATGCAGGAATTGACGGCTCAATTGTAGTGCAAAAAATTAAAGACGGAAAAGGAGATTTTGGGTTCAATGCCCGCACAGAAGCTTATGAGAATATGTTTAAGGCAGGTGTAATTGATCCAACTAAAGTAAGCCGCGTTGCGTTGGAGAATGCTGCATCAATTGCCGCCATGCTCCTGACCACGGAGTGCGTTGTAGCTGATAAGCCAAAAAAGGAAGAGCCAAATTCGCATCCTGCTCCTGATATGGGGGGTATGGGAGGCTACTAAATCACGTCGTAACCATTCAAAATCAATCCAAAGTCCCGTTTCTAAACAAAACGGGATTTTTTTTGCCCTTTTCAGTACAAAAGCACTGTTAAAATCCTTACTTTTAATCAATGGGCTTAGGGTTGCATAACCTTGCCTTACAATAATTTGTTAAAACAAACCACCTCACATGCGCAATTTTTACTCGAATTTGCTCATCCTTTTGTTCGCTGGTTTATTCAGCCTTCCTGCTTTTTCTCAGGAACAATACTGGACTTCACGTCCCAGTAAAGAAGGAATCGTAACACACAAAGCTGTTGCAAGACAATCTTTTCCTAAGGAATTCAAATTATTTGATTTGAATGTAGCGCCGTTGCGACAGCAACTGCTTTCTATTGTGGGAGATAATCCTCAACGAAGAACTGTTGTAATTACGGTGCCAAATGCTATTGGTAAATTAGAGCAGTTTGAAGTAGTGGAAGCTTCCAACTTTGAACCTACGCTTCAACGTCAATTTCCTAACATTCGCGCATTTTCCGGAAAAGGTATTGAAGATCCTGCTGCCTTACTAAAAATCAGCTATTCTCCGGAGGGCATTCAAACAACTGTCTTTCGTGCCGATGCAATCAATGAGTACGTGGAAAAGTATTCTCAAAACGGAAATACTTATGCCGTGTTTCAAACAATTCGTCGAAAAGGTGATTTGCCTTGGCTTTGCTCCACCCCTGATCAACAGTTGGCCCTAGGAGTAAATAATCAAGTATATTTGCAACGCATCGAGTCTAACGCAGGTCAATTGAAGACTATGCGTTTAGCACAATCTGTTACTGCAGAATACTCTAATTATTTCGGTGCCTTTAGTGCTGCCCAAGTAAATCTGGTTCTAGCTGCCGTCAACGCCACAATGACCCGCACTAATGGTTGCTATGAAAAAGACCTGGCAGTTCACTTGAACTTGGTGCCTAACACCACCAGTGTTTTTTATTATGATCCACTAACCGATCCCTACTCACCGTCTTCTCAAATGAACCTATGGAATAACCAATTACAGTCAACTTTGACTGCAGTTATTGGTGAAGCTAATTATGATATCGGACACCTATTTGGTGCTACTGGTGGTGGCGGTAATGCTGGTTGTATTGGTTGTGTTTGTGTTGACGGGCAGAAAGGACGTGGTATTACCTCTCCTGCCGACGGCATCCCTCAGGGGGATAATTTTGACATAGATTATGTTGCGCATGAGATCGGACACCAATTGGGTGCCAATCATACTTTCTCTTTCGGTCTTGAACTTGGGGGCCTTCACAATAAAGAGGTTGGTTCTGGTATTACCATTATGGGTTATGCTGGAATTACCTCTTTTGATGTAGCACCCCATTCAATTGATATTTTTCATTTTCAATCCATCCAACAAGTACAGGATAATTTAGCTACTAAAACATGTCCAGTGACTACTTCCCTCGCAGGTACTAATGCTACCCCAGTTATTGCGGCATTGACTCCATATACTATTCCTATTTCTACTCCCTTTGAATTAACTGGATCTGCAACAGATGCTAATACTGGTGATGTTCTTACTTATTGCTGGGAGCAAAATGATGCTGCGAACTCTACTGTAACAGGTGCCAATAGTGTGGCGTTCCCAACTAAGTTGGTAGGACCAAACTGGTTGACTTTCCCTGCCACTACCAGCCCTACGCGTATTTTTCCTCGTTTGGCAACCATTCTAGCGGGTCTATCTGTAACGGGTCCATTGCCCGGTGGTGACGCAATCGCTAACACGGAGGCTTTGAGCAGTGTGGATAGAATTCTTAATTTCCGCTTAACTGTTCGTGATAATGCTCCTTATAGCTCCACTGCTCCTATACGCGTTGGTCAAACAGCTTACTCAGATGTTGCTATTACTGTTTCCTCAGCGGTAGGTCCATTTTTGATCACTTCACGTAACACGGCTGCAACATTGACTGCCGGTACTACTGAAACACTTACTTGGTCGGTAAATGGTACAACTGGTGCTCCAACTAACACAGCCAACGTAGATATATATATCTCAACCAATGGTGGCACAACATTTACGCTCTTAATTCCTAACACAACTAACGATGGAACGGAGAGTTTCACTGTACCCAACACACCCTCTACAACTGTTCGTTTCAAAGTAAAAGCCACTAATAACGTTTACTTTGATATCAATAATGCAAACCTGACAATCATTCCTCCTCCGTTTGGTTTCACATTTAATACAACTGTTCCTGCAACTGCTGCTTGCCCTGCACCTGCAACAATGGGCATTACATTAGGAACTGCCTCAAATGGTGGTTTTACGGGTAATGTAACATTAAGCGCTTCAGGAAACCCTGCTGGAACAACTGTAAGTTTCTCTCCTGGAACCATTGCAGTAGGCGAAAGCACTACAGTTACATTATCTGGTGCTAATACACTGAATGCAGGCACTTACACTATTGTTGTTACCGGGGTAACAACTGGGGCGCCTAACCAGACTGCCAACTTATCCTTTACAGTAAATGCTGGAAATGGTCCTGCGATCACTACTCAACCTGCTAACCAATCAGCGTGTTTGGGTAATAATGCTAGCTTTACTATTGCTTCAACTGGAACTTATCAGTGGCAAGTCAATACAGGTTCCGGCTTTGCCAATATTTCTGGTGCTACAGCAGCTACCTACACAGTATCTGGTGTGACAGCTTCTATGTCTGGTAATACTTATCGTTGCATAGTGGCTGGACAATGCGGAAATGCCACTTCCTCTTCAGCAACGCTTACTGTGAATACATTACCATCAGTGGTAACGCAGCCAACCAGTTTGGCACAGTGTACGGGAACTGCAGCCTCATTCTCTGTAGGTGCAGCAGGAACTGCCTTAACCTATCAATGGCAAGTAAGCACGGATGGTGGATTAACTTACTCAAATATTCTAGGAGAGACCGGAGTAACATACACTATTGCATCTACTGTTCTTTCGCAAAATAATAATCGCTACCGTTGTGTAGTATCTGGTACTTGTAGTCCTTCAGCAACTTCTGACGCAGCTACATTGACATTGAGTGCTGCTCCAACTATCACTGCGCAACCTTCACCAACTGCTGTAATTTGTGAGCGTGCGTCAACTAGTTTTGTTGTAGCCGCCACAACGCCAGTGGGAACTTTAACCTACCAATGGCAAGCAAGTGCTAATGGTGGTGCAACTTGGGCTCCAGTAAACGGTGCTACCTCTGGAACATTTAATCAATCAAATGTTCCCGCTTCTCAAAACGGTTACATTTTCCGTTGTGCTGTAACTACAAGTTGTGGAACTATATTCTCAACCAATGTTGCCTTAACGGTTAATACGTACCCAGTAATTTCCTTTAGCACAGTGGAGGAGCTTTGTCTCTCTGATCGTCCTGTAGCGTTGACGGCTACTCCTGCTGGAGGTGCCTTTAGTGGAACAGGTGTTGCTGTTAGTGCATTTAACCCGCGTACAGCAGGTTTGGGTGTCAAAACAGTTACGTATACTGCCTCTAACGCAGGTTGTCAATCTACCTTGTCCCGTTCAATCATTGTTGAGCAATGTGCTGAGCGTCAGATTCCGTTGCCTAATTCTGCCTCTTTGACATTATACCCGAATCCAAATACTGGTAAGTTTGGTATTCGCATCAATACTGATCTCTATAATCGTTTCTCGATAAAGGTTTACAACAATCTGGGTCAATTGGTTAGAAAACAAGAAATCTCCAATGTATTTTATGGGCAGGTTGTAAATTTGGATATGTCCTCACTTCCAGCTGGAACCTTCCATTTACTTTTTGTAAATGATGAGGTAGCTCCTGCTGTAAGTAGAACTATCAGTATGGTTATTTACAAGTAAAGAATAACTTTAACTTTCAAATCCCGTTCGGTTCTCCGGACGGGATTTTTTTTGGTACCTTTGCCGCCGCAATGAATTGTAAATGATTAGTGTTCGTGATTTGAAACTTGCCTATGGCAAGAGAGTACTTTTTGAAGAGGTAAATTTAAACTTTACCAAAGGGAATTGCTATGGCGTGATAGGAGCTAATGGTGCAGGTAAGAGTACCTTTCTGAAAATTTTAAGTGGAGAAATTGAACCCAATAAGGGAAAGGTAGAGTTTACGCCAGGGGAGAGGATGGCTGTGTTAAAACAAAATCATTTTGCCTTTGGCGAGGAGACTGTTTTAAATACAGTTTTGATGGGGCATTCTAAGTTATGGCAGGTGAGTAAGGAGCGTGAAAAGATCTATGCCCTTGCAGATTTTACTGAGGAAGATGGTATTCGTGCAGGAGAATTAGAGGGTGAATTTGGGGAAATGGGGGGGTATACTGCTGAGAGCGATGCAGCTACACTACTTGGCGAGTTGGGGGTCAAAGAAGATTTGCATTATTCATTTATGAAGGGTATTCCCACTAATTTAAAAGTGCGTGTGCTTTTGGCGCAAGCACTTTTTGGTAATCCAGATATTTTACTCTTGGATGAACCTACCAACGGACTAGATATCGAAACTATTTCCTGGTTAGAAAATTTCCTTGCTGATTACCAAAACATTGTTTTAGTGGTCAGCCATGACCGTCACTTTTTGGATGCTGTATGTACGCACATTACGGATGTTGACAGACAAAAGATTAAAATATTTTCAGGGAATTATACTTTTTGGTACGAGTCTTCTCAATTAATGGCACGTCAATTAGGAGATAAAAATAAAAAGGTTGAAGAAAAAAGGCAGGCCCTCTTGGATTTCATTGCACGGTTTAGCGCTAATGCTTCTAAAAGCAAACAAGCAACTTCGCGAAAAAAGGCGCTTGAAAAACTTACTATTGAGGAAATTGAGCCGAGTTACCGTAAATATCCTGGTATTATTTTCCAGCCACTTCGTGAAGTGGGTAATCAGATTTTATCAGTTGAGAAACTTAAGAAAGTTGTGGATGGACGTGTGTTATTTGACCAAGTTAATTTCACAGTAAACAAGGGGGATAAAATTGCAATTTTAAGTCAGGATCCACTTGCCGTAACTGCATTTTACAATATTATAGCTGGTGAATTACAGCCTGATCAGGGACGATTCGAGTGGGGTACTACTATTACTTGGGCCTACTTGCCCCAAGAGAATTCAAAATATTTTACGGGCCAGCTGAATCTAATGGATTGGCTACGTCAATATGTTCCTGAACATGTAAAAGATGTGGACGAACCATTCTTGAGAGGTTTTTTGGGTAAGATGTTATTCAGTGGTGAGGACGTCATGAAAAAAACATCCGTACTGAGTGGGGGAGAGAAGGTGCGTTGTATGCTAAGCCGCATGATGTTACAAAATCCCAATGTTGTTTTACTGGATCAACCCACAGACCATTTGGATTTGGAAAGTATCCAGAGTTTTAACGAACAATGTACTGAGTACAAAAGTGTGGTATTGCTAAGTAGCCATGACCATACTTTCATGCAAACGGTTGCTAACCGGGTTATTGAGCTTACTCCAAAGGGTGTTATTGATCGATTGATGACTTTTGATGAATATTTGGCTGACGAACGGGTAAAGGTGCTTAAAAACGAAATGTATTGTTAAATCACAGGGGCGGATTGCTGAGCATAAGTTCAACATCTACTTTCGAGCAACTGTTTTAAACACACAGTCCCTGTACAATGAAAGAAACTTTACAATTGAATTTGTCGGATCCGGCTAAGCTGGAAAGTCTGTATCGCGCTGATAAAGCTGGTTTTAAAAAAGCCTTTTTTGAATTATTTCCTATCAAACCGGTTGATCCCGTTGCCCTATGTTGGTTTGAGCGATTACAAGAAGAGTCAGCTTCAATTTCTTGGGGCAAGGGCGCAGACATCTTTGTGATTTTAGTTGCTACGGTCATAGCTACTTGTATTGCAAAACTTCCAGATTTTCTATCGTTAAAAGCGGAGGAGTATTTTCCCAGAAATATCAGTTTTATTGTTTTACCGGTATTGGCTGGATATTTTATATGGTTGCACCGGATTAAAAGGCAAACCGTGTTTATTGTATTATTTCTTTTTGCTGTTAGTGCGATCTACATCAATTGGTTGCCTGGTAATTTTGACAACGATACATTGATACTAAGCTGTATACATCTCCCTTTAGTTGGATGGTCATTGCTGGGTCTTGTTTACAATAAAGGGCAATTAAAAGAATGGGAAGGTCGACCTGCATTTTTACGTTTCAATGGAGACCTGCTGGTCATGGGCTCATTAATTGTAAGTGGGGTCATGGTGCTATCTGGAATTACGATGGGACTATTTAGTTTGATAGGACTTTTAATAGAGGATTTTTATACGCAATGGGTATTAATTGCGGAGCTATCCGCCTCTCCGCTGATTGCCACTTATGTTATTAGGTATAATCCTCAACTCGTAAATAAAGTTTCTCCAGTCATTGCCAGAATATTTAGCCCTTTAGTATTGGTGACATTAGTAGCTTACTTGGTAGGAATTGTGATTGCTGGCAAAGATCCCTATACAGATCGTGATTTTCTCATGTTGTTCAATGCGCTATTAATTGGAGTACTCGCTATTATATTTTTCTCAGTGGTTGAAATGAAACGTACTGCAGAAAATAAATTGGCTCATTGGATTATTTTTCTTTTAGCCCTAGTCACCATAGTAGTAAATGGAGTTGCATTGTCTGCTATCATTTATCGTATTGGATCCTGGGGCTTTACTCCAAACCGATTGGCGGTATTGGGTGGAAATTTATTATTCTTCATTAATTTGATATTGCTGGCTCGTCAACTTTACAGACAGCTTCGTGGTCAGGTTACCACTAGTTCAGTGGAGGAGGTAATTGCTAAATATTTGCCCCTGTATTTTGTTTGGGCCGTCTTGGTCACTTTTTTGTTCCCGCTTATCTTTAGGTTTCAGTGATAAACTACCATGCAAGAAGAAAATAAAAAAGGGCAGCTTTCTGGAAAGGCTGCCCTTTCTCTTATTGTAGGATCAATTATTGGGGCGGGTCTTTTTATGAAACCCGCTTCTATGGCAGCGCAATTAGGGTCTCCGCTTGCGATGACAATCACATGGTTGGTGGCAGGTTTTTTTACTTTGTGTGGGGCACTTGTTATTGCTGAATTGGGTGTGAGAATACCTACCACCGGTGGTTTATTTGTACACTTTACGCAATGCTATGGTCCAAAAACTGGTTTCTTATATGGTTGGTCAGCTTTTTCGGTAATTAATACGGCATCAGTTGCTGCGGTTGCTTTTATTTGTGCCACATACCTAAATGCTCTATTGGGATTGCCAGAATTTTTAGATCAAGGTTGGAGTTCGTTCTCTATTTCTATCTATCCCTTGGGTCACTTGTTTCCTTTTCGTGATTTCACTGTGAAATTAATTGCTATTATTTTGGTGTTGTTGGTTACTTGGATTAATACAAAAAGTTTACAAGCGGGAGGTGGTTTTCAAATTTTTTCTACTGGTTTAAATATTTTTATTTTATTACTTCTGTCTATTTTACTTTTCTCTTCTTCAAAAGGTGCTATTGCAAATTTTTATATACCTGGATTGGATGCCACTTGGAATCGTGGATTAGCTGTTTGGATCCCAGCCTTGACAGGAGCATTTTTTGCGTTAGATGGTTGGATTAATATTATTTCTATGGCTGGGGAAGTGCAATCGCCGGCACGTAATATCCCTCGGGCATTAGTGATAGGGGTGGGCATCTGTTTTTTTCTGTATTTTTTATTAAATCAAGCGTATCTTTTTGTGCTTCCCGTTGATCAAATGGCCGCTACTAAAGTAGTTGCAGTTGAAGCATTGAGTCAGGCTTGGGGTCCAATGGCAGGAGTTATAATTGCTTGTTTGATTGTTTGTTGTACGCTTGGATGTTTAAATGGTAATGTGATGGCTTCTGCTCGCGTGACATATGCAATGGGAAGGGACCGTGTATTCCCAAAGTGGGTTGGTGCGCTTGATCAAAGGAGGCAACTTCCGGTAGCAGCCCTTCGATTGCATGGTTGCTGGATTACCCTTCTTATTTTATCCGGTTCTTTTGATCTGCTTGCTGATATGTATGTGTTTGTTACTTGGATTGCATATGGTTTGGCTGCTGTTGCTGTACTACGGCTTTCTTCTAAAAAGCAAAAAGATCAACCTGCTTACCGAGCATGGGGACAGCCTTTTACGATAATATTATTTATTGTTTTTTGCTTTTTCTATTTGATAGCTACGCTTTACACGGATATTATTTCTTTTCTTGCGGGCAAGCAACCAATTATTCACGCCGGTGTAGGCCTTTTTCTTGTTCTTGCAGGGCTACCTTTGTACTATCACTGGCAAAAGAAATCGCCTTTGCAATAAATTGATTAATCATGAAACTAAGGTATTATCAGGTTTTCTCATTTTTGTCTGGATTAGTGCTGGCTATTGCTTGTTGGCTGCCTTGGATAGAAATTTCTTCTCCCTCCCTTACGCTTACGGGAATGAATACGGATGGTACTAGCTTTGGCAAGCCTGCTTTTTTTCATTTGATTTTTCTCTCACTTTACTTACTTTTTGTTTTGATTCCACTGGATTGGGCTAAGCGTTTTAATCTGCTCATTGCAGCCCTCAATTTGTCCTGGATGATTCGTAATTTCTTTTTGATGGCCCTTTGCAGAGGTGGAGAGTGTCCGGCCCGACAATTGGGGCTTTATTTAGTGGCCATAGCCAGTGTGGGAATGTTGCTTGTTAGTTTTTTCCCCCCTTCTAAACCCAGCAAGGCTCACTACTAGCAGGATCGCTTATTACCAGTATTGATTTTTCAATATTGATTCGAGTATACTTAGGAAGTGCGGTATACGTTTTTATCTTATTTACTTACTATCACCTCATTTATTGCTCCATCCTTGATGGCGCAGCAGAATTTGTCTATCAGCTGGAATATGCAGGTAGTAGCGGCCACAGCAATTTCTTCCACGCACGTAACAGTAAGTGACCTTTTGCAAGGTGTAAATTATGGAACAACTATGTTGTTAACGGCACAATCAACATCTCAGGGTATGTATGCAGGAGCTTCCGGGGAGAATAATGCTGCTTTAGCATGTAGAACTGGTTCGTTAAATAGATCTGCTACAGGGTCTTCCTATTTTAGTTTTACAGTTGCTGCTAATACGGGGTATCATTTTTTACTGCAATCCATTTCCTTGGGGCTGCGATCTACCAGTTCAGGCCCCCAGGCCTGGTGTATTTACTCCAGCATTGACAACTTTACAACGCCTTTACTTACCAGCACACTTGTCAACAACAGTAATTGGGTATTTCAGCAGCATTTAATAAATTCTAATTACTATACATCGGCTGAATATCGACTCTATGGTTACAATGGTGTTGGTACGGCTGCCATCAATGTGGCTAACTGGAGAATAGATGACTTGCAACTTACTGGCCTAATAGCTCCGGTTACCTTGCCCGTTCATTGGCTATATACGGTGCTCAGTACATTTCAGGATTGCGTGAAGCTAGCGTGGGCTACTGCTTGGGAGCAAAACAATTTACGCTACCATATTGAGCGTTCAAAAGATGGAAATTCCTTTTTGAAAATTGGAGAAATTATTACGCCGGCAGTGGAGTTGGTGAATGATAAACAAGTGTATTATTTTTTGGATCATACTCCTTTATCAGGAAGAAGTTATTACCGAATTGTGCAAGAGGATAAAGATGGTACGTTAAACTATGGGGCCGTTAGAAGTATATTTTATGATGCGTTTCCTGCTTTTTTTATGCTTGGTTATCGGTTTGATTTTTCTACGAATCAGTTTATCTTACATTGTAAGGGCGGGGGTGCCACTATCTTTCAACTTTTTACTATTGATGGGAAATTGATAGGCCATTATAGCAAGGAATTGGTGTCAGGATCACCCCATACATTTTTATTTCCAATCAGCGTAAGACTTATTTACAAAGCCCCTTTAGTGTTAGTGGTTATTCAAAAAAATAAACGAGTACTATCCAGACTGATTAGCTATAATTGAGTATAGGAAGACTATCATGAATGATTGCTATTGCTTCCTCCATTTGTACGGCTGAAATTACCAAAGGAGGTGCCAGTCTAATTTTATCTCCATGCGTTGGCTTTGCCAGCAATCCCCTGTTTTTCATCTCTATGCATAGATTCCAAGCGGCATCAGAATCCGGGTGTTCAATTACAATAGCATTGAGAAGCCCTTTTCCTCTTGCTAGTTTAATATGAGGGGAATTGATTTTATTAATTTCTGTTCTTAGCTGAATCCCTCTTTCGTTGGCATTTGCTGCTAAATTTTCTTTCTCTATTACCTCCAGTGCTGCCATTGCTACTGCGCATGCCAGTGGATTCCCACCGTACGTGGAGCCGTGTTGTCCAGGTTTGAGCGTGAGCATGATTTCATTATCGGCTAGTACAGCACTTACGGGAAGTAATCCACCACTGAGTGCTTTGCCAAGGATCAGTATGTCTGGTCTAACGTTTTCGTGATCGCAGGCCAATCTTTTTCCAGTTCGCCCTAGGCCTGTTTGAATTTCATCTGCAAGGAGAAGTACTTGTTTGTCCCGGCATAATTTTGCGGCGTTATGTAGATAGCCATCTGTTGGAACAACTACGCCTGCTTCGCCTTGGATGGGTTCAATTAAAAATCCCGCAATGTTGGGGTCAAATAAAGCTTTCTCAAGTGCTTCCATATCATTGTAAGGAATAGGAATAAATCCGGGAAGAAAGGGTCCAAAATTTCGAGTGGCATCCTCGTCAGTGCTAAATGAAATAACTCCCGAAGTTCTGCCATGAAAGTTTCCTTCGCATACTATAATTTTTGCTTTGTTGCTAGGGATTGCTTTTTTCTCATAAGCCCATTTTCTGCAGAGTTTAATGGCTGTTTCTACTGCCTCAACACCCGTATTCATGGGGAGCACTTTGTCATATCCAAAGAGAGAAGTGATGTAAGCGGAATAGGATCCCAATAAATGATGATGAAATGCGCGGCTTGTTAATGTTAACTCTTGTACTTGTTGGATACAGCGGGAAACAATGGCAGGATGGCAATGCCCTTGATTTACGGAAGAGTAGCCACTCAAAAAATCAAAATAACGGTTTCCTTCCACATCCCACATAAATATGGATTCAGCTCTTTTAATTACAACGGGTAGCGGATGATAGTTATGCGCGCTGCTTTGTTCTTCTTTTAGTATATATTGGTTGGCGATTGCGCCAATGGGTGTTTGTTGCATAGTAATTGAATAAAGAGTTGAAGGAGAAATAGAATAGAAGGGTACTGCGCAGCGCGTCAGTGATTCAACAGATCCAAATGCTTTTTTAGCAGCGGGAAAAATGGAAATAAATTGGGACAACTGTTACCCATAATAGTATGAAGTTATGGAATTTTTTTCCATTGTACCCAAGGATAGGGTTCATGTTCAGGTTTGGTTGCAGTGGGGGGGAAGATCCCAAACATAGTACTACCGCTACCGCTCATTGCAGCATACAGCGCCCCCATTTTATAAAGATTCTTTTTTATTTTCTCTAGCTCAGGGTGTTTCAGAAAAATTGTTTCTTCAAATTGGTTGACAAGTATATCTTTCCATTCCTCAAGAGGCCTTTTTATAGTTTCAGCAAGAGAATCACCTTCAGCTGTTGGTTTTATTCCTTGAAAAGCTTCAGCTGTAGAAATTGAAAAACCGGGGTGGACTAATAGCATTTGAAATCCTGATAATGTCAGGGAGAGTGGAGTTAATTGCTCTCCTCGTCCTTTTCCCAGTGCTGCCTCTTGATGTAAAAAAAACGGACAATCACTGCCAAGTTGTAGTGCTATTGCTTGATTCTGTGCGGATGGCAGGGAAATCTCAAACATTTTTTGTAGTGCCAATAATGTAAATACCCCATCAGCACTTCCGCCACCCAATCCTGCGCCAAGCGGAATATTCTTGTGAAGATGAATATAAACGGCAGGAAGCGTTGGTATTTTTTCTAGAAGCTGTTGGTAGGCTTTTACACATAAGTTTTGATTAGCAGGCCCTTGTACAGTGATCCCCGTTTGTTTAAACTGCACCGTACCGCAAGGCTCATTTTCAAGTGGTAATATCTCCACCACATCATGCACCGGAGTAGGATAGAAGATAGTTTCCAGTTCATGAAAACCGTCATCTCGCTTGCGTAGAATACGAAGCCCAAGATTGATCTTACAATTTGGAAATACAATCATAGTGGTGCTAGTGGCACTTATTTAGTACGACTGTTAATTTCGTCGCGAATGGCAATAGCTCTGATATAATCCTCGCTTTCTAATACCTCAATTAATAGATGATTTAATTCTTCCATTGACATCGTCTTGAGATCTTCATGTCCAGTAGTTCTTATTTCATTCTTGAGGCTTTCTGTTTCGGATTTTTTCCGTTTTGATTCTTCAGTTTCTTCCAATAACACGCCAGCATTTTGTAAAATATGCTCAAATGTATAAATAGGGCATCCAAAACGTACTGCCATGGCTATAGCATCCGATGTTCTGGAGTCAATCTCTATCGTATCATGTTCATTGGAGCAGACCAGTTTAGAATAAAAAACGCCTTCTTGTAAATCGTTGATAATTACTTCATGTAAGTCAATTCCAAACGCAACTAAAAAATTCTTCATTAGATCATGCGTCAGCGGTCTTGATGGGTTCATTTTTTCAAGTGCCACTGCAATGGCTTGCGCTTCAAATCCCCCAATTACAATGGGAAGCCTGCGCGATCCATTCACTTCTCCTAATACCACAGCATACGAGTGTGTTTGCGTGATGCTATGTGAGATTGCAATAATTTCTAATTCAATTTTTTTCATACCGCCTACAAATATAGAGCTACTGTTAGGGGGATTCCTAACTTGCTTTTACTTTTTTAAGTGCTGCGGTAAACTTAGGAACTACTTCAAAAGCATCTCCAACTATTCCATAATCTGCGGCCTTAAAAAAAGGTGCTTCTGGATCTTTATTTATGACCACAATCACTTTGCTACGGTTTACACCTGCCAGATGTTGGATGGCTCCGGAAATTCCAATAGCTACATAAAGGTTAGGGGCAATGGCAACTCCAGTCTGTCCAACATGCTCATGGTGCGGCCTCCAATGTGCGTCTGCTACTGGACGGCTACAAGCTAAGGCTGCATTTAGTTGGCCCGCCAATTCTTCTACCATTCCCCAGTTTTCAGGTCCTTTTAGCCCACGACCGGCACTCACCACAATCCCTGCCTCTGTGAGAGACAAGGCGCCAGCTGTATTTTCTGCCTTTATAGTTCTTATCCGTGATGGTGGTGTTGTCAAGGCAGCTGTTGATACAGTTGCAACGCCAGCTACTTGTTTGACAGGGTAGGAGTTGGGATTGATGGTTAGTACACGCACATCAGTTTTTATGGCAATTTTGGCAAAGGCCTTACCAGAAAATACAGCTCTTTTCACGCAAAACCCATTGCCTAGTTCAGGTTGTGAAATAACTCCTGAAACTATTCCGGCTTTTAGTTTGGTTGCGGTGAGTGGAGCTAATAATTTTCCACTCAAAGTGTGTGCAAATAACAGCGTTTTGACTTTTCTTTCAATAGCCAGCGCAGTTATTGCCAACGCATCAGCTTCTGATGGAGCATTACGCTCCATTTCTTTTCCGAGGTGTACGATCTCTTTCAAGCCATAGGAACCAAGTTCTTCTAATGAATCCTGGCAGTTGCCAATTGCCACTCCAATGAGTGTGTGGCCCGTTACAGCAGCCAAGTCTGCTCCATAGGAAATCACTTCATGGGTTGCCTTTTTTATTTTACCATTGGCAATATCGATATAAACTAAAATACTCATAGTGTGTAGTTGGGGGTTCTTAAATAACTTTTGCCTCCTCGTGTAATAAACGAACTAGTTCCTCCACTTGATCGGGAGCAACCAACTTTACACCAGACTTGGGAGCAGGCAGCTCAAATTGTATAGTTTCTGTGTATGGACTGCTTGCAGTTGGCTCGATTACTTTGAGTGGTTTAGTTCTGGCGGCCATTATACCCCTCATATTAGGTATCCGGGCTTCTGCCATTCCTTTTTGTGCACTGACTACAACTGGTAATTCAACTTCACATATTTCTTGACCTCCCTCAATTTCTCGCGTAATGGTCAACTTGGATCCTTGACAGTCCAATTTTGTTGCAAGGCTTATGAAGGGTAATTCGGTTTCGCCAGCTATTAACCCTCCAACAGTAGATCCATTATGGTCAATAGTCTCTTTTCCTGTCAGCACTAAATCATAATTACCCGCTTTTACAATTGCTGCTATTTGGTGCGCTACAAATTGACTTTCAGTTGGCGCAGCATTGATCCGAATAGCTTCATCCCCCCCTAAGGCTAAGGCTTTTCTAATGATGGGGTCTGCATCTGCTTCACCTACTGTTAGTAGGTGTAATACGGTAGAAGGATCAGCCTCTTTTAATTCTATTGCCCTGACTAATGCAAACCACTCATCCCAAGGGTTTACTATCCATTGAACTCCGTTGTTATCGAATTTCGTGTTATTGTCGGTGAAGGCTATTTTTGCCGTTGTATCCGGCGTTTTACTGATACAAACAAGAATCTTCATAAATAAAATTGAAGCTGCTTAAAAGTTGTTGTTGCAACTATGCAAAGATAAGTTTTGGCGCATGTTCAGAGAAGCGATTGAGGAGCTTTTTTCACCTAATGCCTGATAAATATGGATAGAGTTTCCAAACTTAAAAGCTTGCTTCAGGATAGCCCTAAAGACTGTTTTTTATTGCATGCGCTTGGATTAGAACATCAAAAATTGGGTGCTTTAGATACTGCCCAGTCTTATTTTGAACAGGTGATAGAGGTGGACCCCACTTATATAGGCACCTATTACCATCTGGCTAAGTTGCTGGAGCTGGTAGGAGATACCGCTAAGGCTGTAGTTATTTATGAAAAAGGCATGGAGGAAGCTAAAAAGGCTAATGATATGCATGCTTATGGCGAACTTCGTTCTGCGTGGGAGGAGTTAACTTTTTAAGTAATGAATGGGCTTTCAATTAAACAGAATCTTGAAGCTATTGCACCGGTTTTGCCGACAGATGTGCTCTTGATTGCTATCAGCGGAGGAATGGATTCCGTTGCATTAGCCTACTTATGTAAATTGGAAGGATATACTATTGAGTTAGTGCATTGTAATTTTCAATTGCGGGGTGAGGAGAGTGAGCGGGATGAAAAGTTTGTTCGCCAGCTCGCTGCAACTTGGAACATTCCATTACATGTACAACGATTTGATACAAATGCGTACGCAATTGAATGTAGGTGTTCTATCCAAGAAGCTGCACGGGATCTTCGTTACAAATGGTTTGTGGACTTACTTACGCAGTTTCCTCGGTTGAAGTGGATAGCAACTGCACATCATAAAGATGACCAGGCAGAAACCCTGCTAATGAATTTTTTAAGGGGGACTGGTCTTAGTGGGTTGACAGGTATACCTGCTCGAAATGGAAATGTGTTGCGTCCATTGCTAACTGTAGCGCATGAAAAGTTGGAAAAGTTTGTACAGGAAAATCAGTTAAGCTATGTAATTGACTCCTCTAATCAAAAAGAAGCCTATACACGCAACTATTTTCGGCATACGATTATTCCGGCTCTTCAAAAAGTGTATCCAGCTGTTGTAGATAATTTGGCTGACAATCAAGCTCGCTTTGTTGGAATTGAAAAGCTGTACCAACATTTAGTGAGTATTCAAATTAAAAAAATTATCAAGGAAAAAAACGGAGAGTATGCAGTATCAGTTGCTACACTTTCTCGATTTAAGGGTACATCGCTCTTGTATGAGATGTTGTATCCCTTTGGTTTTTCAGCGAGTCAATTGGTGGAGGCAACTAAACTGATGCACGCAAGAACGGGAGCGCATTTGGTAGCAAGCGTAGGAAATTGGAGATTGATAAAGCATCGGAATTGGTTATTGCTTTCACCCTTCAAATCTCAAGAAACTGATTTTATTCTTGTGCCTGAAACACAGACTGCAATAGAATTTGCTGCCGGAAAAATAACTTTTAAAAAAAGTAGCAATGCAAATAAGCTGGCTTTGCCTACTACTGCCGCTATCGCTTTACTAGACTATCAATCTTTGGAATTTCCACTACAAATTCGCCGATGGAGAGAGGGTGACTATTTTTATCCGTTAGGAATGTCAAAGAAAAAAAAACTGTCCCGCTTCCTAATTGATGGTAAGTTCTCATTGCCAGATAAGGAAAAGGTGTGGGTGCTGACAGCTGGTGAAAAAATTGTTTGGGTAATTGGAATTCGAATTGATGACCGATTCAAGTTAACAGCTAAGAGTCGTGAAGTATTTTGTATTACCTATAGCCCTTCAGTTTACTCCTAGTTGATTTATCATAATTTTTTTAAAAGTATTTATGGTATCAAATGAATGATGCTGTACATACAAAGCTGCAATGGTAAAGACCCACCCATAAAGGGCGCCACTAATATGCGCTGCATGATTGACATTGTCTCTTCCTTTTTTCCCTTGCCATGCGGATAAGATCAGAAAAAGGGGGCCAAACAGATATCCGGGTATGATTGGTGGGATTATAAAAAGTCCAATTTTCATGGTAGGATCGATCAATATTGCAGAAAAAATTACTGCACTTACTGCACCTGATGCGCCTAAGCTTGCGTAATTATATTTTTTATAATACCGAATAAAACTATAGAGCAATGATAGCGGGAGGGCTGATAAGTAAAGTGTAAAAAATAGGGTGGTGCCATTTTCTGAGAAATAATTATGAGATAAGTAAGCCCTTTCAACCAGGACTCCAAAAAGATATAGCGAAAACATATTAAATAATAAATGCTCCCAGTCTGCGTGAATAAATCCACTTGTAAAAAAGCGATACCATTCATTGCCTTTTAGCATGCTAGCTGGTCTGAAAAGTAGTTTTTCTTTTAGGGCAGGGAGGTTGAAGGCTAGTATAGAAATGGCTGAGGTGCTGAATACTAAAAGTAGGGTGTTGTTCATTTACTGGTGGTGGTACTTTTCGCTTTTTAAAATGGTTCCAGCCCGATATAATTGCTCTGCCAGGATTAGTCTGACTAGTTGGTGTGGAAATACTAGTTTTGATAAGCTCCATGCTACTTGTGCTCTTTCTTGTACAGCTTTGGAGACTCCAAATGCGCCACCAATTAAAAAAACCATCTTTTTAATACCTGTATTAGCCTTTTTTTGAAGAAAGGTGGCAAGCTCAATTGAAGTAAACTCTTTTCCTTTTTCGTCCAACAATATCAATAAATCATCAGGTGCTAACCAATCAAGTACTATCTCTCCCTCTTTTTTCTTAAGATCCATTTCGCTAAGCATTCCTGTATGCTTTGGCGTAGGAATTAATATCCACTTGGTTTTAAAATAGTGGTTTAAGCGCTTGGTGAATGCTTCGATTCCAGGCTTTGCATAGGGTTCGTGTGTTTTACCAATGGACCACAGCTCAATTTGCATGAATTAAAAATATTAAATATATCCTAACTTTCCACCATGCTTAAATCAAGATACCTGCTTTGTCTACTTGTAATACTCTGTACAATTCCTACTGTTTATGGCCAACAACGTCCAATTGGTGTATTCGATTCTGGCACAGGGGGCTTAACAGTTTTAGAGGCAATGCTTTCGTTGGATGCGTTTAATAACAAGACCGGAGTGCAAAAGCCAGATGGAATTCCTGACTTTACGGGAGAGTATTTTCATTATTTGGCGGATCAAGCAAATATGCCTTATGGGAATTATGCCTCAGAGGGTAAAACACTCTTTTTGAAGGAGCAAATTCTTAGATGCATGTCTTTCCTTTCCACTGATACTACTTTTGCTATTCGCAAAAAAGAGACTTTTGCTTATTACCCAAAATTGACGGCTAAGATGATTGTAGTTGCCTGTAATACAGCTACAGCATACGCATTACCTGATATTAAAAGAGCCGTTGGAGGTGGCGTGCCGGTGGTGGGAGTTATTGATGCTGGGTGTAAGGCCGCACTTGCTTATCAGCAGAAACAAAGGGGTACCATTGGTGTTTTTGCTACAGTTGGCACTGTTGCCTCTGATGGGTATCCTAAGACCCTTCAGCGTATGGCAACTGCAGCGGGGGTAGCTTCTTTATCAATTGTGAGCCAAGGAGGGTATGGGTTAGCAGAAAGTATTGACAGAGATTGGAGTTTTCTGGCAGACCAGGTTACTAAAGTAAGAGCTGAATACAAAGGCCCTTCCCTGACAAATAACCAGTATCGAATTGATACTGCGTTGGCCACGGTTTATGGCTTTTCTCGTGCAGGAAACAGTTTGCTCTGTGAATATGATGAAAAAGGAAATTGCACTGAAATGCAGCTCAATGATCCTGTTAATTATGTGAGGTATCACCTAGTCAGTTTGTTAGAAAAGATGAAACGAGAATCGTATCAAGAACCGTTAAATACATTAATTCTTGGCTGCACCCATTATCCCTATATGCGTGATACAATTTCCCTGGTGCTAAAGGAGCTTTATAACTATCAAGAGGATAATGTCTACCGATATAGAAAGGTTTTAGCTGAAAATGTTTGCCTGATAGATCCTGCTGTTGAAACTGCAAAGGAAGCTTACGTGGCATTAAGGCAATTATCAAATGCGCAAGAGATCAATACCAAAAAGCAAAAAAGTAGTATAGTTGATGCGTTTTTTATAGCTGTCCCAAACTTGGATTTACCTGAAATAAAGATCCAGCCTGATGGCTGGTTTACTTACGCATACAAATACGGAAGGCAAGAAGGTTCTGGTAAAAACTTTGTTCGTTTTGTTCCTTTTGACGCTCAAAATATTGCACCAGCAACCTATGAGAGATTCAAAAGAGCACTGCCGCTTTCCTATGAGAAGATTATACGGGTGGGATTATTTTCTCAAAATCGCTGAGTGTCACATAAGCTCGCTAATTTTTTCTAATTTAGATTATACCAACAAAGGACCCATTGCCTAGATTATTTCTATTGATTTATTTTCTGTTTTCGATCCTCCAGGTTATTGCACATCCCTTGCAATCCAATTTCTAGGTTCTTTCATAAAATTGATCCTGGTGAATAGCCGGCTGTTTTTAATCAATACAATGTTTTGCAAGTTGTCTATTAAACCTTAATTTGCTTCTAAATTTATTTACCAAACAAATGCTAATTATGAAACATTATCTGTTTGCTTTATTGGTTTTGCTTACGGCAGCGTTATCGGTTCAACTTCCAGCTTATGCGCAAAAAAAATCTACGGGTGTAGCATTAGCGTTGGGTGGGGGAGTAAATCTTTCTAATGCCCAGACAGCAGGCTACTATAATCATGCCAGTAGTTCCACGGCTCGATTCTCGTTTGGTTTTTTTGCGGACAAAAAAATTAAAGGAGGTCTCTCTGCACGCTCCGGTTTTTTCTATAATGGTCTTGGAAGGGAACATGTAGTAGGAGGTATGAGCATGCAAGATGAATTCAGTTTTTTTACGGTTCCTCTACAGGCAAAATATTCGTTCAAAAATTCTCCTTTTAGCTTGTATGTGGGTCCTCAATTTTCATATTTGATCAATGCTACCTGGAGGCCAGACGG
Organism: Bacteroidota bacterium; assembly: GCA_016866355.1. Lineage (GTDB taxonomy): Bacteria > Bacteroidota > Bacteroidia > Chitinophagales > Chitinophagaceae > JJ008. Next base: position 150,730 of record VGMN01000004.1, read on the forward strand.
GAATACCCGTTCTTTGATGACCGATCAGTTTCAACGCTTGAATGTTTCTGCTGCAGGCGGGCTATTATGCGCATTTACAAACCGCTTTTCCATGGGCTTTGAATATCAAAGTAGCATTGGAAGTAACCTGGACAAAGAGTATGCATCAAATTTGCCAGCTGACACCAAGTATCAGCTCAATGCCTACTCTTTAAGAGCATTCTATAAACTTTCAAAATAAGTTAACTAACTAAAAAAGCCCTCGGTAATCCGAGGGCTTTTTTGTTTTAGTGACCCCGTCAGGATTCAAACCTGAAACCTTTTGATCCGTAGTCAAATGCTCTATTCAGTTGAGCTACGGGGCC
>VGMN01000005.1 GCA_016866355.1 Bacteroidota bacterium
AAACCCCAGTTTTGACCAATGGCAGTAAAGTCATCTGGAGGAGCACCCGCTTGCCAATCCATATTGTATAAGCTAGGATCAACCCAAGCGTCTACCCCATATCTATAAATTCCAATTGGAATATCCCCTTTCAAAACCAAGCCCTTTTTATGTGTGTAAGTAACCGCCTCTTTTAATTGTTGATCCAGATGATACTGTACATATGCATAAAAATAGACTTGTGTGCGAGTAGCAACACTTTTGAAAAGTTGATCAGTATCGGCAGCATCATATGTTGATGCGTTTGGCCAATTCTCAAACCGAGTGGTGCCATATTGATCTCGATAGTAACAGAAAGCAGCGTATGGTTTAAGCCAATGTTTATTTTGTTGAAAAAAAGAAAGAAAAGCTGGATCATCTAAAGTAGCAGAAGCCTGCACAGCGTAAAGCTTTCGAAGGATTTCCAGTTTTACGCTGATTACAGCTTCGTAGTCAATTACATTTTTATTATTTAGCTGCTCTTGCACTTTACGAAGTGGTCTTAACAAAACCGCCTGCTTGGTTCCTGCGACCTGCGCAAGATTGATATAGATCGGATGTAATGCAAAAGCAGAAATGGCAGCATAGGGATAAGAATCTTGCCAGGTCTGTGTGGCAATGGTATCATTGATAGGCAGTAACTGAATTAATCGTAATCCAGCAGCTTGAGCCCAATCCGCCAATTTTTTAATATCTGTAAATTCTCCGATACCAAAGCTTTGCTTGGTTCGTAAGCTAAAAACAGGAATCGAAACCCCTGCTCCACGCCAGGTGTTGTTGGGCAATTTGATGAACCCATCATGAAAATAAAAACAGCTACTTGATTTTTTTATTGAAACAGGCAACACTCGATTTTCGCCCTCCTCAAAATATTCAAACTTCTTCTCTGCATTGTTCCAAACACCATATTTATAATTGACAGGGAATGAGGCCTCATCTAAGTCCAATGAAATCTCCCACCAATTTTTTCTTTTTTGCAATAAAAGTGGTTGGTCGGTTGACCAGCTGTTTAATACCGGAGAATCACCCAACAAACAAACTTGTTGTTCAGCTTGTAACAAAGGGGCTTTTATACGAAATACACATGACCCTGTCCCTGTTTTTTTAGGAGTAACTTTTCTTTTTGAAAGGAGAACTTCTTGAAAAGGAGTTGTGAAAAAAGCATTCTCATAGTCTCCAGCATGATTCCAGGTGTCAATTACAACATAAGACTGCAATGAGCCTGTTAATGATATAGCTCGGTCATTCCCCCACTCTGTAGTTATGGAACCATCTTGGTTTTTTAATACATACTTGTATTGTAGTTGTGTAATTTTTCCACGCAAGGGTATATCTACTTCCAGTTGCCAGGTTTCTTGATCAAGAAAAAACATGGGAATAGCCTCTTCCTGCTTTAATTGGCCCAAAGAAGGGGTGTTTCCCATCACAAGGAGCTGCTGCCCAAATTGGGTGCGAAATCGGATATTGAATTGCAGGCGGGGCACAATCGTTTAAACAATCAAGCTAATGTGTGTACGAAACACATTACGAAAATAGTGAAAATCAACAATTCAAGTAGTGTTTTTGAGGTTTGATTTTAGTAATTCAGGTATAGACTTTAATTTTGCGGAAAATTGTACAAATGGAACAGACTAAAAAGAATAAAGGAATTTGGTGGTTGGTTTTCTTCGCATCAACAGCGGCTCTTATTTGGGCTATTGCCACGCATTGGGAATGGTTAACGCTGATTCTTCCCTTCCAAACCACCGCGTTTGTAAAGGCCATGGACATCATGTAATATGCCCATGCGCTATCTTTTTCTAGGTTTATTTCTTTTTTCCCTCCATAACGTGGTTTTTGCCTCTTACCCCGTTCCATTAATGGAACCAGTTACAAAAGAAAAAAGCAACAACAACACTTTTGGTAGCTCAAGGTATCATTTCAAAAAAATTAAAAAAGCTATTCTACAGCAAGTTGCTACAGAAGATACAGGGCTAGCCTTATTAGTAGTGTTGGCAGTATTATTACCTCCAGTAGCAGTTTTGCTTAAAGAAGGAAAAATAAATTCAAGGTTTTGGATAAGCCTTTTATTAACGCTTTTATTCTGGCTACCAGGAGTTATTTACACGATTCTAGTGATCTTTTCCCCAAATAAATAATAAAAAAAAGGGCCATCTGGCCCTTTTAATATTAATATGAGTGAGAACTTACTTTACAGAACTCACTAACCCTTTAAATGTTTCAGGATTGTTCATGGCTAAATCAGCAAGAACCTTTCGATCTAGCTCAATCCCTTTTTCCTGTAATTTCTTGATAAAAACAGAATAAGTAAGTCCTTCTTCACGAACGGCAGCATTGATACGAGCAATCCATAATGATCGGTATTCACGCTTTTTTAATTTACGCCCTACAAACATGTAGGTCATACCTTTTTCAACAACGTTTTTTGCTACAGTTAAAACATTCTTTCTTTTGCCATAAAAACCTTTGGCTTGCTTTAATATTTTTTTACGTCTGGCTTTAGAAGCGACGGCATTTTTTGAACGTGGCATATTTCAGAAATTAATTTTGAATAAAAGAGTTTACTTACTTAAGTCTAAGAAGACGTTTTACAAAATCAACATGTGATTTTGCAACGGTTCCATCTAAACGCATGTTCCGCTTTCTTTTCTTAGACTTTTTAGTTAGGATGTGACGTTTGAAACTCTTTTGGTGCGTGATTTTTCCAGTACCAGTCACTTTAAAGCGTTTTTTGGCACTAGAATTGGTTTTTACCTTTGGCATCGGTAATAGTATTAATGTTTAACCCTTGAGGCATTCCCCACAGGGGGACCTTTTTCGAACCTCTTCGGTAATGGGTCGCAAAGTTAAGCTAATATGGCTTATGAGCAACAAAAAACCAGGCTCTTTTGGATTAAGCCTGGTTTTTAAATGTAATTGAGCGTAGTAATTATTTAGGATCCAACGCTTTAGTGATTCTGTCACTAATATCTTGAAGATGAATTTTACTCATGGTATCCGTATAAATAACTGCAGCACTGTTTGCGTCAGCTTTTAAGCGTTGCAAATGAGCCTTCACCACTGTTCTAACATCAGATTTTTCAGCACTTACAAGACTTGGAGCCGCAGGACCAAATCCACCTCCAAAAGATACTGTTGCAGGCGGATTTAAAATATTAATTAAGGCGTTCACGTATGTTTTTTGGAGGTTTCTACGATACACATCAATTGGTTTTTTAGTAGCAAGTTCAGACCAAACACCTGCTTTTACGTCTCCCATATACTCCAAGATGCCATATGCCTTTTTACTTGCTGCAGCCTCAGCTTCTACCAACTTAGTAAGCGTACGGTTACTCATGATTCTATTAAGAATGTTATCCTGAACAGAACCAATAATTGCCAATCCACTCTGCCCAGTTTTATCAAAAATTTGCTGATCCAGCAACCAGGTAGGCGTACTAAACAATTGTTTTTGCAAAAATTCCAACGCTTCTTTCTGCTTTGCCTTGCTTACTAATTCATATACAGGGCCTGTTTGCTCTTGCGTTTTAGGTGTTTCCATAATACCACCAATGTATTTGGCAACATGCCCATTATAACGTGCAAACTGTGAAACAACTTCCTGGTAAATTGTTTTCATTCCTTCAAAATCTTCATTTGCTTCACGAGTCCAGCTCTGGATATTTGGAACAATTCTTTGCAGGTTTTTAATGCCATAGTAACTTCCTTTCATTGCATCATCCCCAACCTGCTCACTTTGAGAGCGAGGATCATCAGGATTTGTTTCCGTACCAAACCACAGCCTATTATCCTTTAATTTTTCGATTACCCAACTATTTAATTTTGCTTGTTCCGCATCGGGACTTTTATAAGCTGGGAATTGGCGATACCCCCACTCAATGGCCCACTTGTCATAATCCCCTATACGAGGAAATAAACCAGCTGTAGAAATATTATCCTCCGGTTGTGCCACATAATTGAAACGAGCATAATCCATGATGGAAGGCGTATGACCATTGGCTTCAACCCATGCTTTATTACGCAAATTCTCAACGGGTACGCTTGAGCTTGAACCATAGTTATGACGCAAACCTAATGTATGCCCCACTTCGTGTGATGAAACAAAACGTATCAATTCTCCCATCAAAGAATCAGGAAATTGTAGTTGACGTGCTCTGGGATCATTGGGAGCACACTGAATCATATACCAATTACGCAACAATTGCATAACGTTATGATACCAGTTGATATGACTCTCCATGATCTCACCACTACGTGGATCTGAAATGCTAGGACCACTGGCATTAGGTATATCAGATGGTTTATATACTACAGCAGAATTTCTGGCATCATCAAGGCTCCAGGTACTATCCTCAGCCTTTGAAGGCGCTCTTTTGCCAATGATCGCATTCTTGAAACCTGCTTTCTCAAAAGCAACCTGCCAATCATTTACTCCTTGTATCAAATAAGGTACCCATTTTTCTGGAGTTGCCGGATCAATGTAAAAAATGATGGGTTTGGCAGGCTCTACCAATTCGCCCTTATTATATTTTTCTAAGTCACCAGGTTTGGGTTCTAATCTCCAACGTTTAACCAGGGAAATGTTTTTTACACCTTGCGGATTTGCATCGAAGTCAGTGTATCCAATTGCAAAAAATCCTACACGAGGATCAAAATAACGTGCCTGCATAGGTGTTTTTGGAAGAATCACTATTGAACTATTTAGTTCCATAGTCATGTTTCCACCACCACCACCTTGCATCATTCCTCCCCCAGGACCAGTTGGTAAAGCAGGACCTCTTCCGTATGTTTTGATAGCTTTAATTTCGACATTGATTGGATACGCTTTTACCGCAACCACATATGATTTATCAGCTTGCAGGGCTGCAATACGTAAAGAGGATTTTAAGGACGAACTAAAATGCAATACATCATTATCGCCACTAATAAAATCAGTTATATCAATCACCGAACTAGAGGAGTCTTTACCAAATGCTTTTATATCAAAAGACTGTACAATTGGTTGCACATTTGATTTTGAGACAGTCGTAAACATAGGAGAAGAAGAATCCTTAGCATATTCCGCATAGGAAATAGTGCGAAGGAAAATTCTGTTACGAGGACCTTTTTCAAAACGAACAACATTTTGCCCAATTTGATCTCCAGCGTATCCAAAAAAACTACCTCCACTTCTCAAACCAGCTGGGGCTTGAGAAATTCTGTTTACAACAAGCATATCGCGTTGCAATAGAGAATCTGAAATCTCAAAGTAAAAACGATCCTCCACTTTATGTACCCAGAAAAGTCCTTTACTAGTTTCAGTCTTAGCTGTTATCACTTCTTTGTATGGCTTGGGCGCTGTGGAAATGGCTGGAGGCGCACCAGGTATACGTCTTGTTGTATCAGGACGTTGCGCGTTGGCAGGTGACGGAGCTGGCTGCTGTGCATGTAAGGTAACAAGAAAGAAACTACATACACAAAGCAATAGCTTTGATTTGAGATTTTGCATATGGGGGTGATTTTATTTTTTCTTTCCTTTTGGAGCAAACATGGCAAGCATTCTTCTGCCTTCCATCTTTGGCATATTTTCAAGTATACCAATTTCTGCAAGTCGTTCAGCAAACTTCAATAATAGTAATTGCCCTCTGTCTTGGAATTGGATGGAACGACCTTTAAATTGAACATATGCTTTCACCTTATTTCCTTCTTTTAAGAATTCAATGGCGTGTTTAGCTTTGAAATCAAAATCATGGTCATCGGTATTGGGAGTAAAGCGGATTTCTTTTACCTCGGAGGCCTTACTCTTGGCCTTCATTTCTTTCTCTTTCTTCTTCTTATCGTAAAGAAATTTATTGTAGTCAATGATCTTACATACAGGTGGATCTACATTGGGAGAAATTTCTACTAAATCCAATCCCTGCTCTTGTGATTGACGCAAGGCATCCTGAAGAGAATAAATTCCCACTTCAACATTGTCCCCTACCAATCTAACTTGTTGTGCTCTTATGAAATGATTAATACGATGTTCTGCTTCTTTTCTAGGAGGCATTTTACCTCTGAAACGATTTCCTCCCGGTCCTTGAAAAGGTCTTGGACCGCTTCCGGGTGGGCGATTAAATCCGCCTCCGGGTTTCTGTGGTGCTGTCATTGAAGGGTTTTAGGTGACTAAATTAAAATTTTTAACCTTTCCGAGACTGAATTTCGTCCCTTATTTGGTTTTTAAAATTATCGAGGGTTTGCATTCCTTGATCTCCCAGTCCTTGTCTTCGAACTGAAACGCTATTTTCTAACATCTCTTTTTCGCCTACAACTAGCATAAATGGAGTTCTGGAAAGTTCTGTATCTCTGATTTTTTTACCAATTTTCTCATTCCGATCGTCTACTGCTACTCGGACTCCATTTTCGATCAAAACTTGTTCTACCTGTTTGGCATAAGGTAAAAATTTGTCGCTTATGGGAAGAACTTTTACTTGTAAAGGAGACAACCAGAGTGGAAAACGACCAGCATAATGCTCCAATAAAAAGCCGATAAATCTTTCATGTGTGCCCAAAGGAGCTCTATGTATAATCAAAGGAACCTCGGCCTCGTTGCTACTATTGGTATAGGAAAGTTTGAATTTTAAACCAGAGTTAAAATCAACTTGATTAGTAGCTAGTGTGAATTCTCGTCCGATAGTACTCCAAATTTGCACGTCTATTTTAGGACCATAAAAAGCGGCTTCATCCTGAACTTCTACAAATGGCGTACCCGTGTCAATAAGCACTTTTCTAACCATTGCCTCCGTTTCTTGCCACAGGGCTGGCTCGTCTACATACTTCTGGCCTAATTTAGAAGGATCATGCAAGCTTAAACGCATCACATATTTCTGGATTCCAAAAATTTGAAAATACTTAAGGTACATCTCGTTAACTGCACGGAACTCCTCAAAAAATTGGTCTTTGCTGCAATATATATGCGCATCATTCATGTGTAGACAACGGACACGCATGAGGCCAAATAACTCGCCACTTTGCTCATAGCGATAACAAGTACCATATTCCGCAATACGAAAAGGAAGGTCCTTATAGCTTTTTGGTTCAGCATCAAAAATCTTATGATGATGCGGACAATTCATGGCTTTTAGATAATACTTTTCTCCATCCATTTCCATAGGAGGAAACATACTATCAGCATAATACGGCAGATGTCCACTAGTCAGGTACATGCTCTCTTTAGCAATATGAGGCGTTACTACTCTTTTATAGCCCGCTGCTTGTTCAGTTTCTTTCGCTAATTTTTCTAGCTCCTCAATAATGATGGTACCATTAGGTAGCCAAAGAGGCAGGCCGGGACCAACATCATCATCCATCGTGTAGATGCCAAGTTCCTTTCCAAGCTTACGATGATCTCTTTTTTTTGCTTCCTCAAGCAGCGTCAAGTATTCATCTAACTCTTTTTGAGAGGGAAACGTAATCCCATAAACACGCGTGAGCATTTTGTTTTTCTCATTCCCTTTCCAATAAGCACCCGCAATACTGGTTAACTTAATGGCTTTTATAAAAGAAGTGTTGGGAATATGTGGTCCTCTGCACAAATCAGTAAAATCTCCTTGCGTGTAAAAAGTTATTTCTCCATCTTGAAGCCCTTCTAATAAATCTAATTTGTATTCATCTCCTTTCTCAGTGAAATACTGAATAGCCGCTGATTTTGATATTTTTTTTCGAACAAAGGCGCTGTTGTTCTTAGCCAATTCGTTCATCCTTTTTTCTAGGGATAATAAATCTTCCTCTGTCATTTTACGATCCCCTAAATCCATATCATAATAAAAACCATTTTCAACAGCAGGACCCACCCAGAATTTAACTCCAGGAAATACTGATTCAACAGCTTCAGCCATAAGGTGAGCTGAAGAATGCCAAAATGTGGATTTACCAGCATTGTCATTCCAGGTCAATAATTGCAAGGTTGCATCCTGTTCAATAGGAACATTGGCGTCAGTAACGGAACCATTTACTTGAGCGGCCAACACCTTTTTTGAAAGCCCTTCAGCAATACTTCGGGCAATTTCAAAAGGCGTCACACCCTGGTCATAAGAGCGTACGGCACCGTCTGGGAAGGTTATTTTTATCATTTCTTAAAATGGAAAAAAGAGTTCAAAAGTAACACATTTTAAGGGTAAAGCGTAGGGTAAAATAGGATGTTAAAATTACCCCCTAAAAACCTCCAATTCTCAAGGGATGCCCTCAATTTTTATATTTGCATGGCGTATGCTGACCAAATTCATAAACCCATTTATCTTATTTGCCATTTTGCTGTGCGGTACCAGCAGCGGTCAAGATCTAACAGGCATTTGGAAAGGATATTTTGTAACAAAGGATTTTAGCCAGTATAAGGTTGAGTTTCAGATAAAGAAAGATGGCTCTTCGGTAAGAGGGTTTTCCTATTCTTACCAGAGCACCGTTTTTTATGCTAAATCTAGCATGAATGGACGCTGGGATAACCTGAATAAATTTCTTCAAATTAGAGAATTAAAAACTATTGAAATTAAAAACACTGAAGAGTCTGTTACATGCTTGATGGATTACAATTTGTCCTATTCAAGATCAGGTCGTGAGGAATACCTGGAGGGAAGCTTTAGCAGTATTCATGAATTTAATGCAGAGGGCTTCAAAAAGGGACAGGACTGTGGAGGTGGAAAAGTTTATCTCAGACGTGTCAACTCCTCCGATTTTTACCCAGAACCTTTTTTACAGAAATCAGTTGCCAAAAAAGTAATAGTGAACGAGGCTCCCACAACGCGGAGAGCTTCAAACATACCAACTGTCTCCAAAGCAGATTCAATTAAAAGTGATGTGGGTCTTTCCGCTGCTTCTAAAAATGACGATGCAGTTTCTGAAAAGAGTGCTAAAAATGAGCTGCGAGAACCTCTTTCTATTCCCATAGTTAGCAATTATCGCTACAATGATCTGATACAAGTTATTACTGTAAAAAACCCTCAAGTCCAGATTTATTTATTTGATAATGGAGAGATTGATGGGGATACCATTACAGTCTATTTGAATAACAAACTAGCGTTGTCGAAAAAAAGATTGTCCACCACTCCCCTTACCTTAACATTAAACATGGATCAACAATATGAAGTTCAAGAATTGACAATGGTGGCAGATAATTTAGGAAAAATACCCCCCAATACAGCCTTGATGATTGTAGAAGCCGGAAGTCAACGCTTTCGAGTTCAACTCACTTCTACCGAACAAAAGAATGCAGTTGTTCGATTTAGATATGAAAAATAGGTAGCCCTTTTTAATAAACCTTACCTTCGGCTACAGATGTTAATCCGTGTTTTAATTGCATTGTTACTGTTGCCTCTCCTATCCGCCGGACAAGATCTAAATGGTAAGTGGGCTGGCAGATTAGTCATGGCGCCAAGTGGTTGTTTTCCTATTTATAACATTCAATTTGAACTTTCAGATTCAGCAGGAATTATTACTGGAACTGCTTTGCATTTTTCAGATTCTTTTAATTATGTAAAAAAAAGAATTACTGGGACATTTGCAAAAGACAGCAATAGTTTGCTGCTTGCCGAGGGCGCTATCTTAGATTTTAAAATAAAGCAAGACTGCGTACCCTGCTTAAAAAGATATTCCCTAACCTACCATAGAGGAGGAAATGCAGTTGCTGATGAACAAATTCGAGGAACCTGGATATCCCCGTCAGACAAAGCAACCGATGGTAAAACAACTTGTGATCCTGGCACCATCGTATTAAATAGACTTACCAGGCTGGAAAAAAAGAACAACCCAATTCCTACCACGCAAAATAAAACCAATGTATTGGTTCGTGAACTTAGATTAGACAGTTGTACAGCTGAGATTGAATTTTTTGATAATGGACAAATTGATGGAGATACGATATCAGTATACGTCAATAATCGTCCAATAGTTCACCGTCAAATGTTGAGAGCGCAAGCGATCCCAATGCGGTTATCGGTAGATGCAAAAAGAACAGTACAGGAAGTTGTGATGGTAGGAGAAAACCTAGGAACAATTCCTCCTAATACAGCCTTAATGATCATTAAGGCTGGTAATGAGCGGTATCAATTATACCTCACCGCAGATGAAAAACGTAACGCACTGGTGCGATTTATTTACGCACCTCCTTCTAAATTATAATTTGTAGTTCCAGGTAATGGCAGGAATAACTGGGAAAAGAGAAACTTGCTTAGCTGTTATATTCAGGTTCCCATTTTGAATACTACCCTCTTGATCGTAATAAATAAAATAAGGGTTAAGTCTGCTGTACATATTATAGAAACTGAATACCCATTGGCTTTTTAACTTACTCCCTACTTTATTAACTGGCTGGTAGGTGAAAGAAATATCCATCCGATGATAAGACCGCATCCGATATTGATTAATCCGACTAAACTCTTGTGTCAACACACCGTTCATGACATAAAATCGTTCAGGTAAGGTCATGGCATTTCCCGTGCCAAAGACAAAAACGCTTCCCAATTGCCATTTTTTTGATAATACTCGATTTAGGACAAAAGATAAATCATGTCTTCTATCGTAACGAGCCGGATAACGCATCCCCTGATTAATAGAAGGAAATCTTCTCCAGGTCCATGAAAGCGTGTATCCAAACCATCCTGTTGTTTGACCCCTGACTTTATTAATGAAGAATTCAGCACCATAACTCCAACCTCTTCCAAATACAAATTCTGTTTCAGGGTCTGATAATGAAGGCGTGTACCCTTCTTGATATTCAATTTGCCGACGCATGTTTTTATAGTATACTTCTACGGAGGTCTCAAATTGATTATCTGCAAAATTTCTGAAAAGGCCTACTGTAGCCAACCAACTTAATTGCGGTTTCACATAGAAGGTACTAGGCACCCATAAATCTGTTGGCAAGGTAGAACCGGCATTCGAAACCAGGTGTATGTATTGAATATTTCTTGAGAGCGAGCTCTTAATTGAAAAATTATCCGAAAGCAAAAAACGCGCCGATAACCTTGGCTCAAAACCTTGATAGGAAATGACAGTTTGATCTTTCCGATAGACAACGCTATCAGTACGGTTTCCAAATACATCCGTATCATATTTTGTGAAAGGGCCTAGTTGGGTAAATTGACTCCATCTAAGACCCAGGTGAATTTGCAATTTAGTAGAAGCCTGCCAATCATCTTGAAAGTAAACAGCTTTTTCCAGCGCGTATTTTTTTGGCTGTGTATTTGGATTAAACTGAACAGAATCTTGACTACCTGAAAATACATTAGGCAAAAATCGATGATGTGTAACCAAAAAACCGGTTTTGATTCGATGATTAGCGGTTGGATAATAATCAAAATCTGATTTAATACCCAAATCACGGATACCTGATCGGAGTGAAAGATTGAATCTTTCCTGGGTGGCGTTAAACTGAAAACGGTAGTCGTTTAAAACTACGGTTGTGTTTGCAAAAAGTCGAGGTCCAAATACATGATTCCACCGAATCGAACCGGTTGCATTTCCCCAAGGCACATTGGTACTAAATGACCTTTTTGCATTGGCAAAATCAAAAACATCTCTTCCAAAATAGCTACTAATGAACAGCCGATCCTTTTTTGAAAATCGGTGATTAACCTTGGCATTTAGATCATAGAAATAATATCCTGAGCCGTAGAAACTACTTTTCGTTGAAACAAATGGCTTCAATAAGGCATCAATGTAAGTACGCCTACCTGATAACATAAAAGATGAAACTCCTTTTTTAAGGGGTCCCTCAGCTGAAAAACGAGAAGCAATCAAACCAATTCCTCCCTCAAATTGATCCTTATAAAGATTCCCCTCTTTCATGGAGATATCTAACACAGCGGAAAGTCTACCCCCATATTGGGCAGGCATTCCGCCTTTGATCAAAGTAGCATTTCGAATAGCATCTCCATTAAACACAGAAAAAAAACCAAACAAATGGCCTGTGTTATAGACTACTGCATCGTCTAACAGAATAAGATTTTGATCAGGCCCACCCCCCCTTACGTAAAACCCAGTGTTTCCTTCTCCTGCATTACGAACCCCAGGCATTAACTGAAATGTTTTTAAAATATCCACCTCACCAAAAATGGCTGGTACTTTTTTGATTTGCTGTATAGACAAATCGATTCTTCCCGTTTGGCTTGAGCGAACATGCTGATCTCGTTTCTTACTGAAAATAATAACCTCCTGCATACCTGCATTACGCGGAGAAAGCAAAATATTGAAAGAAAGTTCTTTATTCAGTTGTAACTGAAAATTTGCAGCTAGATAGGAAACATGTGAAACCGCAAACTCATAGGATCCACTGGGTAGGGTTATGGAGTAAAAGCCATAAGAATTGCTTATCGTTGCTGCTTCCACCCCATTTACTTTAATACTAACACCACTTATTGATTCTCCCGTGATAGAATCCCTTACATATCCATTCAAAGTAAATCGCTGCTGTGCAAATCCAAAAAAAGGCAGCCAGAAGAAAATTAAAACAAGTAAAAAACGAAACATATTGTAATTAACAAAATTAGATTAAAATAGTTGGCTACCCACCTTATGTCCTACATTTGCGCGGATTTATGTTAGCAGGTTTACAACAAGTAACATTTGAGTTTGGCGCTCGTTTAATTGTAGCTGATGCTACCTGGCATATTCAACCAGGCGAGAGAATTGGCTTGATTGGTTATAACGGAACCGGAAAGTCCACACTGCTTAAACTTTTAGTAGGTGACTACCAACCCACTGCAGGTAGTATTGAGCGGAGCCGGGCCACCAGCATTGGGTATTTGCATCAAGACTTATTGAGTTTTAATTCGCAGGATAGTATAGTAAAAGTTGCCTTACAAGCGTTTGAGAATATTCTAAAACTTGAACAAGAAATAGAGTTAATAGGGAAAGAACTAGAACAAACTGGAGATGAAAAATTACTAGAAGCTTACACGGATAAATTACATCAGCTGGAAACAGCAGATGGATACACTATTCATCATAGAACAGCAGAAGTTTTACAAGGTTTAGGATTTTCGCCAACAGATCTAGAAAGACCTTACCAAGAATTTAGTGGGGGTTGGAGAATGAGGGTTTTACTTGCAAAAATGATTTTGGCAAAACCCGACCTCCTCTTGTTAGACGAACCTACTAACCACCTTGACTTACCCTCCATTGAATGGCTTGAAAAATATTTATCACATTATGCTGGCGCAGTTGTAATTGTCAGCCATGACAAGTATTTCCTTAACCGAATGGTAACAAAAATTGTGGAGCTTTATCAAGAGGAATTACACTTTTATACTGGGAACTATGATTTTTACCAAAAGGAAAAATCAGTTCGAATGGAGCTGCAGCAAAAAGCCTACGAAAACCAGCAAGATTATATTCGGCAGCAAGAAAGATTAGTAGAACGATTTCGCGCCAAGGCAAGCAAAGCCGCAATGGCACAAAGCTTATTGAAGAAATTGGACAAGCTGGAACGGGTAGACCCTGCACAATTAGTTCGTCCTAACTTAAAAATAAACTTTAGCGTAGATAGAACGCCTGGAAAGATCATTGCTACCTTAAAAAATGTAAAAAAGTCTTTTGGCCAATTGGAAGTGATGCAAGAAGCCACCGCTGAAATTAATCGCGGTGACAAAATTGCACTTATTGGGGCCAATGGAAAAGGGAAATCTACCCTGCTTCGAATCCTAGCAGGAACGGAGCCCATTGATTTGGGTGAAAAAACAGATGGGCACAATGTAGTGCAGAGTTTTTATGCACAGCACCAGCTTGAATCGCTTACATTGTCGCACACGTTATTAGAAGAAATGGCTAGCAGCGGTTCTCAGCTATCTGACCTTGAGATTCGGTCTTTGTTGGGATGCTTTTTGTTTAGTGGAGATGACGTTGACAAAAAGATAAAAGTGCTAAGTGGGGGTGAAAAAGCTCGTGTAGCATTAGCAAAAGTCATCACAAGCCGTGCCAATTTTTTATTACTTGATGAACCTACTAACCATTTGGATCTTCATAGCTGTGAATTATTGATTGAGGCACTTCAAAAATATGAGGGCACCCTTATTTTAGTTAGCCATGACCGCTATTTTATCTCAAAGACTGCCAATAAAATTTGGGAAATAGAAGACGGTATTTTAAAGGAATTTAAAGGCGGATATGAAGAATGGGTCAGTTGGAAAGAAAGAATGGAGAAGCAGCGTAATAACAACACATCTAAAGCGGCTCCTATATTAAAAACTAATACAACCACTACGCCACCAGCTAATACATCGCAGCCAATTTCTAAAGAAAAAAAGAAAGAATATCAAAAAGCACAAAAACAGTTTCAGCAAGCTGAACAAGATTTAGCAGCTGCTACCTTACTACAAAAAGAGTTGGAAAAAAAGCTGGCAGATCCTCGCCTCTATTCAAATAGAGAGGATTTTTTAAAACTTGAGATCGCTTACCAAGAATGCATACAATCCATTAAGCTTCACACTGAAAATTATGAGCAACTGTTTGAAGCCATAATGAAACTTGAAGAATAGTATTATTACTTTATCTTACTATTTACAATAGACAAAATCTCCTGCTCTGCTTGTAAAGCGGCTTGCTCAATTGCCGATCCTTTAGCTAACATATTTTTTACATAGCTCGCGTCTTCACAACCAGCACAATTTATTTTAACATTCAAAAAAGCACCTGAAATGGCACTTCTTGCACAGAGTGCTCCTACGCCTGCATCAGAAACTGAATTAGGATTACCAGTTTCAGCCATAGACTTAATCAATGTCATACTCTCAAAACTAACAACCATTACTTCCATGGGTACTTCTATAGCCTTTTTTGTAGCATCCTGAATGGCCTTACCTCGGATGGCTGCTTCTTCGGGAGTTGATTTTGGAAGAGAAAAGGCGTTCATTATTTCATTAAAAGATTCGGTATCGGCATCAACCAACTTCAATAATTTCTCTTTGAGATATTGTCCTATTTCCGCTTGATCACTAAATTCCTTCCATCTATGATCCCAACCCTTTTTGTGGGAAGAAAGATTAGCAACCATGGTGGCTAGTGAAACACCCAAAACACCTAAATAGGCTGCCACAGATCCTCCACCTGGAGCAGGGGATTCACTTGCTGTTATATCAGCAAAACCGCGCAACGTATTGTTAATAAGCTTTTTACTATTGTTTTCTTCAAGCATATATTCAATTATTCTCTCATTTGGATTAAAGAGGGAAAGTTCATTCAACCCCATAGATCTTACTGCAATATCAATCAATTCTTTTTCAGAAACGCCAGTTGAGCGATTCTGTTTCAACAGAAAATACTTTCCGGCATCTAGAATGGACTTTAAAGGCACTAAACCCACCAGTTCGCTTCCCGTTACACGTAGCCCACGCTCAGCAGCTTTTTTGCAGGCTTCATCAAATGCAATATGAAGAGGAGTTATATTAATATTGGTAAGATTCATTGAAATCTGAGCAATCCCATATTCTTCAATAAACCATCCAATTGCTTTAACTGCTTTCAATGTACCAGGAACACTAACAGGATTTCCTGCAGCGTCTGTCACTTTTTTCCCATTTTCAACTTTCACTCGCCCAGCCTCCCTGATATCAAAAGCTACAGCGTTGGCGCGACGTGTAGAGGTTGTATTGAGGTTGACATTATAGGCAATCAGAAAATCTCTTGTACCTATGACTGTAGCTCCACGCTTAGCATCAAACTCCACGGGTCCAAAGTCAGGCTTCCAACGCGGGTCCGTAATTTTTTTAAAAAATCCCTCATATTCACCTGCTCGTATTACCGATAAATTGCTTCGGTTCTTGTCTGGCTGTGCTGCCTCATAGCAATAAACAGGGATAGACAACTCTTCTCCTACTCTTTTAGCCAATTGTTTTGCAAAAACTGCTGTTTCCTCCAGCGTAATTCCAGCAATAGGGATGAGAGGACAAACATCGGTAGCTCCCATCCTGGGGTGCTCACCTTTATGTTGGCGCATATCAATTAATTCTCCTGCTTTAGCTATGGCATTGAAAGCCGCTTCAACAACTGCTGCTGGTGGGCCTACGAAAGTAACTACAGTCCGATTGGTGGCTTTCCCTGGATCTACATTTAATAAACGTACGCCCTCTACTAACTGTATGACATCGGTGATTTGATTAATCACGGCCATATCCCTGCCTTCACTAAAGTTAGGTACGCACTCGATTAGTTGAAGATTGTTGTGCATGATATCAAAATGAAGAGTGATGAATTTCCTTTCCTTGCAATACAACTTTAGTGATCAAGTTTGATCCAAAGGCGTAAGGATAATATGCAAGTGAGGGTATTGGTTTAGTAATAAAAAAATTTGCAATTTTTCCAACTTGAATACTTCCACATTGATTTTCTAATTCCATTGCACAGGCTCCATTAATAGTAGCAGCGTTAAAAGCTTCCTCTGGTAACATACGCATGCGTATACATGCTTGGGCCACTACACCATTCATGTTGCCAGAGGGTGCGGAACCAGGGTTAAAATCAGATGCCAGCGCAATGATGGAGCCATTATCGATTAGCTTTCTAGCTGGAGCATCTTGCATTCGCAAGAAATAAGAGGCGTTTGGTAACAAGGTACCAATAGTAGATGAACTACTTAATGCTTTCATAGCTGCCTCATCCATAGACTCCAGATGATCTACACTAATGGCTCCAAGAGTAACACCCACTTGGACTCCACCGGAAATTGCAAGTTGATTAGCGTGAATACGAGGTCGTAAACCTGCTTTTATGCCAGCCTCACATATTAGCGCTGTTTGGGCAGGCGAAAAAAAACCTTCCTCACAAAAAACATCTATATATTCTGCTAAATCTTCTTTTACTATAGCAGGAATCATTTCTGTCAAAAGGAGTTTGATATATCCATCAGGATTGTTTTTGTAAATAGTGGGAAAGGCATGTGCCCCTAAAAAAGTAGCCCTTATAAGCACGGGCGTATTTTCTTTTAATCTCTTGATAACTCGCAACATTTTCAATTCTGCCTCCAAGGTCAATCCATAACCACTTTTAATTTCAATGGCACCGGTTCCTGCTTGCACTACCTCTCTAACTCTTTCAAGTGCTAATTCATATAATTCTTGCGAATCTGTTTGTTGTAATTTTATGGCTGAGTTTAGTATTCCTCCCCCTTTTGCTGCAATTTCCGCATAGCTTAATCCTTTTATTTTATCTACGAACTCATTTTCACGGCTGCCAGCAAATACTATATGGGTATGACTATCACACCAAGAAGGCAATAACGCCCCCTTATTAACATCTACACGGTGAGTAATTGAATAATTGGCTGGTGAAAAATCTTGCATGCTACCATAGGCCATAATCTTATTGCCTTCAGTAATCAGATAAGCATCATTGATTGAAGGGTAAACAGCAAGTTCTGCGCCTCTTAAAGGAGTATTCAATGGATGTAATCCTCCTAAAAAACCTATGTTATAATACAGACAAGTCATGGTATCTAAATAAACCGCTCTACTACCATTGCACTAGCTCCACCTCCACCATTGCAGATACCCGCTGCACCATAGCGTGCATTTTTTTGTTTTAGTATATGCACGAGGGTTGTAATAATTCTTGCGCCAGAGCAACCCAATGGATGACCTAATGAAACAGCTCCTCCATTTACATTTAGAAATGCGGGGTTGATGCCAAGCCGTTTCGCATTTTCAATACCCACAACAGAAAAAGCCTCATTTAGCTCCCAATAATTTATATCCTCTTTTTTCAATCCTGCTTTATTGATTGCTGCAGGTAGCGCTACAGATGGGCTGGTTGTGAACCAAAGTGGGGCTTGTTCTGCATCAGCATAGCTTCGAATGTAAGCAAGTGGTTCTAAACCCAATGAAAGTGCTTTATCCTTTGTCATCAATAATACGGCAGCTGCTCCATCATTCATTGTGGAGGCATTAGCGGCAGTAATAGTTCCATCTTTTATAAATGCAGGAGATAAAGTGGGTATTTTTTCAAATTTCACTGAAAAGGGTTCTTCATCCTTTGCTATCAATAATGGGTCTCCCTTTCGTTGGGGAATGGCTACCGGAACAACTTCCTCGTTAAAAAGCCCATTATCCCAAGCCTGTTGAGATCGTTTGTAGCTTTCAATTGCAAATTCATCTTGCATATTTCTAGAAATACCACATTCACTAGCACAATGTTCAGCAGCAATACCCATCGCTTTACCATCATATACATCGGTAAGACCATCTTTAGCAAGTCCGTCTATCAATGAAGTATTACCATATTTATTTCCCCATCGCATGGAGTCGATATAAAAAGGAACACTGCTCATACTTTCCATACCACCTGCCACAACTACTTCAGCATCTCCTAGTAAAATATGCTGTACTCCCATTGAAATTGCCTTCATCCCACTGGCACAAACCTTGTTCACCGTTGTACAGTTCACCTCATCAGAAAGACCAGCAAATTTTGCAGCCTGTCTGGCAGGAGCTTGTCCAAGGTTAGCCTGCAAAACACAACCCATAAATACATCAGTGATCAGCGATGCATCCAGTTTTGTTTTAGTTAGTAATCCTTTAATGGCAACAGCTCCTAAATGTGGAGCTGATATAGTTTTTAGCGCGCCTCCAAAACTACCCATTGGCGTTCGCACAGCAGCAACTATTACAACTTCTTTCATGGCAAGAGTTTATGTGTAAAGATACTATTGTTTTTACCAGGCAATACCATAGTCCTCCCCATGATTACTGCTTCCACCCCAAAGCGTTCGATATCGTTTATCAAAGAGTATTGCGTTTATAGGTCCACTGGTTCGTTCTTCAGTTTTTATCTTATATCCTTTTTGTTTTAAAGCATCAATCGTGGAAGCTGGTGTGTTTCTGTTAAGTACAAGTTGACCGGGTCTCGGTTTTCTATCCTGCAACGTAGATCCTCCCAAGGATAACCAAAGTTGGTTGGTATTAAAATTAGCCGCCTCAGCAGCTTGTTGAACCGTCATTCCAAACTCAACAATATTTAGAAAAAATTGAACAAGGTTTTGGTCTTGTGTATCACCTCCCTGCACACCAAATGCCATAAAGGGTTCTCCCTCTTTTAGTGCCATCGTTGGTGTCAATGTTACTCTTGGTCTTTTACCAGGTTCTACAATATTAAAAGGATTGATAGTGCTATCTAAAACAAAACTTTGCATGCGTTGACTAAGTCCTATCCCCGTATTTCCTGCAATTACCGCAGGTATCCATCCACCACTAGGTGTTATTGAAATAAACCATCCCTCTTTATCCGCAGCCTCCACGGTAGTAGTACCACGCCAAAGTCGATCTTGATAAGCCTGATCATGTACAAGGGTTGAAGCATCCAGCGAAGCAATACCTTGATCATGGGAAGGTATCACTTGGCGAAAGCTACCGGAATCTTGTATCAATCTAAGTTTTTCAATAAACTGTTTGTAAGGATTTGTTTCACCTTGAAATGGATAAGGATCGCCAGGGCCAATAGAGGCAGCATTTTTAAGTGTATCAAGTTGGGCTATTCTTTCTCTAGCATATTCTCGACTTAATAGACCTGCAATCGGTTCTTTAGGAAGTTTATAGGGATCACCATAGTAAAAATCTCTATCAGCAAAAGCCATACTCAACACTTGATAAAGTGTGTGGATGTATTTAGGACTATTATAACCTAGTTTTTTTACATCAAGTTGTTCAAGCATCAATAACGCTTGTAAAAAAGAAGGGCCTTGTGTCCATTGCGATAATTTATAAACTTCAACACCTTTATAATTTATTTTCAAGGGCTCCTCCTCAATGGGTTTCCAAGCAGCAAGGTCTTCTAGGGTTATCAATCCACCTTGTTCTTGCACACCTTTTACAAAAGCGGCAGCAATATCACCTTTGTAAAAACGATCGTAAGCAGCCATAATTGCGTCTTTTCTGCTTTTGCCGGCGCGTAGTGCTACTGTTTCAGCCTCCACCATTTTAGATAGCGTATTCAACAGGTCTTCTTGCTTAAAAATCTCTCCTGGATATGGGGCCTCTCTTTTTTCTCCTAGATGGGGCAATAATACTTGTCTGCTATATTTCCATTGCTTTATACGCTCCTTAGCCCGCTCAATACTATTAGCCGTTTGTGCTTCGATTGGATAACCAGCTGCTAAATCCATTGCAGGTGCTAAAACTTCTTTTAAACTTTTGGTTCCAAAATTTGCCAGTAGATAACATATACCACCAGGGGTTCCAGGCGTTGTGGCAGCTAATGGCCCATACTCAGGTGGAAAAGCATAGCCCTTTTCTTTAAAAAAAGTAGCCGTTGCACCAGTAGGAGCCACTCCCATCGCATTTATTGCAATTACTTTTTTTAATCTAGGGTGATAAAGTAATGCCTGTGTTTCCCCACCCCAACTTAGTACATCCCACATGGTGCATGTTGCGGCCAGCATGGCACAAGCCGCGTCTACAGCATTCCCACCGGATTGGAATAGCATAGAGCCCGCTGTTGCAGCCAATGGCTTCCCAGTAATTGCCATCCAATTTTTTCCATGTAATGGTGGTTTTTGCGTTGGGGCATTTTGTGCTTCCAAAAAATTAAAAAAAATGAAGGGGAGAAAAAGAAATGTAAGTAGAAAGCGCCTCATATATGTTTGTTTATTCCAGATTGATTAAAATCATTGCCAAAAGATAATGCAAACCAAATCTTTACAAAAAGATGACAAGAACCAGCATTGCAATATCCTAATTTTACCACTCCTACAACACACATTATGAAATTATTTGTCGCTGGCCTCCCAGCTGATATGGATGAAGCTGAATTGGAAGAGTTTTTTGAAAAATATGGCCCTGTAAAAACAGTAAGCATCGCCCGCGACCGTGCCACAAAACGCACAAAGGGATTTGGGTTTGTAGAAATGGAAAATTCACTTCATGCAAAAACAGCCATTCAAACACTAAATGGGCTTGGAATCGGAACAAAAAAATTATTGGTTAAAGAGGCACAATAGCTACTTCTCTTTAACCAGAATAAGCGACTGATGAGGAGGCAACTTTACTATTTCACCTTCGCCGATAGGCTTTAATCCATCAAAGAACTGGTAATTAGCTAGTAGCGTTTTCCATCCTTTTTCATTACTAAGTTGTGAAGGAGATAATTCAATTTCATGAGCTGTGGGATTGAACCAGATTTGCCACTGCTGATACGAATCACTTGTAAAACGAGCATCTATATAGTAGCCAAGCAATCCCATTTTATTATCGATATAAAATTTCACCCTATCCTTCCAATTAGTTAGTTGGAAAGCAGGATGACTTTTTTTCAATGCAATTAACCGTTTTACATATGCAAAGACATCTTGGTGATAATACTTCAAATCCCAGTTTATTGCATTGATACTATCTGGGGATTCAAAAGAGTTCTCAACTCCATTCTTTGATCGTAAAAACTCCGTTCCGGCCTGAATAAAAGAAGGGCTTTGCGATAATAAAACAGCTGTTAGAGCTTGTTTATGCATATCAGTGCGCGTTTTTTCTGAAAGACTAGCATGCGTTAAGGATAGGCGGTCCCAAAGTGTATGATTATCGTGACAATCCGCGTAGGCAATTAACTGTGCAGGGGTAATTGCTATGGGTTGTTTACTATAGTTTACTTGCTGATAGTCGATTGCCGGGTGGTTTATTCCTCCCACCAACCCATATAGAATGGAATGTAGCTGGGTTACATCACCTCCTAACCATCCTTTTTCAGCCACATTGAAAACACTTCCTTTTAAACCATCTCTGAACTCATCACCAAAAACGGCGATTCCAGCTAAATTGGCAACGTTCTTCTTAAGTGCCCGCGCACTATCAGGCAAAGGGGAGGTACCCGCTGTCCATCCTTCGCCATATAATAAAATACCTGGGTTAACTTTTCTAAGAGAATCTGCCAAATAATTCATAGTGGCTATATCATGTATCCCCATTAGGTCAAAACGAAAACCATCAATATGATATTCACGTACCCAATGTAATAGAGATTGTAACATGAATTGTCGAAACATCGGTTGCTCACTAGCCGTCTCGTTTCCGCAAGCGGAAGCATTAGAAAACTCACCATTGTTTTTTTTCCGGTAATAATATCCAGGTACAATTTGCTCAAATGAAGAGGTCTCTGTTAGCGCCGTATGATTATATACTACATCCATGACAACACGCATACCGGATTGATGTAAAGACTGTACCAATTTTCTAAATTCTCGAATCCGTGTACCCGGATTTTTATTCTCACTGGCAAATGATCCTTCTGGTGTATTATAATGCAAAGGATCGTACCCCCAATTATAGGGTGGAACGGAATCGATTTCATTACTAGAATTAAAGTCAAAAACAGGTAATAAATGCACATGCGTGACACCTAGTTCAATCAAATGATCTAAGCCGGTAGATTGCCCAAATGAATTTACCCTACCCTTTTCTGTAAGACCAAGGTATTTTCTTTTATTGAGCACACCTGAACTATTGTGAGCTGAGGCGTCTCTAACCTGCAGCTCATAGATGACTATTGCAGAACTACGCAAAGGAGGCATTACGCTGTCTTGATCCCAACCAGCAGGCTTTTCGCTATTTAGGTTAACGATGGCAGCATGTGTTCCATTAGGAGAAACTGCAATTGCATAAGGATCACTAACAGGTTTACTCCATTTTGAAACAGACCCAATCTTATTTTTTATAACAAATTTGTAATAACTATTTTCTACGGCTTGATTTAACGCAATAGCCCAACTTCCAGCAATCCCCTTCTTCATTGCCAACACATTCACTGGGTTTTCTAAATCAGTGTTGAATAATTGAACAAGGACGCTATCAGCAAAAGGAGCCCATACTCTCAAAACGGGAATACTATTATGCCAGCTTAGTCCCAAATTAGACGCTGTATACACAGGTAAAGCAGCTGGCTTTTGTGCATTTGCAGCAAAAGGTAAAGCACAACAGCAAAAGAGTAAAATCTTTATAAATTTTGGCATCATCAAATATACATTTGAAGTATCTTGAAGCCATCAATTAAAAATGCATGGCAGAGCTACAAATTAAAAAAAGTCCCACTATTTATGATGCAGTAATAGTAGGATCTGGTGCAGGCGGTGGAATGTCTGCCTATGTACTTGCAAAAGCTGGTCTTAAAGTTTGTTTACTCGAGGCAGGACACCATTATGATCCACAGAAAAATATAACACAATTAAAGAATCCCTGGGACTCCCCGAGAAGAGGAGCAAGCACTAACTACAGGCCTTTTGGTGATTTTGACGCCTGCTATGCAGGCTGGACAGTAGAAGGTGAACCTTTTAGCAAAGAAGAGGGTACTGATTTCATGTGGTGGCGTGCCAGAATGCTTGGCGGGCGAACCAATCACTGGGGGCGCATTTCGCTTCGGTTTGGCCCAAAAGATTTCAAAAGAAGAAGCATCGATGGTTTAGGGGATGATTGGCCTATTGGATATGAAGATATTAAACCATACTATGATAAAATAGATCAACTAATTGGAGTATTTGGAACTAATGAGGGTTTAGAAAATGATCCGGATGGGTATTTTTTACCTCCCCCTAAGCCGCGTTTACATGAATTGATGATTCGAAAAGGTGCAGAAAATAGTAGAGTTCGCGTAATACCATCAAGACTTTCCATACTAACCAAAGCCATTAAAAATGATGCGGGAAGAGGTGTATGTTTTTATTGTGGACAATGTAACCGTAATTGCAGCTATGCCAAAGCAGACTTTTCTTCAACAAATGTTTTAATATATCCTGCGCTGGCAACTGGTAATGTAGACCTGGTCACGAATGCAATGGTTCGGGAAGTTTTGACTAATAAAGAAGGGCTGGCAACTGGCGTTTCCTATGTAAATAAAATTGACTTGTCAGAACATCAAGTACGTGGACGTGTTGTGATTTTAGGCGCCAGTGCTTGCGAAAGTGCAAGATTACTTTTAAATTCAGTTTCAGACAGACATCCTAATGGACTTGCCAACAGTAGTAATGTGGTTGGCAAATATTTACATGATTCAACAGGCGCTGCTATGGGTGGAATTTTGCCATCCTTATTTGGAAGGAAGCGCTATAATGAAGACGGCGTAGGTGGATCGCATATTTACTCACCCTGGTGGCTAGATAATAAAAAATTAGACTTTCCAAGGGGTTATCATATAGAATATTGGGGGGGAATGAGCCAACCTAGTTATGGTTTTAACTGGGGTATAGAAAGTTTAAATGGAAAATACCTGGTTAAAGGTGTAAAAAAAGAAGCGGGTGGATATGGGGCGTCTCTAAAAGAAGATTATCGTTATTTCTATGGTTGTGGTGTAGGAATGGCTGGTCGCGGTGAAGCTATTCCTTTAGCAACTAATTATTGCGCAATTGATCCACAGAAAGTTGACCGATATGGTATACCCGTTTTAAAATTTCATGTGAAATGGAGTGAGCACGAAATCAATCAGGCCCGACACATGAAAGAAACCTTCAAAGAAATTATGCATAACATGGGTGCAGTTGTTACGTGGGGGGCTGATGATGGGCCCCACAACAATTGGGGATTGAGTAAACCTGGTGAAATTATTCATGAAGCTGGTACAGTACGTATGGGGAATGATCCTAAACATGCCGTATTAAATAAATGGAGCCAAGCACACGATTGCAAAAACTTATTTTGTGTAGATGGCGGACAATTTGTGTCACAAGCAGACAAGAATATTACCTGGACAATACTTGCATTATCAATGCGCTCTGCTGAGTATATTATTGACCAACTTAAAAAAAATAAATTATAATGGATCGTAGAAAATCATTAAAACTAATTGCTACCGGAGCTATCGCCTCTCCCCTTGCATTAG
The DNA here is from genome assembly GCA_016866355.1 of Bacteroidota bacterium. Lineage (GTDB taxonomy): Bacteria > Bacteroidota > Bacteroidia > Chitinophagales > Chitinophagaceae > JJ008. Next base: position 24,808 of record VGMN01000005.1, read on the forward strand.
AAAGTTGTAAAAACCCAACAAGCCCAAACGATAAGCAACAGGCTGCTGCTTTTAATTTAGACAGGAGTCCGGATGAATTAGTATTGGAAAAAAATATCTTAGCTCTTGGAAACTTTTTTACATCGCATGAAATGGCTACACTGACAGTGCTTGTTGATATAATTATTCCGGCTGACGCAACCAGCGAAAGCGCTAGCAAAGCCGGCGTACCCGCCTTTCTAGATTTCATAGTTAGAGACATGCCAAGTCATCAAATTCCAATACGAGGGGGATTACGTTGGTTGGATATGCATTGCATGAAAGCATATAACCAACCTTTTGTTAATTGCAAGGCTGCAGAACAATTAGCTGTAGTGGATCAAATAGCATACCCCAAAAAAGCGGCAAAAGCGGTTCAGCAAGGGGTAAGTTTTTTCACCTTGCTTCGAAATCTGACGGCCACAGGATTTTATACTTCTGCTATTGGCATAAAAGACCTTGGATATCTTGGTAACCAACCAAACCAATGGAATGGTGTTCCGCAAGAAGTGTTACAAACACATGGTCTATCCTACTCAGATAAAGACAACAATGATTGTATCACCTACGACAATCCCGCATAGTCCTGCGATATAATTTATTTAACTTGCCTTCATGATTTCACCCGCTAGCGTACAACAGATAATGGCACGTGCAGACATCACTGATGTGGTGGGTAGTTTTGTCAAATTAAAAAAACGCGGAACAAATTTATTAGGCCTCTGCCCATTTCACAATGAAAAAACTCCCTCTTTTACCGTTTCACCCGCCAAAGAAATTTACAAATGCTTTGGCTGTGGGAAAAGCGGAAATGTAGTGAGTTTTGTGATGGAGCATGAGAAATATAGTTACCCTGAAACATTAAAATGGCTTGCACAACGCTACCAGATTGAAATAGAAGAAACGCAGTTAAATGAAGAACAACAACAAGCGTTGCAAGCGGCTGACAGTTTGTTTGCCCTAAATCAATTTGCACAACAGTTTTTTTCGCAGCAACTTTTAGAGACAGAGGAAGGAAAGGCTATTGGCTTGAGCTATTTTGAGGAGCGAGGTTTCAGTAAAGACACCATCCACAAGTTTCAATTGGGATACAACCCTGAGTCAAAGGATACTTTTACAAAAGCTGCCTTACAGCAACAGTTCAACCCTACGTTACTTCAAAAAGCAGGCTTGGTTGCAAATCGGTATGATCAATTACAAGATAATTACCGCGGCAGAGTCATTTTTCCAATACATAATCATAGCGGAAAAGTAGTAGGATTTGGCGCACGCATTCTGAAATCATCCGAGAAAGCTCCAAAATATATAAACTCGCCTGAAAATGAAATCTATGTAAAGAGTAAGATTTTATATGGTTCATATTACGCCAAACAGACCATTGATAAATTAAATGAGTGCTTATTGGTTGAGGGATACACGGATGTGCTTTCCTTGCATCAGGCTGGTATTGAAAATGTAGTTGCCTCCGGTGGAACTGCCCTCACTATTGACCAAATACGATCCATAAAAAAATACACGAAAAATCTCACCATTGTATACGATGGAGACCAGGCTGGTATAAAAGCGGCCCTACGAGGTTTAGACCTTGCATTAGAAGAAGGAATGACCGTGAAGTTGGTATTGATTCCGGATGGGGATGATCCTGATAGCTATGTAAACAAAGTTGGCGCAACTGCTTTTCGTGATTTTGTAAATAAAAATAAAAAGGATGTAATCCTTTTTCAGTTAGATGTGGCACTGCGAGAAGCGGGTTCAGACACGGGTCAAAAAGCAGCGGTAGTTAATAGAATTGCTGAGTCAATCTCTAAAATAAATAAAGCGGAAGACTTTACTAAGCAACAAGATTATATAAAGGAGTGTGCGGCACTTCTCAAAATTGAAGAAGCAGGTTTACATCACTTGGTAAACAAGTTTATCAGAGATCGTATTGCACAACAAGAAAAAAAATTAACATTTGAGGAGGCTAAACAGTTTGAAGAAAATGCTAAACAGTCCGCTGCGGCTGGATATGATGACGCAACTTTCTCACTGTTATTCAAAGACGATTTACAAGAAAAAGAAGTAGCTAGAATACTATTGGAATTTGGGTTTCTACCTTGGCTAAACGGCCAGTCTGTTGCTGACTATGTTTTTGAGGAAATTGATGAAAACTTATTGGAAAATGAAGAGGTTAAAAAAATATTTCACACGTATCGTACAGCAGTACAACATGGAAACCCTCCACAAGGACCTCAGCTATTTGTTCATCACCCAGATCAGCAAGTAAGTGCTTTTGCTGTGTCATTATTACATTTCCCACACGAAGAAAGCGGTCGCTGGAGGCAGGATTTTAGTCAGACACAGGGCTATCAATCTAGCCTGTTTGAAAAAGAATACGAAGAATTTATTGCTACGCTAGCACCTGAAAAGAAAGAGAGTTTGCTAAATTATTTACAATCAGAGGAAGATAAATCCCCGAATGCTATTCGATCAGCTATTCACTATTTAAAGCTCCGAAAAATTAAGCGAATGTTGCTTGAAAATCAACGAGACCTAGAAAACGAAAAGAACCAGCAGGAGATTACCATCATGCTGCAAACACATGAACACCTAAAAAAAGTTGAAAAAAGCCTAGCTGCCAGCGTAGGCTCTGTAATTATCCGTTAGCCACTACAGCCCCTACTTCACAGCGAGTAAAGCGGAGAGCGCTCCACACATGATCCAGCTCAATCCTATCAATACTCTCGTAACCGCCACCAGTCAGCTGATTCCAACTAGATTCACGATTTAAGTCTGTAACTATCTTAGAAGTTGCTTTAGGATAAGCTACCCAAAATTTAGAATTTTTCTTTAGGGAAGGCATCACATCTCTCAGAATACCATTTAGTTGCACTTCATTAACTGCAAAAATTAAAGCAAAATCAATTTTACGGCTTTTTAGCAAGGGCGTGACATTCTTTGCAAAAGAAAGCTTGCTAAATTGTTTTTCGATAGAAGAGGGTAAGCCCTGAATAAGTAAGTTTTTCTCGTCGTTCAGCTGCAATTTTTCAAAAAGGGACTGGGACATAGGTAAACTTTAAGAGGGATGTAAAGTTACCAAAAAATGATGGATTTTAGCGATCAAATGGACAATTCTAGGGATGAATATCCAGTATTATTTCTTATAACAATGATAATCAGTGTTTTAATGGAATCATCCGCGCTGTTTCTTCCTTTCTAAACGTTCTTGTTTTTTTCGACCCCTGCCCTTTAAAATGGAGGCTTTTGTTTCTTCCCCTCTAATCAGCCTCCCTATATTTTTTTGATGGGTTAGCACAACCATCAAAGCAACTGCTATAGCAAAAACTCTGTACAAAGGGTTCTCCACATTGAATACAACAAGAATAAAAATTGGGAAAGCGATACTTGCTAAAATTGAGCTCAATGATACAAATCGGGTAAGGTAAAGCACCAGTAAAAATATGCCTGCACAACTTACAGCAGTAATTGGCGAGATGCCTAATACCATGCCAAAGACTGTAGCCACTCCTTTCCCACCCTTGAATTCAGCCCATAGGGGAAATATATGCCCAAGTACAGCCGCCATCCCCAAACCGGTCTGCAGGTTTTGAAATTGAATCTCTATATCCAGGTATTCAGGAAGTAACCATGCTAACTGTACAGCTAGTACTCCCTTCAACATATCTATTAACATAACAAAAGTGCCCCATCTAGAACCTAATACGCGATATACATTAGTGGCACCCGCATTGCCACTTCCATAGTCACGAATATCAATGTTAAAAAAACGTTTACTCACCCACACAGAGGTAGGAACACTCCCTATCAGATAGGCCAATAATATGAGTAGCAGCTCATTCATGCTTTAAGAGGTGCCCAAAAATATAATAATTAGGTAACACACTGAAAAAAAGCCGAAACTACACCCCTGCTTTATTAAACAAAATTGACAGCCATTCATCTTTATGTAAAATGGTGACCATCGATAGGTTGGCATCTTTGGCAGCTTGAATTAATAAGTCCTGGTCCTCTTTTAAAAAACCACTAATTAAAACACTGCCAGCAACGCTTAAATTTTTGGATAGTGTGGGTATAAATTTTAGCAACACGGAGCGATTAATATTTGCAAATATCAAGTCAAATTGTACATTGTCAGGCGGATATGCTGCTGTTTCTAGTTGTACACCTGCAGTATGATTTAGTAATAAATTTTCTTTGGCATTTTCAATACTCCATCTATCATTATCAATTGCCAACGTATAAGAGGCACCCATTTTATCAGCCAATATGGCTAATATACCGGTGCCAGTACCAAAATCTAATACCCTTTTATTTCTAAGCTCAAGCTTTTGCATTTGTTGGATCATCAAAAATGTAGTAGCGTGATGACCTGTGCCAAAACTCATTTTTGGGTTAATAATAATTTCATGTGTTACTTCTTTCACCGGAGCATGAAATGTTGCTCTGATCACAGCAAAATTTTCAACATAAACTGGATGGAATGAAGATTCCCACCTTTCATTCCAATTGGTTGGTTCAATGTGTTTGATTGAAAAAGAACAACCTTGACTGCTACATAGCTCGGCTACCACAACGGGTTGAAAATTGGCAGCTGGTATATAAGCCTTTAAGCAATTTATCTCCTCCAAGAATCCAGTATACCCATTCTTATCCAATGTAGCAATAAAAAAAGAGGATTGCTCTTGACCGCTACTCTCAATTAACACTTCGATGTATGTTTCCATAAAAAAATGACCCTTGCGGGTCATTTAAATTATTCATTTGTTTCACCAGAATCAGAAGCTGTTCGCTCAGGTTTTGGAAGTAACGCTTTTCTTGATAATTTAAATTTACCTGATTTTGGATCTGTTCCAATTAGTTTAACCTTCATAAGATCGCCCTCTTTTACGAGACCGTCCAGTGTTTCCAGTCTTTTCCAACTTACTTCACTAATGTGAACCAATCCTTGTTTTCCGGGTAAAAACTCAACAAATGCACCAAATGGCATAATTGATTTAACCACTGCATCATAGGTATCACCAATTTGAGGGACAGCCACAATACCTTTAATCCAGGCTACGGCTTTATCTACACTTTCTTTGTTGGTGCTGAATATACTTACCTCACCACGATTATTAACCTCTTCAAGATTAATAGTAGTTCCGGTTTCTCGTTGAATTTCCTGTATTACTTTACCACCGGGCCCGATTACAGCACCAATAAATTCTTTATCGATAAATAATTTGACCATTCTTGGCGCATGCGGCTTCACATCCTCTCTAGCGGCAGGTATACAAGCATACATCGCATCCAGGATATGTAAACGTCCACGGCGAGCTTGATCAAGGGCCTGACGCATCACCTTCATTTTTAATCCATCAACCTTGATATCCATCTGAACACCACAAATTCCATCTCTAGTCCCCGTTACTTTAAAATCCATATCACCCAAGTGATCCTCATCCCCTAAAATATCTGTAAGAATTGCGTACTTATCCCCTTTTGTAATCAATCCCATAGCAACTCCAGATACGTGTTTGGGTATGCCAACACCCGCATCCATCAAAGCAAGAGAACCAGCACAAACTGTAGCCATAGAAGAAGAACCATTTGATTCCAGGATATCACTTACCACACGTACTGTATATGGAAAATCGCCTGAAGGCATCATTTGCTTTAATGACCGCTGAGCTAGATTTCCATGGCCTACTTCACGACGGCTTTGTCCACGCATCATTTTGACTTCACCGGTAGAAAAGGGAGGAAAATTATAATGCAAATAGAATTTTGAATCCACAGATTTTGCAGCACTCTCCACTAATAATTCATCCAAAGGAGTTCCCAGTGTTACTGTGGTTAAGGATTGTGTCTCACCACGTGTAAACAAGGATGAGCCATGTGGTGAAGGAAGCACATCTACTTCCATATCGAGCGGACGAACAGTCTCCAATGCTCTGCCATCCAGCCGAACGCGTTCGTCCAAAATCATATCACGAACTACATCATATTGCAGATCGCCATAATAAGTGTTCGCTAACTTCTTTGTAAGATCTGGCAAACTGTCCGTTTCCGCGAGCCCTGCATCCTGCTTCAGATAGGCGATTAGCTCTTGCTTAATGGTATCAAAGCGCTCACTACGTTCATGCTTACTGAAAGCACCTTTTGCCACCTCATATACTTTTAGTTGCGCAAATGCATAAATCTTATCTCTAAGTGCTATATCTGAAGCCGGTTTTGTATACGTTCTCTTCTCAGATACACCAGCCAATTTACCTAACTCGTGTTGCGCCTTGATTTGAATTCGAATGGCATCGTGTGCTAATTCCAACACCTTACACAAATCTTCTTCACTACACTCCTGCGCCTCTCCTTCCACCATCATCAAATTCTTTTCAGTTGCAGCAATGATAAAGTCCATATCAGAACTTTCCATTTGCGTACGGGTTGGGTTGATAATAAACTCACCACTTACCCTTGAAACGCGAACTTCGGAAATCACCTCTTTAATTGGAATATCAGAAACGGCCAACGCTGCAGAGGCTGCCAGACATGCTAACGCATCAGGCATGATTTCAGGATCACTTGAAACCAGTGTTACTAATACTTGTACATCACAAAAATAATCTTCAGGGAAAAGTGGACGCAGCGCGCGGTCAATTAAGCGGCTGGTTAATACCTCGTAATCATTTAGTTTGGCTTCACGCTTGAAAAAAGAACCCGGGATACGACCAGCGGCCGCAAATTTTTCTTGATAATCTACCGTCAGTGGAAAGAAACTTTGTCCTTCTTTGGGTTCCTTATTTGCCACCGCTGTTGCTAAGATTACACAATTTCCCATGCTTACTGTTACAGCTCCATCAGCTTGACGAGCTAAGCGGCCAGTTTCTAAAGTGATTTCACGTCCTTCACCTAATTTAAAGGTGGTACGAATTGGTTGTTTTAACATATAATTTTTTTTAGGCTAGCAGTTTTCCTTCTTCTTAAACAGAAATGATGGAATGACTTAAAACGGATTTGCCAATACCTAGCGGATATTGGCAAAAACAAAAACTAACCAGTGAATGATTTATTTACGGATTCCCAACTTCTCAATCAATTGGCGATAGCCAGTCAGGTTATGCTTTTGCAAATAATTTAGTAAGCGTTTACGCTTTCCAACAAGTTGCATCAGTCCACGGTGGGTAGAGAAGTCTTTTTTGTTGGCCTGTAAATGACCACTAATGTGTGTAATACGCTCAGTAAGTAGGGCAATTTGACCCTCAATAGAGCCTGTGTTTTTTGCAGATCCTGCAAATTGAGTAACAATGCTTGTTTTCTTTTCTTTTGTAAGAGGCATCTTAAAAGTTTTAATTTTTCATCCGATTAGCCGATTCATCCGACATCAGGGGTGCAAAGTTAAAAATATTACCCTGAATTACAAGGAAATAGGGTGGATTTTTTAACCTCCTTATCTTCATTTTAGATTGATTTTCAATCAAATGTTTAGATTTGGGCATGGAATTAACGGCGGATACTCGAAGTATTTTGGGGTTGGCCCTGCCAACTGACCCGCGTTGGGTTAATCTGGCAGAAATATCTCTAGAGGAGATTTTGTCAGACCATGCCTTTTGTGAACAAAAAGCAGCCATAACCTGCATTAGTTTAATTCAACGATATGCAATCCATGAAAAGCTAGTTCAATCACTGGCACCCATGGTAACTGAGGAATGGGGTCATTTCAGACTGGTACTAGCGGAAATTAAAAAGAGAGGCCTAAAACTGGGAAAACAAAGAAAGGATCAATACGTGAACGCATTACTCAGTTTTCAGCAAAAGGGTGGCGATCCTGAGGGAAGAATGTTAGACCAATTGCTAACGATGGCTTTAATAGAGGCAAGGAGTTGTGAACGATTCAAAATGCTTAGCGAGGGGTTGTCCGATCCAAGCTTACGTAAATTTTACAGACGCTTTATGGAAAGTGAAGCTGGGCATTACACACTTTTTATTGAATTGGCAGAAACCTACATTGACAAAAAAAGAGTACGTAAAAGATGGAGAGAATGGCTAGCTTTCGAAAAACAAACCATAAAAACGCTTGAGGTAAGAGGAGATAGAATTCATTGATATGAATCCAGCTATTCCCATATCGCTACTTAGAAGCCTACAGATTACCAATCAAAAGGAAGCCTGTCAATTATTGCCAAACGGATTAATCAACCAAACATGGTTTTGTAAATCCCCCTTGTACCCTTCCCCTATTGTGCTGCAACAAATAAATACGGATGTATTTAAAAACCCATTAGCGGTAATTAATAATCATCGTGTCATCCATGAAACTTGGCTAGCAAACCATGCTACTCACTCATTTAAAATTGCAGCTCCACTACCCTTTCCCGATAATAAAATGCTATACCTGGATTCAATAGGGAGTACATGGAGACTGCAAGAATTTATTGACAATACGTATAGTTTAACCAAGCCCTCCACCTCAACACAGCTATATAATGCAGCTAGTTGTTTTGGAGAATTTGGGAAAATTATGCAGGCAATAAATTGTCAAGCACTATCCCAAACACTTGAAAATTTTCATAATCTCCGTTATCGATATCAACAATTTCAAACGGCCTTAGCAACGGGAAATACTATTCGCATTCAAGAGGCAGCTATTTTAGTCAAGCATTTAAAAAATAGAATTAGCTATGTGGAGAAATTTGATAGCATTACGGGTTCGCCCCAAGATTTCCCCCTTCGGATCAGACATCATGATGCAAAAACAGCCAATTTGCTCTTTGAAAAATCTTCAAATAAAATAGCAGCAATTCTTGATCTGGACACCACTATGCCTGGTTATTTTTTTTCTGACCTGGGAGATATGATTCGATCCATGGCTGGAAAAACTGACGAGAATCATACTAACTGGGAAGAGATTGTAATTGACGAGGATGCCTATAATGCCATACTAAATGGCTACCAATCGGCCATGGAGAATTACGCTACCAAAAGTGAAAACGCCTTTATTCATTGGTCAGGAGTCTGGATTATATACATGCAGTGCCTTCGATTTATCACAGACTATTTCTTAGATGATACGTATTATAAAATAGCGTATGCTCGTCAAAATTGGGACCGAGCTTGGAACCAATTTTATTTGCTAACTGCCTTAGAAGAACACCTTCAAAATAAATTCAATTTTATTTTTCCTTAAAGGTTAGTTGTTGCTCAAAATAATGGCGTTCAGCAGTAAGATTCAAAAAAGGATAATTCGTTTGCAAAGCCACTACTTTTTCAAACGAATGAGTCAGGAATTGCTGATGCGGCAGACTAGTGGGATGTTGTGGTCGGTGCCTGCATGCTAGCTGGATTTTTTTAACCTGTTCTGCAATATCCTGTGCTTTTGTAGTTAAGCAGGCTTTTAAAAAATGATTAATTACAAATTCGGTAGCTGCATAATTTGGATGAACGAGATCCACATCATAAAATCGATAATCTCTCAGCACATCTACTACTAGTTCATAGGCTGGAAAATAATAAACTGCCTCATCCTTCTCCTCTAGTCGTTGTATTGTTTCAAAAAGTCTCGCCTTGCTTCGATTATTGTCTTGCACACCATCTCGTATATGTCTAACCGGGCTAATAGTAAAAAAAATAGAAATAGCTGGATTAAGCTGCCTTAGCAACTGAATCATATGTGTAAATATTTCAACCATGTGATCAATAGTCATTAACTCCTTGTTAAACCAACTACCAGGCGCTCTATGACAATTAGCTACCGGATCATTGACTCCCTTTGAAGCTAGCAATGCCTTTTCTGTAAGCCTATAGGAAAAGGCAGAACCAAGGGTTATGATTAGAAAGTTAGTCTGCTTCATGAAGGCATTTGCTTGCTGGACAGCAGCATTGATCTTTTCTAATACAACAGCTGGGTTCAAGTCTGAAAAGCGAGAATGATGATTCCAGCTATACCAAATACCTTCTGATTGAAAGAGATCTTGCTTATAATAAACCCTACCATCAATATAGTCTTGCAATGCCTGCGTAATAGCATCTGGGGCAAACAAAATTCCATGTGGATTTTGCTGCACCTCAAATTTTAGATCGGAAAGCCCCGTTCCAATATGTTCAGAAAAACAAGACCCCAATAACATTAATTTACTCGGATAGTCAATTAATGATGTAGGAGGCTTTATTTGTATTGGCAAAGACCACTGCATATCAAGAAAATATTTTTTTCGCGATAGTTGCACAGCTTGCTAGCTGAGCAGCATCGATATTTGTGGGTATTTGCTGGTGTTCAAACCATTTTATCAACTGTAGGGTGTCTAGGTTACCCACCCGCTCACTACCGGTAAATGGACATCCGCCAAATCCACCCAAGGCCCCATCAAACCTAACACAGCCAGCCTCAAATCCAGCTTTTACTTTCTGCTCCCAGTTATTCTTATCGCCATGTAAATGGAGTCCAATAGTTGCTTCCGGAAACGTTTTTATAGCTATTGAAGTGAGTGCATACACTTGTTGGGGGGATGCCAAACCCACTGTATCTGCTATGGCAATTGTTGTTGTTCCCAATTTTAATTGTGCTTCAATTTGATCTAAAACAATTGTATGATTGTAAGGATCGCCATAAGGATTACCAAATGACATAGATAAATAAACTACCAACTCCTTTTGGGCATCCAGACACGCTTTTTTAATTAAGGAAACGGTTTCAAAAGAATCGACCAGGTTTTGGCGGGTATTCTTAAGTTGAAAGGTGGACGAAATAGAAAAGGGATATCCCAAAATATCAATCATTTTATAATTAAGTGCTTCTTTTGCACCACTGAAACCTGCCACAATTACTAATAGCTTTGTAGCGCTCCCTTCTCTATTCAGTTGATTAACCAAATCTGGTGTATCTGCCATTTGTGGCACGGCCTTCTTTGAAACAAAACTTCCAAAATCAAGTGTATGAAACCCAACCTGCAAAAGTGCATTGTAATAGGCGATCTTACGCTGCGTAGGAATTAATGTGGCTACCCCTTGCATGGCATCACGCGGGCATTCCACAATTTGTAAAGCAGGTACTGTCATATGTGTTGCATGCGCTGTTTCATAGCTTCATATAATAGGATTCCTGCAGAAACAGAAACATTCAATGAATCAAAATCTCCCCGCATTGGGATATACACCGTTGCATCGGCTCCTTTAAGCAAAGCTGGATAAATACCCTTCTCCTCGCTTCCTAAAATAATACAACAGGGTATTTCAAAATTCACTTTTCCTAATGAGGTAATTCCTTTCATTTGGGTGGCATATACTTGTACACCATTTAAATGAAGCGTGTCAATAGCTTTCAATAAAGAATCAACCCGGCAAACTGCAATTTTTTCAAGTGCACCAGCCGATGTCAGCACTGCATCATCCTGTAAAGCGCCTACTCCTTTGTCAGGGATGATGATTGCATCAACACCTGTACAATAGGCTGTACGAGCAATTCCTCCAATATTCCTAACATCTGTGATGCCGTCCAACATTAAAAACAACGGTGCTCTACCCGCATCAACTACCCAATCTATTACTGATTGTAATGACTGATAAGTAATCCGGGATTTTAAAGCTACACATCCATCATGGTTGCCAGCATTGAATGCATCTAATTTAACCGTAGGCACAACTTGCACAGGTACAATGGCCAATGCAGCTGCTTTTTTTAATTGCCCAATTAGAGTTGAAGAAAGTGCATTACTGACAAAGATTTTATCTAATGCTTGTCCATCTTCCAATGCCTTTATAACCGCACTTGTACTAAGAATTAGTTTATTCTTTTTGGGCCTTGCTTGTTTATTTCTAAAAGGTTTCACTTGGCAAAGAAAGGAAAAAAAAGACCCGCCGTAAAATCAGCAGGTCTGCAAAGCTTTTAGGGTGTATTATTTAAGCTGAAAGGCTTTTTTAACTTTGCCAACGTAATCCAGCTTTTCCCAAGTAAACAACTCAACCTTTTTCTTTATTTGTTTACCATTTGGCCCATTGAATACTTTTTCTACAATCGTTGGCACACGACCCATATGACCATAGGCAGCCGTTTCAGCGTACATTGGATTACGCAATTTCAAGCGTTGCTCAATGAAGTAAGGCCGCATATCAAATACCTGCTCTACGATTTTTCCAATTTGCCCATCAGTTAAATTAACTTTTGCTGTTCCATAAGTGTTGACATTGATACTGGTAGGTTTGGCCACACCGATGGCATAAGATACTTGTACCAGTACTTCATCAGCAACCCCAGCTGCTACTAAATTTTTGGCAATATGCCTTGTTGCATAGGCGGCTGAACGATCTACTTTAGAAGGATCTTTTCCGCTAAAAGCACCTCCACCATGTGCACCTTTACCACCATATGTATCTACAATTATTTTTCTTCCTGTTAGACCTGTGTCACCATGTGGACCACCAATTACAAACTTTCCGGTGGGGTTGATATGATATTTGATATTGTCATTAAACAACTTAGCGTATTTCTTATACTTACTCTTGATACGAGGAATCAAAATATTAATTACATCAGTTTTAATACGTGCTAACATTTTAGCCTCCGCATCAAAATCATCATGCTGGGTGGAGATTACAATAGCATCAATACGAACTGGTTTATTATTGTCATCGTACTCAAGCGTAACCTGACTTTTTGCATCAGGGCGCAGATAAGGCATCTTTGAATTCTTTTCTCTGCGGATTGCTGCTAATTCAATCAACAAATTATGCGCTAGGTCAAGCGCCAAAGGCATGTAATGTTCCGTTTCATTAGTGGCATATCCAAACATCATACCTTGATCACCTGCACCTTGCTCTTCTTTTTTCTTACGATCTACTCCTTGGTTTATGTCTGCAGATTGCTCATGAATAGCTGATAAAATGCCACAACTGTTAGCTTCAAACATATACTCACTCTTGGTGTAACCGATTTTGCTGACTACGCCACGAGCAATTTCTTGTACGTCCAAGTAAGCTTTTGATTTCACCTCTCCAGCCAGTACAACCTGTCCTGTGGTAACTAACGTTTCACAAGCTACTTTTGACTGAGGGTCAAAGGCGAGGAAATTATCAATTAATGCGTCTGAAATTTGATCGGCCACTTTATCAGGATGACCTTCGCTGACAGATTCAGAAGTAAAGAGATAGGGCATAGAATATTGGTTTAGGCCCACAAAGATAAGAGGAGTAAAGATTGAATGATTAAGGCTTGGAATAAATTATCCGAAGTCTTAATCTTTTTGAAGGATTGAGATAATTCCCTCCAGCAAAAACAGCACGTCCATAAGCAACCAAGTCATTCACATAGACTGCACCCCAATAGCGATACAATGGTGAAAAGAGATTAGTTCTGCCGGGAGCATAAACACGTAATTTATAATTAGCAGAATCGTTAGTCACAATTTTTTGAACATAGCGGGTGATATCAAACCGATAAGTACTATCTCCTAATAAATTGCCTCCAAAACGACCATTATCATAGGTAAAGGATCCGTAATTATCCCGGATTCCCATATCAAGGTCAAAAGTCAATGCGGTATCCCCTCTTGCATTTACTCTGTCAAGTAGCAAACGTTGTGGGAATACAAAAGCGGACTGTTGAGGCGTAGGCAAAGGTGTTAAAATCAACTCAGCCTTGTGAACAATCACGTTACTAAGAGTGTCTAACCCTGGAATGGCAATGGTTGCAAAAGAGCCAGGAGTGGCGGCAATAAAAACTTTGTCGTCACGGGTCTGGTTATTGGCCAGGTAGGTGGCCCACTCCCCTCCAGGCGTTCGTTTTACTAAATTAGCTTGCGTAGTTTTATTTTGGAAGAACTCAGTAAAAGTTGTATCCAAATTTCCATTTTTTCTTACTCGATAGTAGACAATCAACTTAGTGTTGGCATCGGTAGGGTTGATATAGGTAAGCCCATTACCTACCTGATCAGCTTTTATTGCAAACCCACGAAATAATTTTTTAAAAATTGAATCATTTCTGTAACCACCATTAGCAGTAGCACTGGTATCATAATTGGTTAAGCGAACGCCAAAAGCATTGGTAAGCGGAATACGCAATACATTTACCAGTTTAGTGGTATCCCTTCTCCTAATTATTGTAACTGTATCCTTCAACTTTTTTAAGGTGAAAGACTTGCTTCCCAATTCTGTAGGATTTATTAAAAAGTCTGGATGGTCGTACCTATAAAGAGTAGTATCCGAATAACCTGCCTGTTGTGCAATCTCAAAAACTCGAAGCCTAGAAGTTGAATTGGTATCTCCATACACTCCTAGATAAGACAAAGAGAGAATTACAGAGTCAACAGCCACTAATGAATCCTTTTGATAGAAAGGATAAATCATGTTGTTGGGAGGAAGTACGGAGAAATAACCATCCGCTTTTACTTGTCCAAAAGCATCATCCTGACTTATAAAGCCTAAAGCCATAAAATCAGTAGAAAGAACTCGGGAAGAATCAGGTAAAATAAAGTTATCGGTTTCAGTAGACAATACAGTCTCAAAAGTAGATATGTTGTCAACCGGCGGTATCAATCCGTTTCCAAGTGAGGTTGCGTCATTTATTTTAGTACAACCCTGTAAAAGAGCTATAACTACTATCACACAGAAAAAAGTATAAGAGTAGAATTTACGCAACTGCATTAGTAATGGGTGTTGAGTTTTACTTGGACGCAAGGTCGGTGTAGAGTTGTAAATACTCTGTTAAATCCCCTTCTTCATTATAAGGAAGTGTTTTTTTACCTCTCACCTTGCCAAACTCCTCTGAAAGTTTCTTTTCAATTTTATCAGCACCAAATGTGATAGCATCTGCAAAGCTGGCACCACCCCGCTGTAAGGCTGTGTTGGTACCCTCTTTGAAAACCTCAAGGTCCTTGTCTTTTAAAGAAGGATGAATGAGTGCTTTTTTCAAGAAACCAGCGCCAAGTTTCTCTTTGAATGTATTTTGGCCGATTGTATAAACTACCTTACTGTGGGCAAATACAGGTTCTTTCTTGTAAAGTGTCTTTAAATAAGCGGGGATTAAACCTGTCATCCAGCCACTACAATGAATGATATCCGGTGGCCAACCAAACTTTTTCACAGTTTCCATAGCACCTTTACAAAAGAAAATAGTGCGTAAATCGTTATCCTCAAACCATTTTTCATTCTCGTCATGAAAAACGAACTTGCGTCTGAAAAGCTCCTCATTGTCTAAAAAATAAACTTGTAAACGAGCGCTTGGAAGAGAAGCTACTTTAATTTGTAGCGGCAAGTCATCGTTATCGACTGAAACATTAATGCCGGATAAACGTACTACTTCATGCAACCGATGACGTCTTTCATTGATAACCCCAAAACGAGGCATAATACAACGCACCTCAAATTGACTGTCATTAGCCTTGATTGCCAGCTTATTGACCATTTCTGCAAACTCGGTAAGCTCCAAGTAGGGAGACATCTCATTTGCAATGAACAGAATTCGCTTTTTTGCTGTCATAAGGTTTGCAAAGTTAACAAATTAATCGGTCAACCACACTAATTTGCAAGCTGAAATGTCTAAACGTCTCATAACCACCGGCCTACAATACTTAGCCTTTTTAGGGATTGGACTGCTCTTTGCCTGGTTATCATTGAGAGAACTGGATCGGGAAAAATGGCAACAATTGAGCTCCTCGGTACAAAATGCCAAATTATGGTTGGTTATACCCGTCTCATTTTTACTGTTACTCAGTCATTATCTGCGAGGGATACGTTGGAAATTGCTGATTGACCCCTTGGGCTATAAAATAAAGCCAATCAATTCTTTTCTAACCGTACTAATCGGGTATTTAGTAAACCTTGGCGTTCCCAGACTTGGAGAATTTATTCGTTGCACGTTTCTATCACGCTATGAGAAGGTGGAAGTTGAAAAGCTAGTGGGGACCGTTATTGTAGAAAGGCTATTTGATGCCGTTTGCTTATTAATTGTATTTGGTCTTACATGGGGTCTACAGCCAGATTTATATGAAAGATTTAGCAGTGTGCTTACTTCTAATTCCCAGACAGCAACAGCTGGAAATCCATATTTCAATTGGCTTATATTAGCATTTTTGCTACTATTCACAGGCTGGATCATTTGGAAGAAAAAAAAATTAACTGATTTAGTTGATCAAGTCCTAATTGTTTTCAATCGTGTTTTGAATGGATTACTTTCCGTCAGAAAACTAAAAAAGCCTCGTAGTTTCTTGCTGTTGACCCTCGCAATTTGGGTTTTATACTTGTTATCTGGCTATATCGGGTTCATGGCATTTGATGCCACTCGCGTCTATGGGATAACCGAGGCGCTCACTATTCTCTCTGTTGGTAGCATTGGAATGATCATTTCACCTGGGGGTATAGGCATCTACGCCTATTTAATTTTACAGACCATGCAAGCATACGGGCTTGATTATACCAACGCGTTGGCATTTGGATGGATTTTATGGCTGGTACAAACCGCAGTGATTCTTTGTGGCGGAGTACTTAGTTTTGGAGTATTACCTTGGATTAACGCTGATAAAGAAAAAAATAATCAATAAAATTTTTACAATGAATTTTTCAAATTGGTTCACCCCTTCTTTACCCCACCCAGGAGTTAGCACAGGATTAGAATGGATAGAATCAAACCAGCCCCCACTTATCTCCCACTCCCCTGTTGATGGAAAAATGATTGGCGCTGTTACCCCCTCAGCAAAATTGGAATACGAACGCGCTATGCAAGCTGCTGCAAAAGCCTTTAGTAGCTGGCGAATGATCCCTGCCCCCAAAAGAGGAGAAATTGTTCGACAATTTGGAGATGCTTTTAGACGAAACAAACAGCAACTGGGTGAGTTGGTTTCTTATGAAATGGGAAAAAGCTTACAAGAGGGCTTGGGAGAGGTCCAAGAAATGATTGACATCTGTGATTTTGCTGTAGGACTATCTAGACAACTGCACGGATTGACCATGCATAGTGAAAGACCAGGCCATAGAATGTATGAGCAATATCATCCTCTTGGTATAGTAGGCATCATTTCTGCATTTAATTTTCCAGTTGCAGTTTGGAGCTGGAACAGTATGCTAGCCTGGGTATGTGGAGATGTTTGTGTATGGAAGCCTTCTGAGAAAACGCCATTATGTGCAATTGCCTGTCAAAAAATTATTGCTGAGGTTCTTGAGAAAAATAATCTTCCTGAAGGAATTAGTGTACTAGTAAATGGAGGCCGAGAGGTAGGTGAATGGTTGGCGGCTGACAATCGAATACCCCTCCTTTCCGCTACGGGCTCTACCCGTATGGGGAAGCAAGTGGCCTCGGTAGTGGGTGCCCGCTTGGGTAGGACATTGCTGGAATTAGGCGGCAACAATGCTATTATAATTACGGCTGAGGCTGATTTAGATATAGCAATTCGTGGTGCACTTTTTGGTGCAGTAGGAACTGCTGGCCAGCGTTGTACTACTACCAGAAGATTGATAATACATGAAAGCGTTTATGAAAAAGTAAAAGAAAAACTAGTTGCTGCTTACAAACAAATTAGAATTGGAGATCCATTAAATAGTAATAATCTCATGGGTCCATTAATTGACAAAGCGGCCGTAGCGCAATACCTTAACGCTATTGAGCAATGCAAAAAAGCAGGTGGACAATTTATAGTAGAAGGGGGCGTACTTGAGGGAGAAGCGTATAAAAGTGGTTGTTACGTCAAACCATGTATCGCAGAAGTAAAACATGATCTCCCTATTGTTCATCATGAGACGTTCGCCCCTATCTTATACCTAATCAGGTATCAAAAGTTCGAAGAGGCCATCGCGATTCAAAATGAAGTGCCACAAGGATTATCCTCGTCGATTATGACATTAAATATTAGAGAAGCTGAGCAGTTCTTGAGTGCGGCTGGAAGCGATTGTGGTATTGCAAATGTTAATATCGGCACTAGTGGGGCTGAAATTGGAGGGGCATTTGGGGGCGAAAAAGAAACAGGAGGAGGACGAGAAAGTGGTAGTGACGCTTGGAAAATATATATGAGAAGACAAACTAACACTATCAATTATAGTAATGAAATTCCATTAGCTCAAGGCATAAAATTTGATCTTTAAACACTAAGTATGAAAAGAGTATTTATTGCAACGCTATTTTTAATTACACTAATTAATCAGCGAATTACGGCACAAGAAACTCCTGTGCCTTCTCAAGCAAAAGAAGTCCCCAAGGGATGGCATCTTCTCGACAAAACCAATAATGGGTTTTGGGGAATAAGCCTCGATAAAGCCTACTCTTTTTTAAAAGAAACAAATAAAAAAAGTAAGCGAGTAATAGTTGCGGTTATAGACTCTGGCATTGACACCTTACATGAAGATTTAAAGCCTGTACTATGGAAAAACCCAGGTGAAATTGCTGGCAATGGGAAAGATGATGACAAAAATGGCTATATAGACGATCTGTACGGGTGGAATTTCATTGGAGGAAAAGGGGGAGAAAATGTAACAAAAGACTCTTATGAAGCCGCAAGAGTTTATCATCGATTTAAACAAGCCTATGATAGTGTTGATCCAACTGTTGTAAAATTTAATGCAGAGGGATTTGCCCGTTATGAAATGTGGCGTAGAGCAAAACAAGAAGTAGTGCAAGGAAGCGAAAGTGGAGCAGAATTAATCATGTTAAAAAGAATCTATGCAAACCTGCTGAAAAGTGACAGCATCCTTAGAAAATCCATGGGTAAAGACACTTTCTTAGGTAAAGAATTAGCCAACTTGACTGTCACTGAAGCAGATCAGAAAAAAGCAAAAAATGCATTATACAGCTTAATGTCCAACAATGATGCACTGGAATCAACCAATACAAGTTTTATTGGTGAACTACGCGCATATGTAGAGGGGTTGGAATCCAAGGCTAAAGCTGCAGACCAGGCACCTTTTCCCTACCGAGCATCCATTGTCAATGACAACTATGAGGATATCAATGACAAATACTATGGTAACAATAACGTAATGGCCAGCTTAGATGCCGCCTTACATGGTACGCACGTGAGTGGTATCATTGGAGCTATGCGGGGTAATGAAAAAGGAGGAGACGGAGTAGCAGATAATGTTAGCATCATGACTATCCGAGCAGTACCCGATGGGGACGAACACGATAAAGATATTGCCCTAGCTATTCGTTATGCAGTGGATAATGGCGCACAAATAATCAATATGAGTTTTGGAAAAAGTTTCTCGCCAGAAAAGAAGTGGATTGATGAAGCAGTTGCTTATGCTGCCGCAAAAGATGTTTTGCTGGTACATGCGGCAGGGAACGATGGAAAAAACCTAGATACCAGCTACAATTATCCTAGTTCGTTGTTTTTAGACCAAAAACGTGCAACAAATTGGATTACTGTTGGGGCCAGTGGTGATCCCCTTGCAGGTGGTATTACTGCCGGCTTTTCTAACTATGGGAAAAAAGAAGTAGATGTTTTTGCACCTGGTGTAAAAATTTATTCTACGGTACCTGGTGGAGATACCTACCAATTTTTGCAAGGCACTAGTATGGCCTCCCCTGTTGTTGCAGGACTTGCAGCTCTTCTATTGGAATACTACCCAACGCTGAGTGCCAAACAGATAAAGGAAGTAATTGAGCGCTCGGCAGTCCCACTCACGGATTCTGTTAGGACTCCAGGTACCGGTACACTCACCACACTTGATAACCTTTCAAAAACAGGAGGACTTGTTAATGCATTTGAAGCGGTAAAGTTAGCTGCCACCATTAAAGGAGAAAGGAAAGGGATCAGTAGTTTGCCAGCCACCCCAAAGAAAACCAAAGGTTTTTAGTCCTACATGTCAGCAAAGTAGCGTTTCTTATATTTGTGAATCAAGCTAGACTCATGGCGAAGAAAATTGAAGATGTAGACGCAAATTTAACTGGTGACGGCATTAAGTTCGAAGAGGTTAAATCCAGTTGGTTTCGTCGAATTAAAAAAGGTATCGATACCAAAACTTCTGAAAAGAAAGAAACACCAGAAGGACTTTGGAATAAATGTCCTGAATGCAGCCTAATTACAGTTGCGCTTGAATTAGAAGAAAATCTGCATGTTTGTCCTAAATGCAATTATCATTTTAGAATTACCAGTGAGGATTATTTCCAGCTGCTATTTGATCAACATGCTTACACGGAATTATTTACTTCTATTCGAAGTAAGGATAAATTAAGCTTTACCGACTTAAAGCCTTACCAAAAACGTCTAGAAGATATTTGGAGCAAAACTGATCTTAAAGACTCCATGCGAGTGGCTACAGGACTCGTTAATGGAAAAGGGCTTGTAGTAGCTTGTATGGATTTTGAATTTATTGGTGGTTCGCTAGGAAGTGTAATGGGAGAAAAATTTGCACGTGCAGTTGATTATTGCATTGCAAATAAATTGCCCTACATGGTAATTTCTAAAAGTGGAGGTGCTCGAATGATGGAGAGTGCCTTTTCATTGATGCAACTTGCAAAAACAAGCGGCAAGCTGTCCCAGCTTAGTGATGCCCAGCTTCCTTATATTTCATTATTAACAGATCCAACCTTTGGAGGAATTTCGGCCTCATTTGGTATGTTGGGCGATCTTAATATTGCAGAACCTGGCGCCTTAATTGGTTTTGCCGGCCCGCGCGTAATTAAAGAAACAATTAAAAGAGATTTGCCTGAGGGCTTTCAACGCAGTGAATTTATTTTGGAGCATGGTTTTTTAGATTTCATAGTACATCGAAAGGAATTAAAATATAGAATCGCTCAATTGATTTCACTATTTCAATCATAATGGCCGCTCTACTTAATCGGCAAGCTACCTTTAACTACTTCATTGAGGATAGATTTGAAGCGGGATTACAATTAGTGGGGACTGAAGTGAAATCATTACGAGAAGGGAAAGCTAGTTTTAATGATGCGTATTGTTTGATTGAGGAGGGAGAAATTTGGATCAAATCCCTTCATATTGCCCCCTATACGCATGGGACTCATTCCAACCATGATCCGATTCGTGCCAGAAAACTACTACTACAAAAAAGAGAAATAAAGAAAATAGCCTCACAGCTCAAAGAGAGAGGATTCACCCTAATTCCCTTGAAAATCTTTTTTAAGACCAACGGGTTTGCTAAAATTGAAATTGGGCTTGCAAGAGGGAAAAAACAAGCTGACAAACGAGAGTCACTAAAAAAGAAACAAGCTGAAAGAGAAATGAAAAGAGACCAGTCGGTAGATTAAGCGCTTTAGAATAATTCAGGCTGCCCTTCGCCACTTAGTTTTGTTTTAACCCACTCCATTTCAGTTGACTTACTATAATCCGCCAATTTTGTTCCAACCGTTTTCCAACCAGTTACCTCAGCGATTTTATTGATTTTTAACTTTGCCTTTCTTACTTGTGTACCTCTTCCCTGCTGGATAGCTAACACAGGCTCTGCCGCAGTAGTCACCGCTTCCACATAGTTTTCCAACCCTTCTTTTATGAAAAGAAACTTAGTTTTCAAGGTACTGGTTTCAATTAAGAAGCGCTTAACCATATATTGCTTTTTATCCATATCAGCATATATGGCTGTAATGGTAGATGAAGGGTTAAATTTCTCAATCAGGAGCACCTTCTCAGGATCAAATTTTTGTGACAATTCTTGATCACAAATTTCATAAATGCCATCCGTGTAAATAAGAAGAATCTTTTCCTCGGGTTCAAAGCCACCTATGAGTACGCCCTTGCCCTCAGTATTTAATCGACCAAATTTATCATCAAACCAGATCTGTTTAGCGGTAGATATACTGGCTTTGCCTGCCTCCTTAAATTTTACAGATCGAATAGAATACTTGGTTACCTGATTCCCAAGACTGCTCCTGCCCTTAATGGCTAATTCCTCAAAATAAAAATCAAATTCCTTTATTCGAGCAGTACAACCCGCGGATAAGAGAATCTTCACCACTTCCGCTTCCCCATTAGGATTGACGCTTAAATAATGAACCTTACTTTTATCGTCACCTTTTGTCAAGTCATATTCCTTATCTCTTGTGACACCGGTAACATTAAATCGTTTTGCATAACTCATGCCTCCCTTGCCATCTGCATAAATCAAATTATAGGTGGTACGTTCATCGTTTTTATGAAATAATGCTATATGTAAAATGTCTTTCCCAATAAATGACTTTTCAGCCACTTTGACCACCTTAAGGATCCCCCTCCTGGTAATAGCAAGAATATCATCTAGATCAGAACAGTCAAACAAATACTCGTCTTTCCGGAGTCCTGTCCCTATAAATCCTTCCTCCCGATTAACATAGAGCTTTGTATTTGCTATAGCAACTTGCTTAGCCTGAATTACTTCAAATTGCTTTATTTCGGTTTTCCGCTCTCTGCCTTTTCCATATTTTTTTTGAAGGTTTTCATAATAAGCAATTGTGTAGTCAACCAAATTGTCTAAATCATGTTTCACTTGCTTTAAGTCCGCCTCCAATTGCTTGATTTGCGCATCCAACTCTGCAATATCCAACCGATATATCCTACGAACCGGCTTTTCTGTTAATTTAATTATATCCTCACGAGATATAGCCCTTTTTAATTTTTTCTTAAAGGGATTAAATGCGCCGTCAATTGCTTTTAAAACCTTTTCCCAATCCTCATGCTTTTTTTCTAATTCCTTATATATCTTTTCTTCAAAAAATATTTTTTCTAACGATGAATAATGCCATTTCTCTAATAATTCAGCTTGTCGGATACGTAATTCTTGATCTAAGAGCCCTTTTGTGTGGTCCACCGATTGTTTTAAAAGATCTTGTACACTAAGAAATTGAGGACGCTGTTCTGTAATGACACAAGCGTTAGGAGATAATGAAACTTCACAATCAGTAAACTTGTATAGCGCATCAATAGTTATATCAGGGGAGATTCCTGCTACTAAATCAACTTGTACCTCTA
Organism: Bacteroidota bacterium; assembly: GCA_016866355.1. Classification (GTDB taxonomy): domain Bacteria; phylum Bacteroidota; class Bacteroidia; order Chitinophagales; family Chitinophagaceae; genus JJ008. Next base: position 47,679 of record VGMN01000005.1, read on the forward strand.
CCTCAGCAGCCGTATTATCGGTAACTTTTTTAATTTTTATTTTACCCTGCTCATTCGCTTTCACTATTGACTCCATCAATTGCGTAGTAGTCACTCCATATGGCACACTTCGAATAGCCAACGTTTTTTTATCTAATTCCTCAATATGTGCTCGCACTTTTACACGACCGCCCCGTTTTCCCTGGTCATAATCTGCAATATCAACCATCCCGCCAGTTTGAAAATCAGGAAACAATTCAAAACGCTTTCCACGCAAATGTTTTATGGCAGCATCTATTAATTCGTTGAAATTATGCGGTAATATTTTTGTCGATAACCCCACTGCAATCCCCTCTGCTCCTTGTGCCAGCAACAATGGAAACTTCATCGGCAATGCAACCGGTTCATTTTTCCGACCATCGTAGCTGAGCTGCCATGTTGTTGTCTTGGGATTAAAGGCAACTTCAAGTGCAAACTTACTCAGACGTGCCTCTATGTAACGTGAAGCGGCAGCATCATCCCCTGTGCGGACATCACCCCAATTTCCCTGCGTATCAATCAATAAATCCTTTTGGCCTATGTTAACCAATGCATCCCCAATACTAGCATCCCCATGCGGATGATATTGCATGGCCTGACCTATCACATTGGCAACTTTGTTAAAACGCCCATCATCCATTTCCTTCATGGCATGAAGAATACGACGCTGTACGGGCTTTAGTCCATCATCAATGGCAGGCACGGCTCTTTCCAAAATAACATAAGAGGCATAATCCAGGAACCAGTTTTTGTATTGGCCAAGAATTGAATTTTCTTTTCCAGCCTCAACAGATACTATTTTATTCTTAGCAGTAGCCATGTTTCACAAATTTACTGATCCTGTTGCCCCAATGAACTATTATCTCCAACCAATAGTCGAATATCCAGCTCCTTCCACCCCTTCTCCCACTTTCCATTAGATTCAATCAGTCCTTCCGTAGCTAACTGCGCTAGTCGCCACTGAAGAAATACGTCACCAGTTTTAACTTTCATTTTTGCTTGCGTCTGTGCTATAACGCGAAGTGCACGCTGCCATTCTTTTGAAAGTAGCCGCTTTATATCTGCATCAAAATAGGTAAAATCTTTTCCTAGTAACTTCTTCCCTCCTTCTAGTATTCGCACGCCTGCATTATCAATCATCAATTTATTCCATTCATCCGGGTCAATTTCAAATTCACTAGGTGTAACGGGGCGTGCTAATTTTTTGGCTTTTAGGAATTCACGAGCCGGGATTTCTTCCAGCCAATTAGGGTAAAATAATTGTCCCTTTTCGTTGATAAATGGCAAATTGTTTAAATAAAGAATATGAATGCGTCCTTGCCAATTTTTTAATTGTGAAATCAACCAATAATAACCAGCAACATCATGTTGATTTTGCGCCATCCAAATCCAACACTCCCCTGACAAGTCATTCTCCAGCCATTCTTGGATAGCGGCAACTTCTTGTGCATCGTTAACAATCGGTACAGATGGAATAGCACCAAAAGCTGTTTTTTCAAAGCAAGATTTCCACCAATCTAAGCGGGATTGCTGACCCGCTGGGGTATCTAAAGCGTGCAGCGGCCCAACGGCATAGTCATCGCGTATTAAAACAATTGGCCCATCTAAAGCAGGGTCTAACGCCTGCACTTCTTTTAATCTTGTACTATCGGACTCATTAAATAAAACATGTAACATGTAAAACTTATTTAGCAGGCTTAATTAAATAATAAACACAGGTTGTAAAATAATTTCGAATCCAGGGAATAGCAGAGAGCCAAAAAAATTGTTTACGGGGTTTCCACCCAAATTTCCACTGGTATATAGGATTGATTAGATAATGAATCTTCTGTATGATACTATAATTAGTTTCAACGCAAATGGACTCAAATTTTTCAATAGAGATATGGGTTTGTCTTATCTCAAGTAAATCCGCTACAGGTTCGTTATTAAGCTGCAATAGTGATTTGTATACTACCAGGGGCAGTAAATGAATATAGGGCAAACGAGAAATAAATGAACGCGCAATTTGCTGGTGTCCGCCAAAAGGCATTTGCCAAGGTGGAAATCCAAAAAATACTACCCCTTCCTTTTTTAGAAGCGAGTGTAAAAGTCGAAAAAGTCTAGGTTGATCGTGTATATGCTCAATTACATCCTTTAGGAGTATCAAATCAAATCCTCCTTTTAAATCTGCGGTAATATCAGTATCATAAATATTCTTCTCAATATAAAATAATTGACCTCTACCAATTTCTTCCCATAAAAAACCACATGCCCACTCCACACGTAACGGATCTAGCTCCACACCTACTGCGCTACATCCTCGTTCCGTAAAGGCGCGCAGTACCCCTCCTTCACCAGCACCAATTTCAAGTACGCGCATGTGACTTCGGATAGGAACAGATTGTTCAATAAACGGCAATACATACTTGACCGCATTTTGATATTGAATTTGGAAATACTGATTACGATCCTGATGAAACTCAAACATGCATTAGAGATTAACAGCGTCTTCTACTTTATCAAGCTCAAAACGAAGATTTTGAATAATAAAATCCTGCCGATCGGGTGTGTTTTTACCCATGTAATATTCCAATAATTGTTGAATGTGATCGCCCTGCTCTAGTCGCATTAATTGCTTTCGCATGCCAGTACCAATGAATTGGGCAAACTCATCCGGGCTGATTTCACCTAATCCTTTAAACCGCGTAACCTCTGGCTTTGCCCCCAACTTTTTCATTGCTATCTGTTTTTCGGACTCACTGTAACAATAAATGGTTTCTTGTTTATTTCGAACACGAAAGAGTGGCGTGTCCAGCACATATACTTTTTCATGCTTGACTAAATCAGGAAAAAATTGTAAGAAAAATGTCATTAGCAACAACCGAATATGCATGCCGTCAACGTCGGCATCAGTGGCAATAACAATATTATTAAAGCGCAGCCCATCTAGGCCCTCTTCAATATTAAGTGCATGCTGTAAAAGATTGAATTCCTCATTTTCATATACCACTTTTTTAGTTAGGCCGTAGCAATTCAATGGTTTTCCACGTAAGCTAAATACAGCTTGTGTTTCCACATTTCTAGCTTTGGTGATTGAACCACTGGCACTATCACCTTCTGTTATAAAAATGGTAGTTTCTTGTTGCTTTGCCAGAAACTCTTCTTTTCCTCTTGAAGGCGCCTCTTCATTCAGGTGAAAGCGACAATCGCGTAGTTTCCGATTATGTAAATTGGCTTTTTTAGCTCGTTCATTTGCTAATTTTTTGATTCCTGCCAATTCTTTGCGCTCTCGCTCACTTTGTTCAATTCTTTTTTTAAGTGATTCAGCAATTGCAACATTTTTATGTAAGAAGTTATCGAGTTCTTTGGAAAGAAAATCACCCACAAATTGACGCATGGTTGGCCCCTCTATATCTACATTTAAGGAGCCTAGCTTTGTCTTTGTTTGCGATTCAAATACAGGTTCAACTACACGAACTGAGATAGCCGCCACAATACCTGTCCGAATATCTGAGGCATCATAGTCTTTTTTATAAAAATCACGTATGGTTTTTACATAGGCTTCTCTAAATGCTTGCTGGTGTGTACCTCCTTGTGTAGTATGTTGTCCATTTACAAAACTATAAATATCCTCTCCGTAGTCATTAGTATGCGAAATGGCAACTTCAATATCAGCACCCGTCAAATGAATAACCGGATATCGGAGTTCGTCCTCATTAGTCTTACGCTGCAATAAATCCAATAACCCGTTCTTGCTAAGAAAGGTCTTCCCATTGAAATTAATTTTTAGACCCGCATTCAAGAAAGCGTAATTCCATAATTGATTCTCAATAAATTCATATAAAAAGCGAAATCCCTTGAAAACGGTTTCATCAGGCGTGAAACTCACTAATGTGCCATTTGGTTGATCTGTCTTAGCTTCCTTATATTCTTTTGTCAACTCCCCTCTGGAAAATTCAGCCGTTTTTTCTTTACCCTCCCGAAATGCTGAAACTTTAAAATAATTACTGAGTGCATTTACAGCCTTTGTTCCCACTCCATTTAGCCCCACTGCTTTCTGGAAAGCCTTGCTATCATACTTTGCTCCTGTATTAATCTTACTAACTACATCTACTACTTTTCCCAGTGGAATACCACGACCAAAGTCTCGTACAGTAACCGTTTTATCTTCGATAGACAAATCAACTGCTTTTCCATACCCCATGGTATATTCATCTATTGCATTATCTATTACCTCTTTTATCAGTACATAAATTCCGTCGTCTGGAGAGGCGCCATCTCCTAGTTTACCGATATACATGCCCGGACGCAACCGTATGTGTTGCTTCCAATCTAGGGACTGTATACTATCCTCTGTATACGCTACTTCCTTTTTTTCTTTTTCTGCTGCCATGAGTTAGTGTTGGCAAATATAACGAATCAGCACTCCCTTTTTATTGGAACAATGCCAGTAATTCGGCTACGTTAGTTCGCCTCTTATGATCGGGGTCAAAAAAACGGTAAGTAATGGAATAATCTTTGCCAATAACAAATACGGAAGGAACCGGAAGCACTGCAGGATTTGGATAATTAATTTTCAATATGTCAATAGCGCCACTTCGATAACGAGCTAACTGATTATCGGAAAGGATATAGGCAACATCAAATTGTTTGGAAATTAAATAAGCAGAATCATGAATCAATGAAAATCCAGCCTGGGTTTTCTCAAGTGTTTTTACCCTACTTTCTTTTGACTCTGGGGATACGGCTAACACAGAAACCCCTTTTTCCGTAAAGAAAGATAAAGAATCCTGTAAACGAGCAAGCAACCGGGTGCAATACGGGCACCAATACCCCCTGTAAAAAACTAACAAAACAGGTTTTTTCTTGGCTAACTCACGCAACTGCACAGGACGATCAAACTGATCAATTCCTTTAAAAGCGGGCACTTTGGCACCCAAAAACAAACCTTCAGGCTGGCCCTGAGCTATACACCATAAACTAGCAAAGGAGAGAAATAGAGGAAACAATCCATTTTTTAACATAAGCATATTTTATGCTTATTGCAAGTTTCTAAAGTCAACTGTTACTAACCTACTTACGCCAGGTTCTTGCATGGTAACACCGTAAATAACATCAACTGTACTCATGGTCATTTTATTGTGTGTAACAATTATAAATTGTGAATTATCACTGAACTGGCGTATCATATTTGTGAATTTTCCAACATTGGCGTCATCCAGCGGAGCATCTACCTCATCCAGAATACAGAAGGGTGCAGGTTTGATTAAATAAATTGCAAAAAGTAGGGCCGTTGCTGTCAATGCTCGTTCTCCACCACTCAACTGCGTTAGAGAAGTGGGGCGTTTCCCTTTTGGTTTGGCTATTACATCAATCCCACTTTCAGCAATATTAGTGGGGTCTTCCAAAACCAGATCACATTGATCATCCTCGGTAAATAATGCTTTAAATACTTTTTGGAAATGAGAACGAACTTGTTCAAATGTATCTTGGAATTTTTGGTTGGCGGTAAGTTCCACCTCCTCGATAGTTTTCAATAAACTATCCTTTGCTGTCACAAGATCTGTCTTCTGATCCAAAATAAAGTCATACCGCTTTTTCATCTCAGTAAAGGCCTCAATTGCTGTAGGATTGACTTCTCCCAAATTCTCCAATCTCCTTTTCATGCGATCCACTGATGCCTGTAACTCTTCTAATGGAGTTTCGGTAATTCTAGACTCCCCAAGAATAGATTCCAAATCCAGGCGAAACTCAACACTCATTCGCTCTTTCATTCCAGCTAACTGAAGCTTTACATCATTTAGCTTGTCTTTGATAGCAGCTAACAGAAACTGGACTTGTTCTTTCTCCTTAATCTGAAGACGAATAGCACTTTCCTTTTCAGCTAATTGATTTCGCATATTGTAATAGGCTTGGTCTGCCGCATTCAATAACTTTTCCTGTTGCCCTTTTTCTTTTAGGAATTCGGCCAATGACTTTTCAATCTCGCCTAACGCAACTGTTGATTCTTCTTTAAACTGCAAAGCCTCTTTGATCTGTGTTGCGCTATCAGAAATTTGAGCCTGCAAATCAGTCAGCTGACTGATTTTGAAATCAAATTCCTGTCGGAGCGAAGCAATTTTGTTTTGTTGGCGAGACACTCCAAGATTAAACTCATTAAATTGACGAGAGGCATCCTGGAAGGCAGCCTCTCCTACTCGAAAAGTCTCTTCAAATAGCTGCAACTGCTGTGCATTATCCTGTAACGCTGCTGTTAAGCTGGTCAATGCTGTACGTACCGTTTCAACCGACTGTAATGTCTGATCAATTTGAGCGCGAAGCTCAGCTTGCTTTTGCTCACCAATTTGTTGAGATGCAGCAATATTTTCAAGCTTATTCTGTAATGCAAAAACCTCATTGGTAAATTGCAGGATTTCTTTTTCTGTTTGACGCAAGGCCGTTTCTCTCAAATCCTCGTTAAAAGCAATCACTTCATTATGACGAACTTGGATGGCAGCACGCAATTGTTCTACTTTTTCTCCTTGTGTTTGCACCAAAGCCAGTAATTTCTCTAAATTTTTAACACGTCCAATCTTGTTACCTTCAAATACACCAATACTACCTCCGGACAAAGAAACTTTCCCTTTGACATATCTACCACTCTTCTCAATAACAATATGGCCCTGGCTATTTTTTAAAATTTCCTGATTATCCGTGATGTAAACACTGCCTAGCAGATGAGAAGCTAAGTTTTTATAACGCTCTTCAACTTCAATTACGTCAAGTGCTGCAATAGCACCCTCCAGCGTTGAAGTAGAGTTACTTGCAAGGGCATTAATTTGATCTAATAAGAAAAAATTAGCCTTCCCCTTTTTATTGGCGTCCAATAGCGCAATCGCAGACAATCCATCTGCTAAATTATCAACCACATAGTAACTCAAGTAGGGTTCTAACACATTCTCAAGTGCTTGACGATATTCCTCATTGACATATAGCACATCAGATAAAATGGGAACGTTTGCTTTCCAAGCTGGATTATTATGCAAATACTTAACCGACTCGGGATAACCTTCCATTGAGTCAATCATGTTCTTGAGCAAATCGTACTCATTTTTCTTAGCATCCAACTTACGACTCTCATCAGCCAATTCGCCTCTAAGCTGCTCTAATATGGCTTGCGTTTGGAGTATTTGATCTTTAGTTCTATCCTGATGTTGTTGAAGCTGCTCTAGATCAGTTTTTTTAATTTCAAGCGACTTCTCCTTCAGCTCCCGATCAGCCGTCAGTTGTACACTTTGAGCATCCCGTTGTTGCTGCTCGGTTTCCAACTGTTGCAAGGCCCTTTGCAAGTTTGCCACAGAGGTGTCAGCAACAGCTACAGTTTTTTCCGCATCAAATTGCTTACGTTGCGTTTGTTGATATAACTGTCGAGCCGTTTCTACTTGTAAACGTGCTTGCTCAAGGGCTGCCGTTTTTTCTAGTACTGCTTGCTCTAACTGCTGATGCTCTTTTTGAAGTTGTACCAGCGTTTGCTCTTCCTCACTAATTTGTTGGCTGGTAAAAGACATGCTTTCCTGCATACCTTTTTGTTGGCCATCTGCACGATCTAAAAACTGCTGTAAGGATAATAGCTTCTCCTTTAGATGCTCGATTCGTTGCGCTGCCAGATTTCGCTCATTTTCTTTTATCCGGTAAGACTGTTGCAGCTCATTAAATGCTTGTTGCTGCTGTTGAAGCCCTTTCTCCATTTCAAGAAAATGAAGTTTTTCGGACTCAAGTGCGGCTTCTTGTGTAGCGATAGCAGCTTCTAATTGGTGCTTACGATCTATTTCTTTTTCCTGCTGCTCGTTTAAATCCTTGTAGGAAAGATTAAATCCTTCTAAAGAAGCTTTTGCTAATTCAATGCTGACTTCACGATATTCATTTTTTATCTCATGATATTTTTCAGCTTTTTTCGCTTGACTCTCCAGCGATTTTAATTGATTATTGATCTCAAAAAGCAGATCCTCAATACGAGCTAAATCCTGCTCGGTAGCATCTAATTTTGATTTAGCTTCTTTCTTTCTCGTTTTATAAATTGAAATACCCGCAGCCTGCTCTAACATTTTGCGTCGGCTATTATCCTTGTCCTTGATAAGGTCATCCACCATGTCCAATGCAATAATAGCATAGCTGTCAGTGCTAATACCTGTATCCATGAAAAGATTCTGAATATCCTTTAGTCTGCATTGCACATCATTCAAACGATACTCGCTTTCTCCGCTCTTATAAAACTTGCGCGTTATGGTTACCGTACTAAACTCCGTTGGTAATAAATTTCTGGTATTCTCAAACGTTAGACTAACTTCAGCCAGGCCACTTGCAGAGCGGGTTTTTGAGCCATTGAATACTAGACTATCTAGGTTTTCACTTCTTAGGTGGCTAATCTTTTGTTCACCAATTACCCATCTTATACTATCTACAATGTTAGATTTTCCGCATCCATTAGGCCCAACTATACCTGTTACGCTTTCATCAAAATTTATGACAGTCTTATCGGCAAAACTCTTGAATCCCTTGATTTCTAATGTCTTTAATCGCACAGTTCAAACTTTTTTTCTTAATAGCGAATTTAGCAGGAAATACCCAAAATGATAGTTCTCCACAGAGTCCAGTTATTCACATGACCGCTCAAAAATTGTGAGAAGTTTTAAAGTGACTGAAGTAATGATACCCAGACCCTTGAGCCAGGCATGGGGGGTGCTTTAACTGACTGCACCGTAATCAACTTTTCAACGATAAGTACCTGAACTAACCAATACCCCCCCATAAAAGAAGATTTACAAATAGTTGCTAGTACTCCTGCCTGATCATGGATTGCTAGTGTCAATTGAGAAGGCCTCAGAATTATTGGGAAGCTGGCAGGAAGATTTTTTAAAAAAATGGGTTTTAACAAAATAAAATCAGCTTCATCAATCCGATTAAAAGGCCCCAAAAGTCCGGCAGTATACGTATCAGCAGGATTACTAAACAGCGCTTCGGGAGTTCCCCTTTGTACAATTTTTCCTTTTTGTATCACTATTAAATCATCAGCCCAGGATAATAAATCTGACCCATCATGAGATACTAATATCATCGTAATTGAAAGAGTAGACGCTAGTTCACATAGCACATCTTTCATTTGCGACTTATGAGCAGGATCTAGGTTTGAAAAAGGTTCATCTAATAGCAAAAGGGAGGGCTTTTTCACTAGTGTTTTAGCAAGTACAATACGTTGTCGCTCGCCACCAGATAGCGCGTTAGTTTTTCGCTTTAATAGGTGGGAAATTTTACAAATCGATACAATTCGTGAGGTTTCACTTGCATCCATGTTGCTAGCCATCTCCAATTCCTCTTCCACCCTATAATTGTTCCTTAGTTCAAAATGTTGGCTCAGATACCCGATTGCGGGGTGCCCAGGCAATAACCGGTCCTCAGGACCCTCTACTTTGACTTCGTTCAAAAAAATTTGCCCACTATCAGGCTGCAGTAGTCCCGCAATAAGCTTTAAAACAGTGGTCTTTGCCGCTCCTGTCTCACCAGCTATACCCAACTTTATACCCTTTTCAATGGTGAAACTTATTTGATCAACAACCTTTTCCTCGTTGTATATTTTAGTAAGATTTGTAATCGATAAATAAGACATGGTTCGAAAATAAAGCTTAGTTTTTGATATAACTTTTCTGTTTATTAACTGTTATTAAAACATGGAAAAGATTTCAATAGACCAAATAAAAACCTGGGACCGGTTTTATCGCGGAAATTTTATCAATTCACTTAGTGGTTTTAAAAGTGTAAGCCTAATTGGCACTATTAATGCGGAAGGAATTCCAAACTTGGCAATATTCAGCAATATTGTTCATCTTGGAGCAGATCCTGCATTGATTGGCTTTGTAAACAGACCTATTGAAGCGGCTCCTCATACGTTGGCAAATATTCAAGAAACAAAATCCTTTACTATAAATCACATTCACACTACCATTTACCAACAGGCTCATCAAACAAGTGCTAAATATCCGGCTGGATGTAGCGAGTTTGAAAAAACGGGACTTACCCCCTATTTTCATCCCACTATTCTTAGTCCATTTGTAGAAGAGAGTAAAATCAAATACGCGCTTTCCTTGGAAGAAATAATTCCCATTAAGCAGAATAGTACATTTTTTGTGATTGGTGCCATACACACAGTTTTTTTAGACAAATCGATTGTTGATGAGGATGGATTCATCTATATAGACCGCGCAAACAGCTTGACCTCCCTAGGGTTGGATGGATATTATAAAACTGAAAAAATAGAGCGCTTACCTTACGCAAAAACAAATCGAAACTAAAGTCTGCCCTGTATATCTAACTCTTTTTCTTTTGCCATTTGCTGAGCCTTTTCATACCCAGCATCAGCATGACGAATTACACCCATTCCGGGATCATTACGTAAAACACGAGCTAATCGAGCGGCTGCTTCAGGTGTTCCATCTGCCACTATAACCATTCCGGAATGGATACTAAAACCCATTCCTACACCGCCACCATGATGAAGGCTCACCCAACTTGCACCACCCGCAGTGTTAACCAACGCATTTAAAATTGGCCAATCAGCCACGGCATCGCTGCCATCCAACATGGCTTCTGTTTCTCTGTTTGGACTAGCTACACTTCCTGTATCTAAATGATCTCTCCCTATCACAATTGGCGCCTTGACTTTGCCCGTACGTACTAACTCGTTAAAGGCTTGTCCAGCTAATTCTCTTTCGCCTTGCCCTAACCAACATATACGGGCAGGGAGACCTTGAAAAGCAATTTTTTCTTTTGCCATTCGCATCCACCGAATTAACCCATTATTCTTTGGAAATAATGAAAGAATCACTTCATCTGTAATGGCAATATCAGCGGGATCTCCACTGAGTGCAGCCCAACGAAAAGGCCCTTTCCCTTGACAGAATAAGGGACGAATGTACGCTGGCACAAAACCAGGAAATGAGAAACAATCAATGTTAGAGGAAGAATCAAACTGCTGCTGGTACTCCTTTGCTCTTGCCCGAATATTATTTCCATAATCAAATGTAATAGCCCCTTTCTTTTGCAATTGTACCAATAAACAGACATGATGATACATGGTTTGGTAGGAAAGCTTTGTGTACTGGTCCGGGTTAGTCTCTCTAAGAACTTTTGCCTGCAGCGCGGACATGTTCTCTGGCCAGTAGCCTATCAACGGGTCATGCGCACTTGTCTGGTCAGTTAGGGTATCAGGAATAATATCCAGCGCTACTAATCGTTCGAGCAAGTCTACTGCATTGCATAGCACTCCAATGCTTTTTGCTTCCCCTTTTTTCTTATAGTTTAGTGCCTGCTGAATGGCAAGATCAATATCCGTAAATTTTTCATCTAAATATCGAGTTTGAATTCTTTTATCAATTCGCCACTCCTCCACTTCTGCAATGAGCGCAACTCCACCATTCATGGTAATAGCTAAAGGTTGTGCACCTCCCATACCTCCTAAACCAGCAGTAACATTAAGAGTGCCTTGCAACGTCCCCCCAAAATGTTTTTCTGCTGCCGCGGCATAGGTTTCATACGTTCCTTGAACAATACCTTGAGAACCGATATAGATCCAACTACCAGCCGTCATCTGACCATACATCATCAGTCCTTTTCTCTCCAACTCTTCAAAGTGTTGCCAATTTGCCCAATTTGGAACTAACTGAGAGTTACTAATCAAAACACGAGGTGCGTCAGCATGTGTTTTCAGTATGGCAACAGGCTTTCCACTCTGAATCAATAAAGATTCGTCATTTTCCAAAACTTTCAATGCAGCAATAATATCTTGTAAGGCTTTACTATTTCGAGCAGCCTTCCCTCTACCTCCATAAACAATTAATTGATCAGGACACTCTGCTACTGCAGGGTCTAGATTATTTAATAGCATACGAAGCGCAGCTTCCTGAACCCACCCCTTACAGGTAAGTACGTTTCCAGTGGGGGTTTTAGGTATTGTAAAGGCAGCATCGGCAAGCTTAGTCATGTGAAAACTTTTCTAGTCACAAAAATACATATCTTGAAGTGCAACTTGTAAAAATGAGTATACATATCAATGCAAATAATGGAGAAATTGCTTCCACCTTGCTTATGCCTGGAGACCCCTTACGCGCAAAATTCATTGCTGAAAATTATCTAACAGATGCTGTTAAAGTGAGTCAGACGCGTAATATCCTTTTCTACACCGGTTTCTATAACAATACACGTATTACGGTTGGTGCTAGCGGAATGGGTTGCCCTTCTATTGGCATTTATTCCTACGAACTATTTACTGAATTCAAGGTAGACAACATTATTCGAATTGGCACATGTGGTGCCTATACTACTGAACTTCGATTTTATGATCTAATCAATGTAAAAGGGGCTGTCAGCGAGTCAACATTTGCTAAAAATGCCTGGGGATTTGAGGAAGAATTGCAAGAATGTCAGGGACCTATTTTTGCATCTATTAATAAAGTAGCTGCTGCTTGTGGCACACCACTCCAAATTGGAAATATCCACTCTACAGATGTTTTCTATAGTAAAAACCAAGGCACCCCCTCAATAGCTGTAAAGTATGACTGTCGTGCAGTAGAAATGGAATCCTTTGCACTCTTTGCCAATGCCAACTATTTAAAAAAGAATGCGGCTTGCCTGCTAACTGTTACAGATATTATTCCTACGCATGAAAGGCTGTCAGCTGCAGAGAGAGAACAGGCGCTACATCCAATGATGAAAGTCGCTTTAGATACTGCTTGCGTGCTATAATTCAATACGTAGCAAAAGAGGGAAACCCTTTATTTAGTTCAACCCCATTTGTTACCGTTTGCTGAGAGCAGTGATGCAGAAACGAGGGATCACGAAAAAGCGATACAGCCATTTCGATATCGGTTGCAAAGACCCGGTCCTCCTTGGCAAATCCAATTTTAGATCGAATCAAGGAATGCATGTGTTCAATAAGGGATGAACTTTTTAATGGCCTTCTGAATTCTAATGCTTGGGCAGCCAGCAACATCTCAATAGATAATATATATTCTAAATTATCTATCACCTGATTAAATTTTCGACCACTGATACTTCCCATTGATACATGATCCTCTTGTCCAAGTGAGGTAGGAATACTATCTGCACTTGCAGGGAAACAAAGCGTTTTATTTTCTGTGACTAATGCAGCCGTCGTATACTGTGGAATCATAAAACCACTATCTAAACCAACCTTATCCATCAAAAGTGTTGGCAAACCCCATTTACCGTCAATCAATAGGTAAGACCTCCGATCACTGATGTTACCTAGTTCTGCCGCTGCAAAACAGGCATAATCCAATGGAAGTGCTAAAGGCTGACCATGAAAGTTACCGCCACTGATAGATTCATTTTCATTAAGAACGATAGGATTATCAGTTACAGCATTCAGTTCAATTTCTACCAGTTCCTTCAAATGAAGCCAAGCATTTCTACTTGCTCCGTGAACCTGCGGCATACATCGAAGAGAGTAAGGGTCTTGTACCCTTTCACAATTAGCATGACTTTCCAGTATGGCAGACCCCTGCAATAATTTTTTTAAACGCTGTGCAACTAACTGACATCCTTCAAAAGGCCTTAATTCGTGTAACCGAGCATCAAATGGAGAAGCAGATCCCATTAACGCCTCTAAACTCATGGCACCAACCCAATCCGCCAACTCTAAGCACCTAAAAAATCGATCTAGACCAATAGTTGCAAAAGCAAGAATAAATTGCGTGCCATTTATTAAGGCTAATCCTTCTTTGGGTCCAAGCTGTAACGATGAGAGCTGATGACGCTCAAAAATAGTATCAACACTTTCTTCTTTCCACTCATTCCCATGCTGCAAATTGGTCTGAACGGTGCCTAATCCAATTAAAGGCAAAAACAAATGTGCAAGGGGGGCTAAATCCCCGGAGGCACCCACACTTCCCTTTTCAGGTACAACAGGAATACAGTCATTGTCTATATGCCAAATAATCCTTTCTAATGTTGATAATTGTACACCACTAAAACCCTTGGCCAATGCATGTACTTTAGTAATCAACATCAACTTTGCTACCTGGGAAGGAACCTTGTTGCCCACACCCACACTATGACTCTGCAGTATTTTCTCCTGCAAAACTTTGGTGTCCTCTTTTGAAATTCTTGTATTAGCTAAAATTCCAAATCCGGTATTGATACCATAGACAGTGGAGCCATTTTCAATAATCTTGCTGACGCACTGTGCTCCCTTTACAATTGTTTCCTTAGTTAAATCACTCAAAATACCCTTTCTAGTCCCGTTAACCAGTTCGAGGGCAATTGAAACAGTGAGGATTCCCTCCCCATATAAAAAAGCTGATGGCATGCATTTGGTTTGTCCCGCAATTTAAAGAAATGTAAATTTGCACCTCGTTGGCAACCCAAGTAGGTCCGGTAGCTCAGTTGAATAGAGCAACTGCCTTCTAAGCAGTAGGTCATTGGTTTGAATCCAATCCGGATCACAAAGCCCCCTCCCGATGGAATTTGGAGGGGGCTTTTTTTCAATGAAGAATAAGCCTAATTACCTGCATCTATTAGGTAAATTTGATAAATGAGTAAAATCAAAATTAGCATAGAGGAATCCTGGAAAGCCGCATTAAAAGAAGAGTTCAACAAGCCCTACTTCTTACAATTAGTCAATCACATTAAAACGGAAAAAGAGTTAGGAAATAAAATTTATCCCAAGGGCTCTTTACTATTCAACGCCTTTAATACTACCCCTTTAAACAAGGTCAAAGTAGTAATATTGGGACAAGACCCTTACCACGGACCTGGTCAGGCACACGGACTAAGCTTTTCTGTGCAAAACGGAATGGCTATCCCCCCCTCACTTCAGAATATTTTTAAAGAGCTACAGCAAGACATTGGGATCGCCTACCCAAAAAGTGGTGATTTAACTTGTTGGGCCAAGCAGGGTGTTTTTTTATTAAATGCCTCCCTCACAGTTAGGGAAGGTGAGCCCATGAGCCATGCTCAAATTGGATGGGCCAATTTTACTGATGCTGTTATTCAAACAATTTCACAACAACAATCATCGATAGTATTTATGCTCTGGGGAAAGTTTGCTCAAGAAAAACAGCAATTAATTGATGCCTCAAAACACTTGATCCTAAAAGCGCCTCATCCATCTCCATTATCAGCGCATCAAGGTTTTTTGGGATGTAAACATTTTTCCTCCTGTAACCAATATTTAGTAAAAATGGGCATAGATCCCATTGATTGGCATATCAACTGATTCAGCATGAAGTGGTATAAAATTATTTTAGGAAGAGTATGGGCCCTTTGGGCCTTAACAACATTTGTGGTCAGCTTTCTGATAATTTTATTGCCCTCCTTATCTACTGGTTTAATACCGGATCCAAAAGGACAGGACTACTTTATAAAAATTGCTAGGAAATGGATTCGAATGTGGCTATTTATTATTGGATGCAGGTTAGTAGTGAAAGGGACAACGCACTTTGAATCAGGTAAAGCCTATATTATCACTTGCAATCATAATTCATTCATGGATCCCCCTCTTTCTTCTCCCTTTATCCTGGGGCCTAATAAAACAATTGCAAAATCAACCTTTACCAACGTACCCTTATTTGGCTGGTACTATAAAAGAGGAGGTGTAATGGTTGATAGAAAAAGTGACGAAAGCAGGCGTAAAAGTTATGAGCAAATGAAAAAGGTGCTCCAGTCTGGTATGCACATGTGTGTATATCCTGAAGGTACTCGAAACAGAACAACAGCTCCTCTTAAAGCATTTTATAATGGAGCTTTTAAATTAGCAACGGAAACAAATCATGCTATCATGCCCGCCGTGTTATTCAATACAAAAAAAGTACTTCCACCAGGCAAATTTCTATATGGTTGGCCAGGGAAGATGGAAATACATTTTTTATCCCCTATACCAGCTACTGGTTTATCAGCTGAGGAGCTAAAGGAAGTTGTATTTAAAACAATGAGCGATTATTACCAGAAAAATGCAACTAGTAACCGGTAAAGAATCTAGTTCGATTGATTCGAAGGTCTTGTAACAATCCTGCTTTAGGCGAAACGGTAAAGTTAAAGGAGCGGGTAAATCCAACCGGTATTACATTGATAGATAGTTGCCAGCAATGTAAGTCTCTGTTTACCGATACCGTCATATACTGAATATCCATTTTTTTAACATCCACACTGGCACTTCCAGATAACTTCCATTTGGGAGTCAAATTGAAACTACCATTAAGGTTCAATCCATTAGTAAATTCAGTATCAAAGCCACTAAAATCAGAACGCAACCTACTGTAAAAGGAAAGAGAATAACTCAAATTTAATTGCCAATCTATATTGAAATCTACAAATTCGTTGGGGTTCTGTTGCATGTATTCTAACAATCGCTGCTGATCTGCCGCCAACACCGGATCTTGCATCCGCTCTTCCTGTTGTTTTCGCTTTAGCTCCTCTTTTTTGGGGTCTTTGGGTTTACTTTGAATATTGGTACCAATGGAAACACTTCCAGCTGTAATCCTACCCAGGCTAAAGCCACCACCCTGCCAAGCTAACTTATCAATCTCATTTCCTTTGGCATCCAACTGATAGGGGTTCAATGTTGCGGTAGCATTGATATTTATCTTATCAAATAATGTAGTACGAACATAAAAAGGAATATCCCTAGACAATCGCATCGAATCTCGTAGCATATCATAAGAGGCATTAAAGCCAAAACCCTCTATTAGCATCACTTTTTTTATAGCTGCTTTACCAGTGTCTTTCTTTGAACGAAACTTCATTTCAAGATTATTATCAATACCAAACTGTATAGCACCCGCTTGTCTTGATGCCGTATTGAATAGAACCTGCCCTCCCATTTCATTATAATAAATTCCCCGCCCAGTAGTATCAATTTTGGTAAAGCGAATACGGGAACGATTTAAATCAGGTGTGTAAGAAAGAGCTAGCTGCGGCCGCATCACGTGTCTAATGGCAATTACACGAGACCGCTTAAAAGTATACATTCCATAAATAACTGTGTTAAAACCTAAGGAAAAACTGGCACGTTGATCAATGAACATACCTTTTCTATTTAAGGTATCTACTTTTTTACGCGACTCATTCCATTGATAATTAGTCAAACGTTGTAGCCACACTTGGTTATAACTAATCCCTGGTGAAATAATTAATCGACCTCCCAATACGGGTGGTAATGAAAGTGATATTGGGATTGCATGATTGGCTCCCCATTCAGCCGTATCCAGCAAATACTTGAAAAAAGGCTTGATACCATTTTTTCCATAAGAAAGCGTATCAAAAAAACTAATATTATTAAAAAAATTACCGGTGTACCCAATTCCTAATTTCTCATACCACTTAGCTGTTCCAACACCCTCCCTTCGTTGAAAGGGAAAAATAGTATTCACTGTAAAAGCTCCATTCGGAAGACTTAAGTTGATAAGTCCTAAATTATTGTTCTGCGAATGCGTGGCGCTTAGGGAAAAATTATAGGGTTTGTTTTTCCATGTTTTAGAAAAATTTATGGACGAACCCATGATATTCTGGAATGGCAAAATTGCATTACCGGGAATACTTTGATTGTATTTAGTTGACCCCGCATTGACATTGGCGGAGAAACTTACACCAGGCCTGGCTCTGCTGTCTACCGAATGACTCCAGGACACATTAAAAACTTTACTGGATGTAAAATCGGGGTCGCCCTTAAAATTCTGTTTGGAAGAGCGAAAGTTAAAAGTAAGACCCCCATTGAATCGATAACGTGTTCTATAAGAAGCCCCCAGACTAGTTGCCCATTCACCGTAAGAAAATAAATCAGCGCCCCATTTAAGATCCCAATGATCATTAATTACTTTATAGTAACCAATTTCCTGCAATCCTATACCTCTTCGTTCGTCTGTTATAAAATTAGGACGCAAAAGTCCCGAGTGCCTGCCTTGACTAAGCGGATAAAAACCAAAAGGAATATAAACAGGAATGGGCACTCCTTCAAATTCCGGATGCGCAGGACCTGACACTGCAAGCTTTTGGTTGATGACTTTCATTTTTCCTGCCACAAATGAAAAATGAGGATCATCTAATAAGCAAGTAGTAAAGCGTGCAGTGCTAATAAAAGTGGTATTAGCGTTAACCTTTTTTGCTTTTTCCCCAATGACAAGCATCTCTCCTTGTTGCGTATATGTTTTTGTGGTAAGCCCAACTTGTGTTTTAAAATTATACCGAATAGTATCATTGGTCATTTCAGTTTCGCCAGTTTTGAAATTAGCCGCATCAATAGTATTACCTGCGCTATCCACAGAACGAGTAGCTAACACAATTTGTGTCTGCTGATCTAGCTCTACGTTAGGTGCTTGCAAAACCATGTCTGAATAGATTGTTTTTGTCTTTCCGTAGAGTAGAACCTTTTTTGTTGGCACCCGTACTACCGCTGAATCAGCTGCCTCATATTTGATGGGAGCCTCAAGCGTATCCTTGGAACGTTTTAGTTGAAATGTATCTACACGCTGCCTGATAGTATCAGTGCGTAGTGGTAATGTGTCAGCTGGCTGAACTGTTAAGGATCTGCGAAATGTTGGAGTAGTTTGAGCCGCTAAATGAGTTATGCACGCATGGGCATAAAATAAAGCGACGAAACAGATCCGCCATAAGCAGCAATTTGGCTTAAATTTGTGCATCTTTTAAACGCGGCGGAGCAAATGTAACCTTTTATGGAATCGCCATTTGACAGCCACACTAAATAAAATGTGAATATTAGTTTTCCCAACATGACGCAACGAATACTCTTTCTTTTTTTAATATCCGGCGGACTACTAACCGTATCCTCCTTTGTTAGGCCTATTTCAACAAAAACCAGCCCTAAAAAAGTAATTGGAACCGTAATTATCGATCCGGGGCATGGTGGAAAAGATCATGGAGCCAAAGGTCAGTTTAGTTATGAAAAAGATATATGCCTGGATGTTTCATTGAAATTAGGTGCCATTATAGCCAAAGAATTTCCTGAGCTAAGAGTACTATATACCCGCACAACGGACACCTATCCTGAGTTACATGATCGTGCAAAATTTGCCAACGAAAACAAAGGAGATCTCTACCTCTGTATACACGTTAATGCTGCACGCGGAAAACGAGTTGCCTCCATTGTTGGGTACAAAACAGTTACCTACTACACTGGAAAAGGGGCTAGCAGAAAAAAACGAACCAAAAAAGTGCCTCAGTACAAATACACCAACTTGCCAAGTGAGGCCAAAGGAACTGAAACCTACATATGGGGGGCACATAGAAGTGAGGATAAGGAATTGGCCATTATCGAAAACGCACCTATGATGCAAGAAGAGAATTATGAAAAAAATTATGGAGGCGTTGACGTTAACTCCCCGGAGTTTATTGCCATTTCACTACTCAAAACAAAACAATATTTCAAAAGAAGTGCCACATTAGCTGGCTTTATCCAAGATGAATTTGCAAAAGTGGGGAGAGTAGACAGAGATGTTCGTCAACGTGGAATCGGAATTTGGGTGTTGCAAGCCACTGCCATGCCAAGCGTACTAATTGAAACAGGTTTTATCTCTAACCCTGAGGAGGAGGATTATCTCAATAGCGAAACTGGTCAAGAGGAATTATCTGCTTGTATGGTAAGAGGATTGAGGAATTATTTAACCTGGCTTGAACAAAAACAACAACCAGAAAACACGGCACCTACTACCGCAAAATTAGCAGCCACGAAGTCATTTCTTGAGGCAGTTGAAGATAAACACAAACAGACAAAAAAATGAAAGTATCCAATGAAACGAAAGTAGGTGCGCTAACTATTATTGCGTTGGCCTTGCTATTTATTGGGTTGAATTATCTAAAAGGAAAAGATCTCTTTGCTCCCTCCAAGAAAATTTATGCGGTATTCACTGATTTAGGTAGCCTTGAAAAATCAAATGAAGTAAAAATCAATGGCCTTCCCGTTGGCGCCGTATACCAAAAACAAGAAAAAGATAAAAATGTAAGCGCTATAGTCGTTACCATTAACTTGACGCGCAATATCAATATTCCTCGCAACTCCGTTGCTTACATAGCATCCAGTCTAGTAGGCTCTTCATACATTGTTATTGAGCGAGGAAATGAATCAGTGATGCTACAGGACGGAGACACTATTCAAACAAGAACAGAAACAGGCCTTTTGGGAGACGTTAAAGCACAACTGGACCCTACCATTAGTAGCGTACGCGGTATTCTTGACTCACTGAAAAAAACACTCGCGGGTGTTAACGATGTGCTGAATGCCAGCACCAGAAAAGACATACGCGAGACTATAGCAAATTTAAATTTGGCAACTGCCGCTTTGAATAGCTATTTAATGGAAAATGGTCCCGTAAACCAGTCATTAGAAAATATAGCTACACTAACCAAGCGTCTTAGTAAAAGTGCCACATCAATTGAACAAACAGCAGATAATGCCGCTTCCTTCACAGCCTCACTCGCATCCTTACCGCTGAAAAACACCTTTGACACATTAGCTGTAGTTATTAAAAATTTAAAAGTAATTACTAACTCCTTGCAACATGGAGAAGGAACTGCGGGTGCATTACTAAATGACAGGAAGCTTTATGACCAACTTCAACAAACGTTACTAAGCACTGAGATCCTGCTAGATGATTTAAAAACACACCCAAAACGTTATGTGAGTTTTTCTGTTTTTGGGAAAAAAGATAAATCAATCCCGTTAATCGCTCCTATTAGTAAAGACTCGCTTCCAAGAAAATAAATATGAACACGCCCTTAATCCGTGTTTTTCTAACAACCTGCTTACTCCTACCCTCTCTTTTTTTTGTTTCGGGACAAGAAAAAATAATTAAGCTAGACTCCCTCGCAACACCGCAGGACACCAATAAAGTTGAAATACTCGGGGCAGACCGACTGACACTTTTAAAAACAGATGATACAACTACCATTCAAATTTTAGCAGGACATGTACGCTTGCGACAAGGAAAAGCCCTATTTAACTGTGACAGTTGTGTCTTGAATAATGGAGCCAATATTTTTGAAGCCTGGCAGCAAATTCAAATTAAAGACGGTGATAGTATTCAAGTAAATGCACGTCACTTGCGTTATCTCATAGATAAAAAAATCGCTTATTTGGATGGAGGCGTATCCTTAAATGACCGTAAGGCGGTGCTAACCACCCCTTCCCTTGAATATAATTTGCAAACAGATATTGGCATCTATACACAAGGCGGAAGAGTAGTAAACAAAAAGACAATTTTAACCAGCAAAGAGGGCTACTATTATGCTTCCCTTAAAGAGATCTATTTCAAGAATAATGTACAATTGACTGACCCGGCATATCGAATCAGCACAGACTCTTTGTTATACAACACCGCTACACAAACTAATCGGTTCATTGCTAAGACAACCATCATTGATAGTAGTGGTAGAAGAATAGAAACACAGGATGGCTTTTACAAGGGAGGAAAAGCAGCATTCAACCAACGGCCAGTAATAATTGATGGCGCTACCACAATCACTGGAGATAAAATTGCCTTTGATGATAGCACAGGTACCTCTCAAGCAATTGGGAATGTAGTAGTGGTTGATACGGCACAAGGCACCACATTAGTCACTGGTCAATTATACAGGGAGGATAAAAATGAACGTATGTTGGCCACAGGTAAGCCACTTTTAATTATCAAGCAAGACGCTGATTCATTATACCTCACAGCCGATACAATTTTTACAGCTTTGCAGCCAGTAATAGAAAATAAAAAGGAGGATCGTGTAACTAGAAAAGATACCAGCCGCATTAAACAAACTACTGGCATTACACTCGTAAAAAAAGATACATCCGTTCGATATATTGAAGCTTTTCATCATGTCAAAATATTTTCTGATTCCTTACAAGCAGTTTGCGGCAGTCTCTATTACACAGATATAGACTCCGCATTTAGGCTTTTTAGCGATCCTGTACTTTGGTCAAAAGAGAGTCAGATTACGGGTGATACCATTTGGCTATTTACAAAAAATAAAAAAGCTGATCGATTGACTGTCTTTGAAAACAGCATGATTATAAGTGAGGGAGGGCCTGGCATTTATAATCAAGTGGGGTCGATACGAATGGAGGGTAAGTTTACAGCAGGCGCATTAGATTCTGTAAGAGCTTTTGGAAATGCGGCCACCATCTATTTTTTACAAGATGAGGATAGCTCCTACACAGGAATTAATGAATCCAAAAGTGACCTAATTGATATTTATTTCTTTCAACAAGCACTTGACCGGATTGTACTTCGCGGTACTGTTAGCGGAACAGTATGGCCCATTCAACAAAAAAACCCTGCAGAGATGCGTCTTCCCCTGTTCCAATGGAATGATTCAAGAAGACCTAAATCCAGGCTGGACCTACTAAAATAGTTGACTTTCAATTAATAAGTATATACACTTACTTAGCTTGAATTTTGATGTTCGTAAATAGTGTCTAGCTACTTCTATAAAAGGCTTTTCGGACCTGAAATTTCTATAAATTGCAATTCATATAACCAAATTTACAGCCATGAGAAAAATTCTCTATGTCCTTTTGGCGTTTACGATGCTTTCAGTTGTGAGTCCACTAACAGTGGAAGCACAGGAAAGAACGCTGAGCGGTACAATTTTGGCGGAAGACTCTAAATCTCCGCTGCCTGGTGTAACGATTCGAGTAAAAGGAACTCGACGCCTTGCACAAACTGATGCTAACGGTAAATTTTCCATTCGTGTTAACACGGGGGAGGTACTTCAAATTTCTAGCGTTGGCTATGAAACAACTGATGTAAAAGTTGGATCTAGCGAAACAATCGGCTTGAATTTAAAAACTGCAGACAATACGTTGGGCGAAGTGATAGTTACCGCAATGGATATCAAACGAAATCCACGCTCAATGGGTTACTCTACGCAAACCTTGAATGGAGATGAAATCCAAGAAACACAACGTGAAAACTTTATCAATGGTTTGCAAGGGCGTGTGGCTGGTTTAACACTTAATCCCACTTCCGGTATAGCGGGAGCCTCCTCCTCTGTTGTACTAAGGGGATTTAACTCGTTATCACTGAGCAATCAACCACTTTATGTAGTGGATGGTGTTGTAATGGATAATTCAACAATGAATGAAACCTCCTCTGGCGGAGCAACTATTGGACTTGCCTCTGACCGTCCGAATCGCTTCAACGACTATCAAAATCGTATAGCCGACATCAATCCAAGTGATATTGAAAGCATTACTGTTTTGAAAGGACCTGAAGCTACCGCTCTTTATGGAAGCCAAGCAAGCTCTGGAGCCATCATCATAACTACCAGAAAGGCTAAAACCAACAAGTTTGCCTTTCAGTATGATAATAGTTTCCGTATACAAGAAGTAACTCGATTCCCTGAAACACTCGATACCTACGGACCAGGCACCAATGGGTTAGCCGGAACAAGCTTCCGTCGTTTTGGACCCAAGTATACACCAGGGGCACAGCTATTTGATAACGTTGGCAATTTTTTCCGTACCGGAACTGCACAAACGCATAACATCGGCGCAGATTTTGGCGTGGGAGAAAGTAAGTTTCGTGTATCTGGTAGCTACTTCAATCAACAAGGTGTTGTCCCTAACAATGACTTCTTGAGATACAACTTCCGTATTTCCAACACCACCAAACTTCTCAAAGGAAAAGTTGACATCACTCCTTCTTTCGCATACGTTCGTTCTACTAACAATAAAGTGTTGCGAAGTGCGGGTGGCTTCCTACTTAGCTTGCTGGTTTGGCCTCGTACTAATGATATCAGAACTTTTGAAAATGACCAAACTGGAGACAAGCTTGACCTATTTGATAATTCTTCTACCAATGGTGAGTATGACAACCCATTATGGAATGTCAAAAATAATTTTGGAAAAGACGAAGTGGAGCGCAAGACGTATACCATGGGGATCAATATCAATCCTTACAAATGGTTAACTATTGCAGGTCGTTTTGGATATGATCAATACAGTCAGGATGGTTTCATGTTTTTACATCCTCAATCCTTTTATCTAGGTGCAGCACAAGGCGGCTCCTTAGATAATTACTGGAGACAGTATACAGGCTATAACCATACCATTACCGCTACCGCGAAAAAAGACTTAGGAAAAGGTTCCTCCCTCCGTGTTATGGGCGGAACTATGTGGCAGGATTACACTACAAAAATGTTTGCCGTTTACGGATTAAACATTGTGGACTCTGTAGGTGGACTTAACAACACGGCTGGTGGAAACGGCAAAATGTACAAGAATGGAAGTTTTGTTACTGACCGAGAACTTACTCAAATAATGGGCAATTATATGGACTCAAATGTAACTCGTCAAAATACACGTCTCCGCTTGAATAGAAATAAGTTTGGTGAGTGGAACTATGTTACATTACGCCAATTAGCCTTCTTCGGAGAGGTTGCCTACAGTTACAAAAACTATTTATTCGTAAACTATACACACCGCTTTGAAGAAGCTTCTACTTTACCCGTTCAAAATAGAAATTATAATTATCCGGGTATGAGCGTGAGCTTGATCATGAGCGATATGTTGCCAGAATTGAAAAAGAATGGTTTAGTGAGCTACTGGAAGTTGCGTGCTTCACGTGCCAGTACGGCCCGTTTGAATAGCCCCTACTCCACACAATCTGTGTTTGTAGACAACCAAGCAAGTGGCGGTGGATATTCTTATGGTTTCTTCAATAACAATGCAGAGTTAGAGCCTGAAAAACAGAACACATACGAATTAGGAACTGAGTTCCGTTTGTTCAATAGTCGCTTAAGTGTTGACTTTACCTACTACAACACCTTGAATAAAGGGCAGATTATTGAAAATTTCCGTTTGAGTTACGGAACGGGTTTTGTGCTGAATACACAAAATGCTGGTTCTACTCGTAATAAAGGAATCGAGGTAGTGCTTGACTACAATGTGAAGAAAGGTGCTAAGTTCAGTTGGGATATGCGTTTTAACTTCAACCGGATGCGCAACAAAGTGGTTGAGTTGCCAAAAAGCGTTTCTGAATATTACATTGCAGACACCTGGCTTTACACGGCAAGAGGAGGTATCACACTTGGGGGCCCAACTACTTCAATCACCGGCTCAAAATACATGCGCAATAATGCCGGTCAGGTCATGATAAATCCTGCCAATGGATTACCTATTACTGATGCAACATACCGAGTGATTGGCGACAGAAATGCAGACTTTACCACAGGTTGGTCTAATAACTTCCGAATGGGGAACTGGCGTATCAGTATGCTTTGGGATTTAAAAATGGGTGGAGATATTTTTAATGGTACAAATCGTTTCATGACAGTAAACGGACTTAGCAAATACACAGCAGACCGTTATGTACCAAGAGTGGTGACTGGTGTGTTAAGAGATGGCTTAGAGAATTCAGCTACGCCAACTACTAATACCATCAGCATCATACCTGCCCTAAATGATGCGTATTATCTCCTACCCGATGAGGAGTTCATTGAAAGAGACGTTAATTTCTTCCGCTTAAGAGATATCACCATGAGCTATACTTTCAAGAAGAATATTATTCGTGGTGTAAAAAATCTTAGCGCATTTGTAACTGGAAATGATTTGATACTCTTTACCAATTATAGCGGAGCTGATCCAGCAGTAAATGGCAACACCGCTGCGGGTCGTGGAGTTGGTGCTTTTGGTTTTGATTACGGAACCCTAGCCGCTCCTATGCAATTGAATATTGGTATCAGAGCATCCTTTTAATAATTGAAAAACGTATTTATGAAAAAAAACTTCTTAAAATCGTTGATGATACCTGCCATGGCAGCTATCTTTTTTGCAACGGGATGTACAAAAAAAATTGATGATGCGTTTGCTAACCCAAATGCGCAGACAAGACAACCCATTGAGCAACTCCTCCCTGGAATTATTTCGAATATGGCCATTCAGCACTCCGCAAATGGCACGCTGTACGGCCCACAAAATGATGGACGATATTTTGGTCGTTATGTGCAGTTTTGGGCTACTGTCGGTGTGGGCAACCAGTATGACCAAATGGGAGATAATTTTATAAACAGAAGTGATATTTTGGGCAGCATTTGGGCGATGCATTATTATGGCATGGGTGCCAACATAAGTAGGATTATTGAATGGGGCACAGAAGAGAAAAAATGGGACTATGTAGGTGTTGCGCAAGCTGTAAGAGCCTGGGGATGGATGACACTTACTGATGTTCACGATGATGTTATTTTGCGTGAAGCATTTCGTCCTGAGCAACTAGTTTTCAAATATGACCCGCAACCAGACGTATATGAAGAGGTGAAAAAACTCTGTCACGCAGCGCTGGCTAATCTTTCAAAAACAGGTGAAGGTGTGAATCCAGCTAATTTAGCAATCAGTGACCGTTACGGAAATGGAGGTGACATTAATCGCTGGAGAAGATTTACTTACGGTGTACTAGCCAGGACGTTCAATCGTGTTACCAACAAATCTATCTACCAGCCTGATTCAGTTATCTTCTATGCTAACCTTGCCATGCAAAACAATAGTGAGAATACTAACATTACATGGTCTAACACTGGTGGAACAGGAACTTTTAGCTTCTGGTCCCCTTTCCGAGGCAACATCGGAGACCTACGTCAATCTAAGTTCATTGCAGATTTGATGTCAGGCTTAAATGGACAGTTCCCTACAGGAAATGTTGATCCTCGTGCGCCTTATATAATTAGAGAAAACCCCAATGGGACCTATAAAGGAATCAGACCCAATAAGGGATCAGATCTATTGACCAGTGTAAATGATAGACCTGGTAACTTCTGGGGTGGTGCTTTCGCGATTACTGCTGCACCTGGAAATGATGATGCTTGCCGCTTTATCTTCAAAAATGCTCCTATCTTCCCTATAATTACTGCTGCTGAAATTCAGTTTTTAAAAGCTGAAGCAATGCTTCGCAAGGGGGACAAAGCAGGGGCGTTAGCTGCATACAAAAAAGGAATTGAATTAAACTTCCAAGAATTGCGCACTAATTATGAAGTAAGTGTACCAACAGCTTCTAGAATGACAGATGCGCAACGTGATGCTTACCTTAACAATGCTTTAGTGGTTCCAGCTGCAGCTGGTTTAACCCTATCCCACATCATGATGCAAAAATATATTTCCATGTATGGCTGGGGAGTAACTGAAGTTTGGGTAGATATGCGTCGTTATCATTACACAGATCTTGATCCTGCAACTGGTCAACAAGTGTACAGGGAGTTTGCTCCACCTACGGGCATTGATCTTTATACAAACAATTTAGGTAAGTGGATTTATAGAGTAAGACCTCGCTACAATTCTGAATACCTCTATAATGTTGATGAATTAAACCGTTTAGGAGCTTTTGCACCTGATTACATCACTAAAGAATGCTGGTTTTCTAAACCTTAACCTAACAGCTAAACTGCAACTTATATGCAACTAAATTCTTTTTTCAAAACCGTGGCAATAGCCTTCACGGGAACAGCCATGCTAAGCTCTTGTCAAAAATCTTTTGACAAAAAGTTAGCGGTTGACTATTATACTGGGAGCGGATCTACTATTCAGGCATTTATTGGCACCGTGGGTGCTAGCCGTAATTATGTTTATGTAGATGGAAAGCCTGTAAATGGTGCTGCCTTAACTACTGGTAGTGTTTTCCCAACTACAGGATATGGGTATGGAGTAACCAGTGGACTTCGTAATATGATGGTAAGAGATACACTATCCACTTCTACACAGCCTCAATTATCATTTGCACAGAATTTTGAAATAGGCGGAAATTATACGGTCTTTACGTATGACACGACTACTGCACCAAAACAAAAAACTGTAAGAACAAATTTGGTGATCCCTAGTGATACTACCTGCCGTGTGCGCTTTGCCAACTTTGCGTATAATGGCTTAGCAGTAACACCTGCAGTTGATATTGTATCTCTTGGTAAAAACGAGGTTGTGGCAACAAATCTTCAGTATACTGACGTTACAGAATTTGTTGTTCATCCCACCCGAATTGGTACTGAAGCGTTTCAAGTAAGGTTAGCCGGAACAAGCACAGTGCTTGCTACTTCAACTGTTTCAACATTAATACCACAAAGAAGCTACACAGTTGTATACCGCGGCTCTCACAGCGCTACTAGTGGTACAAGTATCCGCGCTGTTAGCGTTTTCTTGAATTATTAATTTCAAGCTTATAACTATAAAAAGCCGTACTTACTAGTACGGCTTTTTTATTAACCTAAGTAGTTATTGGTCACGCAAAGAATGCATAACTGAGCATGATGGCGGTGATTACACCAACCAGATCAGCTAACAGCATTGAGCCAATTGCATAACGGGTATTCCTGATATTTACAGAGCCAAAATAAACAGCTACTACATAAAAGGTGGTATCTGATGATCCTTGTAAAACAGAAGAAAGGCGTCCTGCAAACGAATCAGGCCCAAAGGTTTTCATAGTATCTAACATCATTCCTCGCGCACCACTTCCACTCAATGGCTTAATTAATGCAGTGGGCAACCCATCTACAAAACGGGTATCCAGGCCAGTTAGTGAAAATAAAAATTTGATTCCATTAATTAGAAAATCGAAGCTTCCACTGGAACGAAGTAAACTTATAGCCACCAACATGCCAACAATATAGGGTATGATTCGAATTGCCGTATCAAATCCGCCCTTAGCACCCTCTACAAACGCATCAAAAACATCAATCTTTTTGTATAAACCACCCACTACGATGGCAACAAAAATGAATAGAATAATTCCATTACTTAATTGGGATGAAAAAAGTTGTGAGGCCATCGCGTCCAAGCGCATTACATAACTAACCAGTAAAGCTATAATAGCTGTTATGCCACCTACCCAACCGATAATTACGGGTTGAAATAAATTAATCTTTTGTCTCCACGATACAATAAAAAGTGCAGCCATCGTAGCAGCAAAAGTGGCAATCATACAGGGAATGAATATGTCGGTGGGATCCGCTGCACCCAAACCTGAACGATAAGCCATGATCGTTACAG
This sequence comes from Bacteroidota bacterium, assembly GCA_016866355.1. Lineage (GTDB taxonomy): Bacteria > Bacteroidota > Bacteroidia > Chitinophagales > Chitinophagaceae > JJ008. Next base: position 76,702 of record VGMN01000005.1, read on the forward strand.
GTATCAAGGTCAAACCAGAGGCATGTAGGGCTAAAAACATCAATTGCGCATTACTGGCTTCGTTTTTATTGGGATTGAGCTCTTGCAGACTTTCCATTGCTTTAAGACCAAAAGGAGTTGCTGCATTATCCAAATTGAGAAGGTTTGCAGAAAAATTCATCATCATATGTCCCGTTGCTGGATGTCCTTTAGGAACCTCAGGGAATATTCGAGAAAAGAAAGGCCAAATCAGTCTGGAAAGAAGCCTCACTCCCCCAGCCTTTTCCGCAATAGATAAGAAACCCATAAATAAGGCTAATATTCCAACCAGTGGCAAAATAATATCTAGAAACGCGTTCTTAGCAGTCTCAATCACGCCATCAACTTTTCTGACCAGTTTTGATTGAATATCGATGTAGCTACTAACCGTAAGACTTGGATACATTTTAGTGAAATAAGCGATTGAGTCCTGCTGTCTAAAATCGTGTAACAGAAAGCTTGCTTTTGCTGGTTCAGCAGTAGAAAAGTACCCGTATTCAGCTAGGAATGTAGAATAGTTTGCCGCTAAACCCAGGTGGGTAGGATTTCCCACAGATAGATAAAAAGTGGAATCATACCGATCTGAGGATTTGCCCGTTATCATTCTTACAAAAATCTTATCATCGCCATTCAATAATCGGCTACCCCCCACTATAAAGGCTATGAGGACAAAAGCAGCCCATATTCTGGTTAATGTCATAATTTAATTTGTTCCCTTGAAGATAGTAAAATCAAGTTGCTGGTTCCAAATAGAAGGGTGAATTCCTTTACATTTGCAACCGCTTACAAAAAGTAATACTTTCTTATTTATGGCACTTCAGGCTGGAATTGTTGGTTTACCCAACGTTGGAAAAAGCACTTTGTTTAACGCTGTCAGCAACAGCGCTAAAGCACAGGCCAGTAATTATCGATTCTGTACCATTGACCCCAATGTTGGATTAGTGGATGTGCCTGACAGCCGTTTAAATCAGTTGGCTGCCTTAGTGCAACCTCAAAAAATTATACCAACACAAATTGAAATTGTAGATATAGCAGGATTAGTACGAGGAGCCAGTAAGGGAGAAGGATTAGGAAATAAGTTTTTAGGTAACATTCGTGAAGTGGATGCAATTATCCACGTGATCCGCTGTTTTGAAGATGAGAATATTTTAAGAGATGAAGGTGCTATTAACCCCGTTGGCGATAAGGATATCATTAACACAGAATTACAATTAAAAGATCTGGAAAGTGTTGAGAAAAAGATTCAAAAAACGGAAAAACTGGTACGTGTAGATCCTAAATTAAAGGGCGAACTGGATGTATTATTGCGCTGTAAGGATCAGTTAGAAAAAGGGAAAAGTATAAGAGGGCTTCAACTCAGTAAGGAGGAGCGTTTAGCAATTGCAGATTTATTTCTGTTGACTGAAAAACCTGTCTTATACGTAGCAAACGTAGATGAGGCCTCGATGCATACTGGTAATAGATTTACTAAGGCTTTACAAGATGCCATTTTGCATGAGAATGCTGAGATGATCATCATGAATAACTCCATTGAAGCACAGATTGCAGAAATGGAGGAGCCGGCAGACAAGCAACTTTTTATGGAAGAGTATGCCATGAAAGAGCCTGCGCTGGATCGTCTCATACATAGCGCTTATAAATTACTTAATCTTTATACCTACTTTACTGCCGGGGTACAGGAAGTTAGGGCTTGGACTATTCAACAAGGCTGGAAGGCCCCACAAGCAGCTGGTGTAATTCATACTGACTTTGAAAAAGGCTTTATCAAAGCAGAGGTTATTGCCTTCCAAGATTATATACAATATGGTTCTGAATCAGCTTGTCGAGAAGCTGGCAAACTCCGTATTGAAGGAAAAGAATACGTTGTGAAAGACGGAGATGTGATGCATTTCAGATTCAATGTTTAATGTAAAATAAACATCACATCTGATTGATTTATCTAATTTTTATTCGCTTTCAGATAATCCAGCCATCATATACTCACGATTTAAACGGGCTATATTTTCGATTGAGATTCCCTTAGGGCACACTGCTTCACAAGCACCTGTATTAGTACAGGCTCCGAAGCCCTCCTTATCCATTTGAGCCACCATACTCAAGGCTCTTTTTTTCTTTTCAGGGTGCCCTTGTGGAAGCAAAGCCAAATGCGAAACTTTTGCAGATACAAATAACATGGCAGATGAGTTTTTACATGCAGCCACACATGCGCCACAGCCAATACAAGCTGCTGCCGCAAATGCTGAATCCGCTTTTTCCTTTTCAACCGGAATGGCATTTGCATCAACTGCATTACCTGTATTTACAGAGATATAGCCACCTGCTTGAATAATTCGATCAAATGCACTACGATCAACCATCAAATCTTTTACTACAGGAAATGAATTTGCTCTCCAAGGCTCAACCACAATAGTGTCCCCATCCTTATAAGCACGCATATGCAGCTGGCAAGTGGTATTCTGTTGCCATGGCCCATGGGGTCTACCATTAATATACATCGAGCACATTCCACAAATACCTTCACGGCAATCATGATCAAAAGCTATGGGCTCTTTTCCTTCCTTGATAAGCTTTTCATTCAGCACATCAATCATTTCCAGGAATGACATTTCGGAGGATATTTCCGCTACAGGATATGTCTCAAAATGGCCCGCAGTTGAAGCATTTTTCTGGCGCCATACTTTTAACGTCAGATTCATGGTATAGTGTTGCATAGAAAATATACAATTAATGAGTTGATAATTTATTTATAACTACGTTGAGAAGGCTTAGCCACTTCAAATTGAAGTGCTTCTTTGTGTAGCTGCCATTGGCTATCTCCTTGATACTCCCAAGCAGCTACATAGGCGTAATCCACATCATCTCTTTTTGCTTCGCCCTCTTCTGTTTGACTCTCCTCTCTGAAGTGTCCGCCACAACTTTCTTTTCTGTCTAACGCATCTTGACACATCAATTCTCCCAATTCAATAAAATCAGCTACACGACCAGCTTTGTCTAGCTCAGGATTCATTTGATCGCTACCACCGGGAATTCGAACATCAGACCAGAATTCTGCTTTTAATTGACGAATTGCAGAGATGGCCTCTTTCAAGCCCTTTTCGTCCCTTGCCATTCCGCATTTATCCCACATGATTCTTCCTAATCGCTTATGAAAACTTTCCACTGTTTGTTTTCCCTGAATGGAAAGTAGTTGATTGATTCGTGCTGCTGCCTTTTGCTCGGCCTCTTCAAATGCCGGATGTGATGTGGATATGGGCTTTGTTGCTATTTCATCAGCTAAATAATTGCCGATGGTGTAAGGAACCACAAAATAGCCATCTGCTAATCCTTGCATCAGTGCAGAAGCACCTAAACGATTAGCCCCATGATCACTAAAATTGGCTTCTCCTAATGCGTACAATCCTTTTACAGAGGTCATGAGTTCGTAATCCACCCATAAGCCTCCCATCGTATAGTGAACAGCAGGATAAATACGCATTGGCACCTCGTAAGGATTTTCACCCGTGATCTTTTCATACATATCAAAAAGGTTTCCATATTCCTCCTTGACCACTTCATTACCTAGTTTGATAAGCGTATTAGTATCTGGATTTGCAATACCAAGTTTGTTAGCTTCGGCTTTGCCATACTTGTTAATCAAGTTGAATTTGAAATCCAAGTAAACAGCTTGCCCTGTAGTCCCTACTCCATAACCCGCATCACATCGCTCTTTAGCAGCGCGTGAGGCCACATCACGCGGTACTAAATTTCCAAAAGCAGGGTATCTTCTCTCTAAGAAATAATCTCTTTCCTCCTCTGGTATATCGTTAGGAGCTCGCTTATCCCCCTTAAGAGCTGGCACCCAAATTCGTCCATCATTACGTAGTGACTCTGACATCAATGTTAATTTGGATTGATGGTCTCCACTAACGGGTATACAGGTAGGATGAATTTGTGTAAAGCAAGGATTTCCAAAATAAGCTCCTTTCTTATGCGCTTTCCAGGCTGCAGTTACATTACTTCCCATCGCATTCGTAGAGAGATAAAACACATTACCATAACCTCCTGTGCACAATAAAACGGCATGTGCAAAATGTCTCTCTAGTTGTCCCGTAACTAAATTACGGCAAATAATTCCACGCGCTTTTCCATCAATGACAACTACGTCTAACATTTCATGACGCGTATACATCTTTACTTTTCCTAAAGCCACCTGCCTTTCCAAGGCTTGATAGGCGCCAATCAATAATTGTTGTCCAGTTTGACCCGCTGCATAAAAAGTTCTTTTAACCTGCGTTCCGCCAAATGATCGATTATTCAATAAACCGCCATATTCGCGTGCAAATGGTACACCTTGTGCAACACACTGATCAATGATATTTACGCTAACCTCTGCTAAACGATGCACATTTGCTTCACGGGCACGGTAGTCCCCTCCCTTGATTGTATCATAAAACAGTCGGAAAACAGAATCTCCATCATTCTGATAATTCTTAGCCGCATTTATTCCACCTTGTGCAGCAATAGAGTGGGCCCTTCTTGGGGAGTCCTGAAAACAAAAAGCTTTTACCTGATAACCTAGTTCTCCCAGTGAAGCTGCTGCAGAGGCACCCGCAAGTCCGGTTCCCACAACAATGACTTCAAGCTTTCTTTTATTAGCCGGATTCACCAACTTACAGTGCCCTTTGTAATCAGTCCATTTGTGTTCAAGTGGGCCTGCTGGTATTTTGGAATCAATCATAGAAAAATATTACTAGATTAAAAATTATTTTACCCAACCTGCGTACATACTAATTGGCATTAATGCAAATGCCAGTGAAACCACTATTGAAAAAAACATTCCGGCATTTTCTATAATTTTCAAATACCTAGGATTACTAACCCCCAAAGTTCTAAATGCACTTTGAAATCCATGCATTAAATGCCAAGCTAGAGAAAGACAGCCAATGGAGTAGAGAACCACTACGGGTAAATTACCTTGAAATACATTCAACATTTCACCATACAAATTGTGATACTCTTTACCATCAATAAGAACTGGCTCCAAACCTGTAATCCTACTTGGCACCCAGAAATGAGCTAGATGCATGACCAAAAAAAGAAACAGCAAGGTTCCGAGTATACCCATACTACGGCTATACCACTTACTACCTTTATTTCCCAAAGATACCGCATAGCCCTTTTTTCTAGCAGCACGATTACTAAGCTCCAGCGACCACCCTTGGAAAATATGAAGAATAAACCCTGCAAAGAGACCTATTTCTAATAAACGAGGAACAACATTGGCTCCCATAAAATGGGCTGCCTTATTGAACATTACTCCACCGTCCATTGCCCAAATACAGGCATTCAATCCTACGTGTACAATTAGGAACAGAATCAAAAAGATTCCTGTCAACCCCATAGTCCATTTCCTACCCACAGAGGAATTGAACAATGCAGACCATTTCATCGGCTAGAAATTATAAGGTTAGCGATAGTAAAATTCAAGCAATTCTTCAGGTTGCAAAATTAACAAGCCACCGGTAAAAAATGGCAAAGAATTTTGTAAAAAACGCTCTTTTTCAACTTTATAGATCAGCACCTGGAAGAGAGTACGCCAAGACTATGCCCACTTTTTTGAAAAGGTGAAAAGGCTTGTAGATACGCCAATCTTTCAGGGTGATTAAGGGCAAATATCGATTAAGACCCGCTTGTTGAAATTCCAGGGAGCTGGAGACCGAAAGATTCAAACAGACGGCCCAACCTCCTCTTTCACTCAATTCTTCCTTCCATTCCTCATAATAATCAGTGCCATCAAAATGGAAATTCAAAACATTTTCGCCTATCAAGATAAAGTGCAAGATCCCCTGCTCCATAAATTTTTCAAGTACTTCTCTTTTCAACTGCATGATATCATTTTCTAATGCATCATTCCATTCTCCCAGCAACTCAATCACTATATAACGCTCCTCATAATCTGCCATCAATACCTTTAAATAAAGGGTCCTACTTCCAAACTCGTCCCATTGTGGATGAATGTAGTAGTTATAGACTGTTTGCGAGAACTCAAACTCAGAATACGTTCTACCATGAAAGGGAGAATTTGGGTCCTGTTCACTACAATAGATGTGCTGCCAATTATAAAATGGCTCCAACGTATGCATGCGAAATAGTTATAGAAGCGCTAACGCTTTTTTGACACTTCCTGCTTTAAGCAAAAGTTCCTTAGCCAACTCATAAGACTCAAGTTTAGCTTTTTCCATCAACATCTTGGTCCCTCTATCCACTAACTTTTCATTAGTAAGCTGCATGTTGACCATCTTATTATCTTCTACCCTGCCTAATTGAATCATCACCGATGTAGAGATCATATTAAGTACTAGTTTCTGTGCAGTTCCACTTTTCATGCGTGTACTTCCCGTTACAAACTCAGGCCCTACTACCACTTCAATGGGATAATCAGCAGCTGCACTTAAAGGGGATTGAGGATTACAACAAATACTACCTGTTACGATTCCATTTTGGCGACAATGCTGCAATGCCCCAATAACATATGGCGTAGTTCCACTTGCGGCTATTCCTATTACAACATCTTGAACTGTTAAAGCATGTGTATTCAAGTCCATCCATCCTTGCTCCCAACTATCTTCGGCATTTTCCACCGCCTTTGTTATGGCTTGTTCGCCTCCGGCAATAATACCAATCACCAAACCGGGTGGAACGCCATAAGTAGGTGGACATTCACTTGCATCTACAATACCCAATCTACCACTGGTGCCTGCCCCGATATAAAATAAGCGTCCCCCCATGAGCATTTTATCAGCAATCACTTCAACCAGTTTTTCAATTTGGGGAATAGCATTGGCAACCACGGTAGGGACTTTTTGATCCTCTTGATTGATCAGTGTCAACAATTGGCTGACAGACATCTTTTCCAAGTGCCGATACAAACTGCTTTTCTCCGTTATACGTTCAAAACTCATACTACTTTGAATGATAGGTTATCAATCCTTGCATGGGATTACGAAGTATGCTACCCAACTCAAATTCATAATGCTCACATAATTGCTTCACAACATCTCTAAATACAAAGGAAACTCCACCGGTGAAATGTAAGGGAAATTTCCAAACTTCCGTATATCTACATAGGTGTTGGAAGAAAAAATCATTGATTCCATCCTCCAGAATATTTTCGATCATATAATGACCCCTATTTTCTGCCAAAAATGTAGTGAAAGACGCCAAGTACCTATTAGGAAGTGGCTTCTTATAAACACTTTCCAAAATTTCAGCCGGTGAAGTAGTAAAACTCAAATCAAATCGACCCCTGAGTTCCTCATCAAAAATTCCATAGAGATAATACTGAATCACTTTTTTTCCCAAGTATGCGCCACTTCCCTCATCACCCAACACATATCCTAGCCCAGGACTGTTTCTTGCTATTTTTTTACCATTGTAATAGCAAGAATTTGAGCCTGTTCCTAAAATACAAGCAATCCCTTTTTCCTTGCCACATAGCGCACGTGCAGCACCCATAAGATCATGCGTTACCTCAATGTTAGCGGCAGGAAATAGAAGCGAAAGTGCTTTAGATACAATTTTAGCATTAGCTGGATTTGCGCACCCTGTACCATAGTAAAAAACTTCCTGGATAGCTACTTTTTTTAATCTTGGCAATAACTCTTGCTGCAATAATGAAATAACTTCAGCTGTACTTAAGAAATAAGGGCTTATCCCAGCGGTTAACAGCTTACGCTTACTAGATCCCTCTAGGAGACACCACTCGGTTTTTGTAGCTCCACTATCTGCGATCAATTTTACAGTAGCCATTGTTCAACCAACACAAAATAGGTTCAAAACAAATAAGTTAACTTGCACAAGTTACGCAAAATATAGGCCTGAATGGGAAATAAAAAAAGGGATACGGCACTACCAACAATCATTGCTATTGCACTTATACTATTTCTCTTTGCAAGTCAATTATTTTTCCCTGGATCCAAATTATTTGGACATAATAAGCAATCTACATTTCAGCAGGTACTATCATTAATTGATAGTAAATATGTAGATGCGGTCAACCTTGACAGCCTAACGTCTACTGCCGTTGAGGAACTCCTTGAAAAATTAGACCCCCACTCTAGTTATTTTAACTCCGAAGAAGTAGCTGCATCTACGGAATTACTACGCGGACATTTTGAAGGCATCGGTGTTGAGTTTAGTCTCTTTCATGATACAGCAACTATTACCTATGTGATTCCTAATGGCCCCGGAGAAAAAGCGGGTCTTCAATCAGGCGATCAATTGTTACGCGCAAACAGTTTTTCACTTACTGGAAAAAGCGTATCAACAGACTCCATTCGATTACTCGTCATGGGAGAGAGAAATTCATGGGTTGAGCTAGCCGTATTTAGAAATCAACAAACAGTAAAAATAAAAGTACAACGCGATCGTATACTATTACCAGCAATTAGTGCTGCCTATTTGATAGAACCTCATACCGGCTACATACGCTTAGCGCGTTTTTCAGAAAGCAGCTATGAGGAGTTTATGCAAGCTGTAGAGCAATTAAAGAAACAAGGAGCACAACAACTTGTGTTAGACCTGAGAGGTAATGGAGGAGGCTTATTAGCGGAAGCAGTGGACATAGCAGATGAATTTCTTGACCAGGATAAGTTGATTGTTTACACAGAGGGACAAAAAATTGGCAAACAGGAATTTCGATCTCGAAGACCTGGACAATTTGAAAAAGGAAAAGTGGTGCTTTTAATCGATACGTTTTCTGCCAGTGCCAGTGAAGTACTTGCAGGAGCCATTCAAGATTGGTGCCGAGGTAAAATAATAGGACAAACCTCCTATGGCAAGGGATTAGTGCAAGAAGAATATCAACTTAATTCAGGTGCCGCGCTACGACTCACAGTAGCGAGATACTACACCCCACTAGGCAGATGCATACAATTACCCTATAAGGCGGAGGATACTTTACGCAACAACCGTTATTTTATCAACCCATGCGGTGACACCTTAAAAGAAGAAAATGGTATCGCACCCCAAATAAGAACCGCACACAATCATGACTCCTCATTGCTTACATCAGTACCACTTTTAAAGGCAATACCTTTACTTAATAAATTCTCCTTTCAAATTTATCAGGAGTATTTTGCAAAAATTAATGTTAAAAGTACCCCCTTGTCCTTGCTAGCTGATACACTGTTGATCAAAGAAATCTGGAATAAATGGGTACGCATTGAGAACGGGTCAAGCGCAACACGATCAAACTATACTGCTACAGAAAAGGTATTTTTAATAGAAAGAATCGTAGCTACTATCGCAAGATACAAATGGAGAGATAATGGTTATTTTCAGATTTTGAACGCTAACGACAACACTATTCGCATAGCATTAGAATCAATCAATAGCAATGGATATAAAAAATAACATCCTGGAAACTATAGGGAATACGCCGCTTATTCGCCTTAATAAAATAACTAGTGAGATGCCTTGCGAAGTCCTGGCAAAAGTTGACTACTTTAATCCCGGTAACTCTATCAAAGACAGGATGGCGTTAAAGATGGTAGAGGTTGCCGAGCAGGACGGGCGTTTAAAGCCTGGTGGCACCATTATAGAAGGAACTAGTGGCAATACGGGCATGGGGTTAGCACTGGCTGCAGTAGTGAAAGGATATAAATGCATTTTTGTAACCACCGATAAACAATCAAAAGAAAAAGTTGATATTCTAAAAGCAGTAGGTGCAGAAGTTATCGTTTGCCCAACCAACGTATTACCGGAAGACCCCCGGAGTTATTATAGTGTTGCGGCTCGTTTAGCTAAAGAAATTCCAAATTCCTGTCATATGAATCAATATGACAATCTAGCTAATAGACAGGCCCACTACGAGTCTACCGGACCAGAAATCTGGAGTCAAACAGATGGGAAAATAACGCATCTGATTTGTACAGCAGGTACGGGGGGAACCATAACGGGAACCGCGCAATATCTTAAGGAGAAAAACCCCTCTATTCAGATTTGGGCTATAGATGTTTATGGATCCTTGCTCACCCATTACTTTAGAACAGGTCAAATTGATATGAACGAAGTAAAACCGTATGTGAGTGAGGGATTCGGAGAAGACTTTGTTCCAAAGAATTATGACATGCAATTTATTGATCACTTTGAACAAGTGACTGATAAAGATGGCGCCATCATGGCTAGGAGGTTAGCAAAAGAAGAGGGTCTATTCTGTGGATTTAGTGCAGGAAGTTGTTTGCAAGGTTTATTTCAATTAAAAAGCAAACTTAAAAAAGGCGATTTGCCTGTTTGTATCTTACATGACCATGGCAGCCGCTATGTAGGAAAAATTTACAATGATCAATGGATGATGGAACGTGGATTTCTGGATGTAAAAACCATACGAGAAATTATCCGAAGTAGAGGTGCTAAAAAATTGATAACCGTTACGCAGCAACACACCGTATCCGAGGCGGTTGAGCTGATGAAAAAGTATGACATTGAACAAATTCCCGTCATGGAACAGGAGCAACCTATTGGTGCCATAAGTCAATATGGGCTTTTTAAAAAAATATTCGCGGATCCAGATTTAAAAAATGCCTCGATTAAAGCTGTAATGGAAAATGGATTTCCCCTTGTACCCTTTGATAGTCCTCTAGAGAAACTCACGCAATACATCAGCAAAGAAAATGGCGCTGTTTTAACGCGCGACGAGACTGGGGCCTATCATATAATCACAAAATATGATGTTATAGCTGCGTTAGGCAACGCTTAAAAAAAATAGATTTGCAACAACTAAACTATCCTGTCCTATGAAAAAATATCGTGCGGGCGTATTGCATGGTGAAGAATTAAAAGCCCTTTATCAAGATGCGATTGAGAATAATTTTGCCCTTCCTGCAGTTAATACCATTGGTACAAATTCCATTAATGCCACCTTGGAGACTGCAGCGAAAGTGAATTCTCCAGTAATCATTCAGTTTTCAAATGGCGGAGCACAGTTTATAGCTGGAAAAGGCATGCCAAATGACCAACTACAGGGAAATATACAAGGGGGGATCTCTGGAGCGCTTCACGTGCACAATGTGGCAAAATACTATGGCGTACCAGTTATTCTACACACCGATCATGCTGCAAAAAAATGGCTTCCTTGGATTAGCGGATTGCTAGATGCTGGTGAGACTTATTTTAAAGAAAAAGCCCAGCCACTTTTCAGCTCACACATGTTGGATTTAAGTGAAGAACCCATTGAAGAAAATATTGCAACTTCTGTCAATTATTTCAAACGAATGCAACCACTAGGCATGAGTATAGAAATTGAATTAGGCGTGACTGGTGGAGAGGAAGATGGCGTAGATAATTCAGATGTTGAAAATTCAAAACTATATACGCAACCTTCTGAAGTTGCATACGCGTATACCGAGTTGAGTAAGGTGAGCCCTCTCTTCACGGTAGCTGCTGCATTCGGAAATGTTCATGGCGTTTACAAACCTGGAAATGTTGAATTAAGACCCATTATTCTCAAAAACAGTCAGGACTATATACAACAACAATTCAAAACTGGATCAAAACCGGTTTATTTTGTATTTCATGGCGGAAGCGGTTCTCCACAAGAACAAATCCGTGAGGCCATTTCCTATGGCGCCATTAAAATGAATATTGACACAGATTTACAGTGGGCTTTTTGGGATGGCGTCCTGACAAATTACAAAAAGAATGAAGCCTATTTGCAAGGACAATTAGGCAATCCAGAAGGAGATGACAAACCAAACAAAAAATACTACGATCCCAGAGTATGGTTACGTAAAGGAGAAGAAGCCTTTATCAAACGACTGGAAATTGCATTTGAGGATTTAAACTGTATTAACAGAAATGCTTGATTAATCAGGCCCGTTTAGCAGTAGCGGGCATTTCCTTTATCATATCTTTCATGGTCTTAATCCCTTGCTCAACGTAAATATCTTTGCCAAGTGATTTTAACCAGCGCTCAAAACGTTCCTGCTTGGGTTTGTCGTTGGACCACCTGTTTTCCTCTCCTTGTAAAGCATTTACTTGTAACGAGGTTCTGCCTTGTTGTAATAAATCTAATCGTTTAACTGCGGCTCTTACTTGCTCCTGTGCTTTTTTATATGTATCCAATTGAAGATTCACAATACTTTCATTTTGCTTGGAAAGTAGTGACGCCGTGCTGTTGATTAATTGAAAAAGAGTATCGTGACTAATTCTTTGACTTGCAAGCGAAACAACAGTATCTTTTAGATAAGAGGGCGTCCAAGTAATGTAAGGTGTTTTAGCAATTTGATCCCAAGGGAGCGACTCTTTTGTATCCTTTTCTCTAAACTTTAAATACTCCATATTATCAGGAATAATCACATCTGGGGTAACACCCTTTAATTGTGTAGAGCCCCCGTTTACGCGATAGAATTTTTGTAACGTAAGTTTCACTGTCCCCAATTCAGCATTGGTAGAGGAAAATCCGTACTGCGGATCCAAGCCTATATTGCGCTGTACCGTACCCTTACCATATGTTGAACTGCTGCCCATCACAATGCCTCTACCGTAATCTTGTATAGCTGCAGCAAAAATTTCAGAGGCAGATGCACTAAATTCATTTACTAACACCACCAACGGCCCCTCATATTGGATAGCCCTGTCCTTGTCCCTCAAGATGGTAGCTGGTCGGTCTCTGTCCTTCACTTGTACAATGGGGCCCTCAGCTATAAATAACCCAGCCATTTGCACCACATCGTATAAGGAGCCTCCCCCGTTGTTTCTAAGGTCAAATATTAAACCGCTTATTCCCTCCGCCTTGAGCTTGACCAACTCATTCGCAACATCAGTGAAGCAGCGGGGCCCGTTTGGGTTTTCAAAGTCAGCATAGAAATCAGGAAGATACAAATAGCCAATTTTTTTACCATCCTCTAAAAATACCGCGCTGCGTGCATACCCCTCATCTTGGACGATTCGGTCCCTGATTAATGAGACTACTTTGATAGTGCCATCGATTTTTCGCAAGGTAAGCCTAACCTCTGAGTCTTTCTTACCCCGAATTAATTTTACCGCATCTGTTGTCATAAAACCTGTAAGATCAACTGGCTCTTCCTCAGCCTGTCCTACTTTGAGAATTATATCCCCAGCCTGGATTTGACCAGACTTATAGGCAGGACTTCCTGCAACAACACTGGTAATCTTAATATTTCCTTCATCATATTGAAGCGTAGCCCCGATACCAAAAAATTGACCACTCATCTCTTCATCAAAATAGCGTTTATCAACTGGTGGCATAAACTCCGTATGAGGATCCATAGTGGTTGTTATGGTGTTAACGAATAAATTAAACTTATCGTCCTCATTGAATTTATTTCTAAATCGATCAAAAGTCCGGGCCATTATTTTCCCAACTTTATCACGCGCCTCTTTCTCCAATTCCTCAGCACTCTTGTTATTTTTAGTGTCTTTCTCACTAGCTTTTTGATTCAGGTCTAAACCTTCCGCATATCTTTCTAGTGCCATGTATTTCAGCTTGTTTCTCCAGCGTTGTTCTCTTTCTGATTCAGTAAGCGAAAAATCCAATTTCGCAGCATCTAACACTACTTCCTCATTAGCGGTAAAGGCAAACGAATTGGATAATATCTTCTGATACAATAACTCCGCTTCCTGAACACGAGTGGTGAAAAGATTGCCAGCTGCTTTGAAAAAAAGAATTGGCGCTCCAGTTAACTCATCGTCAATTTTTGCTTCATAGACTTGTAAGGCAGCAATATCTTTCTTCAGAAAAATATTTTTCTCAGGATCAAGTTCAGTAATATAACGATAGAAAACGCGCTTAGAAAAGGCGTCATCAATTTGCTGAGGACTGTAGTGCCCATCTGTTAACATCTTACCAACCAGAAACATGATTTTTTCATACTTGTCTGGAGGTAGGTTTGTTTTGCTTTTTCCTAATAATTGAGTAGTAACTACCGATCCAATTAAGACCAATACCACCAGCACGCTAATTCTCTTCATAGTCAACCAATGTTTTAAGTATGAAAACATAGAAATCAAAAATAATGTAAAATGAGCCCCTATTTTTTTAAGAAGCAGGTTTTTACCTAATTTTGCAACTCCTTAACCCCTTCACCCGTTGAAGATTAATAGGATACCTGGTGGTTATAGCTCAGTTGGTTAGAGCATCAGATTGTGGTTCTGAGGGTCGCCGGTTCGAGCCCGGTTAGCCACCCATCACCTCGTCTTCGGACGAGGTTTTTTTTAATAAAATACCTCAAAAACGGGCTTAAGGTTGAACAATCACCTCTCATATACGTTATGAACCGTTTAAATCATCGATGAAACCTATCCGCAGGCGTATTCCAACTTACTCGTTTAATAATCATAATATTAGCATGATAATTCGTTATTGCCTTTTGTTAAGTTTTTTTGCTTTTGCAACGGCTGACGCACAACCACCTTTATCTATGTCACGGGGTGGCGCAAATAATCGTCAGATCCCCAATGGAAGCTTCTATGGCAAGGTGCTGGAATCTTCATCCGGAAAGCCTATTGAATTAGCCTCAGTTCAACTACTACAGAATAAGCTGGATACCCTAACCAAAAAGAGAAAAGATGTTGTTATAGCAGGCATGTTAACACGAGCCAATGGCGAGTTCCGGCTTGAAAACATACCCGCCTTTGGACAATTCAAGCTTCGTATCAATGTGGTAGGTTATAAGACCATCGAACAAACCATTGGCTTTGACCTCAAAATGCCCACAGCTGGAAACACTGATTTCACTGCTATGATTGCTGCACTTGACAAGGACCTTGGAAACATCAAAATAGATATTGTAGAAAAAACACTAGAAAATGTAACCGTAAGTGCCAATACAGGAGGATTAAAACTTGGAATTGATCGAAAAGTTTTTAGTGTAGATCGAAATATAGTTTCAGCAGGTGGAACCGCTGTTGACGTAATGCGTAATGTCCCTTCAATTAATGTTGACCTGGATGGGAATGTGACAATGCGAAATAATGCACCGCAATTATTCGTAGATGGCAGACCCACCGTATTAAGTTTAGATCAAATACCAGCGGACGCGATCGAGAGCGTAGAAATTATTACTAACCCTTCTGCAAAATTTGATGCCTCAGGAGGCACGGCCGGCATTCTAAATATTATTCTCAAAAAAAATAAACGCGTAGGCTATAGCGGCAATATTCGCACCAACATTGATTCCCGGGCACGGGTGGGTGGCGGAGCAGACATTAATATTAGACAGAATAAACTCAATTTCTTTGGCAGTTTGAACTATAACATGCGTAAGTCGATCAGTGCGGGAAATACCGAACGAACTACACTCATTGCAAACCCTAACACTTTTCTAAAACAAGAAGACAGTAGTATCTCCAAGGGCAATTTTCTGTTTTTCAGAGGAGGTGTTGACTATTTTATAGATAATCGTAACACCTTTTCGGTTTCGATAAATAAAGGAGGCGGCAAGTTCACTCCTACCAATGATAGTTATAGTACCATAGACTCGCTCTTTACACCTAGTACGCGATCCTACAATGATCGTTTCTCTAACTCTTCAAGTGAATTTAACTTCACAGGACTAAGCGCTAGTTTTAAGCATCTATTTCCACGAGCAGGTGAAGAATGGTCTATTGACTTTACACAAAATATAAGTAAGAGTGAAAATAGCAACGAGATTCGCACAACCTATTACACCAGTCTATTAAGTTCCTTTGTTAAAATTCAAGACCAATTGCAAGCAGGATCAGGAGACAACACTAATGTAGTAATTCAAACTGATTACACCCTTCCCTTATCCGATAAGGTAAAGATAGAAACAGGCTTACGAGGCCAATGGAGAACGGTCGATAATAAGAATAATTTCTTTATTAAAACCGCTACTGGTACCATTCAAATACCAAGTTTGTCAGTAAACTACACCAGCGACGATAATGTATTTGCAGCATATGCCACCCTTTCCAAACAGGTTAGCAATTTTGGCTATCAAATTGGACTACGCGCCGAGCGGTCTGATTACAATGGCTTCTTGCCAGATAGAAATGAAAAATTTTCAATAGCTTTTCCTGTAAGTCTTTTCCCCAGTCTTTTCATCAGCAACAAGCTAAAAAAGAATGCTGAACTACAACTTAATTACACCCGAAAAATAAATCGTCCAAATTTTTTCCAACTTTATCCCTTTACCGATTATGCGGATTCGCTGAACCTTAGCAGAGGAAATCCTGGCTTGATTCCAGAATTCACCAACTCTTTTGAACTTTCTTACCAAAAAACCTACGCCAATAAAAATAATTTATTGGGCTCCCTCTATTTTAAACATACAGACAATCTGATTACCCGCTACCAAGATAAAGAAACCAATCCCATCACTGGAAAAGAGGTGCTGATCAATACGTTTATAAATGCCAATTCTAGCTATGTAACGGGTGCGGAATTAGTGGCAAAAACAAAGATTAATAACCAATGGGATTTGACAAGCAATTTTAATTTATTCACTTCAGCTATACAGCTTGCTTCCACTTTTGAAAATGCGATTGACCCATTTGTAAGCTACCAGATCAAGCTCAACAATATCTATAAACTGCCCAAAAACATCACACTTCAGCTTTCTGGAGAATATCTATCCAAGTCAGTTCTTCCCCCGGGTGGTAGCGGTGGCGGCGGCGGAGGACGTTGGGGCGGTGGCGGAGGTGGTATGTGGGGAGGCGGCATGTGGGGTCAGGCTAGTGCAGCACAAGGATATCAAAAAGCAAACTATTTTATAGACGCCGCTATACGTGTTGAGTTAGGGAAAAATAAACAGACCAGTATTTCGCTTAATATGAACGATGTATTACGAACAAGACGTCAACAGCTATACTCAGCATCCTCCTTGTTCACACAAGATGTTTTCAGAAGAAGAGATCCACAATTACTCAGACTAAATATTAATTGGAGATTTGGAAAGTTTGATCCAAATTTATTCAAACGAAAAAGCACCAAATTAATGGGAGAGGGTATGGAAAATATGAACCTTTAAATTTAATTACCTTATAGGTGTATAGAGGCAAGTTCCTCTACTCTACCCTGCCCAGTGCGTATCATTCTAGCCGGGAATTTTTGAACAACTATGTAGTCATGGGTGGCCATAACAACTGCTGTATTGTAATCACGGCTGATATGAAACAACAGTTTCATAATCTCATCTGACATTTCTGGATCTAGATTACCTGTTGGCTCATCTGCTAAAATAAGCTTGGGAGAATTCAAGAGCGCCCTTGCTATATCAATACGTTGTTGCTCACCACCGCTTAACTCAAAAGGCATTTTAAAGCCTTTAGACTTCAAACCTACTTTATTAAGTACATCTGCAATCTTTTCATCCATCAAACGCTCATCTGTCCAACCGGTAGCCTTTAGCACAAACTTTAAATTCTCGTTTACATTACGATCTGTCAAAAGTTGGAAATCTTGAAATACTACTCCAAGTGTTCTACGCAAAAAAGGAACACGTTTCCAATCCAGCTCTTTTAAATCAAATCCTGCTACAGTGCCAGTTCCTTCCACTAGCGATAATTCGCCATAAAGTGTTTTTAAAAGGGAAGATTTACCAGATCCGGTTTTACCAACCAAGTACACAAATTCACCTTTATTTACGGTCAAATTCACATCCTGTAATACAAGGGCTGAACCTTGATAGATATTCACATGCTGTAATGAAATTATTGAATCTGACATAGTAGGATTTATTACAAATTAGTAAATAGAAAAAAGAGTATCAAAAGACCAATGATTGATTTTGGTGTTGAATATGTAGTTCTTTTTTTACACCGGCTTCCACGCGTCCGATGATCTGGGCTGCCACCCCAAAGGAAGCCGCGATATCGATAATAGCCTGCGCCTGGTGGGGGTCTGTGTAAATTTCAAGTCTGGTTCCCATGTTGAATACTTGCATCATCTCTCGCAAATCAGCATTACTAGCCTGCTGAATCAATTTAAATATTACGGGCGGGATAAAAAGATTGTCTTTTATGACCTTAAAATTTCCCGGTAGGTATTTTAAACATTTTGTTTGTCCACCACCACTACAATGAATGAGACCATTCACCGCGGTTGGCATTTGCGCCAGCAGTTCTTTTATCACAGGAGCAAAGGTCCGGGTAGGACTTAGCAATAATTGTCCAATGGTATACCGATTTTCCTGATCAACAATTTCACTGCTTAGCTTGTAAGGCCCCGAGTAGGCTACATCCAATTCCATAGCTGGGTCCAGGGATTCAGGATAATTAGTCCGATAGGAATCATTCAATAAATCATGTCGAGCACTGGTTAGACCATTACTGGCAATACCGCTATTATAGGCGCTTTCATAAGAAGCTTGACCAAAGCTAGCCAAACCCACAATAACATTACCAGGCTGTATTTTTTCATTGGTGACCAAATGAGATTTAGGCCATCTGGCCGCCATTGTTCCATTAATGGCTATAGTGCGAACAACATCCCCCACATCTGCCGTTTCGCCACCCATAAATTGAATAGCTACTCCATGTTGGCTCATTTGATCAAAAAAAGAACTAGTTCCGTCTATGATAGCAGCTAAAACTTCGCCAGGAATCAATTTTTTATTTCTATCAATAGTTGAGGAGAAGAGCAGTGAAGAAGTGACACCCACACAAAGCAGGTCATCTAAATTCATTACAATGGCATCTTGTGCAACCCCCTTCCAAACTGAAAGATCGCCCGTTTCGCACCAATAGAGATAAGCTAGAATTGACTTGGTGCCGGCCCCATCTGCATGCATAATTGAGACCCACTCATTATCGTTGTTCAAATAATCAGGATATACTTTGCAAAATGAATAAGGGTAGAGTCCGGGACTCAGCCGTTTTATAGCAGCATGTACATCCTCTTTTTGGGCTGAAACACCTCTTTTTGCGTAACGTGACATGTGGTACAAATTTACTGATTCCTTCTGGTTCGGTCAACTGAGCTGGTACAACTATCTTTGCACTCCAAATGCAAGTACATACCGCATTAGATACGCTTCCTGCTTTTAAAAAGGCTGTAATAACCATTGGAACTTTTGATGGCGTTCATAGTGGACACAAAGAAGTTTTACATGCACTCAAGCGTACCGCTGCAATGGTTTATGGAGAAACTGTATTAATAACGTTTGACCCCCACCCCAGAAAAATAGTTAGCTCTGCTATATTGGGTATCCGGTTATTAAATACGCTAGAGGAGAGAAAACAATTGCTGGCAAAGGCAGGGATTGACCACCTGGTGGTAGTGCCTTTCACAGAAAAATTTGCAAATCTCACCGCTACTGAATATATCGAGGACTTTCTAGTAGCCTATTTCAAACCACATACAATTATTATTGGGCATGATCACCAATTTGGAAGAAATAGACAAGGTGACTACGCATTGCTACACGCTAAAGCAGCACAGTTTGCGTATGCGTTAAAAGAAATTCCCCGAAAACTAGTTGAAGACATAACCATCAGCTCTACCAAAATCCGCGAACATCTTTCCCGTGCCGCTATTGCTGAGGCTAATAAGTTATTGGGGTACCCCTTTTTCTTTAGCGGCACTGTAGTACATGGTAATAAAATTGGTAGAACACTAGGGTATCCAACCGCTAACCTGAAGATTGAAGACCCAGAGAAAATTATCCCCGGGAATGGCATCTATGCTGTATTTGCAAAACCAGCCGGAGCACCGCATTTATATAAAGGAATGATGAGTATTGGTTTTCGTCCTACGGTGGATGGGAAAAGCCGCGTTATTGAAGTAAATATTTTTGATTTTGATCAAGAGATTTATGGTGAAGTACTAGAAGTACATATGGTCGCATACTTACGTGAGGAAAAGAAATATGAGTCATTAGCAGGTTTGATTGAGCAACTGGGTAAGGATAAACAAAACAGCTTACAAATTCTTTGACACTCCCTAGTTGGTAGTCATTTTAAAGATCAACTCTTTCAATAAAGCAGCATCTTCCGTTGCAGGCGCTCCAACTCCTACAGACTTTAAGTTATACTGATGCAAAAGCAAGAGCGTAATTTCTGTACCTTGATAGCCATATAGTCGAGCAGCCTCTTTGTAATTTCGAATAGAAAATGGAGGAATACCAAGCTGAGCTGCTACAGAACGCTCATCAGCATTTTCGGTCCCAAATAGCATATACACTTTGGAAAAAAAACTGTATAAAAGTGGTAAGATCAATTGAAGCGGAGCCGCTTTTGGGTTTTGCTTAAAATATTGGATTATCCTAAAAGCTTTCGTAAAATCCTTTAAGGCCAAAGCATGCTGCAATTCAAAAACGTTAAAATCCTTACTCACTCCAACAAATCGCTCAATAACATTTTCGTCAATTACTGTACCCGCGCTGCAGTTTAGTTGAAGCTTTTCAATTTCCTGTTCAATCCTACTAAGATCACTCCCCAAATGGTCCACCATCAACATCAAAGCCCTCGGAGCAATCTTTAGTTGATTGGCTGAAAGACGCTTTTCTACCCAACTTGCAATTTCTTTTTCGTTTAGTTTTTTGAATGAAATATAAGTGCCTTTCTCCTTAATCAGACGAGCTACTTTTTTCCTATTGTCTAACTTTTTTTCTTTGTAGGCAACAATCAAGATGGTAGATAAAAGGGGTTGCTCAAAATAAGGTTCTAATTTTTCAATATCTCTTAACTGCTGCGCTTCTCTCAGAATTACCACTTGGCGCTCTGCAAACATGGGGTACCGACGACATTGATTCACAACTTCCGCCCAGGTTGTGTCGCGCCCATAAAATACCGTGCAATTAAAAGCGGCTTCTTCAGGCTTTAAGATGGTTTTTTCTGCTGCATTACTTAACTGATCAATAAAGTAGTTCTCCTCCCCTTCCAGCCAATAAAAAGGGCTGAATTGTCCTTTGGACCATCCCTTTAAAATACTTGCTACATCCACGGCTCTAAATTAAACGATTTGCCAAGCAACTTAAAAAAAAGTCCCGCCGAATGGCGGGACCTGAATACTTAAAACCCAGTAGTTACCCAACTGTTTTGTAACAATTAGAATAAGTTATATCCATAACTAACATAGTATAAGCCTCCAACATAGGGGCTTCCGAAGCCAGTACGCTGATAGTTGTTGGCGATGTTAGTACCACCAACACGGAAAGTGCTCTTTGGATTCTGCGGAGGACGGTAGGTAACCTGCGCATCCCACCATCCGAATGCAGGTAATGTCCCGGTAATAAAGGCTCCTTCGTAAAAATTACGATCTTGCCATTTGTAGACAACATTGAAGCCAACATTCTTGTAAACATTCTCATTGCGCATACCAATATTCACACGATATTTTGGCGCATTGAAGTAACCAACACTTCCAGTTTCTATATCTTGTAGTTTGTCAGAAAATACATTTCCGTATACCACATATTTTCTTACCCACTGGTACTCAAAACCAACACCCCATCCTGTAGAAGTAACAGGGTCAGCAGAGTTTTGAACGTAAGAAAGGTTAGTGCTTGAGAAAGGAGAGTACAAATCAGAATTTGCACCTGTGCGAGATTGCACAAGCGCTACACCAGCTATAAAGTCCTCATAACGGCTGAAATAATAATATGCATCAACAAGTAATTTTTTGGCTATTACACCTTTGTATCCAATTTCATAAGACTTAACTGTCTCAGGCTTTACGGGCTGGAATCGTGCACGAACCAGGCGATTGGAGTCAGCCAATGTACCCGCTCTATAAGAAAGCACACTCGCAGCAGTATAACCCGGACGAGTAGAATTCAGTTTGTAATAGTTCTGGAACTCGGGTAGACAACCCATCAACACGCCAGAACCAGTCACTAAACTGATATATTGGTTTTGGTTGGTAGGGAAACGATACGCAGTCTGGTAAGATAGACGCAAGAAATTCTCCTTAGCCAATTTGATTACTGCAGATAAACGAGGAGTAAAACGACCCTTGAAATTTGTTTGCTTGTCAAATCGTCCAGATGCGGTAACTGTTAATCCACCATCAAGCAGGCTTTTCTTCATTTGCAAATAACCACCATACTCGTTTACACGAATTAGTTGTGCCGTATCAGCAAAAAGTGTTCCCTGAGAATTTAAAACCCACTGTTTCCAGTTGGCTCCAGCCATGAGCTCTACTTTGTCTGAGAAACCACCCATATCTGAAATATTCAACTGTGTCTCTGCAGAATAGAAATCTGTTCTGTCAAGAAATAAAGCTCCGCCCTTACTGATTGGAGTTGCTTTGATACGGTTCATTGCATCATTAAATGCTTTTGTTCCGGGTATTAAACGTGTAGCATCAGCAGAGGATCTGGCAGCTTGGTGTAGTGTAAAATCACTGGCTAGTGCCCCATTCAAACGACGACCCTCAGAGAAGGTGCCAATATATAGTGGAAACCAACTACTGCTGGGGCTAGCTGTTTCATTCAAGAACGCACCTAAAGCGGTGGCATTGTAAGATTTACCAGCATTCTCCTGCGTGGTATACCCGCGAATAAACCAGTTTTTGTGACGCAGCTCTAACTTATGTTGCCCCATACTTAAGTTCTTCAAAGAATAACGGTCAGCACCAGTATAAACAGTTGTACCTGCACCAATGTAGCTATTAAAAGAAAGCTCAAGCTTGTCATTGAATTTATAATGAACGCCTCCATTGAAGCGAACATTCAACGTGTTATAATCTACTAATTGCTGCTCCTCATAACCCGTACGTGAAACAGTAGCTCCTCCAAAATAATTATTCTTAAGGCCATTATAGAAAGGGAACATTTGATCAATCAATGGCTTTAATTGAGGGCTGTTGATTGCACCCAATACAGGTGCTGGAAAGAACGGAAATGTATAGAAACCTTGGCGCTGCGCTTCGGTAGGATAACGAGGATTTCCAATAACGTTATAATAAGCGTTGAGCAACGATACAACATCTAGCGCTCCACCTGTAGCACCTAAAATACCCCCACGAATTGATCCTTGTACAAAATTTGCAAAAGCATTCATATTGGCTGCAGTCTCATCACCATAGATGTTGATACCATTGAAGTCAGAATTGTTAGTTCTGTTACCCGGCACCACAGCACTGAGGATTCCGATTTGAGCTTTGTTACGGTAGTCTTCAGCTTCCCAATCAGATCCTTTGACCACAGAGGCAGCTAACTTAATAGCCAATTTATTTTTATAGGCTTTTGCCCAACGGAAAGACCAATCATAGAAAGGTGCAGCCGCACGTTGCTTTTGATCAACATGCATCATTCCCTGTTTGATATTATAGCTAAAGCCTTGGTATTTGAAAGGATTCTTCGTATTGATAAGAACTGTTCCGTTCATACCACCAGAGCCATATAAAGCTGAAGAAGCACCAGATAAAACCTCAACGCTTTCTACATCTAAATCAGAGGGACCAACCATGCTTCCCACGGCAAAGTTCAAACCTGGAGCTTGGTTATCCATACCATCCATCAGCTGGTTAAGACGTGTATTACCACTGCTAACAAAGCCACGAGTAGTAACGGTACGGAAAGTCAAACTAGCCGTATGCACGTCTACGCCTTTTAAATTACCAATTGCCTCGTAGAAATTAGGTGCGGCAACATTGCGTAATGCATTTGAGCTCAAACGCTCCACTGTAACTGGAGACTCCAGAATACGGGTGGGCGTTCTAGTAGCAGATACCACTACTTCCTGCCCAAGCGATTCATTTACTTTCAGCTCAATGGATATCCCAGCAGCTGAGTTCACACTAACCTCCTGGTCAGAAAATCCAATAGAACTAAAAACAAGTGTAATAGGGAGCTTGGAAACTGTGATGGCAAATTGACCATCAGCATTCGTATAGGTTCCTTGGGATGTACCCTTAACTACTACAGAAACAGCAGGGACAGTCTCTTTAGATGCTTGGTTGCGCACCGAACCTTTGACTGTAACCTGTTGAGCATAAGCAGAAAAGGAAATTAAAAACACCGCAAGTGAAGAAGCTAAGAAATTGTAGCTTATTCTCATAAAATGGAATTTTGGTTTAAAATAGAATTGTAAAATACGGGTTTTAGGGGGACTATAAAAATTTAATTTTTAAGCCCTTAGGATAAGTTGTTGAAATCTCAAACTCACTGGTTTACCGTACTTTACGGCTGCCAACTTACTTTCGAAGTATGTCCAATTTTGAATTTAAAAATCAGACCGGTTTTTATAGGGGAAAAGTGAGAGATGTATATAGCATTGGAGAGGATTTGTTGGTCATGATTGCCTCAGACCGCATCTCCGCCTTTGATGTAATACTACCCCGCCCCATCCCATTTAAAGGTCAGGTTCTAAACCAAATTGCCAGTCATATGCTAGAAGCCACGCGGGATATTTGCCCAAACTGGTTATTAGCAACGCCTGCCCCGACCGTATCAATTGGCAAAAAATGTGTGCCTTTAAAAATTGAGATGGTAGTAAGAGGTTACTTGACAGGTCATGCCTGGAGAACTTACAAATCAGGCAAAAGAATACTTTGTGGGGTTGAGATGCCAGCAGGAATGAATGAAAACGATCAGTTTGATCTTCCCATTATCACCCCTTCTACTAAGGCCGCCGAAGGACACGATGAGGATATTGATGCTAAAACGATAGTGGAATCTGGATTAGCCTCAAAAGATGATTGGGGAAAGTTATGTACGATTGCATTACAACTCTTTGAAAGAGGAGCACAAATAGCTGGGGAAAGAGGACTGATTCTAGTTGATACCAAATATGAATTCGGGAAAATTGGAAATGAGATATATCTCATGGATGAAGTTCACACTCCTGACAGTTCTCGTTATTTTTTTACAGCTGGTTACAAGGAAAGACAATTGAGGGGCGAACGACAACCGCAGCTTAGTAAGGAATTTGTTCGCGAATGGCTGATTGAAAATAACTTCATGGGTAAAGAGGGACAGATAGTTCCTACTATGAGTGACGAGTGGGTCAACACAATTTCCAATCGGTATATTGAGCTATACGAAAAGGTGATCGGAAAACCGTTTATACCTAAAAAACTGGATAAAAAAGAAATTTTTAACAGGACAACTATTGCTTTACAACAAAGAAGCTAAGTCTTGTTATCGAAGGGTAACCGGATTGTAGCTAACCTATCTTTTGCTTTGTTAAAAATATGCTGTCCCTTATCCTTTCCTTTTCTCATTTTTTTTCTCTCCTCCGCTGGTAAATGTAGCGTGTCTTGACAGGCTATTGAGCAACAACCCTCCATTAAAGTGGCACAGGATTCACATTGGATAAATAGCAGATGACAACCCTCGTTCTTGCAGTTAGTGTGAGTGTCTGCAACGTTTCCACATTGATGACAATGCGCAATCACGTCAGTGGTAATTCTTTCCCCTAGGCGTTCATCAAAAACAAAATTTTTACCAATAAAAAGGCTAGGCATTTTGTTCTCTTTTACTTGTCTGGCGTAATTAATTACACCCCCCTCTAAGTGAAAAACATTTGAAAAACCTTGGTGCAATAAATAAGCTGAAGCCTTTTCACAACGTATACCGCCTGTACAATACATCAATATGGTAGCCTCTTTTTTATCTTTCAAAAAGTTGGCTGCCATGGGAAGTTGCTCCCGAAAGGTATTGGATGGAATTTCAATTGCATTTTTAAAATGCCCCACTTCATACTCATAATAGTTGCGCATATCAACAATGATGGTATTGGGATTATGCGCTAGCTGGTTAAACTGCTCGGGCGTAGCATACTTTCCTTTACGCTGCATACTGAATGTGGGATCATCAATACCATCTGCTACAATTTTATCACGCACTTTGATGTCCAAAACAAAAAAAGATTTTCCATCATCATGTACGGCTATATTTAATCGTACTCCTTGTAAAGATGTGATAGCATCTAAACTATTACGCAAAGCATCTAATTGATGCGTAGGAACGCTAAGTTGAGCGTTGACACCTTCAGCGGCAACATAGATTCTACCCAAAACCCCAATGGGTTGTAACGTTTGATAAAATTGATCCCTGAATAAAGCAGGCTGCTCAATATGAAAATACTGGTAAAAGGAAATAGTAGTGCGCGGCGTTGGATCGTTACCAATTTTTTCTTTTAGTTCTCGCCGGGATACACGGTTATGTAATACTGCCATAAAAGAATTTTAGTTCGACTAGAACCCCAATTGCAGGTTGGGCAAAATCCTAAATCAGTGTAAAGATAGGTTCTTTATAAAAACTAGAATCCTTTGACGCCCAGGCGTATACCCGTTAATTGAATACCCGATGGCTGATAGCCCACCACATAATCAATACGAATCTGTTTCAACAAATTATCTACTCCTACAAACCATTCCCAATGATTTTGTAATTGGCTACTATAACAAGCATTGATACCTACTACCAGATAGGGCTTGAGCTTATTCACAATCGGTATTTTATTAGTCAAAAAACCTTTCAAATTATACTCAAGATGCACCAATGAATAAAAAGGATTGATATGGCTTAACTTATACAGAGAAAGTAGTTGAAAACTATTCAAATATTCGTTGGCAAGTTGTGAGGCATTACCGTTGAAGTGGATGAAATCAGCCAAGGGCACCGCTTTATTATTCAAAAAGCCCCCCATTGCGAATCGATAGCGGAATATGCCTTTAAGTTTTAAATTAAAATTGTCTGTTATACCCAAACGCCACTTTGTATAATTCGCGTCATTCCCCATCAGCCTACCCAAGGTTTGGCTCAATTGAAAACTAAATACTGGCTTATCACTGCCAACATTTATGATTCGCTCCGGTAGCTTTATGTAACGTGCCCCAGGTTGCCAGCGCACAATCAATGTAAAATCAGCCACCTGATGTCTAGTAATATTTTGACTGACCAATTCACTTGGATAATTTGGAGTATAGTTGCGATTGGGTTTATCTATCCACGTATAGTCAGTTTTATTTTCGATTGGGGTGCGGTCTTCAAAACGAAAACCCCACTGCATGGATAAACCTGCACCTAAGCCTTTAGCGTACGCGAGTCTCACAACGCGTGCCTCGTAAGATTTAATTCGATTTTCTTCATAAAGAAGTGAGGAAAAGGTATTCCCTTTATCAGTTATAGGGCTCTGTCCATTGAACTGCAAAACCTGACGACCAAACCCCACAATGAATGAACTTCGTAATTGGGTTCCTAATACATAGGAAAAAGTTGCATAAGGATTGAAATGCTGATTGCCAAAGCTGTTTCGTAATACTATATTACCATTGAGTTGCTTCCTGGAACCAGAACTATCCCATTTGTATTGCCATCGCAATTGTGGCTGAAGAACAAGCCCCTCTGCAGGATTAAATGAAAGTTGCTCAAGTACTGAATTAACTGATAAATCAAACTTATTCCTTTTTGTATAAAGCGTTTGACCAGTCAAGAAAAAGCGAGCAGGATTAAATTTATTTCTAATACGGTTTAATGAATCGAGGTAAGCCGGGTCTCGGCGCTTTTGTTCCAAGCTATCTTTTTTGGTGTAATCAAGCAGTTCTTCTGCCGTTAAAGGGACAGGTCTTATTTGATCCCAGTAAGCAACGGACCTACGATTAGCACTATCTGTATACCGAAGCAGAAAACGATCAAAGTATTTTTTAGTCCAGCTTGGCTTGAGCGTGTACTCGGTATAAACATTTAAAAAACTACCAAAGGCGTCAAATCCAAATTTTTTTGCAGCTGGATATAACACCTGACTGGCAATACGCCACTCGCCCTTCTCCTCCTCCCGATACAACTGAACTAATTGTAAGGTATCAACAAACTCGAGTTGCTGAGTGCGAGATAATGCAAGGTCAACAGAATGAAGCTGCCAGTCTTCTTGTACAATAGTAATCTCTCCTGCAAAAACTGGTTCACTTTTTCTTTTTGGAATTACTTGTATTCGACTAAACAGCTTGTTGTTCTCTACAAATGACCCAAGCAATTTAAAACGATAATACAAAAAAGCAGAAGCTGAAAGTGGAGAAATAAATCCTCTTGGATTAAGACGAGTACCGGGGAGTACAATGTTTTCATAAAAAGAATATTGGTCAGGCACTGCTAAACCAAACCCATCACTATCCCCACTGACTTTAGAAGAAACCACTTCAATCTTTTTTTCTTGGCCATTTCGTAGTGCATAACGCGAGAGGGTCTCCGCTAAATAAATGAACTTTTTTTTACTGGAATCCCCATCTTCAAAATCAACTTTCTGTGACAAAAACCGAGTTGGATAGTCTCGTAAACGTAATTGCCCTTTCGAGTAAACCATGCAAGAAAAGGATTGCAAACGCTCTTGGTTGGATTTCTGTTGCTTCAGCATTTCACGTATTAGCCGATAAGCAGGATCCTCTTTACTTGAAACAATAATTGCTGGTAAGGTTAACTCCTGTTTCAGCAATACAAAATCCAATTGCATCACTACATTGGTCACCGTTATTATTCTTTCCTGCTTAGCAAATCCAACATATTGACAGGTGATTTTATATTTTCCAGGGGGTAATGTTAATTCAAATAGACCCTCGCTATTGGCAGAAATACCTTGCTTTGTTTCTTGTATCCATATAGAGGCAAATGGAAGCGGATGACCCTCTGCGTCAACTACCCTACCCGTAACCAGCGCAGCATAGGTCTGCGTTAGACCAAAAAAAACAAAAAATAATAAGAGAGGTCTGCCAATCACTCCACGTTGGATTTAGTACTACGAAGATAGCATCCTGCCAATGCAGCTATCCCTCCCAAAAGGCCTCCTAAAATTCCCGTAAGCAGTATCAATGCTGCGGAGGATCCTTGTAATGGAAACAATACGGCTACTTGTTTAGATAAAAGGCTGGCGTTTTGCCAATCGATCCACCAGGACAGTCCACCCCAAGCAAGGAGCATACCCAAGAAGCCGGCAGCAAAGGCTTTGGAGGGAACCTGATGTAGGGCGATGGCCACTAGACTAGCCACGGGCACAAATCCCCACCATGGAGAAAGCGACCATAATGAAATTCCTATTCCAGCAAGCATCGTAAGTAGCACTGATAAAAAAAACTTCATATAAAAAATTATAATTTATTAAACTCTAACACCCATTTTACTTGTTCGCTAGTACGATCATTCTCTCGCATGTACCAGCATCTATTGTATTCTCCTTTCTCCCAAGCAGCAATGTTATTGTCATAATAACGACTTCCAGGATTACCACTCTGCCCACCTGGAAAAACTCCATACGCCTCTATTCCATCTATTAAATGAACTATCATACGCCAACTTGGGCCATGACTATGTTTAATTGCGTTAACAATGTTACCATAACCACCAACGGCAAGTCCTTTCCTGGCAAATGCAGGTAAGGCATCTTTTAATAAATGATAGACACTTGGATTCATGTATCGACTCCATACTAATTTACCCTCGGCTTCCTTTGCCGCTAAAACAAGTGCCGCTTTTTTGAACGAACTTGTAACAATCATTGCAAGGGTTTCCACTGCAGGCGTGTTACGATTGTCCGCATACGTATGAAGCGTATCGCGAAGTAACCACTCAATGGTTGTTTGTTCAATAGGCCATGGAGCCATGGGGTTAGTGCGCTCAATCTCGTCTCTCCAAATAGAAGCTTGAACGGTATCCCAAAAACACTGGAAAACAGTTTGCCCCTTTGAGTCTGGGGAGGCCATCAAATCCCAATCACGAAAAATTGACAAGTAGGCTAGCTCTTTGCCTTGCAGCTGTTCTTCCTGGATATTGGCTAATAAAACAGGACGAAGATCCTCAGCTGAAATGTTGTAATAATCGGCATGTAGTTCCATCATGTCCTTTGGTGTTATACCGGACATGGCTGCCAATTTATTATCGATACGAACACCACGCGCAGTGATGTAGCTACCAGGAATAAAATAAGGATAAGTGCCATCGGCTGCACGTTGATTTGCGCTTTGCAAATAACCACGAGCCGGGTTAATGGCATGCGGATTTTCTTGTTGCGGGATATAACCCTGCCAAAGATAGCTGCTGTCTTCTCCAGGCATTACGTATAACCCCTGCCCTTCCCAACGGGCAGGAAAACGCCCTTGTTGCCAAATAGCAATATCACCGGTACGAGATGCAAAAATAAAATTCTGACCTGGGCAGGTAAATGTCCGAATGGCCTCTTCGTAATCTGCATAATTATGTGCCTTGTTCAACTTAAAAAAAGTAAGTCCTTCATTACTTGGATCATGCGCTGCCCAACGAACGGCCAAATTACGATCAGCCGCCGCAGCATTCGAAAAACTATTATCAAATTGTACAGGACCAAATACTGTGTAGGCCACTGTATCAAAAACAGATAAGCTGTCTTTAACTTTTATTTCCTCAATCCGCATTTTAGTGGGCGTCCATTGGTTATTGAACCAATATGCGGAACGTGATTGATCTTTAAATTTAATTTCATAATAGTCTTTCACATCTCGTTGAGAGTTAGTAACCCCCCAAGCAATACTATCATTGAACCCAATTACTACAAAAGGAGAACCTGGGAGAGAAACGCCATAAGAATTATGGGTGGGCGTTTTCAATTGGATTTCAAACCAGATGGAAGGCAGTGACAACTCCAAATGGGGATCATTTGCCAAAATAGGATATCCGCTTTTTGTTTTAGTACCTGCCACCACCCAATTATTACTCCCATTGCCTGGATCTGGACGGTCAAGTGACTGTGCTGCTACTGTTGTTTTATTATTAAAATAAACAGAATCTGCATTGACTGGTTTTATTGGAATAACAGCAGGTTTAGGAAATTCCGTACCTATTGGAACAATCGGTAGCAAAGAATCAGGCACCTGAGGATATAACTGCTGTAACTCATTTGGCATAAATATAGATTTAGCATTGGTATTAGCTAAATCCGTTTCTGTGCCAGCTGACAACATTTTGGACATCATCTTTAATAAAAGAGCCGTTTTTAAATTGCTCCATTTCTCTGGCTTATTTTGTAACAATTTGTATTCAATGGGCAACGCCGCTTCCGTCAATTGTTCAATGTAAGAATTCACACCGGCTGTATAGGCATCAAAGAATGAACGAAACGTAGCATTCGCTTCAATTTCTTTAAGTGCATTCTCAGCTGCAAAAACCATTCCTAGTCGACGCTGCTCTCTGTCAAAATTGATTGCTTTGCTACCCGCCAGTTCACTTGCTCTTCCCGCAGCAGCCCGGGTTTGTAAATCAATCTGAAAAAGACGAAAACGAGCATGCAGATAACCCTGTACAAAATATAAATCTTCTTCGTTTGTTGCAAAAACATGTGGCACTAGTCGTTCGTCAAAATAA
Organism: Bacteroidota bacterium; assembly: GCA_016866355.1. Lineage (GTDB taxonomy): Bacteria > Bacteroidota > Bacteroidia > Chitinophagales > Chitinophagaceae > JJ008. The sequence continues at coordinate 107,955 of VGMN01000005.1, forward strand.
ACCTCAACAGGACCCTTTATTCCTGTTAACAAAAGTTTGCCTCCATAATCTTGGTTAATCGGTTCGGCATTTTGCCAAAACCCATATTGCGGGCTTAAAAATGAACCAAGCGGGGGGATCTTTCCCAATGAATTATCCAATAAAGTCACCAGGGCAATAGTAATGGCAGTACTACATAAAAAAGGAACAATACGCATAACAGGTATTTGGAGCTGTAAGGTAAGAAAGATTCAGCTTTCCTTTCCAGTAAGCATTGGCACAAAAGAGAACTGTTCAAATCGTTCAATTCGTAGGTTACCATTTTCTTCATTGGTAACTCGACACATCTGTTGTGTCTCTCCTTCACCTACTGGTAGCACCATAACTCCTCCTGGCTTTAACTGTGCTACCAACTTAGGGGGTATATGAGGAGCTGCCGCGGTAATCAAAATTTTATCAAAAGGTGCAAATGTGGGAAGCCCCTCAAACCCATCCCCATAAAAAAACTTAATGCCGGGTTGAGATTGCAACCACCTGAATTGCTTATTTGATTCGAAGAGTTTACGCTGCCTTTCAATGGTGTAAACTTGCACCCCCAAAGTAGCCAGGACCACTGCTTGATAAGCGCTACCTGTTCCCACCTCCAATACTTTTTCAAATCTTTTAATTGCTAAAAGTTGCGTTTGGTAAGCTACTGTATAAGGATGTGAAATTGTCTGCCCCTCCCCAATAGGAAATGCGCGATTTTCATAAGCAATGTCATCAAAGGCAGAGTCGAGAAAAAAATGACGTGGTATGTGCCCAATGGCAGTCAATACTTGTTCGCTTGAAATCCCATTGGAACGCAGTTGATCCACTAATTTTTTTCGTAAGCCTTGGTGTCTATGTTTATCCTCCGTTGGCCTCATAAGTTTAATGCTCCTTTAAAACTTTTAATACGAAGTTGTAATTGCCTCTTAACCGCTTCGTACTGGCTGGCCTCCTTTAGATTTTCATGCACACTGAAGTAAAATTTAATCTTGGGTTCTGTACCACTTGGTCTAGCCGAAATCACTGAACCGTCTGCCAAAATAAACTGCAACACATTTGAACGAGGTAAGGTTAATGTCCGAGTATGACCACTGACAAGATCTTTACCGATTTGTGCTTGGTAATCGAGTATTTGTACTACTGCATAGCCGGCTATTGTAGCAGGCGGATTATTTCTGAACCCATTCATCATGTCAGCAATTTCTTGCTGCCCCTCTTTTCCCTTTCGGGTTATGGAAAGCAAGTCTTCTAGGTAGAGTCCATGTTGAATAGATAAATCAATTAACTTTTCATATAAGCTCCGGCCTTTGGATTTTTCATAAGCAGCCATTTCGCAAAGAAGTGCAACTGCACTAACGCCATCCTTATCACGAATTTTATCGCCTATCATTAGACCAAAACTCTCCTCGCCCCCAATGATATAATTTTCAGTGGCTTCCTTCTCTCTAATTAGATCGGCAATCCATTTGAAGCCTGTTAAAACACGGTAACAGGATACCTCATTTGCCTTAGCGATGGTATCAATTAAAGGGGTGGTTACTATAGTTGTGATCACCATATCATTTGGCTTGGCAATTCCTTTTTCCCTTCGAGCCTCTAACAAATAATTAAACGCCAGCACTGCTGTCTGGTTGCCATTTAGTAAAACCCAATTTCCAGCTAAATCCTTTACGCCTATGGCTAATCTATCTGCGTCAGGATCTGTACCACAAAGGATATCAGCATCTACTTGTTGAGCCAAGTTTAAACCCAACTGCATAGCTTCACTCTCCTCAGGATTCGGGTAGGCTACTGTAGGAAAGTTTCCATTGGGTTCTTCCTGTTCTTTTACAAGATGAATAGTAGTAAAACCTAACGCTTTGAGTACTGCCGGAACTAAACGAATTCCAGAACCATGTATGGGAGTATAGACAATTTTTAAATCTTTAAAACGAGCTATTATCTCTGGATAAATACTCAACGATTTAACCATTTGGGTATATCGTTGATCCATTTCACTACCAATTGAAGTGATCAGCGCTTCGCCTCCTGTCCACTTTACTTGCCCAACTCCCTCAATTTTTTCCACTTCCCTTATCACATTTTTATCATGCGGAGACACTAATTGAGAGCCATCATTCCAATAAGCCTTATAACCATTGTATTCTTTAGGATTATGGGAAGCCGTGCAAACTACTCCACCTTGACATCCCAATTCACGAATAGTAAAAGACAATTCTGGCGTAGGTCGCAAATCCTCAAACAGAAACACCTGAATGCCATTAGCTGCAAAAACCTGCGCAGTTGTTTCAGCAAAAAAACGACTATTGTTACGACTATCATGTGCAATTGCCACACGGATAGTCCCACTAAATACTTGTTTCAAATAATTAGCAAAACCTTGGGTTGCCATTCCTACTGTATACTTATTCATGCGGTTGGTACCCACGCCCATTAATCCCCTCAAACCGCCTGTACCAAATTCTAAATTTCTGTAGAATGAATCCTCCAGCTCCTTGGGATTATCGAGAGACAATTGACTAATTGTTTCCTTTGTTGCTTGATCATATTCTCCCTGTAACCACTGCTTGATTTTTTCCTGTGCAAATTGATCCATAACCTTGATTTTGAAAGGATAAAGTTACCGAAATTTGAACTCTAAATTATCAGTACTGGCTACACAAAAACACATATTCGTCTCAAGTAAAATAAAACTGTGCTTCCTTTTATTTATTTTATCTACGGCAGCGAATAGCCAACCCTTAACGATAGACACCGCCATAACGTTTAACACAAAGCCGTTCAAAAAAAATAGAATCAAGTGGGTGGCAGCAGCAAATGTAGGGGGCTATGGAGGAGCTATGCTCGGACTTTACACTGCTTGGTATCGCAATTACCCACAAAGTAAATTTCACACCTTTAATGATTGGCGAGAATGGAAACAAGTTGATAAAGTTGGGCACTTATATGGCGCCTATATTGAAAGTGTTGGAAGTATGGAATTATGGAAATGGGCTGGCCTGGAAAGAAAAAAAAGAATTTGGATTGGCGGTTTGAGTGGAGCCGCCTACCAAACTGTCATCGAGATTTTAGACGGATTTAGCAAAGACTGGGGATGGAGTTGGGGTGATTTTGCCGCCAATATGGTGGGAAGCAGTTTGCTAATTGGGCAAGAATTAAAGTGGGATGAACAGCGAATTCGTATTAAATTTTCTTACCGTCCTCAAAACTACCAAGATCCCATTTTACAAGAAAGAAGCAATCAACTATTTGGCCGCAATCAATCGAGTCGGTTTCTCAAAGATTATAATGGCCAAACCTACTGGGCTAGCATTGCTATTGCACCCTTCTTAAAAAATAGCCATTGGCCTAAATGGCTAGCCATCGCAGTTGGCTATGGAGCAGAAGGTCTTTTTGGAGGCCGAGATAATCTTGCAACTACACCAGGTGGTAGCATTATGTTTGACAGAAGAGATATCCCTCGATACAGACAATGGTTCATTGCCCCGGATATTGATTGGAAAAGAATTCCAACCAATCGAGCAGGCGTGCGATTCCTGTTTACATTCCTGAATGCGTTTAAATTCCCAGCTCCCGCGCTTGAACTATCTAATGGAAAGGTTCGTCTTCATCCGCTTTATTTTTGACATGATTTATGCTAATTTAGCAGGCGTATGACAGCCCTTTCATTAACCCAATCACTACTTTTTTCAGGTCTTACTGTTCTTGCAATAAGTTTAGTAGCTAAACGAGCAAAGATGATCCTCCGCACCATCAAACTTGGGCGAAGCGAACAGGTAGAAGGACCAAAAATTAAGCGATGGAAAAATGTGTTATTGCTGGCACTAGGACAACAAAAAATGTTTAGAAAACCAGGAGTAGCTCTTCTACACTTAATTGTTTATGCTGGGTTTATCATTATCAATATTGAAATCGTTGAAATAATACTGGATGGAATAGTAGGTCAACACCGCTTGTTTGCACCCGTGTTAGGATCGCTTTATCCGCTTTTGATAAATGCCTTTGAAGCCCTAGCTGTGTTGGTCTTATTGGCTTGTGTTGTTTTTATTATTCGTCGGAATATAAAATCAATCACTCGATTACAAAGCAATGATTTAAATGGTTGGCCAAAAAAAGATGCAACAATAATTTTAGGAGCTGAAATTATTCTTATGTCTCTTTTTCTGGTGATGAATGCCAGCGATACACTTTTACAGGAACGCAATCACTTAGGATATAATCAGCATCCTACAGGGAATTTCTGGATCTCTTCTTTACTACACCCTTTTCTTAACAATTGGAGTAATCAAGGGCTGGTGGTAGTAGAGAGAGTAAGTTGGTGGCTTCATATTGCAGGCATTTATGCTTTTTTAAATTACCTACCCTACTCCAAGCATCTGCATATAATCCTAGCTTTTCCTAATGCTTATTTTTCAAAACTAGAGCCAGCTGGGAAAATGGAAAATATGCCTGCAATACAACAAGAGGTGATTTATGCGATGCAACCCGAATTAGCTCCAACTGATACTACCACTAATCCTGCCCGCTTTGGCGCCCGTGATGTAGTTGATTTAAGTTGGAAAAATTTATTAGACGCGTATAGTTGTACTGAATGTGGAAGGTGTAGTAGTGTTTGCCCCGCTAATCAAACTGGAAAGCTGCTCTCGCCCCGCAAAATAATGATGGACACCAGAGACAGGTTGGAAGAAATTGGAAAAACCTTAGGTAAAAATGGTGCTTGGCAAGAGGATGGCCATTCCTTATTACATGACTATATAAGTGTGGAGGAAATTAATGCATGCACCACTTGTAACGCGTGTGTACAAGAATGCCCAGTTAGCATCAACCCACTTGATATAATTCTACAGCTACGCAGAAATTTAGTCATGGAGGAAAGCAATACGCCTGCCGAATGGGCCACCCTTTTTGGAAACGTAGAAAATAATTTTGCGCCCTGGAAATTTAATCCCGAGGACAGGGAGAACTGGATTCACCCCGCTTGATTCTATTTTTTTTTGCTGTCAGATACCCATCGATCTAATTGCTGACCTAACCTATTGACCTCCACCTCGGATTGATTAATGCGATGCGCAGCATCCTTTTTTCTAAATAATTTATAGAGTTGCCAACCTGCCGTTATCAAAAAGATTGATCCAATTACAACACTAACTACTGCTTGATTATTGTTGATTGTGGTAGCCACCAATTGTCCTCCAAAAATAAAGATACTATTACCCAATAATGTCCCCATTCCAATACCAACAATATAGGCATTATATTGAGCGGGCTTTGCTTCTAATAACCCCTTAGAAAATAAAACGGTGCTCCAACCAAACCAAAATGGGATTTGCACGGGATTAATGGCACTCATTAAAAATCCTAATAAAACTTTCGGAAGCGCATTGTCAAAGATCAGATTTCGATGTTGACTATTTTCGGCAAATGCCATATAAAAATTAGAGACTGCCAAAACAACCAATAATAAAAAAGTAAGAAAATCAAAAATGCTTAATAACTTGGTCTGTTTGCGGAGCCAATCCATGGCAACTAGTGATAAGCGTACATAAATCATCTCGGCAAGTAAGGAGCCCATTGAAAATAATAGTGCTGCCTGAACACCGCTGGCAATTGAAATCTGCATGGCAGCGACATTTAGCGTGCCAAGTGGCAAAGAACCAATAAAACTCACTAGCAATCCTATTAAGAGAACCTGTATCAATTTAACCATGAAGGCAAAATACTTTATAAACCGGAAACATCAAGCTGTTCCAGCTTTTTAAAATGAGTTCGTGCTTGTTTCAAAAAGTCCCAACCTCGCTTAAAAGACCAATAGCTAACTCCCAGCTGATGATTATAAGCACTGATTACATATAGCGCACGCCAATGTTGCAAAAGTGTTCGATATGCTTGCAAAAGTGACATCCCACAATCATAAATGTGATTTGGCTCTGCGCCACAACCATTGAACTCAATAATAGAGAAAGATTGACTGGCCTTTAAATCACTAACTGAAGTAGTCTTAATATCATAGCGACCATAAAAGAAATTAGTTGTGTGACTAAGTGCATCAAATTGTGCCAGTAATTGCGCATCAATTTCATCAGCCAAGTTGATAAATTGCGCCCCCCTATTATGGTTTCCTGCATAAGACAGATAAAAAATCTCGCCCTTTGCTACTACAGTGTACCACTTAGACGCATGTTTTGCCTTTAACTCGTTAACTCGAGAAGCTGCCTTAGGATGTAGGTGGATTAACTCTCCAAGCGTAGCCGTACCATTCCCTACCACTTGTAATAAATCTTTTTGAATAAACCCACTGATTACACCTTTACTATCAGCAGGGTGTCGATAGTAAAAAATGCTATACTCTTTTGGAAAAGTAATCCAGTCCTGAATGATGTAGTGTACAGGAATTACTTGATGGTAACGTTCCCACTGTTCCCAAGAATCTATACGGCGAAACAGAATTCCCTTCATCCCCACATCTGGCTTGGCTGTAAACGGCAGCGTAAATCCAGCGTCCCGGATTAGCTGCAATGCTTCAGCTTTTGAGTTGGAGGGATCCATGTAAATTGTTTTTGGATATAAATGAGAGGGAAGTTGTTGATACATCTCACGCTTCCCCTCACCTTCTAATCCGCCAAAAGTTAAGGTAGGATTAGATGAACTAAAGAACCATACCGAGCCGCTTCGTACACAGTACCAAAGCCACCAAGGGAATAGAGGCAAGTAAAGAATAAAAAAATTCCACTCCTCCCATCGATAGAAACGGTTAAAAAAATTGCGCATAAGTTAGAGACCAAAAATACAGCAATAACCCTACCCCTTTTGTTTGCAACTCTTCAAATTCTGTACTTTTGTAAGACAATCTCTCCCCCATGAACATTCCAACGCTCGCTTCCTGTATTGCAGCAGGCAAATCCCCTTCCATATTATTTTGGGTTGGCTGTGCAGGCAGTTTTGATCAAAGAGCGCAAAGCATTAGTAAAGCATTTGCGCTAATACTTCAAAGAGTGGGAATTGATTTTGCGATCCTAGGAAAAGAGGAATGCTGCACTGGCGATCCTGCCAGAAGAGCCGGTAATGAATTTCTTTTTCAAATGATGGCATACCAAAACATTCAAACACTAAATGGCTATGGCGTAAAAAAAATTGTGACTACATGCCCGCATTGCTTCAACACATTAAAAAATGAATATCCTGAGCTAGGCGGCAATTACGAAGTAATACACCACACTGTACTACTCCAACAACTACTCGATGAGGGAAAAATTAGAATAAAAGAGGGCGGCGTATTCAAGGGAAAGCGAATTGTATACCATGACAGTTGCTACCTTGGAAGAGCCAATGGCATTTATGAGGCGCCCAGAAAAGTGCTTGAGATGCTAGATAGTGAATTAGTGGAAATGAAACGTTGCCGCTCCAATGGACTCTGTTGTGGGGCGGGAGGTGCACAAATGTTTAAAGAGGAGGAAAAAGGAAACACACGGATTAACAAAGCAAGAACAGATGAAGCATTAGAAACAGCTGTTTCCATTGTTGCAGCGGCTTGTCCTTTTTGCAACACCATGTTAACGGATGGTATTAAAGGAGCCGAAAAAGAAGAATCCGTAAAAGTGCTTGATATTGCGGAAATAATTGAAAAAGGAATGATTACGGAGTAACACAATTATGAACTTACACTACCAGTCACTTTTACCACAAGAATATTCAAAATCAGCCCGCGTTTGGATATATCAAGCAACTAGGATCTTTTCTATTCAAGAAGCATTGGAAATTGAGTCTCGTTTAGAACAATTTACTTGCCATTGGGAGTCGCACGGCGCCCCCGTAAAAGCCACCGGATTACTACTTTTCGGACAGTTTATCATTTTAATTGCGGATGAGCGTACTGTAGGCGTAAGCGGATGCAGTACTGATGCCTCCGTTCGAGAAATAAAAATGATTGAGCAAGAATACGGCGTAGGCCTTTTTGACAGAACCCAACTTGCCTTTTATATAAAAGATAAAATAGAGTTATTGCCTATAGCCCAAGTAAATTATGCATTGGAAAAAAGTTTTCTTACAAAAGATACCCTCTATTTCAATAATGTGGTAAACACGCTGAAGGAACTGGAAACAAATTGGATCATTCCAGTTGAAAAAAGTTGGCTCCAACAGAAACTATTTCCTAGCTAACTTGCTTTTTTGCCACTCTTCTTGTTAGCAGTCTTTTTGTTACCCGTAAAAACATACGCAACAGAAAAACGATAGTTGCGTGTATAGGTGACACTATAACTCTCTACTGAAAAATTTGGACCGTATGTAAAGTTTCTACGCTCCTGGTTCATAAATGGATCAATCACTGTGAGCGTAGTGATTAATTTTTTTGCAAAAAACTTACCCTGTACACCCATCGTTAAACTAGTGTTCCAGCGTGCAAAGCCCTGAGGAGTAGCAAAACGATTCAAGTTGAAATTTGAAGTCAAATTAAACTTTTCATGAGGGGTCCATTGTTGTCCCACTGTTGTTGTGAAGGAAGGACCGTTCCTAAACTTCCTTACCATTCGATCATAAAGACTATACTTTATACAGGTAAAACTGGCACTGGTGTTGAGCTTTAGCTTCTTAGCTATTGTGAACCCATTCCAGGTGCTAGCTTCAAATTCTTGCCTACTACTTATGTTCTCCCAGGTAATTTCTGTTTTACCCCCTTCTACTAAGGTGCGTACTTGACTAAAAACTGCATCAACTTGATGATACCCTAATCCCAGATTTAAAAAATACTTGGTTCGGTTACTACTCAATACAAAATTATAATGATCAGTGGTGGAGGCCAATAAACTAGGATTTCCAAAACGTAAATTAAAAGGATCCGCAAAATCAAGGATCGGATTCAATTGTTGCATTCCCGGCCTATTTATACTCCGCCTAAAGGAGAGTGTGGCGCTGAGGCGGTCCTTCCAAGATTTATTCAAATTGAAAAAAGGAAGCCATGTTGGATATTGATTTGTCACTCGCTTGTTTTCATTTCGAATATCGAACCCTATGCCTGTTTTTTCAATGGATGTACCAGCCGTTATACTCAAGTTTTCAGTTATTACTTTTTTTAAGGACACGCGCAGATTCAAGATGGCTTGTGAGAAAACAAAATCATTACTGAGGGCTGGTAAAGGAAGAAAAATTTGTTCTGGCATTTTTTGATAAGCAGTAGCCGTAATACTATGCGTGGATATGTAATTATAAAAAGCCCCTGTTGAAAGCGTTAATTTGGCAGCTTGCCAGGTTTTATCATAAGCAAACCGCAGCGCTCCCCCTCTGTTTATATTTTCTAGCCCCTGCTTTTGCATAGAGTCCTGTCTGCTGATTCCTCCATCAGGACGCAAATAAGCTTGATAAAATTCTCGGTCATTATGTTGAAAGCCGCCATTCCAATTGCTAAATAATCTAAATAATTGCCCAGCTTTAGATCTAAAAGTATAATTGAGTTGAACCGATGGAGACCAATTATTATTGCTACTAAGTATGGTGCGATCCGTTATCCTCCACGAAATATTAAAACGGTTTACAGCCGTAAATCGCGTTGTTGCGTGCTGCGAAGCATCATTTTGATTGAATTGAAGTACCCCGTTAAGTGAAGATCTTGCGCTGAGTTGTACATCCGTATTGATCCGTAGTGACGGTCTCGCATTCTGATTACTATTCCTGTTAGTAGTGTTTAAATAGTTTATAGAATCCGTATACCTGTTCTCCCTGGTTGAATAACCTTGCCCCTGGAATCTATTTTGACTCCACCCCGCATTAACAGCTACCGATAATCCCTTTTTCCGATAATTGTAATTTCCATTAACGGAAAATTCTCCACGGGTTCCTACAGAAAGTCCAAGCCTTCCACTTCTTCCAATCTTTCCCTTTCGCGTTACAATATTGATAACTCCTCCCTGTTCATTTGCATATTGTGGAGGCGGATTAGTCATCACTTCAATCTTTTCAATGGAACTGCCGGGTAGTGATTCCAGTAAGTCTTGCAATTGCTGGAAATTTAGTTCTACGGGCTTATCATCGATTAAAATACGGGGCTCTTTTCCTCTAACTGTTATTTTTCCATCTGCATCCTTAGCCACTAAGGGCATCTGTGTTAATAATTCTCCAGCCGTAGCACCTGCAGCATTTGCAGATTCCGATACATTGAAAGTCAGATTGCCTTCACGTGATTCGATGAGTGGCTTTTCAGCGTAGATTACAACTTGTGCTAGCTCACCTATATTATTGTTTATCAATATTATGTCAGGTATATTGAAATCTAATTTTTCAGTTCTTATGTGTAAACTATCTATCCGCAAAGACCTTTTTCCAACATAGCTGACTCGTAATGAATAATAACCCAATTTTAAATTGGCAAATTTGAAATAGCCCTTTGTATCACTCTGTGTTCTGAAGGAGTACAAGGAGTCGGCCATGGAGGACAATTGAACGGTTGCGCCAGAAAGCTGCTCTGACTTTTCATTTATGAGGTTGCCTGTCAAAACCCCAAGGCTGTTTTGCTGGGCATTTAATAGGCTTGCAAAGGCCAAAATTGATATAGTATGCAAAAAACGTTTCAAACCAATGTCTTAGACGTCAAATATACTCTTATCATTCACTGAAAAAGTTAAAGAACAATGACAACCTGTCAGATTCAAGTAGCTCTTGGTATATTTGCGATTCTCAAATTTAGTACATGGAAGAATTGATACTAGATAAAAAGCATGACGAAGCCAGACAGGGGGAGGCTTTTGCACCCAATGAGCTATCTCAAAAAGAATTCAAGCAGCATTTTTATATCGAAAGTTATGGCTGTCAGATGAATTTTGCAGACAGCGAAGTTGTGGCCTCTATTCTACAGGGAGCCGGATTTGGTCCTACTGGTAATCAAGAGGAAGCCGATTTGATTTTCATCAACACCTGCTCAATCCGCGAAAAAGCTGAACAAACCGTAAGAAAAAGGCTAACCACTTTTAAAAGTTTAAAACGAAGAAAAAAGACACTTCTAATTGGGGTATTAGGCTGTATGGCGGAAAGATTGAAATCAAAATTTCTGGAAGAAGAAAAGCTGGTAGACCTTGTTGTAGGGCCCGATGCCTATCGTTCACTTCCCTCTTTGATTGAAGAAGCAGCAGGAGGACTAAAAGCAGTAAATGTATTGTTGAGCCGAGAGGAAACGTACGCAGATATAGCACCCGTTCGATTGGACAGTAATGGGATTAGCGCTTTTGTCAGCATCATGCGCGGCTGTAACAATATGTGCTCTTTTTGTGTGGTACCATTCACAAGGGGACGTGAAAGAAGTAGAGATCCAATTAGCATCCTTGCAGAATGTAGCGATTTATATGAAAACGGATACAGAGAAATCACATTACTAGGGCAAAATGTAGATTCATATTACTATACTACCCCACAAGAAACATCCGGTCCTGTTACGTTTGCCAGTTTGTTAGAACAGGTTGCAAGAATTGCACCAGATCTACTTGTTCGATTTTCTACTTCGCATCCAAAAGATATAACGGACGAGGTGCTCGACACAATGGCCAAGTATGAGAATATATGCAAATACATCCACCTTCCCGTACAAAGCGGCTCCAGTCGGATTTTACAATTGATGAATAGAACCTACACCCGTGAATGGTATTTGGCAAAAGTTGATCGGATACGCAGCATCTTACCTGATTGCGGGATCAGTGCTGATATTATTGCTGGATTCTGCACGGAGGAAGAGAAAGATCACCAGGACACGCTTGCTGTAATGGAATATTGCAAATATGACTTTTCCTATATGTTCTATTATAGTGAACGCCCTGGCACTTTGGCTGCAAGACGCTATAAAGATGATGTACCGGAAAAAGTTAAAAAAAGAAGACTGGAAGAAATTGTTTCATTGCAAAACAGATTATCCCTGGAAAGCAATAAGCGAGACATTGGCAAAACATACAAAGTGCTAATTGAAGGAGATAGTAAAAAAGATACAGCAGCATGGAAAGCACGAAACTCACAAAATAAAGTAGTTGTATTTCCAAAGGAAAATCACCCCTTTAAAAAAGGAGATTTTGTGACTGTAGTAGTTGCTGACTGCACGCAAGGAACATTAAAAGGAAGGATACTGATTCAATAATTTATATCAAGTTGATAATGGATATACAAAGTATAAAAAACAGATTTGGAATCATTGGCAATGCTCCTGCACTAAACTATGCCATGGAAGTAGCCGCTCAAGTTGCTGCTACTGATTTGACAGTTTTAATAAATGGAGAAAGTGGTGTAGGTAAAGAAGTTTTTTCACAGATTATTCATTCACTTTCTGTCCGAAAGCACAATGCATTTATTGCGGTTAATTGTGGCGCCATTCCAGAGGGAACTATCGACTCTGAACTATTTGGCCATGAGAAAGGCTCGTTTACAGGTGCTACAGAAGCCCGTAAAGGTTATTTTGAAACCGTTAATGGCGGAACTATTTTCCTTGATGAAATTGGAGAGTTGCCACTTGGCACACAGGCCAGATTGTTACGTGTACTGGAGACTGGTGAGTACATTCGAGTGGGCTCTTCAAAAGTTCAAAAAACTGATGTACGTGTTGTGGCTGCCACAAACAGAGAGTTGTTACAACAAGTACAAAATGGAAAATTCAGAGAGGATTTATATTACCGTTTAAGTACAGTTCCCATTCGCGTTCCCTCGTTACATGATCGTCCTGAGGATATTCATTTATTGTTTAGAAAATTTGCAGCAGATTTTGCTACTAAATATAAAACAGCCTCTGTACAATTAGATCAAGAGGCTAGACAGGTATTATTGAATTACCCGTGGCCGGGAAATGTACGTGAGCTGAAAAATATTGCAGAACAAATTTCAGTGCTTGCCCAAGAAAAATTAATTTCCGCTGAGCATTTAAAAAAGTACTTACAACCTTACTCTACCAATCGATTACCAATCAGGTCAGGAAATGGAAGTAATCAACCCGAGTTTGCGAATGAAAGAGAAATCCTTTACAAATTATTCTTTGACATGAAAAAAGATGTCAATGAGCTCAAGAGAATGTTTGTGGAGCTATTAAGCAACCCGGATATTGCAGCCTCCTACCCCCAATTGGCCGGCAAATTACATGAGTTAAATGCAACAACAGCTGACATAGCAACCCCCCTCTCCGTCCCCGCTTCCACCTCAATTACTACCACCGTTCATGCTGCTTCTGTTCCGCTTTTACCAGCTGGATTCACGCATTCCGCCACTTCCATACAAGAACATGTAGAAGTTGATGAGAGTCTAAATATCATGGAGAAGGAAAAAGAATTAATCTTGAAAGCCCTTAAAAAGCACAAAGGCAAACGAAAAGATGCTGCGCTTGATTTGGGAATAAGTGAGAGAACCTTATATAGAAAACTTAAAGAATACGACATTGAAGAATAATTGCATCAAAATAGCTACTCCCTACCTGCTTGTAGTTGGGGTTATCAGTTTCTTAGTGCAGCTTGGATTAAGTGGATGTGGCGTTTATCGATTCACAGACGCTTCCGTCCCTGATAGCATCAAAACGGTTAAAGTAAATTTCATTGAAAATAAAGCCTCGTATATCAATCCACAACTAAGTCCACGACTAACTGATAAAGTACGCCAAAAAATTGTTGCTCAAACAAGATTGATACAAACCAATAATGAGGCCGATTGGGAAATCAGTGGTGCCATCACGCAATACAGCTTTTCTACCTCTGCAATTGCGGGGCAACAATCAGCCAATAATCGGTTAAGTGTTAGTTTACAATTAAGCCTCTACGACCGTAAAGCAGACGAAACACGCAAGATAGATGTAAGTAGAAGTTTTGAATTTAAAGGAAGTTTATCCGTACAAGCAGCTGAGGCATCATTAGGAGATGAGCTGATTCGTACCTTAGCTGATGATATTTTCAATAAAGTATTTTCGAATTGGTAATGCATGCAACAATCACTCACCTCTATAGCAACAGCACTTCTAGGGAAACCCTCCATAGAGGAATGTACGTTGACTGAAATAAAAAAACTTTGTGCCGACTACCCTTGGCTGTCAACAGCCCGGTTACTTTTAGTGCATAAGTTAAAGGCTGTGCAAGATCCTTCTTGGACCACCGCATATGAACAAGCACAATTATTTTTCCCAGCTACAAATTGGCTGAATTTATTACTAGAGTCAGACACGCAAAAGCCAGTATCCCCTATTACCCCTCCCGGAGCAAAAAATCCCCCTCAAGAAACACTTGTCTTTGAACCTTTTCACACCATTGATTATTTTGCGTCACAAGGCATCCAATATAAACCGGAGGAACTTCCAACAGACAAATTTGGGCAGCAATTGAAGAGCTTCACAGAGTGGATAAAAGCCATGAAGAGGCTCCCCTTGTCAGAAATGGGAAAATCAATAGATCCCACCGAAGAGAAAAAAGTGGAACAGCTGGCTGGAAACTCTTTACAACAAAATGAGGTACTCACTGAAGCAATGGCAGCAATTTGGATAAAGCAAGGCAACATTGCAAAGGCCAAGGAAATCTACAGTAAATTAAGTTTGTTGGAGCCCTCAAAAAGCACTTATTTTGCAAGCCGTATCGATGAATTAAACACAATGTTATGATCATACTATTTGTAATATTAATTGTGATAGCTGCCTTGTTCTTGGGCTTTTTTGTATTAGTGCAAAACCCAAAAGGAGGCGGGCTCTCTGGAAATATCGCCGGATTTAGTACACAATTCATGGGCGTAAAGCAAACTACTGATGTATTGGAAAGAGGAACCTGGATCTTTGGTACTGTGGTTGCCTTATTGTGTTTGTTCTCTGTTTTCTTTATACAAGGCGGTAGCAGCAATCAAAGTGATAGGGCCAAAGAAGCAAGTGGCTTAACAGTTCCTGCGCAAGCCTCTCCCACTCCCGCAGCAACTTTACCGGCACCTACGCCTACACAACCTACTAAATAGAAAAACATTTTTTAGCAAACCCCACGCTAGCGTGGGGTTTTTTTTTCTTAATTTGAATCTGTGCGACTCAAACAATTTCTACTCCTTCTACTAGTATGCAGCACAATCCTATTTCTGTGGGTTGGCTGGGGGCTTTTTGGTCCTACTCTCTCAAACCAAAGAAAGTTTATTTATGTAGCTGTGCCAACGCCCCGTTTACAATTAGTAGCGCTTGTTCAAAAGGAAAACGTACTACAAACCACATACTGGCTAAACTTCCTGTTAAAATGGTGGAAAGTAGAAAATGTTCGAGCAGGGAGATATAAAATAGCAACTGGGATGAGTGCCTTTCAATTAGCCAGGGATTTGAAAAACGGCAACCAATCGTATGTAAAACTTCCTATTAATAAAATTCGTACGCTGGAGGAATTAGCAGGTCGAATAGGAAATGGCATTGATTCCAAAGCTGATTCATTAGAATTGCTTACCTATTTTCGAAATAATGATTCCCTTCAACCATTTGGAGTAACATCACAAACATTGTTGGCATTAGTATTACCCTTTACCTATGAAATAGGATGGGCAGAGGACCCCTCTATGGTAATTCATCGATTCAAAAAACGATGGAGCCAATTTTGGGTAACCGAAAAAATTGAACAAGCAAAAAAAATTGGACTTACACCCCTTGAGATATCTACACTTGCCTCTATCGTAGAAGAAGAAACAAATAATAAAGAAGACAGATTATTAA
Source organism: Bacteroidota bacterium (assembly GCA_016866355.1). Taxonomy (GTDB): domain Bacteria; phylum Bacteroidota; class Bacteroidia; order Chitinophagales; family Chitinophagaceae; genus JJ008. Next base: position 123,625 of record VGMN01000005.1, read on the forward strand.
TTGCTAGCACTTACTTAAATCGGCTTCGAATAGGGATGAAGCTTCAAGCCGATCCCACTGCAAAATATGCAAGTCGTGACTTTAAACTTACCCGTATCCTTTATAGGCATTTAAAAATCAACTCCCCTTATAATACGTATGTAATTACAGGTCTGCCTCCCGGCCCAATTTGCACACCCTCCCTACAGGCTATAGAAGCTGTGTTAGAAGCTCCAGCCACTAATTACCTTTTCTTTGTAGCCAGCTGGAAATTTGACGGAACAACACTGTTCTCATCCACCTATAAGGAACACCAAGCGTATGTCAACTTGTTTCACACAGCACAACGTAAAAGACTATAATGAATGGGAATAGTAAAATAATTGAATTCCTACTTACCATTCCATTGATAAAATGGGTAATTCACAAAAGTAAAACTACTACACTCCCGGGCTTTACAGGTATTCCCATCTATCAAGTAGTTACTTTTTTTATTCGACAAGTGCAAACAATTGGAATGACGGAGCGAGCATCCGCTATTGCATTCAATTTTGTGATGGCGATACCGCCTGCTATAATTTTTTTATTCACGCTGATCCCTTATCTACCAATCACGCAGTCATTACAGCAAGAACTTTATAAGTTAATTAAAGACATCATACCAGGGGAAAGAAATAATGCAGTGCTTATAAATTTTTTACAAGATTTCATAAACAATCCCAGAAATGGGCTTTTGTCGTTAGGTTTTATTCTTTCCTTATACTTCTCCTCGAATGCCATGATGGGCATCATGCGATCATTTGATAAGAATTATGCCGGTTTCAAAAAAAGAACTAATTGGCAACGAAGAAAAGCAGCACTTCGGTTGACCGTTTTACTTTACTTATTTGTAATGGCATCACTGGTTGCGTTGATTGCAAGAGACGTGGTACTAGTTTGGTTTGGTATTGAAAATGCATCAGTAAGAGCTATTCTTTCTAACCTTCGATGGGTAGTAATTTTTCTTCTATTTTTTTCCTGTATATCGTTTATCTATAAACTGGCTCCCTCCGTGCATAAAAAATGGAAACTGATCAACCCCGGCTCCATTGTTGCCACCAGCTTGATGCTGGTTACCTCGGGTGCCCTTTCCTGGTGGGTAGCGAATTTTGCGCAATATAACCAGCTATATGGATCTATTAGCACGGTCCTAATTATCATGATTTTGATATTTATCAACTCCTTAATTCTACTAATTGGTTTTGAATTAAACGTGAGCATCTACTCACTACAGTCAGTTCGTACAGCAACAAGATTAGACCCTGAGAATTAAATTACGTTAACTCCCAGTCTTTTAATAATTGAAGTTGTGACGGGCCCATTGGTTGCGATCCAGCGTAGTGGCCTGCCTTTTCTTTTTGTCGAAATGCCTCATACAGTGTAACAGCACAAGCCACACTGATATTCAAAGATTGAATAATTCCAACTTGAGGAATTACAAAATTTCCATCCGCCTTGGCTCGAATCTCTTCACTCACTCCACTATGCTCATTCCCAAAAACTAATGCTATCGGAGCTGTAAAATCCATAGCGTATAAGGGAATTGCATCCGCATCCAAGTGTGTGGTAACAACCTTGAATCCTTGCTTGCGAAGTTTCTCAAAACATTGATCAGTATCCTCAAATTGATGTATGGTTAACCACTTGGCTGCACTAGAGGAGCTTCTGGCTCCCCATTTTTTATGGCGTGGGATTTTTGTATTTAATATGTAGAGTTCTTGCACACCCACTGCATCACAGGTTCGCATCACTGCAGAAATATTATGTGGATCAAAAACATTCTCCAATACAACGGTCAAATCAAATTGTCTACGTTGTAAAACAGCTTGCAATTTCTCAAAACGGGCTGGCGTCATACTAATTTATTATTTCAAAGCCGTGTTCTTTCTGTACTAACGGTACACAAACAGTATTGGTTGCTTGGGAAAAAGAACCCATTTGATCTTCCATTTTAAATGCCCGTGCGGGATTTGTTACACAGAGCGAAACGGCTTCCTCTACAGTTAGGCCAACCTTAGTAATGAGATTATTAAAAGCTCCCAGCATAGTTAAGGCAGAACCACTCAACAGCCCATTAGCTACATAATAATCCTTGTTAAGTGAATGTCTGTAAGGGCCCTTATCGCAAGTAGTAACCGCATCAGTAATTACAAACAATCGATTATTCATAACCTGTTTGGATAGCTTAATAACCGACCAGTCTACATGATAGCCATCTGGAATGATGCTTGCCATTACGCTATCATGCAAGTAAGCAGCACCAACTAAGCCTGGAGACCGATGCTGTAAAGGAGACATTGCATTAAAAAGATGAGTAACTAAAGAGACCCCCATTGAAAATGCTTGAATCCCTTGTTCATATGTTGCCATTGAATGACCTGCTGACAGAATTACTCCTGAAGCTACTAAGTAATCCAACACTTCCTTATCACAAATTTCTGGGGCCAGCGTAATCATCTTAATCACTCCTTCACCTTCCAAAAGAAGTTGTTGAACATCCGCGCGTGTAGGAGCTTTTATAAATCGATCATCGTGCGCTCCCCTCTTTTCTGTATTTATCCAGGGGCCCTCTAAATGTAATCCTAAACAACCCATACCCCCATTTTTCCAATACTCCCTAACTGCAACAATTCCACTTTGAATAGTTGCATAATCATTTGTAGCAATTGTTGGTAAAAAATAGTGGGTGCCTGATTTAGCAAACTCCTGACTCATCAAACCGAGTGTTTGATAAGAGGGAAAAGCAGAAAAAAGTCGCCCCGCTGCTCCATATACCTGCAAGTCAATAAAGGAGGGTATTAGCAAATCAATTGTTGGACATTCATGCTGAATAGGCCCTTGATATAGGAGTCTATTGCCACTGAGAACTACTTCCTGATTACTAATCCACTCGTTACCCGTAAATACGGATTTTACATGAAAACGCTTTTCTGCTGACATAATTAAGTACGAACAAGAAAATAGCTTGTTACTTCAACTTGTTCAACGGACGACGAAAGATAAAGCGAGTGATAAAAATACCTTCCCCGTCATCGTTACCAGCATTACTTTCAACAGCAGACGTTACATACGCTAGCTCCCAACCCTGTTGTGTTAATGTATTCAATTTAGATGTAATCACCGCATCGTTAGATGCAATATTTCTAAAGTTGATACCCCCTAAACTGAAAAAATTGACCAGTTTTGTTTCGTTGAGTTCATCAATTTTCACATCAGAGCGTTTAACGGATCCTTGGCGAGAGTCATTACCGTCTTTTCTTTCTGTGGTTAACTCATCAGCATTAACGGCACCATTATTTTCAATGATCCGTGAACGACCCAGCCCCATTGGGACTATTGACTCAATACTCGTGACAATTTTGAATTCAAATTGTGCGTGAGCTTCTGAAATCAATACGACCAATGCAACTAGTAAAAGAAATTTGGCATTTTTCATAAATGGTATTTTAAAGTGTGAATAATCAACTTCAAATCTCGGAATTATTCTTCATTAACTGAAATACTACGCCAGCCGCAATAAGCTGAACAATACCCATTATCGTAAAAAGTAAATCAAAGGAATAATAGTACGCTAATAGACCCCCTACTGCAAATGCAATACCAGATACAATTTGTGACTGCCCAGTAGACAAGCCCCAGGCATAGGTGTCATGCTCCTTATGTAAACTGGAAGCAAATAAGGCATCCCATACCGGCGTTCCAACTGCCTCTGCTATACCCAGCCCAATTTGTACTAAAAAAGTTCTATAGGCGCGTCAACCAATAAGTAACAAAATGTAAATAGCGCATTAAGCAGATACCCGATAAAAAGTAATTTTGCTTTATACTTTTTCCGGTTAACCAATTTACCCACGAGTATGTAAAACAAGCCTGTGCAAACCAAATAAGCTGACCATGCCCACGTAATATCCAAAATATCTCCCCCAATTTTTTCAGTAAATATTGCATATAGTGGTCCCAGCATCCCTTCCCCAAAATACCAAATGTTAGCACCCCATAATAATACTTTTGTTCTATAGCTTAGTTTCATTGATTTTCTGTTCTGTTTCTCCAGCTAAGACCCACAAAGTGACGGTGTGTTTAATTTCCGGTAACGATAATTATATTTTTGTGGCTTTTCGACTAATAAGCTGCCACTCATTTAACCTTTTACTCCTTCGTTTCCAAATCTCAGCCACCTTTAAGTGATAAGTATTCCGCTTACCATCCATTGTCACGTCAATGGCTGCATTGAAATAAACAGTAGCCATTTTTTTATTATACCCTGGAGGGGTAAATCCATTGGAAATAGTAACGGTTTGCCATGGAAGTTCAACGACAAAACTATCTTCTTTAAAACTATGATAGTCTAAGTAGCCAGTACGCAAATTATTCAGTATATCCATTTGTGTTTCTACCCAACCATTACTATGTGTATAGCGAAGTTTCTTCGAAGTATATAGCTTGATCAGCTCTTCATCACCGCTCACTAGCGCTTGATGATATTCCATAATCGTACGCAATAATGCAACTTTCGTTGGGTCCTGGATTGATACAGCGTCACTAGTAACAGCTGGTTGTGCAAATGCCTTCGCTACATTCAACCAAGATGTTGAAAGAAGTAATAGAAAAAGGAATATTCTCATAAAAGCAAATTAAAACAAAGCCCCGACAAACGTCAGGGCTTTGTTGGTTAGTCGGGACGACTAGATTCGAACTAGCGACCCCTTGCACCCCATGCAAGTGCGCTACCGGGCTGCGCTACGTCCCGTTTCAAGGGAGAATTTCTCCAGGGGAGGGCAAATTTAGCTCTATTTTTCGGATTTTTTAGAACGGGTACTAAGCTATACCTTTGCCTCTTAATGAAGCTCCTCATTAAGCAAGCCCTTGTTGTTGACCCCTCTTCTTCTTTCAGCAACAAAAAGGTTGATCTCCTTATCGAAGATGGTATCCTAACAAAGATTGGAAACATAGCGTCAACTGAAGTTGACAAAATAGTTGCCAGTCCAGGACTTTGTATTTCTCCAGGATGGGTTGACTCCTTCGCACATTTTGCTGACCCTGGCTATGAACACAAGGAAACTTTGGATTCTGGCGCTGCAGCTGCCGCACGAGGAGGATTCACGGATGTGTTAATTGTTCCTAATACCAATCCAATACTTCATAACAAGGCAGGGATTGAATACATTTTACACAAAAGCCAATCTCTTCCCACCACCATACACCCAATCGGTGCTGTAACCAGACAAGCTGAGGGCAAAGAGCTCGCTGAAATGTATGATATGTTTGAAAATGGTGCTGTTGCATTTTCTGATGGGCACCGCTGTATACAGTCTGCAGGTCTGCTCATTAAAGCGCTACAATATGTGAAGGCAATTGATGCAGTTGTTATTCAAGTACCTGATGATTACAGCATCAATCCAAACGGACTAATAAACGAAGGCATTACCTCTACACAATTGGGTTTGCCTGGTAAGCCTGCAATCGCTGAAGAGTTAATGGTGGCTCGTGACCTTGCCCTATGTAATTATGCAGAGTCAAAACTACATCTTACCGGTATTAGCACTGCCAATTCTTTACAATTGATACAGCAAGCAAAAAAAGATTCAATATCGGTGAGCTGTTCAGTTACCCCCTATCACCTCTATTTTTCAGATGAAGACCTTGCTAACTACACAACAAACTTAAAAGTAAATCCACCCCTAAGAAGTAAAGTAGATAGAGAGGCATTGAGAAATGCAGTGAAAGAGGGACTCATAGATTGTATTGCCAGTCATCATATGCCCCACGAATTTGATAGTAAAATAGTTGAGTTCGAACATGCACAGTATGGTATGATTGGGCTTGAAACGGCCTACGCAGCAACCAACACTTCCGTAAAAGGACTCACTCCAATGCGAACGGTTGAAATCTTTTCACTTAATCCCCGTAAAATATTTGGATTAAAGGTGCCTACCATTGCCGTCAATGAAAAATGCTGCTTTACATTGTTTGATCCAACATTGGAATGGGTGCCTTCAAAAGAAGAACTAAAATCACGTTCGTCCAATACCCCATTCATTGGAATGCAACTTCAAGGAAAAGTTGTTGGAACACTTCACTCCAACGCGATTAGTCTTTTTGTATGAAACTAAATCGTATAACTTGGGGTTTGCTTACAGCCTTACTGATGATGGCTATAAGCTGGTTAGGCTTTGTCAACTACATACCCAATCCGACCAACACACAATTGTTGGTGTATGGCTGCTATGCAATTAGCATTTGGTTCCTCCTCTTTTATAATCGAAAGGATAGTCAGTCATTTAAGGACTTTTTCCAAATTGGCTTCAGACACTTTATCCTGGTTACCTTGCTCATGGCGTTATTTACCTACATCTTTATTCAGCTGCACCCTAATTTGGTACAGGAATCTGTAAATCAACTTAAAACTTCACTTAAAGATTCAAATAATAGAACACCAGCCGAAATCGAAAAAGATGTTAAACTCTTTATAGAGGGATACCCCACTGCGATGGTATCCCGAACAATTTTCGGATATTTGGTAACAGGGAGTTTGGTTACAGCCATTAGCTCCTTCTTGCTTACGCTACAAAAGAAATAATGGATTTATCCTTAGTCATACCCTTGCTAAATGAAGCGGAGTCACTTCCAGAGTTAACTCGCTGGATTGAAAAAGTGATGAACCAACACAAATACTCCTACGAGGTGATCTATGTAGATGATGGAAGTGAAGATGAATCATGGCAGGTCATTGAAAAGTTACAGCTAGAGAATCCAAATGTAAAAGGAATAAAGTTTCAACGCAATTATGGAAAGTCAGCAGCCCTACAAGTAGGATTTACTGCAGCATCTGGATACATAGTAGTCACCATGGATGCTGACTTACAAGATTCACCGGAGGAAATTCCGGGGCTTCGCAGCATGATTTTAGAGAAAGGATACGACTTGGTAAGTGGGTGGAAAAAAGTTCGCTACGATAACACGCTTACTAAAAATATCCCCTCGCGCTTTTTTAATGCAGTAACGCGAAGTATGTCAGGTATTCGTTTACATGATTTTAATTGCGGTTTAAAGGCGTATAGAAAAAGCGTTGTCAAGAGTATAGAGGTGTATGGCGAAATGCATCGCTACATACCTGTTCTTGCTAAATGGTCTGGTTTCAAAAAGATTGGGGAAAAGGTAGTAGAACATCGTAAGCGAAAACATGGCGTTTCTAAATTTGGCTGGGATCGTTTTGTTAATGGATTTCTTGACCTTTTGTCCATTTCATTTGTAGGAAAATTTGCTAAGCGCCCAATGCACTTTTTTGGCTTATGGGGATCCCTCTGCTTTTTGGTGGGATTTTTTGTGGCTGGCTTTCTAGTAGTCTCTAAACTAGTGGATACTAATTTTGCACTTACCAACAGACCTGGCTTCTATATTGCACTAACCTTATTGGTAATTGGCATGCAATTATTTTTAGCTGGATATCTGGGCGAACTCATCGCAAGAAACTCCCCCACTCGTAATCAATACCTCGTAGAAACACAAATAGGTTTTTAATGCCTGACATCATTATCATAGGTCCGGCGCATCCGCTTCGGGGTGGTGGTATTGTTAGTTTCAACGAAAGACTTGCCTACGCATTTCAAGAAGCCGGACACCGTTGTGAAATATGGTCATTCTCCTTACAGTATCCTGGCTTTTTATTTCCAGGAAAAACGCAGTTCGTAACTACACCCCCTCCTGCTGGATTAACAATCCGAACGCTGATTAATTCAGTCAATCCGTTGAATTGGATTAAAGTGGGCATGCAACTAAGAAAGAAAAATCCATCACTAGTCATAGTACGATTCTGGATTCCCTTCATGGGTCCTTGTCTCGGCACCATTTTACGTTTTCTTAATAAACGGCAAACAAAAGTTATTTGCATAGCCGATAATGTAATCCCCCACGAAAAAAGACCCGGCGATTATATATTCACGCGATATTTTGTAAAGAGCTGCGATGGTTTTGTAACCATGAGCAACTCGGTATACAAAGACTTGAATAAAATTGCACCGAACAAACCCGCAAAACTCACCGTTCATCCGTTATATGATCAATTTGGCCCCCCGCTATCAAAAGAAATAGCGCGTGAAAAATTAGGTTTAAATGCCCACGATAAAATCATATTATTTTTTGGTTTTATCAGACCCTACAAGGGATTAGACCTACTGCTAGCGGCCATGCAAGATCCTCGACTTCAATTGATGGATATAAAATTGTTGATTGCCGGAGAGTTTTATGAGAATGAAAGCCACTACCACCAGTTGATTCAAACATACCAATTAACAAATCGAGTTATTCTTCACACAAATTTTATTCCAGATCAAGAAGTGGGTATTTACTTGTCTGCAGCAGATGTAGTGGTGCAGCCCTACAAAACTGCCACGCAAAGTGGGGTGACTCCCCTTGCCTACCATTTTGAAAAACCCATGATTGTTACCAATGTGGGAGGGCTTCCAGAAATGGTACCGCATGAAAAAGCCGGCTTGGTTTGTGTACCAAAAGCAATAGAGATTGCAAATAGTATAGAACTATTTTACAAAAAAGATCCATCCTATTTTACCGCAGGCATAAAAGAGGAAAAAAAGAAATATGAATGGTCCACAATGATTGATACCCTATTCACGTTGCATATGGAGCTCAAATAATGTCAAACATGCGCTACAAGCTATCGCTACTTTTACTACTTTCCGTGATGGTACTATGCAGGGTTTCAGCGCAAGTAAATTCAAGCCCTATTTCTGCTGGTGCTTTCAAACAATTACAATCCAAGGAGGATACATTAAAAGATTTTGCGTTTTATCTCACCACGGATAGTTTACCGGAGGAAAGAATGATTGCGGATAGTGTTTTTACCCGAACCTTAGTTCGTGCTTTACAAATTCCCTTCTCATTCTACTACCCTTTTGATTCTGTTTTAGGAGTCTCAAAAAAGTACGCTCCCGACTCAAGCTTTCGAATAATTACTTGGAATCTCCAATACAATGATTACTACAATCGTCAGCGAGGTGCCATCCAAGTCAATTCAAAAGATGGTAAACTCAAACTTTTCCCCTTACGAGATGCCTCAGAGTTTACAGATCATCCAACAGATTCTGTTCGTACTACAAAAAATTGGATTGGCGCTCTTTATTACAACATCATTAAAAAAGAGAGCCAAGGAAAATCGTATTACACACTTTTTGGACTAGATCCTAACAATTCAAAAAGTACAATCAAGTGGATGGAGGTTCTTCATTTTTCCGCAAAAGGAGAACCTATTTTTGGCGGCCCCTTTTTCAGTTATGAAAGAGATAGTATCCCTAAAAAACCGCAGCCACGTATCAGTCTTGAATACAAAAAAAATGCGCGTGTGCTCATGGATTATGTTCCTGATTTAGACATGATCCTGGTGGATCACCTGATCCCAGAAAATGATGATGCGGAAAGTCCTTGGACCTTTGTGCCTGATGGAGACCAAGAGGGTTTTAAATGGGAAAACGGGAAATGGATACACATCAATAAGGTGTTCACACAAAAACTACAGGACGGAAAAGCACCAAGAGAACTACCCCTTTTTGACCAACCAGGCCAACAAAAGTTACCCCCTGTTAAAAAAGGGAATTAGGTAATTATTCATCTAGTTTAAGCACCGCAAGGAAGGCTTCTTGAGGAACCTCTACGTTACCAATTTGACGCATCCGCTTTTTACCTTCCTTCTGCTTTTCCAATAGCTTACGTTTACGACTGATATCACCCCCATAGCATTTGGCGGTAACATCTTTTCGCATGGCAGAGATATTTTCACGTGCAACCACTTTTGCACCAATAGCTGCTTGTATGGCGATTTGAAACTGCTGACGCGGTAATAATTCTTTTAATTTTTCACAAAGCTTTCGTCCAAACTCCTGCGCCCTGCTTCGGTGAATCAATGCTGACAACGCATCTACTTTATCACCATTTAAAAGTATATCCATTTTGCAAATATCACTCTCACGATAACCAATAGGATGATAATCGAATGAAGCATACCCTCTGGTTTGTGATTTGAGTTTATCATAAAAATCAAATACTATCTCAGTGAGTGGCATTTCAAAAATCAATTCAACACGGGTAGGTGTTAGGTAGCTCTGATTTATTAGAATCCCTCGCTTGCCTAAACAAAGCGTCATAATATTTCCAATGTACTCAGGCTTGGTAATGATCTGCGCTTTGATAAAGGGTTCATCAATATGATCCGTTTTTACTGGATCTGGAAATTCAGTAGGGTTGTTAACTATAATGGTTTCAGCCTTGGTGGTAGTAGCAATGAAACTAACGTTAGGAACGGTGGTAATCACCGTCTGATTAAACTCACGTTCTAATCGCTCTTGGATTATCTCCATGTGAAGCATACCGAGAAAACCGCAGCGAAATCCAAAACCCAGTGCCTGAGAAGTTTCAAGCTCAAACGTCAAAGAAGCGTCATTAAGCTGGAGTTTATCCATGCAATCCCTTAATTCTTCAAACTCATCTGTGTTCACTGGGAAAATTCCGGCAAAAACCATTGGCTTTACTTCCTCAAATCCCTTTATCTGCTCCGGCGCTGGGTTGGAGACAAGTGTGATTGTATCCCCTACTTTTACCTCCTTTGCGTTTTTAATTCCCGTAATGATATAACCCACATCCCCAGTGGTAACTTCTTTCTTCTCGGTCATTTTCAGCTTAAGAATTCCCACTTCATCTGCACCGTATTCCTGGCCGGTAGAAACAAACTTTACGCGATCCCCTTTTTTTATTGAGCCATTCAATATTCGGTAGTAAACAATTATCCCTCTGAATGAATTGAAAACGGAGTCAAAAATCAGCGCTTGTAAGGGAGCATCTGCTTTGCCTTTTGGAGCTGGAATTCTCTCAACGATTGAGGCCAAAACCTTTTCCACACCCAAACCTGTCCGTCCACTGGCGTGCAAGATTTCTTCTCTTTTACATCCTATCAATTCAACCATTTGATCCTCCACTTCTTCGATCATTGCCCCATCCGTGTCAATCTTGTTGATTACTGGAATAATATCAAGATTATTTTCAATTGCAAGATATAAGTTGCTGATAGTCTGTGCTTGAATGCCTTGAGTGGCATCCACTAATAGGAGACAACCTTCACAAGCTGCCAGTGCCCGACTCACTTCATAACTAAAATCTACATGACCCGGTGTGTCTATTAAGTTTAGGATATATTCCTGCCCGTCCGAATGCTTGTAATTGATTTGAATGGCATGGCTTTTAATAGTAATACCCTTCTCTCGCTCTAAATCCATGTCATCCAATACCTGGTCCATCATGTCTCTTTCAGAAATAGTGTTGGTAACCTGTAAAAGACGATCAGCCAGGGTTGATTTACCATGGTCAATATGTGCGATTATGCAAAAATTCCGGATATTCTTCATGAATCAAAGGCCGCTTTTAGCGGTGCAAAGGTAGCCCTTTTCAAGCGATCATTTCGAGGAAAGATGCTTGATTCTATTCCAAATAGCATCCATTTCTTCAAGAGTCATTTCACTCAGCGTTTTATTCCCCTTTTGCGCCTCTGCCTCCATTAACTGGAAACGAGTAACAAACTTTTTATTTGTTCGTTCTAATGCGTTTTCAGGATCCACATTCAAGAAACGGCCGTAGTTTACTATTGAAAAAAGCAGGTCACCAAACTCTTCCTCTATTTGTTGTTGCCGCTGAGCCTGCTGACTTGGATCTGTAATTGCAGTTACCTCTTGTTCTAGCTCTACCATTTCTTCTTTTACTTTTTCCCATACCTGATCGGCATGCTTCCACTCAAACCCCACTTGTTTTGATTTTTCTTGTAATCGCATAGCTTTCACAAGCGCAGGTAAACTAACTGGAACCCCACTCAACACAGACTTTTTGCCTTCTTTCATTTTCAACTTTTCCCAATTTCGTTTCACCTCATGTTCGTCCTGAACTATCACATCACCGTAAATATGCGGATGCCTATCAATTAATTTTTTACAAATCCCCTCCACCACATCATTAAAGGTGAAAGCATTTTCCTCCGCAGCAATTTTTGCATAAAAAACAAGGTGTAATAATAAATCGCCTAATTCTTCTTTTATGGCAGGCAGATCTTGATTAGTAATAGCATCAGCCAATTCGTAAGTTTCCTCAATAGTAAGTTGGCGTAATGAGGAAATTGTTTGTTTCTGGTCCCATGGACATTTCTCGCGTAAATCATCCATGATTGAAAGTAGTCTACTCATGGACTGATCTGCACCGGAAGGCATTGATTTCATGATTCAAATGTAAGAAAAGCCCCTACAGCTTAGGGTCTAATGAAATCTGAGATTTTACTTACTTTTACACAAATACTTTACTTTGAAAAATGCGGCTCGAATATTATTACTGATCGGTTTTACTTTTTCACTGTTAGGATTCCAGTGCGAAAAGCAAGTAAATGGCCCACTCTTAAAGGGGAAGTTAGCTGTCAACGGAATTTGCGCAAACATCACTATTACCCTAGTAGAGGGTACACTCGATCCTGGACAATTTGAAAATAGCTGGACTGACCCTACCACCGGATTAACTTACCAAAATGCATTTCGCTTAGCGAACCCCTGTCAGTTCCCCGGCCATATTAGAGAAGGAGATGAATTTTATTTTCGCGTCACCACGCGCATGAATGAAAATTGTGCAACCTGCCTCGCGTTCTACCCCACACCACAGACGGCTCTTGCCATACAGGTGGAATAAGTACTAGATGCGCCAGTAATCTGCACGCCAACTTACAATTGCCCCTTTTATTTGCTTTGCCGTCATTTTTTCATTAAGCGCACGAGCTGCAAGTGCTGGAAATTCATCATCTGAAGCAAAACGCAGGGCAATGATTTGACTCATTCGTAATTGTTGATTCAATACAGTACCCGTTAACCTAAAATGACGAAAGTTTTCCTCACTACGAATTACACGATCTTGTACTTTCAATGCATAAACACGTAATAGCGCTGCGGTGCTAGTCAATGTCAAGCTTATAATAAAAAGTAAAATAGGATGCCAGCTGTTTGCAGGATTACAAAAAAGCATCCAACCACTCGCTATCAGACTTCCAATTGCTAATGGTGCAATAAAGTAATGATAGGTAGGATGTAAGCGAGAATGATTACTGAAGTTTTGGACAGGTTTCATAATTAGGATTTTATGTAAAATTAAAAATCCCGCACTTCATGTAGGACTTTTAATTTGTGACTTGGACTGGATTACTTTCAGTGATTCTCTACGTCCTACGAGGAGGCTTACAGTGCGCTGTACTTGATTGCACCGGCATCTGACCAAACAATAACGCCGCTAAAAAATTGGGTCGAGGTTTGTTGTAACCCTAACGTCGTATCGCCGGTACTACAGGCAATGGCCCCGGTAAGCCCCGACTGTCTATACACCCAAAGGGGCAAGAGTACAAATAGAAATTGAACGACTCTCATTTGCTTTAAAAAAAAGGGACCTGAAAACAGATCCCTTTTTAGTTGCGTTTTGGTTTACTATTAATAGCCTTCGTTCTGTACCAATTGTTTGTTTACATCCATCTCGCGCTGCGGAATGGGCATAATTAGCTTTGGAGAGTTCCAGGCAAAAGATCCTACGTTGGTTTGTAAACGCTTTGCCTCAGGAAGGTTATGTCCTTCAAAGGCCAACTCGAGGAAACGTTCGCGGGTTATATCATTCAGCGTAAGTGTGGTCAGAGGCGCTAAGCCGGCTCTGGTGCGAATTGTATTTACATCGGCCAGCGGGGTGGCGCCTACTGTCGTGCTAGAACGGAAATTACACTCGGCACGGGTCAAGAACATTTCGGCTAAGCGAATAACCGGTACATCGCCAAATCGATCGAGGTGCTTTTGCGTATAGAAGCTACCGCCAGAGAGTACAAAGAAATTACGACGGTCACCGGCTTCGTACAAGGCAACGTGGGCAGGGCGAATCTTACAATCACTTCTGCCGGCAGTACCCGGGGTTATAGTTCTTCCGAAATACGTATTGATAGCATTGGTACCATCTTGGGTGGTAACCTTAACGCCAAAAAGATACTCTGTTGGCATGACACCACCATTATTGATCATGGTATACCACAAACGGGTAAAGTCAGTATTCAGACTACGACCACTCCCTGCAATAACACGATTTGCAGCATCACGAGCAGCAGCAAAATTCTTTTGCATCAGCTGCACACGGGCCAGCATGGCAGCGGCTGCCCACTTGTTGGCATAAAATCCGTTCGAGCTGGGTAAGATCGACTCGGCACGGGTAAGATCCGTTACAATTTGAGTATAGACGGCTTGCACCGAGCTTCTGGGCTTGTAATCTGCTTCGGTTACGCCCCGTGTGGGGGTCAGTACCAAGGGTACTCCCGGATTAGCATTGGCATCTCCGTCACCTACCGCCTTGGCAAAAAGACGCACCAACTCAAAATAAAGAGTAGCGCGAATAAACAAAGCCTCACCCTCTACCGAATTTTTCTTGGCAACTGATGAGGTTACCTTATCGACGGCACTCAGCACGTTATTACAACGATTGATCGTGTTGTAAGACGAGGACCACGTGCTGGCAGCAAAGCTATTATTTGACACCATCAGTCCGTTCCACGCATCGTTCAAGCCGGCGAATGTTCCGGTAAAATTGATGTTGGTAGAATTACCGATCAGGTCGTTCAGCACCATAATCTCGCCACCCAATGTGGCGGCACTTTGTATACCGTCATAGCAACCGACTAAGGTTACCAGTACATCGCCCTCTGTATTAAGAGCAAGATCTTCTGCAATACTCTGATACGGTGCAATGTCGAGGCGCTTTTCACAACCAGTGATTGTAACACTGGTCAGAGCAAGAAGCAAACTGCTGTTGGCGACAATTGATTTTAATAGTTTCATATCCTTGAATTAAAAAGATTAGAAGTTAACATTTACACCCACCAAGATAGTTCTGGGCTGAGGTGGCGTATAGAAATCATTACCCTTGGCAATATTCGAGTCAAAAGTGTCGGCATTGACCTCGGGATCCCAATAAGGATACTTGGTAAAGGTCAAGAGGTTTTGACCAGATACATACACCCGAAGCTTCTCCATCTTTAACTTAGCCAGCTGCTTGCTGTTAAGGGTATACCCAAGAGAAAGGGTGCGCAGACGAACATAAGAGCCATCTACAATGTAGCGACTGCTGGCCTGCGAACCATTTACACGGTATAGACGCACTTGGGGAATATCGGTAATATCACCGGGCTTTCTCCAGCGGCGCAACTGATCGGCCGTATTATTGTCCTCGTACAGCATGCTGGCCGAAGAGTAACGGCCCATGCCGTAAATATTATTTTGGTTACCCTGTACGCCGTTAAAGAAGATGGTCATATCAAAACTCTTGTAAGAGAAGTTGTTGGTAAAACCAAAGATCATATCGGGGTTGGGGTCACCCACTACCACACGCTGTGCCTCTGCATAGTTGCTGGTAGTAGTACGATCGATCGTTCCGTTAGCGAGTTTAACATTCTTATAAAAAAGAGCATTTCCGTTGGCAGGATCAACACCGGCATATTCGGGAGTATAGAAAACGCCCACATTATATCCCTGCTCTACGCGGTTCATGCTGCTTACGCCTCCATTGATAATCTGACCTTGGATATCGGTCACCTTACCTCTGTTAAAGGCTAAGTTGATGTTGGTAGACCATTTGAAGGCCCCTACCAGATTTTGTGTGTTTAGCACAAACTCCCATCCACGGTTCTCTAACTTACCCACGTTTCTAACTTGGCTGTTAAAACCAGTGGTAGCAGGAATGTTCACATTGAGTAACAATCCGTCTGTTTTCTTAATGTAGTAATCAATTTCACCAGTAATTCTGTTATTAAATAATCCATAATCGATACCCGCATCGAGCTGAGCCGTGCGCTCCCACTGTAGATCGGGGTTACTCAATTGAGAAGGGCGCTGACCCGCGGCACCGGCATATCCGGCGTCACCCGCAAAGAGTCCCAATTGAGGAAAGTTGCCGATCTCGGCATTACCCACAATACCATAAGAGGTACGAAGTTTCAAGAAGCTGATCTGACTCAATTTGCTCATGAATCCTTCGTTAGACAAGATCCATCCGGCAGAAACGGCCGGGAAGAAACCCTGACGAGCATTCTTTCCGAAACGAGAAGAGGCATCGATACGACCGCTCGCCGACAAGATGTAATTCTCTTTGAGAATATAGTTGGCACGAAGAAAGTAAGACAAGAAACGAAAATCGGTCTGCGAAGAACTACCGCCCGATTTGGTAGCGGCACTGGCGATCTTCTGATACGAGTTAGAAGGAAAGTCGGTACCCTCGGTAAAATTATACTTGGCTTGCGACTGCTGGTATTGCATACCCAATGTCGCATTAAGGTTGTGATCTCCTTTTACTTTTGTATAGGTAAAATAGCTATTCGTATTATAATTGGTAACAAAGGTTCCGGAGTTGGATCCTACCCCGCGTACGGCACGAGTTTGGTTACGAACGGTCTGTGATTGAAAGTATCCCTCTTCGTTTTGACTTAAGAAATCCAAACCAAACTCTGTTTGAAAGATAAGTCCGGGAGCAAGCTTGGCCTTAAAATAAGTATTGCCGAACGTACGATACACATCTTGCGTAAACTTGGCATACTTAACAGTCAGCAGCGGATTATAATACAGAGGAATATTTACATCACCGGGAGGTGTTCCGGCATCAAGCCCGGTGTTAGGGTCCAGAAACGGAGTCATGGGCATCAGAGCGATGGCCTGCAATGGATTTGAGAAGGCGTTGTCATCGGGCAACCTTCTGTTATAGGTACGAGACAAGCTCAAAGACACACCCAAGTCTAACCACTCATTGGCTTTCTGGTCAATATTCAATCGACCGGTAGAACGAACCAAGTCGTTACCGATAATGGTACCGGTCTGCTCCAGATGCTGAAACGAAGAGAAGAACTTCGTGTTGGCACTACCGCCACGAAGTTGCAGATCGGCCTGACGATAGGGGCCTTTTTGAAAGACCGCATCTTGCCAGTCATATGATTTGCGTGGATCAGCCGACCATTGGCCATAGCTGAAGTAGTCCATCACATCGTCCTTGACGTAAGTGGTCCAGCTGCTAGGACTTGTAAGTGGTGTTCCAGACAGATTATCTCTGTAAGCGGCTCCTTCGAGTATCAACTCTGCATACTCTTCTGAGTTAAGCATATCGAGACGCTTGGTAGCCTCGCTATATCCGGTTTGAAAATTAAAAGATACAGAGGTCTTACCGGCTTTACCACGCTTAGTGGTGATCAGCACAACCCCGTTGGCGGCGCGAGAACCATAGATGGCACCGGCAGAGGCGTCCTTTAATACTTCGATAGACTCAATATCGTTAGGATTGATATCGGTAAGCGGATTCATGTCTCCACCGTAGCGGCTTTGGTCGTCTGTGGTAATGGGAACACCATCCAATACATACAAGGGCTGGCTATTGGCGCTGATCGACGAGTTACCGCGTACACGAACGGTAACAGCCTGCCCCAACTTACCGGATTGACTATTAACGAACACCCCGGCGGCCTTGCCCTGCAGAGCAGCATCCACACTGGGGGTGGGCATAAACTCAATATCTTTTCCTTTAACGCGGGCAATATTGCCGGTCAGATCTTTTTTGATCTGGGCACCCCCGAAACCGGTCACCACCACCTCAGAAAGGGAACGGGTGTCGGCAGCAAGAGAAATAGTTGCACGATTTGCACTGGCGCTGAATTCTTTGGCCTCATAACCGACCGCAGATACGACCAGCACCGTGCCGGGAGCTGCATTCAGCGAAAAATTACCTTGTGCATCTGTCGTTGTACCCGAGCGGGTTTTCTTGATCTGTACCGAGGCAGAGGCCAGCGGATTACCCGCTTCATCGGTTACCTTACCGGTTACCGTTACATTCTGCGCCCAGGTTAGACCAGCAACCAGCAGCAGGCAAACGAGTTGAAAAAGTCGTTTTTTCATGTTTGATTTTATTTGTAACAAATATATAATTTCTGTTAAATTTTAGTGAAAAAGTTTTTACACCCTGGGCTACGGCAAAGGACGCTCTACACAATAGACAAAATTCTTTCGTGGGGCCTCTCCATAGTAGGCAACCGTTACCTCATCGATAACCTTGGCCTGCCCTT
>VGMN01000006.1 GCA_016866355.1 Bacteroidota bacterium
GGCCCACTGACAGATTTTACAATTGGAATAGATACTCCTGATAGGATGCTTCAAAAAATGAAGGAAAGGCCTTGGCCGCTTTATAAAATCAAAGTTGGTTCAACAGCTGATATAGCTACATTAGAGCTCCTCCGCTCACATACCAAAGCGCCATTTCGAGTAGATGCAAATGCAGGTTGGACTTATGAAACAGCTGTCCAACTTATACCAAAATTAGAAGCATTAGGAGTTGAATTAATAGAGCAACCGCTACCAAAAGAAAATAGCGAGGAAATGAAGTCATTGAAAACAATATCTTCCATTCCACTGATTGCTGATGAATCCTGTGTCTCAGAAAAAGATGTGTCTCGTTGCGCCATTGGTTTCGATGGAATAAATATCAAACTAACTAAATGCGGAGGTATCACACCTGCCAGGCGAATGATAAAACAGGCGCGTGAACTTGGACTGAAAATCATGTTGGGCTGTATGAATGAATCTACCATCGGTTCTGCTGCAATAGGACATCTAAGAGAATGGGTTGATTATTTGGATATGGATGGCCCTCTATTATTGTCGGAAGATCTCTCCAGTGGCCTTATTTATCAAGATGGCAAGATTCAGTTGCCAAATCAAGCCGGGTTGGGAGTTACTTACATGGGGATTCAAAAAAGTGAACAATAGCTATATACTGATTGTTGTAGCATTAATAATATAATTGTAAGATGGCCTGGAAAGATCAACAAGCATTTATTGAAGCACTGGAAAAAAATGGTGAGTTAATTCGTATTAAAACGTATGTAGATCCCCATTTAGAAATTGCTGAAATTACCGATCGAGTTAGTAAATCGGGTGGGGGTGGTAAGGCGCTTTTGTTTGAGAATACTGGTACAGATTTCCCTGTTTTGATGAACGGATATGGGAGTGAGAAAAGAATGTGTATGGCATTAGGAGTAGACTCACTTGATGCTATTGCCCGGGAGATCGAGGACTTGTTTAAGCTACTTTCCTCTCCTAAAGAAAATATTCTTGACAAACTTCGCTTACTCCCTAAGCTAGGTCAGTTTGCCAGTTGGATGCCCAAAATTATTAATGGGAAAGGAGCCTGTCAAGAGTTCGTTTTATTAAATCCAGATCTTAACAAAATACCAGTACTTACTTGCTGGCCAAAAGATGGAGGGCCCTTTATTACCTTACCTGTAATTCATACTAAAGATCCTGAAACAAACAGTAGAAATGTGGGAATGTATCGTATGCAGGTTTTTAGTGCTGACATGACAGGTATGCACTGGCATAAACATAAAGTAAGTGCAAAACATTTTAATGCGTATAAAAAAGCGGGTATTAAAATGCCAGTGGCAGTTTCATTGGGAGGTGATCCTGTTTATGCATATAGTGCCACAGCTCCATTACCCGAAAATGTAGACGAGTACATGCTTGCAGGTTTTCTACGAAAGAAAAAAGTTGAATTAGTTCGCTGTATAACGCAACCCGAAATAGAAGTTCCTGCAGATGCCGATATTGTTATCGAGGGGTATGTGGATCCGGCTGAGGATTTAATCTGGGAGGGACCCTTTGGAGATCACACAGGTTATTATTCCTTACCTGATTGGTATCCTCGTTTTCATGTAACTGCTATTACCCATAAAAAAAATGCAATTTATCCTGCTACAATTGTTGGGATTCCACCGCAAGAAGATGCTTGGTTAGGAAAAGCAACAGAACGAATTTTTTTAGCCCCCATAAAGATGACCATGGTTCCTGAAATTATGGATATGGATATGCCAATTGAGGGGGTTTTCCATAATCTGGTAATCACGAAGATCAATAAAGAATATGCTGGGCAAGGGCAAAAAGTAATGAATGCTATGTGGGGGGCTGGACAAATGATGTTCAATAAAATTTTAGTCCTTGCAGATCAAGGTATCACCATACAGGCTTATCGGGAATTAGCTCAATATGTATTTGCCAACCTAAATCCTGCAACCGATATATCTTTCTCTACTGGCCCAATGGATGTTTTAGATCATAGTTGTAGCAAATTGGGATTTGGAGGAAAAATGTGTATTGACGGAACAAAAAAAATGAATGAAGAACAAGAAGAGGATTATGCTTGTCCGGTAATAACGATTTCTGCTGCATCTTTAAAAGCACTACTGCTCAACCATTCAACTGCTATACGTAACGTAAATACTAGTCTCCTTGATTTAGACATTCCATGTATTGTGGTTGCCGTGGAAAAGAATAAACCAGGTCATGTTAGGGAATTGCATCTTAGTATTGCTGCGTTATCTCCCATGGC
Source organism: Bacteroidota bacterium (assembly GCA_016866355.1). Classification (GTDB taxonomy): domain Bacteria; phylum Bacteroidota; class Bacteroidia; order Chitinophagales; family Chitinophagaceae; genus JJ008. The sequence continues at coordinate 2,282 of VGMN01000006.1, forward strand.
CAGCATCAAAATGGTGCTATATGTTGAGCATACGGTAGACCCCAATGACTTGGCAACCAGTTTATGGCGCTTCTGTAATAATCTGGATCCTAAAAGGGACGGTTTTCTTTTTAAATCTTCAGGTTTTCCTTACACAGCTTGTATGGGTCTTGATGGAACAAGAAAAACCAAAGAGTTTGATAATTTTCAACGGGATTGGCCCAATATCATAGTTGCAGATCCTGCCACTATAGAGAAAGTTAATAAAAAATGGAGCCAGCTTGGTATTGGAGATTTTCTTCCATCTCCTTCCCTTAAATACAAAGATCAACTATATGGAGAAGAGGCAGTGGTACAGTAGCATCTTTCTAATTTTCTCCATTCACTTTTTTCTGTTATCGCTTGTGGTAGCGCAGGAGAAAAGTACTTCCTTACCGGTCGGTGATTTGAAAATAGATTTACAAGGGCTTAAAAATAAAAAAGGAGTAGTACTACTTAGCATATTTTCTTCACCTGCAGGTTTTCCAGCGGACGCTAGTAAAGCAACCACTAAGCTTCGTGTCCCATTGAAACAACTGCAACTACCTATAGTAGTAAAGAATATGAAAACGGGTACTTACGCAATTGCGTTACTTCATGATGAAGATGAAAACGGGAAAATGTTGACTTCAATTATTGGATTACCAAAAGAAGGATATGGGTTTTCAAATAATGTAATAGGATTTGCTGGCCCCCCCAGTTTTCAAAAAGCTTCCTTTACCTTATCGGACAAGGGTACTTCAATCATACTCAGGGTTCGGTATTAAAAAAACCGCCTTGGGGCGGTTTTATCAACTGATACTAAGAATTAATAATTAGCATTGTTCCAGACCTGAGAAGAAGAAGGCAGATTCGATAGCTGCATTTTCATTACTATCACTTCCGTGAATAGCGTTTTCTCCAACTGAGCTAGCAAATAATTTTCTGATGGTTCCTTCCTCAGCTGCAGCTGGATTAGTAGCACCAATTAATTTCCTGAAGCTCTCAACAGCATTATCCTTTTCCAAGATGGCTGCAATAATAGGGCCGCTGCTCATAAAAGATACCAGTTCACCATAGAACGGGCGCTCACGGTGAATTGCGTAAAATTCTCCGGCCTTGCTTTCAGAGAGATGAAGCATTTTTAAAGCTTTGATGGAGAATCCCTCCTTAATTATACGATCTAAAATAGCGCCACTATGACCTTTACGAAAGGCGTCTGGCTTAATCATGGTGAAAGTCCGGTTACTCATTTGTAGTGTGTTTAGCGCCGCAAAGTTACAACTATCTTTTCATACCTTTAGCCTTCATGAAGACAATTTCAGCCCTTTTTCCCTTTTTGCAAGCCCCCCAAAAAGTAGTAATTACCACCCATCAAAAGCCAGATGCAGACGCGATGGGCTCCTCACTTGCATTAGCACATTATTTAATAAAAAAAGGCCATGAGGTAACTGTGATATCACCTACTAATTGGGCAGAATGGGTTAATTGGATGCCAGGATCGGATAAAGTAATTAATTACGAAAAACAGAAAGATAAGGCTGATGTCATTTTAGAGAAAACAAGCACCCTTTTTTGCCTTGATTTTAATGCCTTTTATCGTACTAAATCAATGGCTCAAAAGTTAGCTGAAATTACTTGTACAAAAGTGCTCATTGACCATCACCAAGAACCTGCAACAGAATCTTTTCATTTTGGAGTAAGCGATTCCACTAAAAGTTCTACTTGCGAAATGATCTACGACTTTATACATGCGGCAGAGGATTTACCTATGATTGATTTATCTATTGCTGAATGCATTTATGCCGGACTGGTGGGGGACACTGGTTCATTTCGTTTTGCTTCTGCACATTCAGGTGTGCACGCTATTGTTGCTGATCTTAAATCGCGCGGATTAGATCATGGAAAAGTTCATGAAGGACTTTATGATAACTTTTTAGAAAATCGATTACGTTTTATTGGTCATGTGCTTCTTCATAGAATGGAAATATTTTATGAGTATAATACAGCCTTAATTGCCATTCCTAAATCAGATTTGCTAAAATTTCAAATCAAAACCGGTGATACTGATGGACTTGTCAACTATCCGCAATCTATTCAGGGTATAAAAATGGTAGCATTGGTTATTGATAGAGAGGAGGAAAGAAAATGGAGTTTTAGGAGCAAAGGTTCATTTGATTGCAATACATTTGCCCGAACCTTTTTTGAGGGTGGAGGCCATTTCAATGCAGCGGGTGGCAGAAGTAGTGACTCGCTTGATAAAACGGTTGCCAGATTTAAAGAAGTAATAAAAACACAATCATCACTTATTTAACTTGTATTTATGCACGCATCATTTAAATTTCTTGCGCTCAGCTTTCTAACATCCTGTATGATAAGTTGTGCTGGACCTGCCTACCAAAAAACGCCAGGGGGTATGCCTTACCAATTGATAAGAAGTAAGGATACGCAACAAGCTCGAATTGGCGACTATATCAAATTGACATTGACGCAAAAAATCAACGACAGTGTTTATTTCACTACAGGTAACAGACTCCCCATTTATATACCTGTCCCTCCACAAACGCAGCCATATGACATTTCGGAGTTATGGACATCACTGCACCGTGGAGACTCAGTAATTGCCACTCAAATGATGGATACTTTTTTAAAGAGACTTCCTGCAGGCAATCTTCCTCCTGAATTTAAAAAGGGGGATCGGATTATTACCTTCATAAAAGTGTTAGGAATTTTTAGTTCAGATAGTTTAAAAACACTGGATGAGCAAAATGAAAGTAAAGCTTATAGCATTCGTGAAAAATCTGAAGTTGAAAAATTTCTTGGTGCAAAACTTAGTACTGTTCAACGTACCCCTGCTGGTGCTTACGTAGAAGTGGTGTCCGCAGGTACAGGAGATTTGATTAAGAAAGGAGATTATGTTTCTGTAAATTATACCGGTAAGACATTTGAGGGTAAGGTTTTTGATAGTAATACTGATACAACTTTCAAACATGTTGAACCTCTCAAATTTTCTGTTGGAGTAGGGCAAATGATCAAAGGATTTGACGAGGCAATGCCTTTTTTAAGAAAAGGTGCTAAAGGAAAAGTATATATTCCTTCTTTGCTAGGATATGGTGCAGCGCCTCCTCCAGGCGGCCCTATTAAGCCATACGATCATTTAATTTTTGAGGTAGAGGTAACTGATGTACAAGCAAAAGCACCCGCTACAAATTAGGAAATAGCGCGTTGAATAACTTTATATTTTCAACGGCTTCTTGAACATCATGTACTCTTAAAATAGTGGCACCTTTTTGTAAGCCAATGGCATGCAGAAAGGTGCTTCCATTTAAGGCCCCTGCAGGATCTGTTTGGAGTGTTTTATAAATAAAGGATTTTCTGGAGAGCCCTAGCAACAGGGGGGATTCCAGCGCTCGAAATGCCTCCAGATTAGCTATTAATTCAAAATTTTGCTCGATGGTTTTGGAGAAACCTATTCCAGGATCTACAATTATTTGCTGTATGCCATGGAGCAGACACACCTTTTTTCTTTCCGCCAAAAAGTTAATCACCTCTTTTACCACATTAACATAATCTGTTTTTGATTGCATTGTTTGTGGTTCACCGCGCATATGCATGATTACATAAGGAACCTGCAAGCGTGATACAGCGGAAATCATATTGGCATCAAGCAAGCCGGCACTTATATCATTTACCATATGTGCACCTGCTGTTATAGCCTCCTCGGCTACCTTTGCATGATAGGTGTCAATTGATAAAAAAGCGTCAGGGAATTCTTTAGCAAGTTGCTCGATGGCGGGGATTACACGGATGCATTCCTCTTCAGCTGAAAGCCGTTGGCTGCCTGGACGGGTACTTTGTCCTCCTATGTCAAGTATAGACGCACCAGAAGCTAATAATTGCTCAGCACGAGGAAGTAAATTATCAATAATGGAAATACGACTAGATGCAAAGAAAGAGTCGGGGGTGATATTAAGTATCCCCATAACAATGGGTTTATCCACAACTAGTATCTTATCCTTGCTCTTTAGTGTATTCATTACGCCTTGTTGTTTAATTTTGATAAAGGTACGAAAGTCAGTAAGCTATGCAGGATACATCAAATCAATATGATAAAGTAATCGAATCATGCAAGGATATTTTTTTAAAAAAATCTGCTGATTACGGAACTTCTTGGAGGGTGCTAAGGACTATATCCGTTGTTGACCAACTTTTCATCAAAGCACAACGTATTAGAACTATACAGCAGAAGGGTACACAACGCGTTGACGATAATATAGCAGCTGAATTTCAAGGAATCATCAACTATGGTGTGATTGGCTTGATTCAATTACAGTTGACCACCGCAGAGATAGAGGAAATTCCAGTTGAGGAATTAACCCTTTTATATAATCAGCAGGTGGGTACTGCAAAAAAATTGATGTTAGATAAAAACCATGATTATGGCGAGGCGTGGCGAGAAATGAGTCAGGAGAGTTTTGTAGATTTAATTTTAGTGAAATTGCAACGTATCAAACAAATACTAACTAATGATGGGAAAACATTAATTAGTGAAGGGATTGATGCGAATTATCTCGATATAATTAATTATGCAATTTTTGCCTTGATATTACTATGAAATGGTTGTACCTCCTTCTTCGTTTACTCGTAGGCCTTTTGTTTATCTTTTCAGGCCTGATTAAAGCAAATGACCCACAAGGTCTTAGTTATAAAATACAAGAATTTCTTGAAGTAGGGGAGTTGCATTTCCTCGATTCATATACGCTACCTATTGCAATTATTTTGAATACAGCTGAAATAGGTCTTGGGACAGCCTTGTTGTTAAATTTTAGAGTAAAAGCAACACAGTTTTTAGTGTTACTATTATTGCTTTTTTTTACCGCCTTAACTGGCTACACCTATTTTACAGGATATCCAAAAAATTGTGGCTGTTTTGGAGATTGCATACCACTAACAGCTGGGCAATCTTTTTATAAAGACATAGTATTATTGATAATGCTTTCTTTTCTTTTATGCTTTCCTAAGGCAAATAAAGTTGCTACCAATTTTCGGTATGCAGGATTTAATTGTTTACTAAGCATTTTAATAGCAGGAGGGCTTCAGGTTTATACGTTAAACCACCTTCCCCAAATTGATTGTCTGCCATATAAAATTGGTACTGACCTCATTGAAAACCGAAAAATTCCAGCAACAGCTATCCCCGACAGCACCGTTATCTATTTTACTTACAAGAAAAATAATCAGCTGATACAATTCCCAGCTACTTCCTTTCCGGCTGATTTTTCGCCCCAAACTTACCAGTTTGTGCGTAGAGAGGACAAGTTGATTCGTCCTGGAAAAGATATGGATCCACCAATAAAAGGATTTGTATTATCTGGTGAAACAGGTATTGATTCTACGGATTATATATTACAATTGCCCGCTGTTTTATTGGTAATAGTTGACAATAAAACAAATTTGGAAAAAAGTTTTGAATCGTTGGATTTGCTTCGGCATACAAAAACCGATTACAACAGAATTCCAGTATATGTGATTACAGCACAGCCCACAGCAGTTAGAAAACTTTTATCTTCCACTAAATTCAACGGCTGGCCTGTGTATAGCTGTGATTTAAAAGCCATACAAACGGCAGCCAGAACTAATCCCACTATTTATTACCTTGAAAAAGGAGTGGTGATAAGAAAAAAGGCAGCTGTAGATTATTGAGTAACTAATCATTGAATTATTACCTCACGGACAATAGGAGAACCCAGCCATTCATTTACTTTTTGTAAAATAGTTGTGCGTTGAAATTGTAATTCGTTACGAAGAGGGCCCACTTGCGTGTGAATAAAGAGTTTATCTCCCTGTAAACGTACGCTGTCAGTGTAGCGGGCAATAGTTTTACCGACTAAGGTTTCCCATGCGTCTTGAATTTGGAATGCCTGCAACTGATCTCCTACACGACTTTCCTTTAGGTAAAGTTGAAGCGCTTGCGCAAGTGAATACGTTGACATAGTGCAAAAGTAAGTGGATTATATAGAACAGATCTGATAAGGAAGATTAAGCTTTTGAAGATTGGATTCTAATCGATTAGCGGATGTATCCGTAATGAAAACTTGTGAAATTGTTTGTTCAACTACTAATCTTATTAAATTCTGTACTCGAACTTCGTCAAGTTTTTCAAAAAGATCATCCAAGAGAAGGAGAGGAGGGCTTTCGTTTTTCTTCTCAAGAATATGTAGTGCAGCCAGCTTCACTGCAAAGAGTAGGCTTTTACGTTGACCTTGCGAAGCGATGGCCTTGAAGGCTTGATCTTGCATGTTAAATAAAATATCATCGCGATGAGGCCCTTGCGTTGTTCGTTGTAATAAAAGGTCCTTCCGCTGATTGTTGGCTAGTAATTGTTCAAAACTGAAAAGTTCAAGCTGACTTTTATATTGAATAGTAATTTCTTCTGTTGGTTTGTCAATTGTCTTTGCAATTTTATTATAGAGCAGTATGATTTGTGGGATTAGGTCAGTGATTATTTTAATACGTCCTGCATGCAGATAGGTGCCTGCAGGGATGATTTGTTGATCAATGGCTGTTAAAACAGTTGAATCCGAACTCTTATTTTCGGTCATATCTTTCAACAATGCATTTCGTTGCAGCAGAAGTTTGTTATAGGATAAAAGATTGCGCAAATAGACAGGATCAAGTTGAGCTATCAATTGATCAAGATACGATCGCCTCTCTTTGCTTTCACCTGTTATCAGCAAGGAGTCATCGGGTGTAATGAAAATCAAGGGATAGTTCCCGATATGATCTGCTTGTTTTTGAATAAGAGCGTCATTCACTGTAATTTCTTTTCTCCCATTTTCACGAAGAATAATACTTACTTTTTCAGCTGATGAAAATCTATCAAATACCCCCTCAAGCCTAAATCCAAATTCACCCTGCTTGACAGCTGCATGGTCAGATCTTGTAAAGTAACTTTTGGTTAAGCATAAGAAATGAATGGCATCCAGCAAATTTGTCTTACCAACCCCATTTAAACCTGTTACTCCAACAATCCTTTTTTGGAAGGAAAACTGGCTGGAGCCATAATTTTTAAATTGGGTAAGTGACAATTGGGTGAGCTGGGGCATACTGGGTTGCAATTTACCTAATGTGGGGTCTTTCCCTTATTTTTGCGACTCAAAATTGAACCCGTTGACCAGCAAATTTTCTAAGGAAACTTACCTCTACTGGTACGAGCTGATGCAGCTAATCCGTCAATTTGAGTTGATGGCAGAGGAAAAGTATAAAATGGAGGGTAAAATAAGAGGATTCTTTCATGCCTATGTTGGCCAGGAAGCAATTGCAGCCGGTTGTATGACGGCTACTCTACCCGCAGACCTTTTTATTACGGCATACCGTGACCATGGCCTGGCTATAGCCAAGGGTGTTTCTGTAAACAGCTGTATGGCAGAGCTGTATGGTAAAGCCACCGGCTGTGCTAAAGGCAAAGGTGGTAGCATGCACTTTTTTAGCAAGGCCAATAATTTTTATGGAGGACATGGAATAGTCGGAGCTCAAATAGGAACGGGAGCGGGGCTAGCCTTTGCGGAACAATACAGAGATACTGATAATGTTGTGCTAGCTTTTTTTGGAGATGGTGCTGCTAGACAAGGAATGTTACATGAAACGTTCAACCTGGCAATGCTGTGGAAACTTCCTGTTGTATTTATTTGTGAAAACAATAATTATGCAATGGGCACTTCTCTCCAGCGAACCTCAAATGTCATTGAAATATATAAATTGGCAGATGCCTACGAAATGCCTGCTGACATAATTGACGGAATGAGCCCTGAAGCGGTACATAACGGAGTTATTCGTGCTGTAAATCGTGCCCGTGAAAAAGGAGGACCCACTTTACTTGAAATAAAAACATACCGTTACAAAGGACACTCAATCAGTGACCCACAGAAATACCGCAGTAAAGACGAAGTAGATGAGTATCGTGGAAAAGATCCGATTCAACAGATTGTACAAACTATACTATCGGAGGGGCATGCTTCACAGGAGCTGCTTGATAGTATTAATAAAAGAGTGGATGAAATGGTTGCCGCCTCAGTGCAGTTTGCAGAAGAAAGTCCATGGCCAGATGAGAGTGAGGTTTTGAAAGATGTCTATGTTGACGCAAATTATCCTTTTATAATTGATTAAAATTGATATGGAAACTACTCAATCAACGAACACAGTCGCAAAGCTTTGGAATCAGTATAGCAAGCAACTAAGTTTAGCTGCCTTAATCATCATTGGTTTGGTTGCGGCTTGGTATGCTTATCAAGAGTTTTATCAACTGCCCAGAGAGAAAAAAGCATCAGAGGCTTTATTCCGTGCAGAGGATTACTACCGAAAAGACTCCCTTGCGTTGGCCTTAAATGGCGATGGGCAAAACCTGGGTTTTATTAAGTTTATTGAAAAACACAGTGGAACGCAGGCTGCCAATTTAGCTTGCTTTTATGCAGGAAGTTGCTACCTCAAAATTGGGGACAATGCAAAAGCGATCACTTATTTAGAAAAGTTTTCAACCGATTCCAAGATTACACAAGCGCGTGCCTTTAAGTTATTGGGTGATGCATACGCTGACAGTGGAAAAAACAAAGAGGCATTGGAAAACTATAAAAAAGCTGGATATCATTTTGAAAAGGATGAAGTTAATTCTCCTGAATACCTTTTCATGGCAGCTTACTTCGCTGACCAAGTAATGAAAAATAATACAGAAGCAGTGACCCTTTATGAGGAGATTCGAGCTAAATATCCTCGTAGTCAACAATCATTTGACGCTGAGAAAAACTTGGCCCGTTTAGGTATCTATTCTAGCAAAGATTAATTTCTGGCCGTTGAACGTTCAGCTTTTCATACCTTGTTTCATTGATCAACTGTATCCTGATACTGCCTTTAATATGATCAAAGTTCTTGAAAAGGCAGGTTGCACTGTATCTTATAATGCCAGACAAACTTGTTGCGGACAGGCAGCTTTTAATGCAGGCTATTGGGAAGAAGCAAAAGAAGTTTGTCAAAAATTCATCTCAGATTTCAAGGGTGATGCTCCCATAATTGTACCAAGTGCTTCATGTGGCGGATTTGTTAAAAATTATTACGAAAGACTGTTTGACAATTCTTCGCTACATCACGAGGTGCAAGAATTAAAACAGCGAGTTGTTGAGTTCTCCTATTTCCTTTGTAAAGACTTAGGAGTTACCAAGTTTGGTGCCAAGCTAAATGGAAAAGCTACCTACCATGACTCCTGTGCTGCATTACGAGAATGTGGAATAAAAGAAGAGCCTCGCCATTTATTAAAGCAAGTAGAAGGTTTAGAACTGGTTGAGATGAGTGAAACAGAAACCTGTTGTGGATTTGGTGGAACCTTTGCCGTTAAATTTGAATCTATATCAATGGCAATGGGAGAGCAAAAGGTCGAGCATGCCTTAGCAACTGGTGCTGAGTATTTGATATCTACAGACCTATCTTGTCTCATGCAATTACAAGGGTATATTCAACAAAAAAACTACACTTTGAAAACCATGCATCTGGCTGATGTATTGGCTACGGGTTGGTAAATTTACACGTATGGCTTACTGGTTATTAAAATCAGAACCTTTCAAATATTCATGGGAGCAATTAGAAAAGGATAAAAAAACCTTTTGGGATGGTGTTAGAAATTATGCTGCCAGAAACAACTTGCGGGCCATGAAGAAAGGAGATTTAGCCTTTTTTTATCATAGCAATGAGGGGCTAGCAATAGTGGGCATAGTTAAAATTATTAAAGAAGCCTACCAAGATCCAACTACAGATGAGGAGGCTTGGGTTGCCGTGGACGTAGCGCCAGTAAAAAAATTAAAAAAAGAAGTTACACTCGCAACAATAAAGGCTACTAAGCAATTACAAAATATAGCCTTGGTAAAACAAAGCCGTTTGTCAGTACAACCTGTTACCGCAGATGAATGGGATACCCTTGTAGCACTAGCCAATTAGTTTATCACTTTTTCTCTTTCAGTAAATAGCACCCCCTCCTTTGCCAGGGCTGGTAGTACTTGTTGGTAGAGCTTTGGCGATAGAGGTCTTTGTAACCCTAGCAAATCAATCTTGTTTTGAAGAAATAGGGTGGCCGCTATTGCTAAAGGCAAACCAACAGTTTTTGCCATTGCTGTTTCAGCTGCATTTTTACCATCTAATACCAAGGAACTAACAAGATAGTGGTCCTTTGCATTTAACCTGTAATGTATCTCATGTTGCATTATCACACGATCTTGATCAGTGTCGACCATTTTTAATGCTGACTCGAGTAACTCCTGTATCAAAGAGGCTGGAGAATACTCCACTTTTTTAAGTTCATAGGAAGTTGATTGAAGACCCAAGTGCATGACTTGCTCTTTAAAAAGAGGGTCTTCTTTTAACCAATGTTGGTACTGCCCGATTTGCCCATTGGCGGTGAGCATTTGAAAAATTATATCAACTGGATGCTTGGCAGCATACGTTGAAACGGGATTGTCCTTTGTTAGACCAAGCTGTATCATTTTTTTCCATCCCTTCATAAAAGCAGGATGTCGTAGCGTTGTTCTACTAAAAGTTTCAGCTTCATCTAATCGATACAAAGAAATGTAAGGAATAGAATTTCGATTTGGATACCATGCCAAGGTTCCTGCATTTTCAATCTCTACAGTTCGTATTTGATCAAATATATTTTCATAGGGCCATTCAATAATTGCTTTATCCTGCTTATAAAGTGCGCCTTGTTTTCCGGCAGCTACTACGTTTGCAGGATTCCAGCTTATTTTGTAATGCCAGGGATTAGTATCACTCTGCGGCGCTACTAATCCTCCACAATGAGAAACAAAGGACTTTATTGTTCCACCGCTGCTTTTTATCTTGTCTAGAATAGCCATGGCACTCATATGATCTATCCCTGGATCTAATCCCATTTCATACAAAAAAAGGAGCCCTTTATTTCGGATTTCTGGTTCCAACTGCTCAACCTCCTTGTCCAAATAAGAGGCTGTAAAAAGGTGCTTATTGAATTTAAGACAACCCCTGGCTACCAGTATGTGTAAAGAAGGAGGGAGTAGAGAGATAACCAGGTCTGCTTTAGCAATTGCATTTTCTCTTTCAGTAGCATTTTTAACATCCATACAGAGGGCTAACCCCCGGGGATTTCCAGCTATTTTCTGATTAATTAGTGCTAAATCAGTGTCAGCAACTAGCAAATTCCAATCCATTGTAGGGGCCTTTTCCAGCAGGTACTGAATCAGCACTGTGGCGCTCTTTCCAGCCCCAAATAATAGGATGATTTTCATAGCCCAAATATCCCCCTTTTTAATTAACAGAAGTGGATAAAATAAAGGGTAAAAGCCTCCCTTTTTTACTGGGAAATAAGGCGTTAAAAAGGTAGATTTGCAGACCTTGTTTTAACAATTGAAACAGGCAGAAACTAGTAAAAAATAACATGGAAGAAATGCAGCAACCGCAGGAAACAAACGATCATAATCGGATCATTCCTGTAAACATAGAGGAGCAGATGAAAACGGCATATATTGACTACTCAATGTCAGTCATTGTGGGTCGTGCGCTTCCTGATGTAAGAGACGGCTTGAAACCTGTTCACCGCCGTGTTTTATATGCCATGAATGAGTTGGGATTGAGTCATAATAAAGCCTATAAAAAATCTGCTCGTATTGTCGGGGAGGTTTTAGGTAAATATCACCCCCATGGAGATTCCTCTGTTTACGACGCAATGGTTAGAATGGCTCAAGAATGGAGCATGCGTTACACGTTAGTAGATGGACAGGGAAACTATGGAAACCAGGATGGAGATGGACCTGCTGCCATGCGTTATACAGAAGCAAGGCTTGAGAAGTTAGCTGAGCACATGCTTGATGACATTGAGAAAGAAACAGTCGATTTCCAACTGAACTTTGATGACTCGGAAGAAGAGCCCACTGTACTTCCTACGCGCATACCTCAACTTTTAGTTAACGGATCTAGTGGAATTGCAGTAGGAATGGCAACCAATATGATGCCCCATAATTTGGGAGAAGTCATAGATGGCTGTGTTGCTTACATTGAAAATAAAGAATGCACTATTGATGATCTGATGCAGTATGTAAAAGCTCCTGATTTTCCTACCGGGGGCGTTATTTACGGAATGGAAGGTGTGAAAGCAGCGATGCATTTTGGAAGAGGTCGAGTGGTGGTGAGGGGAAATATAACAGTTGAAACAAAAGCAGGTGGTAAAGAGCAATTAATAATTACCGAGGTTCCCTACCAAGTTAACAGAGATGCGCTGACAAATAGAATAGGAGAGTTGGTTAATGAAAAGGTAATTGAAGGAATCACCCATGTTAATAACGAATCCAACCAAAAAGAAGGAACCCGCGTTGTCATTGAGCTTAGGAAAGATGCAATTGCAAATGTTATCATCAATCAACTGTATAAGCACACTGATCTTCAGACTTCATATGGTATCAACAATGTAGCTATTGTGAGAGGAAGGCCTCGAACATTAAACTTAAAAGACCTTATTCAGGAGTTTGTAGAGTTTAGGCATGAAGTTGTTATCAGAAGGGCTAAGTTTGAATTAGGTGAAGCACAAAAGCGAGCACATTTACTAAAAGGATATTTAATAGCACTAGATCATATAGACGAAGTCATCGCATTGATTAGAAGCGCCGCTACCCCTGACATTGCAAAAGATAAATTAGTCAATGCGGGATGGGGCTTAGACGAAATACAGGCCAAGGCAATTCTTGAAATGCGTTTGCAACGTCTTACTGGCATGGAGCGTGATAAGATTCGTGAAGAGTTTGAGGAATTAATGAAACTAATTCAATCGCTGGAAGAGTTACTCAGCGATCAAGCGAAGCGTTTTGCTTTGATTAAGCAGGAATTGCTGGAAATCAAAGAAAAATATGCCGATACCCGCAAAACAGAAATCACCTACTTAGATGATGAAGTTAAAATTAAGGACCTCATAAAAGAAGAGGATGTTGTAATCACGATTTCTCATTTGGGTTACATAAAAAGAACTCCCGCAGAAGAATACCGCTCACAACGAAGAGGAGGTCGAGGTGTAATTGGAGGACGAACCAGAGAAGAGGATTACATCGAACATCTTTTTGTTGCCTCTACTCACCATACCATGTTATTTTTTACTGAAAAAGGCAGGGTTTATTGGCTGAATGTTTATGAAATCCCTGAAGGTGAAAAAACAGGAAAGGGTAGAGCTATACAAAATTTGATGCAAATTCCTCCTGATGACAAAGTGAGAGCCATTCTGGACGTTAAAGATTTAAAAGATGAGACCTTTGTAAATGCGCATTACATTATCCTTTGCACTAAAAAAGGAGTCATCAAAAAAACTGCTTTAGAAGATTTTAGTCGCCCAAGACAAACGGGCGTTAATGCCATCACCATTGTCGAGGGAGATGAATTGATCCAAGCGCGTATGACAGATGGACAAAGTGAGATAATGATGGCAGTTAAGAGTGGCCGTGCAATTCGATTCTCAGAGGAGAAAGTAAGACCAACTGGCCGTGGTGCAATTGGTGTAGCGGGAATTGAAGTGGAGGATCAGCAAGATGAAGTAGTAGGAATGATTTGTGTGAATCCAGCAAATCAAAATGAAAGGACGGTTTTGGTGGTTAGTGATAAGGGATATGGAAAAAGAACTGCTGTAGACGAATATCGATTTACTAACAGGGGCGGCAAAGGAGTCAAAACTATTAATGTAACTGATAAAACAGGAGGGGTAGTTGGCATTTTAGACGTAGCGCCAACGGAAGATCTAATGATCACTTGTAAAAGTGGCGTTACCATACGCATGCCAGTGAGTGGTATCAGTGAACAAGGTAGAGCTACCCAAGGAGTGAAACTCATTCGGCTGGATGAGGGTGATGAAATAGCTGCCATTACCAACCTGGATGATCAGGAAGTAGCGGGAGATGAATTAACTCCTGAAGGAAATGTAGAAACAAACAATTAATATATTTTTATATTCAACCTACTTGTATGAAAAAAAGCTTGCTATTCCTCTTAACTGTTGTTTCAACTTTCACTGCATGGTCACAGAGTTATGATCCTGTAAAAACATTGGTGATGATTAATCAGCTTGAAAAAGCAAAAGCTGATTTAGATAAATCATTCACAAATGCAAAATACACGGCAAAACCTGAAGCCTATATTTTAAAAACAGCTGTTTATGCCAGTGTTGCCAATATGGATGGTAAAAAAGATACCCCTGCTGCTTCACAGCTAATAGAGGAAGCAGATGCTGCATTCAATAAATACCGTGAATTAGACCCTGCGCTAGCTTTGATTAGTGAACCTATCTACCAGAATGGTATAATAATGTTGTATTCAAACTATTACACTTTTGGTTATACTGATTATAATAGCAAGGCGTATGAAAAGGCGCTTGAAAAACTAAAGAAGGCCATTCAGTATTCTGATTTGTTGATCAAACAAAAAGTTTTAACATCTACGTTAGATACCAATGTACTTATTCTGGCGGCCATCACTGCCGAGACAGGTGGCTACAAAGATGAAGCAGCTAATTACTATACTAAATTAGCCGATGCAAAAGTAGGAGGAGATGGGTATGAAGGAGTTTACCGGTATTTAGTTACTTACCATTTTGGTAAGAAGAATATGGAAGGCTTCGAAAAATATAAAAAACTGGGAAAAGAGGTTTTTCCAAAGAGCGATTATTTTGATTTTGATAAAGTTGATTTTGCCGTAGGTCTAGTTAATACGTTTACAGAAAAACTTGCAGCAATAGATGAAGTATTAGCGTCAGATCCCACCAATTTCAAAGCAAATCAAGTATTGGGTGAAATAATTTTTGACACATTGAATCCTAGAGATGAAGAAGGAATGGTTCTCCCTGAAAATTACATTGAGTTAGAAAAGAAAATGATTGATGCATTTACTCGTTCCTTTAAATCACGTCCTGACTATGAAATCCCTTTACTATACGTTGGAGATCATTATATCAACAAGGCAAGCCGGGTGGAAGAAAAGCGCAATAAGCATGCCCAGGATATGAAAGCAAGAACCAAACCCGGTACTATGGCCTCAAAAGAGGATGTGGCAAAAAGAGACGCACTAGATAAAGAATATGGAGAAACAATGGAAGGCGCTAAGGATCCATATTTGGCCGCTGCAGCCATTTTTGCCGATAGGGCTTCTAAAGCTGAACTGGAAGTACGTGACAAACAGCAATACAAAAAGGTGACAAGCTACCTATCTGAAATTTACGGACTGAAGAAGGTTATGGCCAATAAGGCTAAAAATCTTGCCGACAAAGCTAAGTGGGAGGCTGAAGAAAAGAAGTGGAATGAGCGGTACGAATCAATCAAGAACTAAATACAATAAGACCACTCGTTCTAGGGTGGTTTTATTTAGTATATCCTATTTAACATAATATAAATTATAGGAAATAAATAAACTAGTAAAGCAATCTGGATTTGATTGTACCAGGAACCTTTTTTAAAAGGGATTGGGCCTTAGCCGACAATTTACTATCAATATCAAGCACAACATATCCTATCAAAACATTGGTTTTCAAGTATTGACCAACAATATTTATATTATTACTTGAAAGGGCAGTATTGATAGCTGATAAAACCCCTGGCGTGTTACGATGTATGTGCAATAAGCGGTGGGCGCCTTCTTGTGGCGGAAGCGCCAAAGCGGGAACAGTATGCGATCCATAGCTTATCCCTTTTTCTAGATAATTAAAAAGCTTATTGCTGACATCCTCACCAATATTCTGTTGCGCTTCTTCGGTACTGCCACCAATGTGAGGAGTCAATAAAACATTGGGGAGATCTTGTAAAGGGCTTTTAAAATAATCACCATTCTTTTCTGGTTCGTCAGGGAAAACATCAATGGCTGCTCCTCCCAATAATTCCTCCCGTAAAGCTTTTTCTACAGCCACTAAATCAACCACCTCTCCACGTGCAAAATTGATCAAAATAGACCCTTTCTTGAAACTCTTTAAAAGTTGTCCACTAATGAGGTTTTCCGTTTGTCGTGTAGCCGGTATATGAAGCGTAACAATATCAGACTGACTCACCAGATCCTTGAGACTCTTTTTTTCTATCGCATTCCCTAATGGTAATTTCTTCTCAATGTCATAATACAAAACACGCATGCCCAATGCCTCCGCCAAAACACTCACCTGACTTCCAATATTACCATACCCAATTATTCCTATGGTTTTCCCTCTTAATTCATAGCTGTTTTTTGCGTCTTTGTGCCAAAGACCTGCATGAGCCGCTTTATTTTTTTCCGGGATTCGCCTTATTAGCATAATGGCTGCACCAATAACCAACTCAGCAACAGACCGAGTATTTGAATACGGGGCATTAAATACCGCCACCCCTCGGCTGGTGGCCGCGGAAATATCTACCTGATTAACACCAATACAAAAACATCCGATTGCTTGTAATTTTTGAGCAGCTTCTAATACAGATTTAGTGATGTTGGTTTTTGAACGAATGCCCAGAATATGAACATCACGTATAGCATCCATAAGCTGTTTCTCAGACAATGCTTTACTGATTCGTTCTGTCTGCACATACCCATGTTGTTTAAATCCACGAACAGCTGCTTCGCTGATATTTTCAAGAAATAAAATCTTTATTTTTTCTTTAGGATAACTGGTCAAAGACATAGTACAACAAATATACCTATAAAAAGAGGAGTCCCTACCTTTGGCACGCTTGAAAAAGATACCTGCTAACCCTATAGTGACAGTGCTGCTTTTCACTGTAATCAGTACCTTTTATTCTTGTAATTGGGAGAAGAATAGGGTCTCCTATCCTCTCCCCTATATAGCCCCTCCTCTACTTTCCATACCCGCTAGTGAAAAACAGCAATTAAGCGCACGTATTGCATTGTATTTTCAAGAATCCTTGCTCCGATTTCAAGGTCTCTTTAGCGGAGGTATTATAGTAGCTAAAGGTGGAAACATTCTATTTGAACATTACGCAGGTTATGCTGACTATCCTACTAAAACGAGACCGCTGCAAGAGGAAACACCCCTTCATATAGCCTCCACTAGCAAAACGTTTACTGCCATTGCTATTCTTCAATTAATAGAACAACAGAAACTTTCATTAGAAGACAACGTTGAACAATTCTTCTCAACATGGCCCTATCCAGGAATTACAGTAAAACAGCTACTCACTCATCGAAGTGGTTTGCCAAATTATGTTTACTTCATGGAACCCCCTACGGTTGGAAGCATTCCTTACACCAATGAAGATGTAATCAACTGGATGATTACAAACAGGCCTGCACTTCATGCCAAACCCGATACCCGTTTTGAGTATTGTAATACCAATTACCTACTGCTCGCTTCGATCATTGAAAAAGTGGCTGGCCATACCTATCCTGAATTTCTACGTCGTTCGCTTTTTGATTATTTGGGAATGAAAAACACATTTGTATACCAAGCAAAAGATACAAACAGGGCTACGCCCTCTTACGCAAACGGAAATCGTCAATGGCCCCTGGATCATCTTGACTTAACCTTTGGCGATAAAAATATATATAGTACACCTCGAGATTTATTAAAATGGGACCAGGCTTTATATACTCAACAACTTGTCAGGGACTCCTTGCTGGCTCTAGCCTTTTCACCGTATAGTTTCGAAAAGCCAGGACAAAATAATTACGGGTTAGGATTTCGATTAAAATTGTTGCCAAATCAAAAAAAAGTAATTTATCATTTTGGACGCTGGCATGGAAACAACGCCGCGTTTGCCCGATTAACGGACGAACAAGTGACCGTGATAATTTTGAGTAATAGGTTTAACCGTCAGATTTATACAGCTGCCAGCAGGTCTTATTCTTTGTTTGGTCCTTACGGAGGTGATCATCAACGTGACGAAGAATAGTTATTAATGCTCCCTTTTTGCAGAACTTCATTATTGTATTACAGCAATGCAATTATGAAAGTTGATCTTGATTCTTTACAAAAAAACAAAAAGGTTGTTGAACTACTCACTTCTCAAGTGATTCGTGAACTATTTAATACTAAATTAGTTGATTCATTAGGGTCTGCCTGGAAAGAATTGATTACTAAGTAGTAGCTGAAAAAAAGAAGCCTTACAACACCTGAAATTACCTACCTGAAATCCTAATTTTTACAGCCCCTATACCTATCTTTGCCGGCCGGCGAAAAGGGGGCAATATTCCCCATTTCCCGTTATTTTAATCAGAACACATTAAACCGAACTGCAGAAATTTTTAGTATGGAAAAACTGATTTATTTGGTGCCATTATCGGGTCTAATCGGACTGATGTACACCCTTATTAAATTCAACTGGGTATCCAAGCAAGATGCGGGTACTGACCGTATGAAAGAAATCAGCAATTACATTGCTGAGGGAGCCATGGCTTTTTTGAAGGCTGAGTGGAAAATTCTTGGCTATTTTGTAGTTATCGTAGCCATACTGCTGGCCTTGATGGCAAGCAGTAACCCACATTCTCACTGGTCAATATCCATTGCTTTCATTGTTGGAGCCGTTTTTAGTGCTACTGCTGGATATATAGGAATGAAAGTGGCAACTAAAGCCAATGTCCGTACAGCTCAAGCAGCCAGAACGAGTTTAAGCAAAGCCTTACGCGTATCCTTTACAGGTGGCGCAGTGATGGGATTAGGTGTATCTGGATTAGCCGTGCTAGGTTTGGGAAGTTTATATATTATTTTAAAACAATTATTTGCTGCCGATGTTGCTGTAGGATCCGATGAGATGATTCGTACTATTGAGGTACTAACTGGCTTTTCACTTGGTGCTGAGTCAATTGCTTTATTTGCACGTGTGGGTGGAGGTATTTACACTAAAGCTGCCGATGTAGGGGCTGATTTGGTAGGTAAAGTTGAAGCCGGTATTCCTGAGGATGATCCAAGGAATCCCGCTACAATTGCAGATAACGTGGGAGATAATGTGGGGGATGTTGCCGGTATGGGTGCGGACTTGTTTGGATCTTATGTGGCAACTGTTCTAGCAACCATTGTACTAGGTCAACAAACCGTAGTAGTTTTTGGTACTGATTTATTAGGTGGGTACTCTCCTATCATACTTCCTATGCTTATTGCAGGTGTTGGAATTCTTTTTTCCATTGCAGGTACTTGGTTTGTTCGAGTAAGTGATGCAGCAGGTATCAATACAGACAATGTGCAAAAAGCACTGAATATGGGAAATTGGGGTTCCATTGTTTTAACTGCCATTGCCTCTGCCGGTCTGGTTTACTTTGTTTTACCTGAAGCAATGGAACTTCGTGGATTTATTTTTACGAAGTGGGGTGTATTAGGAGCAATCGGTGTTGGTTTATTAGTTGGTGCCTTAATGAGCATCATCACTGAGTATTACACAGCCATGGGCAAGCGACCTGTACTCTCAATCATTCGCCAATCTTCAACAGGACACGCTACCAATGTGATTGGAGGTTTAGCAGTTGGAATGGAATCAACCTTCCTCCCCATTTTGGTATTGGCAGGTGGTATTTACGGATCTTATCTTTTTGCGGGTTTATATGGTGTGGCTATAGCTGCTGCTGGTATGATGGCTACTACTGCCATGCAATTGGCCATTGACGCCTTTGGTCCTATTGCTGACAATGCAGGTGGAATTGCAGAAATGAGTGAGTTGCCTAAAGAAGTCCGTGAAAAAACTGACGTGTTAGATGCCGTAGGTAACACTACAGCTGCTACTGGAAAAGGATTTGCCATTGCCTCAGCAGCTTTAACAGCCTTAGCACTTTTTGCCGCATTCGTTGGTGTAGCAATGCCCAATAATCAACATATAGATATTTACAAAGCTGATGTTTTAGCTTCTTTATTTGTTGGGGGCATGATTCCTTTGTTATTTTCTTCATTAGCCATACGTGCTGTAGGAGAAGCTGCCATGAGCATGGTTGAGGAGGTGCGCAGACAATTCAGAAGTATTCCAGGCATTATGGAGGGCACAGGTAAACCTGAATATGATAAATGTGTAGCAATTTCTACTGAAGCTTCAATCAAGAAAATGATGCTTCCCGGTGCTATTACCATTGTATCACCGCTGCTTGTAGGATTTTTATTAGGGCCAGAGGCTTTAGGCGGATTCCTAGCCGGTGCTACCGTGAGTGGTGTACTGATGGGAATGTTCCAAAATAACGCAGGAGGTGCTTGGGATAATGCTAAAAAATCCTTTGAGAAAGGTGTAGAAATCAACGGTGAAACTTTTTATAAAAAGTCAGAGCCCCATAAAGCTTCAGTAACAGGTGATACTGTTGGAGATCCTTTTAAAGACACCTCTGGTCCTTCTATGAATATCTTGATCAAGTTGATGTCTATCGTATCATTGGTTATTGCGCCCACACTGGCACAATTAGAGGAGAAAAAGGAATTACCTCCCCCTCCACCACCCGTTTCTCAACCTGCTGGAAAATCGTTTCATTACGATCCTTTACATATCTTTATTGATGTAAATAATAACGATAATTGTTAAGAGTCTAATCATAACCATTACATAAGTCCTACTGTTTCTACAGTAGGGCTTTTTTTTGGTATTTGGAAAATCGTAGCTTCAGGAATATTAATTCATATGCCCCCACCCCTAAATACAGGAAAGCCAACTGAGAGCGAACTGGAAATCCTTTCCATATTATGGGAAAAAGGGGAAGCCACTGTTGCTGAGGTGCACACCTCACTTTCGGCTTATAAAAAAACAGGATATACCACCACATTGAAACTACTTCAGTTGATGCTTTTCAAAGGACTAGTGACCAGAAAAGAAATTGGTAGAAAGCATAGTTATTGGCCTACCATTGATAAGAATAGTTTATCAATAGGATTGACAGACCGATTGGTGGGGTACCTGTTTAATGGATCTCCTGCTCAATTAGCCATGACAGCTATTCAATCAACTACTTTTGAATGCAGCCAAGAGGACCTGTTAAAGTTGCAGCAATTAGTAGAAAAGCAACTTGGTAAAAAATAGGTAGCTAATTTTAGTAACAGCGTGGGCAGGCCTCGCTGTATTTATTTCCAAGTAAAAATCCAATTACTAGTTCGTGTGTTCCGTTATGGAAAGGAGATAAAATATTCGCCCCCCTATTTCTAATTAAATCTCCGTTAATGGGAAGATCATAGGAATAACTAAGTGTAACCCGATTTCCCATATTTAATCCTAACATTCCCGCATAACTATCTCTAAATCGATAACTACCTCCTACCCACAATACATCCCGATATTGAAGTTTGGCATTAAACTCAGGTTGTAATCCATTACGGCTACTTCCCTTGATATACTTAGCCATAATGGAGGGTATTACATTAAAATCTTCGCCTAACATAAATCGATATCCCGCCGTTAAAAATAAGTGAGGAATCAATTTGCTTTTAGTAAGAATAGATGGATCATCATTAACAAAACTGACTGTTTGAGGGATAATCTGCTGCGCTGAAAATCCTATAAAATAACTACGTGCATATAACCAAATACCGGCAGCCATTTGAGGACGAATCTTTCTTAATTCTCCAGTCAGCACGGATCCAAAAGCTGGATCAGAGGGATCTCCAAATCCAGAAAAATCATGATTTGTTCTATCAATTCGTATAGTCGTTAATCCCGCAGACAAACCTGCAGAAATATTAGTAGTGGGGTTAAGGCCCAAGTGGTAAGCATATGATGCAGCAGCTGATAAAAAGTTAAAGCTGCCTGTCTTATCATTAATGACACTGACCCCAACACCATGATGCGGTTCAGCTGCCGTATAGTTTTCCCAGTACGCTTTACCACGTGGATTATTTCCAGGCACCCCAAATGAAGTTGAACTAAGCCGATAGTCATTTTTTCCTAACGGAGCATGTAAGGTTATATAGGTTGTACGTGGGGCACCTTTGAGACCTACCCACTGATCCCTTCCCGAAACCTTCAGGTCCCCATAATTATCAATTCCAGCAATAGCAGGATTGATTATAAAAGGGTTTATGACATATTGTGTATAATGAGGCCGTTGCTGCGCATAGGTAGGCAACAGCGCTAACAACAATATCGATACTATTAATAATTTAACTCTCATTTTATCTTATAATATCTACGTAACCAGCTTTCTTTTTTCGACCATTTTTAGGATCTATTACATAGTAATAGGTGCCAACGGGAACTTCTTTTCCATTTACTTTCCCATCCCAAGGTGTACCATATCCAAGTGATCGGAATATCAGGTATCCATATCGATTGACTACCTCAACCGTACAACCAGGATAACTATCAAGATATGGGATTACCCAAGTATCATGAATACCGTCTCCATTTGGAGAGAAAATATTTGGAACCGGTGGATCCTTAAGGACTTTAATAAACATAGAACTAGTATCACTACACCCTTTGTTAGTTGTAACTGTCAGTAAATACGTTATATCATCAGGAGGGCGCGCAATGGGATCTAATCGAGTTGGATCATCCAAATAAGTAGGAGGCGTCCATGCAAATGTCACAGGCATGGGATAATTATTAGGTGGAGTAATCTGCACCTGACCTCCTTCCAACATTAACTTATCTGGCCCTGCATCAGCATCCGGATAACCATTTACGAACACAGTTTTGGTGGCTACATTACTACTACAACCAAAGCTATTAATAATGTAATGGCTAATGGTATAGGTACCGGTATCAGCATAAGTATAAGAAAAGCTGCTGAGTGTTCGAATGGAAGCATCTCCCATGTTCCAATGATATTGTGCTATTGTTCCGTCTGCGCCATTGCTAGTGCTAGTAAACAAGAATGGACTTCCTATACATACATCAATAAAGTCTGTGGTAAAAGATGCCTGCGGTTGTGGGTGAATGGTATTTAAAATAATGGTAGTATCATGTATACAGCCTTGTGCAGTGGTAACCTCTAGGTTCACATTATAGGGGCCTAAATTAACATAGACGTGTGCCGGATCTATAGCTGTAGAATTATTTACTACTCCACTGCCTGGGTCACCAAAATCCCATAAATACGTTAAGGTGGCAGGAGTTCCATTAGGAACAGTTGACAAATTAGTAAACTGAATAGTTGCATTAGGTAAACAACTAATAGCAGGAAAACTAAAGTTCGGCCTTGCTAAAGGATTAACCGTAACAGGAATAATTTTATCCGCACTTACACAGCCATTAGAAGTTACCACATTCAATTTGATGTTGAACGTACCATACGTATTAAAAGTGTGTGTGAATGGAGCGTTGGTAGTATTCACCTGCACCGGTGAGCCATCTGCAAAATTCCAACGCCATTCAACTATGGTTCCTTCAGAAGAAGTTGAATTATCTGTAAAAGTTACAGGCTGTTTCTCACAGACAGGACTAGACGTAACGCTGTAATCAGCCAGGGCACGCTCCCATACTTTAATTGTTTGTGTAGCGCTATCCTTACAACTTCCAGTAGAGGATGTGTAAACATATTTGATAGTGTGAATGCCCGCTCCCGCTACGGCTGGAGAGAACAAGCCGCTAGTAGTGACACCTGGGCCAGTAAAAGCAAAAGTCCCCGGTACGTTCCCCGTTTCAGTTGCTTGTGTAATTTGATACGCAGTAGCATCAAAACAAATGTTGGGGATAGAAGTAAACTGAACAGCAGGTGCAGCGTTGACAGTTACAGTTGTCAATTTTTCATTCATACATACGCCACCCGAAAATGCGCGATACCTGATTTGATACGTTCTTGTGAGTGGACTTTGGAAATTAGGATAGCGATGACTATAAACCCGTCCAAATACAGGATTATTGTCCGTGTACATAATCGTTGGACTTCCAATATTATCCCACCAAATCTCTACTTTAGTAATAACTCCAGGGAATACAGTAGAAGCATCCGTAATTCGAACTGAGTCGTTCGCACACAAGTTAGCCGGCTGATTTACACTAAAATTAGCCACAGGAAAACTACCATTTACCACAAGCTGTTGCAAAATAGTATCACGGCAAGACTGATTACTAGTTACAATCAACGAGACCTGGTAACTCCCTACTGCTGTGTAGCTATGTGGAGGATTTTGTAAAGTAGAAGTATTGGCATTAGTAGGTGGCGTTGCATTAGGATCTCCAAAATTCCATAACCAAGCTGTTATAGTAGAAGGAGTGGCAACGCTACTAGTATCTGTAAACTGTGCATAGGTATCATTGAGGCAAACTTCAGGGATTATAAAACCGGCATTGGGTTTAGGATGCACTAGCAAGCCTGGTAATACATTAGTACTCACGCAACCGTTGGAAGTTGTAACAGTTAGTGTTACATTAAAAGTACCAGCTGTAGAAAAAAAGTGAGCTGGATTTTGCTGTGAAGAGGTATTTAAACTACCACTTACTGGGTCATTAAAATTCCATTGCCAAGCTGTAAGAGTGCCAACATTAGGAGTAGATTGATCAGTAAAACTTATGACTCCCTCCTGGCAAACCGGGCTATTAGTAGCATAAGCAGCAGTTGGAAGTGGCCATACAGTGACAGACACAGTTCCCGACTGAAGTTGGGTACAAGTAGTACTGCTGGCATCTTTTACACTTTGTAGCAAGTAGGTAAATGTACCGGCTGTTGATGTCGGAACACTCACGGTTACGCTGTTGCCAGTAATGGTAGTGACATTTTGTATAGCACCCCCATTTATAGTGTAAGAGAATGTGTAAGGAGCTGTAGCCCCTGCTCCAGTAAATGTAATTTGTGGTTCAGTTGCATTAAGACAAACACTGGTCGAGCCTGCAATTGTAGCCGTTGGAAGTGGATTGACTGTTACAACTGCTGTCCCAGTTGCATTTTGTGTACAGGTAGATCCATTTGCATCTGTAACAGTGAGTAAACTATAGGTAAACGTCCCAGCTGTAGAAGTTGGGGCAGCAACCGCCACACTGTTACCCGTAGTGGTGGTGATTGTTTGTGTAGCACCCCCATTTATGGTGTAGGTAAATGTAAATGCAGCATCCCCGTCAGCACCTGTAAAGGTTAGCTGGGGTGCTGTGGCATTAACACATACGGCGGTTGTTCCAGTTATTGTTGCTGTGGGTGTTGGGAAAACAGTAATTGTAGCTGTACCATTTTGATTTTGTGTACAGGTAGTCGCACTTGCATCGATGACACTTATTAGCTCATATACAAAGACTCCAACAGAAGTTGTGGGGGCATTTACTGTTACTGCGTTACCAACGGTAGTAGTGGTGGATTGCATTGCCCCGCCATTTATTTTGTAATTAAATGTGTAGGGAGCTGTACCATTGGCGCCAGTAAAGGTGATAGGAGCAGGTGTTGAATTAAGACAAACTGTATCCGTGCCAGATATAACTGCTGTTGGAAGTGGGTTTACAGTTACAGTGGCGCTTCCTGTTGGGCTACCACTGCAAACGGTATTATTAACATCAACTACACCAGTGAGGTTATACGTGTATGTACCAACAGTTCCTGTAGGCACGTTTATAGTTGCAATATTTGATGGTGAGGTAGAGCTGACCGTTTGCGATGTACCTCCATTAATATTATACGTAAAAGTATAAGGCGCAGTGCCATCTCCACCAGTGAAGGTTATTTGCGGTGAAGTTGCGTTCTTACAAACAGCTATCGTACCTGCAATGGCTGCTGTAGGATTTGTGTTAACAGTGACAATAGCTGAACCAGTTTGATTTTGGGAGCATAGACCCGTGCTTGATTCAGCAACATTTATCAAATTATAAGAAAAGACTCCAAGTGCATTCGTGGGTACTTGTATGGTTACGGTGCTGGCAGTACCAGTGGTGGAAATAGTCTGTGTAGCTCCCCCATTGATATTATACGTAAAAGTATAAGGAGGCGTAGCTCCTGCTCCTGTAAAAGTTAGCGTCGGTTGTGGTGAGTTAATACAAGTTGTGATAGTCCCCGCAATAGTTGCAGTGGGCAATGGATTTATTGTAACATTCTGCGTAATGGTATCCGATCTACAACCAATATCAGTAATTAGAGAATAAGTAACTGGATAAGTGCCAGGAGCAGGGAATGCGAAAGTTGGATTAATCTGCGTGGATGTGGAAAGTGTACCAAATGTCCAGCTCACAGAATTAATAGGCCTTGTACCTGTATTGGACGCATCTGTAAATTGCGTGGTTGTGTTAGCGCAAATACCTGTAAAAGTGAATCCAGCAGTTGGCCTGTTTAGCACTTCTAAATCAAAATTGATTTCCTGTTCTCCCCCACAACCATCAGGAGTGGGATTAGTTGCCAGCACTTTTATTGGATAAATATTTGCAGCGGCTACCGTGTATTGAGTGGGTAGCTTATAAACATACAAAGTACGCCCATTCACAATTACGGTGGAAGTTGGCGTTGGGTTAGTTAGACTTACATTCGATATTCCTAAGGCATTTAATGCAGCTCCAAATACCCAATTGATAGTGGTGGGTTGGTAAGGGAAAGTCATAGACAAATAAAAGGGAGTATTTGAGCAGGTGGCAGGAAAATTTACAGAGGAGTTTGGCGTTTCTAAAGATATATACTGGTATAGATCCTTCACATTAGCTCCGGCGGAATAGCCATAGGATTCAGCATTGGCGTAACCGTATGCCATAGCATTAAAACCAGAATCAGATTTAATTGTGTGGTATCCTTGTGTAACGTTTGCTAAATAAGCGTAGGAATAGGCCGGATTTTGCGGATGCACCACCCAAGAAGAAGCAGGAATTGGATTATTGTCAATTCTAAAAGAAGAAATACCCGTGCCGCCAGTTGGCATCACTACATGTATATGATGTTGAGGGCTAGCTGCTACAAGATTTGAACTGACAAGAGTAACTTTTGATATGTTTTGTTCAACCGGATTTAACACAATCATATCCGGGTCATATGGATTAGGATTAGACGAACAGTTAGCAGTTGTAAAATATTGAGCTACAGAAACCGGCTGATCAGCAGTAATACGATTGGGCACGTTGCCTGTAAATTCGTAATACCTATTGTTTACAAAACTTGAGGCTGGAATAAGTGTACCGTTCAAATAAACATTTGTAGCAGGATCTTTCTTCATGACCCTGTAGAAATTAATGGGTCTGTTATAACTAGGCACAGTAAGATAATCCCTACCCCACGACCCAGCGGGATATAACTGTTGATACAGGTTATCTGAACTATTGGCTCCAGCGGAACAAACTGTTCCTATCTTCATTTTTCCGGCACCTGAAAAAACTGCAATTCGCTTACAAGAAGAAGTTCCAGAGGAAACCGAACGAATTTTAGATCCGGTTAGATCAACACCATTATAGAGTCCACTCACAGGTGTGTTATTCACAGTTCCCAGTACCTGGTAAATTTGGCCTTTATTTAGTGTTATGGTATTAACGCTTCCAGCAGTCCATCCATTGGTCGTAGCTGCCGCAGGAGTAATCTCAACAGTTGTGTTATCCTCAACAGCTATAATTGTGAAATAAGAATTTGAATTCGCAGCATTAGAAACCTGTGTGTAATTCATTGAGTAATACTCATTACCCAACACATTTGTTGGCAAACAAACGGTAGCACCACTTATAGCGCTTTGTGTGATGTAGGAGTATACAACAATAGGTTTTTCAGCAGTGACCCTAACGGTTTTACCTGTAAAAAGCCCTGAGCTACTTATAAAATTGGTATTGGGAACCACACATGTAACTACTTGCCCCGCATTAATAGACCCTGCCTGTAAAGTAGTGCCCCCAAAAATTTCAACGGTATATGTGGTGGTTACGTCAGAAGTAATATAGAGAGTCATGGTGAGATTAGAAGCAGTTCCATTCATAGAAACATGGTAAGAATATGGAATCCAGAACTCCTTGCCCTTGTTAGAAAAATCTTGGGCTCCTAATTGGGATTGAAAAGTAATAAGAAAGAAAAAAGCCGCTATAAATTTAAAAAAACGAGTCATGCAGTAGGTTAGTTATAAAGGTCGCTAAGTTACTCACATCTAATAAGCAGTTTATCAATTTCAATAAGATATTCTACGGATTTACAGGGTAAGCCAGATACTTTAACGTTTTGAAAAACAAAATCTTGTATCTGAAAGGGCTTAGTTTAAAAAGTTTAAGGCAAAAAACAAAATCTTTTATTCATATTTATAATGAAATAAATCTTATATCTAGTTAATTATCATTTAATATGACCGCCTTTATCAGATTTCTTTTTGCAACTGATGGGAAGACGGTTGTAGGCATCAGGATTAGCCTCAATATCGTCAGCATCATAACCGGTATTCGATATCATGGTTTTTACCTGTTCAATATCTGTTCGGTCGGTCAAAAATTTTAAACGGGCATCCCCTTTACGATAATTAACCAAAAATTCTACTACCCCGTCCAAGCGCTTTACCTGGTATTCCAAACGATTTTTGCATTGAATACAAAGGGCTTGTGGTATTTTGACTGTTGTAGTTACTACAGGCTTAAGTTGAGACATGCCTAGCTGGCTAACTAAAAGAAAAAGCGATAAAATCAATATTCGCATAAGCTAATGTTTTAAGGCGCCCATGTTGATGGACTTTCTCTCCATTTTTCAAGCAATTGTAATTGGTCATTATCAATCAATCCCGTTGCTGCAGCTAAGAATATTAAGGTGGAATAATCAGTCAATGACGTGTAATTGATATTTCGTTTTGCAAACTGCTCACTTGCAATAGGGAATCCATAATTAAAAATAGAAACCATTCCAACAATCTCAAGCCCCTTTTCTTGTAAAGCATCCACTGCTTGCAGACTGCTTTTTCCCGTTGAAACTAAATCTTCAATCACTAATACTTTTTGTCCGGGTGTAACCTCCCCCTCTATCTGATTCCCCAGTCCATGTTCTTTTGGTTTAGGACGCACATAAATGAATGGAAGTTTGAGCTGATCGGCAGCCATCGCACCCCATGGAATACCAGCAGTAGCTACCCCAGCAAGCAGTACTGCTGAATCGAATTTTTCAAAAATAACGTTACACAGTTCAGACTTTATATAATCCCTGACATAGGGAAAAGAAAGCACCTTACGATTATCACAATAAATAGGGCTTTTCCATCCACTGGCCCAGGTATAGGGCTGCGTGGGATTAAGTTGAACTGCTTTAACTTGTAAAAGTTTTTCAGCAATTAGAGTTGCATCTTGCATGATCCAAAAATAAGAAATTGCGTAACGAAACGCATTAAAATTAACTGTCGATGGATAAGATAATACAGGCTGGTGGCGGCTTGGTAGTCAACGAAAAAAATCAACTACTTTTTATTTTTCGAAGAAAAAAATGGGATCTCCCAAAAGGTAAAGTAGATCCTGGAGAAAGTATAGAAATCTGTGCAGCTAGAGAGGTCAAGGAAGAAACTGGAATTCAGCATTTGACAATGGGTAGTCTACTATTGATCACAACACATACGTATCAAGAAAACGGAGTTCACGTACAAAAAGAAACGCATTGGTTCAATATGAAAGTTGACACCCGTGAAAATCCACCACTAATCCCACAATTGGAGGAAGACATAGAAAAAATAATATGGGTCTCAATTGAAGAACTGGAGCATTATTTATCCGACACCTATACTACCATCCGGCAAGTATTAACTGCTTGGAATAGATCTCGCTATCACATCGGGTAAGAAGGGCGAGGCATCCCCACCATTTCTGATAATATCTCTTACAATTGTAGAGGCTACTGACGTATACTTGGGTTCACCCGTTAAAAAAATAGTTTCAATGGTCCGATCAAGGGTGCGATTTGCATCTGCAATAGTTTTTTCATACTCAAAATCGCTGACGTAGCGTATCCCTCTTAAAATAAAATAAGAACCGATTTTTTTACAGTACTCAACAGTTAATCCATCATAAATGGCAGCTTCAACCCTTGGTTCGTCCTTGTAAATTTCCTGGATCCATGTCAAGCGTTGTTCTGGCGTAAACATGGGCCCTTTTGCTGCATTTAATCCAATACCAACCACTATTTTGTCAAACAACGGTAATGCTCTATTAATAATGTCCACATGACCTAAGGTAAGTGGATCAAATGTGCCTGGGAAAAGGCAAATACGATTCATAAGAATCTTTTTATTCGGCAACGGACCGACCAGACAACAAATATAGGACAGCCATTCTAACCGCTACTCCATTTTCAACTTGTTGTAAAATGATTGATTGTTTGCTATCTGCAACATCACTATTCAGCTCAACTCCCCTATTGATGGGACCTGGGTGCATGATTACTACCTCTTTATGTAAACTATCTAACATCTCTTTTCCTATTCCATAGGCTAAGTTATACTCACGTAAAGAAGAAAAGAGAACCTGATTTTGTCTTTCCAGTTGAATACGTAATACGTTGGCTACGTCACACCATGCCAGGGTTTCTCGTAGGTTATAACTAACATCAACACCCAGTGCCTGGGATATATGTTTGGGGATTAAGGTAGGTGGCCCACAGACCACAACGGATGCACCCATTTTTTTTAACAGATAAATATTGCTTTGCGCCACGCGGCTATGCATAATGTCTCCTATTAAAGCCACTTTTCTTCCAGCAAGAGAACCTGTTTTCTCCTGAATCGAAAAGGCATCAAGTAAGGCTTGTGTAGGGTGCTCATTAATACCATCCCCTGCGTTAATAATTGCAGCAGGAATATGTTCTGCTAAAAAATGAGGTGCACCACTGGCGCTATGACGCATTACCACCATATCCACTTTCATGGATAAAATATTGTTGACAGTGTCTAATAATGTTTCTCCCTTTGCAGCAGAGGAGGCTCCGGCAGTAAAATTTATAGTATCAGCGCTTAATCTTTTCTCTGCTAATTCAAAAGAAATACGAGTTCGAGTAGAGTTTTCGTAAAAAAGATTTACTACTGTTACTTCACGAAGTGAAGGAACCTTTTTTACAGGTCTTTGTAAAACTTCTTTAAACTGTTGTGCCGTTGATAAAATAAGGGTAATGTCCTCGGCTGTAAGATTTTTAATGCCCAGCAGATGTTTGGTGGATAGTTGCATTAAAAAACAAAATTAAGGGAAATTATTGATTTAGCAGAACTACTTGAGGCTCATTGTTCTGTGTAATAATTAATTTCAATTTGTCACTTGGCTTGGAGGGAATAGCCATGCCCGTATAGTCAGGTTGAATTGGGAATTGTCGGTGCTCTTTCCGATCTACCAACACGCAAAGTTGAACACGCGCCGGTCTTCCATAATCAAAAAGTGCATCCAGTGCTGCTTTAATGGTACGGCCTGTAAAGAGAACGTCATCCACTAAAATGACTGTTTTACCCTCTATTGTAAAAGGCAAGTGCATAGTATCAGGAGCAAGTATTTTATTCCTAACATCGTCCCGATAAAAAGTGATATCCAATTTCCCATGTTTAAGTGCGCTGGCATGAGGGTTTTGCTTAAGCAGCCGCTCATACAAATACTCAGATACTACTGCACCACCCTGCTGAATTCCTACTATAACAGTAGAAGAGAAATCAGGGTTTGCAGCTGAAATAGACTTTGCTAATTGATCAAGCGTTTCAAATACTTTAGTATGATTAACTATAACCTGCACAAAAATTATTTTACTTTTCTTGAAGAAAGGGATATTTAAACTCAGTGGGAGGATTAAAGGTTTCTTTAATTGTTCGAGCGCTTAACCAACGATAAAGGTTTAAATGAGAACCCGCTTTATCATTTGTACCAGATGCCCGACCTCCACCAAAAGGTTGTTGTCCCACTACCGCTCCCGTTGGTTTATCATTTATATAAAAATTACCAGCTGCGTGCCTTAGTTTTTCAGTGGCTATCGCTACGGCTTCTCGATCTTGCGCAATAATTGAACCAGTAAGTGCGTAGGGTGAAGTTGAATCCACTAACGATAACGCTTTTTCGAAATTTCCTGCAGGGTAAACATAAAGTGTTAGTACGGGTCCAAAGATCTCTTCGCACATGGTAGTAGACTTGGGATTCTTTGTTTCAATAATAGTAGGTTGTACAAAATAGCCCTCTTTATCGTCACACTTACCCCCTACCAAAATTTTACACGCTGGATCCTTCTTAGCCTTTTCGATATAATTTTTAATGGTTTGATAGCTTTTGCCATCAATTACCGCATTAATAAAATTTGAAAAATCCTCAACTGATCCCATTTTAAATTGACGCACACCGGCAATGAGTTTCTTTTTTACTTCCTCTGCGATATTTGAGGGAATGTATGCTCTGGAAGCTGCAGAGCATTTTTGTCCTTGGAATTCAAATGCGCCACGTAGCAGGGCGGTTACTAAAATATCTGGATCTGCACTTTTATGCGCCAACACAAAATCCTTACCTCCTGTTTCACCAACTATACGTGGATAAGATTTATACCGGCCAATATTTTTCCCGATTGTTTCCCACATTGCATTGAAAACCTGCGTAGACCCAGTGAAATGCACCCCTGCAAAATCTGGATTAGTAAAACAACCTTCACCAACTGAAGGCCCGTCTACATAAATCAAATTAATAACTCCGTCAGGCAATCCTGCCTCTTTTAAAATACGTAAGGTTAGCTGTGCAGAATAAATTTGTGTGTAGGCGCATTTCCATACCACTACATTACCACACAGCGCAGCAGAGGCAGGAAGGTTTCCTCCAATTGCCGTAAAATTGAACGGAGTAATAGCTAACACAAAGCCCTCAAGTGGACGATATTCCATCCGATTATGAATGCCAGGACTACTAATAGGTTGCTGTTTGTAAATTTCACTGAGGTAATGAACATTGAAACGTAAAAAATCAATCAATTCACAAGCTGCATCAATTTCCGCTTGGAATGCATTTTTGCTTTGACCAAGCATAGTAGCGGCATTGATATAAGGACGGTATTTAGTGGCCAACAAATCAGCTGCTTTTAAGAAAATATGTGCGCGATTTTCCCAGGAAAGATTAGCCCAACCTTGTTTTGCTGCTAACGCCGCATCAATGGCTTGCTTCACATGCTTTGCTTCACCTTTATGAAAATACCCCAGCAAGTGCTTTTTCTCGTGGGGAGGGTGTATAGCAATTTTATTACCCGTACGAATTTCTTTACTGCCAATGTATTGTGGAATATCTGCAACCTGTGATTTCAATTCTTTGAGTGCCACTTTCAATCGAATCTTCTCGGGCGAGCCTGGTCCATAATTCAAAACAGGCTCATTAACTGGTAATGGATAAGAAAAGGTTCCCAATGACATAAAAGGTGTTTATGGTTGTAAATAAAGGTACAAAACTTAAGACTGCTTATTGTCTTTTTCGCTCATCAAAAACGCTTTGATAAAACCATCCAACTCTCCATCCATAACAGGCTGTACGTTACCTACCTCAAAATCAGTTCGATGATCCTTAATCATTTTATAGGGATGAAAAACATAGCTACGGATTTGGCTCCCCCACTCGATTTTTTTCTTAGTACTGTTTACAGCATCTCTTATTTCATTTCTCTTTTGTAACTCTTCCTCGTAAAGACGGCTTTTTAACATGGTCATGGCTTTTTCACGATTACCCAGTTGTGATCGCTCGGTTTGGCAAACCACCACAATTCCAGTAGGTAGGTGCGTCAACATTACTTTTGTTTCAACTTTATTAACGTTTTGACCACCTGCGCCCCCACTACGCGCAGTCTCCATTTTCACGTCAGCTTCTTTTATATCAATATGAATGGTATCGTCGACTAACGGGTATACAAATACTGATGAAAAGGAAGTGTGTCTTCGAGCATTACTATCAAAAGGAGAAATACGGACCAGTCTGTGTACGCCACTCTCAGCTTTTAAAAACCCATACGCGAATGGCCCCTCAAACTGCAACGTACACGTTTTAATACCTGCACCATCGCCCCATACCCAATCTAGCTCAGTAACTTTCCATCCTTGCTTTTCACCATACATGCGGTACATTCTAGCAAGCATTTCAGCCCAATCCTGGCTTTCAGTCCCACCTGCACCAGAATTGATTTGTAGAACTGCGGGTAATTCATCTTCATGTTCGTTCAAAGTTGCTTTAAACTCTGCATCATCAAGCAAAACTTGTGCTTTGTCATAGGCTTCCTGGGTTTCACCCTCCGCTGCATCTCCTGCTTTCCAGAAATCAAAAAGTACAGCAAAATCATCCACAGATTGTTCTGCTAAAGAATAAAAACCCACCCAATATTCATTGAGTTTGATACTCTTCACTATTTCGGTGGCGCGCTTATTATCGTCCCAAAAACCAGGACTTAGCGAAAGTTGTTTGTCTTGTGTAATTTTTTGAAGTCGGTTCTCGACGTCAAAGAAACCTCCTTATCCCGGTTACGCGGGACCGCATTTCCTGTAATTTCTCAATTGTCATACTGCAAAAGTAGTTAATTAATATTGAAAATGAATCGTGGTGGCTCCTTGCCCAAAACGGGGGTCATACCTATTTTCAAAAAATTGCACTTCCTTCATTTGACGCAAAAGCTGATGTATTTCGCTTTTTAACTTTCCTTCGCCTACGCCATGTATCACCACCAAGGTTGGCTGTTGATTTCGTATGGTTCTTTCAACCACTTTGTCAAAATGTGCAAGTTGTGTTTGTAAAATTTCAAAATTTGACAGCCCCTTCCAATCAGTCAAAAGATTTTCAATGTGTAAATCCACAATATGCGAAAAAGAATCTATGAAATCCTGCTGGTGTAGTGCTGAGGTTGGCGATATGCCAACAGTGGGTTTTATAGTAACAGGAGTGGCCAACGAAAGAGTATCTTTTTCAGGATAGTTGTCAATAATTGAAATTGAAAAACTAGCTAACTTCTGTGTACGGACATTTTCTAACTGCTCAAACAATTGTCGAGGTTTTAATTTCACAGAAGTGGTTAGCTGATCTTGAAATCTGGAAGAAGCACCAACCAGATTAAATGTAAAATTGAAGACTGGATTATCACTTAAATCTTCGAATAAAATATCATGTAAATAAAAATCAGTTTCCGATTGACTGGCGCCGTCCATACTCCATAGTAGCTGCCCCTTTTTTTTAAAGGAATAAGAAAATGAAAATGATAAGGGCATTTGATTTGATAAATAAACTTTGAAATGCGTTACTAAAAATGCAGACTCGGCGTTATCAATTACAGGAAAAAAAATGATTGATAAGCCTCCATCCAACTCATTTTTTCTTCCACTACCTTTTTCTTTTGGTATTGCTGAAAGCGAGCTTGAACCTTTTCCTACCCCCGGAAAAGCAGGTTGATTTTTTTTTGAAAAATTGTAGTAGTACGGAAAATCAATTTGATCTAAATACACAGGGAAATCAATCCCATCTACCTCAATTCTAGCCATTTCCTGGCTTAAAATCTCGAGGATAATTCCTTCTTCTTGGGAGTGAAGTAATAATATCTTGTCACCAACCTGGTATTTCATAAAAGGAATAAAAAAACTACAGGCCTGTAAGCCGGATTCTGTCGAGGGCCTTCATTTATCTGCCAGATGAGTTACCTCATCGGTCAAGCTGCCTACCCTGTAACCATGCCTTTCAGCATTCAGGCGTGCAGCCTTCAATGGTTACTATACGTGGCATTTCAGCGTGCAAGGTTTACCCGCTCCCCATGTTACCATCAAGAGCCGTGGGCTCTTACCCCACGTTTTCATCCTCACCTTTATTGCTAAAGGCAGTTATTTTCTGTGGCACTTGCTGTCATCAGTAAACTGACGCCCGGCTATTCACCGGTGCACTGCACTTTGCTGTCCGGACTTTCCTACTCCAAAAGGAGTCGAAGACCTGGCCTGTAGCATTGCAAAGATACAACCAAATTAATTGCGCTATTTGGGAGGAATTGTATCAATCCGTAACCCCTCCTGTAAATCACGCTGCAAGGTATCAATGGCACTAATCAATTGTTTCACTTGCTGGTGAGGCATCATGCTATTATCCAGCGCATACTTTACTGATTCTAAATTTTGCCAGTGATATTGCGCTTGCGTTTCTCTCATGCTAAAACGATAAATCCGTTCAACTCGAAAGCTTACAAAACAAAACAGTAGTTTATTTAGCGTTTAGTTTGCTATTTTTTTTGCCATATGAGAAATAAATAATCAAACCTACCAACATCCAAACAAAAAACCATTTCCAGCTTGTAATTGGAATTTCAACTAATAAGTATAAGCAGGATAATACACCCATCACTGGAATAAATGCCAAGTTCTTTATAGCTGTAAAAAATACAATTAACAAACTGATTAAGAAATAAAGAATCAATAATACGCCATCTGAAGATCCAGATTGTATTGCCTCAAAAGCTAATTTAATTCTGGCGAGATTAAGAAAAAGAAAAACAATATAAAAAGCAGGAATCAAATATCGCCCACTCCAATCTGGCAATTTAAATTGCCCCGCTTTTTTCTCAACTCTTGGAAGAAATAGCACCCCACCCGAAACAAGTACAAAAGCAAATAAGGTACCGATACTGGTTAGATCTGTTACTAATCCAGCTTGTAAGAAAAGGGCCCCAACGCCTACTATTATGCCAGTTACCAGGGTTGCAAAACCTGGTGTCTGGTATTTATTTAGCGATTGGAATTTAGCCGGTAGTAGACCGTCGCGACTCATGCTCATCCAAATTCTAGGTTGCCCAATTTGAAAAACAACTAATACGGACGTAGTAGCTACAACCGCACTGATTGATACAATTTTTTCAATCCAGGGCGCTCTCTTTTCAAATACAAATGCAAGTGGATCGGTGATTCCTTCAAATAGTGCATAATGCTCCATTCCTGTCAAAACAAGCGCAATAGCGATGTACAACACAGTACAGATTACCAACGAATTGATCATACCCCTTGGTAAATCTCGTTGGGGATTTTTACACTCCTCTGCCATAGTAGAAATAGCATCAAACCCAATGTAAGCATAGAATACTGCCGAAACTCCTTTCAGAACCCCAGCAATTCCGTTTGGCATAAAAGGCGTCCAATTGTTAGTGTCTACATAAAAAGCACCGGCACCAATGACAAAAAGTATTACCGCTACCTTGAAAAGCACCATTAAGTTAGTCCCTTGCTTACTTTCTTTAATGCCAACATAAGCCAAATAAGTAACCAGTGCAACAATTATAAAAGCTGGTAAATTGAAAAAAAGTGGGGTTTGCCCCAACTTGGGTGCTGCTTCATAAGCCTCTTTTGCAAAACGAAATGATTCGAGTTGCGATGTATTGAACGAATCAGCATTGGAAAGTGCCGCAACCGCTTGTTTATAAGCGGATGTAGCCGTAACGGGATCCACTAACATCCATGATGGCAATTCAATATGCAATAAATGCACTAAAAGGTTATTAAAATATCCACTCCAGGATATAGCTACTACTATATTCCCAATGGCGTATTCTAATATTAGCGCCCAACCAATTATCCATGCGATCATTTCACCAAATACAACATAGGAATAGGTATAGGCACTTCCAGCCAACGGAACTCGGCTTGCGAATTCAGCATAACATAATGCTGAAAATCCACAGGTTATTGCAGTAATAATAAATAAAATTGAAATACCGGGTCCTCCTTGATAGGCAGCAGATCCAATGGTTGAAAAGATTCCAGCCCCAATTACAGCGGCAATACCCATAAAAGTAAGATCTCGAACACCTAACACTTTACGTAGCCCCTTGCCAGCTAACGTGCTTTCATCCTGATGTTGTAATAGTGAAAGGGATTTTTTTCTGAATAATCCTGCCATAAATAGTGGTTAAAATTTTAAACCTGACGTTGAATCAAGTAATCGGCCAATGATAATAGCGGTTGCTTCCTAGAGGACACTACAGCAATTTGGTCAAGATCTGATAGGGCTTGATCAAGAAACTGCTGTTTTAATTGCAACGCCCATTCATCAATTTGACAGCTCTTATAAATAGATAATACTTCAGCAATTTTACTTTCATCCTGACGCCCTTGCCAATATTGTAATCTCTCCCTTGCACTTGTATCAGCCGTATCCAAGGCATGTATTAAAAGAAAGGTTTTTTTATCTGCCAAAATATCTCCTCCTACCAATTTTCCAAATTTAGATGGATCACCAAAAGCATCCAGATAATCATCTTGTACCTGGAATGCAAGTCCAAGCTTCAATCCAAATGAATACAAAAGATGCTGATTCCTTTCACTGGCGCCTCCAAGAATTGCACCTATCATTAAAGCAGCGGCTAATAACACCGATGTTTTCTTTTCAATCATCTCTAAATAAGAAGCAAAGGATACCTCTACTTGCTTTTCAAAATCCATATCTAATTGCTGCCCTTCACAAACCTCAATAGCAGTTTTATTAAACAATGAAAGTATGGCAGGTAATGAAGCGGCAGGTACTTTGCTTAAGTATGAATAAGCTTTTATCATCATTACATCACCCGCCAGGAGAGCCGTGTTATTTCCATACTTTTCATGAACTGTTTGTACCCCTCTTCGAAGTGGTGCCTTATCCATGATATCATCGTGAATGAGCGTAAAGTTGTGGAAAAGCTCAATCGCAGTGGCAGCCTCCCAAGTTGATGGGTGAATAGAGGAAAAGAGTTCATTTCCCATCAAACATAACAATGGACGTATTCGCTTACCTCCTAATTGTAAGAAATGACGGTTTGGCTCGTATAAGCTTGTAGGTGAGGACGGAAAATGATCTCGATCAAAAAATTGATTGAATTGGTCGGCTAACTGAGCAAAGGATTGCATGGTGGAAAGTTAGCAGATTTTTATCAGCTATGTATCAGTTCACTTTGATTTTTCAGCTGCTAAGACCCACTCAAAATCCAATTGGCGTTTTGTAAGATTTGCAGCCACTACTTTTATCCAAAGCTTATCCCCCATCCTAAATTTTCTTCCACTTCGTAGGCCTACTAAAGAATAATCCGATTCAATGTGTCTAAAATCATCATACTCACTCAGCGAATTTAGGTGAACAAGCCCTTCACACTTGTGTTCAACAGTTTCCACCCAAAATCCAAAGTGTGCAACGCCACTAATAACCCCCTCAAATTCTTCACCTAAAAAATTCTGCATGTATTGCACTTGCTTGTATTTATTAGCAGCCCTTTCCGCCTCCATTGCGGCTCGCTCACGATCGCTAGTGTGTTTACACTTTTCTTCCATTTTTTTATCCATTTTCGGCTTATCGGATAATAGAGAATACAAAATGCGATGTACCAAAATATCCGGATAACGACGGATCGGAGAAGTAAAATGACAATAGTGATCAAACCCAAGTCCATAGTGACCAACATTCTTAGTTGTGTATCTTGCTTTTGCCATTGTTCTGATACCTAATTGCTCTAGAACATGTTGTTCGGGCTTTCCATTAACAGCTGCTAACAATTTATTGAATGACGCAGCTACAGCTGCAGGTGAAGACTGATCAAAGGCATGTCCAAATTTCCTGGCAAAATTCATAAATGGGATCAATCGCTCCTCGTCTGGATCATCATGAATTCTAAAGGGGAAAGGAATGGGTTTTCCATCTAGTGGAGAGGTGGCGATTTTTTCCGCAACTATCCGGTTGGCTAGCAGCATAAACTCTTCAATTAATTGATGAGATTCTTTACTCTCCTTGATCATGATTCCCACGGGATCTCCGGCTTCATTGAGCTTGAATCGCACCTCTTGTGAAGAAAAATTTATAGCCCCATTACTTATACGTAATGTTCTCATTTGTTGAGCAAACACATGTAATTGGAGCAACTCTTTATTATATAACCCTTCTTTTTCTTCTAGAATAGCTTGCACCTCCTCGTAGGTAAATCGATGACAAGAATGTATCACCGTTTTTCCCATCCATTTCTTTACCAATTGTCCACTTTGATTTATCTCAGTAATAACGGAAAATGTTAATTTATCTTCATGCGGACGAAGCGAGCACAAAACATTTGAAATATTTTCAGGCAGCATGGGGTTTACTCGATCAGGTAAATAGACTGAAGTGCCACGTGCGTAAGATTCTTGGTCTAGATCCCCTCCCTCTTCGATATAATGACTAACATCTGCAATATGTATCCCAATTTCGTAGTTGCCTGATGGAAGTAGCTGAAAAGACAAGGCATCATCAAAATCTTTAGCATCAAGTGGGTCAATAGTAAACGTGCAAATACCTCTCAAATCTCTCCGTATCGTTGCTTCTTGGGAGGAGATAGCTGCTGAAATACGCAACGATTCCTCCACCGCTTGGTCTGAAAATTGTAGTGAGAAACCAGCCTCTAGCAAAATATCCTTCATAGCGACATCATGAAGTTGTTCCGGTGCTAAAATGGTTACGACTTTGGCTTGTGGCCTTTTATCATGAGCTGTAGACCAGTTAGTCACCCGTGCCAAAACTCGTTCGCCATGCTTTGCCCCTTTTAAATCAGTATGGTGAATAAAAAAATCTGGCATAGGCTTATCCGTTTCTACAACCAGAAAAGCAAAACCTTTTCCTATTTGAATTAGACCAATAAACTCTTCACGTTTCCTTTTCAAAACAGATTTCACAATACCTTTCATCCGATTACCAGCAGGCTTACGTTCACGAATGGCAACAGCTACCAGATCACCGTGAAGGGCACTGTTGAAATCTGCAGGTCTTATAAGAATGTCGTCTGCCAATCCATCTACAGCCACATACCCCATTCCTGTTCGTGATACATCTAAGGTACCTTTTACGAGAAATGAGGCTGTAGCAGCTCCCCGGCCCTTCGTTTTCTTTTTTGAATTCTTTCTTCCCATACTCAACTACGCTTATAAAAATTTTCAATGAAGTTATTCACAGATTTATCAAACTCCTCTTTTTCATTAAACATAAATTCATGACAAACTGGAATAACAAAAAATGGAAGGTCCTGAACAGTCTTTTCAAACTTTTCTAGACGAACAGCATCCTTCTCCGTAGTCAGCAATATCCCTTTACCAGGAGTGAGTTTATTAAACTCTTGTAGCATTTCTTTTAGGTCATCAGCAGTAAAAATATGGTGATCCCGATACTGTAATTGGCGATAATATGAGGTATTATGCTCAACCCATTTTTTTAGAGGTGTTGGATTTGAAATACCAGTGACTAACAGTACTTCAGTGTTAGCGTCAAATTGAATGGGTTGCTTGGATAGTAGATGATAAGGATCCCCATATGTTAATTTAGTAAAAAAGATTTTTTGCGATGGCAAGGGTTTAAGTTCATAGACTATACTTTTTTTGCTTTCCAAAGACAGAAATGGATCACACTTAGTTACAACAATTATATCGGCTTCCTTATAACGGCTTTTCAGATCGCGCAAATCTCCAGTAGGTAAATAGAAATCACGCGTAAATAAATTAGAATGTTCGGTTAGCAAAATTGTTAGCCCAGCTTGGATAGCACGGTGTTGAAATGCATCATCCAATAAAATAACCTCTGTTGAAGGGAAATCATGTAGTAATTCGGGTATCGCTAGCAGTCTTTCTTCACCCACGGCAATCGCAACCTTGGGGAATTTCCGATATAGCATAAGAGGTTCATCTCCAATCTCAAGTGCTGTCACATCAGGCTTTGCAAAGGCATAACCCCTTGTTCTTCGTCGGTATCCCCTACTTAAAGTAGCAACCTTGTAATTAGTTTGTAAAAGATTTATAAGATATTCAATTAGCGGAGACTTTCCGGTTCCTCCAACCGCCAAATTGCCCACCGTAATTAACGGCAATCCAAAAGTAGCAGAGCGCAACCATTTCTTTTGGTAAAGAAATGAACGAAAAAATAGAATAAGCCAAAATAATATAGAAAATGGCAAAAGCAAAAGCCTGAAAGAACGTAAGAAAAAAGTATAGAACATGACTAGCGCTAAGGTACGAAGAAGCTAAAAACAGTTGTACCATAGTTACGCTCCCGCTCAAATCCAGGAAATACATGATAATCGTTGCGCGGAGTATGTTCTAAGACAAAAAGCCCGCCTGGCGAAATAAGGCCCTTACTGATAATAATACGAGGTAAGTCGTCAATAGTGGTTAGTGCATAAGGAGGCCCAGCAAAAATAAAATCAAATGTTTGCGTACAATTCTCCAGAAATTGAAATACATCTTGCTTCACTACTGTGGCATTTTGAATTTGAAAAGTAGCTAGCGTTTTTTTTATAAACTGAACTTGTTGTAAATCCTTCTCCACCAATGTCAATTGTGGAGCACCTCTGGAAGCAAGCTCATAGCTAATGCTGCCTGTACCAGCAAATAAGTCAAGTGTATGAATAGTAGAAAAATCTAGACGATGCTGTACTATATTAAAAAGTCCCTCTTTGGAAATGTCAGTGGTAGGACGGGTATGCGGCATATGCGTGGGCGGCATAAATCTCCTTCCTCCCAATCGTCCACTTATGATACGCATAAAGAATGATTACTAAGTAATGCAAAATAGTGAGGAGATGGGGCCTCCTCGGCAAACTGAATGGCGTTTGCAAAAGGCACTACATGTAAGAAATAATTTGAAAACTCTTCATATAACCTAGAAGACGGGTCAATAAGACCTGCCACCAAGATCTGTAAAGAAGTTGTAGAAATATCATGTGCAGCAGCTAATTTCAACAAATAATAAAGGGCATCCATCTCATGTTGATAATCAAAATAGCCATGAAAAAGCAACCGATCTCCCCTGTATAATACAACAGAAAGCTGCGCAATTCCAATGTGAACAAAAAAACAACCCGCATCATTGTTTGTATGATGCTCTTTTAGCAGTATCCTGGCTGCGTGAAAATAGTTGAGATCAGGGAATTGAGATGTTACTTTATTAAACAAATTAACCGGCACAGCATAGCTCAGGTATAGTTGCGAGGATGCAAAAGATTCGTGTAAAAAAAGCAATTCGGGGTTGTACGGATATGCTACTCTTTGCAATGAATCTAATTTTGAACGATCATACTGTACAATAGGCATTTGAACCAGTTGAGGGGCATCAAAGCAAACTTGAACACTAAATGAAGGAGTTGAACTTGGTAAACAGTTAGCTAAAAATTCATCTATGAAATCCCCTGAATTCCAATGGCTAATTTGGTAAAATGCGCCTTTTAGTGCTTTTTGTGAATTGGCATCAATCCACAAATAAGCTGCCAGATGTTGACCAAATAATAGAGAGAGTGTCAACTTTTCAGCAGTCTGCTGTTCAGATTGGTAGGCAAAAAGAGGAGTCACAATAATAATTGAAGATTGCAATGATACTTAAAATTAAATAATTGTAGGTTTGTCGCAAGCATGCAACCTACATCATCTCCCTCCCTTCAAGTCGAGGTAAGTAATAAAGCCATTATAAAAATGGCTCTCCCCATCAGCCTGGCTATTCTAATCCCCCAATTAAACTTTGTTATCAATAATATATTTCTTGGCCATTTTGCTGCTGATGCTGCCGCATTAGCAGTAGCAGGCATAACGGGGGTCTATTATTTAATTTTTGCAGCTATTGGTTATGGGTTAAACAATGGGCTACAGACCTTGATTGCACGACGAGCCGGCGAAAACAAACCTGATGAGATTGGTAAGCTCTTCAGTCAAGGTATTATTATTGGACTATTACTTGCCATAACAGGAATAGTACTCACTTACACCCTCACCCCAATACTTTTTGGAATTATCATTAAAGATCCAATCATCTTAGAAAAAGCAATTACTTTTTTACAAATAAGAATATGGGGACTGCCTTTTCTGTATGTCTATCAACTTAGAAACGCGCTTCTTGTCGGCACTAACCAATCTCGCTATTTAGTAGCTGGCACCATAGCGGAAGCCAGCTCAAATGTATTATTGGATTATCTTCTCATTTTTGGTTTTGGCGTCATTTCCCCGCTTGGATTCAATGGAGCGGCCATTGCGTCGATTCTATCTGAAGCAATTGGAATGTT
The DNA here is from genome assembly GCA_016866355.1 of Bacteroidota bacterium. GTDB lineage: Bacteria > Bacteroidota > Bacteroidia > Chitinophagales > Chitinophagaceae > JJ008. The sequence goes on from VGMN01000006.1 coordinate 46,058, forward strand.
TGTCATCTTTTGGGTAATTAGTCGAAAAGGAATCACAAAACAATTTAGTCTTTTTACCAAACTCTATTGGAATGCTGAAGCACAACGTTCCATTCTCACCGTATCCGCTCCATTGATGTTTCAACATGCCATTAGCATTATTAGCTGGCAATATTTTTTCTTACTAGTCGAGCATCAAGGTAGTATGGCACTGAAAGTTTCAAATGTGATGCGAAATATTTTTGGAGTATTTGGTTGTTTTTGTTGGGCTTTTGCAGCTACCGCAAATTCAATGGTTAGCAATATAATTGGACAGGGTCGTCAGGAAGAAGCAATTGGATTAATCAAAAAGATTATACGGCTTAGTTTTTCAACTGTGCTAGTGGTAGTACTTTTTATCAACCTTTTTCCCAGTGTATTTCTTTCGCTTTTTGGACAGGGCCCTCTTTTTGTAGCTGAGGCCATTCCAGTACTTCGAGTAGTAACTACAGCCTTATTACTATCATGCATAGCAACCGTTTTGCTGAACACCGTAACCGCTTCCGGCAACACTAGAATAACTTTCCTTATAGAAGTGGGTGCCATTGTTAACTACTGTATCTATATTTATCTTACACTGGAGTATTTTCAGCTCTCATTATCGGTGGGTTGGATGAGTGAATGGATCTACTGGCTCTCATTGCTAATCCCCTCCTTGCTTTATTTGCGTAGTAATCGGTGGAAAGGAAAGAAAATTTAACCTTCCCAACTATACTGAACGGCCGTGTTTCCCTGAAAGCCGGGTATAGGCGGATTCAGTTTTGTCAATTTTATTTCAATGAAATTGACTTGTGAAAATGTATGCCGTATCAAATCTACAATATCAATTACCACTGTTTCCAGCAATGGAGTTTCGATAGCCATCCTATTTTTTACAAGTGTATAGAGACTGACATAGTCAACTGTTTGTTGCAATTCATTAAAAGCATTTGTGACATCAGTTTGTATTGGATAAGCCACAGTAAGGTCTACAACAAATTGCCCCCCCGTCTTTGATTCTACGGGATAGAACCCATGCTTCGCATAAAACAATACCTGCTCAAGCTTTACCTGCATTACACTTTTTTCCATGAGACTGTTTTAATGTACAGCTAAGGCACTTAAATAACGTTCTGCATCCAAGGCGGCCATACACCCACTACCTGCAGCAGTTACAGCTTGTCTATAAGTTTTATCCTGTACATCACCTGCGGCAAAAACACCGGGTATATTAGTACGGCTGGTGCCGGGAGTAGTTAAAATATAACCGGTATTATCCATAGTAATCCAATCATTAAAAATGGCTGAATTAGGAGAGTGTCCAATGGCAACAAAAAATGCACTTACAGAAATTTCCGTTTTCTCGCTTGTTTTATTATTGAAGAGACGGACACCTTCCACTTTTGCATCCCCCAGAATTTCTTCTGTTTCCGAATTCCAGTGAATGGTAATATTAGGTGTACTGATTACACGCGCCTGCATCACTTTGCTGGCGCGCATTTCTCCACGTCTGACTATCATATGAACTTGCGCACAGATTTTAGAAAGATATAAAGCTTCCTCTGCAGCGGTATCTCCGGCACCTACTATGGCTACCACTTTACCCTTGAAAAAGAAACCATCACAAACTGCACAGGCGCTAACTCCAAATCCATTTAACCGTTGTTCACTTTCTAATCCCAACCACTTTGCGGATGCTCCCGTAGAAATGATTACAGTATGAGCCGCTATCCATTTATCCTCATCAATTTGCACTTTGTGAATGGGGCCAGTAAAATCAACTTTTGTAGCTAACCCATAGCGAATATCAGCACCCATGCGGGCAGCTTGTTTCTCGAAACCTACCATCATTTCAGGTCCTTGTATCCCGTCAGGATATCCCGGATAATTTTCTACTTCAGTGGTAATGGTTAGCTGGCCACCTGGTTGCAATCCTTGATAAAGGACAGGCTTTAAACCTGCGCGGCTAGCATAAATAGCTGCCGTATATCCAGCAGGTCCTGAACCAATAATCAGGCATTGAACTGTTTCGATCGTTTCCATGTTAGTTTAATTAAAAAACCTAATGGCGCTAAATTACACGGAAAGACGGAAATAGAATTGAGATATTAGCGAGGAATTAAAAGTCTTCGATACTGAACTGCATATCCGCCAAAATAACCCAGGGCCCCATTAGAAATTGTAGAAAGCACACGCGTGGGGGAAGAGAATGGGTTTCCTATACTTGCGAAATTGAATTCAGTAGTTCGCCAAAAATCATAAGTGGCTTTATCAATAGCGCAGAGTTTGAAATGCACCGTATCACCTCTATCAAACAAGCTGTACCCCTCCTCTAGTTGTCCGGTCCTGAATACCCCTCTTTCAACTTGTACTTCATAGGAAGTACCGTCTATGACCTGGTCATCAAATACAGAATTTAATCCCGGCAAAAAGGGGCCACTATTCTGCTTAGTGAAGTATCGGATATAATCCCCAAATCCAGGTCTATCCTTGGCACGAACATACACAGCAGCTTTACCAGGAGGGTTGCCAGGTGGAGGAATTTTCCAAAAAATAGAATCAATAGTACGAGTTGTATCAGGTATGGTTGTAGTGGCAGTATACGCTACCCCTTTCCATCGAATTTGCAAAGTATAATTGCCTCTTAAAACACCTCGAAGCGCAGGCTCTTGAGCAATCGAGTCAACTGTATAATAGAAACCGATTAAACCAGTGGACGCATTGTTAGCAAATCCCCTAAGTGGAAATCGCCTACCAGAAAATTCAATTGAAACCTCCGCATCCTTAACAAGACTTGCATTTAGTATTGGCAGGCTTACAGTTGAGTAGTAGGCAAGACTTGATGTGAGAAAAACAATGGGAGGCTCACCATTTTCTATGAAGGCCTCAACCACTAATTTAGGAGTAGGCTGATCCAGTTGAAAAGTGATTTCTCTTTCGCAAGAAATACATAGAAAAGAAATCAACAACCCTATGAATGAAAAGCGCATTGAATTGAATTGACTTAACCCAAATAAGCTTTTAGTGCACTACTGTAACGAGCTTTTTGTAAACGCTTAATTGCTCTTTCTTTGATTTGACGAATACGCTCCTTTGTTAAATCGTATTTTTGTCCAATTTGCTCTATAGTCACCCCATTTTCACCATCTAAACCAAAATAGGCATTTACAATCTCCGCTTCACGAGGAGATAGCGATTTTAAAACGCGACGAATTTCATTTCTTAAAGAGTCCTTCATCACCTCGTCGTCAGTATCATCACCTCCCTCTAATAAATCACCCATAGCTACATCTTCAGCTTCATGAACAGGAGCATCTAAAGATGTATGTCTGGTATTACTTTGGAAAATATTATTAATCTCTGTCTCACTCATTTCTAACAACTCCGCTAACTCCTCTGTTGAGGGCTCCCGCTCATGCTCTTGTTCAAAAGCCATATAGGCTTTGTTAGCTTTATTGTATGTGCCAATTTTATTTTGTGGTAACCTCACTAGACGACCTTGCTCAGCCAATGCTTGCAAAATAGACTGACGTATCCACCATACTGCGTAAGAAATAAATTTAAACCCTTTTGTTTCATCAAAACGCTGCGCTGCTTTAATTAAACCCAAGTTTCCTTCATTGATAAGATCACTCAAAGAAAGTCCTTGGTGTTGGTATTGTTTTGCAACCGAAACCACAAATCGTAAGTTTGCCTGCACCAACTTATCCAACGCACGCTGCGAGTCAATAGGATTTCTATTGAACATTTTGATCCGTTGTGCAAGCGTTGTTTCCTCTTCAGGAGTGATCATCGAAATCTTGGAAATTTCCTGCAGGTACTTTTCTACTGCTTGTGAATCTCTGTTAGTAATTTGGGTAGCAATCTTTAGCTGCCGCATGTACTTGAAAATTTAAAGGTGGCGGGCGAATAGGGCGAAAAATCTCTTTCGAACGTGTGCAAAGTTACATAAATTAACAGTGCTTTTCCTAGTGAGATTCAGGATTCTACAGAAGTTTTATGTCTACCACTAATGTAGATAGCCAGCGCTATACCGGTAAAAAAAAGTAATGTTGAAATCACTTCAGCCTGGGTGGGTCGAAAACCGAAGAAATCAAGTTGATTATTAACCCTGATTTTTTCTATAATAAACCTTTCTAATCCATTGAATATCAAATACAATGAGAAAACATAGCCACTCATTTTCAAATACTTTTTTGAATAGAATAAGACAAAAGATAGAAGTATCGAAACAACGGATTCATACAAAGATGTAGGGTAAACACCCGCAGGCAATGCATTACAATAAGGGCCTTCGCAACCGGCAATTGGTACTCCTGCCTCTATTACGTTATGGGGATACGTATAAGCCCAAGCCCAGTCTGGTAGGAAAAACGGCTTTGAGGTAAGTTCACTAACAATTCCCCAGTCACCGTCACCTGAAAGATGGCAGCCCAACCTGCCAACTCCATAAGCTAACATTAGACCTGGCGCAATAGCATCACTTAAGTTTAAAAAACCCATCTTATGCTTTTTAGCAAATATGGCTATGGCAATTGCAGCACAAACAAGGCCTCCATACATAGTTAAGCCAGCTGGAGAAAATAAATAATCAGCGGGTCGGGTTAAAAAGTCAGTCCAATTTTCAAAAATGTCAAACAATTTGGCACCTGCTAATCCAAATACTAGCGCTAATAATGTAATGTCCCCCACCCGATCCTCTGGCCAAACTCTAATTATTCTCTTCTCAGGCTTCTCTAACTTTTGCTTTTCTTTTTCTCTCCATTTAATAACTCCAAAAAATAAACCAACTAAAATTCCTAGAGGAAGATTCCCCTGTCCAGAGAAAATAAAACTTGGCGGGTCAACGATCTCCTCATTGGCTAAAAAGAATAATGCCAATAATTTAAACCCAAGCAGGAAACCAAGTATGAAATTGAAAAGAATGTCTTGTAGACTGGCGGGCTTGCCAACAATAATGGTAGTTTCTTCAGGGACAAATAGTCCTTGTTTACTTTTTCTTCTCAGCTCATAATTAAGCGTAGTAGCTGCAGCACCAAAAGCAATGGCAACAAAAAAACCAAACGTATTGAAAAAACGTAAAAAGGGCAATTCAACCCCCATCAAATCCTTGAAGGCATAATAGAGGTTAGGGTACATATTGTATTAATTACAATGTTGCTGAAAAGAGGCAATCAAATTCTCTGCAATCGCTTGCGCAGATCTACCTTCAATCATATGACGTTCAATGTAATGAACTAATTGTCCATTTTTAAATAGGGCAATAGCAGGAGAAGAAGGTGGATAAGGAAGCAAATGTTCGCGAACGGCTTTCACAGCTTCTATATCAAAACCAGCAAAGCTGGTTGTTAAAAAGTCAGGTTTTTTTTCGCTTGCAGATACAGCCATCAAAACACCAGGGCGAGCGGTACCGGCAGAACAACCACAAACTGAATTAATCACAACTAGTGTAGTACCATCCTTTTTTAATTGATCATGAACTTCACTTGCGGAAAGTAGTTCAGCAAAACCACTTTCAGTCAATTCTTCCTTCATAGGAATTACTATTTCAGCAGGATACATATTTTAAATTTTAGAAGTGCAAAGATAAAAAAAAGTGAAGACATGAACCGATATTTCCATTAAGCAGCTTTAAGAGAACTTTCACAAATTACAGCGTTATTTTTCGAAATATTTTTAAACCAAAAGCGTCTATTCTTTGTCTATAAAATTAAGAATCTCTTTCTCATAAGCAGTTGGTTTTGGTTTACCGCCCCTCGTTTCCACGAGGGGTTATTTTTTGCTAGACAATTGCTTTCTTAATTGTAAAACTTCTTGTGCTGAAACAGCAGTTGATTTATTTCCAAAATTTGTTCGGATATAGGATAATACAGCCGCAATCTGTTGGTCTGTTAGAAATGAGAATGAAGCCATTGGGTTATAATACTCTTCATCATTTACAACAATAGGCTCATTGAGACCCTGAAGCAATATGGTTATCAATCTCTTTTTGTCTCCTGTAACATAACTAGTAGAAATTAAAGAAGGTGTCATGCGTGGTACTCCCCCACCATCTGCTTGATGACAGGACATGCAATATTGCTGATATACCGTTGCCCCGATACTAGATTTGGGGGATTGATTTCCTTGGCTGTAAGCAGTGGATGATAAACACATCCAAAAAATTGCAATTGAAATCACACGTAGCATAGGACTCATTTTGAAGGGTAACTAATTTTCCAAACCCAACCACGAACATCATCACTTACTAGCAAAGAGCCATCAGGAGCTTGTGCTAGTCCGCAGGGCCGGTGCTTCGCTTCTCTCGGACTCATTATCTTATCCTTTCCAGTAAAACCATCAGCAAATATTTCCCATTCTCCTGTGGGTAATCCATTTTTCATTGGGACAAAAACAACGTAAAATCCTTCTTGAAATTCAGGATTCCTATTCCAGCTTCCATGAAAAGCTATAAATGCACCATTTCGGTAACGTTTGGGGAATTGTAAGCCAGTATAAAATAAAAGTGCATTGGGTGCCAAATGACCTGGGAATCCCATTAAAGGTTCGATTGCATCAGGGGCCCCTTCTTTGATGCCATCTCCACCAAACTCCGGAGAAAGTATCTTCTTTTTCTTGAATTGATCCCAATAGGCGTAAGGCCACCCTGCATCCTGTCCTTTTTTAAGACGATAGAAAGTTTCTGCCGGTAACTCTGCGCCTGCTTTGGCATCGTAAAGCTGCGGGAAGTGTTGAAATAGTAAATCACGGCCATGCACAGTCACGAAGAGATCATTAACTTCATTATTCCAGTCTAACCCAACCACATTTCTGAGTCCTGTAGCATAACGTACCCCTTGAGCATATGTTTGGTCTAGCGAGGAGGCTGAAAATTGCCATATACCCCCGGCAGAGTCTAAAATTGGGCAGGGCATACTTCCAGGAGAACCGGCCTTCCTATCTTCGACCTGACAGATATTTGATGGAGCGCCAATGTTTACATAAATATTTCCGGCATTATCTAACGTAATAGACTTAGAGGCATGCTGTCCCTTATCTACCAAACCATACACTAGCCTACCAGGCGCAGTTGGATTAATTGGCTGAAAATCGGCATCAAGTGCATAACGAAAAATTGCATTATTTGAGGAGGCATAAAGAAAATGGTTTTTTACTGCAATTCCAGTACCAATATAATTTCCAAAAAGTAGGCTATCCTCATAAACTCCATCCTGATTAAGATCCCGTAATCTGACTATACCAAATCCATTACGCAATCTTTCTAACTTCAAATAGAGTGTGCCATTGGGAGCTATGGCAATATGTCTCACCCTTCCCTGCTCTTGCGTAACAACCTGCGAAGTGAATCCACTGGGGAGTTTTAGCGCAACCGCATTTTGCGCAGTTACAAAAAAACTAATTTGAAGAGAAAGGAGTAGTAGAACTATATTTTTCATTTTTAAAAATTAGTACCCTAATATTTTCAACATGCTTTGCGCAGTTTGCTGTTTTGCATACATCCAATCAACCAATTTACCGTTCTTGTCATGCCCTACTATCACATGCTTGGGAGAAGGTATCAAGCAATGCTTAATACCCCCATACCCGCTGATTTGATCCTGATACGCACCGGTATGAAAGAAGCCTACATAAAGCGGTTCTTTGGTCCCATTTGTTTTAGGAAGAAAAACTTCATTAATGTGCTCCTCTGAGTCATAATAATCATGGCTATCGCACGTAACTCCTCCTAGAACAACCCGTTGATAATCTTGGTCCCATTTGTTGACAGGAAGCATCAAGAATTTTTCACCAATACCCCAAGTGTCTGGAAGTGTGGTAATAAAAGAAGAATCAATCATGTACCAAGTCTCACGATCATTTTGCACTTTCTCGGCGGTTACACTAAAAATGTGTGCCATACTTTCTCCAACTGTAAAGCTTCCGAATTCTGTAAAAATGTTTGGCATGGGTACTTTGGCCTTCTTGCATGCCACCTTAATGTTACGTACAATTTCATTGATCATAAATTGGTAGTCATATTCAAATCCCAACGAATGTTTGATGGGGAATCCGCCACCAATATTAATAGAATCTAATTCAGGACAGATTTTCTTCAGTTGACAATATAGATTGACTACTTTATTCAGCTCACTCCAATAATAGATATCGTCTTTAATTCCTTTATTCAAGAAAATATGCAACATCTTTAATTGGAACTTACTTTCATACCCCTCAATACGATCCACATAGAATTCTAACACATCTTTTGCACGAATACCCAGCCGAGAAGTATAAAAAGGAAAATTGGGTTCTTCCTCAGCTGCAATTCGAATACCTAATTTGAAGGGGACTTTTACGGAATGTGCGTAATCTTTTAATTCTTCCTTATTATCCAAAACAGGAATAACATTGGTAAACCCACTATTCAGCAGCTGGGCTATTCTTCTTGTATACCCTTTTTGCTTAAATCCATTACAAATGATAAAGGTTTCCTTATTGATTTTTTTCTTAACATACAACTTTTTGATGATTTCAATATCGTATGCATAAGAAGTCTCTAGATGAATTTCGTGCTTGAGCGCCTCTTCCACCACAAAACTGAAATGAGAACTTTTTGTACAATAACAATAATGATATTTCCCCTCGTATTTATGCTTCTTGAAAGCAGCTGCAAACATGGACTTAGCCTTACGAATCTGTGAACCAATCTTAGGTAAATAAGTCAATTTAAGAGGTGTGCCATGTTTTGCTATAAGCGCACGCAAGTTTAAGCCATTAAAGTATAGATTACCATCTTCAACCTCAATTCCTTCTTGCGGGAAATTAAAAGTTTGCTTTACAAGGTCTAAATACGAGTTAGTCATTTCGGTGCCTGATTGGTGGGTTAAAAAGTAAAACGGCACAAAACTATTCTTTTTAGAAGTATAGCAGGCAAATAGATAAAAAAAAGGCCTATCCAATTGGACAGGCCTTTCATGGTCTAAAAGTCAGCTTATTTTACTTCTTCAAAAGGCACATCAGTTACATCTTCAGTGGGCTGCGTTCCTCCGTCAGGCTGTGCGCCAGGCTGAGGATTTCCCTGTGTGGCTTTATACATGTCCTCGCTAGCAGCTGTCCAAGCTGTATTGAGAGCCGCTAAATGAGCATCTATCCCTGCCAAATCCTGTGCTTTGTGCGCCTCTTTTAATTTTTCTGCCGCCTGCTCAATCACTGATTTTTTATCAGCAGGAATCTTATCTCCATATTCTTTCAACTGTTTTTCAGTTTGAAAAAGTAAAGAATCAGCTTGATTCAGTTTATCAACTTTATCGCGTTCTGCTTTGTCTGTAGCTTCATTTGCCTTGGCTTCAGCCTTCATACGCTCTACTTCATCTTTGCTCAAACCTGATCCAGCCTCAATATGAATCTTTTGTTCCTTACCGGTTCCTTTATCTTTTGCAGTTACATGCAAAATTCCGTTTGCGTCGATATCAAAAACTACTTCAATTTGAGGAACGCCGCGTGGAGCTGGGGGAATTCCATCCAGATTGAATATTCCAAGACTCTTATTGTCTTTAGCCATACTGCGTTCGCCCTGTAATACGTGGATTTGCACTCCAGGTTGATTATCACTAGCTGTAGAGAAAACCTCAGATTTTTTAGTTGGGATAGTAGTATTAGCAGGAATCAATGTGGTCATTACAGCTCCCATTGTTTCTATACCCAAGGAAAGTGGAGTAACATCCAGCAACAACACATCTTTCACTTCACCTGTGAGTACAGCACCCTGTATACCTGCTCCGATGGCAACCACCTCATCAGGGTTAACCCCACGGTTTGGTTTTTTACCAAAGAATTTCTCAACAATTTCCTGAACTTTTGGAATACGTGTAGATCCACCTACCAAAATAACTTCATCAATTTGTGAAGTAGAAAGCCCCGCATCTTTTAATGCTGCTTCACAGGGTTTTAAACAGCGAGCAAAAAGCGTATCGGCCAATTGCTCAAAACGAGCACGGCTTAATTTTTTTACCAAGTGCTTTGGAACACCGTCCACTGCTGTGATATAAGGAAGATTTATTTCAGTCTCTGCTGAGGAACTCAACTCAACCTTGGCTTTTTCAGCTGCTTCTTTCAAGCGTTGTAGCGCCATTGGATCTTTACGAAGATCAATGGATTCTTCTTTTTTGAATTCATCCGCTAACCAGTCCATGATAACTTTATCAAAATCATCTCCACCTAAGTGCGTGTCTCCATTGGTGGACTTTACTTCAAATACCCCATCTCCAAGTTCCAGAACTGATATATCAAAAGTTCCACCTCCCAAGTCAAAAACTGCTATTCGTTTATCTGTTTGTGCTTTGTCTAATCCATACGCAAGCGCTGCTGCAGTAGGCTCGTTCACAATCCTGCGAACATTTAAGCCAGCAATCTCACCAGCTTCTTTGGTAGCCTGACGTTGTGCATCATTAAAGTAAGCTGGAACCGTAATAACAGCTTCAGTAACTTCTTGACCTAAATAGTCTTCAGCAGTTTTCTTCATTTTTTGAAGTACCATTGCGCTTATTTCCTGTGGAGTGTACAAGCGGCCTTCGATATCTATACGTACTGTGTTATTATCACCTTTTGCCACTTTATAACTCCAATGCGTAATTTCTTCACCAACTTCATCAAAACGGCGTCCCATGAAACGCTTCACAGACGCAATGGTATTTTGAGGATTGGTAATGGCCTGACGTTTGGCAGGATCACCAACTTTACGCTCCCCATTTTTCAAGAAGGCTACAATGGAGGGGGTAGTTCTGCGCCCTTCATCATTTGCAATCACAACTGGCTCGTTACCTTCCATTACAGAAACGCAACTATTGGTTGTACCAAGGTCTATTCCAATTATTTTTCCCATTATTCAATTTTTAATACTAACCACTACGCAACTCCTATGCCGATTCAAATAGAGGTGTAATTTTGTCAGTTTTGACTGGAAAAAGGCAATTTTGACGTAATTAAGGGGTGAAAATCAACAATTTGTCTGCTTTTTCTTGGATTTAAAAGAGAAATTACGTTGGGCCACATAACTGAAAGTAACTACTATTAATACAGTGGTAATCTGCGCAATCAGCGCTTGCCAGTTTAAAAGTTCCACTAAAATTTTAAGCAGGAGATAATTCAAAAAAAGATTGAATAGACAGATCATCAAGTAACGAAATAGCTGAACCCTGGTCCTTAAAAAAGAATTGTCGAAAACCACATAACGTGCAAAATAGAAGCCAACAGGAAAAGTTACAATAAAAGAGCCGAAAAGACTAGCAGTATGCGCTTTGAAGGCATAAAACCCGAGGTCCAACACGATTTCTTTAAAGAGGTATTGATAACAGCCAAAATAAACGAAAAGTCCCAAGAAAGTATTAACCCCACCAGCAACCAAATACCGAAACGTTTGCAATGATATAAACCGATGAAATAAAGGATGCAAAAAATCTATAACACAACAAAAACCTGCAGCAACTTTTTCCAACAAGTGGTTCATAGTGCGCAAAGTAATCGAAACCTTTAAAAATGACAAATGGGACCTTTACCTTTGTAAAGATCCAACATATGCTACTACAACAAACAATAAAAAATATTCTGGCACAGGTTATTCAAGATGCACTTCGTATTTCAATAACCGAGAACGAACTAGTCATTCAACGTACAAAAGAAGAATTTGAGGGCGACTACACCTTAGTATTGTTTGGATTAGTTAAAAAATACAAGCTCAATCCTGAGCATATTGGTAAGTCAATAGGCGATGCTTCTTGCGAAAAACACAGTAATCTTTTTAAATCCTATAACTTACTCAAAGGGTTTTTAAACTTTTCCTTACAGGATCACTGTTTGCTTGACTTTCTTACTGCCACCTACTCAAACTTGCAGTTTGGAAATGCCCCGGATAACAAAAAGCTGGTGATGGTTGAGTATTCTTCTCCAAATACCAACAAACCCCTTCACTTAGGTCATTTACGAAATATATTTCTAGGATGGAGCATTGCAGCGCTGTTAAAGGAAAGAGGGTATAATGTGACTAAAAGCTGTGTAGTCAATGACCGTGGTATTCACATCTGTAAAAGCATGATTGCTTGGCAGCTTTTTGCAAATGGCGCTACCCCCACAACAGTTGGACAAAAAGGTGATCATTTTGTTGGCGACTACTATGTGAAATTTAATGAGGCACATAAAAAACAAATAGAAGAAGGAATTACTGCCGGACTTACCAAAGAACAGGCCGAGAAAGAAGCGCCGATTATGAAAGCGACGCAACAATTATTACAAGATTGGGAAGCGGGTAACCCAGATGTGTTAGAACTGTGGAATCGAATGAACCAATGGGTTTATAAGGGATTTGATGAAACCTATCGTGAAATTGGCGCTGACTTTGATAAAACATATTACGAAAGCAAAACGTACCTCCTAGGCAAGAAATTTGTGGAGCAAGGATTAAAAGATGATGTATTCTTTAAAAAGGAAGATGGAAGTGTTTGGATAGATCTAACACCTGAGGGCCTTGACGAGAAGCTGGTACTACGGAAAGATGGCACTTCAGTTTACATCACGCAGGACCTGGGATTAGCTGAACAAAAGTTTCAAGAATATCAATATGAGAAAAGTATTTATGTGATAGCTGATGAGCAAAACTATCACATGAAAGTACTTCAACTCATTTTGCAAAAACTAAAAAAACCGTATGCTAACGGTATTTATCATTTGAGTTATGGAATGGTTGAGTTGCCCAGCGGCAGAATGAAAAGCCGAGAAGGCACAGTAGTGGACGCAGATGACTTGGTAGCCGAGATGATAGCCGTGGCACGAGCAAAAACAGAAGAGTTGGGAAAAGTGAAAGATTTCAATCCAGCTGAATTGAATAAACTCTACCATACACTGGCCTTGGGGGCATTAAAGTTTTATTTACTTCGAGTGGACTCCAAGAAAAAAATGATATTCAACCCACAGGAGTCTATCGATTTTCAGGGATTCACGGGTCCGTTTATTCAATACACGTATGCGCGTATTCAATCAATTCTAAGAAAGGAAGGCCCTGCAGCATCGCAACCGATTGAAAGTAAGTTAGAGAAAGAAGAAAGAGAGCTATTACTTTCATTGGAACTATTCCCATCCATCCTAGACCAAGCAGTTAGTGAACATAATCCCTCTGTAGTTGCCTTATATATTTTTACAATAGCAAAACTATTTAACTCATTCTACACGCAGCACTCAATTATTAATGCAACTTCTATGGCATCCAGACAACTTCGCTTAAGAATTGCTGCCCTTACCGCCATTGTTATTCAAAGATCCATGTCACTGCTTGGTATAGAAGTGCCAAATAGAATGTAAGATCTATGCCAGCACCAAACCAGCCAAGGGTGGTAAATCAACTTGAATGCTAACCTGCTTTTGCTTTCGGTCAATCCATTTAGACAGTACCTCCTGTTGAGGCATAAAACCACTTCCACCCCACGCTGTTTGATCGCTATTAAATAGTACTCTCCATTTTAATTTACCCTGCAGATTCACTGACCAATTAGATCTGGCCACAGGTGTCATATTTAATACAACTATCACGGACTTCCCCTTTTTATCAATCCGTTGGTAGGCTACCACTGATTCTTCTCTATGAGATAGGTCTAACCAGCGAAATCCTGCTGGAGAAAATTGCTGTTCATACAAAGCCGGTGTAGTTTTTAATAAATGATTAAGTGCGGCTAAACAAGCACGTAACCCTGCATGAATGGGAAACTGCAGCAATGACCATTGAAGTTCTGTTCTAAAATCCCATTCAGCAGTCTGGCCAAATTCACCACCCATAAAAAGCAGCTTAGCCCCGGGATGCGTCCACATATAGGTGTAAAGCAATCGTAGATTGGCAAATTTCTGCCATTCATCGCCAGGCATTTTATAGAGTAAGGGACTTTTTCCGTGCACCACTTCGTCATGACTGAGCGGAAGCATAAAATTTTCGTCATAGAAGTACATCATACTAAACGAAAATTTATCCTGTAAATGTTTACGGTAAAGCGGATCCGCTTTATAATAGCTCAGCGTATCGTGCATCCACCCCATCATCCATTTCATACCAAATCCAATTCCATTTTGGTTGGTGGGCCAAGAGATGCCAGGCCAATCTGTAGCTTCTTCGGCAATGGTTTGTACGGCTGGAAAATCACGATATATTGTTTCATTTAACAGCTTCAAAAAAGAAATAGCCTCTAAATTTCCATCTCCCCCAAATTGATTGGGTTCCCATTGACCCTCCTTACGAGAATAATTCAATTTAAGCATAGAGGAAACAGCATCGACACGTATACCATCGGCATGAAAGTAGTTGAGCCAAAAGTGAGCATTACTAATAAGAAAAGAACGAACCTCTCCCCTCCCATAATTAAAAATGTAACTATTCCAGTCAGGATGAAAACCCTTACGCATGTCAGCATATTCATATGTATGGGCACCATCAAAAAGATGAAGCCCATGCGCATCATGTGGAAAATGAGAAGGAACCCAATCTAAAATAACTCCAATATTTGCTTGGTGTAATTGGTCAATTAGGTACATCAATCCCTGGGGTTGGCCAAAACGAGAGGTGGGTGCATAATAGCCCGTGCACTGGTAACCCCAACTTCCATCATAGGGAAATTCCATAACAGGCATAAACTCAACATGGGTAAAGCCCATTTCTAAAAGGTAGGGAACAAGTTGTGAGGCAATCACCTCGTATGAATTAAAACGCTCCTGATCCATTGCATCGGGACGTTGCCAACTCCCTAAGTGCATTTCATATATACTCCAGGGAGCCTCCAATGAATTTTTCTTTTTACGTTGGCGCATCCACTTTTGATCACCCCAATCATACGCAAGCTGCCAGGTAATAGATGCAGTATGAGGTCGTTTCTCCCAAAAATTAGCAAAGGGATCACCTTTTATGTGAACTGTTTCTTTATACCCAACAATATGATATTTGTAGACTTCGCCTATAGATAAGTAAGGAATAAACCCTTCCCAAATACCACTTTTATCCCATCGTGGATAAAGTGTATGTTTAGATGCGTCCCAGTGATTAAAATTGCCAATAACCGATACAACAGTGGCATGTGGGGCCCAAACACTAAAGTAGATACCTTGGGTGTTATCAATTTCTACAGCATGATTACCAAACTTCTCATATAACCTACAATGGGTGCCATTTTGAAAATCACGAATATCATGATCAGCAAAAAGAGAAAAACTCCAGACATGCGGAATATAAGCACCAGTCATGAATACCAATTATTGTAATAGCTCTAACACAAGACTCTCTCCAGGTTTTATTGAAAAATCAGCCAACCGGCTCAATTGACCAGTTACTACATCTCTCACACGTCCGTATCCGTCCACTCGCTCTTTATAGATTGACCAATCTGGCTTTATAGGCTGTTTACCAGTATGCGCAATAACTAATACTGTCTGCTTGGAGTCATACCTAAAATAGAGATACAAACCATCACGTGGAATAAATTGCATTAATCGTCCTGTTGTCAATGCAGTGGAGGATTTTCTGAAATTGGCCAAACGACTAACATAGGTAAACGCCGAGTCTTGTAATCCCGTACGTCCTTCTTTTAAAAATCGGTTAGTGCGCAACGGATCTTCAGACCAACCACCTGGAAAATCCTCTCTAACGGTGGCGTCTGTATTAACCTTATAATTTTTCATCAATACCTCCGTACCATAATATAATTGTGGCATTCCGCGAAGCGTAAATAACCAATTCATGGTCATTTTCAGTTTACTCCAATCTTCTCCCAAGACAGAAAAGACTCGATCCATATCGTGGTTATCCAAGAAAATACAATTCTTAGTGGGATCTGCATATAAAACGTCTTGCGCAAGTGAATTATACAATTTAATAACTCCGGAAGACCATCCTATTTCTTCTTTTGCGGCACTAATCATTGCAAAACAAGTTTGAAAATCCAGCATGCCCTCTGCATTATGCGCAAATGGTGTTTTAATAGTATTTCTTGTAAAATAAGCATTGGCCAAAGGAGTGGTAACCCAACTCTCTCCGAATATGGTCAATGATGGAAATTCACGCGTAAGTGCACTATTAATTTCGTTTAAAAATTCCTCCTCGTTGTATTTGTAAGTATCTACACGCCATCCGTCAAGCCCGAATTCTTCTGTTGCCCAAATAGCATATTGTATTAAAAAGCGAGCCACATCTTTATTACGCTGATTCAAATCAGGCAGATGCGGGGTAAACCAACCATCCAGCATTTGTCGTTTGTCTTGCATTGAGGCATAGGGATCAAAGAAAACCTCTTCGCGATGATGAGGTGGATTTTTCCCTTGTGAACTGTTGATCCAATCAGCAGCAGGTGGGTCCTGTGCTATCCAATGATAATTACCAATATGATTATAAATGGCATCCTGGATTATTTTCATTCCTCTACTTTGCGCAGCTTGGCAAAGTTCTTTGTAAGCTAGGTTTCCACCCAGCCGCTGATCTACTTGGTAATGATCGGTAAACCAGTATCCATGGTATCCCGCAACCTGATTACCCCATTCATTCATTCTGGGCATATCATTTTCATTAACGGGTGTAAGCCAAAGTGTGGTAACACCCAGACTCTCTAAATAGGACAAACGATCTCCCACTCCTTTCAAATCACCGCCATGTCTAGAAAACTTATTATTTCTATCACAAACAGTATCCCGATATGACCTTACCACATCATTAGAAACATCTCCGTTCGCAAACCGGTCTGTCATGATTAAATAAATAAAATCACTCGTATTCACTCCTTTCACCCTAGTAATTCCATTCTGTGTAGATCGCTGTTTGAGTTGATAGGTAAGTTTCAACGTGGCTTTACCTGGAGATTTTAGTTCAATAAAAAATTGACCAGGCTTTGTAGCAGCAGTTACTAATAAATCAAGTAAAAGATAATTTTTACTAGCAGTTTTTCTGATGCGCTCTACTCGAATCCCTGGATGTTGGATAGAAACACCAGAATAGGTCCCAACATCGGCGCCTCTTATGATTAAGTTTAAGTGCTGATCAGCAAAACCAGTCCACCAATGCGTAGGATATACTACTGGCTGTGCTATTGATGCATGAAAAGCGACTACTTGAAAAATGAAAAGAAATAAAAAACGTTGCATACTACTTTATGTTTAAGGTTTACGCTCACGAACAAAAATTAAACAAGTTAGGGAAGCTAATAGCAAAAGTACTCCGCCAATGAGAACAGCCATTAATCGGTCATTTGCCAAAAAATTTTCCATGATATACCCAAAAGTTAAGGCAGCTATTATCTCTGGTAAAACAATAAAAAAATTAAAAATCCCCATGTAAATACCCATTTTTTCTTGCGGCAATACACCTGCCAAAAGTGAATAAGGCATTGACAGTATAGAGGCCCAGGCAATCCCCACTAAACCCATAGAAACATAAAGCCAAATTGGCGATTGGATAAAATGTACGGAGACCAAACCAAGTCCACCTAGTAATAAACAAAGAGAATGTGTCCATTTCTTACCCAACTTAGTAACCCAAAACGGAATTGTAAAAGAGAAAGCGAATGTTACCAGGTTTAGAATTGCGGAGGTGGCATTTGCAAATTCTAACCCTTGTGTATATCGGTCACTATTAGTAATGGGGTCTCCTCCAAAAATTGTACTAGCAACTCCTGTACTATAGTAGAACCACATAAGAAATAATCCCGGCCAAGTCAAAAACTGAACCAGCGCAAGTCTTTTCATTGCATCTGGCATTTGCGTAATGGCAAGTAATACCTCCTTCCACCCAGGAATAGTTGATTGTCGTTTATTTTTCCAATCGGGGTCTGAAGGAGGATATTCACGGCTTTTAAAAACGGTGTATAAAACCGCAAAAAGAAACACAGCAGAACCGATATAAAATGACCACATGATATTTTGGGGAATCCCTCCGGCTCCTATTTCGCGTGAAACTCCAAACCAATTAACCAATAATCCCGGTAAAAAGCCAGCAATGAAGGATGCGGCTCCAATAAACATACTCTGCATCGCATAGCCATAAGACTGTTGACTTTCGTCCAAATTATCAGCAACAAATGCACGAAACGGTTCCATGGTAATGTTGATGCATGAGTCTAAAATCCACAACGTACCAGCAGCCATCCAAATAGCCGAAGCGTTGGGCATATAGAAGAGAGCAACAGAGCTTAGTATAGCCCCAATTAAAAAAAACGGCCTGCGGCGTCCCAAGGTGGGGTGCCAGGTTCGATCACTTAGGTATCCGACTATGGGCTGTACGAGTAACCCGGTCATTGGAGCAGCCAACCAAAGCCCTGGTATTTCTTCAGGACTCGCACCAAGAAATTCATAAATGGCACTCATATTGCCCATTTGAAGGCTCCAGCCAAATTGAATACCAAAAAAACCAAAGCACATGTTCCAGATTTGCCAAAAATTAAGTTTGGCTTTACGACCAGTGTATGCAGTTGACATGGGTTAGATTTTACTCAATATAGGAATTAAATCAAGAGATTAAATAGTGAAGCTATCAGGTATAATAGCCCCTTTTTTTATTACTACTATGCCATCTTTTACACAATAAAGCGGATGATCCTTGTTTTCCAAATGATTTCCCCCATTGATTCTTACATCATTCCCAATTCTAACATTTTTGTCGAGAATAGAATTTCTAATATAACAGCGTTCTCCTACTCCCACAGGAGGGATTCCCTTTTGTTTATTTTCCTCCAATTTGTCCAATGTCTCATAACTGTCACTACCCATCATGTAGCTATCCACAACCGTGGTACCCAGGCCTACCCTGCTTCTGATTCCAATAACGCATCTTTCCATTCTTGAAGCACTAATGATAGATCCCTCAGCCACTAAAACCTTTTCCATTGTGGTGCCACTAATTTTTGCTGGTGGTAACATACGGGAGCGTGTGTAGATTGTCCGATGACTATCGAACATATCAAAGGCAGGAATTTCCTCAGTCAATTCAATATTAGCTTGAAAAAAAGAGCGAATATTTCCTATATCAGTCCAGTAACCGGCATATTGGTAACTGGCCACTTTATATCGGTTAATAGACTGTGGCATGATCTCTTTTCCAAAATCCGTAGCATCCTTGAATTCATTTCGTAATAAATCAAAAAGTAGATTACGGTTGAAAATGTAAATACCCATACTTGCTAAATAAACACGTCCACTGTCTTTCATGGCTTCTCCCGTTTCACTTACCCAATCAGCTAAAATTTCAGGGGCAGGCTTTTCAACAAATGAAGTAATTAATCCATTATCGCTTTTCAATATTCCAAACTCAGGGGCTTCTCTTGCTGAAACTGGAATCGTAGCTATAGTAATAGCAGCACCACTTTGCTTATGCTGATCCAGCATGGCGGCAAAATCCATTTGATAAAGCTGATCTCCCGAAAGAATTAAAACATATTGACTTTCAAAAGGCTCAATATGACGCAGCCCCTGACGAACTGCGTCTGCAGTTCCCTGAAACCATGTTGGGTTATCTGGTGTTTGTTCAGCGGCAAGGATATCAACAAAAGCTCTGCTAAAAGCACTAAAATGATACGTGTTTTTAATATGTCGGTTGAGTGAGGCCGAATTAAATTGAGTCAAAACAAACATACGACCAATGCCATTATTTAAGCAGTTTGAAATTGGAATGTCAACTAACCTGTATTTTCCAGCAATGGGTACGGCGGGCTTGGATCTTGTAGCTGTCAGCGGATAAAGCCTTGAGCCAGCTCCTCCTCCTAAAATCACAGAAAGTATCTCTGTTGCATGTGTAATAGTTCTTATAGCCATAGTGCGTTATTTTAAATGCTGGTATAAATGCAGATAAGCGGAGGCCGCTTTACTCCATGAAAAATCAAGCTCCATCATACCATAACAATAATTGACATATTTGTCATGTTCAGTATAATACAATGAAATGGCTCGACCAATTGAGTGGGTGATATCCCAAACAGATGCGTCATTAAAACAAATTCCGTATCCACCTCTATCGCCAATATCTATTACGGTATCAATTAAGCCTCCCACTCTTCTCACCAATGGCATAGTCCCAAAGCGCATTGCATAAAGTTGATTTAATCCACAAGGCTCTACACGACTTGGCATTAGTAAGAAATCAGCGGCCGCATATAAACTGTGGCTTAACGACTCCTCATATCCTATATAACAAGCATAAAACCCTCCCGCAATATTTTGTAGTTCTCTAAGTTGATATTCAATTTCTTTTTGTCCGGAACCTAATACTATATAATTAGCACGGCCAGGATGCTTTAATAATGCATCCTGGATGGCTACGGGTAATACATCTGCTGCTTTTTCACCAACCAATCGCCCGATAAAAGTGAATAAAGGAAGCGATGGATCCATACCAAATTCTTTACATATTTCTTCCTTATTTTTCCGCTTTCCCTCCACCATCGTTTCTTTACCATAATGAAAGAGCAAATAAGGATCTAATGCAGGATCCCAAATTTCTGTGTCAATGCCATTCAATATACCAACACATTTGCCGCGTTCGTAATCAAACAATTTCTCAAGCCCCCCCGCGTGAATCTTTAGTTCATTTAAATAACTATTACTAACAATAGTAACACGCCAAGCTGATTTGATAGCTGCAGCCAATGGGTTTATCTCACCATGCCAATCTAGCAAGTTCCATTTCCACGAATCATAGGGAGGAAGTAATTGTTGCTTATTCCAATTAAAGGCACCCTGATATTGCGCATTATGCACAGTAAAAACAGTGGGTATTGATTGTAAGCGAGATCGAAACTGGTTAGTTTGCGTTAAAAAAAAAGGAACTAATCCGCAATGATGGTCATGGCAGTGAACTACTGCAGGTAAGTGCTGCCAGTGATAAATCCAATCACAAACAGCCAGTTGAAAAGCAATGAATCGTTCTGTATCGTCCCGGTAACCATATATTTTTTCACGATCAAGTAAGCCATTAATATCAACTAAGTAGAGATCAAATCCTAACTTGTTTGACTTTTCTCTAATTACACTGTATTTGAAATATTGATCTTGAAGATATTGCCCTCCTTCATGAACCAACTCCCACTCTTGATTATACAAAAAAGAGGTACGATACATGGGAATTACCGCCTTGGCAATTAAACTAAGTCTATTTTGATATTTAGGCAAGGCTCCCACTACATCACCTAACCCCCCTGCCTTGGCTACCGGAAAGCACTCTGCTGCAACATGTAAAATCTCCATAAAGTCATCTCTCGTTACTCTGTAATTTAGGTCAAAAAAATGAGGCTTCATTCCAAAAATCACCTATTTTCAACCCTACCAAAAAACCAATTCATGAGCCAACAAACTAAATGGTCACAATTCAGTGTGCTGATTAGCGTTTTCTTTTTCTGGGGCTTTGTTGCCGCATCAAATGATATTCTAATACCCGTGTTCAAAGAAAAACTAAATCTTGAGCAGTGGCAATCACAAATGGTATCTTTTGCTTTTTATGTTGCCTACACCGTAGGGTCACTTATATATTTTGGTGTATCTAAATTCATGGGGGGCGATCTTCTAAATAAAATAGGCTACAAAAATGGAATTTCGTTAGGACTTGTGATATCCGCATTAGGTTCCCTTTTATTTTACCCTGCGGCAGAGCAAGCTTCTTTTAATTTAATGATCACCGGGCTATTTATTGTGGGACTTGGTTTTTCACTTCAACAAACAGCGGCCAACCCGCTTGCCATTGTAATGGGAGATCCTCAAAGAGGAAGTCAACGCTTGAGTATGGCCGGAGGGATTAATAACCTGGGTACAACCATTGGACCTGTGTTGGTTAGTTTAGCCATTTTTGGATCAGTGGTGGCAAGTACAGGTGTAGCAAGCATCGAAAGTGTAAAAACACCTTATTTAATTTTAGGGGCTGCATTTTTAGTAGCTGCAATAGTTTTCAAATTTTCTTCTGTTCCAAATCATGTTGAAACCACTACTTTAACCAGCGGAGATACGACACAAACAGTGGATCGTGTCAGTGTTTGGAAATACCCCCAATTAGTAATGGGAATGGTAGCTATATTCTTATACGTTGGCGTTGAGGTGACAACTGCTTCTAACCTTCCGGAGTTTATGCGTATACACACGCAAACAGAGACTAAAGATATTGCACCCTATGTTTCTCTATATTGGGCAAGTTTAATGATCGGGAGATGGACAGGATCAGTTGGGGCCTTAGATATCAGCGGAGGTATCAAACAAATCCTTCGATTTGTGATGCCGTACATAGCATTTGGCGTGTTTTTATTAATTAATAGTTTGGCAGATCATGATGTGACTCCATTCTATGTTTATGGCATTGTAATTGTTGCCATGATTTTTGGAGATATTCTCAGTAAAGGAAATCCAGCAAGGCAATTATTGATATTCTCTTTCATGGGAGCTCTTGCTACGCTCATTGGTATGTTGGCTAGCGGAATGATCAGCGTGTACGCATTTACTAGTGTAGGGCTTTTTTGCTCCACGTTGTGGCCCTGCATCTTTACACTTGCCATTGCGGGTTTAGGCAAGCACACCAATGAAGGATCGGGTTTACTAATTATGATGATCATGGGAGGAGGTTTTATAAGTCTGCTTCAGGGATTCTTGGCAGATGATGCCTATTTAGGCATACAGTGGTCCTACATTGTTGGAGTAATTTGCTTCGCATACCTTGCTTATTACGCTATCAGCGTAGCAGGTCTTCTAAAAAAACAAGGAATTGATTACGATAAAAAAGGCACAGGTACTAGCGGACATTAAAAAAAATAAAAGTAAATGGATGTCTATGTATGCAATTGGTGTTGATATCGGAGGCACTAACACAAAATTTGGAATAGTTGACCGGGGAGGTAAAATACTTGAACAAGGTCGTATGTTGACTAATGCACAAGAGACGGTGCAAGGCTTTATCAGTGAATTATATGACCACCTGTCCCCTTTGATTAAAAAAACGGGAGGAGTGAGTCAATTTGCGGGTATTGGAATTGGAGCCCCCAATGGAAATTACTATACGGGTAATATTGAACATGCTGCTAATTTAAAATGGAAGGGTATTGTTCCCTTAGCTGCAATGCTTCAAGAAAAATTCTCAATGCGAGTCAAATTAACTAACGACGCTAATGCTGCCGCAGCTGGAGAGCAACAATATGGATGTGCAAAAGGAATGAGAGATTTTATCACCATTACTTTGGGAACGGGAGTTGGCAGTGGCATTTTTATCAATGGAAAAATAGTGTTAGGGCATGATGGCTTTGCTGGTGAACTTGGTCATACAATCATACGCCCTGGTGGAAGACTTCATCAAGGAACTGGCATTCGAGGTCCCTTGGAAGCCTACGCTTCCGCTACAGGTGTTAGAGAAACTGCATTGGAAATGTTGAAAGAAAATCCAAGTACGCCTAGTATGCTTCGTGAAATCAACCCAACGGATCTCACTAGTGAAAAAGTTTATGAATGTGCAGTGGCAGGTGACAAGATTGCGCTCGATATTTTCCAATTTACTGGACAAATACTTGGAGAGGCGCTGGCAAATTTTGTAATGTTCTCCTCACCGGAAGCTATTGTGCTATTTGGTGGACTCACTAAGGCAGGTGATTTAATTTTAAATCCAACAAGAGAAGCCATGGAGGCAAATCTTGTTCAGGTGTTTAAAAATAAAGTCAAACTTGTGTTTAGCAATCTCAAGGAAGCAGATGCCGCTATACTGGGTGCAAGCGCACTAGTATGGGAAGAGGACTAGTTATTTCTTTTGATTATAAAAACGCCTGGCACAGCTCTTTCGCCTTCCTTATCTGATGGTGTAATGGTGGATTTTCCATTAAGAAGTAAAGCGCTACTACCTCCCCCATCAAGATTGAGGCCCTCCAAACAGTTCCAATCCACTAAAAGCTGAGCAGTTTGTTTTAGCGTTAGTCCCTCGGCAACACCAGGATGTCTGCCTTCCGCAACTAAAACTAACAACCAACCATCCTTGGTATATCCCATCGCTGTGCGTGGATGCCGATCATCAATTGCACGACCTGCAAACTTCATTTCCTCTTCATTAGCAATAGCAATTTTTCCATTTTGTACTAATACAGGACCCCCACCTACAGCCGTGTGCATTTTCCAGGGTCTGGGTTTATTATCCTTTTGCAACATGGATGTGAAGGACTTTTCTGAGAATATGGGTTGGCTATCCCTCATTGGCTTAGCGGGGTTTTGAACTGCCAGGGGGTACCTCTTCAATGAATCCGTAAAAGTCCAGGCTACATCAGCCTTTCGGTTTTTTGAGATCCCTATGGCACTGCCCAATGGATGTTTCCAAGTTAATGTATCGCGGCCTTTTCCAGCAATCGAATGAATATTAAAAGCACATTGCACACCATTTTGAATTAGAAGATTAAGATTTTGATGTGTAGTGAATGAGAAAAAACTAGCATTTACAACCAGTATTGGAGCTTGGTTCTTTTCATAAAACTGACGGGGAGTTAACCTTCTTCTGTAGCTAGTATCAGCCGTAAATTGTAAATCAGTTGCAGCCAATTCAGCACGAACGATATAAACAATAGAAGGCTTTCCTCCCACCGATGAGGTAGATTTCCAAACTTCAATAGACTTTGAGAGTGGAGCAAACAGGCTATCTACACGAACCCAGTATTGTTGGGCAACTGAAATAAAGGAATAAACAAGCAATAGTAGTAGTATGGAAAAAAAGCGCAGCATGTAATTACTTTGACAATGAGTCCTCCCATTGCTTTCTACCAAAACCTGGTATGACATGCTTCTCACTATGATAGGAGGAACGCACCAGTGGGCCGCTCTCAACATAATCCAATCCAAGCCGGTATCCAATTTCCCTATATGCTGCAAACTCATCAGGGTGAACAAAGCGCTCTACTGGCAAATGTTTTTTTGTGGGTTGCAAATACTGACCTATAGTTACAACATCACATCCGTTATCTTTTAAATCTTGTAAAGTCTGTGTTACCTCTTCTTTTGTTTCACCCAACCCCAACATGATACCACTTTTAGTACGCATACCGCCCTCTTTAAGTGTTCGTATTACCTCCATACTACGCCAATACTTTGCTTGAACGCGAACTTGACGAGTTAGTCTTTCGACAGTTTCAATATTATGGCTCACTACTTCAGGTGCTGCTTCAACAATTCTGTCAATATCAATCTTTTTACCCTTAAAATCAGGGATAAGCGTTTCTAAGGTTGTAGTGGGAGATAATGCCTTTACTGCCTTTATTGTGTTTTGCCAAATGATTGATCCACCATCCGGTAATTCATCCCGATCCACAGAAGTAATAACGGCATGTTTGACTTTCATCAGCAAAATGGCTTCAGCAACACGTTGCGGTTCGTCCCAATCAACTGCATCCGGACGACCCGTTGCCACTGAGCAGAACCCACAACTTCGTGTACAAACATTGCCCAGAATCATGAAAGTAGCTGTTCCTGCCCCCCAACACTCGCCCATATTTGGACAATTGCCACTTTCACAAATAGTGTGCAATTTATGTTGGTCTACTAAATGTCTTACATGCTTATAATTCTCTCCTATGGGAAGCTTAACGCGAAGCCAATCTGGCTTTTTACGTTGTGAGGAAGCAACAGCAATAGTTTCTGGGGGTAAAGACATAATGCAAAGGTAGTACTTGGCTACTTTCTTCTTCCAAAGAGTAGTGCAATGTAAGCTTGAAAAAAAAGTGGCTTTTCTTTCTGTAATGCCATGATTGGGATGCCACCTGGATAATACTCGATACTACAGCCAATTTCAAGCGCACTTACCACTTCGTTGAATCTTCCATAGTCATAACGAAGTGAAGTTTTAGCAAAAGCACCTGGCTTGATCTTTAATTCGTTCCATCCACGCCAAAAACCACCCGCACCTAGGATTGCAGGACCCAAAAAAAGAATGGAATCTTCTGGCGTGTATTTAATATACTTAATGTTGGTGCCTGTAGGATCCTCTACTTGTACATAATAGGGTTTCAATAAACCAGCAATGAGCCCCCCGTTATAATTCCATGATACCGAAACGCCATTTTTGTTTCCTTTCTGACCAATTAACCGCTGTTGGCCAACTCCAACTGAAAGTTGATAAAAGTTATTCACCTTACCATATATGTAAGGATTGCTAATAAACAAAAATGGATTCGATAAATTTTGAAAACGATTTTCTTTGGGGTGCTTTATTTCTGTTAATTCAATACGATACACAGTTGACTTAAGAGGCGTTTTCATCTTTCCCAACTCATACAGCAATCCGTAGCCATTGGAGCGTGCTTGAAAACCAAAAACAGTTTGTTTAGAATATACTAGCGTTCCTTCTTCCGCTTGGCGAATTAAGGCATTTATTTTTCTTCGCTTTTCGGCCTTCCGGTCCTCCCTATTGTCTGAGCGGTCCAGTGTAAACTGGGCCTGGGCTTGAAACAAGACTAGCGAAAAGATAAAAAAGAAAGAAATTTTTTGCACCATTCACATTTTAAATACTAAACGTAAATTTATGAAAATTATTGAGAATGACAGCTGTTGTAGAATACCAAGGGGACCTAAGAACGCAAGGGATACACCTGCAAAGTCAATCCTTGTTAGTCACGGACGCTCCCGTAGATAATCACGGAAAAGGTGAGCAATTTTCACCTACAGATTTACTGGCTACCAGCCTGGCTTCCTGTATGCTTACCGTTATGGGAATTAAAGCCCAACAGCTAAATATTGCCTTAACTGGATTGAAGCTAAGCGTAAATAAAATCATGGAATCAAATCCCCGTAGAGTGGGCGCTATTGAATTAACGGCAACAATACCCATAACGCTTCAGCAAATCGATGTGCGGGATAAGCAAGTTTTAATAAAAACAGCCGAAAGTTGTCCTGTATTAAAAAGCCTACATCCGGAATTGAAAATTGCAGTAGACTGGAAACAATGGGCTACTGAAATTGATGCAAGTGGTGAATAACGCTACTGACTGGCAATCCCATTACATTATAGAAGTCGCCTTCAATTGACCGTATACCTACCACACCAATCCACTCCTGTATAGCATATCCACCCGCCTTGTCATACGGTTTATAATGGTCAACATAATATTCAATCTGGTCTAAATTTAACGAATGAAATGTTACCGAGGTGGTCTGTGAAAAGGTAACCGCACGATCCCCCTTTGCCAATATTACTCCCGTGATTACTTGATGCGTTACCCCTGATAATGAGAGTAACATACTAATAGCCTCTTCCCGGTGAACGGGCTTTCCTAAAATAGTATCTTGAAGTAAAACAATAGTATCAGCTGCCAAGATAATAGCGTCTGGCGAACATATTGCTTGGACAGCTCTTGCTTTTTTTGATGCGAGATAGAGGGGCACTTCGTCCTGCGGCATCGTAGGGGGAAATGATTCTTCCACATCACTGACCAACACTGTAAATGGGATGCAAGCCCACTCCAATAGCTGTTTACGACGAGGAGATTGAGAAGCAAGTATTAGTGGCTTCATACATTAAAAATAAAAAAATACCATAGATAAAATACCCGCTAACAAAAACCACTTCATCCGATTACTTAATACACCAAAATCATCCGGATCTTTTGCCCGAGCCGTGTTTCTAATTAATGAAAAAAGAGGAATAAGCAAAAAGATACAACCATAGAGAAAAGCAATCCGCATTTTTAATTGAAGCAAAAACACCATCACACCCAACAACAATAATAACAGCAATACCAACCAAAGTAGTGTAATGAATATTGCTACCGGAATGCCCCAAACAATGGGTAAGGTGCGACAGCCATAACGTCGATCCCCTTCCCTGTCCTCAATATCTTTCATTAACTCACGAGCCATGGTAGAGAGAAAAGCAAACCCAGCATATAAAAAACAAAGCTGATAAAAACGAGCTTGTCTAATTTCTTGACCCTTGACTAGATCAAGCGGATTTATTTTAGATAGAAAAAAAATAATGATACTCCAAGCCACCAACAAGGAAATGAGCAAATTACCAATCAAAAAACTTTTTTTAAAACGAACAGAATAGAACCAAAGCAAGAGGATGGCTGCCAGATTAAAAGGAACTAAATAAAAAAAAGATAAAGTACGAATTGAATAAAAAGTGAAGAACAAGCCAATGCCACTACACAAAAAATGTAAAAACATCGCACCGCGCCTACTGATTATCTTACCAACAACCAGCCTGTTTGGACGATTAACCTCATCAATTGCTACATCAAAATAATCATTGATAATGTAGCCTCCTGCAGCTATAAATAAGGAAGCAGCCAATAAAGCATAAAACTGGACAGCATCATTAGCGGGAATATCCCCTTTGTAAATGGGCTGGTATATGCATGTTTGCAATAAATATTGAGTAAGTCCAATAAAAAGCAAATTAGGGAATCGAATAAGCCTGAAAATTCCTTGGATAGTATACATGGAAATCATCTGATTATAATGCGGAAATTGACGGATCAATTTCCCAATCCCCTCTTGCCCGCATAACTTTTTCGATTATTTCACGCACACACCCTTTCCCTCCAGCAGCAGATGTAATAAAATGAGAAATGGATTTTATTTCCGCTACCGCATCAGATGGACAACAGGCCATTCCACACTGTTGCATAATAGCCAAGTCGGGTAAATCATCACCCATATAAAGGGCTTGCGAGTAATCTAGCTTATATTGTTGGAGCAATGCTTGAACTTTTTTTTGCTTTTCCTGTATGCCCATATGAACCTCGCTAATCCCTAATTTTTTGAGTCGATACATAGCAGGCTCACTTTTAGCACCAGAAATAATAAAAATATAATAGCCCTTTTTGCATGCCAACTGAAGGGCAAAGCCATCCTTGATATTCATCGTGCGGAGCTGCATTTGGTCGGGAGCCAGTAAAAGACTACCATCAGTAAGCACTCCATCCATATCTAATATGAATGCAGTAATTTTCTCAAATGTAGGAACCGTTGACATACTTTACTTTTGATTATCGCGCCACTCATAAACCCAAGAACTCTGTATCATCTCGAGATGGCCCTCCGTACTTTCTTCTTTTTTTCCTGTAAAACCTGGTATCTCCAACACCCATTCTAAAAGGTCAGTGAAACGGATACGATAAATTTTACTTTCAGTAAACTCATCTCCAAAGCGCTCATATAGTTTCAATGCAATATCCTCGTGGTCACTCCAGCCAATTGGTGGTTCAAAATGTGTCATAGTATAAATTATTCGCCTAAAAATTGTGACTGATCTGGAATCCTGATATCAAGTTCGCCCTGCCCTTCCAAGAGTAGGCATTGACAACCCAACCGGGAATTAAGGCGTGGGTTTACAGCACGATCAATGAAATCTTCTTCCTTGTCGCTGATTTCCTCCAGGAATTTATCTCCGCTTTCAATATAAAGATGACAAGTACTACAGGCACATACGCCCCCACAGTTATGGTGTAGTTCAATATTGTTTAAGAGTGCTACTTCAAGTAAACTCTGTCCAGGCTTTACCCCTTGAAGCATCTGTGGCTCCAAACCGGCTTGTTCAAATGTAAATCGTATTGTATACATAGCGGTTGCAAAGGTAATATATCTATAAAGAAGGGGCCTTGAAATGGGCTTTAAAATAATTTTTCCTATTCTTGCCTAACTTGCGGCCATTCCGGCAGCAAATTTTTTGTACAAATGGCAACAAATTTATTAATAGTAGAGAGCCCTGCAAAAGCTAAAACAATTGAGAAAATCCTGGGAAAGGAGTTTCAAGTTAAGAGTTGCTTTGGGCATATTCGTGATCTTGAAAAAGCAGGAATGGGTATTGATCTTGAAAAAGATTTTACTCCTCGCTATAAAATTGCTGCCGATAAAGAAAAAGTTGTCAAAGAATTAGCATCTCTTGCAAAAAAATCGAAGGAAGTTTGGCTAGCAACGGATGAGGACCGTGAAGGGGAAGCCATCAGTTGGCATCTTTGTGAGGTACTGGGATTAGACCCCAAAAAAGCCAAGCGAATTGTGTTCCATGAAATCACAAAGCCGGCTATTCAAGCTGCCGTAACAAAACCCAGAAAAGTGAACATGAACCTGGTTATGGCGCAGCAAGCCAGGAGAATATTAGATCGAATTGTGGGATTTGAGTTAAGTCCTGTTCTATGGCGAAAAATGAGTATGCGAAACAGCCTCAGTGCTGGACGCGTACAAAGTGTGGCTGTTCGATTGATAGTAGAAAGAGAAAGAGAGATTAATACTTTTTTACCCGACAGTCACTTTAAAATAGAAGCCATTTTTTCAGCGAAAGATTTAGATGGAAAGCTAGTTCAGTTTAAAGCAGAGGGTAAAAAACAAAGCACGGTCGATAATGCTAATCAATTTTTAAAAAATTGTATTGGTGCAACTTATACTGTTTCAGCTATCCAAGTAAAACCTGGTAAACGCTCACCTGCCCCTCCATTTACAACTTCCACTTTACAGCAGGAAGCTTCCCGAAAATTAGGCTACGGCGTTTCAAGAACCATGCTAATTGCCCAGAAGCTTTATGAGAATGGGTATATTACTTATATGCGTACAGACAGTGTAAACCTGAGTGGTACTGCCTTAGCAGCTATCAGCGAAACAGTACGCACGCAATATGGAGAGCAATACCACCAATTTAGAAAATTCAAGAATAAAAACGAATCTGCCCAAGAAGCCCATGAGGCCATTCGTCCTACTTATATGAATAACGCCACTATTAAAGAGGCGGAATGGGCAAGACTATATGAGTTGATTTGGAAAAGAACGATGGCCAGTCAAATGGCTGATGCAGAATTGGAAAAAACTACAGCACAAATCAGTATTTCCAAACAAAAGGAAGAACTAACTGCCACTGGAGAGGTGTTAAAGTTTGATGGGTTTTTAAAAGTTTATCGGGAAGATCGCGACGAAGATGACAAAGAAAATGAACAAGAAGAGGGCATGCTACCACCCCTACAAAATGGTCAGGAATTGCCACTTGTTTCGATGAAAGCCATGGAACGATTTAGCCGCCCACTCCCTAGATATACAGAAGCATCACTGGTAAAAAAACTAGAAGAGCTAGGCATTGGAAGACCATCCACCTATGCACCCACTATTTCTACCATACTTAAAAGAGGATATGTTGAAAAGAGGGATAAGGAAGGAACCCGCAGAGATTTTCAAGTGCTAGTGCTCAAGAGCGAAAAGATCAGTAAAACAATTGAACAAGAAAATACCGGGGCAGAGAAATCGAAGTTGTTCCCATCTGATTTGGGATTAGTAGTCACAGATTTTCTACTACAGTATTTTGATGATGTAATGGATTATGGCTTTACTGCAAAGATTGAAAACGAATTCGATGAAGTGGCTACTGGAAAATTGCAGTGGAATAGCATGATAAAAGACTTTTATAAGCCTTTTAAAAAAGATGTTGATAAAACAATCGAGACGGCTGAAAGAATAAAAGGGGAAAGAGAATTGGGTACAGATCCCGCATCTGGCAAACCGGTGATTGCCAGAATGGGTCGATACGGCGCTATGATTCAAATTGGGAAAGCAGACGATACAGAAAAACCTCGCTTTGCAAAGATTCCAACGGGTCAAAGTATTGAAACAATAACTTTCGATGAAGCGATCTATTTATTTGGTGCTCAAGGATCTATGGGAACATACGAGGATAAAGAAGTATTAGTTAATGTAGGCCGATTTGGTCCTTATGTTAAATGGGGCGAGGAATATGTATCTCTGCCAAAAGGAACAGATTTGGGTACCATTGGGTTAGAAAAGGCCATTGAATACATTAAGGAAAAACAAAAAGCTGATGCGCCTGTTGGCACATATCAGGAAAAAGGAATTACAAAAGGAAGTGGCCGATTTGGTCCTTATATTAAATGGGATGGCATTTTTATAAATGTCCCCCGTCGATATGATTTTGCTAATTTAAAAGTAGCAGAAATGCATGAGTTAATTGAAGCTAAAATCAAAAAAGAGGAAAATAGATACATCAACCGTTGGCCTGAAGAAAAGATTAGCCTAGAAAATGGTCGTTGGGGGCCATTAGTCAAATGGGGTAAAAAATTAATTTACCTCCCTAAAAAAGACGACGGTACCCGAACCACTGCAGCAGAGGCAAAATTATTATCGCTGGATGCAGTAAAAGCCATCATTGAAACGCAAGTGCCAGGTGCTTTTGCTAAAAAGAATACTACCGAAGCTGCCAAAAAAAGCAAAAAAGCAAGTCCTAAAAAAAAGAAATAAGTCATGAAGCGCAACTACTGGGAGAAAATGGCCCCCCACTACCAGGAAGAAATTTTTGATGTGCTTCTAAATGATAAGAAAAATTGGATTGCCAAAGCCATTAAGACTTACGCAAATACCCAACATCATGTAATTGATATTGGCTGTGCGGTGGGTAAATGGCTACCGGTGCTTTCGCCATTATTTAAAAAAGTAATTGCACTAGATATCTCAAGCAATAATTTAAAAATTGCTCAATCACTCTATTCCAACTTAAAAAATATCAGCTACCAACAAGGTGATATGAGTAATCGCCAACTTGGTCTTAAGCCCGCTGAGTTAGGAATCTGTATCAATGCCCTGTTAACCCCTCATGCTAAGGATCGGCTGGTATTTTTTAAAAACTTGGAACGTTGTATTAAACCAGGTGGGATTTTGATAGCAACAGTGCCTTCCCTGGAATCTTATTTATTGACCCGCATCATTCAACAACAGTATAAAATTGATGCGCCCCTTTTTAAAGAGAGAATTTCCAATGAAAAGGCCCTTGAATATTGGAAAAATATTAAACAAGGGGTGTTGAATATTGACAATATCCCTCATAAACACTTTTTACAGGAGGAGCTTTCATTGAACTTAGTACAACACCAGTTTGAACCCATACAATTTAAAAAAATTGAATACAGTTGGCATACTGAGTTTTTTAATCCACCACGCTGGCTAACCCAGCCACGTCCATGGGATTGGATGGTAGTTGCCAAACGAATCAAAAAGTAGTTCACTGTTAAGGTATGTGGAAAAGTTCCACTTCTTAATTCCAAGTCCATGCATGAAATTGTGTGCATGGGAACCACTAAAGAGATTTCAGCGTTACTTAATCTGATAGATGATCCTGATGAGGAAGTCTTTGGTGCCGTATCTGCCAGAATAGTTGACTATGGTTCAACAATCATACCCACCTTAGAGCATTGGTGGGAAACCATACCCAGTGAACAAGTACAAACCAGAATCGAAGGCCTTATTCATCGTCTCCAGCTAAGAGATCTTAAAAGAAATTTTACAGACTGGAAAGAAGCTGCTCGACACGAATTGCTAAGCGGTGCACTTTTAGTTTCCACTTTTCAATATCCTGATCTAGCTACCACACCAGTCATTACTGACACTGAACGATTGAGAAGAAATATTTGGCTTGAACTAAACAATTATCTCACCCCACTCGAGCAAGTCAATGTGTTTAATAATATTCTTTATGGATATTTTGGATTAAAAACAATCCCAAGAGATGAATGCAAAACAGAGGATCATTTAATTCATAAGGTCATTTCTAGTAAAAAAGGGTCACAGACCGGTAATGGGCTACTCTATCTTATTTTGAGCGAATTACTGGATCTTCCAATCAGCGCCGTACAACTTCCAGATCAGTTTTTGTTAGCCTATTTTAAATCCACTCAAGAAAATTCAATAGATCGTGCTGCATTTTTTATAGATCCTAGTGGCGGACAAATTTATACGCATAGGGATATTGAGACCTACTTCAAACGTATAAAAGAACCCTTGGAGCAGCATTACCTTATGCCCCGATCCAATATAGAGACCATTGCAAACGTACTCGAGGAATTGTCCAAATCGTTTGATACAGGCAAGGAAGGATATAAAACAGTTGAGTGCATGGAACTTGCCAATTATCTTAAATCGTGAATATTTTATAGGGAGAGTGACCAACCCGCTGGATAGTCTCTTTTGACAAATTGATTTGCCTCGTCAAAGTTGGTAACTCGCATGGCAGCGGCGTCCCAAAGCAACTTTTTACGTCCTAGATACTTATCTTCCCAACCTTTTAAGTTTGGATTTTTGATCATCCAGCTCCGTATTGCCACATTACCCATTAATATACTTTCTGTAAAAGGTCCCGCATATTCAAAAGGAGAGCTTGTAACACCTTTTCCATAGCCAGCAATGCAAGCATTCACCCATTGTAGGTAATGACCTTCGGGCACCCGGGGTAATGTAAGCTTTGGTAATTCAAAATCCTTCATCAACTTGGTTGGTAACAATCTTGGATTAGCTCCATAGCAGTCCATTAATAATTTTCCCTTTGTACCAATGAAAAGTACCCCTCCATCCCAATTTCCAAATGGCTCTTCGGGAGATAACTCCTCCGGTCTGGGTGGGAGTAGCCCCCCATCATACCATGAAACTTTAATAGAACCTTTCCCATCAGTACGTGGATAATTGAGGTGAATTATCGAAGAAGGTGGACAAGCCTCAGCAGCAGGTGTATCATTCCACATTTCGCGCCAAATAGTAGCCACACTGCATTCAGCAGAAGATGGATAAAGAATCGGAAGTATTCGATAAATAGGATCCATTATATGACAGGCCATATCTCCCAAAGCACCAGTGCCAAAAGCCCACCAGCCTCTCCAATTAAAAGGAAGATAGGATGGATTATAAGCAATAGGCTTAGCCGTACCGAGCCATAAATTCCAATCTAACTCTGCAGGCACTTCAAATTGACCAGTGGGCGCTTGCGTACCTTGAGGCCATACTGGACGATTTGTCCATGCCTGCGCTTCAACCACTTCACCAATTAAACCAGCATTATAAATTTCTTGTGCAACACGAACACCATTTCCAGACGCTCCTTGATTTCCCATTTGCGTAACCACTTTGTATCGTTTTGCTGCTTGAGTTAATATTCGCGCCTCATAGATATCATGCGTTAAAGGTTTTTGGGTATAGACATGCTTACCTAGTTGCATAGCGGCAAGGGTTGCAACGGCATGCGTATGATCTGGAGTTGAAATAGTACAAGCATCAACAGTGCCCTTTTCCTTGCTAAGCATTTCTCTAAAATCCTTGTAGTAAGTTGCTTTGGAGTATGCTTTTCTAGATCGCGCAGCCTGTCTATCATCTACATCACACAAGGCAACTATATTCACATAAGGACTCTTTGCAATTTGAGCAAGATCTCCCGCACCCTGACCACCAACTCCTATACCAGCTACATTTAATTTATCACTTGGAGCAATGAAACCTTTCCCTAGAACAGAACGTGGAATTATCATCCAACCAGTTGCTGCCATTCCCGCTTGTTTTACAAATTTTCGTCTGGAGGTAGCGCTTGGTTTACGCATATTTTAAAATTTTTGAATTAAAACAAATGTTGACTTTGAAAAACAAATGGCAGTAATGCTTGTGCCTGATTTAAAATGAGCACCTCTCCCAGTTCTCCCGCTAGTAACAACCGTATGGGTTGATGCACTCTGGATTCATACTCGGTCAATGCTTGTCTACACATACCGCAGGGAGATACAGGTTCGCTACTTTTCCTATCTGCACGTAGATAAGTAATAGCAAGCGATTCTATGGCAACACCTGGAAATTGGACAGCAGCATTACCTAATAATACCCTCTCTGCACAAATGCCAACCGGATAGGAGGCATTCTCCTGGTTAGACCCTCGTATCACTTCACCATTAACCAACATCGCTGCGGCACCTACTTTGAAATTTGAGTAAGGCGCGTAGGCCTGTTGTGCAGCACGGGTGGCTGCATCCAGTAAGGCAGCGTCTTTTGCCGCCAATTCAGTTCGATCACTGACACGGTAATATTCAAATTGATACAATTCTTTTTTCATACATGATGATACGTGAAAAAGGCTCCAATGAGGAGCCTTTAAAGTTAAGTTATTTGATGGTGCGAAACAATCGGTTCCACCGTGGCCCATCCTCCCAGCTAAACCAAATCAACCAAGCCTTTCCAACAATACGATCCTCAGGAACAAACCCCCAAAAACGTGAGTCTTGTGAACCATGTCTGTTATCCCCCATCATCCAGTAATAATTCATTTTGAATCGATAACTAGTGACAGCTTGACCATTTAAAAATATTTTACCATTTTCCTTTGACAGCATGTTGCGCTCATACACCCGAATAGCACGCTCGTAGAGTATATAAGTAGAATCATTCAATGGAATTTCAACTCCTTTTTGCGGTATCCAAATGGGACCATAGTTATCTTTAGTCCATTTAAAATAAGTAGTGTCATAAGGGAAAACATCACCAGCAGTAGTACGTGGATCCATATCAGCTACATCCGCTGACTCATATACTTCATTGTCCGCAATTAGTGGTCCATCCAGGAATGGTTGGCTTTTAAATTTTTCTACTTTATTGTAAGGAAGATTGATTACGTATCTGCCAGTCATATCCATGCCAAACTCAGTGGTATTAAACTCTTCTTTCATTATTTCAGGATCAAGCGGAACCGTAGATCGAAATGAGTATGTGTATTGCGCATCAGGGGGCGGAACAAACTGCTTGCCATCAAGATATAATTGACCAGCTTTCAAACTAAGGACATCTCCGGGAATAGCCACACAACGCTTGATATAATTGTCAGTCTTATCTGGTGCATGTATGGCAAGTGGGTAAGAAATGGGATCATTTAAAACTATTTTTCTTCCGGCATCAATATTACCATTTCCTAATCGACGGCATACATCGTAATAAGGATCTTTCGATTGGTATTCCGGTAGATTTATTACCGTATCTCCTGCAGGAAAATTAAATACCACAGCGTCATTTCTTTTCACAGGCGAAGCAAACCACCTGATATAAGGAAGAGAACCCACTGTAGTGTACGATTTTTTAGTAGAACCAAAAGGCATGTAATTATGAACAAAAGGAACTGCCAGGGGTGTATTAGGAACGCGGGGGCCGTAGCTAAACTTACTCACAAAAAGAAAATCGTTTACCAATAAACTTTTTTCCATAGAACCAGACGGAATAGTGTACGCTTCAAATACAAATGTTCTCATTAGGGTGGCTGCTACTATTGCAAAAACAGCAGCATCAAACCACTCACGCCAAGCTGGTTTTTGAAAACGTTGCACCCCTTCCTTTCCAATGAAAGTAAAGTCTTCCTGTGCAGCCAACCAAGGAAAATAAAAAGGTGCCAACAGCACAGAGGCTGTATGGTCAAGCAGTGAAAATCTTCCAAAAGATTTTGAAAACTCTATAAAAATACCGGGCGTAATAAACCAACCCACTACAGGAATAAATTGCCAAAAAACCCAATGGAGTGGTCTTCCACTGAGTCGTTGCATCACCCAGGTGTTATAAAAAGGGATATATGCTTTCCAGGCTTGTTCTCCTGCCTTCAGAAACAGTTTAGCAAAACCAAAAGCTGGTAAGAAAACAAGTAGCGTGCTTACCAAAAAAACAATAAAAAAGTGTTGAAGCGGCATATTACTTTAGTTGATACATCACTTCTTTGACCAACTTAACAGTCCTTGGTACATCAGGAAGTGCTGCCGATACAAGATTAGGTGCATAATGTAAGGGGGCATCCGCAGCAGTGATCCTGCGGATAGGGGCATCTAAATAATCAAAGCCTTCTTTTTGAATACGATAAGAAAGCTCAGAAGAAACAGATGCAAATGGCCATTGTTCTTCAACTATAACCAATCGGTTAGTCTTTTTTACACTTTCTAAAACTGTCATCCAATCCAAAGGGCGAATGGTTCGCAGATCAATCACCTCTGCACTGATTCCTTCTTTCTCTAACTCTTCCGCTGCGCCCAATGCAACCTTCATCATTTTATTAAAAGAAACTATGGTAACGTCCCGACCATTTCTAGCTACTGAAGCTTTGCCTAATTCAATATAGTATTCCTCAGCAGGAACAATTGACTTATCACCATACATAACTTCACTCTCCATGAACACAACCGGATCCTCTTCATATCGGATTGCTTGTTTTAAAAGACCCTTTGCATCAAACCCATTGCTGGGAGAAACCACTTTGATACCTGGGATGTTTGCATATAGGGATTCAAAAGCGGTAGAATGCTGAGCCCCCAACTGGCCTGCAGAACCATTTGGGCCACGAAAAACAATTGGACAGGTTATTTGCCCACCACTCATTGCCAACATTTTAGAAGCGGTATTTAAAATTTGATCTAAAGCAAGTACCGCAAAATTCCAGGTCATAAACTCAACAATTGGCCTTAGT
Source organism: Bacteroidota bacterium (assembly GCA_016866355.1). Classification (GTDB taxonomy): domain Bacteria; phylum Bacteroidota; class Bacteroidia; order Chitinophagales; family Chitinophagaceae; genus JJ008. The sequence goes on from VGMN01000006.1 coordinate 84,270, forward strand.
CCGTTCTGTGCGGCACCAACACCAATTGCCGCAAAGCCTAACTCAGAAATTGGAGTATCAATAACGCGCTTTGCCCCAAATTCTGTAAGCATTCCCTGGCTCACTTTATAGGCACCATTATACTCCGCAACCTCCTCACCCATTAGGAAAATACGTTCGTCCCTACGCATCTCTTCGGACATGGCCTCACGAATGGCTTCTCTAAATGCAATTGACCTTGACATAATCAGCTGATTTTAAGCTTTGCAAATGTAAGCACCCCCCTTAACAAATCCTACTAAACAGGGTAATAGGAGCAGAATTAACGCAGTTTTAGAAAGCCTCGAAGGACTTGGCCTTACCTTTGGTGTCCTATGAAAAATATCAAGATCATAGAAGTACCCTCAGAAATTGGTGCCGGAACCCGTGGTGCCAGCTTAGGCGTTGAAGCCATAAAGATTGCAGCACTGGACTTTATGAGCAACTTCTTTATCCATTTCCCCTCGGAAAAAATTCCCACCGAAAATAAATTGTTACATGAACCCATCGAATCCCCATATGCGAAGCGCGTAAAAGGGATGTATACCATGTATGAACGTGTGGGAAAAGCTGTAAGTGACACATTAAAAAACAATTTTTTCCCAGTTGTGCTAAGTGGTGATCATGCAACTGCTGGAGCTACCATAGCAGGCATTCGAATAGCAAAGCCTAAAAGTAAGTTAGGGGTAATTTGGATCGATGCGCACGCTGATTTACATACCCCCTACACTACTCCATCAGGTAACATGCATGGTATGCCTATGGCAATTTCTTTGGGTATGGATAATAAAGAATGTGCAGTACATAAACCAGATTCCATGACGCTGGAGTATTGGCACAAGTTGAAGCATATTGGAAAAATTTTTCCTAAGGTTTCACCCGACGATATTGTTTACATTTCGCTTCGAGATTTTGAAAAAGAAGAAAAAAACTTACTAGAAAGACTCGGCATCAAAAAAATTTCTGCCAAGGAGTTAAGAAGCAAGGGGGCAGAAAATATTGTCAGATCAATACTGCGCTATTTAGCTGACTGCACAGATATCTACCTTTCCTTTGATGTAGACTGCTTGGATGCTTCGATCTCAAAAGGAACTGGAACCCCTGTGGGTAATGGACTTCGGGAAAGAGAAGCCGAGGACTTAGTCAGTAAGTTCATGCAAAACAGAAAAATTTGTTGTTTTGAAATCACCGAAGTAAATCCAACGTTGGACAAAGAAAATTTAATGGCTGAAATTGCATTTAATGTTCTTCAACGCAGTGTCAATATATTAATGATGAACTAGTGTGTGCGAAAGGTAGCCTGTAACCCTGCCGCAAAACTTCTAGAGGTAAAGCCCAGCTCCCTTTTTGCCTTATTGATGTCTAACCCTGTAATTAAAGGCCTTCTGGCAGGCTGCTTGAATGCTGCAGATGTAGTACGGATCAAAAGCGTAGCATTTAGTCTTAGAAAATTTGCTGTTTCTATTGCCATTTGATAGGGAGTTAAAACCTCCTCGCCACTTAAGTGGAAAATCCCGGTGGCGCGTTTTTCTAAAATCAATAATAGTCCCTCCACTAGGTCTTCAACATATGTAGGTGTCCTGATTTGATCATCCACCACTGCATAAGTTTGCCCTTGTGCTAATTTATCTTGCACAATAGATAATAAGTTTGACCGACCAGTCATAGGTCTGCCATATACTAATACCGTTCTCACTATTGTCCAGTCTCCTTGATAGTTGGTCACCAATTTTTCAGCCGCCGCTTTAGTAACTCCATAGTGATTCACTGGATTAAGCAAATCCTCTTCTACATAATTACCAGCCTCACCATCAAAAACAAAATCAGTGGAAATATAACAGAAGGGAGTAACAGAAATTGCTGCTAGTTCTAGCAAAAGTGCAGTTCCTGCAGTATTTGTTTTAGTTGCCAGCTCCTTGTTTAATTCGCAATCGTCAGGTTTTCCGATAGCAGCTGCGTGAAAAATAAAATCAGGCACAATTTGACTAACAACTGTTCTGGTTTGATCATGATCAACCAAATCCATTGGGACATACGTGAACCTAGGCCTGCCTAAGTAAGGCAATCGGCAATCCCCCCTACCAGTAGCTACAACAAGATAACCTCGTTCAAGCAATACGTTGCACAGATAATACCCTAAAAATCCATTAGCGCCTGTAACCAGTATTTTCATAGGGTAAAGCTAAAGAAAACATGTACCTTAGCTTCTTAATTTTTCAAGATATGTCTTCTAAAGTAACGAAGATTGGCGTTTTGACTTCAGGGGGCGACTCTCCAGGAATGAATGCTGCAATCCGTGCCGTTGTAAGAACCGGGCTCTATTACGGATTAGAAGTGTATGGAATAACGCGCGGCTATCAGGGACTTATTGAAGATGACATTATCAAAATGAATGGCCGCTCGGTTGCTAATATCATTCAACGTGGGGGTACTATATTGAAAACAGCACGTTGTATGGAGTTTATGGAGCAAGAGGGTCGGCAAAAAGCATATGACAATCTCAAAAAAAGAGGCATAGACGGTTTGGTAATTATTGGAGGAGACGGATCATTTAGAGGTGCCAACAAGTTTAGTAGTGAGTTTGACATTCCGTGTATTGGCTTAGCGGGAACAATTGATAAAGATATTTCTGGCACTGATTTCACCATTGGGTTTGATACAGCTGTCAATACTGCTGTGGAGGCAATTGACAAAATTAGAGATACAATGGATGCGCATGACCGTGTATTTGTAATTGAGGTAATGGGGCGTGATGCAGGTTATATTGCGCTACATAGTGGAATTGCTACCGGAGCTGAAAACATTTTAATACCAGAAAGAAAAACAGATATCAACTCTATCATAAAATCATTGAAGGAAAAGGAGCGACGAAAAAAAATGGTTAACCTAATTGTCGTAGCCGAGGGAGATGATTTTGGAGGCGCAGATCAAGTGAGTCGTGTATTAAAAGAGAATCTGCCAAAAGCAGAGATTCGCGTTTGCATATTAGGGCATATTCAACGAGGAGGAGCCCCTAGTTGCCTTGACCGAATTATTGCAAGCCGAATGGGATACCATGCAGTTGAAAGTTTACTGCAAGGAAGACACAATGTTTTTGTGGGGATACAGGATAACAAGATGAACTACATTCCACTGGAGCAAGCTGTAAAAACAAAGGGTAAAATCAGCGACGAATGGCTGGATATTGTAAAAATACTAGCCAGCTAAATTAATGTGCACATGACTAAGAATATTGAAAAATATCTTCACCAGGAATATGATAATGAAGCAGGCCGAAAACATGCCGCAAAACGTACAAAGATCGTTGCAACTGTTGGCCCTTCCTGTAATACATACGATAAACTATTAGCGTTAGTAAAAGCAGGCGCAAATGTTTTTAGGCTTAATTTTTCTCATGGTAAGCTTGAAGAGAAAGCTACTATCATTGAATACATTCAACAGATCAACAAAAGCCAGCCTTATAGTATTTCTATTTTAGCAGATTTACAAGGTCCTAAACTCCGAGTAGGTGAATTAGCCGATGGCGCTATTGAATTAATTACTGGCGACAGCTTTTTGTTTACAAACGAAAAAATAATCGGCACCAAGGATCGAGTTTTTGTATCCTATGACAAACTTCATAATGACGTAAAAAAGGGAGAAAAAATCCTGATTGATGATGGAAAAGTTGAGGTAGAAGTAGTTGAGATACTTCCCTCTAAAGATGTGCGTGTAAAAGTGCTATTAGGCGGTACGCTTTACCCTAAAAAAGGAGTAAATCTTCCAGATACAAATATTTCATTACCCGCCATTACTCCCAAAGACTTAGAGGATCTTTCTTTTATCTTTCAGCATCCAATTGATTGGATTGCACTTTCATTTGTCAGAACACCAGCCTGTATCAAACAGCTCAAAGACATTATTGCAAAACATAAGCACACCGCAAAAGTGATTGCAAAAATTGAAATGCCAAAAGCAATCAAAAATTTGCGAGAGATCATTTTAGAAAGTGATGGCGTCATGATTGCCAGAGGAGATTTGGGAGTTGAACTACCGGTTGAAGAAGTCCCGCTGATTCAAAAAGATATTATCAAGAAATGTATTCACCGTGCCAAGCCAGTCATTGTAGCCACACAAATGATGGAAAGCATGATTGATCGCGTCAAACCAAATCGAAGTGAAATTACAGATGTGGCTAATGCTGTCTTAGAGGGTGCAGATGCTTTAATGTTAAGCGGAGAAACCGCAGTGGGTAATCATCCTACACTGGTAATTGAAACAATGACCAGGATAATTTTGGAAGTAGAAACAAAAGCGTATTATTACAATCGAGATGAGATGCTTCGACCACAGGCACACTCCCCTTCTTTACTAAGCGATGCCATTTGTTACAATGCATGCAAGTTAGCTGAAGATGTTAATGCGGAAGCGCTCATAGGAATGACACAAAGCGGCTATACTGGATTTATGCTTAGTAGCTATCGCCCAAAGGCGCCTGTCTATGTTTTTACAAAAAAGAGGCATTTGGTTAATCAACTAAGTCTTTCTTGGGGCGTGCGCGCTTTCTTTTATGATGAAGAAGAAAGCCTGGATGATATTTTCCAAGATCAAATTGACATTCTCAAGCTACGTAGTTTCTTGAAAAAAGGAGATGTTGTAGTTAGTACAGGTAGCACACCCGTTCATCTACACCTGCCCACCAATGTGCTGAAAATTGCTACGGTAGAATAAGTAAAAGGTTAAAGCTCCCTTACTTTTATATTGCGGAACCATATTTTATCTCCATGATCTTGCAATCCTATCTTGCCGTGCTGATAGGTACCGAATCCTTTCATTTTAGCAAACTTACTGCCCGCAATTAATTTTTTCCATTCATCACCCCATAGCTGGGTTGTTATTACATTAACCCCATTCATCCAAAAGTCTAATTGCCCATTCACAGAACGAATTTCCACTTGGTTCCACTCACCAAAAGAGCGAACCGTTTCCTCTTTACATGAAATCAAATCATAAAGATCTCCTGCACGATGCTTAATGATCTTACTGTCCGCATGCCCATTATTGTCGAGCACTTGCATTTCTGGAGCTGACATCCAAGGCCAAATATAGGTGGCCGTATCCTCATGGATATAGAACATAATTCCACTATTTCCATTTTGTGCAATTTTCCACTCTAATTTTAAATGAAAATTTTTAAAATCTCGATCTGTTATAATATCCCCTCCATCCAACACTTGCCAATCTTTTTTTTGGGCTGGATCAAGAAATAGGGATCCATCCTCCACTTTCCACGCAGCCCCCACTGGTTTTCCACCATATTTATGCCATCCAGTAGCAGATTTTCCATCAAATAATAGCGTCCAGCCTTCCTTTTTTTCATCACGGGACAATGTATTTGGCTTTTGCTGCGCTATCGAAGAAGCAACAAATAAGAGCAATGAGATTGATAAAAAATAAGAACGCATCATTTCTCGTTTAAGGTTAAAATATAACGAACCATAGTTTCTGCTTCTTCTTGAGAAAGTGTCGGGTGAGGAGTCATTGGCACATTTCCCCAATTACCAGATCCCCCTTTGATGATAGAGGAAGCAAGAGCCGTAATTACATCATTGGGAGCGCCAGCGTACTTAGTAGCAATATCCTTGTAAGAAGGCCCAATCAGCTTATCATCAATTTTATGACAAGTAAGGCAATCACTTTTACCAACCAACGCTAAGCCCTTAGTATAAACAGGGTCCTTTTTAGGTGAGACAGCAACAGCATTAGTCGGTGCTACATTTGTAGCATCAGTAGTATTTGTAGAAGATTGACAAGCCAGTAAACAAAGCAGTGCTACCAGGAAAAAGGTATATCGATTTATCATAGTAATCCTGATTTAAAAACTAAAAATAAGGCTTAATCTAATCCTAATAATTTTCTATTTGCAGCTACTGATGTACCACTGGATGCAAAATCATCAAAAGCTTTCTCCGTTACCCGAATTATATGATCGCTAATAAACAAAGCCCCCTCTGCAGCACCCTGTTCAGGATGTTTAATACAACACTCCCACTCCATAACAGCCCAACCGGGGTAATTGTACTGTGCTAATTTGCTAAAAATTGATTTGAAATCAACTTGGCCATCGCCGGGAGATCTATAACGACCTGCGCGGTTAACCCATGATTGATACCCACCAAATGTACCTTGCTTGCCAGTTGCGTTAAACTCAGCATCTTTTACATGAAAAGCTTTTATACGTTGGTGATAAAAATCGATGTAAGCCAAATAGTCCAATTGCTGTAATACAAAATGTGAGGGATCATATAACAAACAAGCCCTGGGATGTTGGTTAACTGCTTCTAGAAACATTTCATACGTAATACCATCAAAAATATCTTCACCAGGATGCACCTCATAACAAACATCCACACCACATTCATCAAAATAATTAAGTATAGGCAACCACCTTTTTGCTAATTCTTTAAATCCCTCTTCCACGAGGCCTGCGGGCCTTTGTGGCCATGGATGAAATGTGTGCCACAATAAAGAACCACTGAAAGTGGGATGCGCGGTAAGTCCCATGTGCTGAGATGCTTTGGCGCCGAATTTAACTTGCTCAACAGCCCATGCTGTCCTAGCACTTGCGTTTCCCTTAACCTCCGTAGGGGCAAATCCATCAAACAAAGAGTCATATGCCGGATGAACAGCAACTAATTGTCCTTGCAAATGAGTAGAAAGTTCTGAAATGGTAAGCCCGGATTCTTCCACAATTCCCTTAATCTCTTGCGCATAGGTTTTGCTCTCTGCCGCTTTTTTCAAATCCATACATCTAGGATCCCAAGTTGGAATTTGCACAGCTTCATAACCCAGGGACTTAACCCATTGACAAATTGAACGAAGCTCATTATAAGGAGCTTTGTTCCCCAAAAATTGTGCTAGAAAAATACCGGGCCCTTTGATGGTTGTCATAAAAAATTATTAATGGATAAAATCAACCCAAGATTGTTGCTGGCTGGATCTAATCATAGCTTCAACAAACGCCATTCCACGTAAACCTTCATTAGATCCAGGAAAATCGGTAGCAATAGCAGAAGGCGTTACACCATTTTCCTTTGCCATTATGGTACGGGCAAAGTTGCGATACAAATTAGCAAATGCCTCTAAATACCCTTCCGGATGTCCAGCTGGGGTACGTGAATTTTGAGTAGCAAATTCACTCAAATAACCTGTGCCAGCTCGCCAGCATTCTGTGGGACGATCTGGCCATTCAACTCGTAGCGAATTATGATCTTCTTGTTTCCAGGAAATACCTCCCTTTTCGCCATAAATCCTGATGGAGATATTATTTTCAGCACCTGCGGCAATTTGCGTAGCCATCAACACACCAGAAGCTCCATTACTAAATTGCAAAAGTGCAGCACCATCATCATCTAGTTTTCTACCAGCCACAATTGTATTAACAGAAGCACAGAGTTTACTTACTTCCAGACCTGATATGAATTCAGCCAGGTTAAAAGCATGTGTTCCGATATCACCCATTGCCCCACCTAATCCACTTCGGCTAGGATCTGTTCTCCAATCGGCTTGTTTTTGTTTACTTCCTTCAAGATAAGTGTGCAACCAACCCTGAGGATATTCTACAAAAACCTTTCGAATTTCCCCTAAAAGGCCCGCTTGTATGAGTTGCCGAGCCTGTTTTACCATTGGATAACCGGTATAGGTATGACAGAGCATAAAAAAACTGTCAGATTCCAACACTTTTTTATGCAGCAATCGTGCCTCTTCCAACGAAAATGTCATGGGTTTCTCCAACACTACATGAAAACCCGCTTCAAGTGCCATACGTGCAGGTTCATAGTGTACATGATTGGGTGTAACTATACATATCACTTCTGCCCTCACGTCTGCCGGGAGCAATGCTTCAGCTTGTATTAGTTTTTGAAATGAGGGATACACTCGATTAGCATTCAGTAATAACTCCTCTCCTGTTTTTTTAGAAACAGCAGGATTTGCGCTAAAAGCACCAGCCACTAGTTCATAATGTCCATCCATTGAAAATGCAATACGATGAATGGAACCAATAAAAGCCCCAATACCACCGCCAATCATGGCGATCCGGAGTTTTCGATTCATAGCACGATAGTTGAAGTAATAAAAATACTATATTTATTTTCAATTGCTTGCTATGAAAACAACTACACGAATACAGTTGGCACTTATGATGTTCCTTAACTTTTTTGTTTGGGGAATTTGGTTTGTAACAATGGGCACCTATTTAAGCACACAACTGAGCGCCGGTGGTGTTGAAATAGGATTAGCCTATGGAACACAATCACTGGGAGCCATTGTAGCCCCTTTTATTATTGGGTTGATTGCTGACAAATATTTTGCAGCGCAGCGAATCCTGGGGTTACTGCATTTTACGGGTGGTTTTTTACTATTCTACCTTTCCTCACAAGTCAATTTCAATGCATTCTACCCGTATTTATTGACCTACATGATTATATATATGCCAACACTGGCATTAGTTAATGCAATTGCATTTAAACAAATGGCCAGTCCAGAAAAAGAATTTTCTGCCATCAGAGTGTGGGGTACCATTGGCTGGATTGCATCAGGCCTTTTAATTGGCTGGTTAGCCCTGGAAACATCTGGCTCACTGGATCAAACTTTTAAAATTGCAGCACTTGTTTCGCTGGTTTTAGGAGTTTACAGTTTTTCGCTTCCCAATACCCCTCCTCCAAAAGCTGGAACAAAGACAACAGTTGGCGAAATCATAGGTGCTGATGCAATCGGTTTGTTGAAAGATAAAAACTACTTGGTTTTTTTTATGGCCTCTCTCCTCATTTGTATTCCCCTCGCATTTTATTACCAGGAAACAAATCTTTTTTTAAACGAAGTGGGAGTTAAAAATGCGGCTTCGAAAATGACCATGGGGCAAATGAGCGAAACTATATTTCTATTTTTAATGCCGTTTTTCTTTTCTCGGTTAGGCGTAAAAAAGATGTTGCTAATTGGAATGGCTGCATGGGTAATACGCTATCTCTGTTTTGGTTTTGGCGATGTAGACGCAGGCGTTGGACTTTTATATGCAGGCATCATTTTACATGGTATTTGTTATGATTTCTTCTTTGTCACAGGGCAAATCTATACAGATCAGCGCGCTGGAGAAAAAATTCGCTCGTCTGCACAAGGCATGATAACACTTGCAACCTATGGTGCAGGAATGCTAGTTGGATTTTGGCTGGCAGGTCTTATTGCTGATCAATATAAAACAGCAATCGGCCACGATTGGAAGGCAATCTGGATGGTGCCTGCAGCGATTGCAGCATCTATTTTAGTATTATTTTCTCTGTTATTTAAAGACCCCTCCTCCAATAAAAAAAGTGCATGAGTACCACAAATACCACTAGACGAGATTTACTTAAAAAAGCAGGCCAGCTGGCTATTGCGGCTGCTCTCCCACTCAACCCGATCAAAGCAACCGTAAATTCAAAAAAGCAAGAGCACTTAGCGGGGAGTATTAATCACTCAGTTTGTAGTTGGACCTATGGTTTCCTTTCACTGGCTGAGTTATGCCAACTGGTTAAAGAATTAAAAATAAATACCATTGACTTGGTAGCTCCTAAAGACTTTTCTTTATTAAAACAGCATGGTGTTAACTGTTCAATGTGCTACACAGCGGGGAAGGTAAGCTTAACACAAGGGTGGAATGACCCAACTAATCACGCATGGCTAATCAAAGATTATTTAGCCGCTATTCCAATGATAGCTGAAGCAGGATTCAAAAATCTGATTTGTTTCTCAGGGAATAGGAACGGAATGGATAACCAGACAGGACTTTTACATTGCGTAAGGGGGCTTCAGCAAATCTTGCCAGTTGCGGAAAAATCTGATGTTACACTACAAATGGAGCTTTTCAACAGCAAAATAGATCATAAAGATTACATGGCGGATAACTCTACTTGGGGAGTTCAATTGTGTAAAGAGCTAGGGTCAACAAATTTTAAACTGTTATACGACATCTACCATATGCAAATAAGCGAAGGAGATATCATACGCACTATTCAAGATAATCATGCCTACTTTGGCCATTACCACACTGCTGGCGTGCCGGGCAGGCATGAAATAGATGAATCTCAAGAATTATACTACCCTGCAATCATGCGAGCCATTGCCGCAACAGGTTATAAAGGGTATGTGGCTCAAGAGTTCATCCCAAGCGGCCAATCAAAGGAAGCGAAAATAGCTGCACTTAGAAAAGCTGTTCAAATTTGTACGATTTAAAAAAGAAAAGCTATGCCAAAAGAGATTATCTATGATGCTATTGTTGTGGGATCCGGAATTAGCGGAGGATGGGCAGCAAAAGAATTAACTGAAAAAGGATTAAATGTTCTTTTGTTGGAAAGAGGAAGAGATATTGAACACATTAAAGGATATATAAATGCAACCAAAGAATCTTGGGAGTTCCCGCACAGAGGTATAAGGCCAACACAACAAATGCTAGAAGATTACCCTGTGCTAAAAAGAGATTACCCACTCAATGAAACGGTACTGGACCTGTGGGTAAAAGACAAAGAGTGCCCCTACACTGAGACAAAGCCATTTTCTTGGTTTAGAGGATACCATGTAGGTGGACGTTCCTTGATGTGGGGTAGACAGAGTTATCGGTTTAACAAATGGGACTTTGAAGCCAATCTTAAGGACGGGCATGGAGTGGATTGGCCCATTCGATATAATGACCTAGCACCCTGGTATAGTTATGTAGAAAAATTTGCTGGGATACAAGGAAGTAGAGAAGGACTTGAGGTACTTCCTGATGGTGAGTTTATGCCCCCGATGGATTTAAACTGTGTAGAAAAAGATGTTGCTGAAAAATTAAAGAAACATTACAAGGGAGAACGTCATTTAATAATAGGTAGAAGCGCTAACATAACAGTTCCCCATGAAGGCCGAACAAATTGTCAGTATAGGAATCGTTGTTGGAGAGGTTGTCCATTTGGTAGCTATTTTAGCACGCAGTCCTCTACTTTGCCAGCTGCAATGAAAACAGGAAAACTTACGCTTCGCCCTTTCTCTATAGTTACACAAGTTCTCTATGACAAAAACACACAAAAAGCAACAGGCGTAGAAGTGTTAGATGCGTTAGACAATAAAACAATTCAATACCAATCTAAAATTGTTTTTCTATGCGCCTCCTCATTTAATTCTACCTGGGTATTAATGAACAGCGCCACTGATATTTGGCCTGAAGGGCTTGGAAGCAGCAGCGGTGAATTAGGACATAACGTTATGGATCATCACTTCAGATGCGGCGCAGGCGCCACTGCGGAAGGATATGGAGATCGCTATCAGTATGGAAGAAGACCTACGGGAGTGTATGTACCCCGCTTCAGAAATGTGTATGATGACAAACGTGCCTATGTTAGAGGATTTGGGTATCAAGGTGGAGCTGGAAGAGGCAGAGGTGTACAGGTAGCGGAATTTACCATTGGTGCTGAATTGAAAGAGGCCTTAAGTGTGCCTAGCGATAACTGGCATATGGGCATTATGGGATTTGGAGAAATGCTACCTTATCATGAAAATAAAATTAGCTTGAATAAAAATATAAAGGATAAGTGGGGATTACCCGTATTAGATATGGATGTAGAAATAAAAGAGAATGAAAAGAAGATGAGAGAAGACATGATGAATGACGCCAAAGAAATGTTGGAGGCGGCCGGATTGAAAAATGCCTATACCTATGATTACGGCTATGAGGTAGGGATGGGTATTCATGAAATGGGTACAGCGCGTATGGGCCGCGACCCCAAATCTTCTGTGCTAAATGGTAATAATCAAGTTTGGGATTGTAAGAATGTATTTGTAACAGATGGCTCGTGTATGACTAGTGCTTCTTGCGTAAATCCATCCTTGACCTATATGGCCATGACTGCACGTGCAGCAAATTTTGCAGTTGAAGAACTTAAAAAAGGTAACATATAATATTTATAGCTATGGAAAGAAGAGAATTACTCAAATCGGTTGCGCTACTAACTGGAGTTGCAGTAGTTGGCGGAGAGCTTTTTTTAACGGGATGTAAATCAACCGCGGGACCCGTATCAGCATTTACTCCAGCCACCATTGCCTTGCTGGATGAACTTGCAGAAACGATCATTCCAACCACTGACACTCCTGGTGCCAAAGCTGCGCAGACAGGTGCTTTTATGAAAGTCATGATTGAAGATTGTTATACAAAAGAAGAACAAGATGCTTTCATCAAAGGGGTAGCCCTTTTGAATGAAAGGTGTCAAAAAGAATTCAATCGCCCATTTGTTGATTTGGAGCCCTCACAAAAGTTAGCCCTATTACAAAAGTTAGAACGTGAAGCAAAAGACTTTAATACCAAACGCGATGAAAACAAGGAGAAGAAAACACCTCCACATTATTACAGCATGATGAAACAGCTGACGCTATGGGGATTCTTTTCTTCGGAAACAGGTATGACAAAAACCCTAAGACATGTGCCTATTCCCGGTCGCTATGACGGAAATGTTCCCTATGTCAAAGGAGAAAAAGCGTGGGCAGAATAATCAGTAAACTATGCAAAAGAGAAGAGAATTTTTAAAAGCCGCAGGTTGTGCTACCGGAGCAACAATTTTAGGAACCAACCAAGGCTGGGCAGCTTGGTTTTCAACAGCACCCACTGCAAAAAAAATTGGAATCCAGCTCTATACGCTACGAGGTATAATTAATGGCAAAGCAAAAGAAGTCATTAGCGCATTAGCCAAATTTGGGTATACTCAAATTGAGAGTTATGAAGGGCCGCAGGGAATTTACTGGGGCATGAAACCTAGTGAGTTTAAAAAGTTCACGACTAATTTAGGTATGGAACTTATTTCCACCCACTGTGATATCTATACAAATTTTGAAAAAAAAATAGAAGAGGCTGCCGAAGTAAACTTGAAGTATTTGATTTGTCCATGGGTTGGGCCACAGCGAACTATTGACGACTACAAAAAAATAGCCGCAATATTTAATGAAAAGGCAAAACGTTGCGCTTCCTATGGGGTAAAATTTGCATATCATAATCATGACTATTCTTTCAAAAAAATGAATGGACTATACCCACAAGATATTCTCATGCAAGAAACTGATCCAGCCTTGGTCCGTTTTGAAATGGATATGTATTGGGTAGTGGCAGCTGGAGAAAGCCCACTGGAATGGTTAAAAAAATATCCTGGTCGATTTGAGTTGAGTCATATAAAAGACAGAAGCCATATTCCACTAAACAAAGAAAATTTTGAATCAGTGGATTTGGGAACTGGCAGTATTGACTTTAAACAACTGATTCCAGCCGCAAAGAAATTAGGACTTAAATACATACTGATGGAACAAGAATTTTATCCAGGCGGATCTCCGCTACTGGCAGCTGAGATAGGCGCCTCCTACTTGAAAAAAATAAAATTCTAAATCTCCTTATTGTATCGAACGTAAATTTTCTTTTAACGCTAGTATTGCTTCAATTACAATACTAGGATTGGCATAGCTCTCTTTACTATTACTAAAAGAAGGGTGAATAAATTGCATAGCAGATTTTTTCAAAGCACGAAGCGAGCTATGGAATTCTACACATCCTGTTTGGGTAGCCAACTCAATGATTGAATCAACTCGCACGCCACTTCCTGGCATAATTATAATTCGATTCTCAGCTTTAGCTTGTAAAGAAGCTATTAGAAAAGCTCCCTCAGGTGCTGTTGGCTGTTGGCCAGAAGTTAAAATTCGTTCACAACCAAGTTGAATTAACTGCTCCAAAGCCTCGAATGGGTCTGCACAACGATCAAAAGCCCGATGAAAAGTAACCTCAAGTGGGTAGGCGCAATCAATGAGCTGTTGAACGCGATCTTGATCAATACTGCCATCTGCATTCAGCAAGCCTAATACTACCCCTTCAAAACCAAGTGAACGACAAAGTAGGATATCATGCTTCATGATTTCAAACTCTTCTCTACTGTAAAGAAAATCTCCTGATCGGGGTCGAATAATTGGATAAATAGGTAAGTCAAATTTTTGTCTGCACAATTTTAACATTCCAACGCTAGGCGTGATACCACCTTCTGATAATCCAGCACATAATTCAATCCGGTCAGCCCCACCCTTTACAGCAAGTTGCGTTGTTTCAAAATCAGTAGTAGCAATTTCAATCAACATAAAACTTTACTTATTTAAACCAGCTTTGTGCTTTAATCAATTCATTTCGTTGCGCATCTTTATAGGCAAAGGAAAAGCCTGGATGAATAGCATAAGATCCAATCTCTCTTTGATTTGAAAGTGCTATAAACGCAACTTGAATATCTTTTGCACGTTCTTTCTTAATTTGAATTATTCGCTGGATTACCGCTGCACAGGCCTGTTGAGGAGTTCTTCCATGTCTGATTAGCTCAACCACAGTAGATGCGCCAGCAACACGTATCACATCCTCTCCCTGTCCTGTTGCTACACAGGCTCCCACCTGATTATCTACAAAAAGTCCAGCACCAATGATAGGGGAATCTCCCACTCGACCGCGCATTTTAAAACCTGCTCCTGAAGTTGTACAACTAGCACTCAAGTTGCCTTGACTATCCATGGCTAACATACCAATTGTATCGTGATTCCATTCACCATTTTGAAGACGGGTTGGGGCGAATGGTCCATGATCATTTCGATTTTCGCGATTAATAGTGGGAGATTTATACTGCGATTGTTGTAACCAATCTGCATATGCGGACTGAGCAGCTGCTGATAACTTATCAGGCTCCAAAGAGAAACCCTCTGCAAGTGCAAATTGTTGCGCCCCCTCACCTACCAACATTACATGTGGTGTTTTTTCCATGACCCGTCTTGCCACACTGATTGGATGTTTGATTCTTTCTAAAAAAGCAACCGATCCACAATTATGATTATGATCCATAATACATGCGTCCAAGGTAACTCGACCATCTCTATCGGGATTAGCCCCCAAACCCACACAACAATTAATAGAATCCTCAGTATGACGTACACCTTGTTCCACAGCATCTAATGCCTGGCCCCCTTTTTCTAACACTGCCCATGCAGGAATATTTGCTTCAAGTCCTGCATCCCATGTTGAAAGCACAATGGGTCCATTTTTCAATGGCCTTTTTTGCTGTGAGAATCCCGCTGCCGGCATTGCTGCAGCAGCTGTCAACATGCTAACTTTTTTTACAAAATTTCTTCTATTAAACATATTGTCAAGATAGGAATAATTATTTTAATGTTTAAACACTGAAACTTACCTTTGCCATATGATTAAGAAACTAGAACGCATTATACCACCTCCACCCCCACACATGGTGGGAGACGGCTTTCGCGTACATAATTTTTTTCCTTCTTCAGGGATTCAAAACAAACAACGCATGAGTCCATTTTTCATGTTGGACTATGCCTCACCCTATAATTTTCCGCCTAGTAACATACAAAGAGGAGTAGATGTACATCCACATCGAGGATTTGAGACAGTGACTATTGCCTATCAGGGTAAAGTAGCACACCATGATAGCGCCGGTAACCATGGTGTTATTGGCGAGGGGGATGTGCAATGGATGACAGCAGCATCGGGCGTATTACATAAAGAATATCATGAAAAAAATTTCTCACAACAAGGTGGAATTTTTCAAATGGTCCAATTATGGGTAAACCTACCCGCGCAGTATAAAATGAGTCCTCCCCGTTATCAAGAGATAAAAAAAGAAAAAATGGGGCAGTTTCAATTTGACGGAGGTCTGCTTGAAATAATTGCAGGAGCTTATAAAGACATTAAGGGTCCGGCCCATACGTTCACTCCCTTGCATGTGTACAATCTCCACCTGGATGCTGCTAGTGAACTTATAATGGATCTACCAGAGGGATATAATACCGGCATGTTAGCCATTAAAGGCGCTGTAACTATTCAGGAGCAAGTAGTAGCGGCTGATCACTTTGCATTATTTCAAAATACTGGCACGCAAGTTGCCATTAAAACAACTAGCAATGCTACACTGCTTATTCTTTCTGGCAAACCATTGGAAGAGCCGATTGTGGCTTATGGCCCTTTTCTGATGAATAGTTGGGAAGAAATTGAGCAAGCAGTAGAGGACTTTAACAACGGAAAGTTTGGCGTATTAGACTAATTGGTACATTAGACGCTTAATATAATCTATATGCGTTACTTGCTGCTTTCTTTATTACTTCCCATTTTTGGAAATGCACAACCGCTATTAGTGCCTACACCTGCTTATCAACTACTTGGTGAGGGTACTTTTGTTTTATCAAATCGATGCTCCTATTTTATTGACAGCGATAACACACAATCTCGCAATACAGTTCAACTCTTTACCAAAGAACTGGAATCACAGCATGCGATTCATTTGGAGGAGGTAAAATCAAAACAGCTAGCAACTATTCAGATATACCATAAAAGTGGGAAAAATAATACTACCCCATCGTATGAACTACTCATTGATAAAGGGGGTATTCAAATCACTGCAACCAGTGCAGAGGCTTTACACCATGCAACCCGAACATTTTTGCAGCTCATTTCCAGTGGTCCAAACAATCCATTTGAGCTCCCCTACCTTAAAATTGAAGATTTCCCTCGCTTCCAATACCGCGGCATGCATTTGGATGTAGGTAGGCACTTTTTCCCTTTGAGTTTTATAAAAAAATACATCGATTGGTTATCCTACCACAAACTCAATAAATTTCATTGGCATTTAACAGAGGATCAAGGTTGGAGAGTTGAAATAAAAAAGTATCCTGCACTTACCAATCTAGGAGCTTGGAGAAACGGTACTATTATAGGACGATATCCTGGAAAGGGAAATGATAATATCCGTTATGGCGGATATTACACACAAGATGAAATAAGAGAAGTTGTAGCTTATGCACAAGCTCGATTTGTGGAAGTGATTCCTGAAATAGAAATGCCAGGACATAGTAGTGCCGCGATCGCTGCCTACCCTTATTTAAGCTGCTTCCCTGAAAAGCCAACCTTGATTCCGTCCAATATGATTTCAGAAAAATCTATTGCGGCACAAAAAAGTGGCAGTATCAAGCTGGTTCAAGAAACTTGGGGCGTATTTGATGATGTTTTTTGTGCGGGCAAAGAATCAACATTTGAGTTCCTCCAACAAGTCATTGATGAAATTATTCCACTTTTCCCTTCGCCCTATTTTCATATTGGTGGCGATGAGTGCCCGAAGTCACATTGGAAATTGTGTTCGTTATGCCAAAAAAGAGTTAAAGAACTAGGTTTAAAAGACGAACACGAACTGCAGAGTTATTTCATTCAACGAATTGAAAAATATTTAAATAGCAAAGGAAAAATATTAATTGGTTGGGATGAGATATTAGAAGGAGGATTAGCCCCCAATGCGATTGTTATGAGTTGGCGTGGTGAAGCCGGTGGTATCGAGGCAGCCAAGCAAGGGCATCCGGTAATTATGACACCCGGCAACCCCGTTTATTTTGATCATACGCAAGCAATTGCCGAGGACTCTGTAACTATTGGAGGATACAACCCAATTGAGAAGGTGTATGCCTATAATCCGCTTCCACAAGAGATTCCAGCAAGCAATGCACATCTGGTACTAGGAGCACAAGCCAATGTGTGGACTGAGTATATGAAAAATGAAGACAAAATTGCTTACATGGTCTTCCCCCGTATTGCGGCTTTAAGTGAAGTATTATGGACTCCACAAGACAAAAAAAATTGGACTGTATTTGAAAAGAAAATCAGTCCACTGCTAAAGAGATATGAACAATGGGGTGTTAAACCAAGTATGGCATATTATGAAATGAACAGCAAGCTCAGTCCCTTAGAAACTAAAAATGGAGTTGAATTATCCTTAACCAGTAAATCTTCAGAAGGAAAAATCGAATGGGTTTCACCCATTAAAGCAACTTATGAAATGCCAGTTTTGATTCAATCGTCTGCGCTATACCAAGCAAATTATATAGACAAAACCAGAACCGTTAAAAGTACTTACTCCCAAAAATTTGAAATTAATAAGGCAACTGGAAAAGAAGTAACGCTTCGCTCACAACCTTCAAAAAGTTATCCAGGGAATGGAGGATTTACGCTAGTGAATGGAATACGAAGCCAGTCGGGCAAAAACATACATTTTAGAAACTACCTGGGATTTGATGGTGGTGATTTAGAAGCTACAATAGACCTTGGCAAGAACACTCCAATACAAACTGTGAAAGGTTATTTCCTGCACCAGCCTGCCAGCTGGATTCAGAAACCCCTTGAAATGCAAGTGTCTATTTCAATCGATGGAATTAATTTTAAAGTGGTAGGAAGCTCTTCCCAATTAATATTTGAAAAAGATGAGAATAGTATTGGTCATATTTCATTGAAATTGAACGAAAAAGGAAGATTTATTAAAGTTTTAATGAAAAATTCAGGACTGATAAAAGCAGGTGACGCAGGCGAAGGTAATAAACCCTGGCTTTTTATTGATGAAATTCAAATTGATTAATTTTCAACGCTTTATACAATTTAAATAAAAAGTAACGACTCAGTAGAACTTAATAAATTATTTTTGTAAGTAAATTGACCACATGTCAGAAAACCCAACCTCCTCCAATTTCGCAGATAGTTTTGAACGAGTTCCAACTAAGGTTGTGGAAAATGCAAACGAGGGATCAATTTGGGTGGCAAGACAAGTGGCCTCTCTAATTCGTGCTAAACAAAAAAAGAAAGAAAAACTAGTATTGGGTTTAGCCACAGGTTCTACTCCAAAATCCCTCTATACAGAGTTGGTCAGGCTACACAAAGAGGAAGGATTGAGTTTTAAAAATGTAGTAACCTTTAATCTTGATGAATACTACCCCATAGAGCGTAATGCATTGCAAAGCTATTACCGCTTTATGCATCAGCAGTTGTTTGATCATATTGATATCAATCCCAAAAACATTCATATCCCAAATGGGGAAATCGAAAAAGACAAAATAAAAGATCACTGCAACGAATACGAGAAAAAAATTGACGCAGCTGGAGGAATTGATTTACAAATTTTAGGAATAGGTAATAACGGACATATTGGTTTTAACGAACCAGGTTCTGGCCTTCACTCCAAAACAAGACTTATCAATTTAGATAATTCTACTAGACTTGCTAACTCCTATGAATTTGCCAATATAGCAGAAGTTCCCCGACTTGCACTGACCATGGGGATTCAATCTATTCTACGCTCCAAGAAAATAATTTTAATGGCTTGGGGATCGGGCAAAGCTTCGGTTATCAAAAAAGCTGTTGAGGTAGAGATGACTGAATCACTACCTGCTTCCTTACTCCAGGTTCATGATGATGTTCAATTTGTAATTGACCAAGATGCAGCAACAGAATTAACTCGTTTTAAATCTCCGTGGCTAACTGGGGAGTGCGAATGGACTCCGTCCCTTATTAAAAAAGCGGTTGTGAATATGGCTTTAAAGCTTAAAAAGCCTGTGCTGAGCCTTACTAACAGCGACTACAATGAATTTGGATTGGGTGACTTATTAGTTGAAAAAGGAGACGCTTATGAAATCAACTTACAAGTTTATTACATGCTTCGGGATACGTTAACGGGTTGGCCAGCAGGCAAACCCAATGCGCATATTCCTGCTCACCCAGAAAGATCTACCCCCTGGCCCAAAAGAGTGGTCATTTTTTCTCCGCATCCAGACGATGATATTATTAGCATGGGAGGAACATTTCAACGGCTGCATGATCAAGGCAATGAAGTGCATGTAGCCTATCAGACCAGTGGAAATATTGCAGTTACTGATGAATTTGTAACGCGCTATCTTGATTTTGCTATTGGTTTCGAGTCTGTATTAGGTAGTCCTACTCGCAAGTCACTGGATTTTGTAAAAGAGGCTAGAAAATTTTTAGTAAGAAAAAAGTCTAATCAAATTGACACGCCCTCAATCAGGAAAATAAAAGCCCTCATTAGACAAGGGGAGGCAAAAGCAACTTGCAGATATGTAGGCATTCCCGAGCATCATGTTCACTTCCAGCAATTACCTTTTTACGAAACTGGGACTATTCAGAAAAAACCAGCTGGCGAAAAAGATATAAAACAAACTATGGATTTACTCCGCCTGTTACAGCCACACCAAGTGTATTGTGCGGGTGATTTTGCAGATCCGCATGGAACACACAAGGTTTGTTTTACAGTGGTTGTAGAGGCATTAAAACGCCTTAAAGCACTTAAGGAACCTTGGGTTGAACATTGTTGGCTCTGGCTTTATAAAGGAGCCTGGCAAGAGTGGAATATTGAGGATATTGAAATGGCAGTACCAATGAGCCCAGATCAAGTCATGAAAAAGCGCTATGGTATATTTATCCATCAATCTCAAAAAGATATGGTTCCATTCCAAGGAGCAGATTCAAGGGAATTCTGGCAAAGAGCTGAAGAACGAAATGCACACACCGCTTCCCTTTACGCTGACCTTGGACTCACACATTATGCTGCTGTGGAGGCCTTTGTGAGGTACCCTTATTAATTTTTATCCTATATTTGCCCCCCTTTCAGTCTTCAAAGGCTAAAGTACGGATGGCCCCGTAGCTCAACTGAATAGAGCATTTGACTACGGATCAAAAGGTTTCAGGTTTGAATCCTGACGGGGTCACTAAAAC
>VGMN01000007.1 GCA_016866355.1 Bacteroidota bacterium
CACGACGATCTCCACCACGACCTTCTTCGCGTCCGCCACCACGACGATCACTCAACTCACTCTTTCCACCAACAAAGTTTGGATTCAAGTCGCGCTTAGCTAATACTTCGCCTTTACAAATCCACACTTTGATACCGATTTTTCCATAAACCGTTTGCGCAAACACATTTGCATAATCAATGTCCATACGGAAGGTATGCAAAGGAACACGGCCTTGTTTGAACTCTTCGCTACGAGCAATTTCAGCACCCGCTAAACGACCACTTAACTTGACTTTAATTCCTTCAGCACCCATACGGAGCGCAGAAGCAATAGCCATTTTAGTGGCACGCTTGAAGTTGATACGATTTTCTATTTGACGGGCAATGTTATCCCCTACAATCATCGCATCTAATTCAGGGCGACGGATTTCCAGAATATTTATCTGAACATCTTCCTTGTTGGTAAGTTTCTTTAACTCCTCCTTGATACGATCCACTTCTCCACCACCTTTACCAATGATGATACCAGGCTTAGAGGTATGAATTGTTACAATCAACTTTCCAAGTGTTCGCTCAATTACAATCTTGGAGATACCTCCTTTGTTAATACGAGCGTTTAGATAGGTTCTGATTTTGTGATCTTCAATCAGTTTACCCGCAAAATCTTTTCTATTGCCGTACCAGTTGGACTCCCATCCGCGGATGATGCCTAATCGGTTACCTATCGGATTTGCTTTCTGACCCATGTTTAGTGTAGGTTATTCGTTTAATATTATTTTTTCTCTTTTGTATCTACTATTACCGTAACGTGGTTGCTACGCTTGCGCACGCGATAGCCACGACCCTGGGGAGCCGGACGCATACGCTTGATTGTACGAGCACCATCTACAAAGATTGTTTTAACGACGAGTTGACTTTCGTCCCCACCCTCATTTTTTTGTTTCCAATTGCTGATAGCACTTAGTACTAGCTTACGCAGCGGAACTGCGGGATGCTTTGGACTGAATTCAAGTTGTGCTAACACCTTCTCCACCTGCTGACCACGAATCATATCGGCAAGCAAACGCATCTTGCGAGGGGATGTAGGGTAATTTCTCAGTTTAGCTACTGCTTCCATGGTTGACTATTTCTTGGATTAACCTTCTTTTTTAGAGTGTCCTTTGAACTGGCGGGTTGGTGCAAATTCACCAAGTTTGTGCCCAACCATAAATTCTGTTACATACACAGGGATGAACTTATTACCATTGTGTACTGCAAATGTGTGCCCCACAAAATCAGGAGAAATGGTAGAACGACGACTCCAAGTTTTGATTACTCCTTTCTTGGATTTTCCTTCGTTCATAGCAAACACCTTTTTTTCAAGGTGAGTAGCGATGTAAGGGCCTTTTTTAATCGAACGAGCCATAATTTACTTATTGTGTAATTAGATTATTTGTTTCCGATTTTGCTTCCGTTCTTACGCTGGATAATCAACTTATCGCTTGACTTACCAACAGTGCGTGTTTTCAAACCACGAGAGTATTGACCATTTCTAGAACGAGGCTGTCCTCCGGATGCCTTACCCTCACCTCCACCCATCGGGTGATCTACTGGGTTCATGGCTACACCACGGTTACGAGGACGAATTCCTTTCCAACGATTACGTCCAGCCTTACCCATACTTTGCAAACTGTGATCGCTATTACTAACCACACCAACAGTTGCAAAACAGTCAATGAGTACTTTACGTAACTCACCGCTTGGCATTTTCAAAACTGCGTACCTATCTTCTTTGTTTGCAAGCTGCGCAGAGGATCCAGCACTACGTGCCAGCTTTCCACCTTGTCCAGGTTGCATTTCAATATTGTGAATATTGGTACCTAATGGCATATTGCGCATAGGTAAAGCGTTTCCAACCTCAGGAGCCACAGTAGGACCACTTTCCACTTTTGCACCAACCTCTAATCCCTGGGGAGCGAGGATATATCGCTTTTCACCATCAGCAAAAACTAATAATGCAAGGAAAGCGGTACGGTTTGGATCGTATTGAATAGATTCAACCGTTGCAACTCCAGCTTTGTTTCTTTTAAAGTCTACAATACGGTACTTCTTCTTATGTCCGCCACCTCTGTAACGCATTGTTAAGTGTCCAGACGTGTTACGACCACCTGTACGAGGCTTTGCTTCCAATAAGCTCTTCTCCGGTACGTTTGTAGTTACTTCAGCATATGCGTTACCAATTCTCCAACGCGTTCCGGCTGTAATAGGTTTAAATTTTCTTAATGCCATATCTTTTCTTTTTACTCAACATTTGCGGCTGTTGAAGCCATTCACTTTACTAATTAGAGGGTAGAATACAAATCAATTGTTTCACCTTCAGCAACTGTTACCATTGCCTTTTTGTAAGCAGGTTTACTACCCACAATAAAGCCACTCTTTGTAGAACGGGCTTTAGTTTTTGCAGGAACTACAGCGGTGTTTACATCCATCACTGTAACACCATAAAAGCTTTCAATGGCTTTTTTAATTTCCAATTTGTTGGCTTTACGAGCCACTTTGAAAGCATAGCGACGCAGCTTCTCCTGTTGGCCATTGGCCTTTTCGGTAAGGATGGGCTTGATCAGTACTTCAGAAAGTTTCATTACGCTTGTTTTATGCTGTTAATTAAGCTTCAGTTTTTTCGTCGTCGGCAAAAATTTTTGCGGCACTCTCTGTCATTACCAACACTTCAGAGTTCATAATATCATAGGTGTTGATATCGCTCAACAATACACCCATTACAGAAGGAACATTGCGGATAGACAATCCTACGTTATCATTGTAATCAGGCGTAACAAAAAGCGTTTTTTTATCAGCAACTTTTAAATTACCCAGGATTTCCATGAGTTGTTTTGTCTTTGGAGTTTCCATGTTAATATCCTCAACTACAACAATGGCATTTCCTTTTGCTTTGTAACTAAGGGCTGAAATTTTAGCCAAATCCTTAACCTTACGATTTACCTTGATATCATAGCTATGCGGCTTAGGACCAAAAATGGTACCACCACCCTTATATAAAGGGTTTCGGATATTTCCCTTACGGCTTCCTCCCGTTCCTTTTTGCTTGTGCAATTTGCGGCTAGCCCCTTTTACTTCAGCACGTGTTTTGACCTTGTGCGTTCCTTGGCGTTGTGCTGCCAAGTATTGCTTCACAGCCAAGTAGATTACGTGATTATTAGGTTCAGCACCAAAGATCTCCTCCGGTAATTCCACGGAGCGACCTGTTGCAGTACCTTTTGTATTTAAGACGTCGAGTTTCATGTTGCGTTCAGTTTATAATTGTGTTGTACGCGATTATTTTTGAATAAGAACGATGGAGCCGTTATGACCAGGAACAGAACCACTCACGAGGATATAGTTTTTCTCTGCGAAAACTTTCACCACTTTCAAGCCTTTCATTTTCACGCGATCGTTACCCATACGTCCGGCCATACGCATACCCTTCATTACACGGCTGGCATCAGAGGAGTTACCCAGTGATCCCGGTGCACGTTGACGGTCATGCTGACCATGTGATTGTTGACCCACACCGCTAAAACCATGACGTTTTACAACACCCTGGAATCCTTTACCTTTTGTGGTACCTACCACCTCAACAGTTTCACCTTCAGAGAAAATATCTACTGTTACGGTTTCACCCAGATTTTTTTCAATGGAGAAATTGCGAAACTCTTTAGAGAAACGCTTAGGTGTTGTCTGAGATTTAGAAAAGTGATTGATTTCGGCTTTTGTAGCACGCTTTTCTTTTTTGTCTCCAAAAGATAATTGGAGAGCGCTGTACCCATCAGTGTCTTTGGATTTTACTTGGGTAACTACGCAAGGACCCGCCTCTATGATCGTGCAGGGGGTCTGCTTTCCGGAGGGATCAAATACACTGGTCATTCCCAGTTTTTTCCCAATAATACCTTTCATGTTCGTTAGGTTTTGTGCCTGCAAGGTTATTGGGACAATCCAAACACGATCGTTTGGACTTCAATCCCCGTTTGCCACCGACCTTTTCCTTTATGGGGAAGTACCGGTAGTAAACAAACCCTGAATGGCTTGTTTTATGTTTAAAAGCCAGCGCTCTTTTATCGGTATTAGATTCCGGTTGAGAGATAGCTATTGTTTCAAAAATCAATGATAAGAACTATGGGAGGGGCGATTTCCCTTACGCCAATTTCAAAGCAGTTAGGCTTTGATTTCTACTTCCACGCCACTTGGCAAATCCAATTTGCTCAAAGCATCAACCGTACGGCTAGTGGATGTATAAATATCCAATAGACGCTTGTGTGTTGCTAATTGAAACTGCTCACGGCTTTTCTTGTTGACGTGAGGAGAACGCAATACAGTAAAAATTTTTGTGCGAGTTGGCAGAGGAATAGGCCCTGTTACAACTGCGCCTGTACTGCGAACAGTTTTAACGATCTTATCGGCAGATTTATCTACCAGGTTATGATCGTAAGATTGCAATTTGATTCGAATGCGCTGCGACATGTGTACGTACCCCCTTTTCTTTAGGGGATGCAAAGGTAAGCGAGAAGTCCGTACCAACCAAATAGTTATCTGCTATTTTTTGCCACAAAAGCAACTATTTGCTAAAAAAGGCGGGGCAATTGTAAAATAATGATAATCAACAAGATACAGCGCCAGGCCCCAAAAAAAAGACCGCCTCTCTAGAAGCGGTCTTTGAAATAGTTGTTTTGAGTGATTATGCGGTAGCCTTCCCTTTTACTTTGGCAATCACTTCCTCAGCAATGTTATTAGGTGCTGGGGCGTAATGAGAGAATTCCATTGTTGAAGAAGCGCGTCCGGAAGAAAGTGAACGAAGTTGGGTTACATAACCAAACATTTCGCTCAATGGAACTTTTGCTTTGATTACCTGCGCGCCCGCACGGCTATCCATTCCTTCCATCATTCCACGCCGACGGTTCAAGTCACCGGTAACATCTCCCATGTACTGATCAGGTGTTACAACCTCCACTCTCATGATTGGCTCCAGTAGTACAGGCTTAGCTTTTCTAGCTGCCTCACGGAATCCTTGCTTAGCACATAATTCAAAGGACATAGAGTCTGAGTCCACTGCGTGGAAACTTCCATCAAATACACGAATCTTCAAATTAGCAACAGGATAACTGGCTAATACACCCGTGGTCATTGACTGCTCAAATCCTTTTTGTATAGCAGGTACAAATTCACGAGGAATAGATCCTCCAAAAATGTCATTGACAAATTGATAATGCTTATCAGGATTTTCTGCTTGCCATTCAGCATCAACAGGACCGATATTGAATACGATATCTGCGAACTTACCACGACCACCCGTTTGCTTTTTCAGCGTTTCGCGGTGTTCAATAGTTGTGGTAAAGGCTTCTTTGTACGCAACCTGTGGAGCACCTTGATTTACTTCTACCTTGAACTCACGACGCATACGATCAATGATGATCTCCAAGTGTAACTCACCCATTCCACGCAAAATGGTTTGCCCGGTCTCTTCGTCTGTGTTCACACGAAGTGTAGGATCTTCCTCTACTAATTTTGCAATAGCCATTCCCATTTTGTCAACGTCTGCTTGTGTTTTTGGTTCCACTGCAATGGCGATTACAGGCTCAGGAATGAACATATTTTCCAAAGTAATTGGATAATCTTCGTCACAAAGGGTATCTCCAGTTTTAATCTCCTTAAAACCTACTGCGGCACCAATATCTCCAGCTTCGATAAAGTCTATAGGATTTTGTTTATTGGCAAACATTTTCATGATACGGCTGATACGCTCTTTTTTTCCACTACGCACATTAAGTACATACGAACCAGCGTCTAAACGGCCAGAATACGCACGGAAAAAGGCCAGACGACCCACAAACGGGTCAGTCATGATTTTGAAAGCAAGCGCTGCAAAAGGCTCTTTTGAATCTGCTTTACGTAACAACTCTTCTCCTGTATCAGGATGTGTTCCCTTTGTATCAGGAATATCAATTGGGGAAGGTAAATAACGACAAACCGCATCTAATGCTGTTTGTACCCCTTTATTTTTGAAAGATGAACCACACATCATTGGAACAATAGACAAGTCAATTGTAGCCTTACGGATTGCTTCGTGAATTTCACCTTCAGAGATACTATTAGGATCTTCAAAGAATTTCTCCATTAAAGTATCATCATATTCTGCAACAGCTTCCACTAGATTTGCTCTCCATTCTTTTGCCTCTTCTACCATGTCAGCAGGAACATCAATTTCATCAAATGTCATTCCCTCTGTTTCTGCGTGCCAAATAATTCCTTTCATTTTGATCAAATCAACCACGCCTTTAAAATTATCTTCTGCTCCTATAGGAAGCTGAAGTGGAACTGCTTTAGATCCCAACATTTCACGCACCTGCTTAACCACGTTCAAGAAGTCAGCACCAGCACGATCCATTTTGTTTACGAATCCAATACGAGGAACACCATAACGATTTGCCTGACGCCATACTGTCTCAGACTGTGGTTCTACCCCATCTACCGCAGAGAACAAAGCAATCAATCCATCCAATACACGCATGGAACGCTCCACCTCTACAGTAAAGTCAACGTGACCGGGCGTATCGATGATATTAAAAAAATAGGGCTTGGTGTCAGCATTATTTTTTCCCTTGTCAGTAGGGAAATTCCATTTGCAACTAACAGCGGCAGACGTGATGGTAATTCCACGCTCTTTTTCCTGCTCCATCCAGTCAGTGGTAGCAGCACCTTCGTGTACTTCTCCGATCCGGTGAATCATTCCTGTGTAACGGAGAATACGCTCCGTAGTAGTTGTTTTACCGGCATCGATGTGAGCGGCAATACCGAAATTTCGTTGAAACTTTAAATCTGCCATGGCAAATAGGTTGAATTTGAGGCCGCAAAGGTAAGGGAAAAAGCATAAAAAAAGCCCCGTATTATTACGGGGCCTTATAATGCCTTCTAGTTAGAATTTGGAATTATTTTTTCTTGCCAAGAGGAGCTGCAACACCAATCATGTGCTGAAAATGATAGCTAGCCGTCTCGTTGGTTACAGGTACTCGGTAATTGGATGTGATAAACAGATTTGCCTCGCTAAAAATATTAAGCTTGAGTCCAAGACCAGCAGGGATGAAAGCCCCATAATGAGGACCATATCTGTGACCGCCAACCCCCAAAGTCAAATAGGGTTGTACATAGTACTCATCTGTAGTCATCATGAAGTTCAATGCCGCAGAAAACTCCAACAATGAACGACTATTGTTGATAACACGTCCTGTCATAGGGTAACGCATCCCACTGATTCCTAAGGAAGCAGCAAACGAAGTGTTTGGACGAATTTGTTTTGCATAGTTGACTGCTAGTCCAGCACTCATTTCTACAACGCGAGAAAATGTTTTCTCGGCAATCACTGTATTCAGTGAAGTAGTACGGATACGGGAGGCTGTTGCAAAATCGTTTAGATAAAAGCTGACACCAAAAGTCTGAGCGCCTTTTTGATTGTCTTGGGCTTGCACGAACGATACAGTTGAAGCAAAAGCTACTAAAAGTAGAAACTTCTTCATAAAAGATAGTTTGGTTAGCACCCAGCAAATTTAACGGGTAATTGTCAGATACTAAAATTAAAATATTTTTGAAAATGAGCCCTATCTTTTTGAAATTCAATACCTGTAATGTTCAAACACCACCCTTTTAGCCTTCTTGCACTGTTATTGGCCCTAAATCTGGCCAAAATTGACGCGCAATCTTCAGATTCAGCAAGCATCCAAGTGCTAGAAAAAGAGGCATACCTGAAAGACATCAATTCCACTTTCTCCAAAAGAATGGTAAACGTAAACAAGCTAATCCCATCACTTAAGATGGAGTTGAGGTATGCCCGAAGCAATAATTTTACCGGCAAAAGGATGTATCCACCCACTACCAAAAGTTGCTACTTGCGCGAGGAAGCTGCGCTGGCATTAAAAGCGGTAAGCGACTCTTTATTAAAAAAGGGATACCTATTAAAAATATTTGATGCCTATCGTCCTTACGATGTTACTGTTAGATTCTGGAATTTAATTAAGGACGAACGATACGTGGCTAATCCCAAACTGGGGAGTGGACACAATCGGGGTATTGCAGTAGATCTTACATTGGTAGACAAGCGCACTGGGAAAGAAATTGAGATGGGGACCGACTTCGATGACTTTTCTGAGGCTGCCCATCACAATTACACAGGACATAAACCGCTGGTGTTAGAAAATAGAAGACTAGTAAAAGAAATAATGGAACATTTTGGATTCAAGTCGCTGGAAACAGAATGGTGGCATTACAGTTTGCCATCTCCCAAACGATACGAAATATTAAATGTGTCTTTCAAAGAATTAGCCACACTTACAGCTAAAGATTAACACGCGAAATCTTTTGCTCCAATAAAAATAGATCCGCTAAGACCATTGCTGTAACTGCCTCCACCACAACGGGGACTCGAAGTGCAATGCAGAGATCGTGACGTCCCTTTACTGAAAAAACTTCTTGTTGGCCAGTGGTAGTATTCAAACTTTTTTGCTCCTGAGGAGTGGAGGAAGTAGGCTTGATAGCCACTCGAAATACTAGTTCATTTCCATTGGTCAACCCACCAACCACGCCTCCTGCATGGTTGGTAGCAGTAGTACCATCAGATGCCACAATGCTATCGTTATGCTCACTACCGAACATACGAGCGGCAGCAAAACCCGTTCCAAACTCAATCCCCCGGACTGCAGGAATTGAAAAAATAGCATGTGCTATTAAGGACTCAACTGAATCAAAGAAAGGTTCACCTAAACCAACAGGTAGTCCTTTCACCACACATTCAACTACCCCACCCACACTATCTTGTTTGGCAATTGCTTTTTCAATTCCAGCATTACTATCTAATTCACCTCCCACTTCCTTAAGGGTGGCAGTAATTTCTATTGATTCAAGTAGCTTTTTTGCAATTACACCCGCAGCAACCAAGCAAGTTGTTAATCTTCCACTGAAGTGGCCCCCACCTCTGTAATCCTCAAACCCTCCAAACTTTTGATGTGCTACAAAATCAGCATGACCTGGGCGTGGAATTTCTCTTGATTTTTCATAATCACTACTTCTTGTGTTTTTGTTCTCAAACAAAATAGTAAGAGGAGCACCAGTGGTGAGCGCGGCAAATACTCCAGATTTTAGCAAGGGAATATCTTCTTCTACTCGAGTAGTGGTTCCTTGCTGGAGTCCTCCTCTCCGGCGTGTAAGATCCGTATGAAAAAGTTCAGGACTTATTGGAATTCCAGCTGGGCATCCATCAATCAACACGCCAACAACTTGACCATGCGATTCACCAAAAATTTGAACGCGAAATATTCTTCCAAATGAATTCAAGTCTTCTGCTTTTTAGTATGTTAAAGATACGGAGGCGCCCAGACTTTGTAGGTGGGAGAAGAATGAAGGATATGATTTACCAATGGCTTCTGCATTTTCTACTTGCACTGGCTGGGTAGATCGAAGCCCTGCAACAGCAAGGGCCATTGCAATACGATGATCGTGACAGGAAGAAACTATTCCGCCATTCAATTGATGCTGTCCGTGTATTACCAAGCAATCATTTTTAATTTCAAGCAAGGCTCCCAATTTTGAAAATTCTTCTACTAGCGTTACACCACGATTACTTTCTTTATGTGTTAGTCGGCCAACACCTTTTATGCAGCTTATACCATTTGCAAAAACAGCAAGTGCTGTGAGAGGAGGAAATAAATCTGGACAATCAGTTGCATCAAATTCAAATGGACTAATAGTAGCTTGATGCACCTTAATACAATTTTTCTGTATTAGGATAGGTAGTTGTGCCAACTCAGCCACAGTTAAAATTTGTCGATCAGCTTGTAAAGAATCGGCATTCAATCCCTCAATTGTCACATCTCCGGAAAGGGCTGCGGCCACTACCAGAAAGGAAGCCCCACTCCAGTCTCCCTCTACAGTGAAGGTTCGCTCAAGCGGCCTATCTCCGTTTTTTTTACTGGTAAATTCAAAGGAACAGTAATTATGGTTGACAGGTATTGGTAATCCAAATTGTTCCATTACCGAAAGCGTTAAATCAATATAGGGTTTACTAACTAACCCGTTAACATGAATAGAAACGGCAGTAGCTGCTGCCCCGCCATATGCCATCAATAGTCCGGTCAAAAACTGAGAACTGAGCGAACCATCAATGGTAATAGTTGTAGGCTGAAGCGGTCCCATAAAACTAATAGGAAGGTATCCGTTATTGGTTTTTAACGCTACTCCCAACAATGGCAGCACTTCTTCAAAAAAATGTTGAGGCCTCTTGAGCAAGCTTCCTTTTCCATTTATATGTATATTTTCAGCAGTCAGTGCTGCAATTGGAACAAACATTCGCAAGCTCAAACCCGACTCTCCACAATTTATAGCAATAGCCTTACTAACAGCAATACCCTTGCTTTTGATAGATAGCGAACCACTTTCCAACTTAGTTACATGGGCCCCTAATGATTGGATTACTGCAACCGCTGCTAGGTCGTCTTCAGCTGTTCCTGGATCTAACAAACAGGTTTCGCCACCAGCCAGCAGTGCAGCCGCGCAGGCACGCTGCATTACACTCTTTGAACGCGGGGCTTTTATAGAGCCACTCAGTGTGGAAGAACAAACGGTAGCAATCAAAGTTGTTGGTTTAACAATTTCTTGATGACAGCAAAAGAATGCAATTGTGAGACGGCACTACCTATCTGTTTCAGTAAAATATATCGAATTGTTTTACCAGCTTTCTTTTTATCCATTTCCATGCTCTGCATTAACTTTTCAAGATCATAGTTGGCAAGTGTCGGTAATCCATATTTTGCCAGTACTTGCTGCAAACGATCTGTCTCTTTAAAGCCACTAAGTTTAGCTGACAACCTTGCTGCCGCCACCATTCCCAATGAGATAGCCTCCCCATGAGATACTTCATAAACCATTTCAATGGCATGCCCAAGTGTATGACCAAAGTTTAATAAGCTGCGTAACCCCTGCTCTTTCTCATCTGCTTGGACAATTTTAAACTTTAGCATGGCATTTTTTTCAATCAGAGCTGCAAGTGCTTGCTTATTTGATCGATAAGAATTCAACTGGTTTTTTTCAAGCTCACGAAATAAGGCGGGCTTGAAACAAACTGCATGTTTGATTATTTCCGCAAACCCGTTTCTCCACTCACTATCCGGTAGCGTCTTTAAAAAGCTTGTGTCATATAAAAGAAAAGAGGGCTGTCGAATGGTACCCACTAAATTTTTAATTACCCCATGGTCAACTCCATTTTTTCCTCCAATAGCTGCATCAACCATTGCTAATAAGGTGGTAGGCACAAACCCTACATTAACCCCTCTCATATAAATGGAACCGATGTATCCTGTCAAGTCAGTGATCACCCCACCCCCTACGCCAACCAACCAAGTGTGACGATCCGCCTTCATGTTGACCAATTGCTGGATTACCGCATCGACAGTTGGTTGAATTTTATAGGCTTCTCCCGCTTTTAAAATAATTGTGTTCCACCCCCTAAATTTTGAAGCATGTGATTTAAAAACATGTTGATCCGTGATAATTATAGTACGATCTATTGGAATAACTTTTCTCAAATGAGAAAATTGACAAGCAAAGTAACAAGTAGTAGTAGCTGCAGCAATTCGAATTTTCTTCTGTTTCATCGTATTACTTTTTTGTAGCATCCAGTACCTGTTTTTGATGCGCAATACTCTCCATGTGAATAGCATCCAAAAACTGTGTCAGAAATTGTTGACTTAGTCCTAGCTCACTCGACTTTTGAAGCACGCGACGTGTGATTTCCTGCCAACGTCCGGGCTGGAGGATAGTAATTTGATTTTCTTTTTTATACTGCGCAATTTTTTCCGCCACCTTCATTCTACGAGAAAGCAATTGCAACAGCTCCTCATCATATTGATTGATTTCTTGACGTAGCGTGTCTAGTGCCTCTTGATAGTCTGGGGAATTTATGTTTTCCTTTCTCCAAATAATCTGTAATAACATTGCTGAAAGCGCTGCAGGTGTTACCTGTTGTGCAGCATCACTCCAAGCATTAGCCGGATCACGATGACTCTCTATCATTAATCCATCACTATCCAAATCTATTGCACGTTGTATCACTTCGGGAATGATATCACGTCTACCGCATATATGTGAAGGATCAGTAATAAAAAGTAAAGAAGGATGTCTGAGTTTCATCTCCACAGCCAAATGCCAAAGGGGAGCGTTTCTGTATCCTGTTTCACCAAAAGTGCTAAACCCGCGATGAATGAGGCCAATTGTGCTAACACCCGCACGACTGATACGCTCTACGGCACCACTCCATAACTCCAGGTCGGGATTAATTGGATTTTTTATGAGTACGGGTATGTCTACTCCTTGTAAAGCATCAGCCACCTCTTGTACACTAAAGGGATTCACGGTGGTTCGGGCTCCAATCCAAACCATAGAAACTTGGTAGCGTAATGCCTCCTCCACTTGATTAGCGGTTGCCACTTCCACAGTTGTTGGCAATCCAGTAAGTTGAGAGGCTTCTTGTAGCCAGGGAAGCCCCTTGCTACCAACCCCCTCAAACATACCAGGCTTGGTGCGTGGTTTCCAAATTCCAGCCCGCAAAATATCCACCTGCCCAGTTTCTTTTAATTGAACAGCAGTTTCCAGTAACTGTTCTCTAGTTTCTGCGCTACAGGGACCACTAATGATAAGTGGCTTCTTGCTTAATACATTTTCCAGGTTGGAAGTCAAATTCATCTTTACAATAGAGAGGATATAAAGATAGAATATAAAATGAGTTGCGTGATGGCTTACCCTCTACGAGTGTCACCTCTGCCACCGGAATTGGCATCGTTCATTCGTATACGACGACCCTTGAAGTTTTTTCCATCAATAGCCTTTATAAATCTCCCAGCTACTCTGGAATCAACTTCTACCCAGCTATTCATTTCACGCAAATCAATTTTACCAAGCACCTCTTTTCGTTGTTCACTCATATCTAACAAAAACTGAAGAAAACTGGCTTTATAGAAGCCATCTTTAGTACCCAAATTGATAAACAACCGTTGATAGGAAGCATCCCCTTGAACAGTGGCACCTTGCTCTTGCTTTCTTTTTTTCCCCGCTCTACTATCAGTTGGCTGTTGTCTCAAGTTTAAATCAGCAGCATTCTCATAGTAACGAAGAAAGCGATCAAACTCTAATGCAGCCACTCGCTGTAGGATTTCCTCTTTGCTCACTGCAGAAAATTTTTCTGCAAGCATGGGAATATAGGTTTCGTATTCTCCATGACTAATATCGGCCTTTAGTAACCGATCAGTAAAATGGAAAAACTGTTTCCGACAAACATCTTTTCCACTAGGTATATCCATGCGATGGAAACGCGTTTGAATTAATTTCTCAATATGTTTCAACCGATATGCCTCTCTGGGTGTAACAATTGACACGCACAAGCCACTCTTACCAGCACGTCCTGTTCTACCGCTACGGTGTGTGTAAACCTCAGTATCATCAGGCAATTCATAGTTGATTACATGGGTGATGCCTTGAACATCTATACCTCGAGCTGCTACATCTGTTGCCACCAGCAATCGGATGTTTCTAGTTCTGAAAGCTCCCATAACACGGTCACGTTGTGCTTGCGTAAGATCCCCATGGATAGCGTCTATATCATATCCCTCACGGGTAAGTTTCTCTGCAATCTCTTGCGCATCTGCTTTGGTTCGGGCAAAAACAATACCAAAGATTTCTGGATTAAAATCGATTATTCGCTTCAGTACTTCATACCTGTACGGATGCTGGCATTGATAATATTGATGATCAATATTGGTATTAGCCGCATTCATTTTTCCAATGGTGACTTCGGTTGGCTCGCGCATGTAGCGCTTACTAACCTGTCTGATTTCACTGGGCATGGTGGCACTAAACAACCACGTACTTTCTCTTTTGGGTGTATTTTGAAGGATAAATTCGATGTCCTCCTGAAATCCCATGTTGAGCATTTCGTCAGCTTCATCTAATACTACATACTCGATTTGATCAAGACGAATTGCTTTTCTTTCAATAAGATCAATCAATCTTCCAGGTGTAGCTACCACTACGTGGGTACCTCTTTTTAAGTCTTTGACTTGGGCACCGATGGAAGCTCCCCCATAAACTGGAGTTACCAAAACCTGTCCGGTGATACCCTGGAATTTTTTTATATCTGAAGTAATCTGCAAGCAAAGTTCGCGCGTGGGGCAAATAATTAACGCCTGCGGATTGGAACGAGACCTATCCAATAAATCGAGTAATGGAAGACCAAAGGCAGCCGTTTTACCGGTGCCAGTCTGAGCTAAACCTATAAAATCACGGGTTCCTTGTAATAAAATTGGGATCGCCTTTTGCTGGATGGGAGTGGGTTCTGTAAACCCAAGTTTTTCAATGGACTGTAAAAGAGGGGCGCTCAGTCCTAGCGCTTGAAAAGTGTGCATGGATAAATTTAAATGAAAAAAGAAAGCCGTTCCCGGGGGAACGGCCTTCGGCAATTACTTGCACTTGAATTACTTAGCTGGTTCAGCAGCAGGAGCTGTTGTATCAGCAGCAGCAGTTGTGTCAACAGCAGCAGCAGCAGTTGTGTCAACAGCAGCAGCAGTTGTGTCAGCAGCAGGAGTAGCTTCGCCACCACCATTACAAGCTACCAAAGTAGCTGCGATGAAGGCAATTGCAAAAAACTTTTTCATTGCTTTTGTTTTTTTGTTTTGTGAAATATTTCGCGAATTTATACACTTTTTGGCAAAAGGTAACCCATTGACAATTATTTTTTTTTAGAAACCAGTTCGGGTTACTATTTTTAAAAATCTGTATTAAACTAAGAGGATAGTGGATAGCGAACTCCAGGAGGTTGGACTTTTAAAGGGGCTTGCGGCAGGTGATCGAAAGGTTATTGAGGGGATTTACAAAGATCACTTCAATATGATTCAGTCGCTGATTGTCAATAACAATGGCTCTTCAGAAGATGCTCAAGATATTTTTCAGGAAGCCATGGTTGTGCTTTATGAAAAGGTTAGAATGGGGTCTTTTGAGCTGAATTGCCAACTTAAGACCTACCTCTATTCTGTGAGTAAAAGATTGTGGTTGAAGCGATTACAACAAAATAATCGACTTTTATCACAGGAGATTGATCCCAATACCACCATTCCAGTGGAGGAGGAGATCGCAACGCATGAGAAAAGAGATGCTGAATTTGAATTGATGAGTCAGGCTATTCAACGACTGGGTGAGCCTTGTAAAAGTTTGTTGGAAGCGTATTATTTGAGAAAGATGAACATGCAGGACATTGCACTTCAATTTGGTTACACCAATGCTGATAATGCTAAAAACCAGAAGTACAAGTGTCTGATACGGTTAAAAAAACTTTTCTTTTCGGAATATAAAAATGGAACCTCACATGGATGATTTGCGGTTATTGGATGCGGTAGAAAGATATATTAAAGGCGAAATGCACCCGGACGAACGCATGCATTTTGAGCAACTGCGTAAATCCAACACAGAAGTTGACCAACTTGTTGTTGAACATACTTTTTTCCTGCAACAAATGAATCGTTTTGGAGAATGGAAATGCTTTAAATCTGCACTGAAAGAAATTCATGTTGACTTAGCTGAGAAAGGACAAATTAATTCCGCTCGTTTGCAAGGCAAAGCAAAAGTGATTTACCTCTGGAATCGATATAAGCGCGTTAGTGCCATTGCCGCCTCCATAGCAGTTGTTACCACACTGGTGATTTCATCATTGGTTTGGATTATTGCGCCAGCCTCCCCTCGCTCACAATTTGAGGAACTCAACAAAAAATTTAGCCAATTAGAGGACAAAACAAGAAAACAAGCAAAAGAGATAGATCGAATAAAAAATAAAGCCACCGCTGTTCCGCAAGACATACCATTTACTACCGGAGGTACCGGGTTTATAATTGATGCCAAAGGCTATTTGATCACCAATGCACACGTAGTAGAAGATGCACAGCAAATTGCAATTCAAAATAACCGGGGAGAATACCTGGTTAAAGTAGTGTTTCAAGACAGAGAAAGAGATATTGCAATTTTAAAAATAGATGACCCAAATTTTAAACCGTATATCAGTCTTCCCTACGGACTTAGTAAACAAACCGCAAAATTAGCAGAGCCAATTTTTACATTAGGTTACCCCCGCAATGAAGTAGTATATAGTCAGGGCTATTTAAGTGCCAAGACCGGTTTCAATGGTGATACCCTAAGCTGTCAAATAGAGATAAATGCTAATAGAGGTAACAGTGGAAGTCCCATATTAAATCGTAAGGGAGAAGTTATTGGTATTTTGAATGGCCGTCAAACTAACACACAAGGATTTGCTTTTGCTGTTCAAAGCAAATACATTTTTGATGTTATTGAAACCCTGAAAAAACAGGATAACAGCCCTAGCATTCGCATCCCATCCCGATCATTATTAAATGGCTTAGACCGCACTGAACAAGTACGAAAAGTGCAAGACTTTGTTTACATGGTCAAGGTAAATTAGATCCAAAGCTTGGCGGGATACTCCCCAGCCTGGATCAATTGCTGAAGACTCTGTTGTACAAAGGGGGCGTCCTCTTTATAAGTGACCCCAAACCAAGATGAATGGGTAGGAACCACTTTTACTTTTCCCCCTTGTTGAATAAATTGATCGGCTACCAGCGGTATAAAAAACTCGGACTTTAACTCATGGCCGGCTTGTTGTAAAAAAGTAGCAAACTGATTTGCTGTCATTTCAAAAAAAGCGGGATCAAAACACCAGAAATTCATAGACACTTTGGTGTCCTCCGCTAACTGTTGGGGAGATAATCCATCACCACAAGTAACTATTCCATTTATACGAGCAATATTGATTCGCTCAGTAACACTTGCCAAATCTCCTTGGTTATTTAACTGACATACCCCTCTATTAACAGTCCCATGTTCAGAAAGTGTAGCAGTCAGATCGTAACCAATAATACCAAATGTGTGGCTGTTACAATTAGTTTGTAAAAAACTAACGGCTTGCTCGAATGCATTTCGTCCATAAAAATCATCTGCGTTTATAACGGCAAAAGGCTCTTTCACCACCTCTCTTACGCAAAGCACGGCGTGAGCTGTACCCCAGGGCTTGGAACGCTCCGGCGCAAATACATAGCCATTTGTAAATGAATCTAATTCCTGAAAAACGTAATCTGTTTGTATGCGTCCTTTTAGTTTTGGCTCAAATATGGACTGAATCTGTGCTGCATATTGGGCGCGAATAATAAACACCACCTTTCCAAAACCTGCACGAATCGCATCATAAATTGAATAATCCATGATGGTTTCACCGTCGGGACCAAAAGACTGCACTTGTTTCATGCTTCCGTATCGGGAAGCCATACCTGCTGCAAGAATCACCAAGGTTGGTTTCATAAGAAAGGTTTAGCGCGGCAAAATTACACGTATTTTCGATAACACCCTATGCTGTTTCATAACGCTGAACTTATCACTATAGACCCTGTAATCAGACCTGTCTATTTGGAAAAGAACATAACAGCATTTGCCTTAAGACTAGATAAATGTGATCCGATTGTCTCAGGAAATAAATGGTTTAAACTTCAATTTTATCTGGAAGAAGCAAAAAAAGAAAATAAAAAAGTTGTAGCCACATTTGGTGGCCCTTGGTCAAATCACTTAGTAGCTGCTGCAGCTGCCTGTAAAAACCTGGGATTTGAATCAGTTGGCTTTGTGAGAGGGGAAAAACCAGAACAGTTATCGCATACATTAAAAACAGCTGCTGCCTTTGGAATGGAATTACGCTTTCTCACCAGAGAATGCTATGCGGCAGAGAAACATGCTGTTAACAAACAACTTACAACCTATACAATCCCTGAGGGAGGATTTGGACTGCTTGGTGCCAATGGAGCTTCAACCATTGCAAATTTTTTTAATGAAAAAGATTTTACACATGTGCTAGCTGCAGTAGGAACAGGCACAATGATAGCAGGTCTGGCACATTCGGTACAAAAAACCCCACTAATCGGCATTCCTGTGTTAAAAGGAAAACTGGAATTAGAAAAAGCAATAAAAAAATTAGCTCCTACCGCTACAGGTTCCTACCAATTAATAGAAGGTTTCGAATGGGGTGGTTACGCAAAACATCCTACCAATTTATTACAATACATGAACCAGTTATTTGCAACTACTCAAATACCAACTGACATAGTTTATACCGCTAAGTTATTCTATGCCACTGAGCAACTAGCTGCAGCGGACAATTTCAAAAAAAATAGCCGGTTGTTACTAATTCATAGTGGTGGATTACAAGGTAATCAATCATTGAAAAAGGAGGAACTTTGCTTCCCCCTCGCCGGACTGTGAATAGTATATTTGTAAACGTATCACTATGACTGCCAAACGCCTATTTTATCCCTCACTGCTGCTACTATGGCTATTACCCGGCATTAACTTTCAAACTAATGCGCAGGACACCTTACCTCAATTCAGTGTAAAGGATATTGGCAAAAATCGATACGTAATTAGTTGGGTGAACAATTACCCTTACACCGCACAAATTTCAATACAGCGCTCTTTTGACAGCACCAGAGGTTATAAGAGCATATTAACAGTGCCTGACCCTACTGCAAAACAAAATGGCTTTGCAGATACAAAAGCCATCAACGATCACATGTTTT
The DNA here is from genome assembly GCA_016866355.1 of Bacteroidota bacterium. Classification (GTDB taxonomy): domain Bacteria; phylum Bacteroidota; class Bacteroidia; order Chitinophagales; family Chitinophagaceae; genus JJ008. The sequence goes on from VGMN01000007.1 coordinate 18,665, forward strand.
ATCGACTCTATATACAGCTAGAAAATGGACGGTACCTTTTCACAACACCAAAAAAGCCAAGTCCTGCTGACGTAGAAACAGTACCCGCCGCTAAGCCTGCTTCCAACCCCGATCAGGTAATGCTAAAAAAGAATGAGGAAGTTATGCTAACCAAGAGCACCCCTGTAAATCCCCCTTCTGCACTTGCTGAAAAAAATAAAGCCCCCGAACAAGTCACCACTCTGACGCAACTACCAACTGCAACTACTCCTGCGTTGTCCACGCCCACCGAAAATTCAACTACAACTAGTAACCAAATTACTAGTGACATACCAGTAGTAAAAAGACTAGAGCCGGTTGTTTACAAATTACATAATGTAAGATTGGGCGATTCCGCCAAAACTCCTTTAGCAGTCATTACAAAAGATGAACCTAATGCCTACGCCCCCTCTTTATTTGTGTATACGCACCCAGATGGTAATATTCGAGTGCAAGTCCCAAACAAAGCCAGACTCTCTCGGTACCGAGTTAAGTTTTTTGAAATTGATAAACAGTTTTTATTTGAACTAAAAAACTTACCTGCTCCCAGCTTCCAACTGGATAAAACTAATTTTTTGCATGGGGGATGGTTTCTATTTGAGCTCTATGAGGATAACCGCTTGCTTGAAAAACACAAATTATTTCTAGACAGATAATAAGCTACTGCTGCCTAGATCCACGCAACACCAAATACTTGTTGAAACTTAGCTTGTACAATTTCCTTTACAGCAGCTAATTCCACTGGTTGCTGGAGTTCATTTTGAAGGGATGTCACAGATTTATCTGGAATTCCACAGGGTACAATATGATTAAAATAAGAAAGGTCATTACTTACATTCAATGCAAATCCATGCATGGTGATCCATCGGCTACAACGTACTCCCATAGCACAAATTTTACGAGCTTTTCCAATAATATGTGGATCCAACCACACGCCTGTCTCACCTTTTGAACGTTCCCCTTTAAGGCCATAATGTGCAAGTGTTAGAATAATTACTTCCTCCAGCTCACGCAAGTATCTGCCAATATCAGTGTAAAATTGCTCAAGATCAAGAATAGGATATCCGACTAACTGGCCAGGACCATGGTAGGTAATATCACCTCCTCTGTTAGTTTGAAAAAAATCAATCTGGCGTTCCATCATCTCCTGCTCTCCAATCAACACATGCTCCCGCTTTCCACTTTTTCCTAAGGTATAAACAGGTGGATGCTCTACAAACAATAAGTGATGAACCGCCGGCTCTCCTTTAGTCTTTCGTTCTACGTTTTCTTTTAGCAATTGCTCTTGCAAATCCCAAACGGGTTGGTATGCGGCAAGCCCCAGGTCCTTAAAATGCACTTTGTTGCTCATTGCTTGCAAAGGTACCCACAAACCTTGAAGCTTTACCTTTGCAAGAATGAATCAAGAGCCACACATACAACCTCAAGACCTGAGTGATGAGCTATTTGAACGGTTTCAGCTTCAAGTAAACAAAGGACAAGAGCTCATTCGTATTGATAAATTCCTAACCAGTCGTATAGAGGGTGCCAGCCGCAATAAAATACAACAAGCCATGAATCTGGGCATGGTCCAAGTCAATGGTCAACCTGTAAAAGCCAATTATAAAATAAAACCACTCGATCAAATAGTTATTTATTCAGATATCAGTCCGGAACAAACTGCCATTTCCCCTGAACCCATGGAATTGTCCATATTCTATGAGGATAAAGAAATAATGATAATAAATAAACCAGCGGGAATGGTGGTACACCCTGGAAGTGGTAATTATACGGGAACCTTATTAAATGGTGTAGCCTGGTACCTGCAACAACATAATCCCGGACTATCAGAGGAGATATTACCCCGTTTTGGAATGGTGCACCGCATTGACAAAAATACCAGTGGGCTTTTGGTATTAGCAAAATCAGATCTGGCAATGCGTCAATTAGCTAAACAGTTTTTTGATCACACAGTCAAGCGCGAATACATAGCGCTCGTGTGGGGTGATATACAGGAAAACAAAGGAACTATTCACGCCCACGTGGGAAGGCATTTACGATTTCGAAAACTTTTTGAGGCCTACCCTGAAGGTGAACACGGAAAGGAAGCCATTACGCACTATGAAGTTTTAGAACGATTTGGCTATGTAACCTTGATTCGATGCAAATTGGAAACAGGACGAACCCATCAAATACGCGTACACATGAAATACCTGGGGCATCCCTTATTTAATGATGATTTTTATGGAGGGGATAAAATAGTCAAGGGAACTGTGTATGCACGATATAAACAATTTGTAGATAACTGTTTTAGCATTTGTCAAAGACAGGCTTTACACGCACGTACACTTGGGTTTGTACATCCCTCCACAGGGCTACCAATCGATTTTGAATGCCCTATTCCAGCAGATATTGAAGAAGTAATTCAGAAATGGCGTAGCTACTCCGCTACCTATAAAAATAATTAACTACCGAAAATCATAGAGGGTGGCTGTAAATACACCCCGCTCCCTTTCTTTAAATGGAACATCCCAATTTCCAACATAGCGAAGTACGGCGGGTACCACCCAATTCTTGTAACGCATCAATTCCGCTTCAATCTGTACATTAAAATCATAAAAGCCTGCATGGTAACTCATGGCATAATTTCGGGCTAACACCTCCCCCGTGCGCACACTAAACCAAGTAGTCATATTGTCTATTACTATTTTATCTCGTTGCCCAGCAGTTAGGTTTGACTTAGCTTCTATAGTAAATAAATAACAATCCTCCCCCCGATACATAGCTCGATCGATGGCGTAATTGTACAGTCCTCTTCGATCGGGACTAAATACATCAACCTTGTCACCAATAAAGGGTATCCCTGGAATTTTTTTTCCAGGATTAAAAAGCAACATTTTTAATTGCTCTCGGTGACGTGCCATTCCCTTTGTAGAGCGAGCCTGGAAATTTCGCTCGCGCACAATATTTGATTCCCCGCAAATTTTACCGGAAGCAAAAAAAAGTGACGCATACAAGGCAGCCGTGTAATAGCGAAAGGATCGATCTTTTTTGTAAAAATTACCCTGTGCGCTCTCCTCCAATACCGTTGTACTTCTACATCCCGCTTCGCGGACTTGTTTTGTTTTACTGATCATCCGAGCCAGCTGTGCAGCTTTTTTATCTCGTAAAAGAATGTCGTTACTAGACGTAAATTCCAACACACGGAGATTACGAAACGCCTTATAAAAAGTAGTATCCTCTTTTACTTGTTGAATAAATCTGTCCACATCAAGGTTGCTACGCAACACCACCTCGGATAGATTAATGAGTTGTCGCATTCGTACTGCATCCAAACTATCTGAACTTATTGATTGGCCATGAGCCGATGCAAAAAACAAAAGCAGGATACCTGCAAAAAAACGGCTCATACTGAAAATTTCATCTTGTAGTCAACCGCCACCTTCCCCTTGGTAATATCTGTAAGCTTTCCTTTTAACAGTTTGCGCTTAAGTGGCGCAAGGTGATCAATAAATAACTTGCCCTCGAGGTGATCATATTCATGCTGAATTACTCGCGCTGTAATCCCGTTAAAAACTTCTTCTTTTATCTCCCATTGTTCTGTGGTATAGCGCATACGAATGGTATCGGGACGAAAAACCTCTTCGTGAATTTTTGGTATACTTAAGCAACCCTCGCTATAACCCCAAGGTTGGCCACCTTGGTCTAGAATTGTTGCATTAATAAAAACCGCTTTGATGCCAGGCGCGTCTGGGTATTTAGCCCTTTCATCCTGGTCCATTGAATTAATAAGCTGTAATGTATCCACCGTGAACAGCCGAATGGAATGGTTGACTTGGGGAGCCGCTAGTCCAACGCCGCTGCTAGCATACATAGTCTCCCACATAGAGGAGATAAAAGTGGTCAGGTCTAATTGGCCTTGCTGGATAGGTTTTGCTACCTCTCTAAGAACTGGATTTCCGTATGCAATAATGGGCAGAATCATACTGCAAAGTTACGATCCTTGAACAGAACGCAAGTATTCCTGCAATAGGATGGTGGCAGCCACTTCGTCAACTATTTTTTTATCACGACGATCTTTTTTCTTTAGCCCCATTTCAAGAATGGCATCCTTAGCCATTTTAGAAGTATAGCGCTCATCAACTTTTTCAACTGGTATTCTAGGAAAATTCTTTTCAAGCAATTGAATAGCCTTAGCTGCATGAGGTGTTCCATGAGTGGGCGTGTTGTCCCAATTGGTTGGCCATCCCACTACAAACCGTTCAATTTGTTCCGCTTTTAGATAGTTCTTAATATACTCAATCAATCTGTGCGCCTCGATGGTTCCCAATCCAGTGGCAATGATCTGTAAAGGATCTGTAACTGCAATCCCGGTTCGCTTTCCACCCACATCTATTGCCATTATTCTACCCATTACACAACAAAATAAAGATCTGAAATAACAAAAATGGCAAACACTATTGAAGCGATCCCATTTACAGTCATAAATGCAAGATTAACTCGACTGAGGTCATCTGGTTTAACAAGCCATTGTTGATAGATAAGTAAACTTCCATAAATCACAGTCCCTACCCAGTATAATGCCCCAAATGGACCGTACCATCCTGCTAACCCTATCAAAATAAAACTAATTGTATGCAACACCCTTGAAACATTCAACGCTCTTTTGATCCCCAACCAAACGGGAATTGATTTTAGTTGTTGTTTCTTATCAAAGGCTTCATCTTGTAATGCATAAATAATGTCAAAACCGCTTACCCATGTTAATACCGCAAAGGAGAATAACAAAGGAACTAGTGCAAATTGGCTTGTCACGGCTAAATAAGCCCCGATAGGCGCTAATGATAGCCCGGCGCCCAATACAATATGACAGAATGGAGTAAATCGCTTTGTATAACTATATCCTAAAATAATTAATAAGGCTAAGGGAGATAGAAAAAAACACAGCAAGTTTATCATCCAGGCACAACTTACAAATAACACTGACATGGCAACAATAAACCATAAAGCTTGTTGTGGAGCAATAACTCCTACAGGGATTTCTCGTTGCGCAGTACGAGGATTCAATGCATCAAAATAACGATCCAGATACCGGTTAAAGGCCATGGCAGCACTTCTTGCAAAAACCATACATCCAATTACCAATAAAAGTAACCGTGTTGTCTCTAACACTACTTCATTGGGGAATGACTGTATCCCAAGAAAAAAACCAATAAAAGCAAATGGCATAGCAAATACTGTATGTGAAAACTTAATCAGCTTAAAATAATTTACAACACCTCGCTTCATCCGTTACTAATAATTTTTCTTCTTACAATTTCCCACAACATGACACCAGCAGCTGTAGCAATATTGAGGGAGTGCTTCATTCCTAATTGTGGGATTTCCAAAACCTGTTCACAAGCTTTTAGTGTCTCTAGCTCAACCCCTGTTACCTCATTTCCCAACACTAATGCCAATCCTGGTCCAACCGGCTCCTCCCATTGATGAAGGGCCACACTCCTATCAGTTTGTTCCGCTGCCATGAGCGTATACCCCAGCTGATGAATTGCCTCTATGGCTTCTGCCATAGTCTTAAAATGTTTCCAGCTTACCGACTCCTCCGCCCCTAATGCAGTTTTATGTATTTCCTTATGCGGGGGGAAGGCCGTATAACCTACTAGATAAACCCCCTCCAACAAAAAGGCATCAGCTGTCCTAAATACACTTCCCACATTATAAGCACTCCTGATATTCTCCAATACCACAATAACAGGAATCTTACTGGCCCCTTTTACCTCGGCTGCCGTTTTGCGGCCTAATTCGTCCATGCGTAATTTTCGCATGCGGCGAAGGTAAGCAGGGTTCCTTATTTTTGTCCCCCTCACCCACTTGTATGGCAAAAAGTACCTCTAACGACACCCCATTGATGCAACAACATCGGGCTATCAAACAAAAATACCCGGATGCTATTTTATTATTTCGAGTGGGAGATTTTTATGAAACCTTTGGTCAAGATGCGGTAATTGCCTCACAAATTCTTGGCATCACGCTTACCAAAAGAAATAACGGAGCAGCTGCCGATGCTGCCCTGGCTGGCTTCCCACACCATTCCTTGGACACTTACCTGCACAAACTTGTCAAAGCTGGTTATCGCGTTGCCGTTTGTGATCAGCTAGAGGATCCCAAGCAAGCTAAAGGAATTGTAAAACGAGGTGTAACCGAAATGTTAACACCAGGCACTACTACTAATGATAAAATACTTGATCAACGAAGCAATAATTTTTTATTGGGATTGCACATTGGTGCCGCAGAAAAATTGGGGCTTGCTTTTTTAGATATTTCCACTGGAGAACTTTATGTCACGGAAGGAGACCGTGATTTTGCAGATAAACTTATTCAAGGATTGCCTACTGCTGAGCTAGTAGTGCAGCGACAACATCAACATCGTCTCAAAGAGCAGCTAGGACTGAAAACATATACGTATGCGCTAGATGAATGGATTTTTGACGAGACATATACACGAGATTTATTACTGAAGCATTTTCAGGTACAATCACTGAAAGGATTTGGCGTGGAGGAACTTCCATTGGGTTGTATTGCTGCTGGTGCCATTTTCCATTACCTCAAAGAAACTGACCACCCACACCTTCAGCATATAGTTCGTATGCAACGCATCGATAGACAATCATTCTTATGGATGGATCGTTTTACCATCAGAAATTTAGAACTGTTGACACCATCGCGGGAAGGCAACCCTACTTTACTAAGCGTCTTAGATCATACACAAACACCCATGGGAGGAAGAAGATTGAAGAGATGGATGCTTTTTCCGCCTATTGAAATCGTGCAGATTCAAGCAAGACTTGATGCAGTAGAATGGTTAGTAAAAGAATCCGTCACTCGAAATGAATTGGAGGCAGCACTGGAGGGATGTGGTGATTTGGAACGTCTTGCTGCAAGACTATCCCTTCGAAAAACCGGACCAAGAGAAGTGAGAGCATTGGCAGCCTATTTGCATAAGCTTAAGAAAATTAAAGTTCAGCTTGATAAAACTTCATCGTCCTTGCTTTTGCAAATTGCCAAGCAAATTACACCGCTTGAAGACAACATACTCGATATAGAAAAAACGTTGGTTAATGATCCTCCCTCTCTCATTCAAAAGGGGGAAGCCATAGCATCGGGTGTACATGCGGAGTTAGATCAACTTCGTTCGCTTGCCACCAGCGGAAAACAGTTTTTACAATCCATTCAAGAACGGGAAGCATTACAAACTGGAATTACTTCCTTAAAAATTGGCTTCAATTCAGTATTTGGTTATTATCTGGAGGTTACCCATGCACACAAGGAAAAAGTTCCACAAGATTGGATACGCAAACAAACGCTTACTAATGCGGAGCGCTATATAACACCTGAACTGAAAGAGTACGAAGAAAAAATCATGGGTGCAGAAGATAGAATACGTACCCTTGAAATTTCCATATTTGAAGAATTAATAACAAGACTTCAGCCGATTGTATCGACTTTACAAGTCAATGCAGATGCCATAGCAAACGTAGATTGTCTTTGTTGTTTTGCCAGCAACGCATTGCAATACAATTATTGCAAACCCGTCATACATACAGGACTATCATTAGAAATTGAAGAGGGGCGTCACCCAGTAATTGAAAGATTTCTTCCAGCCGGAGAAACATACATCGGGAATGATTTATTGTTGGATCCAAACACAGAACAACTTTTAATTTTGACGGGTCCTAACATGAGTGGTAAATCTGCCTTGCTGCGGCAAACAGCATTAATTTGCCTGCTGGCACATATGGGGCACTATGTTCCAGCCAAACAGGCAAGCATACCAATCACCGATAAAATTTTTACCCGTGTAGGTGCCGCAGACAATTTAGCGGGTGGAGAATCCACTTTTATGGTTGAGATGACTGAAACGGCCTCTATCATCAACAACTTAAGTGAAAAAAGCCTAGTTATTTTGGACGAAATAGGCAGGGGTACCTCCACTTACGATGGCGTTTCGATTGCCTGGAGTATTGCAGCCTATTTACACGAGTCTCCAGCAAAGCCAAAAACACTTTTTGCTACCCACTATCACGAGTTAAATGAGCTGGAGCAACAGTTTACCAGGGTCAAAAACTTTCATATTACCTACCAGGAGTCAGGGAATAGGGTGATATTTTTACGTAAACTTTCACCTGGAGGCTCCTTACACAGCTTTGGCCTACATGTAGCGCGAATGGCGGGGATGCCGGCCTCCCTATTAGAAAAAGCTGCAAAAAAACTGATAGCGCTAGAAGCGGGGACCTCTTCAACTGGCCCAAAGCCCCAAAAACCACCCAATAAAAGCACTCCCTCGCAACTACAATTATCCATTTTTGGAGGTGAAAACGCTGCCCTTTTGGAAATAAAAAAAGAGCTTGAAGAAATTGATATTGAGCACCTAACCCCCTTTGATGCCCTTTTAAAACTACAGGCTCTTAAAAAGAAAATAGGCTAGTTTTCCCCAACCCACGAACCAAACTCCCAAAAATGGGGTCAATCAAAAAATTGTATTACTTTTACTAAAATCTGTTTCAATGAAACTGTTCCAAACTACTGCTCGTTTTTTAGTTGCGGCTACCCTTTTACTTTCCTTAGAAGCCTGCGATCGTGATGACGATCTTTTTGTTAGAAAAGAGTATAGTCGCGTAGATGTTCCTCTTACAGGAGCTCAAAATTTCCCTCCAAGTCCTTCGCCTGCCTTGGGTGCTATGGACATTCATTACAATACAGCCACTAAATTATTATCCTACACCATTCGTTGGTCCGGATTAAGCGGCCCTGTTGCTACTTCTCCAATCCCTGGCATGTCTATTCATGGAATGGCACCGGCTGGGTTTCCTGCCAACCCCATTCAGCTTTTTACCTTATCAGGAATCACTAGATGCGCAACCGTATCTAATACTAGTTGCGGAACATACAGTGGCCGTTTGTTTGTTGATGGCGTACTTATCACAGAGGAGAATTTGCTAAACGGCTTTTACTATGTTAGTATTCGCACCGCTGCATTTCCAAATGGTGAGTTAAGAGCACAAATTAAATTCTAATCTAGAAGACCGAATACAAACCCCGCCTACCAGCGGGGTTTTTTTATGCAAATCAATTACTAAAAGAATCATTGCTGCTCTATCGGAAACCACAAAGGAGAGGGATTGTCAAAATCTCCATGGTAATTAATAAAGAGCTCCTCCCCTTTTTGAATTGAAGTGACGGTGACTATGCGCATCAATTCCGCTGAAAAATCCATCTCATAAATGCAATTACTCGGGCAAGCATGATTATAAATAGATAAGTAACCAAGTCCTACGGATACTTGGGAACGATCTTCTCCCCATTCAAAAATGTAATCATGCAAACGCGTTTTATCAACCAATAAGCGATCTGTATTCGCTAGAACAATTACTGGAGATATTTCAATGGTGGTTCCGGCCTCGAGCATTTCGTTTGTATAGACACCTCTTCCATGTTTAGCTGAGGGAGCAATAAAAAGACAGGGCAGTTGCATAGCCTATTTGTTAACCACGAAGTACGCATTTTCCTTTGTACTTTTGCACTAATGTCTATGGAGGAAACACAAGCCGTATTAGCAGCAGCATTTGAAACAATGCTGGCTGAAAAAGATATAGCAAAGCTGCATGCTTTCCTGGATGATCAAAACATCAGTGAAGTTGCGGAAATAGTAGAGCGATACCCTGAGGAAGACACAACGATTATTGCCAGCATGTCTACCCACCGAGCTGCCAGTGTGTTTAAAATTCTAGATCTCTCTAGCCAAAAGAGTATTATCAAAAAATTACCAGCCAATACTACTGCGCTCTTACTAAATGAACTCCCAGCGGATGACCGAACTGACTTTTTAGAAGAATTGCCAAGCAATGTGGTAAGAGAATTAATCAAATTGTTAGAACCAGAAGAAAGAAAAGTAACCCTCTCTCTTTTGGGATATCCCGAAAATAGTATCGGACGTTTGATGACACCGGACTATGTATATGTATATGCCAGTAATACGGTAGAAGAAGTATTCACTACTATACGCAAGTATGGAAAAGATAGTGAGACCATTAACGTAATCTATGTTATTAACGAAATGGGCGAACTCATAGATGACATTCGCATCAGTGACATTATTTTAAGCGCTCCCCACAAAAAAGTTGAGGAGATTATTGATGGCAGGTTTATTGCCCTTCACCCAGAAGATGACCAGGAGACTGCCAGTGAAACATTTAAGATGAATAATAGAGTGGCATTGCCCGTAGTAAGCCAAAGCAATAAACTATTAGGCATCGTTACTATCGATGATATACTTTGGGTGGCAGGAGAAGAGTTTAGTGAAGACATGCAAAAAATGGGAGGTACAGAAGCACTGGAAGAACCTTATTTAGATATCCCCCTCTTTAAATTATACAAGAAAAGAATTATTTGGTTATTGATACTTTTTATTGGTGAAACGCTAACTATAGCAGCTATGTCTGGGTTTCAAAAAACATTGGAACATGTGTTAGTGTTGTCCACATTTATACCGCTCATCATTTCTAGCGGCGGGAATAGCGGTTCACAAGCTGCAACACTAATTATTCAAGCAATGGCGCTGGGAGAAATAACCGTAAAGGATTGGTGGAGAATTGCTCGAAGAGAAATACAGTCAGGTCTCTTCATGGGTCTTACGCTAGGATTAATTGGATTTGGGATTGTAGTTGGTGGCCATCAGTTTCTTTCGCTCTTTGGTGAGCACTACTACCAAGTTGGCTTAGCCATTGGAATGGCCTTAATTGGTGTAGTGCTATGGGGAACATTAATGGGATCCATGCTCCCCCTGCTTCTAAAAAGATTAGGAGCAGATCCTGCGGCTTCTTCCACTCCATTCATTGCAACACTTGTTGATGTAACAGGCTTGCTTATTTATTTTGGAACCGCTTATCTTTTACTCAGAGATATTCTACTCTGATCTTACTTTTTAATTTTTTTTATAAATAGGGGTTATCTTATAAAAGACCACCAATTCGTACAACGTATTGAGTCTCCCTATATATTTGAGCCAATAAACAATTGTATATGTGTGGAATTGTTGGCTATACCGGTTATCGTGACGCGTTTCCAGTTGTCATTAAAGGATTAAAAAGACTTGAATACCGAGGATATGATAGTGCAGGAATTGCCTTGCACAATAAGGGGCTACATGTTTATAAAAAGATGGGGAAAGTAGCAGACCTGGAGGAGCATGTAGTAGGAAAAGACATTGCAGGTAAAACTGGCATCGGTCACACACGTTGGGCTACACATGGAGAACCAAGCGACAAAAATGCGCATCCACATCGTTCAGCAAGTGGAAAATTGGCTATGATTCACAACGGAATTATTGAAAACTATAGTCAATTAAAACAAGAACTACTTCAAAAAGGATACCACTTCAACAGCGATACTGACACTGAAGTATTACTCAATTTTATAGATGAAATAAAAGAAAATAATCACTGTTCGTTAGAGGAGGCAGTTCGTATTGCATTAAAACGTGTAACTGGCGCCTATGTGATTCTACTGATCGAACAAGACGCCCCCGATACAATTCTAGCAGCTCGAAAAGGGAGCCCGCTGGTAATAGGTGTAGGAAAAGGAGAGCACTTTTTAGGTTCAGACGCTTCTCCTATGCTTGAATACACTAAAGAGGTAGTTTATGTAAACGACTATGAGCTAGCCATTATTAGTCCAGATGAACTTATCTTAAAAAACTTGGGTAACGAAATAGTAACCCCCTATGTACAAAAGCTAGATATTGAATTAGCTGCTATTGAAAAGGAAGGTTTTGATCATTTCATGCTAAAGGAGATTTTTGAACAACCGCAGACAATTTATGATTGTTTGCGTGGCCGCTTAGATGCACAAAAAAATAAAATTACACTTAGTGGCATTGAGCAATATGCCAAAGAGATCTGCTATGCAAATCGAATCATCATGGTTGCATGTGGTACCAGTTGGCATGCCGGTTTGACAGCAGAATACTTTTTTGAAGAGTGTTGCCGCATTAATGTAGAAGTTGAATATGCATCAGAATTTCGTTATAGAAACCCCGTCATCACTCCAGGTGATGTTATTATTGCTATTTCACAAAGTGGTGAGACTGCTGATACGTTAGTGGCCATAGAAAACGCTAAGTCAAAGGGTGCAATTATTCTTGGAGTAGTAAACGTAGTAGGATCCTCGATTGCACGCATCAGTCATGCGGGAGCGTATACACATGCAGGTCCTGAAATTGGAGTCGCTTCTACCAAAGCCTTTACTGCACAATTAGCGGTGCTAAGTATGATTGCCCTAAAAATTGCGCAACTAAAAGGAACCATGCCTACTGAAAAAATCAATTACTTGTTGAATGAACTGGAAGAGATCCCTGGAAAAGTACAGCAACTACTAAATGACACCACTGCCATTCAATCCATAGCAAAGAAGTATGCTGCAGCCCGAGACTTCTTATATCTTGGCAGAGGCTTTAACTTTCCGGTAGCACTTGAAGGCGCACTCAAGTTAAAGGAGATATCCTATATCCATGCAGAGGGCTATCCAGCAGCTGAAATGAAACATGGTCCCATAGCCTTAGTAGATGACCAGCTTCCAGTGGTGTTTGTAGCCACCAGGGATGGTTATCATGAAAAGGTAATTAGTAATATGCAAGAAATTAAAGCAAGGAAAGGAAAAGTTATTGCAGTAATCACTGAAGGAGATGAAATGGCTACATCCCTAAGTGAGTCCGTTATGACAGTGCCGGCTTGTGATGAAATGCTCGCTCCTTTATTGACGGTGGTTCCCTTACAACTACTAGCTTATTATATAGGGATAGAAAGAGGATGCGATGTAGATAAACCTCGTAACCTGGCTAAGTCTGTAACGGTGGAGTAAATTTTTAAATCACCCCTATGAATAAAATTAATAAACAACCTCTTTCCTCACTGGGGTTTGGATTTATTGACCCCGCTTTTATTCCCAAAGGGAAGGATGAATATTATTTACGAAACAGACAACATCGATCTAAGACACCCTACCGCAAATTGACGGCAAAAGAAATACAGACCCTTCTTCGGAATGATAATAGCGCTGATGATTGGAACAATATTGAGGTGGCTCCAACATTTGATCCTAAACTTGTTAAACGTTGCAGTTTTTTTGGAAAAATCAGAATCGGTAAGCTAGAGGCACTATTTCATGAGTTCAACAACTTAAGAATGCCTGTGGGTATTTATAACAGTACCATTATCAGTTGTGATATCGGAGACAATGTTGTGATTGACCAGATTAGTTTCATGAGTCACATTATTACAGGAAATGACGTACTGCTTGTCAACATTCAGGAACTATCCAGTACTGATCATGCAAAGTTTGGAAATGGAGTGGTAAAAATTGGCGAAGACCCCGCCGTCAGAATATGGATGGAGTTAGCAAATGAAAACGGGGGAAGAAAAGTACTTCCCTTTAATGGTATGCTTCCAGGAGATGCGTGGATTTGGTCAAAATATAGAGATAATCCCAAGCTCCTAGAAAAACTTCAAGAGTTTACTGATGATAAATTTGATCGAAAAAGAGGTTACTATGGAAAAATAGGCGACCGTACAGTTATTAAAAACTGTGAAATTATTAAAGATGCTTGGATAGGAACCGATGCCTACATCAAGGGTGCCAACAAACTAAAGAATATCACGATTCTTTCCTCACCTGAGGCAACTACACAAATTGGAGAAGGTTGTGAATTAGTCAATGGTATTGTGGGTTATGGATGTCGCATTTTTTATGGCGTGAAAGCAGTACGATTTGTTATGGGCACAAACTCCCAATTGAAGTATGGAGCCCGTTTGATTAATTCCTACTTAGGAGACAATTCTACTATCTCCTGTTGCGAGGTATTGAACTCCCTGCTTTTCCCTGGACATGAGCAACATCACAATAACTCATTTCTTTGCGCAGCAGTAATTCAAGGTCAAAGCAACTTGGCTGCTGGAGCAACTATAGGCTCTAATCACAATTCACGTGCAGCCGATGGGGAATTAGTTGCTGCACGCGGTTTTTGGCCGGGTTTGTGTGTTAGCTTAAAACATAACTCCTATTTTGCCTCTTTTAGCATACTTGCTAAGGGAGATTTTCAAGCTGAAATCAATAACAGACTTCCCTTCTCATTGATTAGTAACAGCACAGATAATAATGAGCTGGTAATAATGCCAGGGTATTGGTTTGAGTATAACTTATATGCGCTGGCACGTAACAGTGAAAAATATGAAGCACGCGATGGAAGAACTGATAAAAGAATCTACTTGGAGTTTGATTACCTCGCACCAGATACAATTAATGAAATGATTGAAGCCCTCTCCATTTTAGCATCCAGCACGGGTGAGGCTTATATAAAAAAGAATCGAAAAAAAAGTAACCAATCTACAGAAGCGATTGGTAATACCTTGTTACAAAATGATCCTGAAACAGTAGCGCAACTGACTATTTTGCTGAAAGAAGCTGAGAATAGCCGTAGATCTGTTCGATTGACCAAAGTGAATGCAGCTTATCGTAATTACCATCGGTTAATTCGTTACTACTGCATCAAAGAGTTATTTCGCTTAACTCCTAATGGGACTGATTGGATGCAATACCTAAAAATTCGTTGTCAAAAGATAAAACAGCAACCCGCAGCTTGGATTAATGTAGGCGGTCAACTACTACGTGAACAAGCCCTTGATCAGTTAAAGAAAAATATCTGTGCAGGTAAAATTAATAGCTGGGATCAAATTCATGATTGGTATCATCAGCAAAGTGAGCGATACCCTATAGATAAAATGGAACATGCGTTAGCAGTGTTACTGCTAATTACAAACACCAGTGCCAACCGGTTGAGTCGGAACAAGATGCTCTCCCTATTAGCAGAAGCAGAGGAAACACAGGCGTGGACTATGCAGCAAATAAAAAAATCCAGGGCTAAAGATTATCAAAACCCATTTCGAAAAATGTTATACAACAATGAGCGTGAAATGGAACAGGTGATGGGCAAACTAGAAGACAATCCATTCATCAATAGTCTGGAAATCAAACAAAATCTTTTCTACCAACAAGCTGCACAGCTACGGCTTACCTTGACAAAAAAGAAAAAGTAACTAACGCTGCTTTATTAATAAGGCACTAATAACAGGGCGTTCCACTCCATTGTCTCCGGGTCTAACAGTAAGTCTATTTCCGATTACCATAGCCGTAGAGCCTCCCCCATCAAGATTAATAGCATCTGTACATCCAATAGATTTTAATAAGTTGGCAAGGTCGGCTAAATTAATTCCCGGATAACCAGCAGTAGCATTATCCCCCTCTACAGCTAGTAATACTAACCGACCAGCAGCAGTATATCCGATTGCCGTACGAGGTCTGGAGGTTGTATTATTGATATTTATTAACTCCTCCACATCGCTGATCCTGACGGAACCAGCTTGCAATAAAAGCGGAGAACCACCAATAGCAGCAACAACATTCCATACAGATCCCCCAGCTGGAAACGTTTCGGTAGGTTGTGGCTGCGGTGCTGTTCCCTCGGCGTTAGGGCTTGGTGAAGTGTATTGATATATTAAATCATTACCAGCTCCAACAGAATAGATCCATGCAGTGGTGGGAGCCCCTGTTGGCGTAATACCCAATGCAGCACGAGTAGGATAATAAGAGGTAGATGAGCCATTATAGGTCCTTGTAACGGCTTTAATATTGGGCGAACTAACAACGTTATTGTATTTCACCAAACTATATGATTGCGTGCCTCCATAATAGCCTCCATTAATGGCTACATAAACTAATCCAGTTTCTGCAGCAGCAAATTGACTGGGAGTCCGTAAAGTGGAAGACTGTACAGGCTTGAACTCAAAACGCCCTGAGGAGTAATCAAGTGCCACACAAAATGCTTTAACAGTTCGTCCGTTAAAAATTGTATCAAAAGTAAATGCTTGGATACCCGATGGAAAATTCAAGGAGAGTGTTGCGGAATATTTCCACCCAGGAGCTAACGTGATCAATGGCGTAATAGGTGTAGGAGTTGGCGTGGGTGTACTACCTCCACCAGATTTTGATTTAGAGCAAGCCCCACTCGCTAGCAAAATTAAGAAGGGAACAAAAAGCAGAATTTTTTTCATAGAGTTCAATCTTTATACAAAGAAAAAGGGATTCGATTTAGGGTTTCAAAATAAAAAAATACTTCGCCATTAAAACCAAGCGAGCGATTCAGCTGCACCATCTTCTGCATAAGTTGCAGGTCTGCCTGATAGCCATCACCTAATGAAGTAAGTATTCCTGGAACAATTTTGTGAAGAAGTGTGTCTGGGATCTGACTTCGCAATTGCTTTATTATGGTACTATATGCTTCAAAATTATATCGATAAAGTTGTGGAATAACAAGATCCGCATGATTCCCCATGAGCCATTTAGGCCAATCTTGCAAATACTCCTCAAGACTCCAAGGATAGATACTAGGTGCCCATGAAACTATGCATGCAGGCTTTACCTTTTTAACAGATTGATAAATTTTTGCAGCGTAGTTCGATAGCTGGTCAGCCTTCCATTGTATAAAAGTCTTTTCTTTAGGATTAGCTGGCACGGCAGACCCATCAAATGCTTGCTGATATAACTTACGCGTGTAAGTATCATAACCGCCCTCAGCTGGCATGGCAGGTAAACGGTCATCACCTTGAATGCCATCAATATCATAGTTTCTAACTACTTCTAGAATTAATGATGCTAAAAATTGCTGCGGACCAGGGTGCAAAGCATTCCACCAATAAAATCCATTTTTTTGCAATAACTCTCCTTTTACATTTCTACCACACCAATCAGGATAGCGCTGTAGCCAAACAGAATTAGTATCTCTATAGGCGTATGAGAATCCAAACTCAAACCATGCATGAATTTTCAAACCAGCTTGATGCCCCTCCTCAATAATCTCACGCAAGGGATCTCTACCTTTAAAAGCTGGATGTTGACTGATGCCTATGTACTGCTCCTGAATAGTACTTGGGAAAAGAGAGTAACCCCCATTCCATACCACTACAAATAAAGTGTTCAGCCCCGCTTGTTTTGCTTGCGAAACGGTTTGTTTTATATTCTCTCTAGAGTTTAAAGCTTTACTAGCCACATTGGTGACCCAAGTGCCTTTTATAGTTTCAGCGGTGGGTGTTTGCGCTATCGATAAAACAGCAGTACAACTAACAATAATAAAAAGAAATATACCTGGTAATAAAAGTTTCAAATCAACTAAGTTTTAGGTAGTGATTGTTTTTCGATATTCTTGGTATCGATTGTATAAATGGTGTGCCGCTCCATACATGGACTGGGGGCTCATAAAATGAGAAAACTCGAATGTGATTGCTTTATCATATCCTGCGCGAGCCGCTGCGGCTAACTTTAGTTTTAATTTTTCAAACTTAATAGGCAAAAACTTGATAGGCATATCCCGATCAAAAGATTCGGCATTTGTCCAACATTGCATTCCATATCGATTGGCTAGCTTTTTATTAATAGTAAAAAAATCTTCCAATTCGTGGTAGCCGATATGTCCATCCTGAAACGCTACTGCATCTACAGCACCTTGTATGCCTTGGAAAATTTCATTCCACTCTTGTTCATGCGCTTGTAAGGATACTGCATCAGCCTTTGATAATTGCCCAGAAGCTGCCAATACGGCTTTTTTACCGTCAATCCAGGGCGAAATAAAAGTGGGAAGCCCCCCGCTTACATCCTTACACAATTTTCCCAGTGTATGAAAAGCCTCTATGGCACCCTTGGTTTTACGACTAATCTCCATACTGAGATACCAGCCCTGAAATGAGGCATGATGTCCATACCGAGACCACACCTCATCAATAACAAAACGATTAAGTTCTATCTCCTCTTTCATGTCACCCGTATCCCAATAATGGCCGCTATCATAAAGCCCAAAATAAAATTTCATATGGTACCGATCAGCAAGCGTACAAAATAGTTCCACCAAATCTATGGGAGGTTCATAGCAACCACGGTGCTTCAATAAATAAAGCGAAGGATAAGTGAGAAAAGAACGGTAGCCGCTTCGGATGAGAATGACAGTGTCAATACCTGCATTTTTCATATGCACAAAATCCCTTTCCCATTCAAGCGGACCCCAGTTCTGGTGAGGTATATCATGACTAATCTCGTCCAAAAATGTACCGGTAATTAACATGCAAACAATTTAAATTAAGTTCCTGGTTCTATTTCTTTTTCTTTGAGCGGCACCAACCAACTTACCAAAAAGGCAGGTAGCGTTGACACCAATACCCAAATAAAAAATTGAGCATAGCCTAAATAATCACTGATAGCACCACTGATCATTGAAGCAATAGTATAACCAAAATAAGTAATAGCACTTCCAAATGCATAATGCGCCATTTGATATTTACCTGGTGCAATTTGCTGCATAATAAAGATGATAATTCCAATAAACCCAAATCCGTACCCAAAATGCTCAATGGCAATGGCCGCTCCAATCACCCATAGGGAAGTTGCTTGTGTAATGGCTAAGTAGGCATAAGCTGCAAAGGGAAGATTAAAAAATGCACAAAGCAATAATAAAGTGCCTCGATTTAACCCCTTGTTGGAAACAAAATAGCCTGCTGCCAATGATCCCAGTACAAAAGCAACCGTGCCATATATGCCCGTGAGCAATCCTACAGTAGACTCGGTTAAACCTAACCCCCCTTCCGCCATTGATGCCTTCAAAAATAATGGCATGATTTTAATTCCTTGCCCCTCCGCAAATCGGTATAGCACAATAAATAGTATTCCTGCTCCAATATGTTTTTTTTGGAAAAAACTAATCATCACATCTTTCAACGTGTACCAAACTTGAGCAGCAGTTTGCATAGATTGTTGTACTGCATTATCAGGCAACACCCGACGGTTATAAATTCCCAAAAACAACAGCACCAATGCATAAATTGCCAACACAATAGCCCAAGCGTCTCGATCACCCAACAGCGGTATCAATATACCTGCCAGAAATACCATACCTCCATTTGAGAAAAGCTTAGCTACATTATAAAAAGTTCCTTGCCACCCTACATAACGTGCTTGTTGGCTAGCAGATAATTCACTGAGATAAATTCCATCAGCAGCCATATCCTGTGTAGCTCCAAAAAAAGCAATGAGAAAAAAGAGAGTAACCGATAATGGGAAAAAAAAGTTGGTGTATAAAGAAAGTACAGCTAATGCAAAAAGTACGCCGCAGGCCAATTGAGATAACTGGATATAAAACTTCTTTGTTTTATAAAGTTCCATGAATGGACCCCACAATGGCTTAAAACTCCAAGGCAATACAATAAGTCCTGTCCAAAAAGCAATTTGAGCATCTGAATATCCCAGGCTTTTATAAAGTAGGGATGCAATGGTTCCACCCAGCACAAGGTTTGGCAGACCCATCGCAAACCAGGTAGTGGGAATCCAGGATAGTGGGTGACGTGAATGTGTTGGCAAGCAGCTTGATTTAATAAATTATTTTAAAAACGTTTTGTGAATTTATAATATTATTTAAATAGATTCGCGATGAACCTTTCATTTATTTACATGCGATTGGCCGCCCTTCTACTTCTGTCCATTTTCCTTACCGCCCAAGCTTGCAAAAAAAAATCCAGTACTGGCGGAGGCACACCTACACCCCCCACTCCAGTCTGGGATCCCAATGCCATGCGGGGGGCATGGATAACTACTACAGCTAGCACAGCCCTTGATAGCCGAGATAATATTCGTCAAATGGTAAGCACTTGCAAAGCCGCAGGCATTAACCATTTATTTGTGGTAGTTTATAATAACGCCAGGACAACCTACCCCAGCGCTACCATGAGTGCCTTAATTGGCAAGCCCATTCTAGAACGGTTTGCGGGGAGAGACCCCCTTCAAGAGTGTATTGAGGAGGGTCATGCTGTTGGCTTAAAAGTACACGCTTGGTTTGAATATGGCTTCTCTTCTTCTTACAGTGCAGGAGGTGGAGCTATTGTCACGGCAAAGCCCCACTGGGCTGCACGTGATCTTTCAGGAAATCTTGTTGTGAAAAATGGATTTGACTGGCTTAATGGAATTCATCCCGAAGTCCAACAATTTATGGTTGATTTATTTAAAGAAGTAGTTACTAATTATGCTATTGATGGGGTGCAAGGAGATGATCGCTTGCCAGCTCTTCCCAACACTGGAGGCTACGACCCTTACACTATAAACCTTTACAAGAACGAAAATAATGGGGCTAGCCCTCCAACTACTGCAACTGATACCAGTTGGTTAAGATGGCGCGCAAGGAAGCTAAACAACTTTGTAAAAAGACTACGATCTGAGGTTAAAGGCATTAAACCAACTGTTTTGTTTACTATATCGCCAAGTCCTCACCCATTTGGATATAATGAGTATCTACAAGATTGGCCCACCTGGGTAGATAGCAGTTGGGTAGACGCCGTGCTTCCTCAATGTTACAGATACGATATCAACGGATATGCTGCTGTTGTCCAACAGCAAAAGGCAGCGCACCGCAACCCAGCCGTACCACTTTACCCAGGTGTGTTACTACGATCAGGAACGTATACCGCAAGTGCTGCAATGCTGAGCCAAATGATACAGACCAACCGCAACAATGGGTTGAAAGGAGAATCTTTCTTTTTTTATGAAGGAATTAAGGACGTTAGTTCATGGTTTGCAGGACAATACCCTTTTATAAAATAGTTGCAAATGATTTCTAGATATGCATTAGCCATTCTTTTACTATTTACCATACATAATGGATTCGCTCAAACTTATACCAAATGGGTAGATCCTTTTTTAGGAACAGGGGGACATGGCCATGTGTATCCTGGCGCTACCGTACCATTTGGCATGGTACAAGTAAGCCCAGATAATGGTGTGGAGGGCTGGGATTGGTGTAGCGGTTATCATTACAGCAGTACTACCATTGCGGGTTTTAGTCATACACATTTAAGTGGGACCGGTATTGGTGATTGGTGTGACATCTCTGTACTTCCCTTGACAGACACGACGCAAGTTGGTTCTAAAAAAATATTTATTCCCTTTCAACACCAAAATGAAAAGGCAGAACCTGGTTATTACAGTGTTATACTAGATAACAAAATAAAAGTAGAACTAACAGCCGCTGACAGAACTGGGTACCATCGCTACACATTTCCCGCAAATAAGGGTTGGGTTCGTTTTGACATGGGCTTTGCCATCAACTGGGACCAATCAACTGCAGGCCAACTTCAATTAATTGATTCATTTACGCTCGTGGGATATCGCTTTAGCACTGGTTGGGCAAAAGGGCAAAAGGTTTTTTTTGCAGCGCGTTTCAATACACCCGTTCAGCAATTAGTTTTTATTGATGATTCCACGCATTCACGTTATCGTGCGGTGGGTAAACAAGTAAAAGCCTTGCTTGAATTCAACACTTCACAGCCCTTAGAATTTAGTGTGGCACTTAGCAGCGTTAGTACAGAGAAGGCGCAAATGGAACTCTACAGCCAATTAAATAATCAATTTGATCAAGTAGCACAAAAAGCAACAAACCGCTGGGAAAGAGAATTAGAAAAAATAAAAATTGATACCACTAACCGCGATCTAGCCATTCGTTTTTATACAGCGCTATACCGCACTTCATTAGCCCCGGTTGTTCAAAGTGATGCAGATGGACAATACCAAACACACGACAACAAGATTCGTAGATTCACCAACGGTGTAAATAAGTATACCATTTTTTCGCAATGGGATGTATTTCGTGCTTCAAATCCACTTTTTACACTGCTTCAGCCAGAACGTTATAGGGACATGCTTAACAGCATGCTTGCTTTTTATGATGACAATGGGCTCCTACCCGTTTGGGATATTAGCACTTGGGAAGCCAATACAATGACTGGGTATCACAGTGTGCCCATTCTGGCAGACGCCATTCTCAAAGAGATTAAAGGATTTGATATTTATAGAGCGTATGAAGCAATGAAAAAAAGTGCCAATCAATCCCAACGCGGAACACCGGCCTATCTGCAATATGGCTATGTACCCCATGACAAACATGGATGGAGTGTTACCACCACGTTGGAATATGCATTTGATGATTGGTGTATTGCGCAAGTTGCAAAAAAGCTGGGTCGACATGCTGACTTCCAACTATACAGCCAACGCGCCAACTCATATAAAGCACTTTTTGACTCCACTACAGGATTTTTTAGAGCCCGCTTGAGTAATGGACAATTTAAAGAACCTTTTGATCCCTTATTAAGTGAGCACGGCTTTGAAGGACAATATATAGAGGGAACAGCGTGGCAGCATAGTTTTTTTGTTCCGCATGATGTAGAGGGCTTTGCTCGTTTACACGGAGGAAAAGAAAAGCTACTACAAAAACTAGACTCACTTTTTACAGCCCCATCAGAGTTACATGGTCAGGATGTGTCGATAGATGTAACGGGATTAATTGGTCAATATGCACATGGAAATGAGCCAAGTCACCATATCATTTATTTATACACGGCCCTGGGCGCTCCAGAAAAAGCAGCCCATTGGGTTAGGGTTGTAGCGGATAGCATGTACAAAAATGGGCCCGATGGTCTAACCGGCAATGATGACTGTGGACAGATGAGTGCTTGGTATATATGGTCTTCACTGGGAATGTATCCACTTAATCCCGCATCAGGCCAATACGTATTTGGATTGCCCCTTATTAAGGAAGCAGTGATTGAGTTGACACAAAATAAAAAAGTAAAAATTCAGGTATTAACTATACCTGGACAAGGAAAAAAAGGAATTGCAAAAGTGAAATGGAATAAAAAAGAAATTCCACTGTATGCCATTTCACATCAACAATTACAAGAGGGAGGCACATTGACTTATTATGTGTATGAGTAAAATAAATAACCAAGTAATAAACAAGCATGGTGTTGCACTCCTTGTATTATTCCTCACACCCCTTATCAGCTTTGCACAATTTCAAGGAAAACTCATACCTAAGAAAGGCTTATTTGTTAACCAAGGTTCACTGCAATGGGCCATGGGCTCTGAAATCAATTTTCTTGATGCTGACAGACAACATCATGCATATTATTTTACATGGTGGGAACAAGATGCCGATACTAGCAATCCTGCTCAAGATATTTTATTTATTGGCAGCGCCAATACAGCAGTACAAGGCACATTTACGTTAGCAAAAAGTGAAACAAAGTTAAAAACAACACTTGCCTGTACGTGGAATAATAGCACAGCAGGCGTTTGTGATTTATTGTATACCCGTCTTTGGTATCCCTTTTTTACGCAGGCTACCTGGAGTAACAAAGAGGGTAAATTACTTAAGCATATCGAAAAAGAATTTGAGGACACTGTCTTAGTTGCCCAAACTCCCTTTGGTGTTTATCGATTCAGCTCCTCTCATCCTTTCTTGATACAATTAGACACGGCTCTTCATCCGCAAGAAACAGCCTTTACTGTTCGTTCACAGTTTATAAAAATCTTTAATCGCTCAATTAACTTAAGTGAAAAAGAAAATTTAGTACGAACATTTAGTATTGAGCTAATGGAAGCCCCCTTCAATCATAGAAAGAACCCATACCAGATTAAAGATTCATTAGTAACTACAGATAAGTTATGGGAACCGCCAAGCGGAAAGCTCTTATTGCTTCCTAAACCAGCGGAGTGGGTTGCTAAAAGCGGTTTTACCACCATCCCCACTTCTCAAAAACATTTAACTGATAGTAACCTTCGCTATTTTAATGAAGTGGCTAGTCGTTACTGGAAAACCAATAAAAATCTGCAACCTGCCTGGAGATTAATAAAAGATTCACTACTTCCTGTTGAGGGATACACCCTGTTCATTGAAGACAGTATATTCATTAGCTATGCCACTCCCAGTGGACTACAACATGCCATAGAAACACTTGGTCAGTTAATAGAACAAAAAGAGCAGCAGCTAGTTTTGAAAAATGCAGTCATAAAAGACCAACCACAGAATAGTTGGCGTGGCATACACATGTTCACCGGTCCACAGAGCTTAGCATTACATCAAAAAATGTATCAGCAGATTTTACAGCCGTTAAAAATCAACAAGGTGGTGTTACAATGCGAGCAAGCAACCTGGAATTCCTTTCCTTCGATACATAATGCCATCAGTATAAATAGGGCTGATCTAGCAGCAGAGTTTGCCTATTTACGCAAACACCATATCGAACCCATTCCTTTAATACAAAGTTTAGGACATATGGAATGGTTTTTCAAACCAATTGAAAACCGCTTCTTAGCCATAAATCCATCGTATCCCTATACACTAAATGTTACGCAGCGTAAAGGGAAAAAGGCAATGTTAGTTCTTTGGAAGGAGGCTATTGAACTTTTACAGCCTCAAACAATACATGTGGGGTTTGATGAAATTGGAATGATTGGTTTTCATTGGCCAAGAGAAAAAGAATTACAATTATTTAAGCAACAACTTAACCGCTTAGACCGATTTAGCAAGAAAAGAAAACTAGGTTTAATGATTTGGGGAGATATGGGACTTGCTCCCGGAGAGGCCCCAGACGCGTGTAACGGAGTGAACAAAGAAAGAGCCGCTGCTATCAGAGCCAGCATTCCAAAAAATACATGGATTGTTGACTGGCACTACCTGGGCAACCCTGATCCCAATGCGTATTTACCTTCTATTCAACTTTGGAAAAGAGAAGGATTTCGCCCCCTTGCCTCTCCTTGGTTTATTCCTAATAATATTAGAGGCTTTGCTATGGCTGCTAATCAAGAAAATGCTGGAATACTTCAAACAACCTGGGCAGATTTTGAAAGCAGCGAGGTTAATATGCTGAAAAACATTGAGCAATTTGGTGCGTATGTACTAGCCTTGGATTACGCTTGGAGCGGTAGAAAAGAATTACCCAATGAACTCCCTTACCAAGGTGTCACCGAATGGACACAACGATTCTACCGACAACCATTTCCTATTGCTACTAAAGTGGGAAAAAAATGGAATGGTTCAATTTCAATGGAAAACCTAACTGATTTAGGGGCACAAGCGCTACCCAATCAACTTGTATTTACAATGGAGAATAATCAACAGGTAGAAGGAATTAAATTAAAAGGGAGCACGGCACTGATTCTGCCTGAATCAACGCCAGTTGCAATAGTAACGGGATGGAGAGATGGGCTAGTTGAATTTTCAATCCCACTGCTTTACGGAAGAGATATTCGTGCAACGCAGGACAAACGCCCCATTTACGTAGCTATAAAAGAAAAAGGAGAAAAAGAGTGGTATCATTTCCTTACAGAATCCAAAAAAGTGGATAGAATTGAAATAAAACAGATCCACCCAGGTGCTGGAATACAATTAACAGAAGTTGGATTCATACAATAAGCTAGCTTCGCCAGATCCATTTCCTTTGATTGAAATACAATGTTATTGTACTTACCATAGCAGTAAAAATAATACCCTTTAGTAAACCTTGCCAAGGTGCATGCGCCCAAGTACCCCATTGATCAAGCACATTACTAAGCGCAAATAATGGAAGTAGCAATAGTGAGCCTGCTACGTAGGCTACTAATGGATTTTTGCCAAGCCCTGCTAAGATTTTCCAACATACTTTAGTCCAGTTGCAAGCAACTATATCTCTGATAACAACAAGTCCAAAAAAACTGTATGCGCTGGTAATAAAATAATAACTAAATGTAGAGGGATCTTTTTTTATTCCACCCTCATAGGGCTCCAACACTAATCCAATCAACAAGAAAAAAAGACCATACCTGGCCAATACGTAAGACAAAGAGGTATCCTGCAACAAATACTTCCGGCATATCACTAGAAGAAGTAGTGCAAGCCACAATATCCAACAAAGCATTTCTTGATTTCGCATAAAAAGCAATGCAAGCAGTAGCGCCAGCAAAAACAAAATAAGTATTGACCAGGCTCCCAATAGAAACGTCATTCCCCCTTTCGATTCATTCTTATTTTTTAAAAATAGTTCGCCAGCCCAACTACCTGGTACGATAATAAATAAGTACTTTAAAAAGTAAAACTTATAAGCCCAATCAAAAGTAAGACCCCCAATGGAGCGAAAATTGAAAAAAGATTTTACGACATGATCTCCTGTTTCTCTAGCACTTAAAATTACAGCAGCAACTACTACAAGCACAGCAATACGCCATGAAGGATGATCAGCAGTAAACAAATAAATAAGGGTGCCAAAAAAAGCCATGTTCGCTAATACAACAATGATAATATCGCTTCGATAAAAATCAAAGCCACCCCCATCATGGAAAGGCAGTCGATACAGCAGGATTCCTGCCATCAGGTAAGACATTGGCTTTATCCACTTCAACCAATTCCAAACTCCTGTTTTTTTAAAATCAAATAGCTGGCCAAATAATAATACAAAAGCCAAAATGGAAAGTACTTGATCGGTATTACCAGGATTCTTACTAAGCACCCACGCTTTCATGTGTTGTGAGAAAAGTGCAAAAAATAGTAGCTGAAAAAATCTTCTGCCTGCTACGCCAAGTAAGTTCACCCGAGTTGTTCCCCTTTCCAATTGCGTGTGTAAGGAAAGAGGTATTGCAGCACCCATACAGAATAAGAAAAAAGGAAACACAAGATCAACCCATGTAATCCCTGCTCGGGTCGGTTCAAATTGGTGAAGAGGTGGCGGCACTTGCGCATGATACATCCAAGCAGGCAAGAGTCCTCCAAATGCAATACTTCCAGATAGTACCATTCCAAAAATAGCAACACCTCTTAATACATCTAGCTCTATCACTCGGCCAGTGCGGTTTGTCATATAGAAGCTATTTAAATTCAAAGTAATAAAAAAGGGGCACTTTAACGAGTGCCCCTTCCTTTTAAAAACAATCAATTATTGCCACCCAGGATTTTGTGTAATATTTTTATTTTTATCAATTTCTCCCTGTGGAATTGGCCATAGTTTGTACTTAGGATTTGTATTCACACGTGTTTGTGCGCGTGTTTTTAATCGCTTAGTAATGCTGGCAGCAGAATACACAGGTAACCCATTTGCATCAAATGAAGGTCGCTCTGCCGGATCAGCAGGATTAAGTGAAACACCCACTACAGGCATAGAATTTGCAACTGCATAGAGATCCCAACGTCTGAGATCAATCAAACGTAATCCCTCACCAGCAAACTCAACAGCTCTTTCACGACGAACTAAATTACGCAACTCCGCTGCAGAACCTCCTGTTACAGCAGGCTGCCCCGCACGGCTACGTACCGCATTAATAGCAGAAAGCACGGTCGCATCTGTTTCGCCCAACTCAATCTTTGCTTCGGCATAGGTTAACAGAATCTCCGCGTAACGCATGTTGATGTATCCTGTTTTAGTTGTCCAGGAATACTGTGTTGAGTCTACATACTTTCTCCATACATAACCTACCCCTCCACTAGAACCCGTTGCGCCTGCAAACCAAGGAGAGACTAAGTAGCCAATCCAATCAATATTATTAGCTACAGCATCAAACCGGTTAGTGTTCCAATTAAACTTGAAACGAGTGTTAGAATAAACATTAAATATTGTGCGTTCTTTAGGTTGAACATACGGCAAAGATGGAGCTAATGCAGTGTTGTGTACCATTGTGTCTCCCTGCATGTACACAGTCCAAGCAAGACGTTTATCTCGATTTTGAGAGGGATTCGCCTGATTGTAAACAGCTGACTGATCAATTCGCTTACCATCCCTCCCTTCATATGAATCCACTAACTGTTGGCTTGGGAAATGACTACTCTGTGAAGTACCAACCTGGCGGGGTATAGTTAAAACAATTCCCCAATTTTGGGGATCTAGTATGTCTGTAGGATACGTCTGTACATACATTAACTCACGGTTAACATTCGAACGCTGTCCTGCTAACATAAATAAATCAGTGTAACGTGGATTCAACCCGTAAGCATTAGAGCTGATAATTGTTTGTGTAGCGGCTTTTGCCGTTGCATAATCTTTTATCAACATGGCTAAACGGGCTTTTAGTCCTAAAGCCACCCCCTTGTTAACACGACCATATTCAATAACAGGCGCTGCGCTGGATTGATCAAAGCCAGTAGCCGCTTCATCTAAATCACGATACAAATCAGCCACAACCGTTGCCACTTTTGTGCGGCCGATTGTTTCATATTCACTGGGATCTAATGGCTTTCTAAAATAGACGGGATCACCAAACCAGCCCATGATATAATAATATCCCCACGCACGTAACACTAAAGCTTCAGCGCGTAGTCTTGCATAACGAGCAGCCGACACATTAACCTGCCCCTTAGTCATTCCATCAAGCATAATATTAGCGCGCGTAACGAGCTTGTACGCTTGATTCCAGGAAGTCCCGGGCAAAGAGTTACCAATTAAGAACGGACCTCCATCTCCCATAGCAACTTGGTCCTCGGCATTACCCGTGCGTTTGATTGCCAAATCAGTGGAGGACTCAATTGCAAAAAGCAAGGGAGTATTGTTAGGGAACTGCCAGAAAGCTGCCGCATACACACCATTAAGTGCCAGGTTCATTTCGTCCTCCGTTTGCATAAATGTGGCCGAGGAGGCGCTATCCAATGGTTGGCGGTCCAAGAACTTGTTACAGCCAGATGCAACCAGCACTGCCGTAAACAACAGTATTGAACTTATCTTTTTCATATACTAATTTTTTTTGTTTAGAAGTTGATGTTTACACCTACAGTCATTGTACGCATCAGCGGATAAAATTCTGCGTTGGCATTATTGATCTCTGGATCAAATCCATCCCATGCATTTGTCAAGGTGAGTAAATTTTGTCCACTGATAAACACTTTGGCTCCACTCAGCGGCATACCTGATTTGTTGAACCAGCTGGCGGGAACACGGTAAGCGATATTTACATTCTTCAAACGCAAGAAAGAAGCGTCGCGAACCCAGTGCGAGGAAGCTACATAGTTGTTGCCTCCACTTCCGGATGGCAACAAACGTGGAAAGCGGGCATTAGGGTTAGAAGCAGTCCAGTAGTCCTTATGATGTTTCAATAAAGAAGCCGCAAAATCACTGCTGGCAAATGGAACAGCACCCGTACCACTGTAATAGTTGTTACGCATTCCAACACCCTGGCCAAAAATGCTGATATCTAAATTTCCAAAAGATAAATTCAGATTTAAACTGTACTCGTAACGTGGGAAGTTGTTACCAATGAATGTTCTGTCAAAGTTGTCAACCTTGCCATCAGGCTTACCATCAGGCCCACTTATATCAGCATACTTTACATCTCCAGGCTTGGAACCCACAGTTGGATTGGAACTCCAGGCCGTACCAAATTGTACAGGTGAATTTTTGACATCATTGGAATCAGCAAAATAACCAATAGACTGATATCCAAAATAAGACCACAGCGCTTGACCAGGAGCGGTGCGAATAGATCCACCATCTAAAAAAGGAACACCTGGAAGCGTTAATACCTTGTTGCGAACATCAGAGATCATTGCAGTTACATCCAACTTCACTTTTGCAGATAACGCCTTTTTATAATTAGCGCTAAACTCCCATCCACGATTCTCCATAGAGCCGGCGTTTATAAATGGAGCATTCAATCCAACATAGTTAGGAATCGGACGGCTCAGCAACATCTGATCCACTTTACGGCGATATATTTCAGCCGTAAGGGTCAAGTTATTTTTAATTGTTAGGTCTAATCCAATATTTGCTTGTTCGGATTGCTCCCAAGTGATGTTTGGATTAGGAGCATCCAATAAAGCATAACCCAATGTGTTTACATTATTGATATAGTTATTCGTACCATTAATTGGATTTGAATAGGTAGAGGTACCAAAGTTTACTGCAAATGGATAGATCTCTGGTAATGCTTGGTTACCCAAAACACCCCAAGAACCTCTTAACTTACCAAAAGTGATTACATTAGAGAGACCCGCAAAGAAATTCTCTCTGCTGAATATCCAACCAGCAGAAGCTGATGGGAAAAAGCCCCATTGCTTATCTAACTCTTGGGAGAAACGGGAAGAGCCATCATAACGACCATTTACTTCAATAAAATACTTGTCATCATAATTGTAATTCAACCGTGCATAGAAACCTGCCAATGCTGTCTCATAGGCAGAACCACCATTGTTAATATTTCCACTTCCCAAACTCAAATAAGGTTGGTTAGGATTAAGAAACCCAGTTCTAGACGCAGAAATTCCAGAGAAAGTAAATTCCTCTGTTTGGGCACCTCCCAAAAGCTTTATAGAATTAGCACCAAAACGTTTTGTCCAGGTAGCCTGTGCTAAATAGGTAGTACGAACGTTGGTTGAGTAAGACTCACCCAAACTTGTAGAACCAGGCCATACACCAACTTTATCATATCCCAATGTGGCAAGGTTAGGAACATAGATGTCTACATTCTTCACAAAAGATTTTCCATTAGGGGTCCAAAACTCACGAGCCCAGTAACCTTCAATTTCTAGGTTATTTACCGGCTTATAATTGAAACCAACTTTTGTGAGCATGGTATTATTACGAGAAACAGAAGTACCTGCAGCCTCCGCCATAGCAAGCGGGTTTCTATTGTTTGTTTGTCCAGCAGTTCCATATATACCAGGTCCATATTTACCACCTCCTACAGCAGGCAAACCAATCGCCTGACGAATAATAAACTCTGGAGAACCAGTAGAGGGTGCAGTTGTTCTGCTACTATTAATATTCAATAGACCATTGATGCTTAACTTATCGTTTAGTTTAAAATCAGGATTAAAACGAAGGTCATAGCGCTGGTGGCTATTATTAGGTACTAAACCTTGCTGATTCAAATAAGTAATAGAAGCAAAAATGTTAGAATTATCACCTGCAGAATTAATAGTGACGTTATGATTCTGCATCAATCCAGTATTGGAAAGTAATAAACCCAGCCAATCTGTATCAATTACATCCAAATTATTTGGCGCTGTTGTCTTATACTTATCAATAAGTGCTTGTGTAAAAAGAAAAGCATTTGGATTACCAGTTCTGTTACGTTCAGCAAGATTGCTCAACTCCATATGGTCAACTGCGGTAGTGCGCTCTGGAATGGCTGTTGCATCTTGTTTGCTTAAAAAAGCATTATAAGACACCTGTACTCCTTTACCTTTTGCTCTTTTGGTTTTAACAAGCACTACTCCATTAGCAGCACGTGCACCATAGATAGCTGTGGAAGCAGCATCTTTTAAAATTGTAATACTCTCAATAGCGTTAGGGTCAATCATATCAAACCCAGACACTACTCCATCCACCATAATTAGTGGACTTTGTCCAGCGTAAATTGAACCAAGACCCCGTATACGAATGGAAGCACCATCTGCACCAGGACGTCCTGATTGTTGTTGCACCGTTACACCAGGAGCTAAGCCTTGCAATAAGTTGCTAGCGGTAGCTACCTGACGCTTAGTCAAATCCTCCTGCTTCAATGTAACAACAGATCCAGTCAATGTTGCTTTTCGTTGCTGGCCATATCCTACCACTACTACCTCAGATAAGGTGTTGTTGGTAGCATCTAACTTAACCTGCAATGAAGTGCCACTAACCTTCACTTCTTTGTTGGTAAGTCCTACGCTGCTGAATACTAGTGTCTCTCCTGCACCAGCGGCGATAACAAACTCACCAGACGTGTTAGTTACTGCACCGGTAGCCTTACCTTTCACGCTAACCGAAACACCTTCAATGGCGTTTCCGTTGGCATCGGTAACCTTTCCGGAGATTTTCGTTTGTTGCGCCTCAGCAAAACCCACAAAAAATGTGAGTAGCCAGCACAACAGGATTGCTTTTCCCATAATAGATGTTTGTTTTTGGTTTACGATTTTTATGATGAAGAATAATTTCCGAAGTGATTTATTTTTAAAACTGAAAACGGATCAATAATCTTGTCCAACAAAATGGCCAACTCTCTTTTAGTTACAGGACGCTCAGCCTGGAAATTAGTAAGCCCCCATGCCTCCCAATTAGCTCTTACCCACTCCGTCATGTATTGCTTCTTATCATCATAAGATTTATGAGTTAGAAAAGACATAGAATTATCTATAGCCTCGAGTAACTCAATAGCTCTATTCATTGAAAGTAAACCCTCACGTTTAGCGGGTTCGGTCCACTTACTAAGCGGATTGATAAATGAAGGATTGCCCAAATTTTTAGTGGGTACAAAAGCCGGTAATTGAGAAATAAATTGATAGACCGTGATAGTTGAGTCAGGTTCAAACCAAGTTCTATTTGCCCATGCATTGGGCTGTCCTTTACCTCTTAAAAAGCCACTGGCACCAATACGTTGAATAGCTTCAAATCCCAGATCAGCACTACTTACATCTGCATAGGGCATTAGGTATGCTTTTTGTTGTAGCAAAGTGGATTGTACCTGACGAACAGGAACCAGGCGTGCATCCCTTTTTTTATTTTGAACCGCTAAGGCCGCTAATGCTCCGGCAGCTTGCCCAATCAATACTACACAAGGTTGCAAACGTGTTGTACCATTCACTACATTACTAACACTAATTCCTTTCTCAGCCACCACCAGCCCTGTATGCATGGCAGGCAATAAAGTTCCCAACGGAATGGCAAAAGATGGGATAGGATAAAACCCAAGATGCTGAGGAGCAGCAGGGTTTTTTCGATGATGATGATCAATAGGATAATCTCCAACGGCTATCCCCGTCCTATACAAGGGATAAGGTTGATCAAAAGGCTTACTAATATCTTGTACTTTAAAGCGAACAATCCCTCTTAACCTTCTGCCTTCCCTGTTGTATGGAATTAAAGCCAGTCGATCAGCAGTAGGAAACTCGTCATCTGCCAACCCCAGGTTTTTATAACCCAGCTGCTGTTGTAAAAAGTATATATACCGAAGTGTTTGCTGCTTTGCTTTTACTAATTTGTTGGCCCTTTCTTCAGGAGCTAGTTGAATCAGATTTAAATAAATATCATTTCCATGGCCTGGCCAATTTAACATGTACTTATTGCCAGGCAGTTTTGCATACGTAATCATTTTAGCACAGTCAACACCCGGTTTAATTCGCGTAGTATCCTTATAAAAATCAAGACAGCAACCGTCAAATTCAGTGGGATCATATCCAGCGGGTTTGGCAATGGTACAATCAACACCGCTGCCATAGTCCTTTAGTATGGCTACATAGGTTAGGTCCTGAATAATATCATTAGAGGCAGGAACCTGTACATTTTCGCCAGTTAAGGCACTAGACTCCATGCCTAAATCAAAAGGTATGCCCGCGCTGGCCATCACATCCCCAAGCTCAGTAGCATCAACTACTTGGTTTGCATATACAACTAACGCATCCCCATTAATTCGGCTAATGAATCGTGCTCCGGCAACATGTGAATTTTTTTGCAGGATGGCGGACTTGAATTGATACTGATATAATACCTGTAAACTTTTTTCTGCAGCAGCCATCTCTTTCCAAATCTGGTTGGCAACATGTGGTTCAAAATGGGTATTACTCACCCATCCGGTAGCCACTTTTGAAGAACCTCCATAGTGCTTATAAATTAGCCCCCTAAACTCACCCCATAAACCAGCAGGAAGTAAATGATTTCCGTCCGTTGCAGAAACACCAGCTGCACTAAGCATTCCACCCAACCAAGTGGTTTCTTCCACTATCAAAGTATTAGCATGTGAGCGGGCCGCCTGTATACCTGCAGCAATGCCAGCAGTTCCACCACCTACCACTAACACATCAACATGAAGTACACGTTGCGCATATAGGAATTGGCTACCAGCAAGTAGTAAACTGAAAAAGAAATATGTTGTTCTTTTTTGCATGACCACAGCGCTACTATATTTCGTTAATGGGAGTTTTCAATACATTCCAAATTTGATAGAGCGAACGAGGTATATGAAAACAACCTTTCCATTTGCCGCCTTTTAGTGAGAGCAATACCTCACCTCCTCTGTTCAAATACCCAAACCACTCACCATACTCGGGATCTCGAAAATGTTTCCATGTATATTGATGGACTTTCTCAAACCAAGCAGCGCAGGCTGGGTCTCCTGTCAATTGATACCCTTTTGCCAATGCTACCAGCGCTTCCACATGCACCCACCATAATTTCTGATCCCATTCTAATTGTTGCGTTGGATGACCTTTGTAATCCAAGAAATAAAAAATACCCCCAAATTCCTGATCCCATCCAACTTTAAGCATATGCAACATGATATCCTTTGCTTTTACAACCAAGGAAGAATCATTCATTCGCACAGCCAGATCCATTATAAACCACATGGCTTCAATGGCGTGTCCTGGATTTAATAAACGACCTTCAAAACTGTCGCAAAAACTTCCATCAGTATACACGTTCTCCAAAACCAACCCTGAATCAGGCTGGTAAAACACCTCCATTACCTCATGAATCACTCCAGGCAATATTGCATCCACTCTTTTTTTACCTAAAAGCGGCTCCAATTCAAGTGATAAATTGGAAAGAATCATAGGCAAACTAAAATTCTTAAGCACCCGCGTACCTGGTACAGCCTTGCTATAAATACCCTTCCAGTTATGTTGACGACGTAAAATATTTTCGAAGGTGTCAATGGCAATTTGTTTATACTGATCTGAAGGGCTGGCTTTATCTAAAGCCGCAAATCCCATAGTAGCAAAACAGTCACTGAAAATATTGTAAGGCTGAACTAATGGACGCCCATCCTGCGTTAAAGAGAAATACCAATTACCAGCCTTATCTCGTCCAAATTTCTCCATGAAATTAGCGCCATGCTTTGCCATCTCTAACCACTCAGGGCGAGCTTCCACTAAATTATACATGGTACTAAAACACCATACACCTCTGCCCTGTAGCCACATGAATTTATCAGTATCATAGACATTGCCCACACGATCTATACAAGTAAAATAGCCACCATGTGTAGTATCCTTGCTATATCGCAACCAAAAAGGAAGGATCTGTTCAGTTAATTCTCTATAGTATAAAGGGGCATATTGATGGATATCCACCCCATTTTGAACGGCAGTTTGATTGGCAAGCATGATTAGAATTCTTACAATTAAATAAGGCCTGACAGCAAATTCGTCAATAAAATTATAAAAAACAACAATCTTTTTAAATTTTTTTATTTAGTAGCCCCCCTGCACCAGCATTTCAGGTCTTTTAAATACTTTAGACCTCCCATAAGATCTCCATGAAAAGAAATACAGCCGTCACTACGCACAGAATTATTGAATTGTTTAACGATGTCAACGTATCAGGGGTTGCCTATAAAAACAAATCTTTAAAAAGAAGTATCCTAAGCCACCTGGACCAACATGGAGAGTTTACGATTACTGAGTTAAGCCGAGAGTTAAATACAAGTGTTCCGAAAATTACCAGTCTGGTTAATGAACTTATTGAGGATGGCTTAATTCGAGATAATGGAAAATTTGACTCGACAGGTGGAAGAAGGGCCAGCATTTATGGCTTAGTAGCAGACGCCTGCTATTTCATTGGGGTTGACGTTAAAAGATACTACATCAATATTGGCTTACTTGATTTTAAAAAACACTTGGTCAGCTTGCGTGAAAAAATTCCATACAAGCTGGAAAATACGCAAGCCTCCTATCAGCAATTATTGAACTGCATTCGAGAATTTATTCAGACCGAAAACATTAAAAAAGAAAAAATTCTTGGTCTGGCCATCAACCTTTCAGGTAGAATTAATAATACTAGTGGATACAGCTATAGCTATTTTCATTTTCAAGAAGAGCCATTGGCAGAAACCATTCATCGAGAATTAGGGATTCCTACTTTTTTAGAAAACGACTCCCGCTCCATGGCATTCGGAGAGTTTCACTATGGAGAGGCAACTAATGCACAAAACGTGCTCTTTGTTAATATGGATTATGGTATTGGATTGGGAATCTTGTTGGACGGTAAACTATATTATGGTAAGTCAGGGTTTAGCGGAGAGTTTGGCCACATTCCTTTTTTCTCTAATGAGATATTGTGCCATTGTGGAAAAAAAGGTTGTTTGGAAACAGAAGCATCCGGACAATCACTGGTTAGAATATTCCGCCAAAAGATCAAACAGGGATATACCTCATCAGCATTGAAAAAGAAGAAAGATCTCTCAGAACTAAGTTTGTTAGATATCATCAATGCGGCCAATAATGAAGACATGCTCAGCATAGAATTATTGGCTGAAATAGGAGAAAACCTTGGAAAGGGACTGGCCGTACTCATCAATTTGTTCAATCCCGAATTGCTAATCCTAGGAGGCATCTTGTCTGAGACGGGAGACTACATCCGTTTACCCATCAAAAGTGCAATTAATAAATACTCGTTGAGTCTCGTCAATAATGACACACAGCTAAGAATATCCAGACTTGGCGAGAAGGCCGGGGTTATGGGGGCTTGCTTGCTTGCCCGTAACAAAGTGCTGACTCATCCTTGATTAAGGTTATAGTATTTTCACAATTGTTGATAAGTAATTATTGGAATTGCTACTTATCCATGTTAATATTGGTTTAAACCTCACGAATTGA
The DNA here is from genome assembly GCA_016866355.1 of Bacteroidota bacterium. Lineage (GTDB taxonomy): Bacteria > Bacteroidota > Bacteroidia > Chitinophagales > Chitinophagaceae > JJ008. The sequence goes on from VGMN01000007.1 coordinate 55,161, forward strand.
CAGAAGCTATCATCAACCTTGAAACAGTTAACCCGATTGAATTTTTCGGCGTCAACAATGGAAAACTAGACATTCTCAAAAAGAAATTCCCACTGCTAAAAATCCTCTCTCGTGGCAAACAGTTAAAATTGAGTGGTGCTCCCGAGCAAATAGAACCAGCTCGTGAAAAGATATCGCTGATAGTATCCTACCTGGAACGTAATGGGCACATGAGTCAGCAATATTTTGAGCAAGTACTCGGTGGAGATGACGCTGAGATAATTGATAATTTCCAAGAGAAAAATCCAGCAGAAGTACTTGTATTTGGCCCTAACGGAAAATCAGTTCGCGCTAGAACAGCCAATCAAAAAAAATTAGTACTGGAAGCAGATCGCAATGATATTGTATTTGCCATTGGTCCAGCCGGAACGGGAAAAACATATACAGCAGTAGCATTAGCCGTTCGGGCATTAAAGAATAAACAAGTAAAGAAAATTATCCTCACACGCCCTGCTGTGGAAGCCGGAGAAAGTCTTGGCTTTTTACCTGGTGATTTGAAAGAGAAGATTGACCCCTACTTACGGCCACTCTATGATGCCCTTGATGACATGATCCCTGCCGATAAACTTGGCTATTACATGACCACCCGCACTATTGAAATTGCACCCCTGGCGTATATGAGAGGCCGAACGCTAGACAACGCATTTATAATTTTGGACGAATCACAAAATGCTACTGATTTACAATTGAAAATGTTCCTCACCCGAATTGGGGCTAATGCTAAAGCTATCATCACGGGAGACATAACACAGGTGGACTTACCACGTAACCAACGCAGCGGACTGCAAACAGCCGTGCGCATCTTAAAAAATATTGATGGTATTGGACATATTGAATTGGATGAGGAAGATGTGGTACGTCACCGGTTAGTAAAACAAATCCTTCGCGCCTACAATCATGAGAATGAGCGAGAAAATCCAAAATAACACTATTTGATGCAGCAACTAATCTCCTTACTTTTTTTGCTATTAATTGGCACAGCTTGTCAGCAAAAGGAACAGTCATCTACAACAGCTACTAATGAAGTTGATGCAGGTCGTAAATTTTTACGAGCGGCACTGGATGGGAAATTTGATATTGCCAAGGACTACTTATTGCAAGATTCGTTGAATTTAAATTACCTGGATGTAGCCGCAAGAGGTTACCAAAGACTGACGCAGGCTGATAAAGACAACTACCGAGGCGCCTCAATCATCATCCATGAAAATAAATTTGAAAACGACTCCACCTCGCTTTTAGTTTTTTCCAATTCCTTTAAGAATGATCAGGACACCCTACGAATTATCAAAAAGAATGAAAAATGGGTTGTAGAGCTGAGTTATTTATACGTTCACCCTACTGTGTTGGAAAAACCATGAACGCCTTCTTATTTGTTTTTTTAGGTGGGGGAATCGGTTCCGTTTTACGCTATTTTATAGGAAGGGAACTCAATCCAATCGTAGGACCGTCTTTTCCAATGGGAACGCTCCTTGCAAATATGGCAGGATCTCTACTTGTTGGATTGCTATGGGGAATCACTGAAAAATCAAATGATACCAATTCATCAATACAATTATTATTGATAACAGGCTTCTGCGGAGGTTTCACCACTTTTTCTGCTTTATCGCAAGAAACACTCTACTTCATCAAAACCGAAAACTGGGGATATGCTGTAGGCTATAGCTGTATTACCCTTTTGGGAGGAGTTCTACTCACTGCAATTGGCTACAAAATAGCTACGACTTTATAATTTGCTAAACAGCTCTTTGGCAAATTGCTCCAAAGAAGGATCTCGCGCACCCATCAACAATAATACGCAATCAGGTAGCAGTGAATGGCTGACTGCTGATAAAAAATTCTGACGATCTTCTACAAAAGTTGCTTTAACACCTAAGGCTTGTAAATCTGCTATTAAATCTGCAGCTGAAATATCCTTCAGGGCTGTACCACCAGCGTAGTAGATTTCACTCATCCAGATTTCATCTTGCGGTCTTAATGAGGCCGCAATGGCTTGTACAAAATCATTTCTTAGAAATCGAGTGGGCTTATACCCATGAGGTTGAAACCAAGCAACAACTTTTGATGCCACAGGTTGACAAGCGGTGATAGCAGCTGCACATTTTGCAGGGTTATGAGCATAATCATCAATCACCCATACTCCATTTTTCTGACCCAGTACTTGGTGACGCCTATAAATTCCTTGATACTTTTTTAATGCCAAGGCTGCAGTTGAAAATGGAATTCCAATTTGATGCGCCACAGCAGTGGCAGCTAACGCATTTTCCATATTATGCTTTCCAACTTGCTCCAATTCAAATGGCACTCCATTTATTGCAAATTGAATTTGTAATCCTTTTTGTAAAAAACCCGTTGCTCTATAGCGCACATTTCTAGCTGCAGAAGAGGGTTGTTCAACTATAAAATCCCTACTGCTATCAACTGATAAAGAGGCCGCCAGCGGATGTGTTTGATTGACTACAAAATACTTGCTTTGAGAAGCAAATTGACTAAATAGTTTAAGGAGGGTGTCTATTTCATCATGGTCCTTATCAACATTTAACAAAAGACCAATTTCTGGATGATATTGTATAATGGACCCATCGCTTTCATCAGCTTCAATCACTAACCACTCTCCTTTTCCCACCACTGCATTTCCAACTTTCCCTTGTTGAATTATTCTTGTTAATCCCGCCCCACTGATAATGCTGGGTGCATACCCACCCTGTTCTAATATATCATATAGCATGGCGGCTGTAGTGCTCTTGCCACTTGTGCCTGCCACCGCAATCGTTTTTTTGCTGGCGGCAATGATAGCTAGTAAGGCTGCCCGGTGAATAATGGGGATTCCTCTTTCCTGTGCAATTTTCACTTCCGGTACAGAAGATTCAATAGCGGTTGAAACCACCACTAAATCAACAGTGTTATCAATACCTGTACCATCTTGCGGAAAACATCGTATACCTTCTTGTGCTAATTGAAATCGAACAGCTTGTCCACCTTCTGAATTAAATTGACGATCGCTACCAGCTACTTGCATGCCAATACCCTGTAGATATTGAGCTAATGCGCTCATACCTGTTCCAGCAACTCCAATAAAGAAAGGACGAGAGAAATCCTGCAAGCTGGTAATCATGAGACCTTAGGCTCTTTGCTTCTGTCGGGGGGCGGGTTTATTAGCAGTAGCGGACACTTTTGCCTTTTTCGCAGGCGCTTTAGTTTTGGCCCTGCGTAATGCATTCTTGATAGCCGTACTTAAATTAGCAAATGTTGGTTTGCCACTAAAAGGAGTATCATTTATGAAAAAAGCAGGTAGCTCTTTTACACCACGACTATGCCCCTCTTTTAAATCATCTTGCACTTGCCAACCATAAACACCATTCACTAGATCATCTAAGAATTTTTTATTCTTAACACCAGCTTCTTTACTGTGTAGTTTCAAACTGGTAGTGCCTAGATTTCTTCTGTTATTAAACAATACATTATGCATTTCCCAAAACTTACCCTCCTGTGCCGCTGCAATAGCAGATTCACTGGCCTTTAAGCTACGTTGGTGAATAAGTGTCAAGGGGAAATGTCTAAACTGAAAATTGATTTTACCATCAAACTCCTCCAAGAGCTGCTTCACAACTTCATTAACCTTGGCACATTCTTCATTCTCATACTCTCCAAATTCCATTAAGGTAACAGGCGCATCTTTTTTTCCAACAAACACCTCGCGAGGTTCAATGATAATTATATCATCTTTTTTGAAAGCCATTTTTATTGATTTTTAAAAACCTATTTCTTGCCTACAATTTGTATAACAATAATAGATCCAAAGTGTTGACGCTTACTACATTATTGTATAAGCGACAACTTTCTGAAGGTAGGGTATTTTGCCCTCAAGCCTACTGACATTCGTATTTTTTAACAATAATTGTATAATTAATAGATTATCAATCTATTAGAATGAAATACTAAACCAAAACCGGCCCTTTTAGCGCTGGCTCATTTCCATAGCTTCACTTCTAAATACAACAGTATTGTCAAACACATCCACTAAAACAGGCTTCCCTTTTTCGATTTCTCCCGCTACAATTTTTTTACTAAGTGCGTTCACTATTTCTTTTTGTATCAACCTTTTTAACGGTCTTGCACCCATTTGTACATCGTATCCTTGTTCAGCAAGGTAACGCAATGCATAGTCGCTAAACCGAATTTCAATACCAGTTGTAGCTAACAATTGCTTTAATCCATTAAGCTGAATCCTCAATACTCCAATCAAATCTTTAGGGAGTAGTGGCTGAAACATAATGATCTCGTCAATACGATTCAAAAATTCGGGTCTCACCGTACTACGAAGTAAATCCATGACTTGATTGGTTGCCCGCTCAGTAACTGCTGAAAGTGTTTTTTCTGTGACCCCGTCAAATGCATCCATGATTAATTCACTTCCTAAATTACTAGTCATGATTACAACAGTATTTCTGAAATTAACAACCCTTCCTTTGTTATCTGTCAGCCTTCCCTCATCAAGTACCTGCAGCAAAATATTCCATACATCAGGGTGTGCTTTTTCAATTTCATCAAGTAGTACAACACTGTATGGTTTACGTCTGACGGCCTCAGTCAGTTGACCCCCTTCTTCATAACCCACATAACCAGGAGGAGCCCCAACTAACCGACTTACAGCATGTTTCTCCTGGTATTCGCTCATATCTATCCTGGTTAGCATTGACTCATCATCAAATAAAAAATGTGCGAGTGACTTTGCTAACTCAGTTTTACCTACACCGGTTGTGCCTAAAAAAATAAATGACCCAATTGGACGTTTTGGATCTTGCAAACCAGCCCGACTCCTGCGAATGGCGTCAGCCACGGCAGTAATGGCTTCCTCTTGACCCACTACCCTTTCGTGTAAATGATCTTCCAGCAAAAGCAAGCGATCTCTTTCTGACTGAAGCATTTTTGAAACAGGGATTCCCGTTGCTTTTGCAACAGCTTCTGCAATGTCTTCCGCATCTACCTCCTCTTTAAGCAAACGCTTCTCAGTCTCTTGAGACAATTGATTACTCAGCGAGGCTACTAAATTTTCCTGTTCTTTAATTTTACCATAACGGATTTCGGCAACTTTACCATAATCACCCTCCCGCTCTGCTCGTTCTGCTTCCAATCGAAGTTGTTCGATGGAAAGCTTTGCAGTTTGCAGTTGATCAACCAACTCTTTCTCAGCCACCCACTTTGCTTTCAGCGTATCTCGTTGCACAGCCAAGTTGGCAATTTCGGTATTCAACTCCTTCAATTTCGATTCATCACTTTCACGCTTGATCGCTTCTCTTTCAATTTCAAGTTGACGAATTTGTCGCTCCAATGTATCTAATTCTTCAGGCATTGAATTCATCTCAAGACGAAGTTTTGCAGCACTTTCATCAATCAAGTCAATTGCTTTATCCGGTAGAAATCGGTCGGTAATGTACCGATGAGATAACTCAACTGCAGCAATAATTGCTTCATCTTTTATTCTAACATGGTGGTGTGTTTCGTACCGATCTTTTAAGCCGCGTAATATTGAAATAGCATCTTCTGTATTGGGTTCCTCAATGAATACCTTCTGAAATCTACGCTCCAATGCTTTGTCTTTTTCAAAATACTTTTGATACTCATTGAGTGTGGTAGCGCCAACAGCACGAAGTTCGCCACGAGAAAGTGCAGGTTTCAAAATATTAGCCGCATCCATAGCACCCTCTCCACCACCTGCTCCCACCAATGTGTGTATCTCATCAATAAATAAGATTATTTCGCCATTGGAATCACCTACTTCTTTTACCACAGCCTTTAATCGCTCCTCAAATTCTCCCTTATACTTGGCACCGGCAATTAACAACCCCATATCCAGTGCATAAATCACTTTGGTCTTTAAATTCTCAGGGACATCTCCATTGATAATACGGTGCGCAATCCCTTCTGCAATTGCAGTTTTTCCAACACCAGGCTCACCCACTAAAATGGGGTTATTCTTAGTGCGTCTGGAAAGGATATGCAAGGTTCTTCTGATTTCCTCATCACGTCCAATTACCGGATCTAATTTCCCTTGTCGTGCTAAATCATTTAAGTTTTTTGCATATTTAGACAACGCATTATATTGCTGGGACTGAGTGGAGGAAGTAACCTTCTCACCTTTTCGTAATTCTTTAATAGCCGTGATAAGGCCCGACTCGGACAATCCTGCGTTTTTTAATAATTTTCCTACCGGATCATCCCCCTTTACTAAAGCCAACAACAGATGTTCTGGTGTAACAAATTGATCATTAAAAGTTGATAAGCAAGCTCCCGCGCGGAGTAACAAGGTATTAGCTTCTCTGCTTAGCTGCTGTGCAGGATCACCTTTAACGCGCGGTAATGTAGCTAACAAATCCTCGGTCTTAGTTGCTACAATAGAGATGGTCACATTATTTTTCTTTAGCAAATACTCAACGGGAGTATCAGCCGCCTCAATCAATGCTTTTAATATGTGAGAAGATTCAATTGCGGGTGATTGTGCATTAAATGCCAATTGTTGCGCTTGCTGAATTACTTCGGCAGCCTTAATGGTATAATTTCCGAGATTCATAGGTTACTATTTAGTTAGGAGGCACATATAGCGACACCAGTCTACATACTATCAAAAATCATTCAGGTCTGAGATTCCAGCTCAAGAGGAGTAACTTTGTCATAGAAGTTAATAAAAGCCTGCATGAAAGTCAGTGTATTCTTTCTAAGCCTGCTAATATTGCAGCAGCCTTCAGTATATCCTTTGTGCTTTTAATAGAACAACATACCGCCATCGTTAAAAAAAGTGCCAGTCAATTAGGCTTTGATTATTGTGGGATTGCACAAGCCAGGAGATTAGAGGAGGACGAACGTAGGCTAACCAAATGGCTTCAAAAAGGATTACATGGGGAAATGCATTACATGGAAAATTACTTTGACCTACGAGTTGATCCTACCCGGCTCGTACCTGGGGCTCGTTCAGTAATTACCCTACTCTTGAATTACTTTCCCAGTCAGCAACAAGCTGCTGAAGCACCACGGATTTCAAAATATGCTTTCGGAAAAGATTATCACCTGGTCATAAAAGAAAAGTTACATGCTTTATTAGGTGAGCTCAAGGAAAAAATTGGCGAAATTGAGGGTAGAGGATTTGTAGACTCAGCTCCCGTACTTGAACGCGCATGGGCTAGAGAAGCAGGTTTAGGATGGGTAGGAAAAAATGGGAACTTAATTCATAAGCAAGCCGGCTCTTTTTACTTTATTGCTACCCTCATCACAGATTTAACGCTAATACCAGATAATCCCTTTACAAAAGACTTCTGCGGATCCTGCACAAAATGTATAGAAGCCTGTCCCACTAGCGCCATATTACCAGAAAAAATAATCGATGGTAGTCGTTGTATTTCCTATTACACCATTGAACTAAAAGCACACCTAAAACCTTCTATAGAGAATGAAAAGATGGATGGTTGGCTGTTTGGGTGTGATACCTGCCAGGATGTATGCCCTTGGAATCGTTTCAGCAGACCGCATGTAGCCAACAACTTCAAACCCATTCCAGCAATTTTACAACTCAACACCAGTGAATGGGAAGAGATGACTGAGGAAACTTTCAAAGAAGTATTTTACAACTCACCACTTAAAAGGACAGGTTTCAACGGAATCAGAAGAAACCTTCAATTACTTAGAGAAACAAAATAACATAGGAAATTGCTAGCATGAAATCTATTGGCTAGCCTTCCCTTTCAATTGCTGCAGTTCATTTTCTAATACAAGCCCAAATTTAGATTCCAGCAGTAAGCTTGAAAATTTCTCCCACGGATACCAATCAAAATAAAAGTCGTAGTAGCGTTGAACTGAACAAGCAGCCCCATTAGCTGCTGAAAACACCTGGTAGCCAGCAGCCATTTGAATAGCAGCAGTATGCTGAATAAGAATATGACATGTACTATCAGTACTTGTTTGCGTAGAAAATTGCGTACCTGCAGGTAGCACAGCTTTCCAATAGGAAGGATTTTGAAGTATCCCATTGACCAATGTAGATTCACGCTGAATATCAATAGCCCTTGATACACGAACATGGCTGGGGAAAAATGAGGAAAGAAGTGTTACTAATAAAAAAAGTGCCCCTACACTCAATAAAACCAACGAAACTATTCGATTCATTCTTGGCGATTATTCCCAGCGTATAAGCCGGCTAGTTAAAAAATAAATGAGGAATGTCCAGCCAAGTAACACACCTAGCTCCGTGCCGCAAGCAAGTAAGGATTCCCCTTCAAATGAAATTTTACGAAGCGCGTCATTAAAGTGGCGGAGCGGTAATAAAGCACTAATCTGTTGTATCCATCTCGGGAAAACATCTACGGGGAAAAAGGTACCAGACAAAATAAGCTGAGGCAGCGCAAATAAGTTGATCAAAAGCGGGATAGAGGAATCCACTTTTGCTACGCTACTGATCAATAGTCCGACCCCCATGAGTAAAAAAAGCATGAGTATGGTCAATAATAAAATAGACAAGAATGTAGTGAGGCCATTATGTAACGTGAAATCCATCACCCAATGTCCAAATGCAATCAATACAGAAACACTCACTAATTGAAAAAATAATCTGCTGATCCCAATACCAATTAAAACATTAATAGGACGTATGGGGGTAGCAAAAAATCTTTTCAACACCAGCTGCTCACGTAAACCATAGAAAGTAAACGCGATACCAAATAAAGTTGAAAAAAGAATGGAGAATCCAATTTGTCCAGGTAATACAAAATCAATGGGCCTGTAAGGCCTGACCTCTTCGATAGTGGGAGGAAGCAGTTGAATGGATCTGATACGGTTAGCTTGCGTAGCCTCCTGCTGTAGTATCAAATAATCTAATTGCTGAAGGAAACCACCAGTGGTATTGCCACTAGCCGTAGTTGAAGTAAATCGAATTTTAATCGCAGGTGATGCGTTAGCAGATAGATAAGACTCAATAGCCAAGACCCCTGTTACCTTACCCCGTAGTAATGCTTGCCGCAAAGAAACGCTATCTGAAAAACGAACAATTTTAACAAATGGATTTTTAATAAGCGCTTGGTAAAATGCATGTGTAGTATCACTTCCATCCTGAATAGCAACGGCATATTGCATTCCTTTATCCTGACGAAAGGCCCCAAAAATGATTACAAATAAAATAGGAAATGCAATGCTAAATACTAGCGCACTTGGGTTTGCCAGTATGGCCTGAAAACTCGCTTTTATTATTGCCAACAAAGCGCGAGATTGGCTATACGTAACAGAATCATTTGAAGCCATGAGAACAAATGTATCTCAATTTTAAGGATATTTGAATAACATGAATCTTGTCTATTTGCTAACTGGTTCTAATCTTGGAGATCGAATTGAAAACCTTACTAAGGCAGCTCAACTCATCAATGAAAAAGCAGGAAAACTAGTTACCCATTCTAATTTTTATCAAACAAGTCCTTGGGGGCCCTTGGACCAGCCCGATTATATAAATCAAGCATTGTTAATTGAAACAATGCTGAGCCCTTCCTCGTTGATGGAGTTATTGCTTGCGATTGAAGAAAAAATGGGTAGAGTGCGAACCCTCAAATATGGACCCAGAATTATTGATATCGATATTCTTTTTTTCGGCAGTGAAGTGATTGATACCCCCCTGGTGAAAGTACCCCACCCGGCCGTACAAAACCGTCGTTTTGCATTAATTCCGCTAGCAGAGATAGCAGCGTCCTACCTTGACCCAACCACAGGCAAAACCATCAGCCAACTTCTTACTGCTTGTCAAGACCAGGGTACAGTGTTGCAATTAAATTAAATTGCAGGCAATTATGAAGTATCAATTCATAACTATAGAAGGTAACATTGGAGCTGGCAAAACCACGCTGGCCCAATTACTAAGTAGGCATTACAAAGCCCGTTTAATCTTAGAAGAGTTTGCCGACAATCCCTTTCTTCCAAAATTTTACGAAAAACCTGATCAATATGCATTTCCCGTAGAGCTTTTTTTTATGGCGGAACGGTATAAACAGTTAAAAGAATTACTGCAACAACAAGATCTCTTTCAACAAATCACCATTTCAGATTATTTATTCACAAAGTGTTTATTGTTTGCCAAAGTAACGCTACCAGCTGATGAGTACCGCCTCTATCAACGGCTTTTTGATATCATTCACCAACAACTTATACAACCAGACTTACTGGTATACTTGCATGCGCCGGTTGAAAAGTTGCAAGAGAATATCAAAAAAAGAAATCGGGCATATGAACAAAATATTTCAGACAATTATTTACAACAATTACAAGATACCTACACCCATTACCTTCGACAGCAATCCTCTCGTGCACTTTTTGTAGATGTTAGTGATGCAGATTTTCTTTATAACGATGCCCATCTACAATCATTGATTAATGCTCTCGATAAAACATACGAATCAGGAATACATTATATTGAGCTCTCATGAAACGTTGGCATCAGATACCCTATTTATCACAGCCTGTCATCAACACTGAATTCACCGCCTATATTGTTGCTCGCATTTTATTCATTGCCGGCTTACGAATGACCCCGGTGCTTTTAGGGTGGCGTCTTTATGAAATTACCGGAAGTAAACTAGCCCTGGGAATGCTGGGGTTATCAGAGGTGATCCCCGCTATTGCCCTAGCCCTACCCGCAGGAGTACGTGTTGACCGAAGTGATAAACGAAAACTGCTTACAATTTGCATGGGACTGTATCTAGTTTTAATGGCAGGGCTTACGATAGCAACTTCTGATTGGTACACGCAACACTACTCCAGTAAAATAGCAGAGTGGACCATTTATTTGTTGATGGCAGGCACCGGAGCCGTTCGCGCCTATTCTGGTGCTGCATTTAATGCATTCTTAGCACAACTGGTGCCCAGTGAATCGTTGGTAAAAGCTGCGTCTATTAATAGCATGGTTTGGTTGATTGCTGCGGTAATTGGTCCTGCATTTGCAGGATTATTGATGGGTTATACAAACATCACGGTTGCCTTTATACCTGTATTGGTTCTTCCTTCTATTGCCATATTATTATTTCAACGAATTGCACCAAAACCCATCAGCTGGCAAGGAAATGCTAAAACTTGGGAAGGGGTAAAAGAAGGATTGCACTTTGTGTGGAATCAAAAAGCATTATTAAGCGCCATGAGCTTAGATATGTTTGCCGTGCTTTTTGGAGGAGCCGTTGCCTTATTGCCCGCATTTGCCAATGATATCTTGAAAGTTGGACCACAGGGACTAGGCTGGCTGGTTGCCGCTACCTATATTGGAAATTTTATTGCATTAGCATGGTTCACCAAGAAACCGCTAAAAAAGAATCAAGGAAAAGCACTACTGATTGTGGTGGCCGGTTTTGGCCTTTGTATTTTAATTTTTGCCTTATCGCAAAGTTTTTGGCTTAGCTTTTTTGCGTTGTTAGCTTCCGGACTTTTTGATGGGGTTAGTATGATTGTTAGAGGTACGATTGTGCAACTTTTTGTGCCAGATGAGATGAGAGGCCGGGTTTCTGCGGTGAATTCGATGTTCATAAATTCCTCCAATGAATTGGGACAATTTGAAAGTGGTGTGGCTGCTACTGCAATGGGATTAATTCCATCAGTGATTTTTGGGGGATGTATGACACTACTAATTGCAGGCGTAACCTGGTTCAAAAGTCCCACTCTCCGAAAATTTGAATACTAGGGTTTAGGAATTGCTTCCATCAGTTTTTCTATCACAACATAGGTTATTGGGCAGAAACTAGTATTCTTTAAAGTGAGCGGTACCCTTTTTACTAAAACATCCTCATCCGTATAGGGAAATCGTCTACAATCAGAAGGCCTGTCCTCGTAAATGCTGCAGTAATTATCGCTACCTAAAAACGGGCAGGGTAATTGCTGCAATACAAAATCACCATCCTGGTCCTCCTTTAAATAGTTCTCAATAAACTGCCCCTCTTTCATTCCCAATACCTTGCTTATTCTCTTAATATCAGGTGTTTTAAATCGAGGGGAATAGCCCTTACAGCAGTTAGCACAGCTAAGGCAATCCACCTTGTCAAAGGCTTCCTCATGAAAGACCCCCTGACGCTTCAACACTTCATTTTTTGGCACGCGTTGAAGAAACTGCTTATAGAGTTTTTGACGCTCTGCAGATTTCTTTTCCCAGTTTACTAACAAGGGCTTGTTCATCAGGCAAAGAAAGGAACTTACCCGTAATTTTGCACACAAATTGAACGCTTTACCCCACTATGGATATTCTTCGTAACCAAACAACAGAATTTAGCAACCGACACATTGGCTCTATCAACCAGACCCAAGAAATGCTTGCAGTGATCGGTGAAAAAGACATTGCATCACTGATCAGCAAAACAGTGCCTGCTGGCATCCGAATGGATCGTGCGTTACAAGTACCCGACGCCATGACAGAGCACACCTATCTGCAACATATCAGCACTGTAGGGCAACAAAACCAAGTTTGGAAAACTTACATTGGACAGGGTTATTACAACACTATTACACCCTCTGTTATTCTTCGCAATATTTTTGAAAACCCAGGATGGTATACACAGTACACTCCGTACCAAGCAGAAATTGCGCAAGGCCGTTTGGAGAGTTTATTAAACTTCCAAACAATGGTTTCCGATTTAACAGGACTTCCTATTGCAAATGCTTCCTTACTTGATGAGGCTACTGCCGCTGCTGAAGCCATGACCATGTTCTTCAACACACTGAACAAGCAAGATCATATTGATCGACCTCGTTTTTTTATCGACAAGGAGGTATACTCGCAAACAAAAGATTTATTACGAACGCGTGCTTTACCTATCCAGATTGAGCTAGTAGAAGGAGATTATAAAACCGCTTCACTTGACGAAACCTACTTTGGGGCTATTCTTCAATATCCCAACGATAAAGGTGCCATTGTTGATTATCGTCAATTTATTCAAACCGCACATGAAAAGGGAGCCTTTGTAGTAATGGCTACTGACCTGCTCGCCCTTACTCTTCTTACCCCTCCCGGAGAATTAGGTGCTGATGCGGCAGTGGGTTCTGCCCAACGATTAGGTGTGCCTTTAGGGTTTGGTGGCCCCCATGCCGCCTTCTTTGCTACCCGAGATGATTTTAAAAGAAATATCCCCGGACGAATTATTGGAGTAAGTATTGATGCAAAAGGAAAGCGCGCACTTCGTATGGCACTCCAAACCAGAGAGCAACATATCAAACGTGAAAAAGCAACCTCTAATATTTGTACAGCACAAGCATTACTAGCCAATATGGCTGCGATGTATGCGGTTTTTCATGGACCAGATGGCTTAAAAAATATTGCTAGTCGTATCACCACGCTTACACAGTTAGTAGCAGATGCGTTGAAAGAAAGAGGCTACAAACTCCTCTCCGCACATTATTTTGATACAATCACAATCCAAACTGATCGCGTATCAACGATTAGAGCTAAAGCAACTGCACAACGCATCAATCTTCGTTACCCTTGCAATGACTTGGTTGCCCTTTCACTGGACGAAACTACCAGCCTGGAAGATCTCTACGATTTGATCAATTGCTTTGAGGATGATAAACAACCAGTGAGTTTCTCCTTAGATAAAACACAAATAGCTCAAAACTGGCCCGCTGCATTAAACCGAAACAGTACGTATCTAACGCAGGCTGTTTTCAATACGTGCAAGAGTGAGAGCCAGATGATGCGCTACATCAAGCAACTAGAAAACAAAGACCTTTCGCTCAATACTTCAATGATCTCACTGGGAAGTTGTACGATGAAATTAAATGCCGCTAGCGAGATGATTCCACTTAGCTGGCCCGAGTGGAACAGCCTGCATCCTTTTATTCCAAAAGAGCAAGCAAAAGGATATCACACTGTAATGGAAGAATTAAGCCAATACTTATGTGATGTGACAGCTTTTGACGCTTGTAGTTTGCAACCTAACAGTGGTGCGCAAGGAGAATATGCTGGACTATTAACCATACGTGCTTATCACGCCGCACAAGGTAATCCGCATCGTGATGTAATGCTTATTCCGATATCTGCTCACGGCACTAATCCAGCCTCCGCAGTAATGGCTGGTATGAAAGTGGTGGTAGTAAAAGCGCTAGATAATGGCTACATTGATTTGGATGATCTTCGTCAAAAGGCGGAGGCTAATAGCCAACAATTAGCTGGTATCATGATCACCTACCCCAGTACCTATGGGGTATACGAAGAAACTGTAAAAGAAATTACCAGCATTGTTCACCAACACGGTGGACAAGTGTATATGGATGGCGCCAACATGAATGCGCAAGTTGGTCTAACTGCGCCGGGATTAATTGGAGCAGATGTTTGTCACTTGAATCTTCATAAAACATTTGCCATTCCGCATGGTGGTGGTGGACCTGGCATGGGACCCATTTGTGTAAAAGAACATTTAAAACCATTCCTGCCTGGACACATTACACAAGGCACAGCCGATGCTGTATCTGCAGCTCCCTATGGCTCCGCCATGATTCTTTTAATTTCCTATGCCTATATCAGAATGTTGGGTGCAGCCGGTCTCAAAGGAGCCACTGAATATGCAATTTTGAATGCAAATTATATGCGAGCAAGATTAGCTGGCCATTATGATATACTTTACACCAATCAAAGTGGACAATGTGCACACGAATTCATAGTTGATTTACGCCCATTCAAAAAATCAGCAGAAATAGAAGCAGAAGATGTAGCCAAACGATTAATGGACTATGGTTTCCATGCTCCCACAATGAGTTTTCCAGTTGCAGGAACTATTATGATTGAACCAACTGAAAGTGAGGACAAGGCCGAATTAGATCGCTTTTGCGATGCCATGATTACTATTCGAGAGGAGATCAGAGCAATTGAAGAAGGAAAAGCAGATAAGAAAGATAACCCACTAAAAAATGCTCCGCACACCCAAGCAACAGTGATGGCTGATCAGTGGCCCCACGCCTATACGCGCACGAAAGCCGCCTTTCCGCTTTACTATGTAACACATAATAAATTCTGGCCATCCGTTTCAAGGGTTAACAATACACACGGAGATCGCAATCTGATTTGTACTTGTGAGCCTATGGAAAGCTACATACAGGAAAAAGCCTAAGCGTTTTTATACCTTCTTTCCAGGACCTCCCAATTAAATAAAGACCAGCACGCAGCAATGTAGTCTGGTCTTTTATTTTGATATTTTAGATAATACGCGTGTTCCCACACATCCAATCCCAACAGTGGAGTGCCCTTGAGCTCACTCAAATCCATGAGTGGATTATCTTGATTAGGTGTAGAACCTACCTTTAATTTTCCATCTGTTGTTTTTACCAACCATGCCCACCCGCTTCCAAAACGATTACGTGCTGCATCACTGAATTGTGATTGAAAATTTTCAAATGAACCAAATTGAGTAACTATTGCCTCGAGTAAAGCACCCGAAGGATTGTTGGTCTGCTTATCATGTACCGGTGCAAGCGAACGCCAAAAAAACTCATGGTTGTAATGCCCACCGGCATTGTTACGCATTTTGGTAGAATAGGTTGAAATTAGACCAAGTAGCTCCATTAATTTGACTTTTGATGTATCAACCTTTTCCCCAGCACAAGCATCAATAAGATTTTTTGTGTAACCGGCCGCGTGCTTTGTATAATGAATCTCCATAGTCAGCGCATCAATCACTGGCTCTAATGCGGCATACAAATAAGGAAGTGGTTGCTGAGCAAAGCCAATTTCCTCAGCTCCCAAAACTGGAATTTGCGTATCAGCGGCTATAACAGATTTAGCAATTGCCGGTGGAATGGCTCCCCAAACACTAACCAGGCCTGCTGCTTTAATAAAAGTTCTTCTGGATTTCATACATAAGAAATTTACAACAAGTTACTGCATAAATTTGGAGATGCGAATGATCAGCAAAGCAACAGGTATTACAAAAAAGACGTTCTTGCTTTTTTCTTTTGTGGTTCTCTTGCAACAAACAAAAGGACAGCAAACTGGAAGAATGGACACAGATCGTCCAGATCAAACAGAATCCGTATCAATAACAAAAAAAGGGTATCTCCAAGCAGAAATTGGATTTAATAAAGAAAAATACGGCACTGGATTTGCTTGGGTACATCCTACCGCCCTGTGGAAACTGGGTCTAAACCCCCGCTTTGAGTTTCGATTAATTACAGAGGCCAACACGCTGGAAAATGGAGCATCAAAAGTTAGCGGACTTATACCAACCCAAATTGGTGGTAAGATTGCGCTTTGGAAAGAAAAGGGGCTAAGACCGCAAACCTCGCTGATTTTTCACACCGGTATTCCTGCGCTGGGATCTGTCAACTTTAAAACACCCAGTCTTTCTCCCAACTTTCGATTCACCTTGCAACACACACTGACAGATAAAATAGCATTGGGTTATAATCTTGGGGCTGAGTGGGATGGTAATGGAGGATCTCCAGAATGGATATATACGCTTGCCCCTGGAATTAATTTGGGCCAAAGCTGGTATGCTTATGCTGAAATTTTTGGAAGCATTCGACCCTTAGATACACCATTACACGGAGTAGATGGAGGGATTGCTTATTATTTCAATGATAATTGCAAAATCGATTTTTCGGGGGGTAAAGGACTTACTAAAGAATCCGTCAACTATTATGTAGCATTGGGATTTTCCTTCCGAATAAACGTTCTTAATCCTTAACTTTTTTTTTCAATACTCCCAGAAAACTGGTTTCCAAACTAAGCAACCAACTTTCCTGCATCATTCGCTTCATGTCTCCTTTTACCTGGAATCGATAACCCACATTTAACTTTGTTTTGCTGGAAAAGATTAATTGAAAAGCGGGTGCCAAATCAACGTAGTATAAACTACGATCCAATGCACGCTGTGTAAGTAACTCCAGATATAAATTAAAATTGGTTTGCTTATAGCTGGTGTAAGTCCTGGGAAACACCAAATACCCTCCAGAAATAGTAAACTGAGCGGAGGTAAAAGGATGCAATACTCCATGTCTTACTTTATCCCAACGATAGTAATGAAATACCTGCGTTTGACTGATAGTACTAGAAAGCGCAAACTTATTCCAAAGCTGTGTAAGAATAAGACCAGCTTCCACTCCAGAACGATCACCCCCTAAATTTATCTCATCATTCATGAATGGGGCGTTAGTGCGTGCCGCCTCCATGTAACCGGCCAATCGAAAATGCCGATGAATAGCATCACGAGAGAGAAACCGATACTTAGCATATACATGAAAAGATTCCACCTTAGGCAGAGTGGAATACATGGATGAAACAGTACCGCCCAGGCGAATTGTCAAATTTTTATTTACGCCCATAAAGACCTGAGGAGTAGTTCGAAATGAAAACTGATTTAACAAATTGGTTTGTTGAACCAAATGATTCTTTAATTTAAAATTCAAGGAGCGTGCTGGTAATGTAGAAGCTGGCTCATTGAAGACATAGAGCTCCTGGCCAAAAAGTGGCATTACAAAAAGTACTTTACAAGATAAAAGCACTATGTAAGATCTTAAACCTTTCACTGCTTTATTAATTTATCAATTCCCGACTCTAATGCTGACCCCATCAAGTTTCTGGCAATCACATTTCCCTCCTGGTCAATTAAAAAAGTGGAGGGTATTGAGTTTACATCCCAGGCAGCTGCTACAGGTGAATTCCATGCCTTTTTATCTATCAACTGTACCCAAGATAATTTATCCTTTTTCACCGCATGGAGCCAATCACTTGGCTGCTCGTCTAATGAAACACTTAAAAAAACAATATTCTTATTTCTATACGTTGGATAAATTTTTACTAAGTGCTTGTTGGCCACTCTGCAGGGGCCACACCAAGATGCCCAAAAATCAAGAAGCACCACCTTACCACGAAATTGACTGAGGGTAATGCTGTCACCTTTTGCATTTGGAAGCTTAAAATCCGAGGCCGGTTCTTGCTTTAGGGCTTGCGCAGAAACACCAAAGCTTGCCAGCAAAAAAAATGAAAACAAGATGCTTTTACACATGAGAAATTATTTAACAAATAGTAACTGAAATAATGCTATGTCGGCTTTTAAAAACTCGCTATACTCCGTCCTTATCTTCCTCAAACTTTTTTCTGTCAAATACCCTTTCCCTACCACAATGCAATTAAATGCTTTTGAGGTAGCAGGTGTTTTAGCAGAAATGAACTCAAAAGTCTGTTCACCCCACACAAATGGAACACCCCGTTCAATTGGATCTTGATTCCAAGTGCCCGTCAATTGTAACTCACCAACAAAAAATCCAGCATCCTCAACAGCAGCCTTGAGTTTAGCAGGGCTAACACTACCATTACCACCAAAGGTCAAGGTAAAAGCAGAGGACTTGATATCAGCCTCCACTTTTGTAACAAAGGGTAGTTGTTCTAACGATTGATGAATAGCTTTATTACAAAGCGCACAAGTGAGTCCCGTTGCTTGTAGCCTTCCCCCACTAAACTGGGCGAAAGTATACTGCTGCCCACCCAAAAAGAGGGGCAGCAGTATAACTAATAATAGTTTGTGCATACTGGTTACGCCTTTGTGCAATTAGCGCAACATGATTTTCCCTTTTTCCCTTTTTTTTCACACTGTCCATTTTTGCAACAGTCCTTACTAGTATCCTTGCAAGAACCATCTTTGCATTTTCCATCTTTGCAGCAAGATTCGCCATCAGTTGCAGCAGCAGCTGTACGATCATACTTGCAACATCCATGCAATTTTGCGTAGACATCATCTGATGCTTTTGCCCCAGCATTATCATGGCCTACCAGTGCAACTTGCTCTTGAATTTTAGAAAGAGAGGTAGTGGCCGCGTCATAGGTTACAGCCAGTTTTTTACTATCAGCGTTCCAGGAAGCTTGTGTTGCACCTGCTTCTTTAGCCGCATTTTCAATACGACCCTTACACATTCCACAGTTTCCGGAAACTTGGAAAATCTCTTTTTTGTTTTGTGCTTGAACACCCATTACGCTACTTATAATAAAAGCAGCTGCTAGAAATAAGTTTTTTGTTTTCATAAAATGAAAATTAATTGTTGAATTAAAAATAAATTGATAAAAAAGAAACCCAGTATTGTGGGCTAAAGAAATATAAAAAATCAAATTCTAAATACGCGATGCCGTATAAATAAAGGCGACTGCTCTCCAGGAGGTGCCGTTGAAAAAGTTGCACTAGAGGCAACCAAGAAAAAATCAGGGAGGATTTCTTGAAAGCTGGTTGATGGCAATGTGAAAACTGCAGGCTGCAAATTAAAATGCAATGTTACTGGAGGTTTTTGATCCTGTATCAGTTTTACAAAAGCCGCCTCATCATGACAGCATCCCTCCGATTCATTGGCAGCCATCCCACAAGTACCGCAGGAAGACTTCTCCTTCTCAAACAAGTGAACCGCGTCAACTTTTCCCATACAATAATGGATATCTAGCACCCAACCCATGGAGCTGAGCACGTAAACCACTACTGCAATAGCAAAAAATAATCGACGCATATCATGCAAAGATAAAAGAAAGAAGAAAACAATTAGTTAACAAACTGCCAATGAATACCTACCCTGATATGTAGTCCATTTAATGCATATCCGGGTGCCACTAAATTATTACGTGTAAACCCAAACCCCTGTAAATCACGGGCAGTGTTCAGATTTTCAGCTCGTACAAAAGCAGTAAATGAACGGATTTTAAAGTTGGCATACGCGGCAATATCTGGCAACTGGTTTTGTATGGTCAGGCTGTCCTGATAAAAAAACTGCCCCAGTAACGGGGAATAGGCGTCCGCCTTATAAGGGGGGCGAACTCTCAACTCAACTCCCGTTGCCAATTTTAAATTCTTAAACCCAAGATTGCCTTCATACGCAATTCGATTTCTAATGTAAAAAGGAATGGTATGTAGCTGCGCAGTCCCCACTCGCTGCTGCCAATAGGCCTCTAAATGCCAACGCCAACTTTTTGCGAGACGAACTGTTTTCAGCAAGGAAACCTGCAACATGGTGAACAGACTCGACTCTTGTTGTGGTTCGTAGAAATTCGTGAAATAGGTATAATTAGTAAACAATAAATAATTTCCAATTAGTTTGGTACCAATGGCTGGAAAATGCAGATTGATGCCAATCTGTGTACGATTTTCTTTGTTGAGGTCAAGGAGCCGTTTAGAAAGATAAAAGCTACTTCGCTGATCAAATATAAAAGAAGGACTACGATTGGTATTGGAAGCATTTAATTCTATCGTATTTTTTTTACTTCCAACTATTCGTTGCATACGGGCAGCTGCCTGGTAGTCCCCTGCATTAAAACCTGCAAAATATAGAACACCATCTATGGCCAAGTCCCATTTTTTATTCCGAGTAATATTTCGATAGGAGAAATTGCCAGCTGAATTGAAAAATGAATTGGACTGCAACGAAGTAGTACCCCATATTAATTGTAACGTGGCCCCAATTTTAAAATACTGCTTTAAATTTTTTTCATCAGGAAACTGATAGAGAGAAAAATCATTAGTTAAGAGTTGCCACTTGTCTCGCAAGTCAATTGTATCACCCAATTGGAGGGGAATTTGGTAAAACTGGGAATAAAAAGTAGCCCCTGGGACCTTGTCGATAAAGGCGTATTGTTCTTTATCAAAACGAAGTTGATGTTCGATTCGTACACGAGGAAAAAAGAGGGGGACTACAGTTGAATCAGTAACCAAAGAGTCCTTTCTTCCGATGTCATATTGATTTCGCCAAAGCAAAACACGGTTATTGTATTGATTGCCCGTTTTAATGCGTGTACTGAAAAAATTAGAGGTAAAATTATCAGGACCACCCAGCCAGACGGGAATATTGAAACGATCCACAAAAATGGGATCATTCAAGATATCCGTTGTGTCAACGATACCTCCATTTTCTTCTGCTTGTAACTTATTGGATAGCCAAAGCGCCCATGTTTGGTAGCGAAGGTTTTTAGACTGATAACGGGTAGAAAAAACAAAATTAGAATGATTAGAGCGCTGGTGTTGAAAAATTCCAGGTGAGTTAATCATTCGATAGCGAAAGAAAAAATTCCACCCCGCATTGATATTTTGTGTGTGTTGTAAACCAATTATTTGTTCTACGCGTGTTCCTAAAGAATATTCAAGTTCCGTGTAAGGACGGGTAGTTTGAAAAAATGGAATCTCATTGGGGTTGAGTCGATAAGGATCATATGCGTGAAATCCTGCATCAAATCCAGGTTGCCCGTAAGGAGAAAAAAGCAACGGACGCGTAGCACTCCCTAAATTACCCAAGTGTAGAGTAGTAGGTTTTAACGGAAACCGGCTTGTGAAATCATTAACTGTTGAATCTAGTAGATAAACCAGGGGCTGATTCAACAAGCGATATGAAATGGTGATAGAATCCTCTAATTTATCTCTACGCTTCATGCTATCCTGTGTGGCACCGCTTGTAACCATATTTCCCATTCGACTTAAACCAGTAGGCGCCCCCCCTTGCATAAGATTTCTGGAACGACCCTGATTACGCAATACAGGCATTTCTTGACTGGCTACCCAAGTAGTAGCAGCCAACAACAATGGTAACAGTATGTAATTTCTTATAGCAGCCAAGGTGGCCACAAAAATAGCAGGTCCTTTCGAAAGCAATCGTTAAAAGAAGGTTTTACCCACCCTCTTTTGCCCTATCTTCGCGAAAATTTTTCCCTATGAACCTGCATGAATACCAGGCCAAGGAATTGCTAAAAAAATATAATGTCACCGTACAGGAGGGTATAGCTTGTTCAACTGCTCAGGAAGCAAAGGATGCTTACAAATCAATCCAGGAGAAATCTGGTAGTAAGTTTGCTGTAGTGAAAGCGCAAATTCATGCGGGGGGTCGAGGTAAAGGAGCAATTAAAGAGAATGGAATCAATGGCGTCAAAGTGGGTAAGAGTTTAGAAGACATTGCTGATTTTGCTGAAAAAATTTTAGGTGGCACATTGGTTACTCTCCAAACGGGACCAGCCGGAAAAGTGGTTAATAAAGTGTTGGTGGCTCAAGATATGTACTACGACGGCCCCAGTGAAAGAAAGGAATTCTACTTATCCATTTTGCTAGATCGATCAAAAGGACAAAATGTGATCATGTATAGTCCAGAGGGGGGGATGAACATTGAAGAGGTAGCCCATCACACTCCAGAAAAAATATTTAAAGAGTGGGTACATCCCGGAGGGGGACTGCAACCCTTCCAAGCGCGTAAGATTGCATTTAACCTGGGACTTAGCGGCGAAGCGCTTAAAAACTGTGTTCGTTTTGTAACCAATCTCTATAACGCCTATGTTGGATTAGATTGCTCCATGTTAGAAATCAATCCCCTTTTCAAGGCTGCCGATGATAAAATACTTGCTGTTGATTGTAAGATGAATCTAGATGACAATGCGCTGATGCGTCATCCTGATTTGGCTGCATTGCGAGACGTAACAGAGGAAGATCCTACCGAAGTTGAAGCAGGCCAGTTCAACTTAAACTTTGTAAAGCTGGATGGCAACGTAGGGTGTATGGTTAACGGTGCTGGTCTGGCAATGGCCACCATGGATATGATTAAGCTTAGCGGAGGCGAACCCGCCAACTTCTTGGATGTAGGAGGTACTGCCAACGCGCAAACAGTAGAAGCAGGTTTTAAAATTATCTTGAAAGATCCTGCTGTTAAGGCAATTTTAATAAACATTTTCGGAGGTATTGTACGTTGTGACCGAGTGGCACAAGGTGTCATTGATGCTTATAAAAATTTAGGTAACATCACTATTCCTATCATCGTGAGATTACAAGGTACTAATGCCGTGGAAGCTAAAAAACTGATTGATGAAAGTGGACTCAAGGTCCAATCAGCAATTTTATTAAGCGAAGCAGCTGCCTTGGTAAAAAAAGCAGTAGCCTAAGGTTTTACCTAGCACTATTCTGTCAATCTTTCTACCTCATATACAGGTGAAAAGAGAAAGTAATTTCCCGTTTTCACCTCTTTGCATTTAAATCGTTTTCGAAGCAGCGCCTCCTTTCGAAAAACGCGCCCATCCTTTATTTTAAAAAATGCTCCCGCCGGTAATTCCTCCAAGAAAAGGTGATTTTCTTTGGGCTGATCATACTGACGTAGCACCCGCATTAATCCATCTTCCGCACAACTACTGGCTGCCGGATTAATTAATACCTCTTGCAAAGCCTGTTGAAGTGGAAGCGGCAAAAGTTGAAGTGCTAAAAAAGAGTTTAGCAGATTAGCATAGCAGCGTTTCCATTCTTCCCCGTGCGCTTGTACGCGATTCCCAAACTTTTCAAAGGTCACTAAGTGAGCAAGCTCATGTAAAAGCGTTACCAAAAAAGCATAGGGATTTAAATTTCCATTTACTGTAATTCGATGATGTAAATCCTGGGTACGGTGTCGATAATCCCCTAGCACTGTTTTTCGTTCGCGGGTAATGGTAAGTTGGACACGGTGCTGTTGTAATAGGGAAAGAACTTGTTGATCGGTGCCAATTGGTAAATAGCGGGTCAAGTAATCAAGCGGAACCTCCTTTTTGGGCATATTTTATTTTTTCAATGCCTTGAGCAGTAGCCTTACTTCCACACCCGTGTAAATTAAGTATAGCATTGCAGCACTAATAAGCGCGCGTAGATTAACGGATTGACGTTGCACATAGATGTAAACAAAAGCAGCAATAGCTAGCACAAAGAATTTAACCATAAAGGAGAGCATCACCGCTCTTATGGAAGCCTGAAGGTTGGGATTTGCAAAACTCTTTGCAGTAAGCGTTGCAGAGAAAATTGTAACCAAAAAAAGCAGAAGATTAGCAGCTAATACAATAGTTACATCCAACTGCAGCGCCGTAAGCCAAGAGCTAGTTAAAAGCAAAATACTACTGATCACTAAAAAGATCAGACTAAATAATAGATAGGTAGTTTTTGTAATTATTTTCATTTGTTACTATGTTGAACCACCTGTCTCTTTAAAAAGTTTATAGAAGAGCGCTGCTAATGTAAGCAGCGGAAACAAAATAGTTAACAAGGGGAATATTCCAGCCCATCGATCAATTTGCATGCCAGCAGCCACAGCAATAGCTAGATATGCCAACAACTGCGATGCAAGACCTGCATATCGAAGCAAATCTGCCTTAGCCTTATCGCGCGAGGACTTGGGATTGTTGTTCATCTTTGGTCATGTCCACTACGTTAGCACCCATATGGCATTGTCCGTTGAAAGTTGCTGATGGCTCAACTTGCAATTTACCTGCGTAGATATTACCTGCTACCACACATTCACCACGTAATTGCAGTAACTCATTAGCACGAATATTACCATTTACTTTACCTGTAACATCTGCCTGGTTACCGATGATATCCCCTTCTACTACTCCAGTGCTGCCAATTAAGATCTTGGAAGAGGTTTTAACATTTCCCATTACGGTACCATCAATGCGGAGGTCACCATTGCTACTGATATCGCCTTTTAAAACAGTACCTGCACTAATTAAAGTAGCAGCACTGCTAGATTGAGGTAAGTTAGTTTGCATGTCTGTTTTTGGTTTGGTTGTAAACATAATTTTATAATTGATTCAATCATTAATTACCGAAGCTGAAGGAATATCAAGTTGCGTTGTATCCAAGGAAGTTTCAGATTGGCCTGTCAGGGCTTTTTTGAGACCCAAAATATACTGATTTTTTAAGGCATCCTCCCTGGCAACCGAATCCACCCTGTACTGTAATCTTTTTAGAGCCATCACCGAGGCGTAATCAGAACCAGCGCCAGGAATATAGTATTTGAGGGGAGTAAAAATGATCAATGCGGTTGTCAATCCTACAAGCACTACAAACACCATGCTAAATGCTGTGTAAACACTAAGACGAGACAGCCTAAATGTCACTACCTCCTCATAGGTGTCATCATTCATGACCACCAATCGGTATCGACTTCTTAATCGCTTCAACCCTGCTGGTAATTCCAATTTTGCCATTAGTAATGCAATGGTATAAAGGTAAGGCACAGCAATACCCAAACCCATTGAATCTCAATCAAAATACTCACAAAAAATTAAGGTCTAACACACTAAATAATTTGAAAATCAGTTATTAAGGAGCTAGATTGCAAGAAGATATGCAGAAGGTGTGCTCCCTTTTTCGCCTTTTAATCCTACTAGCACTAGGATGGCCAGCCACGACCCTTTCTCAACAGGGCTTTCGCATTGACCTGCCCAAAGAGGAAGAATACAAAGACAGATTACTCCGTTCAGAAAAAACAAAAGAAGGAAAGCTGGGGCAACCTTCCCGGCTTGTTCAAAATACAGTAACGCATTACAACTTTACATACAACGCGGCAAGGAAGCTAAACGAAGTATTACAAAAAGCAAAAGCATCGCACCAGGATGATTACAGCGCATTACTCCCTTTTTACAATTTTAGTTTACGCACTACCCGAAAAGATTCGGTTGACTTGGATAGCGTTATACAAAAAGCTTCATCAGGAATTGCATTACATGACTTAAGAAATGATTGGAATGACAACCTTTACTTATTATGGGGTATGGCCTATTACCTCCAAGAAAAGTTTGACTCCGCTTATGATGTTTTCCAATTCATCAACTACTATTATGCCCCACGAGAAAAAGATGGCTATTTTAAATCTATAGGAAGTGGAAGGGATGGGAATCGTGCTAGTAGCATAGCCAGTGAAGAGAATGGTGGTGTCCTTCAAAAATTAGGTACAGCTCCTCCCAAAAGAAATGAGGCACTCCTATGGATGATTCGGACGCAGCTGACACAGGAACAGCTGGCAGAAGCTGCCGGTTTAATCGAAACCCTACGCAATGATCCCGCCTTTCCAAAAAGACTAAAAACAGAATTAGCAGAACTAACTGCACTATCTTTTTACAAACAAGAACGCTGGGATAGCGCTGCTTTTCATCTTTCAAAAGCACTGGATGGAGTTGCAACGCTAAATGAAAAAGCAAGATGGGAATTTTTAACTGGCCAATTATTTGAGAAAGCAGGCAATTATATAGCCGCTAATCAATATTACAGTCGAGCTGTTCCTCACTCTACAGATTTAATTTTAGAAATACAAGCACGTATTGCTGCAATAAGAGCTAATAGAGGTGGGGCAGACTATGTCAATAGCAATGTGCAACGTTTACTTGAAATGGGAATAAAGGAAAAGTACAGCGCCTATCGGGATATCATTTTTTATACAGCGGCGCAAATGGATTTAACTGTGGGCAACAAAAACCGAGCAATTGAATCCTTATACCAAAGTACAACTGCTCCCACCAACAACACGCTCCAAAGAAACAAGGCATTCTTACAGCTGGCTGAGATCTCCTATGAATCAAGCTCCTATGCAAAAGCCGCTCAATATTACGATAGTCTCAAAACCACTGATAGCTTACCGGTAGACCCGGCCATGTTAGCCATAAAGAAAAAAGCACTACAAACACTTGTAACTAAACTAGCCATTATTGAAAGGCAAGACAGTTTACTAGTATTGGCATCCTTAACGGAGGAGGAGAGAAAAGATGCTGTAAAAAAAATTGTAAAACAATTACGCAAGCAAGCTGGCTTACAAGATGATCCTGCAACAGCGGTATCAAGACCCATGCCAACCAATCTACAGGCCCCTTCTCTATTTGGAACAGAAACAGATAAGGGCGAATGGTATTTCTATAATGCCTCCAGCCGCAGTAGAGGCCAGGCTGCCTTTATTGCCCGGTGGGGAAATCGACCTAATATGGATAATTGGCGAAGAGCTGCCAGCATGCAATCCACCCTGGCTTTAGTACAAGCAAGCGGGAAAGATTCGTCAGGGGCAAAAAACAATTTGTCTGATGCAGCCATTGATTTTGAAACACTCTACGCAGGCCTGCCACTTACGGAGGAAAAAAAGAAAAATTGTACAGACTCATTGTGTATAGCGCTATTCGATGCAGGCAGCACCTTGATACAAGAAATTGAGGATTGCCAGGCAGGAATAAAATTACTTGACCGCATTAATACGCAATTTCCCAATTTTCAAAAATTAGATGAAGTACTGTTTCATCTTCATAACTGCGCTTTACAAAGCGGGAATCGTAGTAAAGCAACCTTGATTTTAAAAGAAATGAATGACCGTTTTGTAGACAGTAAGTTTACAGCCCTGCTCAATGGACAGCAAGCGAAAGGAACAAACGAATTATCTAAAAACTATGATAGTATTTACACTTCCATTTATACACTTTTTGCAAAAGGCGCCTATGAAGAAGCGGTGAAGCTGAAGCAAGAAACTGATCAATTGGCCGGAGAAAATCACTGGACACCACAACTTCTCTACATTGAAGCCGCTTATTATGTGCAACAACAAAAAGATAGTACAGCCATCCGCTTACTAAGAGAATTACAACTGCGTTTTCCAAATTCGCCACTTTACATGCGTGCTGCTGATTTGTTGGAAGCTATTAGTAAACGCGCTAGGATCTTGGAACCCGAAAAACCAGCAACGGCACCTACCACTCCCACTCCCTTTAACAATAACCCAAGTGCAAGTACGGACTCCACACAACTTAGTGCTCCAGAAAATTCATACAGATGGGAAGAACAAACAAGTCACCTGGCAATATTTGTCATGGAAGAAATAGAACCGGTGCTTGCAGCAGAAGCTATGCGATCTATTGACAATTACAACCGATCTGTTTTTAATACCCGAAGTTTTCAAAAAGAATTAGTGAATTTAGACAACCGATATAGGGTGGTTGTGATTAGTAATTTTGGAAACTTCCAAGAAGTTTCTAGTTATTTGGCGAGCATAAAACCACAAACGGCCAACGAAATAGTACCCTGGTTGCCTGCTGGAAAGTATACATGGTTGCCTATTTCTGCTTCCAATTTAACGATACTCCGGCTGCGCAAGGACTTAGATGTCTATCAACGTTTCCTTAACAGCAAGAGACCCTAACTTAGCATCATGAAACCCTCTGTTCGTTTTTTCTGGAAATTTTTTGGCTGGGGCTTGGTAGCTTTTTTGCTACTTATTTTATTAGCCAACCTGGGACTTTTTGGAAAAATGCCTTCGCTGTATGAGTTACAAAATCCCTCAATCCTGCAGGCTTCTGAAGTCTATGCAATAGATGGTACATTGATGGGCAAGTATTACACGGAGCGCGGCAACAGAAGTAATGTAAAATATAGAGACCTTTCCCGACATGCCATTGATGCATTGATTGCTACGGAGGACGAACGCTTTTACGCACATAGTGGTATCGATTTTAAATCTACCCTACGAGCGGTAGTGACCTTAGGTTCCGAAGGAGGTGGTAGCACTATCACGCAACAATTAGCAAAAGCCTTACTGGCACAAGGAAGCAGAAATAAAGCTTGGCGAGTAATAGAAAAGCTCAAAGAGTGGATCATTGCAGTTAAACTAGAAAAGAATTTTACGAAAGAAGAGATCATCACACTTTATTTGAATGCTGTTCCGTTTGGCAATAATATTTACGGAATAAGAAATGCCTCTCGAACTTTTTTCCAAAAAGAACCTGATCGTCTTCATGTAGAGGAAGCAGCCCTCTTAATTGGAATGCTCAAGGGAAATAGCATTTACAACCCAGTACGAAATCCCAAGGCGGCCTTAGATCGTAGAAACGTAGTAATTGGCCAGATGGAGGTGAATAATAAAATTACCAGTGATGAAGCCACGCGACTAAAGGCATTACCCATCCAGTTGAATTACAAAAAAATGGATGAAAATACCGGGTATGCACCCTATTTCAGAGAAATACTAAAAGAAGAGATCAAAGAGGCATTAAAAGGACTTACTAACCCGGAGGGCGAACCTTACAGTATCTATAATGATGGACTAAAAATTTATACCACCATCAATGTTCAATTACAGCAATATGCGGAAGAGGCGCTGGCCTTGCATATGTCGCAACTCCAAAAAAATGTTAACAACCGCAACTCCATCAAGTCTGGAAAAATTTGGGTTGGCAAAGAATCCATACTGGAGAGAGCTATGAAAGAATCGGACCGCTGGCGCAATTTGGAAGAAGATGGATGGAGCGAAGAAGAAATTAGAGCCAGTTTCAAAGAAACCGCTCGGATGAAAGTGTTTGCTTGGAACACACGTCGGGAAACAGACACGATGATGACTCCACTGGATTCAATCAAGTATCACCGCCAAATGGAGCAAGCTTCATTCATGGCAATAGACCCAGTTACTGGAGAAATTCGGGCGTGGGTAGGTGGCATTAATTTTAAAACGTACAAGTACGACCATGTCAATATTAAAACTAAAAGGCAAGTAGGCTCTACTATCAAACCTTTGTTATACACACAAGCTGTAGAGGAAAGAGGATTCACGCCCGAAACACAACTTCCCAATGAACCGCAGTATTTTGAAGGAAATGGGTGGGTGCCAGCCAGTAAAGAATGTAAAGGGGGGCCCGGATCAATGGCTGCTGCTCTTGCTTTCTCAAAAAACTGTGCCACCGCCTATATCATGAAACAAGTTGGTGCCCGACAGTTTGCAGAATTTATGGGTCGCATAAATATTCCAACTCCCATTGGCCCCTACCCTTCAGTTGCGTTGGGATCCTGCGACTTGTCTTTATTTGAGATGATGTGGGCGTATACTATTTTTCCTGGAAGAGGTTTTTCTACAAAGCCATTTGCCATTAGTCGCATAGAAGACAGAAATGGGAATGTCATTAAGCGTTTTGATTTCAGCGCCAACAGAAAAGAAGTAATAAGCGAAGCTACCTCTTACACCATGGCTAGAATGATGCAAGGAGCGGTTGATGTTGGAACAGCAGCAGGTATGCGTAGCCGCGTAGGTGCTGCGGAGATGGGAGGAAAAACCGGAACCACCAATGAAAATGCAGATGCTTGGTTTTTAGGATTCACCCCCCAAATACTAGTAGGTGCCTGGGTTGGGTTTGATGATCAATTTATTAAAAATGAAGGAGAGGCTTCTAGAATGGCAAGACCCATTTGCGAATATTTCTTTGGGAAAGCATTAGCAGATAATCGTACCGGTTTAGAGCGAGAAGCCAAATTTGTTGTTCCAGCAGAAATGGGTAACTCCTTGAATAGTGCTGACATACTGTTAAATGATCTTGAATTAATGCCAGGTGCAGAGGGAGAAGATATGGGTGTGGGCTCTGAAGAAGATTATAAAGTTGAGACGGCACCTTATATTGGCCCTGAGTCTACTCCTATTCGTGAAGAGGACACAAAGAATATTTCCCCTGCTAAAAAGGATACGCTTCCTAAGAAAGAAACTGATGTTCCCCGAAACACGCCAGCATCAAATGAAAAAGGAGATAAGAAAAAAGGGTTGTTGAATAGAATTCTCAAAAAGAAAGAATGAATGAGCAACCAGGCCATTTCTTATAAAGTACAAACGGCTTCGTACGCAGCTATTGAATTAATTAGAACCTTATGCATGCAGGTTTGGCCACAAACCTATTCTTCGATTTTGACGGAAGAACAACTGGCCTATATGTTAGACTGGATGTATAGCCCATCCTCTCTTGCCAAACAGATGGATGAGGGTGCTACTTTTTTATTACTGTATGATGCAGACACCCCAATAGGCTATGCTTCCTACCAAGCGTTACATACAGGCCACTTTAAGTTGCATAAGTTGTATGTATTACCCACCGTTCAGGGCAAAGGTGCAGGAAGGTACTTTCTCACCGACCTGATGCAACGTATCAAGGGATTGGGAGCACATACCCTTGAGTTACAAGTAAATCGATACAACAAAGCAGTTGGATTTTATCACCAATTGGGATTTACAATACGTGAAACTGCTGATATAGGGATTGGTAAGGGCTTTTATATGAATGATTATATTATGCAAATAGCCCTTTGATAAGTAGGGCTTTAATGATTTATACTGTAGCTTTGCGCCATCTTAAAACCAAGTAGTATGTCAACCATGACCAAATCCATTGATTTCAGTTTACCTTATAAAGTAGCCGATATCTCGTTGGCCGAGTGGGGCCGTAAAGAAATTCGCTTAGCAGAAGCAGAAATGCCCGGACTGATGGCCATTCGTGCCGAGTACGGTCCTTCACAACCATTAAAAGGAGCACGCGTTGCTGGCTGTCTGCATATGACAATCCAAACAGCGGTGTTGATTGAAACATTGGCTGCATTGGGTGCAGAAGTAAAATGGAGCTCTTGTAATATTTTCTCTACACAAGACCATGCTGCTGCTGCTATTGCCGCTGCAGGTATTGGTGTATTTGCCTGGAAAGGACAAACTATCGAAGAAGCTGATTGGTGTATTGAACAAACACTTTTCTTTGGCGGTAAGGATCGTCCCTTGAATATGATTTTGGATGACGGAGGGGATCTAACCAATATGGTATTGGACAAATTCCCAGAGTTGGTGCAATATGTAAAAGGAATTTCCGAAGAAACAACAACCGGAGTACATCGTTTGTATGAGCGTGTAGCCAAAGGAACACTTCCAATGCCCGCAATCAATGTAAACGACTCTGTAACGAAGTCTAAATTCGATAACAAATATGGTTGTAAAGAATCACTGGTGGATGCGATACGCCGTGCTACCGATGTAATGTTGGCCGGTAAAGTTGCCGTAGTGGGTGGTTATGGTGATGTAGGTAAAGGATCTGCTGCTTCCTTAGCAGGAGCAGGTTGCCGTGTAATTGTTACTGAAATAGATCCAATCTGTGCATTACAAGCAGCCATGGATGGATTTGAAGTAAAAAAGATGATTGATGCGGTTAAAGAAGCTGACATTGTTGTGACGGCGTCTGGCTGCCGCGATTTGATCACAGGCGAACACTTCAAACGCATGAAGGACAAAGCCATTGTTTGTAACATCGGACACTTTGATATTGAAATTGATATTGCTTGGTTGAATACCAACTATGGCCATACCAAAGACACCATTAAACCACAGGTTGATATCTATAATGTAGAAGGAAATGATATCATCATCTTAGCAGAAGGACGTTTGGTTAACTTAGGTTGTGCTACTGGCCACCCTTCCTTTGTTATGAGTAACTCATTCACCAACCAAACACTCGCTCAGATTGAACTATGGACCAATAATAAGAATTACGAAAACAAAGTGTACGTTCTTCCTAAACACTTGGATGAGAAAGTGGCTCGTTTGCACCTCTCAAAAATTGGAGTAGAGTTGGACGAACTTACAACCCCACAAGCTGACTATCTTGGTATCAGCAAAGTGGGTCCATTCAAACCAGAGCATTATCGTTATTAATCAGATTACAAGCAAATAGCAAAAACCTCCAGGGTAACTGGAGGTTTTTTTATTGGAGTAATTTAACGGCTTCCTTACTGACACAATCAACAGCCTGCATAAATTTTAGCTGCATGGGTTCGTCCAAATTAACCGGGATGCTTTTTTGATCTCTGTCAGTAAACACAATATGACTAATCTTGGCGGTAGCTAATTTCTTCAATTGATAATTGACAGCAACTGCATTTCGAAAAATGAAATGAAAGAGACCTTCACAGTTCATGGTACCAGCATTTCGAAGCAATAACTTGGACTTGGTGCCGGCAAAATAAATAGTGGCCGTACAACCATCATCAAAGCAACGGTTGGTCTTGAAAGAAAAGAGAATGTCTACTTCTTTTTTATCGGCGTCTACGGTAACGGAAGCTCCAGAAAGATCAAAGAATCCAGAACTTAATCGCGTTTCTTTTGTGAAAAGATCCGTTTCCCGATTTATAGTACAATCCTGTGCAACGGCATGAAAAACGGTTGCGGAGCATAGCAGGAATAATAGAGACTTTTTAAGACCAAACCCATTCATGTCAATTGATTAAATACGAACGGCAGTACCCGTAGCAATTACCATCAACATACTGCCACTAGCACCTACTGTTTCAAAATCCAAGTCAATTCCCACTATTGCGTTTGCTCCCATTGCTTGCGCTTTTTGTGTTAACTCACGCATGGCATCTTCTTTTGCCTCTTCAATTACACGCTCATAGGTTTTGCTACGTCCGCCTATTAAGTCACGCAAGCCCGCAAAAATATCCTTGAACATATTGGCGCCAATGATACTTTGCGCATTGATAACACCCAGGTATTCTTGTACGGGTCTTCCATCAATTGAAGCGGTAGTGGTTAAAATCATATTAGTTGTTTTTTAGTTGTGCAAAAATACTACGAAGCTGGGGATCTTCCTTGACCACTTGTCCACGTGCCGCCTCCCGGATATATTGCATGCGATTATCAGTATCGGGATGACTACTAATCATTTCAGGAATTTCGGCACCCGGTGAGGAATCTTTCAAATGCTTAAATAACTGATCATACCCTTTCGGATCAATCCCCCTTTCACGCAACAATCGATAACCCTGCAAATCAGCTTCTTTTTCCAAGGACCTGGAATAACGCAAAGTTCTTAATTGATTAGCCTGTCCAATTACTAATGTAGCCAACCCACTACTTTTCCCAAATAGCAACGTCACAAATAAATCGGAACCCATGGACCTAAAAATAGATCGAGTAGCATGTCTTTTTTCTACATGAATAAACTCATGACTCAGTAAAGCTGCTAACTCAGGATAGGTCTCCATATTTTCCAATAAGCCGGTATATACAACCAACTGCCCCCCAGGCAAAGCAAATGCGTTAACCATCTCATCTTTTACAACTGTAATACGAATAGAATAGTCAGTTTCAATTGCTAGTGCAGTAAAAAATTCGTTGAGTACTCGGGTAGCCATCGTATCCTCCGTTTGTGCAATTTTCATAGCCTCAAATACACTATCTCCCAATTGACGCTCTGTTTTTTTTGAAACTATAGCTGCCATTTGTTCAGCAAACCACGGAACCATAAAAAAATAAAGAAGAGAACCCGCTACTAATAGCGCACTTAATAAAGCTGCCGTGCGACGCAGATTGCCTGTTCTTTTTTTTCGAAACCATGATTTTGCTGATTCCGCTTTAATCTCTTCCCAATATTCAAATGCCTCTCTGCCAGCCACTCGAAACTCAGCCTGGGTATTGATTTGAATAAATCGACTCCGTTGCTCTGCAAACAAAAAATCTCCTTGCACTTCTTTTATTGACCAATCCTGTCTGCTAGGCACCCCTTCTTGGTCATGAAAACCAATACTGAGTGTCTTATCAGATAAAAGAAGCGTGGCCTCGCTGGGGGGAGAAAAATAACTGGGATAAAATTGCCCGCTGAAGGTTTTCATGGAAAAAATTGAAACTTAAAGATAAGGCGGCCAACTTTTCGACCCCATTTTTGTAATACTCTCATGGTACAGGCTTACAATTTTTTAGCTTCCTGGCAACTTTTTCCTGAA
The DNA here is from genome assembly GCA_016866355.1 of Bacteroidota bacterium. Lineage (GTDB taxonomy): Bacteria > Bacteroidota > Bacteroidia > Chitinophagales > Chitinophagaceae > JJ008. The sequence continues at coordinate 89,477 of VGMN01000007.1, forward strand.
AAAGGGTCCTACGAAAAGGGAGACCGCCCTAAAAGTGGTATTTATAAAGTTGAGGCCGTAGAAGGCAAAAAAGAACTACGCATCTTTCATAACTGGGTAAGTCTCGAAAACCAGGCTTTTGCAGCTAATTATACCATAATAGCTGATGGGGACTTACACCCGCTTCCGGAATCCGAAGGCGCCGATAAGGTACAAGCTCTGTTTTCGGACAGTATCACCTTTGAGGTACATTTTTACAGAGGCGGGCAAAGCATCCTCCATATGGTGCATGAGATCATGCCTAATGGTTATTTACGCGTCACGCAGCAGGGCCAACTAGAAAACGGACAGGCTTACACCAATATGGAATATTACCATAAGCAAATGAGTGTTCTTCCCTACGCTGCATCTGTTTCCGGCGCCGTTATCAGACCTACAGAAGAAGGAATGATAAAACATAAGGCGCTTACTGCAATGGAAGAACAAACTAATATGCAGCTTGACCAGATTCGTCAGCAAATTGAATTACTGGCCTTGCAGGCACAGGAAATTCAAAAGAGAAAAGAACTCTCCTTGATGATCTATGAGGCTAAGCTTACTTTCAAGCCAAATATTGGACAAGTATATTATCTCTATGAGAAAAATGATGATAGCTTTTTAGTTTCATTGGTTTCCCCCAAAGAATGGGGGGCAGCAGGTCCATTCAAGAAATTTATAGCAGCCGTCCAATTACTGGCGGATCACACCTGGAAAGAACTCTAGGATAGTATCTTTGTCAAGTGACAAAACTTTCTGTCAATATCAACAAATTTGCTACGCTTCGTAATGCAAGAGGAGGAAATAATCCCGACTTGCTAAAAATCACAAAGCTGGTAGAGCAATTTGGGGCAGATGGGATCACCGTTCATCCCCGACCCGATCAACGACATATCCGTTATAGTGATGTAGGCGCATTGAAAAAAATCATTACCACAGAATTTAATATTGAAGGGAATTGTCGAGAGCAACAATTTATTGACTTGGTACTAGCCACAAAACCCACGCAAGTTACCCTAGTGCCTGATACAACAGGACAGCTAACCAGTGATCATGGCTGGGATACCATTACCCATCAGCAATACCTGAAAGAGATGGTAAGCATTTTCAAAAATCAGGGTATCCGTGTGAGTTTATTTGTAGACCCCGTAGCAGAAATGATAACAGCCGCTAAAGAAACAGGAACTGATCGAGTAGAGTTATACACTGAGCAGTATGCCTCACACTATCAAAGCGGTGAAAAGGAAAAAGCAATAGCTCCCTATTATCAAGCTGCAGTGGTAGCTAAGGAGTTGAACCTAGCACTCAATGCCGGGCATGACCTGGATCATAACAACCTTGGTTATTTTCATCAACAAATTCCCTGGATACAAGAAGTAAGCATCGGACATGCGCTAATTTGCGATTCCCTTTTGTGGGGGTTGGAAAATACCATTCAGCTCTACAAAAGAGAATTACAAGCTTAAGCAATTGCTTTTTTTATGCACGCACGGATCGCTGCAAGCTGATCTGGTTCAAACCACTCGATCATATCCTGTTTTTTAAACCAAGTCAGTTGTCTCTTAGCATACTGCCGGGTATTAATTTTTATTTGCTCCATAGCCTGCTCTAGTGTGCAGGTGCCTTGCAGATAATTAATTAATTCCGTGTAGCCTACTGTTTGAAGTGGAGTTAAGCTTGCGTATTGCCCCAGGGAGCGCACTTCTTCTAAGAGTCCTTGCCTAAACATATTCTCCACACGCTGATCAATCAATTCAACCAATCTGTCTCGTGAACGCATAACTCCAATTGAGCAGAGCGAATAATAAGGTTGTACTGCTTCCTTTTTTCTAAAAGATAAAATGCTGGAGCCCGTTGCACGAAATACTTCTAATGCACGCATCATTCGTTGGGGATTTTTCATTTCACCAGCGGCTGCAAACAGGGGATCGAGACGGCCTAGTTCCGATTGAAGCCACGATAAACCTAATTGCTCATATTGTTCTATTACCTGATTCCTTATCTGTGAATCAACAGCAGGAATTTTATCTAATCCTTCATGAAAAGCTTTCCAATAAAGCCCCGTACCACCTACCATCACCACTACTGGAAAACGCTGAAACAAATTTTTAACCACCACATGCGCCTCTTGTGCGTAGGCATGCGCATCAAGCGGTTGATGTATAGAGTGAGAAGCAATAAAATGATGTTTGATTGTAGTCAGTTCAACTTCAGACGGACGAGCCACTCCAATAGAAAGCTCTTGATAACACTGTCTGCTGTCAAAGGAAAGTATTTCAGTATCCAACCATTTTGCCAATTCGATGGCAAGTGCTGTTTTACCAGCTGCCGTGGGACCTGCAATTTGTATGATAACTGGCAAAGACATGGACGGAATTAAATCTCTTCTTCACTCATTCCCTCGTCATCGAGACTAATATCTTCGCCTTCCTCATCTTTTTCAGCAAACCCATCTTCTGCCTTACTCAGATCATATTTCTCTTCGATATCAGCAAACTTTTCCCCTAACAACGCCTTGGTACCATACTGACTGGGGGGTATTCCCTCCACACGCGTAATAGCAGGATACGTCAATTTTGGATTTTCCTCTTTTGACACATTGATCAATTCTACCAAGAATGTCCAATTACGATTAAAATCATAGACATAGATAAAGCGCTGATTTAAATTTTTTATTTCAGCACCCACAGCAGTTTGATCCATTAATAAAGGGGCGGCCTTGTAATTCTTTTCATAGACGGCTAAACTAATTTCCCGTCCCCGTTGCCATTGATCATTACTTCTGAAAAAAGTAGCCTGATGTTTCTGATCAAACTCATAGGACTTCAGAATAGCTTGGTGGAGACTGAGGAAGGTGTCCGTGTGAAAAAGAGCAATATCCCTATAAATGGTATCGTCCTCTTCAAAAAAAACGCGAAACTTAAGAATAGGCATGTTACAAAGCTAGGGATAAATTACGGGTCAATTTTTAGGATGAATCCCCATGGAAGCCGCTTTTTCCAACATAAACTGAAAAGCGGCCTCATAGGAGTTGGCAATGACTCCATCCAACATGGCATCTTTGATAGCATCTTTAATAATGCCCACTGGCTTAGAAGGCGCGAGTCCAAACGTTTCCATGATTAATTCTCCGCTGATTGGAGGTTGCCAAGTTCTGATATGATCCTTCTCCTCTACTTCTTTACAACGCTGCCGAACCAGCATAAAATTATCGAGGTACCGTTTGACTTTTGACTGATTCTTTGAGGTGATATCAGCTTCACATAGCAGCATGAGCGAATCAAAATCCTCTCCGGCATCAAATAGTAATCTTCGGATAGCAGCGTCAGTTATACTCTCTTTAGTAAGACTGATGGGGCGTAGATGTAATTCAACTAATTTTTTTACAAACCGCATTTTCTCATGTAAAGGCAACTTCAATTTTGTAAAAATTTTTGGCACCATTCTTCCTCCTACTACTTCGTGACCGTGAAAAGTCCATCCATGTCCCTTCTCAAAACGTTTTGTGGCAGGTTTAGCAATATCATGAAGCAATGCTGCCCATCGAAGCCATAAATCCGTTGATTGCTGCGCCACATTATCCAATACCTGCAATGTGTGATAAAAATTATCCTTGTGCCCATGTCCATCTTTGTACTCAGCACCAGCCAAATCAACAACCTGGGGGAAAATCAATTTTAATAGACCCGCTTTATACAGCAGCTCGAATCCAATTGAGGGTTTAGGCGCTAAAAGAATTTTTGTTAGTTCGTCCGTAATTCTTTCCTGCGTAATAATTTCAATTCGTTTAGCGTTGCGAACAATTCCTTCCCAGGTATTTTCATCAATTACAAAACCTAGTTGTGTAGCAAATCGAATGGCACGCATCATTCGCAGGGGATCATCACTGAACGTCTTATCCGGATCCTGTGGCGTTTTAATGATTCCATTGTTCAAATCCTTCAACCCACCAAAAGGATCAATGAGCGTTCCAAAATTAGATTCCTGTAAACTGATGGCCAATGCATTAATCGTGAAATCCCTTCGTTCCTGGTCATCTTGTAGACTACCTGGTGTTATGGTGGGGTTGCGTGAGCTGTGTTGGTAACTCTCTTTCCTGGCTCCCACAAATTCTATATCCGTAGCGGGTTCCGTTTTCAATTGAAAGTGAGCCGTGCCAAATGTTTTAAATAAATCCACTTTAGGTTTAGGCTTGAATTGCGCAGCCACTTGTGTTGCCAATTCCAACGCATCCCCGATACAAACAAAATCTAAGTCTGTAGTAGGCCGCCCCAAAAGTTTATCACGAACAAATCCACCTACTAAATAAGTTTCGCGTTGCAACATGCGCGCGCCCGCAGCTACTTGCTGCAATAAGGCTAGTTCTTCAGGTGTACAACGAATATCCATCCGCGCAAAGGTACTGGTTCAGCGCAAAGTGAATCAGAGATAACGCAGATTGGTTTTAGGGGACAACGTTAAAAGCGTTTCATACATCAAGCGGATGGTACTTTCAATATCATCACGATGAAGCATTTCTACCGTGGTATGCATATACCGAAGTGGAATAGAAATTAGCACAGAAGGACACCCATCATTCGAATAAGCAAAAGAGTCCGTATCCGTTCCCGTGCTTCTGCTTTGTGCACGCCATTGAACAGGAATTTTCTTTTTGGCAGCTACGTCCTCAACTACAGCTAGTAATTTATTATGAACGGCTGGTGCATAACATAACGAAGGCCCTTTGCCAGTAGCCACTTCCCCCTCGATTGCTTTATTGATTAGGGGTGTAGTAGTATCATGTGTTACGTCAGTTATGATGGCAATATCCGGCTTGATACGTCGTGCAATCATTTCTGCACCACGCAACCCAATTTCTTCTTGCACCGCATTGACTACATACAACCCGAAAGGCAGTTGCTTTTTATTTTCTTTTAAGAGCCTGGCCACCTCCGCAATCATAAAGCCTCCAATTCTATTATCAAAAGCCCTTCCGATATAATTACCATTTGCTAATTCATCAAAACCATCTTGGTAGGTTACCACAGCACCAATATGGATACCTAATGCTGCCACTTCTTTTTTAGAACGCGCGCCACAATCCAACCACAAATTATCTGTACGCGGTATGGGTTCTTTTTGCTCAGGGCTTCCTAAACGGGTATGAATAGCAGGCCACCCAAATACCGCTTTAAGAGGACCTTTTTTCCCATGAATAATCACCCTTGAAGCAGGAGCCGTTTGATGATCCACCCCACCATTTCTTTTTAGATACAATAAACCGTCGGGCGTGATATAGTTCACAAACCAGCTTATTTCATCCGCATGTGCTTCTATCACCACCTTGAAGGGATGCGTTGGATTAATTACACCCACCGCAGTTCCATAGGGATCCACATAGTGCGTGTCCACATAATGCTTTAGGTAATCAATCCACAAACGTTGCCCCCAACTTTCAAATCCCACAGGAGAAGCATTGTTGATATAGTTTTTAAAAAATGTAAATGACGTCGATGTTAGAATCGACTTGTTGGTTTTTTTAGAAACAGTCTTAGCCATAGGAAAATTTTAAAAAAGCAAGAAATTAAGGTCTCTTCAAGCGAATCTTATTAGACTCACTGTAATTGCTACGTTTACGAGTCTTGTCAATCAACAACAAGCCAAATGAAGCAGTGGTATCACGCGTTACACCAGGTAGTGTAAGCATGTTAGTTTGATTGTACGTATTGTATTCAAACTCCACCGCAATATCAGATTCACGTAATGCCGCAGGTATACCTAAGCGATTAGTAGGAAACCGCATCAAGGTGTCAATCCGAGACGGGTTATTACCATTGTACCATTTGTAGACAATGTAAACTGAGTCTACATCTCCCTCCTCGTCTGTGTAGCGAGCCAACAGTTTGATGATATTCCCGTTGTAAACCGTAGCCGGTTCAATAGAACGAACCTCTACCTTCGGTTCAGAGGTAAACTTATCTTTGCTGCAGGAAACAGCAAACAGTATCAGTAAAAAAAATAGCTGGAAACGCTGATTCATAAAACGCATTGGAAACAAATTTACATCATTTAAATGGACCAGATTCCCTGTATTTAGAATGGGAGAATCGCCTATTTAACAGTTCCTTTTCTTTTGAACAAATGGCCCTGGAAGCCTTTCGCTACCAGGCAACGCACAACCTTGTTTATGCTGCTTATTTAACAGCGCTCCAATGTAAACCTGAGCAGGTAAATACAATTGAAAAGATCCCCTTTCTTCCCATCGGATTTTTTAAAACACATAAGGTCACATCGGGATCCTTTTCCCCGAAAGTGATTTTTGAAAGTAGCACCACCACTGGCACCACCCCCAGTCAGCACCTGGTTCGAAACCTCTCCCTTTACCAATCCAGTTTTTTAAAAGGATTTGAACGTTTTTGGGGGTCTCCTCATGATACCTGTATCATAGGATTACTCCCCTCTTATTTGGAACGTAAGAACTCCTCTTTAGTGTATATGGTCAAGGAATTAATTGAAAGATCTGGCCATCCGAGCAGTGGGTTTTATTTGAACGAAACCGAAGCACTTGCTGAAACCCTCACACAGCTTGAATTAAAAAAACAGCGTACCCTCCTAATTGGTGTCACCTTTGCCTTATTAGATTTTGCCACTACACATTCGCAAAAATTACAGCACACTACCCTCATTGAAACAGGTGGAATGAAAGGCCGAGCAGAAGAAGTCACAAGAGAAGAAGTTCATACTCAATTAAAAAAAGCGTTTCAACTACCCGCTATTGCCTCGGAATATGGTATGACAGAATTATTCTCACAAGCCTGGTCAAAAGAAAATGGACTTTTTGAATGTCCTCCCTGGATGAAGGTGTTGGTACGCGAAGAAGAAGATCCGCTTTCTGTAAAAAGTTATGGCAACGGCGGCTTGAACATTATTGATCTAGCCAATATCGACTCTTGTTGTTTTATTGCCACTGACGATGCAGGTCGAATACATCCTAATGGACATTTTGAAATGCTAGGCAGACTCGATGGTGCCACTGTACGAGGCTGCAGTTTGCTTACTGCCTAAGTGAAATTTGTCACGCAGCATAATATCAGCAATAATTTCAGCGTAACTTTGCAACCCCGCCCAGGTGGCGAAATTGGTAGACGCACCGTCTTCAGGTGGCGGCGCCGCAAGGTGTGCTGGTTCGAATCCAGTCCTGGGCAC
>VGMN01000008.1 GCA_016866355.1 Bacteroidota bacterium
GGTAACCACTTATTTTTGTCCCCTGCATGAACCTACCCACCCACCTGGTACGGGAAGAATTAGAAATTTTTGAATCGAAGTTCAAGGAAGCGGTACAAAGCCAAGCCCCCCTGCTCGATCGAATCATGCGGTATATTGTAAAACGCAAAGGCAAACAATTAAGACCGCTTTTTGTGTTACTCTCCGCAAAACTCTGCGGAACAGTCAACGATTCCGCCTACCGGGCTGCTTCCTTAGTTGAAATCCTGCATACGGCTACCTTAGTACATGATGATGTGGTGGATGATTCTAGCGAACGAAGAGGATTTTTTTCAACCTATGCCCTATGGAAAACCAAAGCAAGCGTATTGATTGGAGATTATCTACTGGCAAAAGGATTATTATTAACGCTGGAGCATCAAGATTATAAGCTATTGCACATTTTATCTGAAGCGGTAAAAAAAATAAGTGAGGGCGAACTGTTACAACTTGAAAAAGCACGTAACCTGAATTTACAGGAAGAAGTATACTATGATATCATACGAAGCAAAACAGCCTCCTTATTAGCATCAGCTTGTGCAGCTGGAGCGTGGGCCACTAGTCAAAATGAAGTCTCCAGCAATCGACTAAAAAAATTTGGAGAACTCGCCGGGATGGCCTTTCAAATCAAGGATGACCTCTTTGATTACGCGAGTGAAGACATTGGCAAGCCTACTGGCAATGATATCAAAGAGCGTAAATTAACCCTGCCATTGATCTACACCCTTAATAAAGTGGACCGATCAATACGAAGAAAAATAATTTATATCGTTAAGAACCAAAAAGAAGATAAAGAGCAATTGAATTGGTTAATTGGTGAAGTCATAAAAGCAGGAGGCATTGAGTATTCCATTCAAAAAATGAATGCATTCAAAGAGGAGGCCATAAAAGAACTGCATCACTTTCCGGACAATCCCATCCGAAAAGGGTTAGAAGATATGGTCAGATTTGTAACTGATAGAAAATATTGAGGCGTTGGAAAAAAGGTGGATTATAAAATCGGTTGACAAAGAAAAAGTCAATGCACTACAACAGGCCTTGCAAGTGCATCAAGCCCTTCCTACCCTATTATTACAAAGAGGCATCGAGGATTTTGAACAAGCACGCGCCTATTTCCGACCCCGCTTAGAAGACTTGCACAGTCCTTGGCTTTTTAAGGACATGGACAAAGCTGTAACCAGGGTTGAAAAAGCAATTTCACAGCAAGAAAAAATATTGATTTACGGAGATTACGATGTGGATGGCACTACGTCAGTGGCAAGCTTTTACTTATTTCTTCGCTCCATTCATCCAGCTTTAGATTACTACATCCCACACCGATACAAAGAAGGATATGGAATCAGCAAAGCAGGAATTGATTATGCTGCTGCTAATGGGTTTTCACTTATCATTTCCCTTGACTGTGGAATTAAATCTGTAGAATTGGTTCAGTATGCAAAAACCTTAGGGATTGATTTTATTATATGTGACCACCACCTGCCCGATTCTATTCTTCCAGCGGCGGTTGCCATCTTAAATGCAAAACAACCCGATTGCCCTTACCCTTATAAAGAATTGTGTGGATGCGGAGTAGGATTCAAATTAATGTGTGCGCTAGAGGAAAAACTACAGCTACCCGATAATCCATCACTTAAACACCTGGATTTACTTGCTACTGCCATTGCGGCTGATATTGTTCCAATGACTGGCGAAAACAGAATTTTAGCCTTTCATGGTTTACTGAAAGCCAATAAAAATCCTAATCCAGGGATTGCAGCACTTTGCGAACTAAGTAATTTGAAACAAGAACTAGATATTCAAAAACTTGTTTTTATCATAGCCCCACGAGTCAATGCCGCTGGAAGAATGGATGAGGCTGGGAAGGCTGTTGAACTTTTTATAGCAAACGATAAAGCAGCCGCAATTCATTTTGCATCACAACTTCATAGTGATAACTCCGATAGACGCGAGGCTGATCGGCAGATTACCCGAGAGGCACTGGAAATGCTTGAATCGGATACTACCATTCATCAGAAAAATGCAACCGTGGTCTATCAACCACATTGGCACAAAGGAGTGGTTGGAATTGTAGCGTCTAGACTGACGGAGCATTATTACCGACCAACAGTGGTCCTGACAAAATCCGGAGAAATAGTTGCGGGTAGTGCCAGAAGTGTCATTGGGTTTAATCTTTACGAAGCTATACATGCCTGCAAAGAATATTTATTAGGATATGGTGGCCATTTTGCAGCAGCGGGAATGACCTTAGAAGAAAAAAATGTAGTTGCATTTGCCGCGGCCTTTGAAAAAGTAGTAACGGCCACTATCCAACCTGAGCAAAAAGTTTCGCTGATTGAAATTGATTTAGCAATTGACTTGCAGGCACTGAACTGGAATCTGTACAAATTAATTGGACAAATGGAACCTTTTGGTCCTGATAATTTTCGTCCGGTTTTTTTAGTCAGCGGTGTTTGGAATACCGGCTACTCAAAAATTGTTAAGGATGAACACATTCGTTTCTCCATTACAGATGGCCAACACACATTCAATGGAATTGGTTTTGGCCTAGCAAAAAAATTCACGTTGCTACAGCAACAACAACCGATTGATATTGTATTCACCTTGGATGAAAATGATTTCAATGGCCAACGCAGCTTACAAATGCGTGTGATGGATATTCGAAGGCATATACCCGCATGAAAATACCCGGCCGCCAACGCAACCGGGTATAGCAGAAATCTTTTGTACTAGACTATTGAATGACCAATTGTTGCACACCAACCTGTATGCTTTCGTTAGCCAATACAACTCTATAAATTCCAAACGACAACGTTTCAGGCAAGGCAATCAATTCATTAATATATGTTCCTTGAACATTAAGCTGCTTTTGCCAAACACATTGTCCTTGCTGGTTGTACAGCAATAACGTGTAATTACCTGTGGTAAGAGGAGTCTGCGTAACACGTATTATTGCACCGCGTGATGCCGGACTTGGGAATAGCTTAAATCCATCACCAATACGGAGTGTGGTAAAAGATTGTTGCGTTCCATAATTGATGGCCCCGGTGGTGGTAACATAAGCTTTGTAATAATAAGTAGTGCCTTGTTGCAATCCGGAAAGCGCAACCGAATAATTGGCATTGGCATTAGTAGTAGCGGCTACTCTAGTTCCAGTTCCGTTTGCAAAACCATTTATTGTGCTGTACTCGATCCCATAACCTGAAAGTGCAGCACAGCCTCCAGTCCCAAATGAACTTGCCAGTGTTGCCGAACTAGTGGTAATACCAGTAGCAGCACCAGTAACAACACTAGGAGGAGTATTAACGCCATTACCCGAAGCAGCTACTCCGGTAGCCGTTGCACCACCGCCGGATATTGGAATGACTCCTGCATATGCTTGAATAGCAGTTGGTAAAAACCGTACATAAACAATCAATGTTTGAGTACCTCCGGATTGCAATAATCCAATCACATCGCTGTAGGAGCCCGTGGATGTTTGACTAAAAGTAAACCCAGTTAAAGGTCCAACAGTTATTAATGCATTTGTGAGGTTAGTACCTGTAATAGTAAACGAGTAAGGCCCTCCAATTGCACCCACACAAACATTGCCAAATGAAGTAAGCGAGGAGACACTTAATTGAGCGGGCGGTGGAGCCGAAGTAGTGAACGATTGTTGACCTCCATAGGAAGTGCCCCCACTGTTGGTTGCATAGGCTTTATAATAATAAGTAGTACCTGCACTCAATCCACTCAAAGTGGAACTGAAATTTCCACTAGCCAAATTGGAAGAGGCAACCCTTGTTCCAGTTCCATTTGTAAATCCATTGGTTGTGCTATACTCAATGCCGTATGCCGTTACAGCACCGCAACCCGTTGCTGTAATTGAACCAGCTAATGTGGCTGCTGTTCCACTGATTCCACTACTTGCCCCAGAAGTAACAGCAGGAGCTGTATTAATACCACTGCCACTAGCAGCTACGGTTGTTGCAGCTGCTACACCCCCACCAGCAACAGCAATATTTCCATTATAAGATTGAACAGCCGTTGGTGAAAATCTAACAAATACTTGCTGCGAGTAGCTACCGCCAGTTTGGCTCAATGAAAGTGTACTTGTATACGTACCGTTGGAGGTAGTGGCATAACTGTACCCATCAAGTGCCGCCACGGTTACAGCAGCCGTTGATAAATTACTGCCGGTAATGGTAAAAGAGGAAGGACCCGCGGATGTATTAATACAAACTGAACCAAATCCACTTAAAGCACTAACAGACATCGTTGGATTTAATGAAACAGTTGTAAAACTTTGTTGTGCCCCATAAGCTGTACCAGCAGCAGTAACTGCATAACTCTTATAATAATAAGTTGTTCCAGCAGTCAACCCACTTAGGTTAACTGAAAAGTTTCCACTAGCTAGATTAGCTCCAGCAACTTGTGTACCGCTTGTAAAATTATTTGTTGTACTATACTCAACTCCGTAAGCTGAAACGGTACCACAACCATTGGCAGTGATGGCTCCCGCTAGTGTAGCCGCAGTTTGAGATATACCAGTGGCAACGCCCGTTGTAGTTGTAGCCAACGTATTCACTCCCGACCCAGCCGCAGCAACATTGACTGCAGCTCCTAAACCAACCCCAGTCAATGCAATGTTTCCACTATAGGATTGAACGGCAGTGGGATTGAATTTTACAAACACCTCCTGCGAAAGAGAACTGCCAGTTACAGGAATAGACAACGAACTGGTATAACTTCCATTTGCTGTGGTAGCATAACTAAAACCAGAAAGTGACGCTACTGCCAAATTTCCGCTGGTTAAATTTGTTCCTGTAATAGTAAAAGAATTGGGACCCGCTGTTGTATTTATACAGACATTTCCAAATGCAGTCAATGCAGTAGTAGTGAGAGTGGGCGTGTTTGAGCTAGTTGTTACAGCAATCTCATTGGAATTTACAGAGGTCACTCCACCAGCAATTGCCCTGACCACAAAGTAATAAGTGGTTCCTCCAGTCAATCCAGTAACTCCATAGGTAGTTACATTGCCGACGTTTTGATTTTGAAGTATGTAATTATTGGTTGTACCAGTTGTGCTTCCTTTGATAATTACAGCAGAGATTCTACTGGTGCCTCCGGAGGCAATTGCTGCTCCTCCAACGCTATTATTACTGGTTTGTAACCAACGGACAGAGACTAGTGGTTTATTCGCTGCATCAGTTGGCAAGGCAACATCAGTCAGCGCTCCCCAAGTTGATGCATTACCCGCAGCAACTGCGGTAGTTAACGCTACGGTGCCGCCCGTTACATCAGTCCATGAACCACTGGTTCCCACACGGTATTGAAGTTTGAAATCTTTAGGGCCCGTACTGGACGAACCCTGTAAAGAGGAAACAGTAATTGAAGTTGCCCCAGTGGTATTTACGTCAGCTTGCCAATATTTAGTATCGGCACCATTATCCCACCCATTTGTAGAGACAGCATATGGATTTGCCCCTGTAGTTCCTGTGGGACCACCAGGCCAAGAAACCGTATTGCCACTAAATCCCTGTGGCGTTATAGTTTGAATTGAAATATTATTTGCATTGCCCACATCAGCAGTTTGTGCTGTAGCAGCAGCGGTAGTAAAATTCCAACCCGCCAATGTGCTGGTTACTTGTCCTGTTGATTGCGAATAAACATCCAAATAATACCCCACTGCACCCGTCACAGCATTCCAATTAGCCGTGAATCCATTTCCACTCACTGCTGTACCTGCAGTGGCAACAGGGGCTGTAATTGCAACACCTGTACCAGATACTGCAGCAGTAGCGGTAGCACCACCACCTGAAAAATTCAGATTACCAGACCTTGCCCCAACTGCTTGTGGTTTGAATCGAACATAAACAGGAGTAGCCGCCAATGTAGCTGCACTGTATGCAATGGTAGCACTAGCCCCCCAAGTAGTGTTATTGGAAGAAACTTCAAAATCGGTAGAGGATGATGTGACAGTAATAGAACCAGGTGCACCCGTTAAATTAGCACCTGAAAGATTTGCAGCTTGTGAGGCCGTAGTAGCACCTACTGTTGTACTAGAAAAAGCAGTGTACGAAGCAATTGTTAGGGAAGGAGAAGCACTAATGCAGAGTGCAACAGGAGAAGTACTTTTACGTGGCACTGGTGCTGTTACCACATCAAAATCATTATTATTATTATCAGTGTCTGTGCAACCGTTTGTTTTACGAACAGCGCCTTGGGTATTTACCAATGCAGTTCCATTATTTACAGTAGCATTACCTTCCCCATTATTAGAAGCGCCATATGAAACCAAGTCGATAATCCCTGTTGCAGGAAGTGTACAAGGTGAGGCAGTTGCACCACATCCAAGTCCAGTAGCGCCATTCACCAACGCAACTTTTCCTGAACTTGCACTTAATGAAAGATTGGTTGTTGTCAAATCTGGCGTTACAGGAAAATCTGCTCCAGCCGTTCCCAAGGTTCCACATTGAATAAACAGATATCCTCCTGCTGGAATACTGGTACCAGCGGGAATTGCATATATCTGTGTAGCTGAGCCACCAAAATTTCCAGAGTTAGAACCATATTGAATTGAAAATCCATCCAATGACTGAGAGGCTGTGCTAACATTATGCAGTTCTACATAATCTGCTTTGTAAGTAGGAGAACCAGTAGTTGCCCCACCCCCTCCATATACTTGGCTAATCACTACAGTAGTAGATTGACCAAAAGAAGTAGAAGAAATTAAAACAAGGAGTGCAATGAATATTTTTTTCATACAATGGTTTTATTAATTCCAAGACAATTGAACATCATCGATCGCAGAAGAGGGACGGTTACCACTCCCCGTAGTTGCAGCGAGAGTAACTATTCGAATCCATACTTTCTGATTTATATTATTCAACGCCGAACCAAAACTTACTGTAACTGGCGTACTACTAAAAGTTCCCAGATTTGTAGTGAGTGTAGCAGGGTTAGTTGTGGCGGACGTAAAAGTTGAGGGATTATCACCCAAGCCATATTCTACACGCCAAGCAGTAGTTCGCCCTCCAGGCGTAGCATCTAATGATTGAAGTAAAAAACTAAGCTGAAAATTAGTTTTAGCTGTGGTATTATCTAATAGTAACAGGAAAGCAGCACCAGGATCATAACCCGCCGCGCTAGTCTGACGGATTCCCAATGCACGATTTGTATGCGCTCCTTGCACAGCTGCATCGTTCGTGGAAGTCATGCCCGTAAAGGAGGCAAAGTTTTTCAACCCTGCACTAGTTTGATTCCAAGCTGTGGGACTCCCTAAACCAGTGGCAGGATAAAAAGGCATATCACCGGTGCCGATAGAAGTGGAAGTAGCACCAATTTTTACAGAAATACCTTGGGGCAATCCCGTTGCTATTCCATCAAAGTTTTGAATGTAGGGCGAACTAGTCAATGGAATGCCACTAGAGCCAGGAGGCGGACCGGCACCAGCCACCACATCAGATAAATTACGAATGGCTATTTGTTTTACCGTATTAAAAGGTGTGAGGTAACCCACAAAAGAATCAGCAGTTCCCGGAAAAATATTATTAGCAAAGGAAGCAGCTGTAGAAGTAAATGCAATAAGTGTTCCCGTGGCATCCGTCATTGTTACACTACCTCCCCAGCGGCCTGAAGTACCACCAACCAATGAGGTAATGTTAATAATTTTTACTAAAGTAGATTCCCATGCACGAAAATTGGTTTGAATAGCTGCAAAAGTGGCGGTACGCGGCGCAATAGATTTTCCAGTAGCAACACGCGTAGCATAGCCAAGTGGAACACTGTTGAGTTGAAGCAGCCCATTAAATTCAGTTAACTCCTGCCCTGTTATGTTGATATCGATTGAATCCCCTAAATCAAAGGAATGCGCACTTGAAAAACGAACACAAATACCAGCCAATCCACTTCCTTGTTGGATATAAATATTTTGAGCATTTAAATTATTGGTAGCACGATCGCTGATTACCACTCCTGTTATGCGTTTATTAGTAGGAGCATACGTAGTTGCACCCGTGTAAAGTGAACGAAGTTCAGCAATGGACAGTAATGTCGTAGGGCCTGTGCCACAGCGGGTAGAATTAAATCGAACATCTGCTGTATCGCGAATTGTTAATTGTCGAGTTGAACCAAAATAGGAGTACACGCCAACCACAGCGCCATTACCGGCAGGCACTTTCACCTCAGCAAAATTTGAATAATTACTAGTGCGTAATGTTATCCGATTTGCAGCAGGCACAGAACATCCCTGTATAATTCTATTGCCGGACTGTCCGGCATCAGCATATGTTTTTCCAGTATCGGTAACAGCAAATTCCATATCTTTAAGCCGAATCAACGTGCTGATATAGGGATCTTGCAGGGTTGTTGTAAGCTGCGTAGCGGAAACCTCAATTGGAACGATAGGCTGATTCAATGCTCCTTTAATAATATGTTTATCAAATAAATTATAAGCCAACAGGGTAACACCTCCTTGGTTTAAATAAGCTGAGTCAATACCGCCTCCCAATTGGAGTGTTCCGCTATACTGCCCTAGATACAACCCATTTACTTTTACATATAGTTTTCTCCCAACCGGATAGGTATTAAAAAGATTAGCACTTCCTAAACGTAAAAGAATTCCACCTGTTGCATCTTGTATAGCAATCTGCTGGTAATAATTCCCACTACGATCATCACACACCACCACTCCTTCTATTACATGATTGTCCGTAATAGCAACTGCGGCGCCAGCAGTATACCTAGTCTTCAAATCCTTGATACTAATGGTAGCCACTAAACCAGGGTCTCCAGTAGTGGCAGGTTGATCAAAACTTTTTTTACAAGCAACCACACTAAAAATTAATAAGGCAGCTGTGGCTACAAATAAGTTTGAATATTTTACTCTTAACATGGGCAAGATTTTATTGTATATCTGCTGCACTTCGAATGCCAATTTGTGTAGCATCCTGCGTAGTTGTTTTATAAATAGAAACATAACCAGTAATTGAGCGAGCGGCCGTGTTAACTGTAATGGCTGCTGCGGCCCTTACAAAAACCGTTAAACTGCCTGTAGCATCGGTTACCGTGTAAGTTGTACCAGTACTATTGGTGGAAGCTTGTGTAATGCTAGTCAAGTTATTAATCCTAACTAGTGTCGAGGCCCAAGTATTACGGTTTGCAATTATTTCAGCACAGGTTGAAATACGCGGCGTTATTGTTAGCGAGAGTGGTACAGTTACAATCTTATCCATTGGAACATTCTTTAATTCCAAATCACCATTGTAGAGCAACAACTGTCCAACGCCAGCCGCATCAATTTCTAAGACGGACCCAATAGGGTATACGGGCGAACCTACAACCGTATACAGATATATTCCACCCCCATTTTCATCTTGCAACCTAAAATTTCCAGCAGCCTCATTGGCACTATTGGAGATAACAATTCCCCGTATCTTTTTAGTGCCAACAGGTACAAGTACTGTTCCTGTGCCAGGATACAATGCACGGAAATCGGCTATTTTCATCAATTCACTGGCAGGACTTGGAACAATAGGATCAGGGCCTGTTGGTCCAATAGGTTGCTTGTCACAGGAGAGTAAAGTAGTGGCAAACCAAAAGAAACAGACCGGCAGTAATGAAATTTTTAATCGTATTGACATAATTAATCGTTGATTCAAATGTTAAAAACGAAGTGTTGCGCTAGCAAAGAAGTTTAAACCATACGCATAAAATAAGCGTGGCGGAAACTTACCAACCTGTACAGGGTCAGCGGCAATCAATTGTTGATCGTAGCGTAGTTGTTCAAACCCGCCAGTAACAATTTTCTTATTGTTCAATAGGTTATTAATCCCCACATTTAAAACAAGGAAGGTAGACTTTCTATTTACTTCGTAAGCCTTTGGTAATTTCCAGGAGTACCCACCAAAGAAATCGATGGTGTATTGGGCATCAAACTTTGTTTGCTCAAAAACAGATTTATAGTCAGCGGTGCCAGGTGTTAAATACTGAAGTGCATCCCACGTACGTCTGAGTGGATTCATACTTAAATAAGATTGATCAAAATAACTTCCCGTTATACTTACAAACCAAAATTTGGGAGATCTGTAATTCAAGGAAACGCTATACGCCTCCATAGGAGTAGAGGGAACCTTGAAGTTTTCCATATAGATAATATCTCTACCAAGCACCGATGCATTATTATCAACAGTTACAATAGCTTGTTGGCGGCTATCAAAGTAATAGCGCCCAATAGCTGCTGCAGCATTAACTGTTAAGGTGGGAGAAAGTTTTACTTCTATGCCAAACTCGCCACCAACATGTAGTCGATCAATGCCGCGTATAGCATAATTGACAAAATTCTGATAGAAGTCATGATAGAAAATCATGATGTCCATGCCTTTCCTAAACTGCGTATAGTAGCCGCCGATTCTTGCCTTCACTTTGGGAGCATTGAGTACATAGGCAGCCTCTCCAGATAAAATCTCTTCGCTTTGCAAGTCTGCTTGTTGCGCGTTGCGCGTGCGAGGGGAGATGTATACATTCTCAAAATAGGGAGCACGAGTCAAATAGGCCCCATTCACAAAAACATAATTTCGTCCATTGATTTTATAGGTCAGCCCTGCTTTGCCCGCATAATCTAAAAAATTATTAGTAGTGCCTTTTCCAAGAGACTCATTGGGAAAAATTCCATTACGAACATTTCCTTGCCGATAAAAGGAGGTTGCATACAAATTACCTGCTACAAAAAAATCAAGCTTATTAAATTTAAATACCCCTTGCACCCATGAAGCCGCGCGCGAAATATTCAGGTTATAATCATACCCAAAACGGTCCCCTACTTTTAAAATTCTATTGGGACGATCTACATCAAATTGATTCACACCGCTGCCCACACCAAAGTCACGTTCGGCAAACTGATTCACATTTACATAAAAATCCCCGCCAAGTAAATCTTCAACCTCTTTGTAATAATGATTTTGTTGTGTCTGATAAGAGACGCCAAACGTCACATCTACATGATTACCTATTCGAGAATTTAATACACTATTGAAATTGAAACGAGTGGTATTAATAATTCGATTTTCAATAATATACCTGGAGCGATTTCCACTAATGTCATTACCTATAACACCATTGGCATCCTTAACAGTTGCGTAACTAGCTGCATTTACATCATAAAGCCGTTGCCAATTGATCTGCCGCAGGTTAATATCAGCACGCATGAGTGATGCGAGCCTCTCTGCCTGCGCGCCATCCGGCGAATTAGCCCAAACACCTGTATAACTAGGCAAATAACGATAATAATCAGGTCTTGGATCTGCCGCATTGTACCAATCAAATCCAGTTACGGAACGATTACCGGTAGAAATACTCAAGGCGGTAGTCAAGCTGGTGTTATTCCTGATGGTAAATTCATGGTTGATGATAGCAACAGGTTGATGCGTTCTTCCTACACTAACATTGCGCTTTTTGCCATTTTGATAACCCCAGTTAGGATTATAATAAGGAGTACCTGCCAAATCAATCATTTCCTGCACGGAGGCACCTTGCCTTCCGTTTTCATTAGGTGCATCAAATACAGTCAGAGAAAGTAGGTGGCGTCGATTGATTTTTTTATCGATGCCTGCAAAGAATGCCCACCCATCATAATAAGTACCCGGCACATACCCTTCACCAGCCCATCTGCGACTTCCACTCAGCGCAAAAGCCCACCCCCTTTTACTAAGACCGGTAGCATGCGTGAGCATCATCCGATTATTGTAATTACGGTTGGAGGCTGCATAGCTAAATTGTGTTTGCGCACGCTGTTTACTGGCACGCGCATCAATATTTGTGTTACCACCAATATCGCCGAATGTAAAAGTGTTGGTACGCAATCCCCAGGAGATATCACGGTTGCGCATCACATCATTCAATCCGCCCCATAAACCAAAAGGAGTAAACCCATTATCCAAATTATCCATGGGGATTCCATTCAAAAAAGTACTGAAATGATCATTTTCGTACCCACGTATTCTAAAACGAACCGCACTAAAATTGAAAGAAGCTGCTGAAAAAAATGGATCACGTCCAGCGGTTAGCAGCGAGGAAACATTTTGACCGCCTGCATCGCCCATATCTCCTTCATCAAGAGTAATGGTTGGAATATTATCCAGGAGTGCATCTTTTACTTCATCCAAAATTGCTGTGTCTTTACGAGCAGTGGAGTCAACTTGTGCAATTGAAATAAGTTGAAAACCGAGTAGGAACAAGAATAAAGCCACAATACGCATGCAGTGTAGTTTTTAGGTGTAGTGAAGTTATTGGCTAGCTCAAAACAGGTTATTAAAAGTTAAACACATTTTAGGGGATAAATTGAGATCAAAAAGTGCTAGTAAGTTGTAGTTTTAGGCCTCGTTGTGACTTTTATGAAAAAACACCTGCTTATATTGCCACTTTTCCTTCTCAGCATTTCATCGTTCGCCCAAAAAAAACAATTTAAGTCAGCCATTATTGGCTTTTATAACCTGGAAAATTTGTTTGACACATTAGATAACACTTTAATTAATGATGAGGAGTTTTTACCCAGTGGAATCAGAAATTATAATACCGCTATCTATAAGGATAAACTCGCTAAACTAGCTGCTGTTATTGCACAAATTGGCACCTCCTATACGCCAGATGGCCCTGCTCTTTTAGGTGTTGCTGAAATTGAAAATGACACCGTCCTACACGACCTTGTAAATGAACCACAATTACAAAAAAGAAACTATCGATATGTCCACTATGATTCAAAGGATGCGCGTGGTGTGGATGTTGGATTACTTTACAACCCAAACTATTTTTCTGTACTCACCAGTAACAAGTTATTTGTTCCACTACCCACCGGCTCAAAGGACGCTTACTATACGCGAGACATTTTATGGGTTAAAGGGAAATTAAATGGTGAAACTATACACGTATACGTAAACCATTGGCCAAGCCGAAGTGGCGGCGAAAAAAGAAGTGAACCTGGAAGAATTGCCGCCGCTGCGGTATGCAGGAAACACATTGACAGCATCCTTTCAAAAGAGCCAAATGCTAAGATTGTTGTTATGGGAGACCTTAATGATGACCCGATCAATAAAAGTGTAGAAAAAGTGCTGAGAGCTGTCGACAAAGACCAGTTAGACCAACAAGGGGCATTATTCAATCCCTGGTTGGATCTTTATAAAAAGGGTATTGGCACATTGGCTTACCAGGATGCTTGGGGGCTTTTTGATCAAATCATTGTTTCAAAATCTTGGTTAGATAAAGATCAGGGCGGTTTCTTCTTATACCAACCCCAGGTTTTTAATAAAGAATTCCTTGTTGAAAACAACGGGCGCTACAAAGGTTACCCCATGCGAACTTGGGATGGTAATAGTTACCGAGGTGGTTACAGTGATCATTTCCCTACATATATACTGGTAATCAAAGAGTTAGGTAATTAAAATTATCCTAGCCCCTTCAATAGGCTTACGCTTGTACGGTAAGCAGATTTCCCATATCTTTGCCGCCCCCAAATCTGGATTCGCAGATTCTTTTTCACCCTGGTGAAATTGTCCAATGGGTAAACCGAATTATTAACCTTTTTCGGCTTAGAGCCGAAAACAAAACTTGGTACATGAACAACTATGAACTGATGGTGATTTTCACCCCTGTTCTGAGTGACGACGAGTTCAAATCCCAGCAAAAAAAGATTGCTAAGATGGTCACCGAAGCTGGTGGCACCGTTGTTGCAGAGAACGCCTGGGGCCTCAAATCTCTGGCCTACCCTATTGCAAAGAAGACCACTGGTCTTTATTGGGTACTTGAGTACAGTGCAGCTGCTGACTTCAATGAAAAATTGAAAACTCAGTTGTTGCGTGACGAGACAGTGCTCCGTCATTTGTGCACAAAACTCGACAAATACGCCGTCGAGTACAATGCCCGTAAGAGAAGTGGTGTAAAATCTTATCAACAAAAAGCAGTGGAGGCCTAATTGTATGGCAAAGAATGAAATCAAATACTTGACGGCCATCAAAACTGATAAGCGCGTCAAGAAGTTCTGCCGATTCAAGAAATACGGCATCCGCTATATTGATTATAAGGATGTAGAGTTTCTTAAAAAATTTCTCAATGAGCAAGGCAAGCTTTTACCACGCCGCTTAACAGGAAACAGCTTGAAATTTCAGCGTAAAGTTTCCGATGCCGTGAAAAAAGCGCGTCAAATGGCGCTGCTGCCTTATGTAACTGATCTTTTAAAATAACCTCACCCTAACTCCTTTTTATAAGGAAGACAGTGCCAAGCACTGGGCAGGTGAACAAAAGAAAAAAAATGGAAGTCATTTTAATCAAGGATGTAGATAATCTGGGTGCTGCTAACGAGGTAGTAAAAGTAAAAAACGGGTATGCCCGTAACTTTTTGATCCCTCGCAAGATGGCAGTTGAAAATAGCCCCAACAATCAAAAGCAATTGGAAGAGCGTTTAAAGCAATTCCAAAAGAAGGAAGCTCTTATGCTGGCTCAAATTAATAGTGTAATTGCAAAACTTAACGAAGGACCCATTCGCTTGGGAGCTAAATCAGGTACCAGCGGAAAGATCTTTGGAAGCGTTACCAGTCTTCAAATCAGCAGAGCTATTCGCGAACAAAAAGGATATGAGATTGACCGTAAAAAAATCTCTATTGCGGAAGAAGTAAAAGAGCTGGGAAGCTACAAAGCTGTTATCAACTTCGGTAACGGTAAGTCAGCAGAAGTCAGCTTTGAAGTAGTTGCTGAATAAAATATTACCCAAAACCAACTGCAAAGTCCTCTTCGGAGGACTTTTTTTATTCCCTAAGCGGGTGCTAGTCAAGCGGTTGTAAGAAGTTTGCCCGAATCCCTAGACAAATTGGCTAGGAGAACTAAAAAAAACGTTACTTTGCACCGTTATTGGTGCTCTTTCAGTTTCACATGTCCGGGGCGATTCGAATACGTAGAATGTTCTCTAGGTACTGTTTACTGTTGACACTCTTTATTTTTTAAAACCTAACAAGATGAACATTTACGTAGGAAATCTGAGCTGGAACCTAAAAGACCAGGATCTGCTCAATCTTTTTTCAGCCCATGGTGAAGTAACCACAGCAAAAATCATTAATGACAAATTCACTGGTCGTAGCAAAGGCTTCGGTTTCGTGGAAATGCCAAATGATGATCAAGCTCAAGCTGCTATTGCTGCTCTTAACGGAACAGCAGTGGATGGCCGTAATGTGGTTGTGAACGAAAGCCGTCCAAAGCCTGAAGGCAGTGGTGGCGGTGGTGGCTTCAAGAAGCGCAGCTTCAGCGGCGGCGGTGGCGGTGGCTATCGCGGTAACCGTGGCGGTGGCGACTACAATCGCGACAGCTTCAACAACGGAGACTTCTAAATCATTGACGGTTGATCCGTCGATTCAATTTACTCCTATAGTCCGGTCTAAATGACCGGACTATTTTTTGTTACCTTCGTACTGAAATGACCGAAAAAATTCTGATCCTGGATTTTGGATCACAGTATACGCAGTTGATTGCACGGGCTGTACGCGAAGCAAATGTTTACTGCGAGATAATACCCTATCATCACGCTGTGCAAATTGAGCCAACGCTAAAAGGAATTATTCTTTCTGGCTCACCCGCATCTGTAAACGATGAAAAAGCTCCAGTAATAGATATAGCTGCGCTAAATGCCCATGTCCCCGTGCTAGGAATTTGTTATGGAGCCCAGCTTACGGCAAAATGTTTTGGTGGAATCGTTGCCAAAAGCAATAAGCGAGAATATGGACGTGCCCAATTAAGAAGAAAAAAAGAGGACCCTATTTTCAAAGGGATGGACACACAATCCCAAGTTTGGATGAGTCATAGCGATTCAATCAAAACACTTCCCACGGGTTATGCATTGCTCGCTGATACAGATAGTATTCCTGTAGCAGCCTTTAAAAAACAAGCTGACGGACAATCGTTATATGGAGTACAATTCCATCCTGAGGTATACCACTCTTCGCAAGGAAAAACATTCTTAAAAAACTTTTTGTTGGAAATCTGTGGATGCAAACAAGATTGGACTCCTGCACATTTTATAACAGACACCGTGCATGCATTAC
Source organism: Bacteroidota bacterium (assembly GCA_016866355.1). Lineage (GTDB taxonomy): Bacteria > Bacteroidota > Bacteroidia > Chitinophagales > Chitinophagaceae > JJ008. Next base: position 16,077 of record VGMN01000008.1, read on the forward strand.
GCAGTCAAATTGGAAATAGACGCGTCATAATGGCACTAAGTGGTGGCGTAGACTCAACAGTAGCGGCCACGCTAATACACCGTGCCATTGGCGATCAGTTAACAGGAATATTTGTTGACAATGGAGTATTAAGAAAAGACGAGTTCAATGCAGTATTAAAAACGTATCAGGAAATTGGATTACCAGTCAAAGGAGTTGATGCCAGCGAACGCTTTTACCAAAACTTAGCAGGCAAAACGGATCCTGAGGCAAAACGAAAAGCAATCGGCTCTCTATTCATCGATATTTTCCAAGAAGAAGCTGCACAATTAAAAAATATTGAATTATTAGGGCAGGGTACTATTTACCCTGACGTAATAGAAAGTGTTTCTGTTCACGGCCCCTCTGTTACCATCAAATCACACCATAATGTAGGCGGACTCCCCGAACATCTACATCTTGAATTAGTTGAGCCACTCCGTTTGTTATTCAAGGATGAAGTAAGAAAAATTGGATTAGAATTAGGTATTCCCCCAGCAATGATCCACCGACACCCTTTTCCTGGGCCGGGATTAGCTATTCGAATTATAGGTGAGGTAAATGCAGCACGTGTGCAATTGTTACAAGCTGCGGACCATGTATTTATTCAAGCATTAAGAGATAAGAGCTTGTATGATTCAGTTTGGCAGGCAGGTGTAATGTTACTCCCCGTAAAAAGTGTAGGGGTAATGGGTGACGAGCGAACGTATGAATATACCGTGGCACTCAGAGCCGTAACCAGTGTAGATGGAATGACAGCGGATTGGGCACACCTACCCTACGAATTTTTAGCGTATGTTTCTAATGAAATCATCAATCACGTAAAGGGGATCAACCGGGTTGTATATGATATCAGCAGTAAACCACCCGCTACCATTGAGTGGGAGTAATTTACATTGAATGACATGAAAGGCTTTCGTATTTTTTGGATGCTGTTATTTACATGCATTCTTTTTTCACAGCCACTGATTGCACAAAACAATGTGCCAAAAAAATCAGTTCGCATAGGCCTTCTTTTACCTTTATTACTTGACTCCGCCATTGATCAAAAAAACAATTTCAAGTTTCCACCAAAAACTTTTCCCAAATATTTATTACCCGGTTTAGAATTTTATGAAGGAGCGTTACTTGCCTTAGACTCGCTCAATAAAAAAAGAGCGCCCATTCAATTAGTAGTACTAGATACACGTGCCGCAAAGGAAAACATTCAAACACAACTTGAAAAACTGGCGGGTCCACCCCTGGATCTTATTCTGACACATTGCAATGCAACGGAGCTTAGAATTATTGCAACCTATGGATTAAAGAAAAATATACCCGTGATTAATGTGAATCTTCCAAACGATGCCGGCATCACTGGAAATCCATTTTTAGTGTTACTCAATTCCACCCTTCGCACGCAATGTGTAGCCCTTGCAGATCATATCCAATCTAAATACACCAAACAACAAGTGGTGGTTTTCCGTAAAAAGGGAGGATTGGAGGATCGGATTCGTAGTCATTGGGAGGAAAATAATCAAGCAAAAAAAATTATCAAATGGACCTATGTAGATTTACCAGATAGTTTTTCCGTAAATCACCTTAGCGCCAAATTGGATACCACCAAATCTACTATCTGTGTAGCTGGCACTTTAGATGAAAATTTTGGAAAGCGACTAGCCGCGCAATTGGCCACCGTTTCCAAGCAACGATATAAAGTCAGTTTATTTGGGTTACCAACCTGGGATGACAGTAAAGATTTTTCAAGACTTGAATACAGAGGCATTGATATTACCTACTGTACACCCTACTATAATTCTCGCACTGATTCAGTCAGTCAGCAGGTACAGCAATTTTTTGCCACCACGCTCTACGCTCGACCAAGCGATATGGTGCTACGTGGTTACGAAGCTGTTTGGAAATACGCTAATCTTCTTCTCAAATACGGGAACAATATTGCTACGCAATTAGATTCCAACGAATTTGAGTTGTTTAGAGAAATGGAACTCAAACCTGTTATAGGAAAAGAAAAACAGCTAGACTATTTTGAGAATAAGAAACTTTTCTTCCTCAAATGGCAGGATGGAATACGTAAACTGATTTCCTGATTACCTATTAATTGCTAGTTCATTTTTTTCTGTAAACTGGAAACTTGTTGCTGTAGATCTGAAACCACATTAGCAAGTTGATTCATATCCCACCGATGTTGTGAATTTGCCTTGGATATAACTACCTGTGCTTGCCACATTTCAATCACTTCCTCCGTATTCACGGTGTACGGGTGAAACACAGGATTATCACTTACCAGTGTGAGTTTATCTTTCTGCTTACCATTCTTCTGAATGCGTTTATACACGATTCCTTCATTGCGAGAGACTACTATACAGGGCGTATCATTTTTCACTGCCTCCAGGTCATTCACCTTTTCTCCTACAATTACTGAACCGCTGGGAGTCGGCAACATTGAATCTCCAATAATTTCAAAAGCCCTGAAATTTCCTCCTGTCAACATGGGAAGGGTGAAGGTGTTTAATTCATCTATGAATTCAGGATCGGCATATCCAGCCAAGTATCCTGCAGCTGCTTTAATGGGAACAAAAGGGATTTCAGCAGGACCTGAGGCCATCTTAATTGCTCTGCGTTGACTCAAGTAGCTAGCCTTTTGATCACTCAGATCTTTCCGGAGCAAATCATCCATGGTCAACTTAAATAAATCACAAACAGCTTCCAACACCTCATAACGAGGTTCAGCCCTTTCCTCTTCATAAGCGCCTAACAGGGATCTTTTGATATTAAGCTTGGTGGCAAACTCCTCTTGTGTCCAGCCCCGCTGTTTGCGGAGATACTTTAGATTTTGATTTGAGTAGGACATGTGACTCTAATTTATTTAGTTGCAAATTACTAATATTTTTAGATTTTCCAAATTTTTTAGTCCCCATCTTGGTCTGCGCCCAAAAAAAGGGGAGTTTTACATCGTTATGTCAACAAAAAAGTCAAGCCCCCGTACCAGAAACAAAACGGCCAAAGTAACTGGAAAAGAAAAGCCTATCATCCTGATCACCAATGATGATGGCATAAGTGCGCCCGGAATACGCAATCTGGTGGAAGCAGTAAAAGACATTGGAAAAATTGTAGTAGTTGCACCCGACAAACCGCAGTCGGGTATGGGACATGCCATAACTATTGGTGAACCGCTGCGTTTGCATAAAACGCATCATTTTGAAGGCATTGAATCATATTCTTGTTCAGGAACACCTGTAGATTGTGTGAAGCTGGCAGTAGATAAAGTGCTCCATCGAAAACCAGATCTCTGTGTAAGCGGAATCAACCACGGGGCCAACCATAGTATAAATGTAATCTACTCCGGTACCATGTCCGCTGCTGTAGAGGCGGCTATAGAAGACATCCCTTCGGCAGGATTTTCACTGTTAGATTATAGCATTGAAGCTGATTTCTCCGGAGCACGCTACTACGCTAGACAAGTGGTTGAGTTGATGCTAAAAACTAAATTGGGAAAGCATACCGTACTCAACGTGAACATACCTGCCAAGGCCTTAGAATTATTGAAAGGAATTAAACTATGCAGACAAGCTTATGCAAAGTACCAGGAGAACTATGTGCAGCGAAATGATCCGCATGGTCGTCAATACTATTGGCTTACGGGTGAATTCCAGAATTTTGACAAAGGAAAAGACACGGACGTATGGGCATTAGCCAACAACTTTATCAGTGTGGTACCTGTGCAATATGATTTGACGCATTCCGTTTATCTTAAACAATTAAAGGCAACCTGGAAAAAATGATTTTTACAAAAGACAATTTAAAGCTTGGATTGGTATTGGGTTTTGTAGGCCCCCTGTTAGGACTTCTTTTTCTTTATTATTACTTATATCCTTCGTTTACGCTGCTGGAGTTTTTAGATTCCTTTTTCCATGAAAATAGATTATTGACTTCTGTTGGTTCGCTTAGCTTGCTGGTCAATGCCATTCTTTTTACTTTTTATGTGAACACGCAGCGAGACCAAACTGCAAAAGGTATTTTTATCATCACTATTTTTTATGGAATTGGGATTTTATTGCTAAAGCTGTTTAATTAATCGCATGCGCTATTATATCATAGCCGGAGAAGCCTCAGGTGACCTACATGGAGGCAGATTAATAAAAGCAATTCGAGCATTAGATACAGCAGCAATCATCCAAGCCTGGGGAGGCCCAGAGATGCAGCAAGCAGGAGCCACTATTGTAAAACATTATAGAGAATTAGCATTCATGGGATTTGCAGAGGTAGTGAAAAATCTACCTGCAATTTTTCGAAATATTCAATTTTGTAAAAAAGATATCCAAACGTTCCAGCCCGATGTATTGGTGCTGATTGATTATCCTGGATTTAATTTAACTATTGCGCCATGGGCAAAAAAGAAGGGCTATAAAATTGCCTACTATATTTCGCCACAGGTTTGGGCCTGGAAAGAAGGCCGCGTAAAAAAAATGAAGTCCTGTATTGATCACTTGATGGCTATTCTACCCTTTGAAAAAGAGTATTTTCTCAACCGTTGGAACTGGAAAATTGAATACGTTGGCCATCCTTTACTAGAGGCAATCGATCAAGCCCAACAACACCCCCCTACTCAACTACCAACCTCACAACCAATTGTAGCGCTGCTGCCTGGAAGTAGAAAACAAGAAATCACGCAAAAACTTCCGCTTATGCTGAAAGTGAGTAGCCATTTCAAAGACTACCAATTTGTGGTGGCTAAAGCTCCCGGACTTCCCGAAACATTTTACACTAATTGGGAACAACAATACCCAAACGTATTATTCATTGCTGGAAAAACATATGATTTATTACGTCAATCACAGGCTGCATTGGTCACTTCAGGAACCGCCACCCTGGAAACGGCATTACTGCAAATACCACAAGTAGTTTGCTATAAAGGTTCCGCTATATCCTTCGAAATTGGTAAACGTGTAATTAAGATAAAGTACATCTCCTTGGTAAATTTAATATTGGATCAGCCATTAGTGGAAGAATTGATTCAATACAAACTCACCGTTCCAGCACTCACTGCTTCGCTGGAAAAAATTCTTGCCCCCACTGCGGCTCGACATGCGATACTCGAAGGTTATGGAAAATTGCGCAGGCTATTACAACAAGAAGAACCTGCTTCAAAAAAAGCAGCCCAATCCATTCATGCATTAGCTAAAAAATAAGCTTGATAGCCAGGATAACCAGGCAAAGCAGAAAAATAAAAAGGCTGATACGATTGATCCCGTGCATATATCCTATCCAAGCAGACTTAGGTCGGGAAGGATCTTTCTTTCGCAAATACAAATACTCAGCTAATTGATTTAAAACACTCATAATAGGTGTGAAAATAGTAGTGGAGAATACCGGAGTCGAACCGGTGACCTCTTGCATGCCATGCAAGCGCTCTAGCCAACTGAGCTAATTCCCCGAGGGCGGCAAATATACCGATATTCCTTATTCTCCCCAGATCTGCTCCTTACCATCCAGCCATTTCTTGACTGCATCGGTAGTGATAGATTTAGGACGCTCGATGGAGAAGCCCAATGCACGATCCCAACACAAACTGGCTAATACTCCTAAGGCACGACTTACTGCAAATAACACGGTGTAAAATTCGTACTCCACCATACCATAATGAACTAATAAGGCGCCACTATGTGCATCCACATTAGGCCATGGATTTTTTATTTTACCTAGCTGTTGTAAAATGGGTGGCACTACTTCATAAATATTCCAAACAGTATTTACCAATTTATCATCAGGCATATGCTTTTTGCCAAATTCCATTTGTGCAGTGAATCGAGGATCTGTTTTACGTAATACAGCATGTCCATAACCTGGCACCACTTTACCGGAGTTAAGCGTACTTTTTACATAGTCAACAATTTGCTCTTTGGTTGGTGCATCTGTATTCAACTCTTTTTGCATCTCAAAAATCCATTTGACCACCTCCTGATTAGCCAGTCCATGTAGAGGCCCTGCCAATCCATTCATTCCAGCTGCATACGCTAAATAGGGGTCACTCAACGCAGAACCCACCAAGTGTGTAGTATGTGCTGACACATTTCCGCCTTCATGGTCTGCATGAATGGTCATGTATAAGCGCATGAGTTCTTTGAAACTCTCATCCCCGTATCCGAGCATGTGTGCAAAATTACCAGCCCAATCTAGGAGACCATTTGGTTGAATATGATCTCCATTTTTATATTTTCTACGATAGATATAAGCTGCAATACGAGGCAAGCGAGAGAGCAGTACAATACTATCATCGAATACGGGCAACCAATAATCTTTTTTATTAATCCCTTCGGAATATCTTTTCTGAAAATAGTTTTCTGTTTGAAGTGCCATCACCCCTACCACAAACATGGTCATCGGATGTGTATTAAGCGGCAATGCATCAATGGCTTCAAAGACGTGTGATGGAACATGGCTACGGCGTTGCAACACATTAGTCACATGATTGGCGTCCTCCTCGGTTGGCAATTCGCCAATCATCATTAAATAAAATAGTCCTTCTGGTAAGGGCTCACTACCCCCAGGTGCCTTTGGTAATTTAGCTTGTAACTCAGGGATGGAATATCCCCGGAAACGAATTCCCTCTTGTGCATCCAGCAATGAGGTTTCAGTCACAAGCCCAGTGATACCACGCATACCCTGGTATACCTGAGAAAGTGTCACTTCTCCAACTACTTTATTGCCGTGCTCTTTAAGTATTTCCTTGATTTCAGCAGACAACGTAGTTGACTTCTCTAAAAATCTGTCCTTCATGATACCCATATAGCAGCCTTATTTAAACGTGAAAATGAGATGCTTAAAGTTACGTCAGGGCAGGTGCCGGACAAAAATTAACCCTGTTATAAAAAGCAAAAGATTCTCTATTTGGGGGTCGTGCGATAAAGCCGCAAGGCCACCAGGGAAAAAACCAGGTTGGGCAACCAGGCTGCCAGCAACGGATGCAGGTTTCCCTTTACGGCAAACACGGTAGAAAAGCGGTCAGACATGATAAAAAGTGAAGCGATAATAATACCTAAAGCAAGGTGCATCCCACTACCGCCACGAGTTTTCCGGCTGGCAATGGTTACCCCAATCAATGTTAACAGGACTACGCTAAAAGCACCAGCAGTACGTTTGTAGCGTTCCACTTTCAAGGTATCCAGTCCTTCAGTTCCTCTTAATTCCTCTCTGCGAATATGCGCCACCAATTCAGGTGTACTAAGTTTATCCTTGAGATATTCGTCCCTACGCAATTCTGCCGGATTTAAATGTAGTTGAAGTAACAAGGTGTCGTAAAAACGAACTCGTTCACCTACGGAATCAAGATGTCTTTCAGTAGCCTTGTATAATTTCCATCGATTGGTCAAGGTATCCCACATCATGTTTTCAGCTCGAAGGTTATATACTAATTGGCCGTTTTTGGTTCGTTCTAAAAAAAGACCTCTGGCGCTTTTACTCACCGTATCATAATCTCTAATTCCCACAAAGGCATTAGTGTCAACGCGCAGGTAAAAACAATTTATACAATTGGTATAGGTTACATACTTTGAGGGATCATTCCGATCAAGATAGGTGGATTGAAACTGTCCTCTAATTATATTGGCTTTGGGAATCCAATACCTATTACCCACCCACCACAACATGGCCAATAAAAATCCTCCTATAAAGTAGGGTCTTAAAAACCGATTATAACTGGTTCCACTAGATAAAATGGCAATGATTTCAGATTGTGTTGCCATTTTTGATGTAAAGAAAATGACAGCAATAAAAACAAAAAGAGGAAAAAGCAGACTCCAGATATGTGGTATAAAACCAATGTAGTATTGATCAAAAAGTTGTCGGGAGCTTAGCCCTGATTGAACAAAATCATCTGTCTTTTCGCTAATATCCACCGCTACAGCCACGGCTGTGAATAACAGCATGCAGAATACAAACGTCACCAGAAACTTTTTAAGAATATACCGATCAAGCTGCTGCATAATCAAAAGTAGGTAAAGAAATCAGCAACGTTGTTGAAGTTTGACTACCATTTCCTTTTTCCATTGAATAAAGTCTCCAGCAAGAATTCTTCGTCTTGCCTCAGTAACCAGCCATCGGTAAAAAGCAAGATTATGGATACTGGCAATCGTGTATCCTAAAAATTCTTTTGATTTAATTAAGTGGCGGAGATACGCTTTGCTATAGTATTCGCTAATGGGCGAATCAATACCCGTATCCAGTGGTGAAAAATCGGTCTCCCATTTTTTATTGTCAACATTAACAATCCCTTGGGTTGTAAAGAGCATCGCGTTTCTTCCATTCCGAGTAGGCATAACACAATCAAACATATCAACTCCCAGACTGATACACTCCAAAATATTCCAGGGAGTGCCAACGCCCATGAGGTACCGCGGTTTTTGCGCAGGTAAATGTTCACAGCACCACCCACAGATATCGTATAACACGGCTTCAGGTTCTCCCACACTCAATCCACCAATAGCATGCCCAACCGCCTCCTTTGCCATGCTATATTCACAGGATTGTTTTCGAAGTTCTTTGAAGGAAGCTCCTTGAACAATGGGAAATAAATTTTGTGTATATCCATAACGGGGAGCTGTCTCTTCAAATCGTTTGAAACAACGATTCAGCCAACGATGTGTTAGCTCCATTGATTTTTTTGCATACTGAAAATCACAATCTCCAGGAGGACACTCGTCAAAAGCCATTATGATATCAGCACCAATACTTCGTTGAATATCCATCACTGACTCAGGCGTAAATAAATGTTTACCTCCATCAATATGAGATTGAAATGTAACGCCCTCTTCATTGATCTTACGCGTTCCCGACAAGGAAAAAACCTGATAACCGCCACTATCCGTAAGGATTGGCCTATCCCACCCCATAAACTGATGCAATCCACCAGCAGCCTCTAAAACATTCATTCCAGGACGGAGGTAAAGATGATACGTATTACCTAAAATAATTTGAACCTGTACAGATTCACGAAGTTGCTGTTGTGATACGGCTTTCACACTTCCCACCGTGCCAACGGGCATAAAAATGGGGGTAGTAATGGTACCATGATCAGTTTTAATAAGTCCCGCCCGGGCATTTGAACCCGTATCCGTTTTTTCCAATGTGAATTGTAAGGCCGCCATTGTTCGCGCAAGATACAAGTATCTTATTATCTTCGCCGCTATGTTGATGATCGACTGGAGAGATTTGCTTTTCTACGCGTTTTCGGCCGCCGCCCTGATTCAATTATTCTACTACACCTGGCTTTTTAGTCAGCTGGCATTTTTTAAAAAGAAAGAAAAACCCACGCAACGCCAACACCCAGTATCGGTAGTAATTTGTGCCAGGGATGAAGACGAAAATCTGGCACGCAATCTGCCTGGTGTATTAGTACAGCAATATCCGAGTAGTAAGGAAGTAGTGGTAGTCAATGACAATTCTGTTGATGATTCAAAATTTATTTTACAGGAATTAAAACGAACTTTTAAAAATCTGCAAATTGTTGAACTCACGCAGGAAGCCAAATTAATTGCTGGAAAAAAATATCCGCTCTCCATTGGAATCAGAGAAGCCAATCATGAGATACTCCTACTCACCGACGCTGACTGTGTCCCTTCCAGTGAACATTGGATTCAAAAAATGCAAGAAGCCTATGGAGAAAATACTGAGATTGTATTGGGCTACGGAGGTTATCACCGAAGAAAGGGACTACTCAATAAGTTAATTCGATTTGAAACCTTTCACACAGCACTGCAATACCTTTCTTATGCCTTAGCTGGCATTCCTTATATGGGAGTAGGACGCAACCTTTCTTATCGAAAAGACCTTTTTTTACGTAACAAAGGCTTTTCATCTATTAACCATATTCCCAGTGGGGATGATGATTTATTTGTGAATAAATTAGCTAATAAGTTTAATACAGCTGTAGTAATTGACCGGGAAGCTATCACAAGATCTGTTCCAAAAACCACTTGGGGTAGTTGGCTTAACCAAAAGTCTCGCCACTACACAACGGCTAAATATTATAAGCTGCTCCACAAGTTTCTACTAGGGCTCTACTTTATTTCTCAATTTTTATTTTATCCATTATTGGGGATGGCACTTGCCTTTTGTAGTTGGCAGTGGGTAGCGGGTATTGCAGTTTTAAAATTGCTTCCACAGGCGGTTATTCTTTATAATGCAATGAAAAAGCTAGATGAGAAAGACCTCTGGCCTTGGTTTATATTCCTGGATATGTGGATGTTTTTCTATTACCTGCTTTTCTTTCCTGCATTATGGAGAAGGCCAACAAAAAACTGGAATTGAAATGAGCCCCGCTCCTGATGCAACACATACTGGCGTAGCACTACTTCAACAGTATTTCACTGAATTCAGTCCCACGCAACTTGCACAACTTGAACAACTGGGACCATTATACAAAGATTGGAATGAAAAAATCAATGTCATCTCTCGTAAGGATATCGATTCACTTTATGAAAGACATGTATTACACTCACTCAGTATTGCTGCTGTTGGGAATTTTGCAAACGGCAGTACGGTGATCGATATTGGCACAGGCGGCGGTTTCCCCGGAATACCCCTTGCCATATTTTTCCCTGAAGTATCCTTTCACTTAGTGGATAGCATCGCAAAAAAACTAAAAGTAGTTGAAGCCATAGCCAACACCATTGGCCTTACAAATCTCACCACCCAACATACCCGTGCAGAAGAAATTAAAAATAGAAAATTTGACTTTGCTGTTTCCAGAGCGGTAGCTCCCCTAAATGAGCTATGGGGTTGGAGTAAGCCACTTCTTCAAACCAAACACCGCGTTGCAGGAAATGAATTAGCACCCGGTTTACTCTGTTTAAAAGGCGGTGATTTGGCAGCAGAGATACAAGCCAGCGGAACTAAGCCCAAGCAATTACCCCTGACACAACTATTTCCACTGCCGTTTTTCGAAGAGAAATTTTTACTCTACGTGCCTCGCTAGTTTACTGGACCGATAAAGTACCAGGTTGCGTCCAATTCAATTTAAGCTGATTATTTTTTCGATCGATATCGGCTAAACGCTGTGAGGGATCAATTTCCACAACTTGCAAGGTGGTTATTTTTCTAGCAGTTGTAATGGTATATGTCCCACTTGTCCATTTCCAGGCCGGATATACAACACGGGTACTACCTGCATCCTCCATGGGCTTTTGTCCATATTGAAGATCAAGCGGTATATAATGTAGTTCCTTTGAGCCATCTGCAAATGTCAACTCCAGATCAATAGGCATGGGCATCAAACCCACTCGTTTCAGTCGGACTTGCGTTAACCCCTTTTCTTCCCATAGGCTGTCAATAGCATAGTCAATGGTTTTAATAGAATTAACCCAATATTCTTTGTACCAATCCAATTTCAATCCACTTCGTTTTTCGGACAAACGAATCAAATCATGCACAGTAGGATGTTTGAATTTCCATTTATCATAATAGTCCAATAAAATTTGATCACGCACCGCAGCACCGGTAATGTACCCCAGCTGCTCCATGAATACGGCTCCTTTTGAATAAGCAGCAGCCCCGTATGCAGCATTCGTGTTGAAATGATCCGCATGCGTGGTGAGCGGTTCCTCACGACCACTCTTGGCCAAACTCAAATAGCCACGATAGGAGCCTGAATGAGCAAATGATGTATCATTTTCTAGAAATGCACTGATCCGATCTTCCGCAAATGTGGTGAACCCCTCATCCATCCAAGCATAGAGTGACTCATTAGTGGCCAAGAGGCCTTGATACCAGTTGTGCATCCATTCATGCAACCAAGCACCTGGACCAATTAATAAAGTTGACATCGGATATTCCATACCGCCATCTCCCCCATGAATAAAAGAATATTGTTTATAAGGATAGAGACCAAAATGCTTTTCAATAAATGGCAATGCACGCGCCGCATCTGGTAAAATTTTCTCCCAGGTTGCCGCCTTTTCATTCGTTGGCTTATACAATAAGTGAAGCGTTAAGGCAGGTATTGCCGGAGAAGTTTTTGTGGGAGGTATGCTATCCCGAATTTTTAATGTCCGATGAATGTAATCCGGATCAGCTGCCCACATAAAGTCATGTACTTGTGGAGCTACAAAATGCCAGGTCAATTTTTCACCCGCAGGTCTACTAACTTTTTGTCCAGGCAACTCATAGCCGTACCCAATTTGTTGAGGATTCTGTAAATAGCCGGTGCCTCCGAGTATATATTTTTTATCAATATTAATTTTTACATCAAAGTTCCCCCATACCCCATAAAATTCTCTCCCCACATACGGAGTCGGATGCCAACCATCTTCATCATAGGCACAAATCTTAGGATACCACTGACTCATTGAATAACGAACTTTTGAGCTGGGATTATCCCGGCCACTTCGTCTAATTTGCAAGGGCACCTGACCTTCAAATTGCAAATCGAAAACTACTTTACTCTTAGGAAGAATCGGGCTATCTAATACAACTTCCAAAATTGTTTCCTGTTCTTTCAATTGCTGCACCCGTCCGTTCATTTTAAGGATTTTCACCGTTTGCTCACCATACTCCTCAGGCTTAAGATTAATGATGCGATCTTTCACACGACCATCCCAGTCCGCACCACGACCCACCTGAATAGTTCCCTGACGGCGACTTCGGGTATCCATCATACTACCCGGACGAAAGGCATTAAAATAAAGATGAAAAAATACGCGCCGAAGCGTATCTGGAGAATTGTTCCAATAATCTAGCCGCTGCGTACCTGTAAAACGGTTGGTGTTTACATCCATATCCACCTCCATCTTATAATTAACACGCTGCTGCCAAGCCCCGGTTTGTGCAAATGCAAAAAAAGTGCAGTTTACAAATACCAGTGTACTCAATAGTCGTTTCATCTTGAATAGTTTTATGCATTAAGATTTTCCCGCAAGTACAATCACTAATTCGCCTTTGATGGTTCCAGCAGAAAAATGAGTGATACAATCGCGTATACTTCCTCTAAAATTTTCTTCAAATCGTTTAGATAATTCTCTACTTACACTACAGCGCCTGTCCTCTCCAAAATATGAACAGCATTCTTCCAATGTTTTGATCAATCGTTGTGGTGATTCATAAAGGATAATAGTGCGTTCTTCCTCGGCCAGTGCCTTTAGCAAGGTTTGCCGACCTTTCTTGAGCGGTAGAAATCCTTCAAAACAAAATCGGGTGGAAGGAATTCCACTATTCACTAGCGCAGGTACAAAAGCAGTGGCCCCTGGCAAGGTTTCCACTTGAACACCTGCTTGTACACAGGCCCTTACTAATAAAAAGGCAGGATCAGATATACCGGGTGTACCGGCATCAGTGATCAATGCCATTCGCTTTCCATTTTTGAGCTGATCAACCAGGTGCTGCAGCACTTTATGCTCGTTGTGCTGATGATAAGGACTAACGGGTTTCTGAATATTGTAATGCTGTAGTAGCACAGCACTGGTGCGGGTATCCTCCGCCAATATCACATCAACTGCCTGCAAAACATCTATTGCACGCAGGGTTATGTCACGTAAATTACCAATGGGAGTGGGCACCAAATACAAAGCCGTAGTGGGAGATAAATTAGACGGACCAGATTCTGTATGCTCGATAACCGTCACGCGCGGGTTTTAAATTGAATCAGGCTTTTTGACAGTGCACTTCAAAATATTCCATGACTGGATTAGCCAGTAATTTCTGTGCAGCTTCACGGGCAATTGCTTCAGCAGCATCCGCTGATATAGCTTCTATTTGCAAGGTTATATTCTTTCCCACGCGTACATCCCCAACACCTGCCAATCCCAAGTTAGATAGACCCCCCAGGACCGCCTTTCCCTGCGGATCCAAGAGTTCTTTGTGTGGCATCACTTTAATTTCAGCTATATAACTCATGCAAAATGCTTTTTGAAAAACAAAGATAAGAGAACATAGATCATTATGATGAGGGGAATAGCCAGCCATTGTAAAAGCAAAAGCAGTATCACTGCTATTCCTAAAACGCCATATCGGAGCTTGTTTTCCTTCCAGGCAAATGAATTAAACTTAAAAGAAAGGAGGGGGCGCTGAGATAGCATTAGTCCGGATAAAACCAAAATCACACTATATAAGAAAAATGAATTGAGTAATAAAGCAGGAACCCATGCTTGGTTTGTCTGCCAGTAAACAAGTGGAAGTGAAGCCACAAAAAGACCGGCAGCAGGCACCGGCAAGCCCTTAAAATAGGAAGTGGGATTGGTTGTTTGATGTACGTTAAATCTTGCCAAACGCCAAGCCGCAGCTGCAGGTACTAAAAAAGCTGGCCACAACACTACAACAGATTGATCTAAGCCCTGCTCTCCTTGTGCCCAGGACAATCTTAAAAATTGATACAATATCAAGGAAGGAGCAACTCCAAAACTTACTACATCTGAAAGTGAATCTAATTCACGACCCAATGCAGAACTTGCTTTAAGCAATCGTGCCAACAGTCCGTCTGCATAATCAACAACAGCACCGGCCAAGATAAAAACAGAGGCCAGCCAAATCTGCTCGGGAACATCATAATAAAGTTGTCCATTATTATCCGCCGTCATGATGATGCCAGGTTGCAAGGCAGCCACGCAAGCCATACATCCAAAAACAAGATTCAACAGCGTAAATAGATTAGGAATTTGCTTTACCATACTCATTTTTTCATCAACGCTTCAATTTCATCAGCCTCAATTGGAATATTTTTCATCAAATCCTTATTGCCTGACTTGGTTATCCAAACATTATTTTCAATTCTAACTCCCATTTGCTCTTCTTCAATGTAAATGCCCGGCTCTATAGTAAACACCATGCCCGCTTTAATAGGTTCTGTTCGCGTTCCCAGGTCATGCACATCAATACCCAGGTGATGAGAAATACCATGATAGAGATACTTGCGATAGGCTCTATTCTCGGGGTCTTCATTTTTTACTTCAGCCTTTCTTAATAACCCTAGTTTTAAAAATTGCTGCGTAGCCTCCTCTCCAATTTTATCTGTATACTTAACAATAGAAATCCCCGGCCTTAAAATACTCTTTGCATAATTATGCAAATGCAAACAAGCATCATATACATTTTTTTGACGACGGGTAAATTTTCCACTCACTGGAATTGTTCGAGTAAGATCTGCACAATATCCCCCATACTCAGCACCAAAATCCATCAATAATAATTCTCCGGCTTTACAGGCTTGGTTATTGTCTATATAGTGTAAGGTTCTTGCACGATCACCACTGGCAATAATACTATGATAAGCAGGTCCGGTGGCACGTTGGTTTAAAAAGGTATGCCAGATCTCCGCTTCAATCTGATATTCCATCACACCTGGCTTTACAAATCCAAGTAAGTGTCGGAAAGTTTGCTCAGTAATATGTATGGCTTTTTCAAGTACCGCTACCTCCAGTGGTGTTTTGATAGCGCGCAATTCACGCATAATTTTTGCAGCGCGAGCATACTGATGTAAGGGGTAACGCTGCTTCATTTCCTCAATGAAACGATATTCACGCGTTCTGATTAAACTAGCCTTACGATCATTCTCATTACTATCCAAACAAATGGTATCTGCCAAATGCACCCAGGTTTGTAACAAGGCATCGAAGCTATCCAACCATACAATCGTTTGAATCCCACTAATGGCTTGGGCCTCTTTAATACGTAATTGTCTGCCATCCCATTTTTCTTTTAATTCATTAGGACGAACAAGCACCAACACCTCACGAAATTTTGGATCTGGATTATCCGGAAACAATATCACCATGGTTTCTTCCTGCTCAATACCAGAAAGCCAGTATAGATCACTATTTTGCTTGAATGGATGCAGTGCATCTCCATTGGAAGGAAAGGCGTCATTGCTAACAAAAATGGCCAGTGTCCGAGAAGGGAGCGCTTTAGCAAATCGTTGTCTGTTCTCCGTAAATAAAGCCGGATTGAGTGGATGATATTTCATTACAAAAAATTAATCAAGACAGAAAAGCGCTTTTGCCAGCAAAAAAAACTACTATAAGCGCTAGAACAAGCCGTAAAGCGCACTATCCACTTTGCTGATAATTTCTCCTAAATCTTCCTCACGTTCAGCAAACTTGATCTTATCTACATCTATTACCAAGAGCTTACCTTCTTTATAGTTAGCAATCCACTTGTTGTAAAACTCATTCAACTTTTTTAAATAGTCCAACCGTATGTTCTCCTCGTAATCGCGTCCTCTTTTTTGTATTTGCCCAACTAATGTTGGCACAGAAGCCTGTAAATAAATCAACAGGTCAGGGGGCTGCACCAGGGTTTTTAGCGTTTGAAAAAAATTGTAATAATTATCAAAATCACGCTTACTCATCAGCCCCATCTCATGCAAATTGGGAGCAAAGATGTTGGCATCCTCATAGATGGTACGATCTTGAATAACGGTTTCAGTTCCTTGTTGAATTTCCACCAACTGCTTCAGCCTGCTATTCAAAAAGTATACTTGCAAATTGAAACTCCAACGTGGCATGTCCTCATAAAAATCCATGAGGTAGGGGTTGTGATCTACATCTTCAAAATGGGGAATCCATTTGTAATGTTTACTCAGTAACTCCGTGAGGGTTGTTTTACCCGCTCCAATGTTACCAGCTATTGCAATATGTTTGGGTTTCTTTGCCTTTGCCATGCCGAGGGGCCGAAGCCAATTTTTAGGTGGGGTTAAAAGTAGGAAAAATCAATAATAGTTGAGCCCCATTGCTTTTCTTACCATCGCCATGGTAGTGGTGGCACTGGCACGAGCCTTTTCAGCACCTTGCTTCATGATTTTTTCTAAATAGCTTTTATCCTTTTGCAACTGGGCTGCCTTATCTCTGATAGGAGCTATGAATTGAATCAGTTCCTCAGCCAATTGCTTCTTCATATCGCCATACCGAATGGTGCAGCCCCGATAAGCCTCTTCGAATGAATGAATGGTGGCAGATTCGCTTACCAATTGCATTAATAAAAAAAGATTCTCGATATAATCAGGCTTTGGCGTATTAGGTGCGGTGGGGCCCGCATCGGTTTTTGCTTTCATGACTTTTTTACGAATCGTATCATCGTCATCAGCCAAATACAAAGTGGCCAGGTTATTTTCGCTTTTACTCATCTTACCAGTGCCATTCAAGCTAGGCACTTTTACCAACTCACTGCCAAAATTAAATGCCTTTGGCTCCGGAAATACTTCGCCATATCGATGGTTGAATCGTTGGACAAAGTTTCTGGCCATCTCCAGATGTTGCTCCTGGTCTTTTCCAACAGGAACCAAGGAAGCCCTGTGAAGAATAATATCAGCAGTTTGTAAAACGGGATACGTTAGCAACCCTGCATTTACATTTTCTGGGTGCAACCGAGCTTTGTCTTTGAATGTAACCGTTTTTTCAAGTTCGCCCTTATAGGCCAACATATTCAAATAGAGATAAAGCTCAGCCGTTTCAGGAACATGACTCTGGCAATACAACGCCAAAAGGTCTGGATTAAGCCCACAAGCAATATTCTCTGCCAAAACACGATGCACATTTTCTTTAAGGGTAGCTGTGTCAGGATGTGTGGTCAACGAATGTAAATCCGCCACCATAAAAAAGCAGGGATAGGTCTCCTGCATTTTTACGTAATTACGAAGTGCCCCAAAATAATTTCCAAGGTGCAAATACCCTGTGGGGCGTATACCGCTCATCACAATTTGCTTCTGCTTGTCCATTGAGGGCGAAGATAGCAAAAGGGATCAGTTATCTTTGATCCACGTTACAAAAACAACATATGGCAGCCAGCATTATTCACTTAGAAGAAATCAAGAAAAGCTACTTCATGGGCAAGCACGAGTTGCCTGTATTAAAAGGGTTGTCATTGGATATTTTGAAGAACGAATATGTGGCACTCATGGGCCCCTCCGGTTCCGGAAAAAGTACACTCATGAATATCATTGGTTGTTTAGACACGCCCACCGCAGGTCGGTACGTTCTTAACAACAATGATGTAAGTCAAATGGAGGACGATGCACTAGCCACTGTGAGAAATAAAGAAATTGGCTTTGTGTTTCAGCAATTCAATTTGCTACCCCGTTTAACAGCCGCAGAAAATGTAGCCCTGCCCTTGGTCTATGCAGGCATGAAAAAGAAAGAGAGATTGGAAAAGGCCATGCAAATGCTAGAGCTGGTAAAACTCACCGATCGCAGTCATCACCGACCCAATGAATTATCGGGTGGTCAGTGTCAGCGTGTGGCCATAGCCAGAGCCCTGGTAAACGATCCCTCAATTATTTTGGCAGACGAACCTACGGGAAATTTGGATAGCCGCACTTCTGGTGAAATCATGGAAATTTTTGAGGAAATCTATCAAAATGGAAATACCATTGTGATTGTCACACACGAAGAGGATATTGCCAATCACTCCAGACGTATCGTACGTATGCGAGATGGCGTGATAGAAACTGACAAGCTTAACCCCTTGTTTGCAAAGCCGGCCGTCACTGCTTAATTTTTTTAGGGTCTAACTGAACCTTCGGCCCTAGCCATTGTTACAGTACTTTTGCACTCCCTAAAGAAATAGTGAAATGGCATTTAGAATTTATACCAAAACAGGAGATAACGGCACCACTTCATTGATTGGTGGAACCAAGGTTCCCAAATCACATCTTCGTATCGAGGCCTATGGAACAGTCGATGAATTAAACTCCTATTTGGGGCTTTGCCATGATCTCATACAGGATACAGCCACTAAAAAAATATTGGCCGAAATCCAGGATCGCTTATTCACGGTGGGGTCCTGCTTGGCCTGCGATCCAGAAAAAGAACCTGGACTTGCCTTACCTGATCTGATACAAGACGATGTGTTGTTACTTGAAAAAGAAATAGACCGAATGACGGCCGCTTTGTCTGAAATGAAAAGTTTTATTCTTCCAGCCGGTCATCCTACCGTTTCTCATCTCCATGTTTTACGTTGTATTTGCAGAAGAACAGAGCGATGCTGTGTTCGTATGGGCTACGAAGGAATTCAAGTAGAGCCCTTAGTAATTATCTACCTAAATAGGTTGAGTGATTATTTATTTGTGTTGGCCAGGTTTGTAGGTCAACAAGTAGGTGCAGTCGAAGTTCCATGGAAACCTCGTATCAAGGGTTAACCTACAAATTTTCCATCTTTCATAGTAAGAATACGGTCACTTTGTGCCGCTAATTCCTGGTTGTGCGTTACAATCAAAAAAGTTTGCCCGAGTTCTTTTTTCAACGAATGAAATAAGGAATGTAGTTCGCTGGCATGAACACCATCCAGGTTACCGGTTGGCTCATCAGCCAGGACTACAGCGGGTTGATTTATCAAGGCCCTTGCTACAGCAACCCGTTGTTGCTCTCCTCCAGATAACTCACCGGGTTTATGCGTAAGACGGTCTTTTAATCCCAGCTTTTCCAGTAATTCAGTGGCTGCTTTTTTTACTGCTGCTTTTTTTTGTCCGGCAATCCAAGCGGGGATACTGACATTTTCTAAGGCTGTAAACTCTGGAAGCAAGTGATGAAACTGAAAAACAAAACCAATTTTTTGATTTCGGAATTTAGCCAGGGCAGACCCGGAAAGTAAACTAAGATCTACCCCATCTACTTCAACCAAACCCTGATCCGCTTTATCCAGGGTTCCTAATATGTGTAAAAGCGTACTCTTCCCACACCCGGATGGACCCACAATGGTCACTAACTGGCCCTTATCGAGTACCAAATCCAATCCGCGGAGCACCTCCACAGACCCATATTTCTTATAAACACCGGTAGCCTTTAACAAGGGTAACAATTGTGACCCGAAACTATCAAAATCCCCCCAAATCAGGATCTTGTAGAATGGTTATTTGGAAAATAACCTAATCCGATTACATTTGCGCAAAAATCGGACTATGTTTTGGACACTTGAGTTGGCCTCGTTTTTGGAAGATGCCCCTTGGCCTGCTACAAAAGATGAGTTGATTGATTATTCAATCCGATCTGGCGCTCCGATCGAGGTAGTAGAAAATCTCCAAGAATTGGAGGACGAAGGTGATGTCTATGAAACCATCGAGGACATCTGGCCAGATTACCCCACACAGGATGATTTCTTATTTAACGAGGACGAGTACTAAACCTACTTGGAAAAATTACTTTTCCATTTTTTCAATTACCGTTTGCGTTACACCAGTAAAACTAAATCCACCATCGTGGAATAAATTTTGCATGGTTACAAACTTGGTCATATCACTAAACAAAGTGATACAATAGTTAGCGCAATCATCTGCACCCGCATTGCCAAGTGGACTCATCGCTTCTGCATAAT
This sequence comes from Bacteroidota bacterium, assembly GCA_016866355.1. Lineage (GTDB taxonomy): Bacteria > Bacteroidota > Bacteroidia > Chitinophagales > Chitinophagaceae > JJ008. The sequence goes on from VGMN01000008.1 coordinate 36,381, forward strand.
TCATAAATCCATCAAAGCCTTTAACCCCACTTCCCGCAGTGGTACGAGTCGGAGATTGGGAAACAGTATTCACCCTAACTTTTCTTTTAACGCCATAGTGATAACCAAAGCTACGTGTTACACTTTCCAATAATGCTTTAGCATCAGCCATCTCATTATAGTCAGGAAACACACGTTGTGCAGCTATATAACTTAAGGCTACCACACTACCCCATTCATTCAAGGCATCTAAATCCCAGGCGGTACGTAATACCCGATGTAAACTCATGGCAGAAATATCCAAGGTTTTACCGTTCCACTCGTAATTCATTTCTGTGTAGTGCTTTCCTTTACGCACGTTCAAACTCATACCAATTGAATGCAGCACAAAATCAATCTTACCTCCAAAATGCTGCATAGATTGCTCAAACAGATTTTTGAGATCGTCCATATTGGTTACATCTGCACCAATTACGGGGGCATTTCCACAGACGGCTGACAACTTATTTATCTCTCCCATTCGCAATGCAACCGGGGCATTTGTCAAAACCAATTGTGCTCCTTCTTCCTGACAACGAAGCGCTGTTCTCCACGCAATAGAGCGTTCATCAAGTGCACCAAATATGATTCCTTTTTTTCCTTTTAGCAATTGGTTGGACATAGGTTGAATTTGAGCCCTAAATTAAGAAGATATTTGTTTGCGAAGTTGACTAACAGCTGTTCTTACAAAAGGGTGTTATATTTACAAGTATGGCAAGTCAAACGGTAATCACAGGCACCGGTTGTTATATTCCACCGGTTATCAAAACAAATCAGGAATTTGTTGCACAAACTTTCTATGCGGAGGATCAAAAGAAGATTGAGGCTGACGGTAATGAGATCGTAGAAAAATTTCAAGAAATTACGGGTATTGAAGAAAGACGCTATGCCGAGGAAAAAGTAAATGCCTCCGATATGGCCGTGGCTGCCGCTAAATTGGCTTTAGAGGAAAGTGGCATTAACCCTGAGGAATTAGATCAGCTGATCGTTGCACACAATTTTGGAGATGTGGTAAAGCACACTATACAAACTGATATACTTCCTGCACTAGCTTCACGAGTTAAACATGAGCTGGGTATACAAAATCCTTCCTGTGTGGCCTACGATATTTTATTTGGATGTCCTGGTTGGCTTCAAGGCGTAATTCAAGCAGATGCCTTTATCAAAGCAGGGGTGGCTAAAAAAGCCTTGGTGATTGGAACAGAAACCTTGAGCCGGGTAGTGGACCATTTTGACAGAGATAGTATGATCTTTTCTGATGGAGCGGGTGCGGCTATATTAGAATCAAAACCCAGTGAACAAGATGGACCTGGTGTCCTTGCTTCCTCTGTTCAAAGCCATTGCACCGAGGAAGCCTATTATCTTTTTCTGGGAAAGAGTAATTTACCAGAAGCAGATCCGAGTGTGCGTTATATCAAAATGAAAGGCCGAAAAGTTTATGAATACGCCATGCAACATGTGCCGGCCGCTATGAAAGATTGCCTTGATAAAGCAGGTGTTCCTATCAGTGCTGTAAAAAAAGTATTTATTCACCAGGCCAATGAAAAAATGGATGAGGGAATCATCAAAAGATTGTTCCGTTTGTATGGGCTCAAAGATATCCCGGCACACATTGTGCCTATGAGTATACACAAACTTGGTAACAGCTCAGTGGCCACCATTCCTACCCTTTTAGATCTGGTTAGAAAAGGAAATTGGGCTGAGCATTCACTCGAAAAGGGGGATATTATACTCTTTGCATCCGTGGGTGCTGGTATGAACATCAATGCGGTTTGTTACCGAATGTAAACAAGCCCCTTTCCATTATCTTCGCAACTAGTAAATTTTGGTTCGAAGATGACGCTCTCCTACAAATGGCTCTGCGACTACCTGCCTGAAAAACCAGCTCCTGAAAAGCTGAGTCAACTGCTTACTTCCGTTGGGTTGGAGGTAGAAAGTATGCAGCCTTATGAAGAGGTTAAAGGCGGACTCAAAGGTTTGATTATTGGAGAAGTAGTAAGCACAGCCAAACATCCCAACGCAGATAAATTAACACTCACAAAAGTTAATATTGGACAATCACCATCACTCTCGATTGTTTGTGGTGCTCCCAATGTTGCCGCTGGCCAAAAAGTTGTAGTAGCACCCGTAGGCACTACCATTTACCCTACCCAAGGCCAACCCTTAACGATGCGAGTAGCAAAAATTCGCGGAGAGGAAAGTCAAGGAATGATTTGTGCGGAAGATGAAATTGGATTGGGCGAAAGTCACGCAGGTATTTTAGTACTGGATGCAACAGCAATTCCAGGCACTCCTGCTTCGGAATATTTCAATTTATACGATGATATCATTTATGAAATTGGGCTAACCCCCAACCGAATGGATGCCATGAGTCACTGGGGTGTAGCAAGAGATGTTTGCGCCTATATCAATCATCACGAAAATAAAAATCTTACTCCGATACTCCCTGCAATTGCTTCGCTGGAAAAGGGCGGCAAACAAGACAGGTTTCAGGTTACTATTGAAAACAAAAAAGCTTGTCCGCGTTATTCAGGTATTGCAATCACCGGAATTAAAGTAGGACCGTCCCCCACTTGGTTACAGAAAAGATTAAAGGCAGTTGGCGTTCGTCCCATTAATAATATTGTAGATATCACCAATTATATTCAGCATGAAACAGGGCAACCCCTTCATGCGTTTGATGCAACAGCTATTGCAGGAAATCAAATTATTGTAAAAAACTTACCCGCCGGCACTGAATTTGTTACGCTGGATGGCACTACAAGAAAATTACATGAAGAAGATTTGATGATTTGCAATGCAAAAGAAGGCATGTGCATCGCTGGTGTTTTTGGTGGCCTTCACAGTGGCGTAAAAGAATCTACACGCTCCCTATTCATTGAAAGTGCATTTTTTGAAGGGATCTCGATCCGTAAAACTTCATTCAGACATGGACTTCGAACAGACGCAGCCACTCGATTTGAAAAAGGAACTGATATAGAAGCCACAGTCCGTGTATTAGAAAGAGCTACTCAATTAATCCAAGAGATAGCGGGTGGTGAGGTAGCAGGATCACTAATTGATTGCTATCCGAGTCCACAACCTAAAAAAACGGTGACGGTACGCTGGTCCATGCTCGCTAAACTCAGTGGAAAAGTATACACACCGGTTACTGTAAAAAAATTGTTGACCAGCTTGGGTTTTGAATGGGCCATGGAAGATGGAGACGGATTTACCGTATTGGTGCCTACCCATAAAACAGATATTAGTTTACAAGCTGATATTGTGGAGGAGATCATTCGTGTTGACGGACTTGATAATATTGAGACCCCTACTCAAATTAAATTATCACCTGCTATTGATCCTGAAAATTGGAAAGCAACCTTGAAAGAAAAAACCGCTAACCAATTAGCAGGAATGGGATTTCAGGAAATGATGACTAATTCTATTACCAATGCTGCCTATTACAACAATAGCCAGGGATTAGTAACCATGATCAATAGTTTGAGCGCTGAATTGAATTGCTTACGTCCCCGTTTGCTTGAAACTGCATTGGAAGTGGTGGCACATAACCTCAATCACCGAAATTTAAATCTTCGGTTATTTGAATTTGGGAAAATATACAACCGAAAAGATAGTGACCAATTTGAGGAAGCAGAAAGATGTTGTATAGTGATCACCGGTCAAAAACAAGAAAGTAGTTGGAGACAAGGGGCTACTGCATCAGATTTCTATGCCCTGAAAGGAGCCGTTGAAGCCCTATTAAAAGGATTAGGACTCAACAACAGTGAGCAAAAGATGGAACCCACTGCAGCCATTGGCTATGGCATTAACTGGACGCACGCAAAACAAATCCTTGGGTATGGAGGTGAAGTTGCTCCTGCAATACTTGAGAAGATGGGAATCAAACAACCAGTTTTCTACGCTGAGCTAAATTGGAATTTAATAGCAACACAATCCAACCAACAGCGTCGCACTATCCGTGAAATTCCTCGTTTTCCCGCTGTACAACGGGACCTGGCATTGATTGCTCCCCGTAGTTTAACCTGGGAGCAGATTCAATCTGCTGTGCATAAGATCCAACTTGAATGCCTGCAGGATATCAAACTCTTTGATATATTCGAGAGTGATAAGCTAGGCGTTGATAAAAAATCTATGGCAGTGAATTTCACATTTCAACATGTAGAGAGAACCTTAACTGACAAAGAGATTGAAGAATGGATGAATAAAATACTGGCTACCCTAGAAAAAGACCTTAGTATAAACTTGAGAAAATGAGCACGCTGCAAATAGATTTAGAACGCATTCAACAAAAGTTGCAACAATTAGTGCAATACCAGCAAAAGCTGCGTGCAGAGAATCAGGTTTTACGGGAACAAGTAGCTAAAAGCGTTGAAGAAAAAGAAATCCTTGCGGCACAAATTTCACAACTGCAAGAACAAATTGGACTTCTTAAATTGAATAACGGAACGTTGGAAAGTCAGGATAAAAAAGAAATGGAGAAAAAAATCAATCAGTATATCCGTGAGATTGATCGTTGTATTGCTCAATTAGGAGAATAACCTATGGCAGAACTTATACCACTATCCGCACAAATTGGAGACAGGGCCTACCGCATCAAGGTGGAACCCAAGGACGAAGCCTTGGTTAGAAAAACGCTCCAACAAATCAATGATAAAATTATGGAGCTGAAATCACTGTATGTAGGTAAGGACATGCAAGATTATGTATCCATGACCATGATCTGGTATGCTACACAACAGCCTACCACAACAGCCGCTGTTGGAGCAGTAGAAGATCCCACTATCAGACAAGGGTTAGCAATCTTGGAAGGGCTGATTGAAAACGGCCTCCAACAATAACACCCTCCTATTTTCCTTCCAGGAGTTCTTCCATTTTTTTAGCTAAGGCCTCTCCACGTAAATTTTTAGCAATGATTTTTCCAGTAGGATCTAAAAGAAGATTCTGAGGAATAGCACGAATGCCATACTGTTTGGAAACAGCATTATCCCAATATTTAAGGTCACTTAGATGTGACCAGGTTAGATTATCATCATGGATGGCCTTCATCCATTTGTCTTTTTGTCCGGCACGATCCAATGAAATACCAAGTATATGAAAGTTTTTATCCTTGTATTGGTTGAATACTTTCACTACGTTCGGATTCTCTTGACGGCAAGGACCACACCAGCTAGCCCAAAAGTCAATCAACAGATAACGGCCTTTGAAGGAGGATAATTGAACAGGCTGCTCTAACGTATCGTTTTGTGTAAACTCAGGGGCCATCCGACCAATACCAGTCAGTTTTGCTGTTTCAAGTTGTTCTTTAAAACTTTTTACTGTTGGGTACTCCTGTACTGCAGCAGGTAGGGCGTTGAAAAGAGGCTCAACCTTATCAGGATTAATATCCCATCCGGCATATTGCTGAAGTGCATAAAATGCAGCTGGAGAACTTGGATTTTTTTGAATGTAGCCGGACAATACATTTTCTTTTAAATCGGATTCTAACACATCAATCTGCGCTTCCACCCGGTCTCTGGCTTCAGTATCTTTCTTTGCGTTGGCCTTAGCATAATCCTGATATAAAACTTTCATCTTGTCATCGTAGGGTTTACGTAAAGCTTGAAGAGCCAGGTAAGCTTCATGGTGTTTGGACCCCTTGATGCTAACGTTACTAAAAGAGTCGGTGGAATTAATTCTAATCCGTCCGTCACCAGCATAAACATTGAAGGCATCACGGGATTGATTACTGGTAGACCCTCCGGCAAGTGGGGTAAATTGCTTTGCAGAGCCCGCGTTTGCATATTTCACACGAAAGGCTAATAGTTCTGGCTCCACCATTTTTAATGTGAACGTGTAAGCATTATCTATCACTTTACAACTATCCTTGACAGAGGTTCCATTAACACGGTGGTACAAATAAACCCACTCAGGCTCAGGCTGGACATTTTTAAAACTTCCCTTGATAGACAAAGGCTTAGCATTATCCTGACCAAACAGGGAAAATGGGAAGGCCAAACAGGCCAAAAGTAGGTTACGCATGGGGTAAATTGAGGGCTCTAATATACGCATCTTTTCATACCTTTGTAGACCACACATTTGTGGAACAAGCATTGTGAAACAACTAAATCAAAAATTCAATGGATCTCAATATATTGTACGCCCTTATTGGCGTAATCGCAGGGGGGGCTGGCCTCTTGGCGGGAAAAGTCTTCTTTGCAAAGGGGAGTCGTAAGCAAGTAGAAGAGGCTGAAATTCAAGCACAAACAATTTTAAAAGAGGCTGAACTAAGGGCTGAAACAGTTCGGAAAGAAAAAGAACTAGAGGCCAAAGAAAGGTTTGTCCAGCTAAAGGCTGCTCATGAAAGAGAGGTACTGGATCGTAACAAAAAGGTGATCGATTCGGAAAACCGCGTTCGTCAGAAGGAGCAATCCATCAGCCAAAAAGAAAATAACCTGGATAAGCAAATCAAGGAAAATGAAACGCTGAAGGAAAACCTGAACCGCCAATTGGAACAAACCAATATGAAACGGGCGGAGTTGGAAAAAAATCAGGAAGAACATGTTCGTCGGCTAGAAAAAATTGCCAATCTGTCTGCAGATGATGCACGGGCTCAATTAATTGAAAGCTTGCGTAGCGAAACACAAACCAAGGCACTGGTTTTACAACAGGAGATTATTGAGGATGCCAAACAAAAGGCACAGAAGGAAGCTCGTAAAATAATTATTCAAACCATTCAACGTACGGCCGCAGAGCAAGCCATCGAAAACTCCATTACTGTTTTTAATCTGGAGAGTGACGAAATCAAAGGCCAGATCATTGGAAGAGAAGGTAGAAATATCCGTGCTATTGAGGCGGCTACCGGAGTGGATCTTATTGTGGATGATACCCCTGAGGCCATTCTTTTATCAAGCTTTGATCCATTGCGTCGTGAGATTGCCCGCTTGAGCTTGCAACGTTTAGTGACTGATGGACGTATCCACCCTGCCCGTATTGAGGAAGTGGTGGAAAAAACACGTAAGCAAATTGAAGAGCAGGTAATGGAAATTGGTGAACGCACAGTAATTGAACTGGGTATTCATGGTTTACACAAAGAATTGATTAGGATGGTGGGAAGAATGCGCTTCCGTTCGTCCTACGGACAAAACTTATTGATGCATAGCCGCGAAACCGCCAATCTGTGTGCCACCATGGCTGCGGAATTAGGACTTAATCCCAAGCTAGCAAAACGCGCCGGGCTTTTGCACGATATTGGAAAAGTACCTGATGAGGAAAGTGAATTAAGCCACGCACTATTAGGTGCCAAGCTGGCTGAGAAATATGGTGAAAATCCTGCGGTGGTTAACGCAATTGGTGCCCACCACGATGAGATGGAAATGCAATATGTAATTTCCCCCATTATCCAGGCCTGTGATGCTATTTCCGGTGCCCGTCCAGGTGCCAGAAGGGAGATCATGCAGCAATACCTGCAACGTATCAAGGATCTGGAAAACCTGGCTATGTCCTACACTGGCGTAGAAAAAGCTTATGCCATCCAGGCCGGCCGAGAGTTACGCGTAATTGTTGAGGCTGAGAAGGTAAGCGATCAAGAATCAGACAAACTTTCCTTTGAAATTGCGCAAAAAATTCAAACAGAGATGACCTTCCCTGGCCAGATTAAGGTGACGGTTATCCGGGAAAAAAGAGCAGTAAATGTTGCCCGATAGGGTGATTTTCACTACCTTTGTTCTCCTTTAAAACTTTTACACATGAACGCCATTGCCTTTGTACACGAGCAGCTGACGGCAAAAAAGGAATTCCCGGCTTTCAAGCCTGGAGATAATATCACCGTCAATTACAAGATCATTGAGGGTAACAAGGAGCGTATCCAGTCCTTCAAAGGTGATGTGACCAAGAAGCAGGGCACTGGTAACACTGCCAGCTTTACGGTACGTAAGATCTCTGACGGAGTTGGTGTAGAAAGAGTATTCCCCTTCTACTCCCCTAATATTGAATCAATCGAATTGAATAAAACAGGTCAGGTACGTCGTGCTAAACTGTTCTACCAGCGTAAGCGTAGCGGTAAAAGTGCTCGTATCCGTGAAAAGAGAATGGCAGTGGCAGAAACTGCAGAAGCTTAATCCAATCCAACTTGTTAAATTGAATCCCGTTCCACAACAAACGGGATTTTTTATGCCGGTTAATAAACAGCTGTCTTATCTTTACAACTACAATTTTAGTTTTATGATGAACCCCATTCTGCTAGGCATGCTTGGAACCAACGAAATCATCATCATTCTGGTTATCGTGCTTTTATTATTTGGAGGTCGCAAGATCCCTGAGTTGATGAAAGGGCTTGGAAAAGGCGTGCGTGAATTCAATGATGCCAAGAATAATGTGAAAAAGGAAATCGAGGACAGCGCCAATGATGTAACGCGTTCTGTTAAGGAATAATTCCTTTTGAATTGTATGCCCTTATTGGTTAATCTAGGACCAATGCTCGCCTTGGTTTTCCTGTTATCCTATTGCAACTTTACCAGTCAGGCTCAAACCGGTCCCAGAGGTTTTAGTCAATTATTTGATAGCACCAGCTGGAATACCTCCACAGGTGTCAGGCTAAATCCGCAAGCCATCAGTTTTGTTGAAAGCTATATGCAACGGGTGGGTCCTGGTATGCGAAAAATGAAAGATTGGGGGCTGCCTTACTTTACTATGATGGATGAAGTGTTAGCTGCAAACAATTTACCCGGGCAACTAAAATACCTGGCTGTTATTGAATCCGGATTACGTTCAACGGCAGTTTCCTGGGCAGGCGCAGTGGGTCCATGGCAATTTATGCCCGCTACTGGTACAAGATATGGTTTAAAAATTTCTGCACAGAAAGATGAACGGATGGATTATATCAAAAGCACCAAAGCCGCTGCACGCTATCTTACTGATCTTTACAAACAATTTCAAGATTGGCTCTTAGTTATTGCTGCCTACAATGGTGGAGAAGGATCTGTTAATCGTGCCATTAGACTAAGTGGTAGCAGGGATTTTTGGAAGCTTCAACGCTATTTACCTGCGGAGTCCATGAATCATGTCAAAAAGTTCATTGCCACCCATTATGTTTTTGAAGGCGAGGGCGGAGCAACCACACTTACCAAAGCAGAATCACAGGCACAAGCCGAACGGCTGACACAACCCTTATCGGTAGCCGAACAAGAGGGAACAACCACCTTGTTATTAGAAGGTCGTTATAAAAAAGAAGCCATTTTGAAATACACGGGTGTAGATCCTGCAGCATTCAAACGTTACAACCCTTCGTTTGATGAAACAATCTCAATGCGCGGAAATTATTTGCTACGGCTATCAGTTCCCTGTATGCAAGCTTTTGAAGAAAATAAGGGATCCATTTTAGAGGAAAGCCTACAGCTGCTACTCAGAAGAAATTAAAAATCATCCTCCTCGTCCAACTCCTTATCGTTGAAGAGATCATCATCAAATTCATCCTCTTCAATTTTAAAATCGTCTTCCTCCTCTCCTTTTTTTGCAGGACCTTTTTTCCCTTTTGATTTGGGTAAATCGAATTCATCAAAATCAGGATCCCAATTATCGTCCTCTTGTTTTTCCCAATCATCTTGCGCTACATCATCTTCTTCCTCATCGTACTGTTGACTCTTTTTAGGTTTAGAAGAATCTTTTGCAGCAGCAAAACCGGAAATTTTTTCGGTTGTAGTAGCAAGCTTTTTTGCCTTTTCTGATTTTATGGCCATAGCAGAATCGGATTAGTATTGTAAATTTTCAGCGAAGTTTTTAAATCGCCAAATTTTTAAAATTCTTTTTTTAGGGTGTAACCGTAACTAATTGATTACGCCCTGGGCCGTTGGAGATATATTTCACATTCACGCCCAGGTATGTATTAATAAAATTTACATACGTTTTCATAGCGTCGGGGAGTGATGCGTACGTTTTACAGGTGCTGGTATTTACACTCCAGCCAGGAAACTTTTCTAAAAAAGGAGTTGGTTTTGTTCGTTCTAATTGATAGGGAATTTCTGCCGTTTTCTTACCCTCCACCTCATAAGCAGTACAAACAGATAACGTAGCAAATGAATCTAATACATCTGCTTTTGTCATTACAATTTGTGTTACACCATTGATCATACAAGCATAGCGAAGTGCTACCAGATCAATCCAGCCGCAACGACGAGGTCTGCCCGTAGTGGCGCCAAACTCATTACCAATTTTGCGTAGTTCCTCACCGATAGCATCTTCCAACTCAGTTGGAAAGGGCCCGCTTCCAACACGGGTACAATACGCTTTAGTTACCCCAATCACTTCGCCAATTTCTCGAGGAGCAATACCCAATCCATTACAAACACCCGCAGCAATGGTGTTGGAGGAAGTAACAAAAGGAAAGGTTCCAAAATCAATATCTAACATACTGCCTTGTGCCCCTTCTGCCAGTACTTTGTTTCCGGCTTTTATCTTCTCGTTGATAAAATATTCTCCATTTACAATATTGAGCTGCCGCAAAAATTCGATGGCTTCAAAAAATTCTTCCTCCCAAGCACTGATGTCTTCTTGGAATCCAAAACTATCCAGCAAACGCTGATGTTTTAAGCGGAGCTTAATATATTGAGTGGTGAAATTTTTATCGAGCAAGTCACCCACGCGTAATCCATTGCGCCCTGTTTTGTCCATGTATGCAGGGCCAATTCCTTTTAGTGTGGAACCAATTTTTTGGTTTCCTTTTGAAAGCTCTGCAGTTTTATCTAGCGCACGGTGTGTAGGAACAATTATATGTGTACGATCCGCGATAAATAGATTTTTTTTCACATCCACGCCAAATGCAGCCACACTTTCACATTCGCGCTTGAGCGTTACCGGATCCAGCACTACCCCATTCCCAATTAAATTGACAATGCCAGGATGAAAAATCCCAGATGGAATTTGGTGCAATACTAATTTTTTGTCATTGACATAAAGGGTATGTCCAGCGTTAGGTCCGCCCTGAAACCGAGCAACAACCTGATAGTCTTTTGCGAAGAAATCGACAATCTTACCCTTTCCTTCATCGCCCCATTGGAGGCCCAAGATAACATCGACCATGTTGTAAAAGTATGCGTCGCGAAAATAGGCCTATTTAATCAGCATTACCGAACCTTTTTTAGTAATGATTCGATCGTCCTTTGTAATGCCCTCAATCATCCAGATATAAATTCCCTCTGGTTGCAATTGACCCCCAATAGTGCCATCCCAACCCTCCATCATTTTACGAGTCTGAAACACTACCTGACCCCATCGGTTGAAGATGCGGAAGTAATTATAGCTTTTCATTCCTACCGGGAAGGGAGTGAACTTATCGTTTTTACCATCCCCATTGGGTGTAAAACCTGTGGGCACATAAATATCCGGGCCTTTGTAAACACGAATAGTAACATAGGCTTCTCCTTTGCAGCCTGCATTGGTGAAGGCTACTACTTTATATCGAACATCTGAACCAATAGCTCCGATGGTTACGGTTGGATCCTTAACCAGGGCATTACTAAGCCCCACCGCAGGAGTCCAGGTATAAGAAGTTACTGCCGGATCATTGGGAACAGCAAGCAATACAAATTGATCACCAGGGTATCCGATGGTGTCGGCCGGAAATGTTTTAACCTGTATGGGAGGCGTAACAGCAATCCGAACCGTGTCGGTTATTAAAGCTGCACAACCGTTGGCATCTGATAAAACAGATAGCACATAGAAAATATCACGATCAGGTGTTGAAATAGCATTGGGTAATGAAGGATTATTCAAATAAGTGGAAGGCGTCCACTGATAAACGGTTCCTCCTGAACCTTGTAAGGTAACAGTTTGTCCATAGCAGATCACACGGTCAGGGCCTGCATCAGGTATAGGAGCAGGATTGACCCGTACTACTACCGTATCTTGATCAACACATCGGCCTAATGTGATAGTTACTACATACTGTGTTGTGCTGACTGGCGAAGCAACCGGGTTGAATATATTAACCGCACTGAGACCAGTAGCAGGAGTCCAATCATATTGCAAACCATTAGAAACGGCTGTTAATTGCGTGGATCTGCTTTCACAAATGACAGCATCATTTTGAGGCGTGAAAGTGAGATTGTTTGTCAAACCAACCGTAACAGTTTGTGTGGTCAAGCAATTCAACGCATCTTTCACTTTTACGGAATAAGTACCTGGTGCAAGGTTATATGTATTTGTGGTTTGCCAGCTAACGCCGCCATCGATGGAATAGTTAAAGCTGCCATTGCCACCCGTTGCTGTAATAGTTAATCCACCATCATTTCCTCCATTACAGGAAGCATTGGTAGTGGTGGTGATTGCAGTAAGTGCTGCAGGTTCCGTTATAACAATGGGAGCCGTTCTTGTGCAGTTGTTAGCATCTTTAATAGTAAGTGTATAATTACCGGCAGGCAAATTAAAGGCCGTAGCCGGTTGCCAGTTTACTGCATCCACACTAAATTGATAAGGAGCCACACCGCCACTGGCCGTGATAGTTAGTTGTCCGTTGGATTGTCCATTACAGATTACTGGCACCGTATTGGTTATAGCGCTAATTACTGAAGGTTCTGTTACCACCACCGAAGTAGTACCTGTGCAACCATTACTTTCTCTGAAACGTATAGTATGAGTTCCGGCGGGGACTCCTGTAAATTGATTACTACTTTGCCATGTTACTCCATCCAATGAATACTGATAAGGAGCGGCACCCACTGTTGGTGTGACAACAGAAAGTGTACCTGTGCTGGCGCCGTTACAGAGTGCAGCGGTAGAAGTTGCCGTTGTGGTGAGTGCAGGACCAGGTGATACCGCAACAATGGAGGCAGTACTCACACAACCCAATGCATCCCGTATTAAAATTGAGTGATTTCCTGCGGAGAGTCCATTGAAAGTATAAGGAGCGGCACCAGTAAAAAATGCACCCCCGTCAATTGAAAATTCATAGGGAGCTGTGCCATTGGTGGGCGTAACAGTTAATGTACCATTGATGGCACCTTCGCAACTAGTAGCTGCCGAAGCAAAACTGGAAGCCAATGGAGGACCAGCTGCCACAACCAAGGTCCTGGTTAATTGACAACCCAAATTATCTCTTATTACAATAGTGTGACTTCCTGGTGCAACATTGCTAAAGGTGAACGGGTTAGAACCTGTTTGAATAGTTCCACCATCTAATTGAAAAGTAAAAGGAGCTGTTCCAGTTGTGGCATTAACAGTAATACTTCCATTAGTAGCTGTAGGACAAGAGCTGGCTGCAGTAGTTGTAGTTGCTGCAACACCTGACCCTACTGCTACATTCACAGTTTGTGGTCCGGAAGAACAGCCTGTAGCCAAATCAGTAACAATTACGGTGTGATTACCCGATACTACATTATTAAAAGTGAATGGCAGTGTTCCTTGAACAGCGGGGTTAGCATCCAATTTAAAAGTATGAGGACCGGCGCCCGCAGCAGCTGAAATGGTAATAGAACCATTATTGACTCCCGTACAAGCAGTAGGCGCTGCACCAATCGTTGCAGCTAATTGTCCTGCTGAAGCAATGGTAACGGGTATGCTGATAGTACAAACACCCGGAGCATCTCTTACAGTGACTGTGTAAGCCCCTGCTGCCAAGCTATTAAATACGTTACTACTTTGCCAATTGGTTCCGTTAATCGAATATTGATATGGAGCGGTACCACCTGATGGAGCACCAATAGTTATCACACCATTGGCATTTCCACAAGAAGCGGCACTGGGAGTAGCGGTAGCCGCAAGTCCGGCTGCGCGGTTCACTCGCACTGTATCGGTTCCAAAAATTTCTACTGTGGGATCATCAAACTTTTCATACACTGATCTGATCACATAATTAGTAACGGCACCAGCAGGAGGACAGATATTGGGAAAAGACACTTCCAAATTTCCATTACCCAGGTTTACTGTAGCAGCTGGCAATACAGTTGCCACAATTGCTCCGGTATTATTTACCAGTTCAACTCGTTTCAATAAGGAGGGTCCATCATTTGGCACAAAGCGCCAGCTTTCATTCATGTTAAGCCCGCCCCATGATGGTCCTAATGCTGTGCGGCCGGGAGCCATCATGCCTGACGTACGATCCCAGTTCTGAATACCAACAATGGCACGACCACTATTCCAAGTGGCACAGGTTTGTTTACTGAAAAGCAACACCTCTATCACGTTCAATGATTCGTACAAAACTATCTGGTGTGTGTTTTGTGTTAAACTAGTGCAAGAAAATAGCCGAACCTCATTATAACTGAGAATCCATCTGCGATGCGGCGCGGTACCAAACGCTTGATACTGGATACGTTGATTAGGTTGACTGGTGGTAGGATACAAATCATGATTAGGCCCCATGATTGTTGCTCTGTCATAACTACCACTGGGTAAATCTGCAGGAATACTCCAAGCAGCATATTGACTTGCGCGTGAAGCATCAAAAGTTAAATATCCATTGGTACTTGCGGCAAGTGTAGTATAGGTAGCCCCATAAAATGAAAAGGGAAATCCCATGGTGATTAGGGGAGTATAGGTATCGTCAACAGTTAAATTCGTAGGTGTTCCCTGTGGATCATTCGGAGCAACATACACAGGAAAACAACCTGGTGTTGTGCTGGTTGGATTAATAGTATAAGAATTGGATTGCTTTTTGATATCAGGCAATCGGCCTTTTAACGTAAAACAAAAGTTAGCAGGGCAGCTTGGCACCAGGGTATCCCGCGTGCAATTAAGTGTAAAGCTTTGTGCTGCAGAAAAAAAGCAAGAACCAGTCAATACAAGTAAAACAAAAAGACGCTGGGCTTGATGAATCATCAGTAACAATTTGCGCAGTAGTATTTTAGCTGAACAAGGTAAGAAAAATGAAGGAAATTAAGAAGGTATATCCTCCATGTCGTAACGCTCAACGGACTCTACCCCTGATAAGCCCAATAAGGCCTGGACTAATCTTTCAAGTTCTTCTTTATCATGTACATACAAACGGATGTTTCCCATAAATAAACCTTCTTTAGCCTCAATGGTTAAGGCAGCTATATTGATCTTGAGTTCACCGCTGATCAAATTGGTAATCATACTCACTACTCCTACATCATCCAAGCCCACAATCTTGATACCCGTCAAGAATGAAATCTCTTTATTCTTAGCCCACTTTGTTTTCACCACACGATGGCCATAACTCGCCAACAGTTTTGCTGCATTGGGACAATTAGTTCTGTGAATCGTGAGTCCTTTACCAGTGGTTACAAACCCAAACACGTCATCTCCAGGAATAGGCTTACAACAATTTGCCAAGTTGTAAACTACTTTATCACTACGCTCACCAAAAATGATAAGTTCGGTATCTTTTTTGGGAAGCAAATGATGCGGAACAATATCAGATTTGTCTGTTGGTGCAGCAACAGGCTTTATAGGTTTTGGCGCTTCAATTTTATCACCACTAACCTTGAACAAACGCAACTCTTTTAAATCAATTGTTTTGACCGCAATCTGATATAACAAATCCAAACTAGAACCAATCTTATACCACTGCATTAATTCGTCCAGATTATGCTGTGAAAGTGCGGCACCCATGCCTTCCAATTTTCGCTGTAGCATATATTTTCCTTCGTCAGCTACTTTTCGCTTGTCTTCTTTTAATGCATCCCGTATACGTCCTTTTGCCTTAGAGGTAACTACAAAACCAAGCCAATCCTCCGAAGCTTTTTGCTTATTGCTGGTTATAATTTCAACCTGATCGCCACTTTGTAATTTGTGGCTGATGGGAACCAACTTGTGATTGACTTTTGCTCCAATTGTTTTCACACCAATGGCACTATGAATAGAAAATGCAAAGTCCAGCGCAGTAGAACCTACGGGCAACATTTTTACATCCCCTTTAGGTGTGTAGACATAAATTTCCTCCGCCAGAAAACTGGTTTTGAAATCTTGGAGAAAATCAACACCATCGGTTTCTTGGTTTGAGATTACTTCCCGTATTTGCTGGAACCATTTATCGAATCTACTTTCATCCTGCGTACCCTCTTTGTATTTCCAATGTGCCGCTAATCCTTTTTCCGCAATTTCATTCATCCGTTGCGAACGAATCTGCACCTCCACCCATTTCCCTTGTGGACCCATCACGGTAGTGTGTAAGGCTTCATACCCATTGGCTTTGGGATTACTCAGCCAATCGCGTAATCGCTCCGGAGAGGGACTGTACTCATCAGTGATCAATGAATAAACCTTCCAACATTCTTCTTTTTCTTTTTCAGGTGTAGAATCAAGAATTACACGAATGGCAAACAAATCATAGACCTCGTCAAATTCCACGCCCTTCTTCTTCATTTTATTCCAAATGGAGTGAATGCTTTTAGGGCGTCCGTAAATATCACCCTTGATAGAAGCCTGCTCAATTTTTTCTTTGATAGGACGAATAAAATCATTGATATAGCGAGTGCGATCTTTTTTTGTTTCTGCCAACTTTTTAGCAATATCCCGATACGCATCAGGTTCCATATATTTCATGGAAAGATCCTCCAGCTCTGTCTTGATATTATATAGTCCCATTCGATGAGCTAGTGGCGCGTAAATAAAAATAGTCTCCGATGCAATTTTTAATTGCTTCTCCCGCTTCATTACATCCAGCGTTCGCATGTTATGCAATCGATCAGAGAGCTTGATCAGAATAACACGGGGATCGTCTGTTAAGGTGAGTAGGATTTTTTTAAAATTCTCTGCTTGCTGCGAAGCATTTACATCAATAACATTATCAATTTTTGTCAGTCCGTCTACAATTCGCGTGATTTCTTCACCAAACTCGCGTTTAATATCATCTAGAGTAATGTCAGTATCCTCCACGGTATCATGCAAGAGCGCACAAATAGTAGAACGAACGCCTAACCCAATTTCCTCCACACAAATTTTTGCTACAGCAATAGGATGTAAAATATAAGGCTCCCCCGTTTTCCGTCGCATGGTTACATGGGCATCTGCGGCCATTTCAAAAGCTATACGGAGTAATTTTTTATCGCCGGGCTTTAGACGAGACTTTAGTAAACGAAGCAGGGAACGGTATTCCCGAAGGATGAGTTTTTTCTCTTCCTCGCCACTTAGATTATACTTGGCTAATGTAGCTACAGCTTCCATGGGTTACGAATTTACAAATTAATACCCAGTGAAACTAGCCTGTTGTTTACTGGCTGCTTACTTTAGAAATTGATAGCGAAGCAATACTTCATGTGCGTTAGGACCTTTGTCAAACACACTTAAAGGAGATGAATAAATATCAAATGAATACCCTAGCATTAGTTTTTTCTGTACGTTGACACCAGCGGAGAGCATCCAACTTTGTCTGGCACGTAAAGACAGTCCCCACCAAAAAAGTTCACGATGCTCAATTCTGGCACCAGCTTGCAACTCAGTTGGTGCATTAGGTAAATAGATGACCAAAAAGTTAGGCGTTACGGTTGTATTAGCATCTACTTTCCATTGGTAAGAACCATGTAAATAGAAATGACGATACAAGCGAGCTTCCTCAATACGAGAGAGACTACCTGAATAAAAGTTTAGCGCAGACTGAATAAGTTGGCTAACCGACATACCCAGTTGCCATTTTTTGGCAGTGTACGCTAGTCCTACACCCGCGTCTCCTTTGAAACGATTGGCAGCTCCACCCATCACCGGGTCACTTCCCAACGCATCAATCAACATGGCTTTATCAATGGCAAATTGCTGAAAGCGAGCTTCCAACCCTACAGAAAAAGTTCCTCCACTATTGGTGGGGATATGATAGGCATAGGAAGTTTGAATTCCTCTGCGACTGGTTGGCCCCGTAACATCGCTATACAAATAGGCGCCCACTCCAAGATTCGCTTTTTCTAAAAAAGTAGATCCATACACTAACGCAGTAACCGGGCTTCCGGCAATCCCACTCCACATACTACGATAGGAAGCACCCATGGTTGTTTTCTTTGAAACACCCGCCACAGCGGGATTATGCAAGTTGCCTTGCAAATCATAAAGGGAGGAGGTCATTAACTGCTGACCCAAGATGGGACCACTCATGGTCAAGAAAAGTATAGTAAGAATTTTTTTCATATCAGTCAGTTGTAATTAATCAACGAAGAATGGTTACGTTACCCGTTCTGGATTCCACTTTATTATTGATCAATTGGAAACTGATCACGTAATAGTACGTGCCATCAGGAAGTGGCTTTCCACTATACGTTCCATCCCATGTATTTTTATAGTTCAAGTCTTCAAAAACTTTTGCTCCGTATCGGTTAAAGACCTGTGCCCTTGCCTTAATCAAACAGTTTCCATTAGTAATTAACCAACGATCATTCACCCCATCTCCATTTGGAGTAAAGGCATTCATTGGTTTGATACAATATGGCACAACGGTGATGGTCATATCGTCGGTAGCGATACAACCCAGGTTGGTGGTAACACGCAATGCATACGTTGTGGTGATAGCAGGTGTAGCAGCAGGATTTAAAATGGCTGGATTATTTAAACCGGTAGAGGGAGACCACAAGTACGATCCAGCAGAACCGGTGGCTTGCATAGCATACACATCACCGGCAATGATGATAGCATCAGGCCCGGCGTTGGCAGTAGCTCCCGGGAATATGGTGATGTTCATACTCTGACGGGTGGTACAAGTACCTAAACGTGCTTCCAATGTGTAAGCCGTTGTTGCAGCAGGAGCAAATACCGGTGTAGCAATAGCAGGGTTACTGACCCCTGTTGTGGGTGTCCAACTGAAAATAGTGGCATTGGTATTTACAGTTGGAGTAAATGAATTTCCAAAACAGATGCTAGTTCCATTGATAGGATCTAGCGTTAAAGTATTTGTGAAAGTGATAGTGATAGCTGTTGTTGAGGTACAGGTAGTAACAGGATTTCTTGTAACCACACTATAATTACCCCCCGCTAATCCCGTAAAAGTATTGGAGGATTGCCATGTAGTCCCTCCATTTATGCTGTATTCATAGGGAGGATTGCCTCCACCTGTTGCAGTGATAGTTATGGTTCCAGGCGTGGTGCAATTAGCGTCTGTTTTTGCAATAGTTTGCGATAAATTATTAGTCAACGCCAAGGTTACGGGTTGTGGCCCAGAGGTACAGTTGTTGACATCTTTCACTAAGACATTATAAGTGCCGCCCCCTAAACCAGTGAACACGTTAGAGGCTTGCCACGTAGTACCACCATTGATACTATACTGATAAGGAGCCGTTCCCCCTAGTGCCGTTACAGTGATAGTTCCATTAGGGGCACAGTTAGGATCTGTTTTAGCTGCTGTTGCACTGGGGCCAACTTTTTTTACAAAAACAGTGTCGGTGAAGTTGACATCATTTGCCGGGTTGTTGCAATCTCCATAAGTTACTTGTACAACATAGGCTGTACTATCCGCAGTAGGACAGATATTTTGAAAGTTCAAATTCAAAACACCAGGTGTGGTGGCAGAACTAGTATCACCAGTAGCAACCTGTGTACCATTCACAAATAATTTAGCAGACTTGAATCGGGGGGTGCCGCCACTAGGTAAAAAACGATAGCACTCATTCATGCCAGTGCTACCCCACTGTGTTGCATTTTTTCCAGGCGCAGCAACAGCCTGTGTACGCGTACCATCTTGCATTCCTAAAATAGTGTTACCGCCATTCCAAGCGGTACAGAAAGGCTTGTCTTGAATATACACCTCAACGATACCTGTGCCCTCATACAGTACCATTTGGTGTGTAGCCCTTTGTGTAGTGCAGCTAGAGCCAAAGTAAGGAACATCATTGTAGCTGGCTATGAAACGACGCTTTGGTGCGGCACCCTCAATTCGCCATTCAATTTTTTTATTAGCGGAAGAAAGTCCCGGATCAATGTCATGATAAGGGCCAAAGATCATGTTAGCTGTATAAACTGTGTTGGGAATAGCACCAGTTGTGCTGCTAATAGAATAGCCACTACCAAAACCAGCACGACTGATATCGAAAGTGATGGCAGAATTGGAGCCCATTAATAGTGAGGTAAAACTATTGTTGTAAAAACAAAAACTAAAAGGAATTGCAATTACCTGACTCCAGGTATCATCAATATAAATGGAGCTTACTACATTACCCGTAGGAGTGGTGTAGGCAAATGGCACATAAGAAGGTGTGGTAACTAAATAGCCACTGGTTTGCTTGATGTGCGGCACTTGTACGCTTATGGGTGTACAGGAAGTGCCACAGGGCAATTGAATAACCCGGTTAGCAATAGTAAAAGTTGTGGCAGGGTTCTGGGCATGCGTTGCTGAAATTACAAACAAGAGTAAAAGCCCTGTTAAAATTTTTCTCATCGGCAGTTGGTTTAGTAATGAGCAGCCCGTATTTATTTTTTTGGGACGAACAGCACCTTGTGTTCAAATCTAAGTTTTTTAGCGGTTTTTGTGAAAAAAAGACCCTAATAGCCTGTGTTTTTTACGCAACAATTTGGGATTTTATGCGAGGGAAACTGAAAAAAAGGCTTACATTTGCAACCCCTTAACCAAGGGTACCCGGATGTGGTGAAATTGGTAGACACGTCAGACTTAGGATCTGATGCCGCAAGGTTTGGGGGTTCGAGTCCCTCCATCCGGACTTAGTACCGCTTAAATTGTTCTATGGCAACCATCTCCCGATCTAACATCGGCAACCTGCACGACAAAATCACCGTCAAACTAGACAAAACCGATTACCTCCCCACTTTCGAAAAAGCACTGAAAGAATATGGCCGTAAAGCTAATATTCCAGGATTTCGTAAAGGGATGGTTCCTGCCGGACTAATCAAAAAAATGTACGGCCCCTCTTTATTTACTGACGAGGTGCTAAAAACAGTGGATCGTGAACTAATTGGTTGGTTGCAAACTGAAAAAGTGAACATTTTTGCACAACCGTTGCCACTTGAAACTGACTTACAACAATTAGACGTCAATAATCCATTAGATTATGTATTCCATTTTGAAATTGGGCTGAAGCCACCTTTTAAATTGCCTGATTTAGCCAAGGCAAAAACTACTCGCTATGTAGTCACTGTAACAGAGGAAATGATTGATAGTGAAGTAACGCGTTTGCAGAACCGCTATGGCAACATGAAAGACCAAGAGACGGTGGAGAGCGAGGAGAATGTGATCAATGTAAATTTTACTGAGTCCGATGCGCAGGGAAATCCAATTGAAGGCGGAGCTACCAAAGAAAACTCCTTGTTAGTTAAATATTTCGCTGAGAAAAAAAGAGCAGGCTGGATGGGAAAGAAAGTGGGAGATCAACTCACTTTGTCTTTGAAAGAAGCTTTTGAGGAAAAAGAAAGAGAGTGGATCATAAGTGACATGGGCCTTGACAAAGCCGATCCGGCATCAGCAAACAAATATTTTACTATTAGTCTCACTAAAGTAGGACTGCTAGAAAAAAAAGAGTTGAATGAAGAATTCTTCAACCAGCTTTATCCCGGTAAAGAAGTAAAAACCTTGGAAGAATTTCGTGGTAAAATCAAAGAAGAAATTGAAGCTTATTGGGCAGGTCAAGCAACCAATCAGTTACATGACCAGCTTTACCACCAATTGTTAGACACTGCAAAAATGGATTTCCCAGAGAGCTTCTTGAAAAAGTGGTTGAAAACGCAGGGAGAAACCCCCAAAACAGATGAGGAAGTAGAAGCAGATTTTCCAAAGTTTACCAGTCAGCTTAAATGGACACTTATTTCTGAACAGATTGTAAAAGAAAATAATATTCAGGTTGACCCCGAAGAGATTCGCGGATTTGCTAAAAATCAACTCTTCAGTTACATGGGCGGTGCCGGATTAGCAGATGATCAACCCTGGGTAAACAACTACACTGAACGGATGATGAAGGATCGTAAGTTCGTAGAAGACGCCTACCATCGTATCCAAACGCAGAAGATATTTGAGTGGGGAGCAGCCTTACTAAAGCCCAGTGACAAGCCTATTGAGGCAGAGGCTTTTACCAAAATGGTCGAGGGCATCAGCACCATCATCATTGATCCCTAGGCTTAAAAGCCTGACAGCCTGTCTACAATTTTGCTGACCCACCTTTTGGTCGGATATTTGCTGTTTGTATTTCAAATTCAATACTATGAGCATCCGATCCGAGTTCGAGAAGTATGCCGTAAAGCACCGGGGCATTTCCAGTAACACTCTCCATCAGTATGCCAATCACCTGGTAACAGGTATGACGCCTAATATCATTGAGGAGCGTTCACTGAATGTGGCCGTAATGGATGTATACAGCCGATTGATGATGGACCGCATCATCTTTTTGGGATATCCCATCAATGACGAAGTGGCCAATATCATAACCGCACAGTTATTATTTCTGGATTCTGCAGACCGTTCCCGCGATATCAATATGTATATCAACAGCCCGGGCGGAAGTGTTTATGCAGGGTTAGGCGTTTATGATACCATGCAGTATGTGAGTCCTGATATTGCCACTATCTGTATTGGGGTAGCTGCTTCTATGGCATGTGTGTTACTGGGAGCGGGAACCAAAGGAAAGCGTGCAGCACTCAAGCACTCTCGCATCATGATGCATCAGCCCAGTGGTGCTATTGGTGGACAAGCCAGCGATATTGAAATAACCGTTAAGGAAATTCGCAAACTCAAAAAAGAGTTATACGAAGTAGTACATGCGCACACTGGCAAATCCGTTGAGCAAATTGAAAAAGATTTTGATCGTGATAATTGGATGACCGCCATCGAAGCCAAAGAATATGGCCTAGTAGATGAAGTATTGGTAACCAATCCACGTAAACAAAAGAAAGATTAATCCCATGAATAGAGAAACCTATTATTCCACCAATTGGAAAATGGAGGACGAAGAAGAGAAGGAAGAACAACCCAAGTCAGATATTGGTATGTTTAGCAAAAAACTTGAACGCTATTTTTTTGAAAAGCGTGCAGTTTATCTATGGGGTGTTGTAGATGACAAGAGTGCCAAAGATGTAGTAAGCAAACTCCTATTATTGGAAGCAGACAAACCGGGTACCGAGATAAAATTTTATATCAATAGTCCCGGAGGTGTAGTAACCAGTGGTATGGTGATTTATGATAGCATGCAACTAATCAGTAGTCCCGTTAGCACTATTTGTATGGGATTAGCCGCTTCTATGGGCAGCGTTTTGCTCAGTGGCGGTGTCAAAGGAAAGCGATATATCTATCCCCATGGCGAAGTAATGATTCACCAACCCTCGTTGGGTGGCTTTATCAGAGGTGTGAGTGCAGATTTGGAGATCCAAGCTGAGCAAACACGCCGTGTAAAAGAAATTGGAGCGGGTATACTCGCTAAAAACTGCGGAAAAAGTGTGGAACAAATTATGAAAGACTTTGACCGTGATTACTGGATGGATGCCAAACAAGCAATTGAGTATGGCATCGCGGACAAGTTGGTTGAAAAAATATAACCATGGCAAAGAACACCCTGCATTGTGCTTTTTGTGGACGTAGTCGGGACGAAGTAAAAATTTTGATAGCCGGACAGGAAGGGCATATCTGCGAAAACTGTGTTGAGCATGCCCGTGAAATCATTGGTCAGGAACTGACGGCCAAGGAGGAAAAAGCAAAATCCTCTTTCAAGTTAACGGTCAAGAAGCCAATTGAAATAAAAAAGTTTTTGGACGAATATGTGATTGGACAAGATGA
Organism: Bacteroidota bacterium; assembly: GCA_016866355.1. GTDB lineage: Bacteria > Bacteroidota > Bacteroidia > Chitinophagales > Chitinophagaceae > JJ008. The sequence continues at coordinate 60,022 of VGMN01000008.1, forward strand.
TGCCAAAAAAGTTTTATCCGTAGCCGTTTACAATCACTACAAGCGTCTACAACAAAAAAATGCAGAGTCCAAAGAAGCAGAGATTGAAATTGAAAAAAGTAATATTGTAATGGTGGGCGAAACAGGCACCGGTAAAACCCTGTTGGCCAAAAGTATTGCTAGACTATTAAATGTTCCGTTTGCTATTGTAGATGCCACCGTTTTTACCGAGGCTGGCTATGTAGGAGAAGATGTAGAAAGTATCTTAACAAGATTACTACAGGTATGTAATTACGACGTAGCCGCTGCCGAACGTGGTATAGTATACATCGATGAGATAGACAAGATTGCACGCAAGGGGGATAACCCTTCCATCACAAGAGATGTAAGCGGTGAAGGTGTCCAACAAGGGATGCTCAAATTATTGGAGGGCACAGATGTGCTGGTACCCCCGCAAGGTGGTCGCAAACATCCTGAGCAAAAGTTAATTAAGATAAATACACAGAATATTCTTTTTATCTGTGGAGGCGCTTTTGATGGAATCGATAAGGTTATTGCACGACGTGTCCAAACCAATACCATCGGCTTTAATGTGGACAAAGAATTACAAGAAAGTCGTCAAAAAAATCTCTTACGCTTTGTCAATGCTACGGATCTAAAACAATTTGGGCTTATCCCTGAATTATTAGGAAGACTACCCGTGGTCACACACCTGGATCCGCTGGATGCTCCTACCCTTCGGTTGATTTTGACCACTCCTAAGAATGCATTAATCAAACAATATACCCGTTTATTTGAAATGGAAGGCATCAAACTAACCATCGAAGAAGGTGTATTGGACTTTATGGTAAATAAAGCCATGGAATACAAATTGGGCGCCCGCGGTTTGCGCAGCATCTGTGAAAGTATTTTAACTGACGCGATGTATGAATTGCCCTCGGCCGCTGTCAAACAATTCCATTTGAATCTAGATTACACACAACGTCACTTTGAAAAAAGTACCATCAATTTTTTAAAAGTCGCTTAATAAGCAACCTATGCAAGAACTTATCGATAAACTCAAAGCAGAAGCGGGACTTACTGACCAACAAGCAACACAAGTATTATTAATCTTAAAGGATTACGTTGCTGAAAAATACCCGATGCTAGCTGGCATGGCAAAGAATTTCTTTGGGAAATAACCTTCGCAATTACATTTCAACGAATCATACTTTCCTCGTCATAGTCTGTTGCTCATTTCAGCGGATCATACACTCCTCTGCGAAGAAATAAAAAATTGAGATAATAAGAATCCTACATAAAAGGAAGGACCTTGCTTCAAATTTAAAACCTTAGCTGATTTTAATTTCTTTATTCCTTGGCCTGTTTTTTTCATGCATACTAACGAGGCATCGGTAAAATAAACGACGGCTTTGCCGAAAGTGGGTTGATGATGAGCCCATAGAAGCCGGCGCTGTTTGAGGCCCGAAGGGCCGAGTTCGCCGGCTTCGGGCGAAACATAAACCCACTTAGTTTATTTTATCGCAGCCAAGGGAGTATGCATAAAAAATCCCGTCGATGAAGACAGGATTTGAAATAAAGCAATCGTTAGTTAAAATCAACCACACCCACCCTGGTTGCCACAGTTATTACACTTGTAGCAAGCACCGCTACGCATCATGATGTTACCACATACATTACAAGCCGGCGCATCGCTTTGCATATTCTTAGCCACGGCGTTCATAGCATCAAATGCAGATTCTACTTTTTCAACCTTTGCAGCCTTAGGCGCTGTTGATTTAGCAGCCGGAGTGGCACCTGGCGTAATTCGTACGCTGGAAAGCTCAGGCTCCTTTGCATATTCTAAAGGATTGGAGGGAACTTCATCCCAATCATCCGCACCTGTGTTAAGCACTTCTGGCTTGTCTAATACATGCACCAGATCCGTACGTCCGAGATACTCATAACCAAGCACACGGAAAATAAAGTCAACGATAGAAGTTGTGGTTTTGATATTCGGGTGCTCAACAAATCCAGACGGATCAAAGCGAGTGAATGCAAACTTGTCTACGAACTCTTCGAGCGGTACCCCATATTGTAGTCCAATCGAAACGGCAATCGCAAAACAGTTCATCATACTACGCATGGTAGCACCTTCTTTGGCCATGTCCACGAAAATTTCACCCAAGGTTCCATCGGCGTATTCTCCGGTACGGAGGAATACCGCTTGGCCACTGATCTTAGCTTTTTGCGTAAATCCACGACGCTTAGCAGGAAGTGTACGACGCTCAACAATCTTTGCCAAACGACGCTTCAACTTGGTATCGGGTGAAGACTGTACACGTTTTTGTACTTCATCAAGCAACTCTTCAACAGTCAGTTGACCTAGATCAACAATATTTGTTCCCGCAAGATCAGCGGCAGGTGCTGCTGTTTCAGCAGTAGCTCCAGCGTCTGTTTTCTTTTTCTTATCGCTCTTGTTGCTGAGTGGCTGAGAAAGTTTAGAACCATCACGATAAAGTGCGTTCGCCTTTAAACCCAATTTCCAGCTGAGGTAATACGCATCGGCAATATCTTCAACCGCTGCTTCATTTGGTAGGTTGATGGTTTTAGAGATAGCACCACTGATGAAAGGCTGTGTAGCACCCATCATACGGATGTGACCGTGTGCATGAATATAACGCTGTCCTTTTTGACCACATTTATTGGCGCAATCAAACACAGGCAGGTGTTCTTCCTTAAGACCAGGAGCACCTTCGAGCATCATAGTACCGCACACGTAGTCGTTTGCAGCTTCAATTTGTTCGTCACTAAATCCTAATGCTTCGAGTAGACTCCATTCAAAATCATTGTACTGCTCAGGAGTAAATCCAAGACGCTGCAAGCACTCCTCGCCAAGCGTGTATTTGTTGAATACAAATGCAATTTCAAATGCAGTCAGCGCTGCCGCATCCAAACGCTTGATCTCATCGGCAATAAATCCTTTCTCACTTAGAGATTGGTGATTGATAAATGGAGCACCAGCAAAAGAAGCCGCACCAACGGCGTATTTGATAATACTATCTGTTTCTTTCTCCGTGTAACCGAGATTCTTCAAGGCAGTAGGAACAGACTGGTTGATGATTTTAAAGTAGCCACCACCTGATAATTTTTTAAACTTCACCAAGGCAAAGTCAGGTTCAACTCCTGTAGTATCGCAATCCATTACCAATCCGATGGTACCGGTTGGAGCAATTACAGTTGCCTGCGCATTGCGGTAACCATACTTCTCTCCATATTCTACTGCCTCATCCCATGCTTTGCAAGCCGCTTTCAATAAATAATCAGGGCAATATTTTGCTTTCAATCCTTGTGGCTTCAAACTTAATCCTTCGTAATCGTCAGCATCGTAAGCGGCCAAGCGGTGATTGCGCATTACACGCATCATTTGCTTTTTATTTTCCTCATAGCGAGGGAAAGCACCCAAGATTTTGGCCATCTCTGCAGAAGTGCGGTATGAAATACCCGTCATGATAGCCGTCAATGCACCGGCAATAGCGCGGGCTTCTTCACTGTCATAAGGAATACCGCTAACCATTAGCATGGTTCCAAGGTTGGCATACCCTAATCCCAATGTGCGATATTCATAACTGAGTTGTGCTACTTCCTTAGAAGGGAATTGCGCCATCAACACAGAAACTTCCAATACCACTGTCCACAAGCGAACATTGTATTCATAACCCTCTACGTCAAATGTATTAGTAGTGGAATCATAGAATTTCATCAGATTAGCAGAAGCCAAGTTACAAGCCGTATTGTCCAGGAACATATATTCTGAACAAGGGTTTGAGGCACGGATAGGACCTCCTTCAGGACAAGTATGCCACTCATTGATGGTGGTATTGTACTGGGTACCAGGGTCGGCACAACGCCATGCCGCATAGGCAATCTGATTCCACAACTCACGAGCTGGTACTTTCTTCATCACACGACCATCTTGTCGTGCTGTTAATTCCCAATCCTCGTCTTTTGCTAGTTTTTCAAAAAATGAATTTGGGATACGAATGGAGTTATTAGAATTCTGACCGCTCACCGTACGATAAGCCTCATCCTCATAACCGGAAGGATAACCAGCTGCAATCAGCGCACCCACTTTCTTTTCTTCTTCTACTTTCCAGTTGATGAACTGTACAATCTCCGGGTGATCCAGATCCAAACAAACCATCTTAGCAGCACGACGCGTAGTTCCACCACTCTTGATTGCACCAGCAGCGCGGTCACCGATTTTTAGGAAACTCATCAAACCAGAGCTACTTCCACCACCACTTAATTTTTCACCTTCCCCACGAAGATTTGAGTAGTTGGTACCTACACCTGATCCGTATTTGAAAATACGTGCCTCACGAACCCAGAGATCCATAATACCACCCTCATTTACCAGGTCATCGTCCACACTCAATATGAAGCAGGCGTGAGGCTGCGGACGCTCATAGGCATTTTGAGACTTTTTTAATTGACCATCTACTGGATCTACATAATAGTGCCCCTGTGGTTTTCCAGCAATACCATAGCTCTCAAAGAGGCCCGTATTAAACCATTGAGGGCTGTTAGGCACACACATTTGGTCCAAGATGGAATAAGCGAGTTCCTCATAGAACACTTGTGCATCATTGGAAGAGGCAAAGTATCCATACCGTTCACCCCACACTCTCCAGCAATTGGCCATACGATGCGCTACTTGCTTTGCAGAGGTTTCACGTCCTGTTGTTCCATCAGGTTGCGGAACACCAGCCTTGCGGAAATATTTTTGTGCTAAAATATCGGTAGCAATCTGACTCCATTGTTTGGGGACCTCTACGTTGGTCATTTCAAAAACAACTTCACCGGAAGGATTACGAATCACTGATGTGCGATAGTCATACTCAAACTGATCAAACACATTCACATCATCACGGGTGAAGCGGCGACGGAACTGCAATCCGCTGGTAGCGTTTGCTTGCTTCTTGCTGGGCATACTCGAAAAGAATTTATTGGGTTTTGGTCGGGTTTCGAAAAAGTGACCGCCCTTTTAGGCGGTCTTAAACGAAAGTATTTTTTAACCAGACAAAAACAAAGATTCAAATATTCACATGTTGTGGAAAATAGACCAATGACCCTGCGTAACCCTTACCTGTGGCGGATTTGATGATTTTATCACATATGCATTATATTTTTTTAGGATTTTTTTTTGGAAATATCAGCCCCAATTTGTAATAAAAAAAAAGTGCCGTGAAGCAAACATTTTTTCGCACCTTTGAACTTCACATCCCCCAATGAAAAATCAACTTTATCAACAACTTTGTGCGGCACGCAGTCAACAAAAAAAATCATTTGCCGTACTGATCGATCCGGATAAGATGGACCCTCAACAACTGGAAAAGTTGATTGCGTTGGGAAAAACAGCCCAAGTTGATTACTGGTTTGTTGGCGGGAGCCTGGTAGTGTCCAATCATCTTGAACAAATGGTAGTTGATCTTAAAACAAAAAGTAATATCCCCATTATTTTATTCCCAGGCAGCCCCTCGCAGATTACCCCCCAGGCAGATGCCTTGCTCTACCTATCCCTGATTTCGGGACGTAATCCCGAGTTATTAATCGGCCAGCACGTACTCTCTGCACCAGCCGTCAAACAAAGCGGACTTGAAATTTTATCTACAGGTTATATGGTTATTGATGGGGGCGCACCCACCACGGTTTCTTATATCAGCAATGCCGCTCCAATACCCTCCAATAAGAATGAAATTGCCATTTGCACCGCCCTTGCTGGAGAAATGCTGGGGATGAAATTGATTTACATGGATGCTGGGAGTGGCGCACAAAAACCAATTCCAACGGCAATGATTCAGGCTGTTGCCTCACAAATAGCAGTACCACTGATTGTGGGAGGCGGTATTACCACTCCTGAAAAAGCAGCTGAAAATTGTAGAGCAGGTGCCAATCTGGTTGTGGTGGGGAATGCTATTGAAAAAGACCCCGGATTGATTACCGAAATAGGTGCAGCTATTAAAGACTCATCATCTCTTTAAAACGTAGGGTTTGTCTGCGACTCACTTCAATTTTGTCGCCCCCTTTTAATTCCAACAACAGACCTCCATTGAAATAAGGTTCAATTTTTTCAATCATTCGAAGGTTTATAATATGTTTACGATTGGTTCTAAAAAATAATTTAGGATCTAGTCGATCCTCCAATGCATTAAGTGATTTTAAAATCATGGGCTTGTTGGCTCCAAAGAATACACGTGCGTAATTGCCTACACTTTCAAAGAATCTAATTTCATTCAACTTCACAAACCAACAACGATTTCCATCCTTGACAAAAACCTGGTCATTCTCGGAGAGCACGCCATTGAGTAAACCGTCTCCCTCTACTGGACCCATGCGGGCGGCCTCCAATTGTTGTACTTTTTGAACGGCATCTGCCAATCGCATCGGATCAATAGGCTTCATCAAATAATCTAAGGCATTAACCTCAAAAGCTTTCAATGCATACTCATGATGTGCTGTTGTAAAAATTACTTGCGGAGAACGATCCAACTCTGCTAATAAATCAAAACCCGTTTTACCCGGCATCTGTATATCTAAAAAAACCAAATCGGGTTTCAAGGAATCAATCTTGTCAAGGGCTTCCGTAACATTAGCAGCTTCTTCCACCACTTCAATAGAAGGATGCTCTTTGAGTAAATTCCGGAGTTCCACCCTAGCTAATCGTTCGTCATCAATTAATAAAGTTCTAATACTCATAATTGCCTATTGAAGAGGAATAGTTACGGAGCACAATACCATATCTTTTTCCTGTTGCCGAATAAAAAGACGAGCCGTGGCACCAAATAAAATTTTTAACCGATTTTGTGTACTGCTTAACCCAAATCCAGCGGTAACAACCGCACTATTCAAGTATCCGCTATTGGCTACTTCCAAGACATGGGAGCCCTCTCTTTTAAAAGAGTAAATACGAACCCAGCCACCATCAACACGCGTATTGATCCCGTGTTTAATGGCATTTTCAACCAAGGTCTGCACCATCATTGGCGGCACTGTTAAGTCAAGCGTGTCATCGGCAATATCTAATTCCACCTGTAGCCGATTTTCAAAACGAATGCTTTCCAATGCCAAATAGTTCCGAATAATATCCATTTCCTGTCGCAAAGGAACCAACTGGGACTTTTCTGTTTGCATACTGCTTCGTAACAAATTGCTCAGCTCCGTAATAGCCCGACGCGCTCGCTCAGGATTCAAATCCACCAATGCCCGAATACTATTTAGCGAGTTGAAAATAAAATGAGGATTGATATGCGCTTTCAATGTTTTCAACTCCAACTCTCGAACAGCCGATTCTAATTTGAGTGTGTCCAATTGCCTTCTACGATTATCTGCGTAATAATGAAAGAAATAGTAAAGCAACATCCACGAAAAAACAAAGAGCCCATTGTCAATAAAAATGGCCAACCATTTTTGGAAAAAACTTAAAGAATACGCATCAGGACTTAAAAATAAATCGAATAATTCCAAGGCTAATAAAATGATAAGTCCATAGATAGCGGAACTTACCAGTATGCTAAAAAATAATCCTGGCCATGCCTTCTCAAGCGGTTGTTGTAGCCAGCCTCTTTTCTTAACAACCAATCTGGCAATATGCGTGATCAGCAGTCCCAGAATACAAATGATGAGAATTCTTGCTGATAAAACTCTAGCCTCAAGTCTTACATTAAATACGTTGGCAAACAAAACAGTCAGGGCACCCACAAGTCCCCAGCCACCGAGTTGCAGCAACCAATAAAGCCTTTCACGCGATTGTAATAAGTTAATCACCGGTTAAAGTTACACCGCGCTCCCAAGAAAGAAGTGAAATTTGTACCAGTGGTTAGCAGGGATTTTCAACGGATTTAGCGCAACTATCCTGACATTTGTTTGTTATATTTACCCATGAACCGTACCCCTATGTCCATAACACCTGGCCCCCTTCTCAGCACCATCGATTCCCCTGCAGACCTGAAAAAACTCCCCAAGGAAAAACTCCATCAAGTTTGTGATGAGCTGCGCCAGTATATAATCGATGTGGTTAGTGTGCATGGCGGTCATTTTGGAGCCAGCTTGGGTGTGGTGGAATTGACTACCGCGCTACATTATGTTTACAATACTCCTTATGACCAATTAGTATGGGATGTAGGACATCAAGCCTATGGTCATAAAATATTAACTGGCAGACGCGATAATTTCCCTACCAATCGTAAATACAAAGGACTCAGTGGTTTTCCTAAAAGAAGCGAAAGTGAATACGATACGTTTGGTGTAGGTCACTCCTCTACTTCCATTTCTGCTGCATTGGGAATGGCAATGGCTGCAAAATATAAGGGCGAACAAGACCGCAAAGTGGTTGCCGTTATCGGAGATGGAGCAATGACAGCAGGGTTGGCCTTTGAAGGTATGAACCATGCAGGGGTAGCCGATGCAGACATGCTGATCATCCTCAATGATAATTGTATGGGTATTGACCCCAATGTGGGCGCTTTGAAAGAATACCTGACAGATATTTCTCTCTCTCCCACTTATAATAAAATGAAGGACGATATCTGGAAGTTGATGGGAAAACTACCCGTTGGAAAAAACTTCAGTCGTTCAATGGCGCATAAGTTAACAGAGGGGGTAAAAGGAGTGATCAGTAGTAGTTCCAACTTATTTGAAGCACTTAAAATTCGATATTTCGGACCCATTGATGGTCATAATATTTCTCATTTGGTAGACACTTTGCGTGATCTCAGGAATATACCGGGACCAAAAATTCTTCACATCATCACTACCAAAGGAAAAGGATACGCACTTGCTGAAAAAGATCAAACTAAGTGGCATGCACCAGGACTTTTTGATAAAGTAACGGGGGAGATCATGCAAAAAAAGAAGGAAGGACCGCAGGCGCCAAAATACCAAGATGTGTTTGGTCACACCATGATTGAGTTGGCGGAACAAAATCAAAAGATTTTTGGGATTACCCCTGCAATGCCCTCCGGTTCGTCACTAAAATTCATGATGGAAAAAATGCCACATCGTGCTTTTGATGTGGGGATTGCCGAACAACATGCTGTAACGGTGAGTGCGGGTATGGCTACGCAAGGGATGCGCGTATTTTGCAATATTTACTCTTCTTTCATGCAGCGTGCCTATGATTCCGTGGTTCATGATGTAGCTATACAAAAACTGCCAGTGGTCTTTTGTTTGGATCGTGCAGGTGTAGTGGGTGACGATGGCCCTACCCATCATGGCTGTTATGATATTGCTTACTTCCGTTGCATTCCTAATATGATCATCAGTGCCCCTATGAACGAAAGTGAATTGCGCAACTTGATGTTTACCGCACAATTGGAAAGCACAACCAATCCCTTTGTGATTCGCTACCCCAGAGGTGAAGGTGTAACGCCAGATTGGAAAACACCATTCAATGAAATTAAAATTGGAACTGGCAGAAAATTAAAAGAGGGTGAAGAGATTGCATTACTCACACTTGGGCATCCCGGGAATTTTGCCTCCGCCGCCATTCGTGCATTAATCAATGACGGTATTAGTCCGGCACATTGTGATATGCGCTTTGTAAAACCCCTGGACGAAGCCTTGCTACATGAAGTATGTCAGCGATATCTCAAGTTAATTACGGTAGAAGATGGCACTGTGAAAGGAGGATTTGGTTCTGCCATTTTAGAATTCATGGCTGCTAATGGCTATAAAAATGATTTACGCATGCTGGGTATACCTGACCGATTGGTAGAACATGGCAGCCCGGCAGAATTACATCGAGAATGTGGGTATGATGCCAACGCCATTGTCAATGCGGTCCGTGAAATGGCCGGTGTAGTAGTAAAAATGGGAGAATAGACGCTAGTTCAATGTGGGATCTACCATGTTGATGGCATTAGCTTCTGCTTCTGCCGCACCTTCTTCGTCGTACTCAATAATGAAATTATTTTTCCCCTCTCCGATAAGTATGCGCAAATAGTGCATCTGGATTAACTCCAACACAGACAAGAAAAGGAATATGGCATGCACCCTGTTTTCGCAGGTCTCAAAAATCTTTTCAAAAGAAACAGTTTTTTCAGCACGCGCAATCGATAACATTTGCTTTCTGCTGTTCTCCATGGTGTAGTTGTACCTAACAACCGTATGAACAGGTTTATTAACACGATCACTATATTTCTGCATGGCTTTTTCAAAAGCCTTCATCAATTTGAATAGTGTCACCTGCGTAATTTCAGTGCCCTCACTTGCTTCCTCCCCTATGGCAGACAACTCGCGTTGGATATTACCGCGTTTTACCAACAATAATCGATTGGCTTCCATTTCTGCCATTTGCGCAGAAGCTTCTTTGAATCGCTTGTACTCCAAAATCTTATTGACCAACTCGTCGCGGGGATCAATTTCATTTCCTTGCTCATCTAATTCTTTACGAGGCAACAGCATTTTAGCCTTAATCCGCATTAGCGTAGAAATAAAAAGAATGAACTCACTACTGAGTTCCACATTCAAATCCTCTTGCTGGTGGATATAATCCAAAAAGTCGTTGGTAATTCGGGTGATGGGAATATTATAGATGTCAAGTTCGTCCCGTTCAATAAAAAATAATAAAAGATCAAAAGGACCTTCAAACTGTGGAAGACGAATCTGGTAGGAATATTGCTGCACAGATTACTGGTTGTTATTGTTTAATTAAGTTTTAGACAAATTTACAGAACTTTGCGGCCTATGTCTAAGAAATTAATCAGCTGGTTACTTTTTATTGCTTTGTGCCTAATCTGGGGCAGTTCATTCAAATTAATGAAGGACAGTACGGCAGCCCTCACGGGTTCACAAATTGCTTCCCTCCGCATTTTTGCTGCGGCATTGGTATGCTTACCTTTTGCATTATTTCAATTAAAAAATATTGAAACTAATCGACTACCACTGGTTGCACTCAGTGCAGTAATAGGAAATTTACTACCGGCTTTTTTATTTGCTATTGCACTAACCCGCATAGATGGTTCTCTGGGAGGAATTCTAAACTCTTTAACTCCCATCTGTGTGGTATTAATTGGGATCTTGTTTTATGGAGATCGCATCGCCGGCCAAAAAATGATAGGACTCGTAATTGGCTTTACCGGGTTGGTGCTACTTACATTAGTACCTGTTTTTACAGGCCAACGTGTAATCAGCTTAGATAATATGAGTTATTTATTACTGCCTGTGGTGGCTACTTTATTTTACGGTGTGAATGTGAATATGGTCAGTCATCGGTTAAAGGATATTAATCCCATTAACTTGGCTACAGTTTCTGTTGCCTTTATGATAATTCCTGCATCGCTACTTCTTTGGCAGTTAGATTTTTTTACCATTGACCTCACCAATGCAGCAAACCGGGAAGCCATTATTGCTACTGCTGCATTAGGCGTGTTGGGAAGTGCCGTTGCTACTGTATTATTTTATTCCTTAGTACAACTAGCAGGTGGGTTATTTGCCTCACTAGTTACCTATGGTATACCCTTTGTAGCTCTTTTTTGGGGGTTTCTGGATCATGAGGCTATCACCATCCTTGAGATCGGATGCTTACTGTTGATCTTAGCAGGTGTATATCTGGCTAATAGCAGCCCCTCGCATAAATAGTTAGATGGGTACTTAGACGCATTTAAACGGACATGATTTCTTTTTCTTTGGCAGTCAAATGTGTTTCCACCAAGGAAATATGTTTATCCGTTAATCGCTGAATACCATTTTCTGCATCCTTACACACATCTTCACTAAGCCCGTTTTTCTGTATTTTTTTTACTTGTTCAATCGCATCTCGGCGAATATTACGCACGGCTACTTTACAATTTTCGCCCTCAGCTTGGCATTTTTTTACCAACTCCCGACGACGTTCTTCTGTGAGTGGAGGCATAAAAATGCGTATCAACACGCCGTCATTTTGGGGAGTAACACCCATGTTGGCAGCAATGATTGCCCGTTCAATAGGCTGCACCATATTTTTTTCCCAGGGTTGGATACTTAGGGTACGTGCATCCATTACACTGATATTGGCAACCTGGTTGATAGGTACAGGAGCTCCGTAGTAATCAACCATCAATCCATCAAACATTTGAGGGTTTGCCTTGCCGGCGCGAATCTTGATCAGCTCTGCTTCCAGATGACCAATAGCTTTTTTCATTTGATCCTGCGCATGCGCAGCAATCGATTGAACATCTTCTGACATGGTTGCAAAATTATGAAGTTTTACACACTATTCCCCGAACCTCAACGGAATGAAAAAAAGAATTTACGTTTGCAAAAACCAATTACATGGCTACCACCGCTGATTTAAAAAATATTGCCACTCAAATTCGTCGAGATATTGTTCGCATGGTACATGCGGTAAATAGTGGCCACCCGGGTGGTTCCTTAGGTTGCGCTGATTTTTTTACCGCGCTCTACTTCAAAATAATGAAGCACCAACCTTCTTTTAACATGGATGCCTCCGATGAGGATCTATTTATTTTATCCAACGGACATATTTCTCCTGTATTCTATTCTACACTTGCACGGGCCGGCTATTTTGATACCAAAGAACTGGCCACTTTTCGAAAAATAAATTCTCGTTTGCAAGGACATCCGGCCACGCATGAGCATTTACCAGGTATTCGTATTGCATCAGGTTCATTAGGACAAGGGCTGAGTGTAGCTGCCGGTGCTGCATTAACAAAAAAATTAAATGGGAAAAAAGACCTGGTTTTTTCCTTGCATGGAGATGGAGAACTGAATGAAGGACAGATCTGGGAAGCTGCCTTATTTGCAGCGCACCATAAAATTGATAATCTAATTGCAACCATCGACTGGAATGGTCAACAGATTGATGGTCCCACTGATAAAGTGATGAACCTGGGAGATCTTGAAGCTAAATTTGGATCTTTTGACTGGACCGTTCTTCATATGGATGGCAATGATATGGACAGTACTGTTGCTACATTGGAAAAAGCAAAATCGTTGACAGGAAAAGGAAAACCCATTGTAATTCTGATGCGTACTGCCATGGGTAAAGGAGTTGACTTCATGGAAGGAACCCATGAATGGCATGGTATTGCCCCCAATGATGAACAATTGGCTAAAGCACTGGCACAATTACCCGAAACACTGGGTGATTATTAATGCGAAGACTTGGAGCTTTACATTTCCCGTAAACTAATTTGGTAAGTGGACGCCCTGGCAGCCGGTATCCAGGAAGCAGCAAGGGCAATGATCAAAACTGTACCCGCTACTAAAAAGAAATCCTCAGCCTTTACGGCAACTGGATAATAATCGATTAAAAAACTTCCTCCCTCCAACGGAATCAAGTGATAAGTAAGTTGCAGCCAGGCCAGTGCATACGCAATTATCATTCCTATCCCACTCCCCAGCAGGGACAACAAAATTCCCTCTGTCAAAAAAATTCGTTGGACCCACTGCTTGTTGGCACCCAGTGCTTGTAATACTTGAATATCCTTTTGTTTTTCGAGCACCAACATAGTGAGTGCTCCAATCATTGTAAAGGCCGCCACAATAAGGATAAGTGATAACACACCATACACAATCCATCGTTCGGTACGCATCACTTTAAATAATGTTTTATTCTGTTCATATCGATCTTCTACTACAACCTGATCACCCATTATAGCTTTTAATTGAGAACGAACAGTAGCCGCATGAGCGTCGGCATTTACACCCAGTTCCACCCCCCCGGCTTGTTCAGCAGTTAATCCTAATTGCTCCCGCATAAAATCAAGTGAAGTAATGGCATACTGATCATCAAAATCTTGTTGTATTAAAAAACTGGCAGCCGTTTGTGCTGTATCTACGCGAATGGATGCTGACCAATCCACTTGCAACCCTTCTGTTTGCTTCGGTAAATACACCGTAATGGGTGCAAGATTTCTATCAGCCAACACCGCAAGCGAAGACTCCACTCCTGCACCTAAAACTAGCAAGGGGCTGGTTGCAGTACCTACAGTAAATTGGCCACTTACCAAATGCTGTGCTACGCCACTTACAGCTGTGTAAGCCGTATCCACTCCTTTCAAGTTAACCAAGGCTTGATTTTGGCCAGCTTGCAGCATGGCTCTTTCCTCAAGCACCAATGAAACAGCTTCTACTCCTTCAATTGCATGCAAAGACTTTAATTGAGCCGCCGTAATGGTGAGTACTTTTCCTTGTGCCGGCACCAATCGCCAATCCGGATAAAAGGAGGAATAAAGTGACTTAACCATTCCCTCAAATCCATTGAAAACACTTAGCACTAGAATAAGGGCAGCTGTACCAATAGCCATTGCAAGTACAGAAATTCGTGCAATCCAATTAATGGCTTGGGTAGATTTTGGTGCTTTAAAATATCGCCAGGCAAATAATAGATGCATGAACGGATTTTAAGAGGCGGAGGGATCCTCAGGAGTTGTAGGACGTTCCTCGTGAATCTTTTTAAACAATTCTTCCATCTTGAAAACATGATCCAGTGTATCGTCCCTAAAAAATTTCAATACAGGTATACTACGTAGCTGATGCCTGACTTCAGCCGCTAATTCTTTTTTGATCTCATGATGCCGGTCCTCAATTTTTTGGAGAGCCGCCTCCGGATTCTTAACCTGAAAAAAGCTGAGGTAAAATCGAGCCTCCAGCAAATCAGGAGTTACTTTCACATCAGCGATGGAAACCATCCCGCCCTCCAGCATATTCAAACCCAAACGCTGAAAAATACTGTTCATTTCCTCGTTTAGTAAACCCGCTATTTGTTTCTGTCTTTTTCCTTCTTCCATAAAACCGCTTTCTATCCCTGTAAAAGTAGTTACTTTGTTGCGATCAGCGTTCAAAGATATGCGTGCGTATTACCGAATTTTTGGCTATCTAAGCCAGTATAAGGGGACTGTGTTGCTATATGCACTTTTTATATTGGGTAGCATCTTTTTCTCGATTGTATCCATCGGGATGCTCATGCCCTTTCTCCAATTGATATTCACTGGAGAGGGATCGGCTATTACACAGAGTAATAATCAACTGATCCAATCCATCAATGCGTACCTGTATCAGAGCATAGCCACCACTGGCAAGGCACATACCCTGGGACTCATTTGTTTGTTGATGACAGGATTTATCATTGGTAAAAATTTATTTCTGTACCTAGCCTATTATGTGCTCAACCCCTTGAAACATAAACTGGTAAATCGATTAAGAGAAGAGGTTTACGAAAAAGTGTTACAACTTCCCATCGGTTACTTCACCGAAAAGAAAAAAGGAGACTTGATTAGCCGAATGACTAATGATGTCTATGAAGTTGAAGTTTCCCTAATTGGCGCTTTAGAGGGATGGATCCGCGACCCTTTGACTATCCTGATCACTTTATCCGTTCTGTTTTTGATCAGCCCACAGCTTACGTTTTTCATACTGTTACTAATTCCTGTATTAGGCTTGGTCATTGGAAGAATCACCCGCTCATTGAAAAAAATTTCTGAGGAAGTTGCCATACGTTTTGGAGAAACATTGTCTGTGTTGGACGAAACCCTGTCTGGATTAAGAGTAGTAAAAGCATTTAGGATTGAGCCCTTGCTGACATCTAAATTCAAAGAAAGCAATCGTCGATTATTAGCTTCTCGAAATCGCATTGGTTATAGAAGGGATCTGGCTTCTCCTTTATCGGAGATCATGGGAGTAGCAGTTTTTACAGGCGTGCTTTATTATGGCGGTAAATTAGTATTGCAGCAGCAATTATTGGAAGCCGCTGCTTTCATTGGATTCCTGGGTATATTTTACAATATCATCAATCCTGCCAAAGCACTTTCAACTTCTTTTAGCAATATGAGAAAAGGAAGTGCGGCTATCAATCGTATTGAAGAGATCCTGAATGCCCCATTGGTTGTAGAGGAGGCCAAGGATGCTATTACGTTAACAGGATTTAGCGAAGGCATTGAATTCAAAAATGTAAGTTTCTCCTATGGTGATAAAGTAGTGGTTGAAAATATTAGCTTTACCATACCAAAAGGAAAAACAGTTGCCTTAGTGGGTTCCTCTGGAGCTGGCAAATCTACCCTTGCCGATTTATTACCTCGCTTTCATGATGTAACCAGCGGAGAAATATTAATTGATGGGCAAAATATAAAATCATTCACCTTAGCATCGCTGCGTAAGCAGATGAGTATTGTTACCCAGGAACCCATTCTTTTTAATGATTCGATTGCTGGCAATATTGCCATGGGTGATTCCGCTGCCACTACTCCGGATATTGAACAAGCTGCCCGTATTGCCAATGCACATGATTTTATTTTACAAAAAGAAGAAGGCTATGCTACTAACATCGGAGACCGCGGCGCCAAATTAAGTGGGGGCGAACGTCAGCGCATAACCATTGCTCGAGCATTGGTAAAAAATCCTGCCATCTTAATTCTGGATGAAGCCACTTCCTCGCTGGATACTGAAAGTGAACGATTGGTACAAGAAGCCATTAACAATATGATGCAACAAAGAACCAGTCTTGTTATTGCCCATCGGCTTTCCACCATTAGACATGCAGATGAGATTTTAGTGCTGCAACAAGGAAAAATCGTAGAAAGAGGCCGTCACGAAGAATTGATAGCTCGAAACGGATTTTATAAAAAACTGGTGGACCTGCAAGAAGTTCGTTAAACTCCTTTCTTAACGAAGTGCCTCACGCGCAATCACTAATTTCTGAATTTCACTGGTACCTTCTCCAATGGTACAAAGCTTTGCATCGCGGTAAAATTTTTCTACCGGAAAATCTTTGGTATAGCCATACCCACCAAAAATTTGCACCGCATCTGTGGCTACGCGAACCGCTACCTCACTGGCATAGTATTTTGCCATGGCCGCTTCCTGCGTCATAGGTAAATGCTGTTCTTTTTTAAAACAAGCTTGCTGAATTAAAAGATCGGCTGCTTCAATTTCAGTAGCCATGTCAGCTAATTTGAATGCAATTCCTTGGAACTGGGCAATGGGTTTATCAAATTGCTGTCTTTCCTGCGCGTATTTCTTAGCCGCTTCATAGGCGCCTTTAGCAATTCCCAGGGAAAGTGCCGCAATGGAGATTCTTCCCCCATCCAATATTTTCATAGCTTGTTTAAATCCTTCCCCCACTTCACCTAATCGATTTGAATCAGGAATCACACAATTATCAAAAATCAACTCAGCTGTTTCACTGGCGCGCATGCCTAATTTATTTTCTTTTTTTCCAGCACTGAAACCAGGTGTATCTCGCGGCACTACAAATGCCGTAGCATTATTTTTTGCACGTGGCTCCCCCGTTCTACACAGCACCACGGCAATATCGCTCGAAATACCATGCGTAATCCAATTCTTAGTGCCGTTCAATACCCAATTGCCCTCTTGATTTTTTGTAGCTGTGCAACGCATATTACCAGCGTCACTACCAGTATTGGCTTCTGTTAAACCCCAGGCACCAATCCATTGCCCACTGGCCAATAAAGGAAGCCAATTCTTTTTTTGTTCCTCATTACCAAAATACAGAATGTGGCCTGTGCAAAGAGAATTGTGAGCCGCTACACTCAGCCCCACTGATCCACACACTTTTGCTATTTCTTCAATGGCTACTTTATATTCAAAATAAGAAAGTCCGGCACCACCAAATTCTTCAGGGACTAAAATTCCCATCAAACCTAATTTACCCAGCTCTTGTAAAGTTTGTTTTGGAAAAAATTGTTGTTCGTCCCACTCCATAACATGTGGAGCAATATGTGACAACGCAAACTCACGGGCTGCTGAAGCTACCTGCTGCGTCAAATCCTGCGTTTGAAAGTTCATACATCTTGATTTTTAAAAAAGATGCCACCCTGCTGAGAGTGGCATCCGCTATCATAAACAAAAGCAATTGTCAGAGGCCACTGCAATATAAGAAAGAATTTAAAAAAAACTAACAACTGTTAGTGGAAATAAATACGGGGGCTGCTACAGCGTTAACACCAACCCATCATATGAAAGATGGATGTGCGGAGGCAGCTCAGCTTCCACCTCGGCGTGCTTGCCCAATTGATGCGAGATATGCGTCAAATAACCTGCGGGGATTTCAAGTTGATCTATCAACAAAAGGGCCTGCTCTAAGGTAAAATGGGATAAATGATTTTGCTTTCGGAGCGCATTCAACACAATTATTTTACTGCCCTTGATTTTTTCTTGCTGATCCGGCTCTATCCGGTTTGCATCTGTGATATAAGTGAAGGACCCAAATCTAAAACCCAGCACGGGCATTCGATGATGCCAAACCTGTATGGGAGTAACAGGGATATCGCCAATATAAAAGGGTTCTTCCGTAATGGTATTCAAATTAAGCTCCGGAATACCTGGGTACTTTGTATCAGAAAATGCATAATAGAAATCTCTACGCAATGCTTCCTCTGTGAGAGCGTCTGCATAGATATCCATGTGACGTTTACTAAAATAATTGAAAGCTCGGATATCGTCCAGACCTGCCATATGATCCTTGTGTGGATGCGTAAACACTACTGCATCCAGTTTTTTCACTTGTTTACGTAACATTTGGTATCGAAAATCCGGACCCGAATCCACCACAAGACGGGTGGTAGCAGATTCTACCATGATACTGGAGCGAAGTCGCTTATCCTTTGTATCGTTGGAATGACAAACCGGACATTCACAGGCAATCATGGGAACACCTCCGCTGGTTCCGGTACCTAAAAATGTAATCCGCAACGGAGGACAATTCATGTATTTAAATTACGTAGGTTTCTCCGCACTTTCAACACGAGAGAGTACCTCCTGGTGTAAGCGGGCAGATTCCTCGGACAAATGTCCCGGATCAATTTGAAGTTGAGGAATCAAATCAATCAACGTGTTGATCCGTCCTTCAGTGGGTAAAAACTTATTGAGGACAACCACTTTTTTGGATTCCAGAATACAATAACCACTTTGAAAGGTACCTCGCTCATAGCGTAGCACATATCCGGCCTGCTCAGGAATGGCCTCTAATTTATCAAGCGTTGTTTGCGTGTATTTCATAGTTGAATTGCGAATGTAACATTCCTATTCCTACTTGCAAACTGTTAGCGGGATTGGAGTGTAATTATCGGAACTATCATCTCCTCCAAACTAACACCTCCGTGCTGAAAAGTGTTTCGATAATAATTAGCATAGTGATTGTAATTATTGGGGTAGCATAAAAACAAATCCCCTTTAGCAAAGATGTAGGAGGAATTAATGGTGGGCGAAGGCAGACCTGCCTGACGCGGCTCCCGAAAAGCCAGTACCTCCCGGGGTTCGTATTGCAAATTACGTCCATGCTTATACCGAAGGTTGGTGGTAGTTTGCTTGTCCCCAATTACACGAGCCGGGGTTTTAACACGAACGCTTCCATGATCGGTAGCCACTACTAAGGTGAGAGGCTTATCGGCTACCCGACGGAGTGCCTGGTGTAAGGGCGAATGTTCAAACCAAGAACGAGTAACACTACGATAACTTTTTTCATCGCCCGCTAATTCCTTGAGTACTTCCATTTCGGTACGCGCGTGACTAAGCATATCCACAAAATTGTAAACAATCACATTGAGGTCATTGCTCATCAAATTATGAATCTGCTGCTGTAGTTCCTGACCAGATTGATTATTGACCACTTTGGTATAAGTAAACCGAATGTCTCCCAACCCGGCATCCTTCAACTGTGCGCGCAGCAATTCTTCTTCATGGAGATTTTTACCTCCCTCCTCTTCATCATTCTTCCAACAATGCGGAAACTTTTTTTCAATGTCTGCAGGTAGCAATCCGGCAAAAAGTGCATTACGAGCATACTGGGTAGCCGTAGGTAAAATGCTATAAAAGCTATCCTCTTCTGTCAATCTAAAACTGGCGGCTAATACCGGTTCAATTGCTTTCCATTGATCAAAACGCAGATTATCTATCAAAATAAAAAAAACAGGAGTCCCCTTTTTCAGCAAGGGAAATACTTTCCGCTTCAGCAAAGTATGGCTCATGGTAGGTGTGCTAGCAGAGGGCACCTGAATCCAACTTGCATAATGCCGTGAAATAAATTTGAAAAATTCAGTATTGGCCTCTGTCTTTTGAGATTGTAATACTTCTTCCATTTCGGGACTATCTGTACGCTGCATCTCCAGCTCCCAGTAGACTAATTTTTTATAAATATCGCGCCACTCTTTATGATCGGGGTCACTATTGAGTGCGGTAAATAAATGTCTAAATTGTTGTTGATAGGCCGAGGTAGTTTTTTCAGCTACTAATCGCTTGTTATCGATAATTTTTTTAAGACTCAACAATACCTGGTTGGGGTTTACCGGTTTTATCAGATAATCGCTGATCTGAGAACCGATGGCATCGTCCATCAAATTTTCCGTTTCGTTTTTAGTAATCAACACCACGGGAATGGATCGATTGATCTCTTTGATCTTGGCCAGTGTCTCCAACCCGGTGATACCTGGCATGCTTTCATCTATCAATACCACATCTACCGGGTGTTCACGAACGTAATCGATGGCCTCAAATCCATTGGTAAAGGTTTGAACCGAGTAGCCCTTGTTCTCCAAAAACAATTGCTGGGAGCGTAAGCTTTCAATTTCGTCGTCCACCCAAATTATACGGGCTAGTGCCATAAGTCCAAATTTAGCTTATTAAAGGTCTCCTTCGTATTTTTGAAGGCTACCTTGCAGGCTTTAACAAAAATGAAAACAAATCCCGCTATCAGAAAAATCATCAACGATCCTGTTTATGGTTTTATTACGGTGGATCACCCTTTGGTTCTAGCGGTTGTGTCCCATCCCTACTACCAGCGACTCCGCAACATCCATCAAATGGCATTTGCCCATTTGGTATATCCGGGTGCCATGCATTCAAGAATGCATCATTCATTGGGTGCTTACCACTTAATGGGAATTGCCTTGCATGAATTGAAGAGTAAGGGAATTGAAATCACACCGGAGGAAGAATTGGGCGCCAAACTGGCTATTCTACTTCACGATGGTGGGCATGGACCATTTTCTCATGCATTGGAAAAAGAATTGATTCCCGGTGTACACCATGAGCAATTGTCCCTGTTGATTATGGAAAAACTCAATGAGGAGTTCCAAGGAAAATTAAATGTGGCTATTGCCATTTTTACTGACCAATATCCCAAAAAATTTCTTCACCAATTAGTATCCGGACAACTGGATGTAGACCGGATGGACTACTTAAACCGAGATAGTTTTTTCACCGGTGTAGCCGAGGGTGTTATTGGTTATGACAGGATTTTAAAAATGCTAACTGTTCACGAAGGACAATTGATGGTAGAGGAAAAAGCAATTTTTTCTATCGAAAAGTTTTTGATCAGCCGCAGACTCATGTATTGGCAGGTATACTTGCATAAAACAGTTGTCAGTGTAGAAATGACCTTGGTACACGCGTTACGAAGAGCACAGGAATTAATTAGCAAGGGGATTGCCGTGAGAGCTGCCACCGATGCGCTGGACTTTTTTTTACAAAATCGCCAAGCTGCGCAAACAATCAAGCAGCATTTAGACCTGTTTTGCCGTCTTGATGATCACGATGTCATGGCCAGCATAAAAAACTGGTGTAACCATTCGGATCGGGTGCTGGCTGAATTAAGCAGGTTGATTGTAAACAGACAACTACTCAAAATTCGCTTTACCCCTGATTCAACTGCTATCTCAACGTTGGAAGCACTTCGAAAAGAGACTGCCACACAGCTAGGGATTACAGAACAAGAGGCTGCTTATTTTGTGTTTACGGGAGAGGCCCGCAACACTACCTACAATCCGAAAGATGAAAGAATACATATTCTTTTTAAAGACGGACAGGTAAAAGATATCTCCGCAGTAGATAATGCATTGATAAATTATGGAAGTAGTCTTTCGTACGGAGAAATAAAAAAACAATTTGTGTGTTATCCCGCAACCCTCAAAAAAATTGCTCACTGATATGATGGCTTTTACTGCTGCGCAGATTGCTCAATTAATTGAGGGTAAAGTAGAGGGGGACCCAATGGCATCCGTGCATGCCTTTGGAAAGATTGAAGAAGCTAGTGCCGGGCAGCTTTCTTTTTTAGCCAATCCCAAGTACGAAGAATTTTTCTATAACACCCAAGCATCGGTAGTAATTGTAAATGAAAATTTTCAACCGAGAGAAAAGAAAGACAAAACCTTGATTCGCGTTCCCGATGCTTATTCGGCCTTTGCCACCTTGCTTTCCAAATACCAGGAACTACGCCAACAGCAACTCACTGGTATTGAACAACCCAGTTTTGTAGCCGCTACCGCAGAACTAGGAAATGAAATTTATCTCGGCGCATTTAGTTATGTGGGCGAACGCGCCAAAGTAGGAGACCAGACAAAAATCTATCCCAATTGTTATATCGGCGATGATGTGGTAATAGGAAAAAGATGTGTGCTGCACCCGGGAGTTAAAATTTATCACCAATGCGTGTTGGGTAATGATGTAATTATTCATGCGGGTACCGTACTTGGAGGTGATGGTTTTGGTTTTGCCCCGCAAGCTGATGGTAGCTTAAAAAAAGTTCCGCAGATTGGAAATGTAGTAGTAGAAGATCAAGTGGAAATTGGTGCCAATACTACCATCGATAGAGCCACCATTGGCTCCACTATAATTCGCAAGGGTGCCAAATTGGATAACCTTATCCAAGTAGCCCATAATGTTGAAATCGGAAGCAGCACCGTCATTGCGGCCCAGGCCGGAATTAGCGGAAGTACCAAAATTGGAAAAGGAGTTATGATTGGAGGTCAGGCCGGCATTGTAGGTCACATAACCCTTGGTGATGGATCAAAAGTAAATGCACAAAGCGGGGTTAGTAAATCCCTTGAACCAGGTAAGGCTGTTACCGGTACTCCCGCCTATGATTATACCCAGTCCCTTCGCAGTCAGGCTGTCAGCCGGAAGCTGCCTGAGTTAGAAAAACGAATCCAGGAATTGGAGAAGATTATAAAAGATTTAAAATCAGATGGTTAGAAGCCTAATTTTCGGTCCCTTTCACATTTGTTATCTTTGCGGCACCAAAATCCGCTCATGGCTACCCCCTTTAACCCCGACAAGCAACATACCATCGAAAAGTCAGTTACCATCTCAGGTACCGGACTACATACTGGCATATTAGCTGACCTTACGCTGCATCCCGCCAACCCTGGTTTTGGTTTGCAGTTTAAACGGACAGACCTCCCTGAACAGCCAGTGATCAAAGCAGATTGTGATTTGGTTACGGATACCAGTCGTGGCACTACCCTTGAATCTAATGGAGCAAAAATCAGCACCGTTGAGCACGTATTGGCCGCATTGGTTGGAATGGGTATTGATAATTGTTTGCTGGAAGTCACCGGGCCTGAAATTCCTATTATGGACGGGAGCTCAGCCCCATTTGTGGAGTTGATTGAAAAAGCCGGCATACATGAACAGGATGCTGCCAAAATATGGTATAGCATCGATGAGAATATTTTTCATTACGACGAAAGCAAACGTGTTGAGATGGTAGCCATGCCTGCATTGGACTATCAAATTACCACCTTAATCGATTTTAATTCGCCCGTATTGGGCACCCAACATGCCGGATTAAAAAAGATCACCGATTTCAAAGCAGAGGTTTCTTCTTGCCGTACTTTTTGTTTTTTACATGAGTTGGAAATGCTCCTTGAAAACAATCTGATCAAAGGAGGCGATGTAAATAATGCTATTGTAATTGTTGACAAGCCCGTTAATGATAGTGAGCTTACTCGATTGAAAAAAATATTCAAGAAAGATAAAATTGAAGTTAAAAGCGAAGGCTATCTCAACAATCTGGACCTTCGTTTTCCCAATGAACCAGCCCGTCATAAGTTGTTAGATGTGGTGGGTGATTTAGCGCTAGTAGGCTATCCGATCAAGGGGCGTATCATTGCCAATCGACCTGGACATAGCAGCAATGTTGAGTTTGCTAAAAAGATCAAACAGTATATCAAAAAGAATAAGCACACCAAGGATGTACCTTATTACGACCCGGCGGTACCTCCTGTGCTGGATCAGCAATACATTGAACGTACCCTTCCACATCGCTATCCATTTGCCTTGGTTGATAAAGTAATTGAGCTCAGCGACACGCATATTGTTGGGGTTAAAAACGTAACCTTCAACGAATGGTTTTTCCAAGGGCATTTTCCTGGGAATCCCGTGATGCCTGGGGTACTGCAAATAGAGGCCCTGGCGCAATGTGGCGGCATTTTAGCCATCAATTTGAGCGGTGAAGGCAATTATGACACCTACTTCTTAAAAATTGATAATTGCAAGTTTAAACAGATGGTTCGCCCCGGCGATACACTGCTCTTAAAAATGGAGTTAAAGTCGCCCATCCGTCGTGGTATTGTAGAAATGCACGGCACTATTTATGTGGGGGGAAAACTGTGCACAGAGGCCGATTTAGTGGCCCAAATTATGAAGCGATAAGTGGGGAAAAAACCACCCAAAAAACAAGCCAGAAAAGAGGGTTTCCCAGAGGGGTTTCAGTAGATTTGCAGACCTTGATTTTATAACCAAAATCACTGCAAATCAAGCCCACCATGAGCACTGAAAAAGCCCAATATAGCGCGGATAGTATACAGGTCCTTGAAGGACTGGAAGCTGTGCGCAAAAGACCTGCGATGTACATCGGTGACATCGGCGTAAAAGGATTGCACCACCTGGTTTACGAAGTGGTGGACAACTCCATCGATGAAGCCTTAGCAGGGTATTGCAAGAATATCGATGTAACCATTCACGAAGACAATTCCATTTCTGTGCAAGATGATGGACGAGGTATTCCTACGGCCATGCACACCAAAGAAAAAAGATCAGCGCTCGAAGTAGTAATGACCGTGCTACATGCGGGTGGAAAATTTGATAAAGACTCGTATAAAGTTTCAGGAGGATTGCATGGTGTGGGCGTGAGTTGTGTAAACGCACTCAGTACAAAACTGCACGTAACTGTACAACGAGAAGGAAAAACATTTGAGCAAGAATATAAAATTGGAGTTCCGCAATATGCTGTGCGAGAAGTGGGCACCAGTGATCGCACCGGCACACGCGTTCATTTTTGGCCCGATAGCAGCATCTTCATTACTGCAACCTATAACAAGGACATTTTAGAAGGAAGATTGCGTGAATTATCATATCTCAACAGAGGTGTGCGCATCAACTTAAAAGATTTGCGTGAAGTAGAGAACGGTCAAGCGTATGAGAAAAGTTTTTTCAGTGAAGGAGGAATTGTAGAGTTTGTTGAAATGCTTGATAACAATGCAGGAAGAACACCGTTGATCCCAAAAGTAATTGCCGTAGAAGGTCGCGATGAATCTACGAATGTAGCCGTGGAAGTAGCTCTGAGTTATAATGATAGTTATAACGAACATATTTACTCCTACGTCAACAACATCAACACCATTGAAGGAGGTACACACGTATCAGGTTTTCGTCGTGCGTTGACGCGTGTATTCAAAAGTTATGGTGATCGCAATGGACTTTTTGAAAAAGCAAAAGTAGAAATTGAAGGAGACGATTTCAGAGAGGGCCTCAGTGCCATCATTTCTGTAAAAGTTCCCGAGCCTCAATTTGAAGGACAGACTAAAACAAAATTGGGTAATAACGAAGTGATGGGCGTGGTAGATAGCACCGTTTCAAAAGTACTCGAGGCCTATTTGGAAGAAAATCCCAAGGAAGCAAAAAATATTGTTGCCAAAGTAATTCTTGCTGCACAAGCACGTGCCGCCGCACGCAAAGCCCGCGAATTAGTACAACGTAAATCGGTACTCAGCGGAGGTGGCTTACCTGGTAAGTTGGCGGATTGTTCTGATCGTAATCCTGAGAAATGTGAACTGTACCTGGTAGAGGGAGATTCAGCCGGTGGTACAGCCAAGCAAGGAAGAGATCGCGGGTATCAGGCTATTCTCCCTTTGCGTGGTAAAATCCTCAACGTAGAAAAAGCCATGGAGCATAAGATCTACGATAACGAGGAAATCAGAAACATGTTTACAGCCCTGGGTGTGAAAATTGGAACCCCTGAGGACCCCAAAGCACTTGACCTTAGTAAGCTTCGTTATCACAAGCTGATCATCATGACCGATGCCGATGTGGATGGATCACATATTGCAACACTAATCCTCACCTTCATCTATCGTTACATGAAGGAAATGATTGAGCAAGGGTATGTATATATTGCACAACCTCCACTTTACCTGGTAAAAAAAGGAAAAGAACAGGCTTACGCATACAATGAAGACCAACGCAAAGCACTGGTTGAAAAATTAGGAGCTGGAAAAGAAGATTCTGTCACGATACAGCGTTACAAAGGATTGGGTGAGATGAATGCCGAACAATTATGGGAAACAACCATGAATCCGGCCACCCGCACCCTCAAGCTTGTTACTATTGAAAGCGCGGCAGAGTCTGATCGTATTTTCAGTATGCTGATGGGTGATGAAGTAGCCCCACGTCGTGAGTTTATTGAGAGCCACGCGAAATACGCAAAACTGGATATCTAGTTTTTTCCCTGCAAGGCATAATTAAAACTAAACTGATACAGCGGTAAGCTGTAGAGTGGTTCCGGAGGTTTATCATAACGGTACACCTGTGCTTTTAAATGAACCGTATAGCTGATTTCCAATCCAAAGCCCAACGAGTACCCACTATAAATACCATTGGTGTTTAATCCCTCAATAAAAACAGCCAATTGAGAAGGATGAGAATAAGCCACATGATACCTAACACTTATCCAACAAGTACCCATATTGGTTGAACGCTCTTTTTCCCAGGCACCCGTTTGAAAAAATAATCCCAGGGTTGCAAAGCTGTTTAAAAAATTATGTGGTCGGCCATTTAACCAACTCCCCGGAAGCGTAGTGCGATAACCCGTTAATAACCGTTCGCCCAATTGATAAATAAATCCTGCTTGTGTAATTTTTTCCTGCTTACCCCAAGCCCTCCAGCCATCAACACTAATATTGAGTAGTCCGCTTAGTGGGGTAATAAACTGTGTAACCAAATGTTCATTTGTCCTAGCGGTCATCCCCATCACTTGTGCTGCAAAAGCATTATTGCTCACTCCGCTATAAATAGTAAAAGGAAGGGAGAACTTATCAGGTTCTCCAATCCGTAAACGAATCAACCTTGCAGAGGCACTTACTTGCCCGCTACTTACCAGATCAATAAAACCAGCATTGAGCACCTCCGTTTTGCCATTACTATTTTTTCGGATCAGTGTATCTCGGAAAAATGCAACAGCCCATAGAGGAAAGAACAAAGCCATTAAAATCAATACCGCACTACTCATTTTCACAAAACGGCTTTGTTCAGTTTCCATAGCAAGGTCTGTTTCCAAACAAGTAAATCGATTTTAAATAAGAACTATTGTAATGAATATCGAAGGTTAAAAATTCTGCTGCATTGCTTTGTATAGCCAGTGCATAGGGATGCGTCTGCTGTAAAATAGATTTTGTATACCGATGATTGGGCACTTGGATATATGGTTGCCCGTCAGCTGGCCATGGCCGATTATTACAAGGATCAAATTGAAGTGTACAATAACTAATTCCAACTTGTTGCATCCGGTCTCTGCCCCACCCGATCCATTTCTTTTTGTACACGCGTGCTACACCTTTTAAATGTGTTTTAGTAGCCCGTCCATCAAACAGCACGCCACGCTGTAAAACTTGATAACTTATTTTTCTGCGGAGATCCGGACTACTATTTCTATCCAGGGGAATGGTTTCTTTGAAGGAAGCACGTGCTACGGCATGACAATCTCCGAAAACATTGGTGTTAAGCCAATTTAAAATATCCTCGATCTCACGCCAATTATCAAAAATGATAAGGAGTATCTCTTTCAGTTTTGATTCCTTTCCTTTTTCCATTCGATTTTCTAAGGCTTGTAATAGTGCTGACTCCGGGTTAGAGAGCGATAGTTCCCAGTCTGCATTTAATACGCACCAGAAATAATCATCTTGCAAGGGTTGCTCCAGTTGCGGATCTGAAGCTGTCAACGCAGTGTCTCGGTGTAGCCAATTATTAGTTTCCTGATCAATTGCCACACGTGCCGAATTAAAACCTAATTGACGAGCAAATTCATAACTGGCATATTGGGTGGTTAACTGGAACACTTTTTCCTCGAGATAATCAATTAATACCGGGTGCTTAGTTTCAGCAGGTTGGTCTGCTATACAACCCGCTTGCATCATATAGTTAGTTTGGATAACAGTAGCGGCTTGGATAAAAAAATGATCGTATACACTATCCAGTTTATTTAATACCCCTGCAATTTTTACAACCGAGCGTAAGTCCTGATAATAGGGCTTGTCTTGTGTGACGGTTACTTGCTCTGCTTGAATCAAAGCAGCTACCTGCTGCTGAATGTCCCATTTCAATTTTTCAAATTGCTGTACCCAGGGTTGTGTCTGGGAAAATAAAACGGGATCCTGCTGATAGCAATCGTAAATAGGTGGATAAAGTGATTGAGCCTCTGTGCTCCATAGCTGACCGATAAAAAATACCAGTATGTAAAATTTTTTCATAGATAGGTTTTTATGAGTAAATGATTAACAGGAATAAAATTGGGGGGTGGGGCAAAAAAATACCCGTTGAAAATGGCGGTGATATCGGTTTTTTTTCTTCTCATCCGGAACACTTACCTTCACCACCTAAACACGAAAACTTTTTAACATGTCAGACATCAAAATCACCGCGTACAACGTAAAGACAAAAGAGAAAGGCTGCGTTATGCAGGATGCTGTTATCACCAAAACTGCCAAAGGTGCTTACATGGCACAAGGAAATGATGGCAAGGGAAATAAATTAACTACGCTGATGAACCAAGAAAAAGCACTGGCGGCTATCAAGGCTGGTGTTGCCAAGCAAGGCTGGTAATTCTTTCAGCAATAAGAGAGAGGTGGGTGCCATGGGTGCTCACCTCTTTTTTTGTACCCAATTGTTTAAGCTGCACAGGAAGCGATGCAGTACTTCCATTTCACTGACTTCATTCACCACTAATAAAAATAAACGACCCGTCTGTTTTAAATGAGCCTGACGTGTTTCAGTTTGCAAATATGAAAGTATAGCATGAAAAGTTGCTGATTCAAAATACGGAGAGTCTGGTCGATTAATAAAAAAACAACGAAGCGTTTGATCTTTCAAACTCATTTTCTCAAATCCTAATTCAATAGCCAGCTTCCGGCAGCGAACGGTTACAAACAAATCTTCTACCGGCTTTGGTAGGGGCCCAAAACGATCCGCAATTTCCTGGTGCATTTCGTCTAATTCCTCCTCCGTTTCACAAGCGTCTAATCGCTGATAAAGTGACAAGCGCTCGGTGATACTGGAAACATAGTTATCGGGTATTAGTATTTCTAAATCAGTATCAATGGTACAGTCCTGTACAAAATCATCTTGCTTGGCAATCTCCTCTTTGAATAGCTCCTTGAAATCACTTCGCTTTAATTCACGAATAGCTTCATTGAGAATTTTCTGATACATCTCAAATCCAATTTCTGCCATAAAGCCACTTTGTTCGCCCCCTAATAAATTACCGGCTCCTCTGATATCCAGATCTCGCATAGCAATTTGAAATCCACTTCCCAATTCACTGTGTTGCTCCAAGGTCTGTAATCGTTTTCTGGAATCGTTAGGTAAGGTACTCATTGGAGGTGCCAATAAATAACAGAACGCTTTTTTATTACTTCTCCCCACCCGACCTCGCAACTGGTGCAAATCACTTAATCCAAATTGATGCGCATTATTGACAATGATGGTATTGACAGAAGGAATATCCACCCCACTCTCCACGATATTGGTACAGACCAGTACATCGTAGCGACGGTCAATAAAATCAAGAATTCGTTCTTCCAACTCATGGCCCTCCATTTGGCCATGCGCATAGCCAATGGATAGATCAGGACAAAGCCCTTTTAGAATGGAAGCCATTTCAGCAAGACCGGCAATCCGGTTATAAATAAAGAATACTTGTCCGCCACGCTCTGTTTCAAAATAGATAGCCTCCCGAATCTGATCTTCATTGTAGACCATTACTTCGGTTTGGATAGGCTGTCGATTAGGCGGGGGGGTATTAATAATACTCAAATCACGAGCACCCATCAATGAAAACTGTAACGTACGAGGGATGGGAGTAGCCGTTAAGGTTAAGCAATCGATAGTAGAACGTAGGGTTTTTATTTTCTCTTTATGTGCCACGCCAAATTTTTGTTCCTCGTCCACCACCAATAATCCTAAGTCCTTGTACACCGTCTCTTTTCCCAATAGTCCATGCGTACCTATAATGATATCAATCTTACCTGCCGCTAATTTTTGTAAGGTCTCTTTCTTCTGCTTAGCCGATTTAAATCGGTTGAGATAATCAACTGTTACCGGAAAATCCTTGAGTCGTTCTTTAAATGTTTTATAATGTTGAAAGGCAAGAATTGTTGTTGGCACCAAGACAGCAGCCTGTTTCCCCTCTACACAAGTCTTGAAAGCCGCCCGAATAGCCACTTCTGTTTTTCCAAACCCCACATCACCACAAACCAATCGGTCCATAGGTGAGGCAGATTCCATATCCTTCTTTACATCTGCGGTGGCTTTACTTTGATCCGGTGTATCCTCATAAATAAATGAAGCCTCTAATTCTGTTTGCAAAAAATTATCAGGCGCATGCGCAAACCCTTGTTGTGCCTTTCGGGTAGCATAAAGCTTAATCAGATCAAAGGCAATTTCCTTGACCTTTGACTTTGTTTTTTCTTTCAATCGAGTCCAAACATCACTACCCAACTTGTTCACTTTGGGTACGGCCCCCTCTTTGCCAGAATACTTTGCAATTTTATGGAGGCTGCTGATATTCACATAGAGAATATCCGAATCTTTATATACCAATCGTACGGCCTCTTGCATACGACCATTTACTTCAATTTTTTGGAGCCCACTGAAAACACCCACTCCATGGTCAATATGTGTAACAAAGTCTCCGGGTTGTAACTCCCGGAGCGTTCGTAATGTGAGCGCTTTATTTTTATTATAGGCCTGCTTGACTTTGTATTTGTGATATCGCTGAAAAATCTGGTGATCGGTATAACAAACACGCTTTAGATCATGATCAATAAATCCCGCTTGAATGGCGTGTGCTACAGGTTCAAAAACAATATTGGCTTTGAGATCATCAAAAATGGTTTGTAATCGTTCCAGCTGACGTGGATTCTCTGAAAAAATATAAATACTATACTGTTTGGAAGCCCAGTTTCTGAGATCATTAATCAGTAAATCAAAATTTCTATTGAAAGATGGTTGTTCTTTGGTGGCAAACTCCAGTTCCAACAACAAACTATTCCCCGGTAAGGAAGCACCAGGTCCAAAAGAAATAAGATTACTAGCCAGCAAGGCATCGCGCATCAATTCAGGTGGTACCAGGTCAGTGGCTGCTACCTCTTTTTTTGCCCACCGTTCATCCCCTTCAGCTTCCTCTTTCAACTGCGTCCCCGGTCGTATATTTAAGAACGTGGTAAAACTTTCCCAAGTATCTTCCAGCCGATCCACACAAATTGAATAGTCCTCTATCCACACCACAGTATTGGAGGGAAGAAATTTTAATAAGGAAATTCCAGGACCGCTGGCCATCGATTGGTCCATTCGAGGAATCACCAACACCTGTGTTAATTTTCTTTCACTGAGCTGTGTTTCCGGATCAATTAATCGAATAGATTCAATTTCGTTACCAAATAATTCAATACGGTAAGGCTTATCATTACCAATGGAAT
This sequence comes from Bacteroidota bacterium, assembly GCA_016866355.1. Taxonomy (GTDB): domain Bacteria; phylum Bacteroidota; class Bacteroidia; order Chitinophagales; family Chitinophagaceae; genus JJ008. The sequence goes on from VGMN01000008.1 coordinate 91,743, forward strand.
AAATATCCAAGATACCCCCGCGCATCGCAAACTGCCCGGGTTCATAGACAAAATCACTACGCTCAAAATGATACTCACTCAGTTTGAGTAAAAGCCCCGGAACATCCAACGTAGCCCCAACAGACAATTCTATCAACCGATCGGCATAAGTAGCGGGTCCTACTACTTTTTCCAGCAAAGCCTCTGGATACGTAACCAATACTTTTTTTCTTAGCTCTCCAGCACTTGCTTCTTTTTTTGAGAGACGCGTTAATGCCTCCGTACGTAACATCACATGCGAAGGGTTTAGCAATTTAAAGTTCTTGCTGTTTTTGTAGGAAGAAGGAAAATAAAAGAGATCCAATGCTCCCGTTATACTTTCCAATGTATTATGAAAATAAGCGGCCTCCTCTGCATCATTACAAATAATCAGATGGTTCATTTGTGATAAAGAAGGAGCTGCTAAGGAGGCGCCTACTAAAAAGGCAGGAGCCGAACCAACTAAACCGGTCAACAGTGTTTCTTGGGGGGCGGGCAATAAAATCCTGTCCGCCAATTGATAAAGGCGGGGGTCTTGCTGTAACGTATTCAACAGATCCTTGGCACTCATTTCCGCGGCGCAAAGATAACGCCAAATTGTATTAACTTAGTTATCACTATGGCACTGCAACCTTGGATAACAGGCAACGTGATCCGTATTACTGATCACACACCCACCACCCGTCAATTTTGGATTGAAGTGCCCTCGCTAGCTGCCTTTGATTTCAAACCTGGACAATTTGTAACCTTAGATTTACCAATACATGAAAAACCCAACAAACGTTGGCGTAGTTACTCAATTGCTTCCCGACCAGATGGTACCAATGTTTTTGAGCTGATTATTGTGAAAGTAGAAAACGGTGCGGGTACTACTTATTTATTTGAGCAGGTTACTGTTGGCTCTACCTTGACCTTACGCGGTCCGCAGGGCGTTTTTGTATTACCGGAACATATCGAGGATGATTTGTTTTTGATTTGCACCGGCACCGGAATTGCTCCATTTCGCAGTATGGTCACACATCTTTGGAAACATCAAATTCACACAGGTGCCGTTCATCTGGTATTTGGATGCCGAAAAAAAGAAGACCTTCTTTATTTTGATGAGCTCACGCAGCTTCAACAAGAGAATTCCTCCTTTCATTATCATCCTGTTTTATCCCGCGAAAGCTGGGAAGGAAAATCGGGCTATGTACATGCCGTCTATGAAGCACTATGCGAAAAAAAGCAACCTGCCCATTTTTTACTATGTGGCTGGAAAAATATGATTGACGAAGCCTATGCACGCATACAAGCAATGGGCTATGACAAAAAAGCTATTCACCGGGAGATCTACGGATAATACTTTCTATAATCCGCTTTTACAATTGGCCATTCGAGACTTACCTTTGGGCACCCTTTCATAGGGAATCAAAAAACTTGCCATGGCTATTAAGACTATCATTGAACCCTTTCGGATCAAATCCGTAGAACCCATTTATTTTAATACACAAAAAGAACGGGAAGCTATACTGCAGCATGCAGATTACAATGTATTTGGAATTGCCTCCCGCGATGTACTGATTGATTTGTTAACTGATAGCGGGACTTCTGCCATGAGTAGCCGTCAGTGGGGAGGCATCATGGAGGGCGATGAATCCTATGCCGGTAGTCCCAGTTTCTATCGCTTTGAATCCATGGTCAAGCGAATCACGGGTATGCAGTATATCATTCCCACACACCAAGGAAGAGCTTCAGAAAAAATTCTTTTTTCAGCCGTGGGAGGAAAAGGAAAGTATTTTATAAGTAACACGCTTTTTGATACCACTCGCGCCAATATTGAATTTTCCGGCTCCACAGGAATTGATTTACTCTGCGAAGAAGGAAAGGACCCTTTGAAAGCAGCTCCCTTTAAAGGCAACATGGATGTTGAAGCATTAGAACCCACCATCCAAAAAGTTGGAGCGGCTAATATACCAATGGTTATAATCACGGTAACTAATAATTCAGGTGGAGGTCAACCGGTCAGCATGGCTAACATGAAAGCAGCAGCTGCCATTTGTAAAAAACATAAGATTCCATTTTTCATAGACTGTTGCCGGTTTGCCGAAAATGCCTATTTCATTAAAAAGAGAGAAGCTGGCTACGAAAACAGAAGTATTGAATCCATTGCACAAGAAATGTTCTCCCTGGCAGATGGATGTAGCATGAGTGCCAAGAAAGATGCCTTTGCTAATATCGGAGGGTTCTTAGCACTCAATGACAGCCAACTTGCGTTGGAATGCAGAAACCTATTGATCATTACAGAAGGGTTCCCCACCTATGGTGG
>VGMN01000009.1 GCA_016866355.1 Bacteroidota bacterium
TAACTGTATAAATTATGCCAATAATTGTAAATCTTGATGTGATGATGGCAAAGCGCAAGATGTCATTAAATGAATTATCTGAGAAAGTTGGATTAACTCTATCAAATCTATCAATACTTAAAACAGGTAAAGCAAAAGCAATACGGTTTAGTACATTGGAAGCAATTTGTAAAGTATTAGATTGCCAGCCTGCTGATATATTAGAGTTTTCAAAAGAGAATCAAAATTGATGGAGTGATGTTTATTATTTAGGCAATCACTTGTGCGTTATTTATGTCAACAACCATAACACCATTCAGGTATTAACCAATTCGGGTATCTATGAATGAGTTCATGCTCGACAACGTAAAAGAAAGGTAAAACCAAGAGATTCGCTTCGAACTTTTATTTCCTATGTTTGTTAGATTTATCGTTATGATAGGTCACCGTTTCATCCAATTTAACCCAACAGACAATTTAAAATCAAAATTTGAGCAATTAGTAGATATTTTTACCCAATTGTTGGCGTATACCAATGGGGATGCGACTGAAGCGCTGGACTGGCTCAATCAATTAGACCGTTCGAATAAATTAACTGATGATGACTACGGAATCGGAGATTTTATTGAAGACCTTAAACAAAACGGATACTTAAAAGAAAATCCTCAGGATGGCCAATTTACAATTACTCCAAAAACTGAACAAGCCATTCGCCAAAAAAGTCTCGAACAAATTTTCGGGAAACTAAAAAGGGGTAAACAGGGCAGCCACAGCATAACTAAAGCAGGCACCACCGGTGAGACTAACGCAGAAATTCGTGCTTATCAGTTTGGCGACTTGCTAGAACAAATAAACTTCACAGAAAGTATAAAAAATGCACAAATCAATCGAGGATTAGATTCTTTTTCAATTCAGGAAGATGATTTAGTTGTACAAGAAACAGATTTTAAAACACAGACGTCTACCGTCTTGATGATTGATATTTCGCATTCCATGATCTTGTATGGGGAAGATCGAATCACACCTGCAAAGAAGGTAGCAATGGCCCTATGCGAACTTATCACTAAGAAATATCCAAAAGATACCATTGATATAGTTGTATTCGGAAATGATGCGTGGCAAGTAGAGATGAAAGACCTGCCTTATTTACAAGTAGGACCTTATCACACTAATACGGTTGCTGGCTTGGAGTTAGCTATGGATATTCTACGCAAGCGAAAAATAGTAAATAAGCAGATTTTTATGATAACAGACGGGAAACCCACATGCCTAAAAATAGGCGGCCGTTATTACAAAAATAGTTTTGGATTAGATAGGAAAGTAGTCAATCGTTGCATTAATCTTGCATCACAATGTAAGAAATTGAAGATTTCAATTACTACATTTATGATTGCATCAGATCCGTATCTTCAAAAATTTGTAGAAGAATTCACTGAAATGAATAAAGGTAAGGCCTATTTTGCTTCGTTGGATAACTTAGGCACCTTTATATTTAATGACTTTGAAAGCGGTAAAAGAAAAATACTCTATTGAATATGAAAACAGAAATAGATATTAAAAAAATTGTCACACTGGGTGAACTGAAAAAATCAGGCTACAGACCAAAATCGATTAAAGATGAAGTACGTGATAATTTAATCTACCACATCCAAAATAAAGAAAATGTATTCAAAGGAATTCTGGGGTATGAGAGCAGTGTAATACCAGATGTACAACGTGCACTACTCAGCAGACACAATATTTTATTTTTGGGTTTGCGCGGCCAAGCAAAAACACGGATGGCCCGACAAATGATAGATTTACTTGACAATTATATTCCCATAGTTGCTGGAAGCGAAATAAATGATGACCCATTTAAACCACTAAGCCGGTTTGCAGTAGACCTCGTCTCCCAGTATGGTGATGATACGCCAATTAATTGGGTACATAAAAGTGAGCGTTATGGTGAAAAGTTAGCTACCCCAGATGTAAGTGTATCCGATTTAATTGGTGATATTGACCCAATAAAGGCTGCCACCCTTAAACTGAGTTTTTCTGATGAAAAAGTGATCCATTATGGCATCATTCCAAGAAGTAACCGGTGTATTTTCGTGATCAACGAACTCCCTGATTTGCAAGCAAGGATTCAAGTATCCCTCTTCAATATTTTACAAGAGGGGGACATACAAATTAGAGGCTTTAAACTTCGCATGCCATTAGATGTACTATTTGTTTTTACTGCAAACCCTGAAGACTATACCAACAGAGGAAGTATTGTAACGCCATTAAAAGATCGTATTGAAAGCCAAATATTAACACATTATCCAAAAACTATTGAAACATCTCTAGCAATAACCGAGCAAGAGGCAAATATTCTACAAATTCAGAAGGATAAAGTAAATATTAGCTTGTTAATTAAAAGATTAATTGAACAAATTGCTTTTGAAGCTCGTACAAATGAATATGTTGATAAAAAAAGTGGGGTGAGCGCCCGCCTAACAATCACTGCGTATGAATCAGCAGTAAGTAGCGCAGAGCGCCGTGCTATCATTCATAATCATGCCCATACACAGGTCTGGATCAGTGATTTGTCAGGTATCATACCAGCAATCACGGGAAAAATAGAGCTTGTGTACGAGGGAGAACAGGAAGGACCCCTCGAAGTGGCACTAAACTTATTAAATAAATCAATTCGCAGCATATTTAGCGACTATTTTCCAAGTCCAGAAAAAATAAAAAAGAAATACCGCTCTAAAAAAATATCCTCACAACAAGAAGAAGGGGAGAAACAACCTGAAAATCCATACAGCTCCATTGAAAAGTGGTTTGATGCGGGCAATCAGCTAAATCTATTTTTTGATATGCCAGACGAAGTAAAAATCACTGAGCTTTATAAGGTTGATGGACTATACACACTAATAAAAAAATATTTTCCAAAATCAAATAAAAATGAAACTGCACTATTAATGGAATTCGTTTTACATGGTCTTGCAGCTCATTCGATCATAAGCAAAAAAATGATCGACGGTAAAATTGAGTTTAATGATATGATGGGAAGCATGATCAATTTGAATAATTTAGGAAAAGAAGACGAAGGACTCGAAGATTATGCGTAGTCTAAAAGTTTTTCTAAAAATTAACTCGTTTCCAACTTACGCTTACCGGTGAACCTTCCGCCATCATAATAGAACTTGTTGGTTGATTATTCAAACAAGAGAAAGCATCACCATACATCATTCCATAATCACAATCGATTGATGCAGCTAAAAGTTTATTTGTAAACCACTGGGGGTGGTGGATAGCATACTCTTGCGTAGTAAAAGATGACAATTTTGTATAACCAAAATAACGCTCAAAAATATACTCTTCAAAACTAAATGGCTCTATACTTAATTTCTTTTTATCAGTTTTAACTCTAATGGAATTCCACCTACCCTTAAAATTCCACTCGTAATTAACAATTTTATGATCGGATAAATCTAGACAACTTTTTGTAGGAATAGCTGTATAATGTTCGCCATAAAGGCGATTAGCTAAAAATGCTACAATCTTAAATGGTACTGTTTCGTTTATAAAGACAACACCCTTTTTAAGTCTGCCATTATCAACTCGTTTGACATAGAAACGAAGATTTATTTCTTCAAATGAACCAAAAAAAGGGATAGGCATCCCAAATAAATGTGTTTTGGTAAACATGAAACCGACAAGGCTTATATAGGTTTTATTATTAAAAAAATCTAATTCCACCCCATGTGGCAAATAAGGTATTAAAATGGAAGGGTTTACCTCATGATTAACCATGACCAAATTTTCCCAGTTTGCTTTCAGAAAAACATTTTTCATAAAATTAAAACAACACTAAACATCCATTGTTCATCAATAAATCGATAAAAGCTAAAATTATTTTAAAATTAAATAATTATAAACGCTCAGAAATCTTTTCAGACTTCATTATAGCCATACCATTTAAAGTTTTGTGTACTTATAAATTAGACTTACCTACAGTGAGTACCTAGAATTCTTTTTGACTCTTGTCTTACTAAATTATTAGTTCTATGCCCCCAAATATTTTTTCTTGCTCTTTGTCCAGTAAAATTTAAATCAACAATCGGACAGGGATAATTCTTGCCTATAAATACACCGTACATCGATTGCTCCATTAAACTCATCTTGAAGGGCTCATGTATCAACTCCTTTGGTAGCGGCTGTAAAATTGGTAACCATTTTTTTATAAAGGAACCATCTGGATCATGATCTAAACTCTGTTTTATAGGATTATATATCCTTAAAGTATTTATGCCTGTTGTACCAGCTTGCATTTGGAATTGAGTAAAATGTATACCAGGTTCGTAATCTAAAAATAATTTTGCTAAAAAATGAGTCGCTGCCCTCCAATCTTGATATAAATGATGACAAAAAAAACTTACCAACATTGCACGCATCCTAAAATTAATCCATCCCGTCTCTTGTAAACATTTCATACAAGCATCTACTAATGGGAAGCCGGTTCTCGCTTCTTTCCAAGCACTGATGTACTCTTCATTTGACATGTGTTCTAGAAGCTCATACCCTGCATTTATACATTTATTTTCATAGGTATAATCAACCTCAAATTTTTGTATGAAGTGACAACGCCATTTTAAACGTGATAAAATACTTGTAAAAGATCGTTTATTAATAGAATTATACGATGCATTTGTGAGTAATTGATATGCTTGCTTAACCGAAATATTACCCCAGCTCAAAAAAGGTGAAATTCTACCACAGCTTTTTCTACTTTCACTTGGTTTACTTATATGTTTATTATAGTAAGCGCTTCGCTCATTTATAAACGAAGTGAGGTAGTTGAATGCATTTTCCTCTCCGGCTGGCTGAAATGATTTTGGAAAAGTAGCCAAAGATGTCTGTAAAGAATCATGTAGGGGGTATAAGTTTGTAAATTTCAGGTCATCCTGATTTTTGAAACGATTCACAATAATAGGGCTTTGCATCGTAATAAACCACTGCTTATCCCAACCAATGCGATTTTTTAGTCCTCGAATAATTCCATCGCGAGGTGATTCATTCCATACAATATGATTTAAATTACAAAATTTCCTAACGAATAGGTCTCGGTCATAAGTCAATTTTATTCCTGACTCTTGGAAACTAAAAATAGTCTTTATTATAAATTGTGACTGTATCGAGACCAATGCTGTGATTATATCAGTTTGCAAGACTTTAACTACTTTATTTACAGATACTAATTTTTTATTCATCTGTAAGATCGAATGATACTGGAATTGCAGATGCCGTAGGCTTGTATCGTCATAATCTATCATTAATGGTTCAAAAATGAAAATTATGAGGTATGGGAGATTGCTTTGTTCCGCAAGATGCAGGGGCAAATGATCTTGTGTACGTAAGTCTCTTTTCAGCCAGACAATATTTATTTCCTGCTTTGACAACATAAAGACTTTTAACAAAATTAGTAACAAAATAAAAATATTTTGTTTAGCTAAATAGATCAAAAGCTAACCTAAAGGTGTTACAATGTGCCTCAACTATAGTTTTTATGTCAGGAGAGTACCCCCCGCCCAACGTTACGGCAACTGGAATATTCCAATTTTTTAAAGTGGTGAGAACAAAAGAATCTCTTTGCTTACAACCCTCCATACTAACATTCAATCTGCCAAATTTATCAGTACCTAAAATATCAACACCTGCCAAAAAGAAAGCAATATCAGGTTTCACCGTATCTAGTAATGGTGGTAATATTTCATACAGAATAGATAAATAGGCGTCGTCATTTGCACCATCTTTTAATCCGATATCTAAATCTGATTTCTCTTTATGAAATGGGTAATTATTTGCCCCATGAATGCTGAAGGTGAAAACTCTTGGCTCTGTTTCCATAATTTTAGCTGTTCCATTACCTTGATGCACATCTAAATCAATAACTAATATTTTATTACAAAGCCCATTTTTTAGTAAATAATTAGAAGCAACTGCTATATCATTCAATAAACAAAACCCCTCTCCTCTGGCTGAGAAGGAATGATGGGTGCCACCCGCTATATTTAATGCCACACCAGTTTTGAACGCATTTAATGCAATATCTATAGTACCCTGCGTTATAGTTAGCTCGCGCTGTACTAGTTCAGGTGATTGTAAAAAACCAATCTTGCGTTGTTCAGAGAGACTTAATTTCTGAAGCACCAATTTATTATAATACGATTTTTCATGTGTATATAAAATAACCTCGTCTTGACAAAAACTTGGACTAAAGAAATTTATTTCACTACAGGTCCCTTCATGCAGTAACTGAGCAGGTATTAGCTCATATTTAAGCATAGGAAATCTATGACCCTGAGGAAGCGGATGAACATAGTTTGGAGCGTATGCAATTTTTATCATATTCAAAATAAAAGAGTAGCTGAAAATAATTTATTCGTATTCTAATTGATGGATTAACCTAATATAAACAAAAAAATAGGAAAAATAAGCGTATAAAACTTTCAAATTTAACTTATATTTGAAATGAAGATTAGTGAACATCTAATCTTAATTCCTGCATGAAGCAAGAAATATTTCATTTAGTTACGAAATATCGTAAAGAATTATTTGTAGGCATAATTGTATTTCTTTTTCTCCTTTTTAAAGATATCATAAACTCTCTCATTAAGAGTCAATGAAAGTTAAAATTCTAGTGCTATGCACTGGCAATAGTTGTCGTAGTCAAATTGCGCACGGGTATTTGCAACTGTTTGGAGGAGATTAAGTAAAAGTATATAGTGCGGGTATTGAACCCCATGGTGTCAATACAAAAGCAATTGCAACAGTGCAAGAAGATGGAATTGACATTTCAGCACACACTTCCAATAATGTTTCAGAATATCAAGATATTAACTTTGATTTTATTATAACAGTTTTGTGACAATGCTAAAAAGCTCTGCCCTTACTTTCCAAATAAAGCAAATAATTTACACTATAATTTCCCTGATCCGGCAAAATTTGAGGGCACAAACGAAGAGATTAAAGATTAATTCCGACGTGTTAGAAATCTGATCAAATCTTTTTGCCAGGCATTTTTAGAGGAAAATTTATAAACTAGCCCCTTGTTATCGGCTGACCTTTAACCTGCTCATCAAATTGCCCGTTATCATACACTAAGTGACCGTTAACAAATGTATGGGTGACTTTCGAGTGAAATGTTGTACCTAATAAAGGGGACCAACCACACTTGGATAAGATAATATCATTACTTACAGTCCACTCAGCATTCAAATCAACTAATATGAGGTCAGCAATGTACCCTTCGCGGATAAACCCTCTTTTGCTAATTCCATAAAGTATAGCTGGATTATGGCACATCTTTTGAACAATCTTTTCTAATGAGATAAGTCCTCGACGATAAAAATCAAGCATAATATTCAACGAAAACTGAATAATGGGTGCCCCAGACATTGATTGAAAGTACGGACGTTGTTTCTCCTCAAGTGAATGAGGAGCATGGTCGGTTGTGACAATATCAATTCTATCATCAACTAGTGCCTTCAGTAAGCCATTTTTATCTTTCTCCGTTTTGATAGCAGGATTCCATTTAATCAAGGTCCCCAAACGAGCATAATCGTTATCAGAAAACCAAAGATGATGAACAGAGACTTCCGTCGTAATATTTTTATATTCTAAAGGAATATCATTTCTAAAAAGATGCGTTTCCGCTTCAGTGGTTAAGTGAAGTATATGAAGTTTTGCATTATACTTATTAGCAATAGCTATTGCATCCTTGGTAGACTCGTAACAGGCCTTTTCACTTCTTATTAATGGATGTAATTCCACTGGGATATTTTCACCATATTTTTCTCGAAATAGTTTTTCATTAGCCTCAATTATTTGCTCCTTCTCTGAATGGATTGCAACAATAGACTTACAACTAGATAGTAATTTCTCTAATGTAGCAGGGTTGTCTGCAAGAAGGTTTCCTTTTTTTGTGAAATAAAGCCCATCATCAGATACCGCTAATAATTTTGAGGTATCAAGTTTTATAACTTCATCCAGATTATCACCATTTACGCCAAGAAAAAAACCATAATTAGCCAACGACTTCTGTGAAGCCAACTTATTTTTTTCTTCTAAAGCTGCCATATTTAAAACATTAGGCACCGTATTTGGCATATCGATAAAAGAGGTAATCCCCCCCGCTACAGCTGCGCGGCTTTCAGTGTAAAAGTCCCCCTTATGGGCTAATCCCGGTTCACGAAAGTGGACTTGGCCATCGATAACACCTGGTAAAAGATATCTATTAGTCCCATCAATTATTGTAGCATTTTCAGTTCCAAGTCCACTACCGACTAGCTTTATAATATTTTTTTCAACCAAGACGTCAGAAATAAACACTTTTCCGTCGCTTACAATAAAAGTATTTTGAATTACAAAACGATTACTCATAGCTCAACAAAAATAGATACAAAAAGCTAACCACTAGAGCAGAAAATATACAGGTATAACATCTCCTGTCCTATACGCTATGGCTAGTATTACATTTAGTTACTTTTTCCGTGTATCTATGATATACTGAATTTTCCAACCTAAAGAAGTCTGTACTAAACAAAAGGTGTTTACCCCACTGTGGCTAAATGAACCATTAAAATAAAACCGATATGGTGTCCATACAAAAGCAAGCGGAGGATCTACCTTTATCGTTTCAAATTCAATTTCCTCATTCAAGGCACCCTTTTTTTGTTTTCCGATAGATCCAGCGAATCTACTCACAGACTCATGCCTCACAATATTTTCGCTCCCTGGTCTAGAAACAATTGTTTGCATAATTGCTTCTGGCATAAATACTGATTGCACACCAATTGAATCAGCATCCTTCATAGACATAAAAAGCGTGTTAATAACTGCCTTAATGTCCTCGGCATGATTTTGGCCAAAAACAGAACTAGTGAAAAAGAGGGTGAGCACAAATGCTACAGCTTTCATTCTGAAATGACTTTATGGTCTACTTAAATCACGTAAATGAGATACATGCGATACTAAAGCCATCCGCATACGCGGATATTCGATGTAGGGGATTTGAAATTGTGAACATGTTTCACGGATAATTTTACTTATAGCAGGATAATGAATGTGGGATATCCGAGGAAACAAATGATGCTCAACTTGGAAATTTAATCCACCCAACCACCATGAAATGAACTGATTATGTGTGGCAAAATTTGCAGTGGTTTTTAGTTGATGTATAGCCCACTCTTCTTCAACTGGTAGTGACTTTTGATTAGCATGAATAAACTTGGTGTCTTCAACTGTATGGGCCAATTGAAAAACGATGCTCAAAATAAATCCGGTAAATAGCCCAAATGCCAAAAATCCGAAAAGCCAAGCTTTAAATCCAAGAACACTAATAGGAATAGCAATAAAAAAGACAAAATGTGTAGCCTTAAAGAACCAAAAAGAGAGATGATCTTGAATTTTCATTGGTTTGAGTGGAACGTCGCCAATTCGCTTGGTAAAGTATTTCTTATAATCAGTAAAAAATATCCACCATAAATAAAGTAATGAATAAGCCGCCCAAAAATACCAGTGTTGATATTTATGAATTTTGTAAAAGGTTTGTGAGTCACATAAACGGAGCAGTGGTCTCGCTTCAATATCATCATCTACACCATCAATATTTGTATAGGTGTGATGAATAATATTATGCTTGGTTTTCCACATAAAATTATTGGCGCCTAACATATTTAAGGTAAGTCCGGCTAGCTTATTAACCCATGCCCGACTACTAAAGGAACCGTGAATGCCATCATGCATGATATTAAAACCAACCGCAGCCGTTAGCCCACCGAGCACTAAACATTCAAGGATTGCAAAAATGGTGGGTGGTGTAAAAAAAACTAAATGGCTATATACCAACACATAAGCGCATAGTAAAATAACTGCCTTACTATACAGCTTCCAATTTCCTGTACTTTTCAACTCACGTGACTCAAAGTATTCGGAAATACGCTGTTTTAATTCAGCATGAAATGACTGTAATACATTATCACCAGTAGAGGATGAACATGATGTTTTACTGCCCTTGAATTTGGGAAGTTGCATAACAGGGGGTATTAATAGGCTCTAAAGATAGCCATTCAACAGTTAAAACCTATTCAATTAGCTTTTTGCTATATAATCACGTAAATGCTGGATTGGTTTCGCAATAACATGGAAGTTAATTAGATTTTATAAATTCGAACGGTATAAAAAATTAACATGCTTAAAAACAACAGAATCCACTACTTCAATCTGTTATTTCTATTATTTACTCTTTATATAAACTATGCCTCAGTAACTGGAGGTCTGGGTGGAAAATCAATTCGAGAATTGTCGGATAAATACAACAATCTCTTTACTCCAGCTCCCCAGACCTTTGGAATTTGGAGTATCATTTATACGCTTCTTCTAATTAGTACTGTTCGCTCGCTTTTTTCTAAAAAAAATAGTGCTAGCAACTGCTCGTACTATTTTATAGCTAGTTGTATACTCAATGCAGGTTGGATAATTGCCTGGCAATTAGAGTACATTACGCTATCGCTTATTATCATGCTTAGCTTACTAATGGTACTTGTAAAAATAACCCTACAACAAAATGAGGAAACCCTACTAATTGAAAAGCTTGCTTTTGGAATTTACTTGGGCTGGATATGCATTGCTACCATTGCAAATACAACAACGCAAATAGTAGCACTTAATTTTTCCCTCCCTATTAACCTACAGATCTACATAACACATGCCATTATTTTAATAGGAACGGGAATAACTTTATGGGTTGCTGCAACACTTAAGAATTGGACAGTTCTGCTTCCGGTGATATGGGCGTTTTATGGAATCTACAGCAAGAGAAACTCAGATTTTCCCACCATTGCGATTGTTGCTGCTGGTAGTGCTATATTTATAGTATTAATTACAATAGTGCATTTTTTAAAAAAACAAATTAAGTAGTGTAACCTTACCCTTATGGAAGTTCATCATCCTTCTCATCCTACTCATAAAAAGAAAGCTAAAGAATATTTAGTTGAGTTTTTCATGCTGTTCACTGCCGTGACGTTGGGATTTTTTGCCGAAAATGTAAGAGAAATCTATGTCGAAAAAGAAAGAGCGCATGAGTATGTTACACGCCTTGAAGTAGACATCAAGAGTAATATATATTTCATTGATTCGCTGCTGAACTTCAATTATGGTATTGAGTATCAAATGGACTCTGTTTTAGTAGAATTAACTAGCAATAAAAATAGCTTTGATCTGGCTTTTTTCTATAACCATGTTTATGGAGGTTTCCCTCGATTCCTAAGCAAGAATGACACCTATGAACAAATGAAAAGTGCGGGCTTTTTGCGTTATATTAAAGATCCTGCATTACTAGCATTGATCATTGACTATTCAAATGAAGCAGAAGCAGCAGAATACAGAAGTCGTGAACAAGAGGCCAGCTATTTATTAGGAGAATATGCATCACTACTAATTAAATGGCAACCAGCGACCGTAAGCATCAAAAAATATCTCCAAAACTTTGAATCCAGTAAAGAACGCCTAGGCGTACCAGATAGCTTAGCCGTACAATTGGGAAAAATAGCTAATTATAAAGAGGAACAGCCTATTTTCATTAGTGGTGTAAACCTTGAAGCCTTTAAAAAAGAGATAATCCCTGCCATGGGAAGAAGGCTGGGGTTGATGAAAACTACACTCAGTTTTTTACAACGAACAAAATCAAAGGGATTACAAGTACTTAGCTACCTGGAGGACCACCACAACTGATTGCCGACCATTTATCATTTTATTTTGCTCAACCGATCAGAATAAAGGAGTTTTGCGTCCACATGCAAAAACTAATCTTTTTCATTTTTGTTTTACTCGTAAGTTCTACGACTATACCTGCACAACAAGGAGTAAGCCTCCGCAAAGCAGCAGCCGTTCGTACTACACAAGCACCAAAAATTGATGGGAAAATTTCCGACTCTGTTTGGCAACTTGCAACACCGCTCACTGACTTTATTATCAATTCCCCTGACTTCGGCAAACCATCAAAACTTAATACCAAAGTTTGGATTTTATACGATGATGTAGCGCTTTATATAGCTGCAAAATTAGTAGATGACCCCTCTCTTATTCGAAAACAGTTGACAGCTCGGGATGGTGAACAAAGACAAGATGTTGACTACTTTGCTACATTTATTGATACGTACAATGATAACCAAAACGGTTTTCAATTTGTGGTTACCAGCCGAAATGTCCAAACAGATGGAAGGCTTTCCCCTTCCATCCAAAGTCAATTTGGACCACCCAGTGATTATAGTTGGGATGCTGTATGGGAGAGTAATGTTCAAATCACTGCTGATGGCTGGACCGTTGAAATACGTATACCGTATATTTCACTACGCTTTTCCAAAGCAGTGGAACAATCATGGGGTATAAACTTCCAACGATTCAGCAGAAGACTTAATGAAAGTAGTTATTGGAATTCGATTGATCCAAACGAAGCTGGTTTTGTCAACCAATTTGGTGATCTTACAGGTATTAGTGGTATTGAACCCCCACTTAGACTTTCAGTATTACCCTATGTAACGGCTGGCTTTAGAAATACGCCCACCACTAAAGGTGTTGTGAAAGAAAGCTTACGAAATGGCGGGATGGATTTAAAATGGGGCGTAAATGAAAGTTTTACGCTGGATGCCACGTTAGTACCTGATTTTGGACAAGTGATTTCAGATAATGTAATTCTTAACCTCTCTCCATTTGAAGTACGTTTTCAAGAAAATAGACCCTTTTTTACAGAAGGAACAGAGCTATTTAATAAAGCCGGTCTATTTTATAGTAGAAGAATAGGACTCACGCCCAGGGGATACTGGGGAGTAAAAAATAGGGTGGCAAATGATCCTACTCTTAGAATCATTAACAATCCAGGGATAACACAATTAATAAACGCCTCTAAGTTTTCTGGTAGGAATAAAAAGAATTTAGGCATCGCCGTTTTTAATGCGGTAAGCGCCCCCATGTCTGCAACTATTGAAAATATAACAACTGGAAAAAGAGAAAATATAGAAACGGAACCGCTAACCAATTACAATCTCATAGTACTGGACCAAGCCATGAAAGGGCGCTCGTCAGTAACATTTACAAATACTAATGTAGTAAGAAGCGGGATTACACGTGATGCCAATGTTTCCGCGCTGGACTTTGCACTATTTGATAAAAATAATCGTTACTCCATTGCAGGCACGGCAAGATACAGCACCGTTAAAAGTCAAGATCCCTATGACGGCTTTACCACTCGTTTAAGTTTTAGAAAAGTAAGCGGAAAGATTCAATTCAGTTTAGCACAGAGTATTGAGTCAGATCGGTATGATCCAAATGACTTAGGATTTCTTCAGGCACCCAATGAGGTTAATACTATTTTGAATGCCAGCTATAATCAATTCACTCCCACAAAAAAATTCCTTAGCTACCGTTACACAATCAAAGCATCTAATTCCTATCTATACAAACCTTTTGCATGGCGTGAAGTAGAAATTGGTGCAAGTGCTTTTTATTTTCTGAAGAATTTCTGGGACGTCAGTATTCAATATGCATCTAAACCTACTTGGCAAAACGACTTTTTTGAATTACGAACCCCAGGACGTTCCGTTCGGTCAATGCCATGGCACTATGTTGGTTTTTCAGGAAGTACAGACAGTCGAAAAAGATTTTTTATAAGTGCAGAGGGGGGATACGCAACCACCCCTGCTTTCAATGATGCTGAATTTATTCGGTATGAGTTTGCGTTTCGATACCGCTTTAATGATTGGTTTAGTCTTACACTTGGAAGCGAGGGTAGTCAAGACATGGGAAATGTAGGTTACGCATTCCGGAGAGAAACAAATGGAGAACCTATTATTGGGTGGCGTGATGTTTTTCAGCATACTACTCTGTTAACCGGACTACTCAACTTTACACCACGTATGTTTCTTACGCTTAGAGCCAGACATTACTGGAGTAAAGTTTCATATGAAAAATTCTTTAACGTTGATGCAAAAGGCTATTGGATTGACAGACCCTTTATTACAGGAGTTGATAATAATTATAACGCCTATAACCTGGATGTATTTTACACTTGGGATTTTATGTATGGTAGTCGCTTAATTATTGGTTGGAAAAATTGGATGCCTTTAGATTATAGCATCGATGGAAGCCGATTCCAAACCTATGGAAAAAACCTAAGACAAGTCCTTACCATTCAACAGGGAAAAGAATTAACTGCCAGACTAATTTATTTTCTGGATTATCAAAAGCTCAAAAGAAAGAATAAGACGTCAATCAATCTGTAATAAATCAGAAGATCCTGTAAGCGCCACTCAAGTACACATTAGCCTCGGCTTCACTAAATGCAGATTGTTCTTTATTGTAATGCAAGGTTTTACCCGGGAAGCGGCCGGCAATAACGCCTAACAGTATTGTTTCGGTAAGTTTTGCAGCATAGGTAAAGGGTGCTGAACAAGTGGCTTTTCCCAAACAGGCATTTATAAATTCATGATAGTGAAGTGGAGATTCTTTGGCGTAATCACGAATGGGTTGACCTAAACTACCTGATGGGTCAAATTGCTTGATATCATATTCTGCAGTTGTTTCTCCAACCAATAAGCGAGGTAGTTGCATAAAATGGGGAAGCAATAACCGTTTACCATTTTCTCCAATGAATATAGCTCCCTGGTCTGGCAATGAAACGCCAGCCGGTAATGTTAGTTCTGTTGAAGCGGCAGGCCCTTCGACACCATCATACCAGACCCATTCAAAAACAGGTGTGGTATAAGCGGTTCCTTCAAATGTATAGCTAACAATATTACGTTCAGGATAACCAAAGCCAGTTGCGGGGCGGCAGTTATTGGTTATAGTACTTGGTACACCTAGCGCTAATGCATTGTAGGGAGTATCAAAAATATGAACCCCCATATCGCCCAATGTAGCACAACCATAGTCCACCAACTTGCGCCAATTTCCAGGATGATAATACCCTTTCTTATACGGTCTCTCTGGTGAAGTACCCAGCCATAAATTCCAATCAAGTGTAGTAGGTATCGGATCCTCTCCCACTGGTGTTGGACCATTATAGCCCCAATTCTTATTTGACCAAGCAATTACTTTGCTCACTTTGCCAATCAATCCGCCTCGTATTAAAAGTGTAGCAAGTTTATAATCATAAAAGGAATGAACTTGGATTCCCATTTGTGTAACTAGTCTCTTTTTTTCAGCAACACGACGCATCTCTCTCGATTCAGCTACATAATGTGTCAACGGCTTTTGACAATACACTGCTTTCCCATGTTTCATAGCTAGTAATGATGCTGGGGCATGCGTATGATCAGGAGTGGATATCACTACTGCATCAATTTTTCGATGAATTTTTTTAAACAGCAATCGATAGTCAGTAAAAATTGTGGCATTGGGAAATAGCTTCTGCGCTGCAGCCAAATAATTTTGATCTACATCACAAAGAGCAACTACTTCAACTTGAGGATGAGAAGCAATAGCCTTTAAATCTTCCATACCCATATTACCCACACCAATATGTGCAGTGCGAATAATGGATTTGCCAGCACCGCGTGACCAACTTGACAGCGGAAGCAATGAGGCACCTAGCGCCATAGTAGATAGTTTTACAAACTCGCGTTTTTCCATATTAAAGAGGCTTAATTCTTATATTTCTAAACCACAATGAACTTCCATGATCCTGAAATCCAATAAACCCTTTTTTGAACTTCCCGTAATCAGGAGAAAGTCCCCATTTTCCACTTGATTTTTTTGCCATCCAATCCGCTGACCAAGGAGCAAAGCGAACTATTAATTTTCCATTTAACCAGTGCTGTACTTCTTTTTCAGTAAAAATTATTCGGGTTTCATTCCACTCGCCAGCTGGACGGGTTGCTTTTTGTGTTGCATCAGGTGGGTACATTGCGTAGTCTGCTCCGGTGGATTGCAAGGGTTGCAGTTTATGCGGATCTACTGTAACTCCTATACTTTTATTATACGCAGTGATATCATGAAAATCCGTGTAATGTTCGTCATCAATTAATTGATACTCCGGTGCTACCTCTGGAATTCCGCGATACCCTTCAGCAATGTGATAAAAAATTCCGCTATTACCACCCGGAGGAATTTTCCATTCTACTACTAATTCAAAATTGTCAAATTCACGCGCTCCATAAATTATATCACGACTCCCCTTATAATCATAATCTTTTTCTAAGATCATTTTTGTGCTGAACGTCATTTCACCATTCACTACGCCCCAACCAGGCGGAAGTGACTTTCCATTGTAGGCTCGCCAACCTCCCAATGACTTACCGTCAAACAATTGAATCCATTGATTAGCTGAAGCATTTTTTTTAGGGGCCTGGCAGCCTGCAAAGATTGAGCAAGCAAGAAAAAGCAGCGTAACGTATCTCATATTATAATTCTCTAATTTTTAAATTATTCCAACGCACTTTAATGCCTCCTCCAGAATGAATCTGCAAGGCAATCCCTCCCTCGCCTGCGCCAATTTTATCATCCTGCAATTGAACCATTTTGTGACCATTTAAATACGTGGTAACTTGATTCCCTTTGACTTTAATCGTAAGTTGATTCCATTCTTCCATTTTTAAATACTTTTCATTTTTAGGTGTTGGCTTAATGAGCCAGCCGCGACCGTAGGACTCATAAATGCCCCCTGTATGTTGCCCCGGTGGCGCTACCTCCACCTGCCACCCCTTAATTATTGTTCCTTTTACTGAAGAACGAAAAAACACACCACTGTTCCCATTAGCTTCCTGTTTAAATGCAAGTTTCAATATAAAATTTTTGTACGCCTTTATGGTTGACAAATAACCATACTCCTTGTCTGGTCCGCTCTCACAAACCAAATCGCCATGGTCCACATACCACTTTTCAGTACCATGCACTTGCCAACCAGTTAGATCTTTTCCATTGAATAACTTCGATTGAGCATTCAATTGCTGAAAGCCCAGCAGCATCACTACAAGCAATAGGTAGGGTGTGATCTTTGTAATCATTAAATTAAGATATGAATTTTATAACAATTATATACCTTACTAAATTAAACTACCACCTCCCAATCAGGTCTTAGTTTTACCAGTTGAGTCAAATGAAAAAAATAAGTACCCTTACGCTAATCCTTAGTGCCGGAACATTACTTGTTAATGGTGTTGGATGTAAAAAAGACAACACTACGCTGGACGCTTATCCAGCAATCAAAGCAACATTTGGTTCTCAAATTGATCCCGCCAATCTTGCCAATTATGCAAATCAAGGGAAACCCGCCTATATATTAAAAGACAATACTGCCGGGAATAATATCACTAACGCAAAAGCTACATTAGGAAGAGTTTTATTTTATGATAAGCAGTTAAGTATTAATAACACCGTCTCCTGTGGAAGTTGTCATATTCAAAAGTTTGCATTTGGGGATACCGCTCTTGCCAGTTTAGGAGTGGATAACGGAAGAACCGGGCGTCATTCGATGCGGCTGATCAATGCACGCTTTAGCAATGAGGCTAAGTTTTTTTGGGACGAAAGAGCCGTAACATTAGAGCAGCAAACTACAAAGCCTATTCAAGATCATGCAGAAATGGGGTTTAGTGGTCAAAATGGACGTCCCGCCCTGGCTACATTACTCACTAAATTGCAAAATATAGACTACTATAAAGAATTGTTTCAGTTTGTGTATGGCAATCAAACTATAACGGAGGCACGCTTGCAAGAGTGCTTAGCACAATTTGTTCGTAGTATTCAATCATTTGACTCAAAGTATGATGTTGGAAGAGCACAAGTAGCGCAAGAAGAACAAGCATTTCCCAATTTTACCCAACAAGAAAATATGGGAAAGAACATGTTTTTGATACCCACACAATTTAATGCTACTGGAGTACGCACTGGAGGAGGTTTGGGATGTGCCGGTTGTCATGCAGCTCCTGAGTTTGATATTAATCCCAACACAGGTAATAATGGAATTATTGGCAACTTAAATGCACCAGGCATAGATATAAATAATACCAGGGCCCCCTCACTAAGAGATCTTGTTGGAATTAATGGACAACCTAACGGACCCATGATGCATACAGGAGGAATTAGAACATTGCAAGCAGCTATTGGCCATTATGGACAAATTAATATTGCGCCAGGTAATACCAGACTCGATCAGCGGCTAAGACCTAATGGTTTTGGACAAAACCTAAACTTGAATCAACAAGAGGTGGATGCGGTAATTGCGTTTTTAAAAACACTGACAGGATCAGTTGTCTATACAGATCAGAAATGGGCCAACCCATTTAAGTAGGTTTGCAGTATGATTAAAAAATCACTATTACTACTCTGTGCAATTGGTATAGCATTCAACCTGTTTGCACAGCTCCCATCAAATTCACCTAAACCCTCCCCTGCTCAACTTGACTGGCACCAATTGGAATATTACTGGTTTGCACATTTTGGACCGAATACCTTTTCAGGTGAAGAATGGGGTACAGTCAGTGAATCCGCCTAACTATTTAATACAACAAATTTGGATGAAAATCTTATAGAGCCTGTTCATTAATAAAACAACTACTATGAGAATCACATTAGCACTTTTGGGACTACTAATGGGGCTGTTTGCGCAAGCACAAGAACAGCCAGCCAAACAGCAACCAGATAAAAAGAAAAAAACGTATGAAGTTTTAGCTAGTTGTGGAACCTGCAATTTTAAGATGAAGGCAGAAGGTTGTCCGCTTGCTATCAAATGGAATGATAAATTTTATTTAGTAGAAGGAACTTCAATAGATGATCACGGAGATGCTCACGCAGATGATGGATTTTGCAATGCTATAAAAAAAGCCAAAGTGCAGGGTACGTTTGAAGGTGACCGCTTCAAATCCACCTACTTTGAAATTGTAAAACCAGTGACTTAAAAAAGAAATAGCAAATCAGTCGTGAGCCCTATATTTAAAACACTACCTGAGATCCTACTAGTAGGTAAGCACCTTGAAATGTCCCTACAAAACAATCGAACGGTTGAGCTATGGAGATCGTTTGGACCACTTATCAAAACAATACCTAACCGTATTGACTCCTTTCGTTATTCTCTCCAAGAATATCCTCCTCACTATTTTGATCAATTCAATCCTACGCTATCTTTTAAAAAATGGGCATTGGTAGCGGTAGAAGACCATGCTAATATCCCGGAAAATTGTGAAAGCTTTAAACTACCAGGAGGAGCCTATGCTGTATTTCACCTGACTGGAAATGACACCAAAATTTTTCAATACATCTATAGCAGCTGGTTACCAAACTCAGCATATACGCTTGATCAAAGACCACATTTTGAATTGCTGGGTGATAAATATAAAAATGGAGACCCACTATCAGAAGAAGATATCTATATCCCCATTAAGTCAAAATAAGTAAATTAACCCCCCATTTTTAATACTTCAACGACGCGCTCCATTTCTTGCGTTGTTCCAACACTCAGTCGAAGCCAAGTACTTTTTTCTTCAAAGGAGCGAGCTCCTAAAATTTCATGCGACTGTAAATAAGTTGGAATTGATTTTTTATAAGCTGCCCCATCAAAGTAAACAAAACTTGTTACAGAAGGAATAAATGGAATTTTCAACGCAGCTAGTCCATCACAAAAAATCTTTTTTGCGTTATCATTTTCTTTTTTACAATAAGATACAAATGCGTGATCATCTAGTGCTGCTAAGGCTCCACGCATTGAAACAGCCGATGGTCCCGCATTTGCCCAAGCTTGTAACTCATTCAAGGCCTTGATCATAGTAGGCTGTGCTAGTAAATAGCCAACACGTGCACCCGCCATGCCATAAACTTTAGAAAATGTTTTAGCAATTATTAAATTAGGGTAACGATCTATCAAATGAGCTACAGATGGTGAATCATAATAATCTGTATATGCCTCATCTACAAGTACTACACATGATTTACAAGCTTGCGTAATAAATGTTTCCAGCGTTTGTTTATCATGAGCCGTACCTGTTGGGTTATTAGGATTGCAGAGATATACTAAACGAGTACCCCCGTTGATACTTGCGAGCATCCGCTCCAAATCATTATGCTTTGAAGATGTTAAGGGGATCAACTGCGTGGCTAATCCCATTTTTCGGGCTGCGGGCATCCATAATTTAAAGGTGGGCTCCGATGCAAGCACATGTCCTTTTTGGTAAGATGCCCACAAACAAACTAACCCTAATAATTCTGAAGAGCCAGCCCCTAATGTGATATGCTCTTTCGAGTGATTAGTAAGTGTACCTATCCTTTCTTTTAATAACCCATTGATATCCCACTGATAACGATTAGAGATCCCAACTGCCTCTTGCATGGCAACCCTGGCTAGTGGGGAGGGTCCATGTGGATTTTCGTTGGCCCTCAAAATAATAGGAGTAGTACCTTTTTGAATACGATCATTGGTAATCGTAGGTAAAGGCGCCCCTATTAGATCACGAGCCATTGAGAAAGAAAGCATTGCAAATCCAGCGTTTTTTATTAGCTGTCTTCGTTGCATAATTTCAATTTTAATAGGGTTAAATTTAATTAACTTTCCAAAAGAAACTAAATCTATTATGAGAATAAAATTGAAAACGAGGTTAAATGCCATTACAACCGTCTTAACGATACTATTAACTGCTGGATTTTTTAGTAGTCCCGGCTGTAAAAAGGCAGAGGGCCGTGCAGATTTTGAATTGATCCAAGATGAAATATTAACCCCCAATTGTGCATTTAGTGGTTGCCACTCGTCCACCAACGATGCAACTTATGGGCAGCATAAATTAGTGTTAGCTGCCGGGATCAGCTACGATGCACTAATTAATAAAGTATGTCAACACCCCAGAGCGGTTAGTAATGGCTGGCAATTAGTTAAACCAGGAGAAACAGACAAAAGCTTTCTGTTTCATAAAATCACTTGTGAAGCAGGACATCATTCAGGTAATATAGGAGCGTCTATGCCAATGGGTGGAAAGGTTTTAAGTAGGGGCCAGGTAGAATTTATCAAGAGATGGATCATTGCAGGAGCCAGCAAAACAAGTTCAGCTGTAGATGATGCCATTTTAAAAGATAGTGCAGCTTGTCAACTCACTGTAGAGCCACTTCCTCCTCCAGCACCCGGAACCGGATTTCAAATGACTATTGATCCATTTGAAATTCCTAAAAATTTTGAGCGAGAAGTTTTTGTAAGAAAAAATACGCCCAACAGTGATACGCTTTTTGTTAATCGAATTCAACTCAGAGGAGGCTCAAATAGTCATCACTTTGTAGCCTATACGTTTAGAAATGAAAATATACTTCCTGCACAAAATAGTGTGAGAGATTTACGTGATCCAATTACCGGAGCACTAAATCAAGCAACAGTATTGGAAATGCAGAATCATATATTTTTAGGTGGTGGCACAGATGTCAACACAGATGTAACACTTCCTGCAGGTACTGCTATAAAAATCAAACCAAATCTCCCAATAGATCTCAATGCCCACTATTTTAATTTCACCAACCTTATTTTACAGGGAAGAAATTATGTGAACTTCTATACGGTACCCCGTAATACGGTACAAAATGAGGTGAAGATGTTAGATCTAAATAATCTTGAAATTTATATTCCCCCATTCACGCGAAGAACCATTACAAAAAATTTTACTTTTCCAACTGCTACACGTGTAGTGATGTTGACTTCGCACTTCCATAAATATGGAGAGAAATTTGTAATAAAAATTTATGGGGGCTCCAGAAACGGAGAAATTATATACACTAACACGGACTGGGAACACCCCCTTGTTAAATCATTTGCTACTCCAATAGTGCTGCAACCGGGAGAAGGATTAACGTCAGAAGTTACGTATTACAATACCGGTTCTGTAGCCGTAGGGTTTGGCTTAACTAGCCAAGATGAAATGAATATTATTTTTGGCTATTACTATTAAAAATATGTGGACAGAAATAAATCAGCAGCTCTATCAAAAATTTGTATTCGCAGATTTTAAAGCCGCGTTTGGTTTTATGACGCGGGTAGCACTTGTTGCAGAAAAAATGGATCACCATCCTAAATGGATCAATGTGTGGAATACAGTAGAAATATGGCTTAGTACCCATGACGCTGGAAATATTGTAACCAAAAAAGATAAGCTGCTAGCACAGGCTATTGACAGTCTCCTGAAAGAAAATAACTAAATCTTACTTGCATGAGAAACGCCCCGCGTCGTAAATTTTTACAAAGACTTGGTTTACTATCTGCCTCCTCTTTAATGGGAGCCTTTGCAGCAAAAGTAAGTGCGGCTAATCTGGAAGCTGCACTAAGAAATGTAGAAACGCTGACGCCGGATCAATTAGCTGCGGATGAAGATTTTTGGTATTACATACAACAATCATTTACTGTCTCTACTGGGATCATTAATTTAAATAATGGTGGAGTTAGCCCAGCCCCGCGATCTGTTCAAGATGCTATGAAACGGTATTACGATTATTCAAATGAGGCGCCCACCTATTATATGTGGCGAATTCTAGATCAAGGCAGGGAGCCACTACGAAAAAGATTAGCCGCTATTGCGGGTTGCAGCAAAGAAGAGATTGCCATAAACCGAAATTCCTCAGAGGGACTAGAGACCGTTATTTTTGGCTTGACACTTGATAAAGGAGACCAAATTGTTGCAGCCAGACAAGATTACCCTAACATGGTCAATGCCTATAAACAAAGAGAGGAACGGGACGGGATAAAAATGGTTTGGATAAGCCTGGAATTACCTAGTGAGGATCCAGATTATATGGTGAGGCAATATGTAAATGCTTTTACTGATCGAACAAAAGTGGTACACATTACGCATGTAATAAATTGGAATGGGCAGATTTTACCAGTGAGAAAAATTGCGGACGAAGCGCACAAAAGAGGAATAAAAGTTATTGTGGATGGTGCGCACAGTTTTGCACATTTTAATTTCAGCATTCCTGAACTAGGAGCAGATTATTTTGCAACAAGCTTACACAAATGGCTCTATGCACCCATTGGCACCGGCATGCTATATGTAAAGAAAGAGCATATTGCCCCACTCTACCCGCTTTTTGCAGCAGGAAATGCAAAAGAAGATAATATTCGAAAGTTTGAAGCCTTGGGGACTCGTCCTTTTTATAATGAACAGGCCATAGGAAAAGCCATTGATTTTCATGAATTGATTGGAATTGAACGAAAAATGAAAAGACTTCACTACTTGAAGAATTATTGGATGAATAAAGTAAAGGAAATTCCTGGTGTAAAACTAAACACTTCATTGGATCCTAAATGGGGGTGTGCAATCGGCAATGTAGTAGTAGAAGGAAAAACACCCGCTGCATTAGACAGTTTCCTGCTGGACAAATACAAAGTTCATACTGTAGCCATTGAGTGGGAGAACATAAAAGGTATACGGGTTACACCCAATGTGTATACAACACTAAAAGATCTAGATGTTTTGGTAGAGGGTATCACACAATTTGCTATTGAATCCAGAAAAGCCTAAGATGCAAAAATTAATACTAGCCTTTTTTACCTGTCTACTTTCTGTTGCTGCGGTGGCACAAGCACAATCGATCGAGCAACAATTGCAGCAACTAATAGATACAACACCCGCGGTGGGCCTAGCGGCAGTAGTAGTAAAAAATAATAAAATCGTCTATCAACAATACCTTGGCTATAAAAATCTAGAAACAAAAGAATTACTTACCGATAGCTCACTTTTTAGAATTGCTTCTATTTCTAAATCTTTTACGGCTACCGCTTTATTACAATTAGTAGAACAAAAACGGATTTCATTAGAAGATGATGTGAGCAAGTTGATTGGATTTACCGTTCGCAATCCCGCTTACCCTGAAAAAATTATAACACTTCGACTTTTATTATCTCATCGCTCCTCCCTAAATGACAGCCAGGGATATTTCAATTTAGATGTTATTGACCCTGCGACAAATCCAAATTTTTCAAAATGTTATAATAATTATGCACCAGGAAACGGCTATCAATATTGTAATCTCAACTTTAATATGGCAGGTACCATTTTAGAGCGAATTACGGGAATACGATTTGATACCTACATTAAACAAGCTATACTTATCCCTCTCGGAATTGATGGCGGGTATTGCGTAGATTCGCTAGCAAGTGAAAAATTTGCAACACTATACGAATACAAAGCAGCAGAAAATAAATTTATAGCCAACCCAGGTGCTTATGCATCCAGAAGTAGCGAGCTTACTACTTATCAGTTAGGTAGAAGCACCCCGCTTTTTTCTCCCACCGGTGGATTAAAAATAGCTGCAAAAGGGCTTACCACCTACATGATGATGCACAGCCAAATGGGTAAATACAAGGGTGGTCGTTTATTAAAGAAAAAAACAGCTAGATTAATGCAAACGCCACTTTCTGTAGATGGAATTGACCAATACGGATTGGCCCTTTGGAAAACCAATAGATTAATTCCTGGACTTACACTAACTGGGCATACTGGTTCTGCCTATGGACTAAATAGTGCACTATTTTTTGATCCTTCTACTAAAAATGGAATGATTGTAATCTGCAACGGTAGTAAGGTGACCTATAAAGAAGGTTACCCACTAATTATTCGAGAGGCATTACAGCTGCTCTATGAAGAATTCTTGAAATAATAAGGGAGTCTTACTTAGTCAAGATGTATAAATAAATGAGAAGCACTTTGTCTTACTTTAGGGAGTTTTAGTAGCCAGTCGTTTATTTCATCTCGTTGACCTAAAGGCAACAATAATACGCTCCGAAGACCTTGTTTTTCTAATGCCAGCAGCTCATCCAGCAAACCCGGGTTGAATCCTTCCATAGGCGTTGCATCCACTCCTTCCATAGCCGCTGCAGTGATACCTACCCCAAAAGCAAGATAAGCTTGCTTAGCTGCCCATTCTCTATTTTCTTCAAGTGTTCGGTTAGCTAACAAATTTTCCAATGCTTGTTTAAATCCGCTTATGGATGCAGCCGTTACACCTCTTGTATCCATAATTAATTGCATATAAGAAGCAACTTGTTCAGTAGTAAACTGATTCCAGGTACAAAAAACCAACAGATGAGAACAATCTACAACTTGTGACTGGTTGTTGGCAATAGGTAGAATTTTTTTTCGTAATTCCAGATTAGTAATAACCAAAACTGTCAATGGCTGAAAACCCATGGAGGTTGGAGCCAAGCGGATGGCTTCCAAAACCTTTTCAATTTTTTCAACTGGCACGGTTGCACCACTCATTTTCTTACAAGCATATCTCCACCGCAAGGCATTAACTACATCCATGTTTCAGTAATTTTTTAAGAGGCCGCAAAGGTACAACTATCCTCCGCTAAAATTGACCTTTAATAACCGTTAATGCCTGATAAAGTTTATCAAGGTCTTCTTGTGAGTTAAATGCTTGTATTGAATACCGTAAGTATACGTCTGACCCATGCCGCATCACTGGTATCTCAATACGGAACTGATTAAACAAAATTGATTTAATTCGTGCTGCATCTGATGTAGGTAATTTAAAACTACACAGTTGAAGAATAAAGTCATCCTGCAGCGGCGCTAAGGGACTTGTATTTAATAATTCAAAGAATCGAGGCGCATTTTCAATAACAAGTGCCCTGCAAGCAGCCGATACTTGATCCCAATGATACTCCTTCATAAAAGTCAAGGCAGCAGGAATACACAAAAAAGCAGAAAAATCTCTGGTGCCTTGTGTTTGATGATAATCCAAAAAGAGGGAATGAGAGGGATGATCACTCTTATATCCCCAACTCACCACTAAGGGCTCCAACAGGGATTGTCTTTCTTTTTTAGTGAAAAGAAAACTGCTACCCTTAGGTGTCATCATCCACTTATGGCAAGCGCCCGTATAAAAATCTACACCAAGCATGGTAAGATCAAGTGGAAGTTGGCCGGGTGCATGCGCTCCGTCAACAAAAGTGAGTAGTCCTCTTTTTTGCGCTTCCTTAACTACTAACTCTACCGGGAAGCGTAGCGCCGTACTACTAGTGATATGACTTAAAAAAACAAGTTTGGTTTTTGAGGTAACTCCTTTAAAAAATTGTTCAACAAAATCTTCCCGTGAAACCAACGGAAGCCGTATAGGTTGTTTGATATAATTAGCCCCTGCCTTACCACAATAGAACTCCCAGGTTCTATCACAAGCACCATACTCCAGCGATGTAGTAAGCACTTCATCACCAGGTTGCAACGCTAAACTTTTTGCAACAATATTGACGGCATGTGAGGGATTCACTACAAATACTACATCATCTGCATCTACATTGATATAGGAAGCTAATGCTTCACGAGACGTTTTCAGATATTGAGGACCCGTTTCAACAATAAACTGTACGGGCTCTTGTTCTAATTCTAATTGAAACTGCTGGTACTTTTCAAAAATTGGACGAGGACAAGCCCCGAATGAACCAAAGTTCAAATACGTGATATCCGAGCGTAACAAAAACTGTTGACGCAGTACTGGTGTTAGTGGTGTGGCAGTCTTCATAATCTGCAAGATTACACAATTGAATGGTATTTACCGATTGGCAACCTCGTCAAAAGAGGAATCGTACTCCGTTCGGAGGGTCCCCATCAAACGATCCCAAAAAAGAAAATACAACCCATAGTTGCCCGTAAAATATTTATGATGTTGATTATGCGCTACGGAGGTGTTCACCCAACGGCCAATCCAAGTTCGGTTGAACCCTTTTGGATACAGTTCCCATCCTAAATGCCCGTATACATTATAGAGGATAGATAACAGAAAAAACAGAAGTAGGTGCGTTCGATGAATAGGAAATAAAAAAAGAAACAATGCAAATATGCCAACCTCAAATAATGCCTCTAAAGGATGAAAAGCATAAGCCGCCCACGGGGAAGGATTTGTAGAGCGATGATGTACTAAATGAAACCACCGAAATAAAACCGGATGATGCATCAGCCGGTGTATCCAATAAAAATAAGTATCGTGAATAAAAAATAGAACAGGAAATAGGGCAACATAATAAAACCATCCTCGCTCACTAATGGCAGCGTAGAGTTGCGTATATGGTCTAACGGCTGGATTGAAAACCAGAAAATAAGGAATCAAGGCAAATAAGAGAATGGTAAAGGACGAATAAAATACCTCACGCCAATAATCACGATGTGAGGGGAACTTAACTTGAATTTTACGATGTTTAATACGAGATCGAAAAAGAATATAAAACAATAAAAAAGCAAAACCGGCTACTACATAATACCTGCTTCCTACTTGTTGCACTAAATACAAATAACGTTCCCACTGCGCTGACATGGCGCAAAATTACTCATTCAGGTTGATCGTACTCACCTTTTAATGCATAATAACCAAATAATAAAAAACTACCTACAATGAGCGGCAGTAGAATAAAAGCATAAATAAGGGCCGGTATCTTATCAGCAGCTTGATTGCTCTGAAATTTTGGAATTGCTTGCGACAGTAATAAATAATAACCGCTGATGAGTCCTACAGCAATCCATACCACACCTAAAAATCTTCGTAACCGATTTAAAATCTTTACTTGTTTATTGGTAGCAGATTGAATATAGCATGCCCCAATGACAAAACTGACAGTAGCAATAATAATAGGATACCAGAGTCCCTCTAAGTAGGGTTGCGAGTAAGGCAATGGTACATTGTTGGCTGCGGCAACTTCATTGGCGGTTGCAGCTTTTGTAGAAAGGTAGATAGCAATGGCCGGCAATAGCCCTCCAAAAATTCCATTTCCAACATGATAGGGCAATGACATAGAGGTATACCGAATGGCTGTTGGAAATAATTCAACTAAAAATGCAGCAATAGGTCCATAGACCATGGTAACAAAAAATACTTGCACAAATACCAAGGCTACTAATTTCCAAAAGCTAACCGCGTCCAGGACCAACACCTCAAGAATGGTTCCGCCTCCGGCAGCAAGCCCCGTTTCATACATAGCAGTATAAATAGGTCGATAACAAAAAACAGCTAATAACATTCCAACTAGCATTATCCACTTGCGTCCTACGCTGTCTGAAAGCCAACCAAAAAATATAAAGAACGGAGTAGCAAAGAGTAGTGACCACATGATCAACTGACTGGCTTGTGCTACTTCAACATGAAGTGTGTTCTGTATAAAACTTAGTGCATAAAATTGTCCTGTATACCACACCACCCCCTGCCCCATTGTAGCCCCTAGTAAGGCAAGTAACACAAACTTGAAATTATATTTTTTGGTAAAACTGTCTCGCAATGGATGGGAAGATACTTGACCGCTTTTTTTAGCTGCTAAAAACAAGGGGGACTCCTGCATTCGCAAACGGATCAAAATAGAAATCCCCACCATGATAATAGAAAGCCAGAACGGTATTCGCCAACCCCACTCTGTAAATGATGTGGCAGACATATTTCCTTTCACCGTAATAATAACTAGTAAGGATAAAAACAAACCAACTGTTGCAGTGGTCTGAATCCATGACGTCCAAAATCCACGTTCACCAGTTGGTGCATGTTCGGCTACATACGTAGCAGCTCCGCCATATTCTCCACCCAATGCCAAGCCTTGTAACAAACGTAATAACAACACAAGCACAGGCGCCGTATAACCAATAGTTGAAAAATCAGGTACACAACCAATCAAAAAAGTGGAAAGACCCATTAATACCAGCGTGAGTAAAAAAGTATACTTACGGCCAACCAAGTCCCCAAGTCTTCCAAAAAAAAGGGCACCAAAAGGTCTTACTACAAAGCCCGCTGCAAATGTGGCTAGCGTTGATAATAACGCAAGCGTTGGATTGCCGGCAGGGAAAAATTTTGTTGCAATAATGGCCGCCAAACTTCCAAATATGTAAAAATCATACCACTCTATTAAAGTACCCACGGAGGAGGCGGTAATCACCGAAACAAGGCCTTTTTTACCGGCTGGAAGCACACTCATGGTTAGTTTTTTTCCAAGATAAAGAAAATATCAATTCTCTTTTCAATCATAAAACATTGATATTCATCACTATAATTGAGTTTTTGTAAATTATTTGATTTATATCTCTTTTTGTTTAATATTTACATATTAATAATTAAACAAAATGATTGCCTCTATAACTCCTCCCTCAGATGTACTATATGTAACGCCTGATGTTAATTTATTCCTCAAGCAACTTCAGACGCAGCTAAATCAGTATAGCGAACTGGAAAATTGTAGTGTAACCTGGGAGTTTTTTATTAACGAATTAGAGTACGAATAAGATTAGCTGGATGGGTTGGTTTAAAAAAGGCTGTCCAATTGGACAGCCTTTTTAGTTAGAAGCCTTTGGAGGCAGGCTTTGTTTCGGATTTCAATTCGGCCGGCATTTGCACTGCAATCATTTTACCCTTTGCATTTAATAAAAGATTGGCTGCTTTCTTTACATCAGCAGCATTGAATGCAGTATAATATTTTTCGGCATTTACTAACTGATCAGCATTACGTTCGCCCAGTTTTATTTGTTGTAATGCAGTTAACCAATATTCGTTTTTCTTACTATCTACACGATATTTCTCTATCCATGCCTTTTTTACTTTAGCGATATAACTGGTATCCACTCCATTTTTTGCAAGGTCTTGCAATTGACTACGGAATGTGGTAACCAACGTATCCACCTTGGCAGGTCCGCAAGGTAATTGGAGGATAAACTGAAAATTACCAACAGGAAGTTTTGCTAATTGTACTTGTGTACCACCACCATAAATTCCTTGAATTTTTTCACGCATCTCCTCAATGATAGAAATATTCATCACTTCACTCAGTCCCTCTAATTGAAGTGCCGTTGTAGCATTATAGGGAACTTCTCCATGAAAAACACCCAAGATCAAACTCTTATCGTCTTTTCCTTTTTTAAATTGAAAATCATTTTGTCCCTTGAATGGACGCACTTTATTATCTGTATAGCTACGTGTTTTTATGACAGGTAAACTTGCTACATATTTTTCAAGTAATGCAACCACCGTATCCTCATTAAAACTACCAACCATAGTTATATGCATACCTGCTGCATCTCCTAATTGTTCTTTATAGATAGCAACCGCACGATCCAGATTTATCTTATCATAATTAGCCGCACGAGGAACCGCCGTAGGCGCCAATGGATTATTTTCATAAAGCACCTGATAGAGTGTATCGATAAATGCAATTTGCGGATTAGCACTCAACATAGCCACCTGTGCTTTGCTACGTTGCAAATATGATTTGTACAAGGCACTATCAGTCCTAGGCGCTGTAACAGATAAATGAAAAAGTTGGAAAAAGGTTTCCAAATCTTTTTTACTGCTGCTACCACTAAACCCCGCTGTATACGGACCAATGACCGGATTTACCGCAATACTTTTTCCAGCCATTGCCTTACGCATATCCGTAGGAGAAAAAACACCAAAACCCATACTACTTACGATGGCTGTTGCATTTTCAGCACTGTATTTATCCTCCAATGAATATGCGGTTAGTCCACCATAGCGTGTAGTAGAAAATAAAATTTGATCATTTTTAAAATCGGTGGATTTCAAGGTAACAGTAATGCCATTAGATAATGAAAGTTCAGTTGTTCCCATTTGTGCATTACGAGTAGTGCGTGTAACTTTTCCCGCTTGTGGAGTTGCAGTCAGTAAGTTAGCAGCAATCACTTTTTCTTCATAAGCCTTTATGGAAGCATCTTTTTCTACAGCTTGTAATACCGAACTAATAGTTGCTACTGCGGGAAGTTTGTACTTCTCCTCATTCTCCAGCCCTGTTATATAAGCAAACGTATTTTTTTCGTTGCGGTAAGAATCGGTGAGCGCGTTCACTTCAGTTAATTGAATACCTGGTAACATTTCTTTTACATAGGTAAATTCTGCATCAATACCAGGGATAGGCTCTTGCTCCGTAAAGTTTCTGATGTACTCATCCGCAAAAACGGCTGACTCTGTTTTATCCCGATTATTCCACTGGCGTTCATACGCTGCAAGAACATTCTTCTTAGCTCGCTCCAATTCAGCAGCGGTAAAGCCAAATCGCTTTACTCGCTCCACTTCTGTCATAGCAGCTTGCAATCCTTTTTGTACATCCTGGGTACCTGTTGAACCGGTAACGCTGAAAGATTCATGAAAGCGAGCATAGCTTTGAAATCCTGCACTTGCAAAAACAAATGGAGGATCTGCTTTTTGTGTCAACTCACGAAACCGATTGTTTAGCAAGGAAACATATAGATTACGAATTAAATCAGCGCGATATTCTCCCAATGTAGCTGAGGGCTTAATTACTTGTGCAGGAAAATTGACACTGAATTCAAAACCGGTTGCCTCCTTATCTGATACAACCATTGCATTGGATGAAATGTATGCAGGTACCCCCGCATAATCACGCACACGTGGTTGTGCAGGATTTTTAAGCCCTGAAAAATGTTTTTGAACATAGCGTAGTGCTTCCGCTGAATCGATATCTCCAACCACCACAACTGCCATTAAATTTGGACGGTACCAATCTCTATAGAAACGACGGATAGCATCGGTCGGAAAATTTTTAATGATGCTATCAACACCAATGGGTAAACGGGTGGCATATTTGGATCCTTTGAAAAGTTCAGGGTATACTTTTTTAAACATGCGTTCGTCCGCACTTTTTCCTAAACGGCTTTCCTCTAATATGATGCCGCGCTCACTATTGATATCCTCCTCTAAATAAGTAACCTGATGGGCCCAATCCTCCAAGATTTGAAAACCCTTGTCCAAATTGCCAGGTTGATCCGTTGGAATTGGAAGAATGTATACGGTTTCGTCAAAACCGGTGTAGGCGTTTAGATCTCCACCAAACTCAACTCCAATACTTTGCAGATAGGAGACAATATCATTTTTCTTAAAATTCTTTGTGCCATTGAAAGCCATATGTTCGGCCATATGCGCCAGCCCTTGTTGATCATTATCCTCCACAATTGACCCCACATTGACCACCAAACGGAGCTCCACCTTTTTTTCAGGTTTTTTATTAGAACGAATGTAGTAGGTTAGTCCATTTTCCAGTTTTCCCACCTTAACCTTCTTATCAATTGATAATGAATCACTTGTGTATTTTTGGGCGAACACAAAATTGGCGGAAAGGGCCAAAATAAGTGTAAAGACGCGGAGTTTCATGTAATTGGCTTTTTTTTCTCAAAAGTAAGTCCTCTAGGTCAACGGATGCCTTGACATGCAAGATTTTAATTACCTTTCCACTCTCAAAAAACTAATCTAATGAGAAAGTGCCTGATCGCATTCCTATGCGGATTATTGGTGAGTTTCCAGGTGTCCGCTCAGAACAAAGTAATCAAAGGACGTGTAACCGACGAAACCAGCAATCCAGTTCCTAACGCTTCTGTTGTTATCAAAGGAGCCAAAGCGGGTGCCGTTACTGATGCAAACGGAAGTTATAGTATTTCAGTACCCGGTTCTACCACCACGCTTGTGTTTTCCTCTTTGAACTTCGCAAATCAAGAAGTTGTAATTGGCAACAAAACTGAAATCAATGTGCAATTAAAAGCTTCCATCTCTACGCTGCAAGATGTTGTGGTAGTGGGGTATGGAACTACAAAAAAAGCTACACTGACTGGTTCAGTATCTACGGTTAAAGCTGCAGAGATTGAAAACACCCCTTTTACCTCTGTAGATAAAGCATTACAAGGAAAGGTAGCCGGGCTGCAATCAGTTGCATCATCCGGACAACCTGGGTCAACACAAGAAATTGTGATTCGTGGATTTAGTTCCATCAGCGCAAGCAATCAACCTCTTTGGATTGTAGACGGTATCATCTTAAATACGGGTGATATCTCTCGTTTACAAACCACAGCTAACATTTTGAGTACATTAAACCCTAACGATATTGAATCGATTTCTGTACTAAAAGATGCAGCCGCTACTTCAATTTACGGAAGCCGTGGCGCCAACGGAGTTATTATCGTTACTACTAAAAAAGGTCGTAGCGGTAAAACAAGAGTTCGTTTTGATATGGAAGCTGGTAAGAGTGATATTGCCTATGAGAATAGCTTGTACCGCCCATTAAACGCACAAGAATATTTGGACCTTTCTCGAGAGGGTTTAGTAAACTTAGGAGCTTCCCCCGCTGCCATTAATTCAACACTTGCCTCTTTAGGTCTTGGAAATGGAGTTGACTTTAACTGGTATGATGCCGTAACCAGAATTGCTGGTCAGCGTCTTTATAATATCAGCTTAGATGGAGGAAATGATAAGACAAGTTTCTTTATTTCTGCTGGTAACTTTTTTCAAGAAGGAACGTCTATCAATTCTAAACTGAAAAGAAATTCTTTCAATGTAAAAATCAGCAATAAGACTACGGAAAAATTAACCATTGGCGTGAACATGAATGGTGGTGTGGTTAGTCAACGTGCCCCACTTGCTGGTGGTGCTTTTGGTAACCCCATCCTTAGCGCTTATTTCCTACTTCCTACCCGGACTCCTTATAATAAGGATGGTTCTTACAACCTAATTTCTTCTACACTTGGTGGCTTACATAACACAATTGCACTTTCTGATATTGATCGTCGCTTTTTACGTGAAGTAAGTTTACGTGGTGCCGCTAATGCGGAGTATAAATTTTCTGATAACTTGAAATTCCGCAGTAACTACGGTGTTGACTATAACACCGCTGAGGAAGATCAGTATAACAACCCAATTCATGGTGACGGACAGGCCACAAACGGTCGTGCATTTTCTTACTACACACGTTATTTTAACTGGACCTTTACCAACACCTTGGACTACACAAAAGATTTAACAAGCAATGGTGATCTGTCTTTGTTTTTTCAGGCGGGATTAGAAAGCCAAAAATCAGCTGGTTATTTTAGCTCATTACGCGCTGATCAATTCCCCCCTTCACTCACCCTTGTTTATCCTACATCTGGAGCCAGCCCTGTTTTATCTAGTGCTACAATCAGTGATTATACTTTTGACTCCAAGTTCATCAACGGAAACTTGAACTTCCAAGATCGTTTTGTATTTTCTGGTAGTTTCCGTCGTGATGGATCTTCTCGTTTTAGTTCCGCCAACCGTTATGGTAATTTCTGGTCTTTAGGTGCCACTTGGAACTTAGAGCGTGAGAAGTTCATGGAGAAATTCACGTTCATCAATCAATTGAAATTGCGTACTTCAATTGGGGTGAATGGTAACGCTGGTATTGGCAACTACGATTCTCCTCCACTATATGGATTTGGCTTCAACTACAACCAGAATCCGGGTAGTGCTCCTACCAACGTGGGTGACCCGAATCTTACATGGGAGTTGAACAAACCTTTTGACGCGGGTATCGATCTTTCTATCCTTAAGAGTCGTGTTAACATTACTTTCGATTACTACGTACGTAAATCAGAAGGCTTGCTTTTGAATGTGCCTCTTTCTTTGACATCTGGCTTTAGTTCTGCCAGACGTAATATCGGATCTATGGAAAATAGAGGTATTGAGTTTGAGGTTAACATAGTTCCCGTACAAACTAAAGATTTGCGCTGGGAAATTGATTTCAACTACGCTGCAAACAGAAATAAAATTACCAGTTTGCCAGACGGCAAAGATATCGGGAATGGTTCCTACATTATTCGGGTTGGACAGGCAAGACTTACCTATTTCCAACGGGTATATGCCGGCGTAGATCCAGCAAATGGTGATCCTCTTTGGTATGCTGATACTACACTTACAACAAAAACTAATACGTACCCAGGTGCAGGAGCACGCGTTTTGGTAGGCCAAGCGCTTCCTAAATTCTTTGGATCTTTCAGTAATACAATTACCTACAAAGGGTTCTCTGTAAGCGCTCAGCTTTACTACAACTTTGGTAACTTGATATATGATACCTGGAGTGGCTTCTACTTAGGATCTGGAAACGGTGCTGTTTACAACAAAGTAGCTCGCCAGCTGAACCGTTGGACTAAACCTGGCGATATCACTGATATTCCTCGCTATGTATACAATGGTAATAGAAACTTCCAAAGTGCATCCACATTTAACTTAGCACAAGGAGATTATATACGTCTGCGTGATTTCCAGATTGGATACGACCTGTCAAAGCAAGAGCTGAGCAAATTGAAAATTGGGGCATTACGTGTATATGTGCGCGGAAGTAACCTGGTAACATGGGTGAAAGACAAGCGTCTTGCATTTGACCCAGAGCAAGGAGTATCTGCCACAACCAACCTAAACGTATTTATACCCAAAACAGTCACTTTTGGCTTAAACGTAACGCTCTAATACAATAAACTTGAAACTATTTGTTATGAAAAATATAACTGTAAGAATCCTACTGGTTGTAATGGTGATAACCACCTTTTCTTCCTGTAAAAAAAGCTTCCTGGAGCTAAATCCTCCAGCAAACCTGACTCCGGAGCAAGCGTTAAGAACAGAAGCAGATTTATTAGTTGCCTTACGTGGTGCTTATGCCGGACTTCGTTCTACGGCTATGTATGGAAGAGATCAAATGGTGATTGGTGATATGATGGCTGATAACACCTATCAATCAGTCCTTAACACTAATCGTTACACCCTGTTCAATAACTACTCTTATAACCTAACTGATGGTAATGTTTCTGGACTGTGGTCCACTGCCTATGCAATTATCTTGAGAACTAATAATATCATCAATGCTAATGTAAGTGGGGCTAGTGTAAACCAAATCAAAGGTGAAGCCCGTGCAATTCGTGCGCTTTGCTATTTCAACCTGGTTAGATATTTTTCCAGACCTTTCACTGACAACCCAAATGGCCTAGGGGTACCAATTATAACAGTTTACAACGCGGATTTGAAACCAGGTAGAAATACAATTACTGAGGTATACAATCAAATTCACACTGACCTTAACGCTGCATACAATTTGATGACCACCTACTCTAACTCTTCACAGTTTAGCAAGTTTGGGGCACGTGCGCTACAAGCGAGGGTTTTCTTAACACAAAATGATAAGACAAACGCTAGAACTGCTGCATTAGATGTAATCAACAACGGTGGATTTACTTTAATAACAGCAGCGGGTCATGGTGCTTATTGGGCTAATCCTGTTATCCGTACGGATAGAGTAGAAACGATTTTTGAGGTTTCAGCAGATGCTGTAGCTAATAATGCATTTGATGGTTTGTCATATATCTACAGTCAAGCTGGTAATTATGGTGATATGCTTTGTGCAGATGATCTTTATGCTTCTTTTGGAGCCGCTGATGTTCGTCGTCAATTATATGCAACAGGAGTTCGCGGTGGTTTGCCTTCTGTGTTTGTAAATAAATACCCCAACTTTGTAGGCGACCATTCTGATACCAAAGTATTACGTCTTTCAGAGATGTATCTAATTGTTGCTGAGGCTACCACAAATGAAACAGAAGCCAGAACCTATGTAAATGCAATTACTGCACAGCGCGGTGCTAGTGCAATTACTTCCACTGGAACTACACTTTTCAATGATATCATGGCTGAGCGTAGAAAAGAATTAGCATTCGAAGGACATCGTTATATGGATATGCAACGTCTTAAATTAGATATCAACCGCGGTGCAAATTACCCGGCTGCTGCGCGTACTATTGCTTATGCTAATTTCAGACGTGTATTCCCGATTCCTCAAACTGAAATTGATGTGAACCCAACTATTAAGGCACAACAAAATCCTGGTTGGTAATACAGGTATTCAATAAATTATAAGCCGTCCGAATTCGGACGGCTTTTTTTATTCAACTATAAAAAGTAATATGTTTCAAGAAAAAGAATTTGATACCATAATTAATAGACGCCGCTCCAACCGCCGCTTTGCAGCGGATATCCCCGTACCGGAAGCAGTGATAGAAAAAGCACTACAACATGCTATACTAGCGCCGAATAGCAGTAATATGCAATGTTGGGAATTTTACTGGATTAAATCTGCTGAACAAAAAGAACAATTTGGTGCCTATTGCCTGGGACAGGGTGCCGGAAGAACTGCGCGAGAATTAGTAGTATTTGTAACAAGGGGGGATCTCTGGAAAAAAAGAGCACGTTGGAACCGAGAAAGAATTCAGCAAAGTATTGTAGGCGAGCCCACCAAATTGCAAAAAAGAGGCTTGGACTATTATGGCAAACTAATGCCGTTAGCTTATGCTAATGATCCTTTTGGATTCTTAACACTGATCAGAAGAAGTATTAGTTTTTTTGTAGGCCTTCGAAAACCCTTTATGCGATTTGGCGGTAGAGCTGATCAGCGAATTACTGTTCATAAATCCTGTGCATTGGCTGCAGAAAACTTTATGCTGTCGATTGCCGCTGCTGATTTTGATTCATGCCCTATGGAGGGGTTTGATGCTAAGCGAGTCAAAAAAGCATTGAATCTTCCTTGTGGAGCAGAGATCAATATGATTGTTGGAGTAGGCAAGGGCACCACTGAAGGAATTTGGGGACCTCGCTTTAGAGTTCCTTATGAAGAAGTAGTAACCGTAATTTGATCCAACTCAGCTTTCACAAACTGCATGAGTTGACTGATACGCGGTCCTGAAAAATCAAAAGATAGTCCAGCCGCCTCAAATAATTGAGGCAAGGTTCTTGTACCACCCAATGAAAGTGCATGTAAATAAT
Organism: Bacteroidota bacterium; assembly: GCA_016866355.1. GTDB lineage: Bacteria > Bacteroidota > Bacteroidia > Chitinophagales > Chitinophagaceae > JJ008. The sequence continues at coordinate 37,549 of VGMN01000009.1, forward strand.
TTTCAAGCGCAGCCGTTGGGTTTTTCTTGTATTGCTGCCACAAACCAATGGCACCTAATTGTGCAATACCATACTCGATATAATAAAATGGAACTTCAAATAAATGAAGCTGTCGCTGCCAAAGCACACGACGATATTTTTCTAATCCTGAAAAATCTATAGCGGGTGAAGTAAATTCGTTAACAATGTTTATCCACTGCTCTTCTCTCTCAGCATGTGTATGTCCCGGATGTGTATAAATCCAATGCTGAAATTTATCAATGGTAGCAACCCATGGAAAAATAGTAATGACGCGTTCTAATTGTTGCTCCTTTGCTCTTTGTAATGCTGTTGATTCAGAAAAATATTGATCCCAATGATCCATGCTAAATAACTCCATGGTCATGCTGGCTACCTCAGCAATTTCAGTAGGGTATTCTTTAAATCCGTTGAGCGGAAGCGAGTGACATAAGAAAGAATGTATGGCATGTCCACCCTCATGCACCATAGTTGTAACGTCATCAAGGGTACCCGCCGCATTCATGAATATAAAAGGGGCTCCACTTACAGCAAGGGGGCAATTATAACCACCAGGTGCTTTCCCTTTTCGACTTTCCAAATCCAAATGTCCCAGTTGCTGCATACGAGTCAAACAAGCAGCAAAAAAAGGATTGAGCGCCGTAAAACAAGCAATTGTTTTTTCCATTAACTCGGATGCGTTAGCAAAAGGTCTCAATGGTTTTGTGCCAAGGGGCTCAGCCTGCAAATCCCATGGACGCAATTTGTCAATGCCTAGTTTTTTTCTTTTCTGCTCGTACAATTGATTCACTAAGGGCATTACATGATCACGAACGGCTTCATGAAATTGTTCACAGGTTGTATGATCATAATCAAACCGACCTAACTCCATAAATCGATAAGCCCTATAATCTGTAAATCCCGCTTGTGCAGCAATTAGATTTCTTTTTTCAAGTAATTGATCAAACAATTCATGTAATGCTTTCTGATCTTGATACCGACGCGCTGCTATTTTCAAATAAACATCTTCACGCACAGCACGATCCTCATCTTCTAAAAATAAGGCCGCTTGCTGCAAGGTATATTCCTTTCCCTTTACAGTTACCGCCATTTTACCAGCAATCACTGCAAATTGTTGCTGTAACATATTCAGTGATGCAATCACCGGGATGTTAGCTTCTCGAAAAAGATCAATTTGTTTACGTATACTTCGTAAAAAGGTAAAATAAATAGTTGTATCCAGTGAAGAAGTAAAAGGACAATCAATTAGTTTTCTATTCAATCGATCAGACCATGGCTGGATCCGTGGTTGAATTTCCAACATAAAAAAATTGAATGCTTCCTCCAATGATTTATTCTCCGTATCACAGGTCATTCGGATCTGACGCCAACAGGCATCTTCACTGATAACAGACTCTAATTCACTCAGATCTCGAAGCCATTGCTCCAGGTTATCTAAGGACGTTATTGTTCGTCCGTCCAATTCTTGAAAAAAAGGAGCCAAACTATTCCAATCTGTCAACTCAAAATCAGCTGGCAAATAATGACGGGGCAATTTTTGTATATCCGCTGTATACATAGTAACCAGAGTAACTACTCAGCTCGCTCGGAAAGTTTTAATTCAATAGTAGCGCTCTTTAATTGCGTAAACCATTTCACCATTTTACGACGATCGCTATCATATACTCGCTCAAAATCCATATCAGGAAATACTTGCTTAAAATAACTTTTTACTGCACCAGCATCTTTTTCGGCAGGTAAGGGCTGTGTTGCTTTTTCCATGGCCTTGAATACATCTACCAGGTTTACATTCTCCCGAATAGTATATACTTCAATACTCTCCAAATGAGAAAACTGATGAATTCGCGTAGAAACAAACCGGGTACTACCATCTTCTAGCGAACGTACAATACCTCCATCGGCTTTACTACTTACCAGCTCAAATAAGCCTGGCAAACCACTAACGGCAACTAATTGATTATAATCCATTTTTTTATAAAATGATAAGGGTGCAAAGATACTTGACTACAGCCAAATACTTACCTTTAGTAACGGTCAAGCGAAAGTAAATTTTTGAAAATTCGTCAAACACTTTTAAAATAATAGTATGAAAAAAATAGTCCTACTTACCCTTTTAATTAGCTGCAGTGCCATTTCATTTGCCCAACCTCCGGGAGGAGGCGGTGGTTTCCAACGTCGTACCCCCGCTGAGCGTGCCGCTGTAATTCATCAAAAATTAGATAGCGCTTTCAAATTAGAAGCGGCCAAGTTAACTATGATCGATACTGCATTAACAGTGCTTTATAGAAAGCAGGATGCCCGCATGCAAGAAGTAAGAGATATGATGATGAACGGAGGAGGAAATATGGACCGAGAAGCACTTCGTGAGGAAATGCAAAAATGGAATGGTGCACAGGAAGAAATTCTAAAAGCCGTGCTTTCCGCAGAACAATTTACAATTTGGAAAGATCAAATACTACCTGCCATGCGTCCGGCTCGTCCCGCTGGAGCAGGTGGAGGCGGTGGCGGAGGCAACTGGCGCGGAGGCGGGAATTAAGCGCTACTACTAGTGCGCTTCAAGCCAATTTTCTCCCTGCCCACATTCAGCAATTACAGGAACATCATTAGGAAGTGCTAATGCTTCTTGCATTGAAGCTATAATCAACGGCTTTAATACAGCTGCTTCAGTTCGTAAGGTATCAAAGATTAATTCGTCATGCACTTGCAAGATCATTTTACTTTTAAGACCTGCCGCTTGAATAGCATGATAAACTTTTTGCATAGCTAACTTGATCATGTCTGCAGCGGTACCTTGTATGGGAGAATTAATAGCATTACGTTCAGCAAATCCTCGCATGGTGAAATTGGAAGAATTTATATCGCGCAACCAACGCTTTCGTCCTAATAGCGTTTCTACATAGCCATTGTCCTTTGCAAACCGAATGGTATTATCCATGTACTCCTGAATTCCAGGAAACTCTCGCTTGTAATTAGCGATAATTTCTTTAGCCTCTGTACGTGATATCCCTAAATTATCAGCCAACCCAAAAGCCCCCTGTCCATAAATAATACCAAAATTTACACTCTTGGCCTTGTAACGCATCTCCTTGGTTACTTCGGCTTCTGGTACATTATAGACACGTGCAGCTGTTGCCGTATGTATATCTTTCCCTTCCTTAAAAGCGGCACACATATTAGTATCCCCGCTAATAGATGCTACAATCCGTAATTCAATCTGAGAGTAATCAGCAGAAAGTAAAATATGATTATTGTCACGTGGGATAAATGCCTTTCTAATTTCCCTACCCCGCTCAGTACGTACCGGTATATTCTGCAGATTAGGATTATTACTAGCCAATCTACCTGTTACAGCCACCGCTTGCCCATACGTAGTATGTACACGTCCAGTTTTGGGATTAATCAACTCCGGTAACGCATCTACATAGGTAGATTTTAATTTAGTAAGTTGACGATACGTTAGTATATCAGCTACAATCTCATGACCCTTGGCAGCTAATTTTAGCAAAACATCTTCGCCTGTTTGATATTGCCCTGTTTTTGTTTTTTTAGCAGAAGGATCTAATTGTAATTTATCAAATAGCACTTCCCCTAATTGCTTTGGAGAAGCTAAATTAAAACGGACACCGGCTTTTTCGTATACATTTTTCTCTGCTCGATCCGCTTCTTTTTCTAATTCAACTGAATAGTCTTTTAAGAAGTTTACGTCCACATTCACTCCCTCAAACTCCATAGCGGTCAATATTTTTACCAATGGAGATTCCACTTGATCAAAAACACGCGCTACTTCTTTCTTTTTTATAAGTGGGACAAACTTCTCTTTTAATTGCAATGTAATATCAGCGTCTTCACCAGCATACTCTTTGATTTCATCAATAGCAACCTCGCGCATGGTTCGCTGACCTTTTCCCTTTTTCCCAATCAATTCCTCAATTGAAACCGGAACATAGCCCAAGTATTTTTCACTGAGAATATCCATGCTACGCTTCCCTTCCGGCTCAATTACATAATGCGCTAACATGGTGTCAAATAGCGTACCAGCTAGTTCAATACCATACCACTTTAAGATGAGTAAATCATATTTACAATTCTGTCCAATCCAACACATAGTAGTATCCGTAAATAATGAATTAAAATAAGAGAGTAATTTTTTGACCGCCTCTCGATCCGCAGGACAAGGAACATACCAGGCCTCGCCGGGTTTCACTGCAAAACTTAAGCCCACAAGTTCAGCCAGGTTAGCATCTATGCCAGTTGTTTCCGTATCAAAACAAATTGCAGTATGAATCGATAAATCCTGCACCAGTTTTTTTATAGCAGAATCCCCTTCCACTACTTCATAATGATGCGGAGTGTTGTGAATATTTTTATCAGCAGGCCCTTGGGGTAAATCTGCGTCATCATCAGCAGAGAAGCCGGTACTTTCCTCCGTATTAATTGCTTCAGCAAGTGCAGCGGGAGCAGCGGGAGCAGCAAACGCGGCCGGCTGCGCATTTCCTCCAATGATGTTTCCAAATAAATCAGTTTGAACACCCTGAGGCATTTCTTTTTCTACCACAGAGCGAGGGTTAGGAGGCGGAATAAAATCTTCTCCCAATAATCTCTTTCCTAATGTTCTGAATTCAAGCGCAGAAAAGATATTTTTTAATTGCTCCTTGTTCCAATCTTTGAGCTTAAAATCTTCTTCATGAAATTCAACAGGAACACTAGTGATGATAGTAGCCAACTTTTTTGAAAGAACGGCCAGCTCTTTTCCTTTTCTGACTTTCTCCCCCATGGCACCTTTAATTAGATCAGCATTAGCCAAGGTGTTCTCCAGTGAACCATATTCATGCAAAAACTTAGCCGCAGTTTTTTCGCCAACACCTGGGATACCAGGAATATTATCTACCGCGTCCCCCATCATTCCCAACATATCAATAACCTGACTCACGTCTTTTATATTCCATTTAGCACAAACCTCTGCCGGACCCAGCACTTCAGCATCATTTCCACCATACGCAGGCTTGTATATTTTGATATGCTCAGAAACTAATTGCCCATAATCCTTATCAGGCGTAACCATATACACCGTATATCCAGCTTTTTCTGCCTGCTTACTCAGTGTTCCAATCACATCATCAGCCTCATACCCATCGCATTCAATAATAGGAATATTAAAAGCCCGTATTATTTCTTTGATATCAGGTACGGCAGCTAATATATCTTCAGGAGTTTCTTGACGGTTTGCTTTATAATCGGCAAAGTCAGTATGTCTTTCTGTAGGAGCCGCTGTATCAAAACAAACGGCCATATGAGATGGCTTTTGCTTATTGATTAATTCCAATAATGCATTAGTAAAACCAAATTGTGCATTGGTGTTTTTTCCAGTGGAAGTAAGACGGGGACTTCGAATTAAGGCATAATAAGCACGAAACACCAGTGCAAATGCATCCAATAAAAATACCTTTTTCTCCATGTTGCTAAGATAACTATAACTCTTTCAAACGAGCCTCCAAGCGGAATACTTCGTCACGAAGACTGGCAGCTTCCATATAATCCTGTCGTTGAGCCGCTTTATCCATTTCTTTTTTTACTTTTTGGATGGCCTTCTCCAACTCCGATTTAGAAGTATACTCCACTTGTTCGTCCAAAACAGCCGTAAGCTGTTTTAAAGTGTGAGCAGCCATTGCATTAGCATCACCTCCTGCATCCAAAATATCTAATACCGATGTTTGAGCAAAAACTTCCTGTGTGGACTTTTGAATAGTAGTAGGTGTAATACCATGAGCCAGATTATACGCCATTTGTTTTTGGCGACGACGGGTAGTTTCATCAATAGTACGCTGCATACTATCGGTAATCTTATCCGCATAAAAAATAACTAATCCATTTACATTACGCGCCGCACGTCCGGCCGTTTGTGTCAATGATTTTTCATTACGCAAAAAGCCTTCTTTATCCGCGTCCAGAATGGCAACTAAGGAAACCTCAGGAATGTCCAACCCTTCGCGTAATAAGTTAACCCCCACTAACACATCAATTTTACCTAATCGCAAGGCCCGCAAAATTTCTACTCGCTCTAGTGTATCCACATCACTATGAATAAATTTAGAACGAATGTCAATCCGGTGTAAGTACTTATCCATTTCCTCTGCCATTCGTTTTGTCAAAGTAGTTACTAACACACGATCTCCTTGTTTGACACGTTTATCAATAGCATCTAATAAATCATCAATTTGATTTTTACTTGGACGAACCTCAATAGGAGGATCCAATAAACCAGTAGGACGAACCACCTGTTCAATTACAATGCCCTCACATTTTTCTAACTCGTAATTACCAGGCGTAGCGGAAACAAATACTACTTGTTGTTGCAAGGATTCAAACTCATGAAAATTTAATGGACGATTATCCAATGCAGAGGGCAATCGAAATCCATAATCCACCAGTGTCAGTTTACGACTGCGATCTCCGCCATACATTCCACTCACCTGCGGGATAGTTTGATGACTTTCATCTATCACCATTAAAAAATCAGAAGGAAAATAATCCAGCAAGCAAAATGGTCGTGTGCCAGGTTTACGACGATCAAAAAATCGAGAATAATTTTCTATACCACTACAATAACCTAACTCCCGAATCATTTCTAAATCATAATTCACTCTCTCTTTCAATCGCTGTGCTTCTACTAGTTTACCCTGTGATTTAAAGTAATTTTCTTGCGCCAACGCTTCATCTTGAATTTCATAAATTACTTGTTGTAAAACATCTTTGGGAGCCACATAAAGATTGGCCGGGAAAATAGCTACATTATCCATAGTGCTAATTCTTTTTCCGGAAATCACTTCAATGGTTTCAAGAAATTCTATTTGGTCCCCAAAAAAATGTACCCGATACGCCACATCCAAATAAGGAATGTTGATATCAACCGTATCTCCTTTTACCCGAAACGTACCTCTTTCAAATTCAAGTGTTGTTCTGTTATATAAAGAATTGACTAGTGCATGTAGAAAAGCTTGCCGGGAAATTACCTGCCCTTTTTCCAATCGAATAATTCCATTCATGTAATCAACCGGGTTACCCATACCATAGATACAACTCACCGAAGCAACTACAATAATATCTCGACGCCCACTTAATAAACTGGATGTAGCCCGTAATCTTAATTTATCTAATTCTTCATTGATAGACAGATCCTTCTCAATATAGGTATCACTAACCGGCATATAGGCTTCCGGCTGATAATAATCATAGTAAGAAACAAAATACTCCACTGCATTTTCGGGAAAGAATTGTCTAAATTCTCCATATAACTGTGCCACTAAGGTTTTGTTATGCGTCAATACCAACGTAGGCTTTTGGACCTGTTGAATTACGTTGGCCATGGTAAATGTTTTACCACTTCCGGTAACACCCAGTAAGGTCTGGTATTTTTCTCCGGCCATGAGTCCCTCAGTCAGTTGCCGAATAGCTTCGGGCTGATCACCCGCAGGTGTAAAAGGAGATTGAAGTTTGAAAGGCATAGATAAAAAAGGGCCGTCCCGCAAAAGTAGGACAGCCCTTTGGTTATAACTAAACTTATAATTACTTCAACTCTGCAGATACAGTGATCTTAGGTTCACCGGCAATCTTGCCGCTATTACCCACCTGTACACCATAATCAGCCAATACAATTGTAAAAGAAGCAGTAGCTGTTAAAGCACCATTCTTTACTTCGATGGTAGCGGGAGCCGTTACATTATTTGTTTTATCCTTGATAGTCATTTGACCAGTAACCGTAACGTTGTAAACACCATTTTTAGAAAAATTGTATTTAGTAACGTCGGTTATTTTACCCATAAAAGTAAAAGCAGGGTATTTATCTGAATTCAACCACCTTTCTTCATTGAAGTGCGACTGAATAGTAGGGTTTGTAAAAGCAAAATTCTTAACAGCAGCTTCAAAACCTACTTGACCGGTTTTAGTATCGATTTCAGCAATAACTGTTTTGTTCTCTGCTTTTGGCAATGCATCTAGTGCAGTGGTAGCATCAAAAGCAACAGTTGCAGAAGTTGTTTTTTTTGTTTGAGCAAATAATACGCTTGTGAAAGCAATCAAAGAGAGTACTAGAACTGTTTTTTTCATATTTATTGTTTTAGGTTTTAAAATTTTGTGACTAATACGGAACGTTTGAAACTGATCATATGTGCCCTTCTCAACTGGCTATAAATATTTCCACTACAAGAACCCTTAATAGCTACACTATCTCCCGCTTGTACCACTTTTGCATCCGCTACGTGTTGAGATTGAAAGTCAAAAATTAAGTACGAACCCGTAACTGGATCAGTAAACTTAATATTAACCGTAGTGTCTGCGGCTTCTACCTCCGTAACCTTTCCTTGAACAGTGATAATCTGCTCTCGGTAGGTAGCATTGGCCAAACTATCATTTGTCTGATAGGCATTGATCAGATCCTGAGCGCTAACCGTAAAGGCTGATTCGGCAGATGCCGTATCATCAAACGTTTGGTTCATGATATACCAGAAAGCCCCTCCGCCAAGAAGAGAAATAAATAGTAAAGCAATCAGCGCTTTTTTAACCCAACCCTTCTTGTTTGCACTTTTATGTATCATAGCGGTAAGTAGTTAAACGAATAAAGTTCAGAGAAGTTCATCAACAGTTGCCAAATATACAATGTTTAAACATTGAATTTGAGTCCTTGAGGTTTGAAAAAGCAAAAAGACCTGTCCTTTCGGAGGCAGGTCTTAAATAACCCATTGATTATTAATGGATAAGATTAGGCGTTTTGCGCCTCTTTTATTTTTTCGCGAATCTTAGCTTCAATATCAGCAGCCAATTCCGGATTATCGAGCATGAGCTGCTTTACTGACTCACGACCTTGACCCAATTTGTCATCATTATAACTATACCAGCTACCGCTCTTATTAATAATACCCAGTTCGGTACCCATATCAATAATCTCTCCGGCTTTAGAAATACCCTCACCAAAAATGATATCAAACTCAGCAGCGCGGAATGGAGGCGCCACTTTGTTTTTCACCACTTTTACTTTTACGTGGTTACCGATTGCCTCATCACCATCTTTTACCTGTTGTGTTCTGCGAATATCCAAACGAACAGAAGCATAAAATTTCAAGGCATTACCTCCTGTTGTAGTTTCAGGATTACCAAACATTACACCAATCTTTTCACGAAGTTGGTTAATGAAAATGCAAATGGTATTTGTTTTTGCAATAGTAGCTGTTAGCTTTCTCAACGCCTGGCTCATCAATCGCGCATGCAAACCCATTTTACTATCTCCCATTTCACCCTCTAACTCACTCTTTGGAACCAACGCAGCCACCGAGTCAATCACAACCACATCCAATGCACCAGATAAAATCAATCTGTCAGCAATTTCAAGTGCCTGCTCCCCATAATCAGGTTGAGAGATCAAAAGACTTTCTACGTTCACACCCAATTTTTGCGCATAGCTGCTATCGAAAGCATGTTCTGCATCAATAATAGCACACATGCCTCCTTTTTTCTGTGCTTCGGCAATTACATGAATAGCAACGGTTGTTTTACCAGAAGATTCCGGCCCATATATTTCTACAATTCTTCCTTTAGGAAGACCGCCAATACCTAATGCTGCATCTAATCCAATAGATCCGGTTGATATTACTTCTTGTTGCATTTCTCCTTTCTCATTCATCATCATCACACTACCCTTTCCATAATCTTTATCGATCTTATCCATGGTCAACTTCAGGGCTTTCAGCTTGTCATTATTTGAAGACATGTTTTATTGGTTTAGAATACAAAACTAATACTTTTAGCAAATAAAAGCTAATTATTTTGGAACAATTTTTTTGGGATTTTTCGGAAAAAAAGGGGGAAATAACCCGTTGTTTTCTAGTATTTTAAACAAAATACCCCGCTATAAAAACGGATAAAGCACCCACAAAAAGCCCCCAATATACTTCGCGGGGACCATGGGAATCCAGATATAATCGAGCCGAGGATACCAACCCCGTAATTAGCAAAGCCACTGACAGCCAGGCGCCATAATATAGATTTTCACGGACTGCCATTTGCACTAATAAACAAAGGGTAACACCTAGCGCCAACGTATGCAAACTGATTTTAAATCGCGTGTTAAGCATCAGCGCCGCTATAGAGGAAAGCCAAATACCCAAAGCGTATTGAATGGCTACCACTGAATGCCCGGACATATTTTTCCATACATACCAAATCCAGAAATACCAAATACCCGAAGCTACCAATGGAATTATGCGATCTTTTTGTTCTTTCAGCTGAATAGAAGAAATAAACCCCAACGCTTTGAGTAATCCCACTGTTACCAAGGGGAAAAAACTAAACATCGATACCGCTTGCAATAAAATCAATAACCGCTCACGTGAAGTGTATCCCAAAAAATGTAACGGGTGCACATAGAGCAAAAAAAGCATGAAGTAAATCGGTACAAATACAGGATGAAATATGTAAGAAAGCAACGAAGCGAATGCTTTCCAGATTTTTGCATCGGCTTGGACTATTGTGTCTGACTTTTTACGCATAGGAATAGAGTGCAAAGTACATCAATTTAAGCGCTATATGAGAGTTCCTCAGTCCCAAAAGAATAAAAACTACTGACCAATTTTAATATAATTTTGTCAGCATACTGACTAAATCTTAATGAAAACGGTCACTTCGCTGCCACAACACAGACTTATACTGATAGTATACCTTCTCTTTTTTCAATTGAGTCTGAGTGCCCAAAAACAAAGCTTCCGCGAAAAATATCAACCGTTGACCGACTCACTTGCAGAAGCGTACAAAATACCTGGCGCAGTTATTTTAGGAGTAGCTATTATTGAATCAGGCAATGGCACCAGCCGCAATAGTAAACTACTTCGCAATTTTTTTGGGATCAAAGGAAAAAATAATTTACTGAAAACAAAAGGTATCCGAAGTAGCTATAAACAGTACAAGTCAGACACCGCTTCCTTTGTTGATTTTTGCAAACTGGTTGAAAGAAAAAAGTTTTACCCCAGCTTGGCGGGCAATCCGGATTACCGTCCTTGGATTCTCGCTTTGAGTAAAACAGGTTATTCCGAGGTACCAGAAACATGGCGTAAACTCATTACAGGAGCCATCCAAAAAAACGGATTAGATAAAACAGGAGAGAAAAAAAGTTCACAGCTCTCGGCGGAGACGAGCAACGGGAATCATTAATTGTTCGCGGTATTTAGCTACTGTTCTTCTGGCAATCTCGTAACCTTTTTCTTGTAATAATTCTGTTAATCGTTCGTCACTAACAGGATTTTTTTTATCCTCACCCGCCACTAAATCACTTAAAATTCTTTTAACCTCGCGTGTTGAAACTTCTTCACCGGTATCAGTAGTGAGTGCTTCATTAAAGAAAAACTTAAGCCGATAAGTTCCAAACTCAGTCTGCACATATTTACTATTGGCTACACGACTTACCGTTGAAATATCTAACCCGGTAGCAGCTGCCACATCTTTTAAAATCATAGGGTGTAGATCAGATTCATCCCCACTCATTAAAAAATCTCGTTGCAATTCCAAGATAGCCTGCATGGTGAGTAATAAGGTTTGTTGCCGTTGCTGTATGGCATCAATAAACCATTTAGCCGCATCAATTTTTTGTTTGATAAACAAAACCGCTTCTTTTTGGCGTTTATCTTTTTTAGCCCCTTTCTCATAATCACGCAACATATCCCTGTATCCCTCACTGATTCGTAATTCAGGTGCATTACGGCTGTTAAGCGTTAACTCCAGTTTGCCACCATTATTATAAATAAAAAAATCAGGCACAACATAATTGAGCTCTTGTGTATCATCGGGTGACTCACCACCTGGCTTGGGATTTAGTTTGGTAACTAATTGAATCACGTCACGCATTTCATCCTCGGTAACAGCAATAGCTTTTTGGATTTTATCATAATGCTTACGAGAAAACTCATCAAAATAATTTGTGAGAATATTGATTGCTAGTATGGCAAGTGGGTCAGCTTGTTCCTTTCGTTTGAGCTGAAGCAATAAACATTCTTGCAGATTACGCGCCGCCACACCAGGCGGATCAAATTGCTGAATCATCTCAATGATTGCTTCTACTTCTACTTCTGTAACAATTACATTTTGTTTAAATGCCAGATCATCCACCATAGCAGAAGTATCTCGGCGTAGGTATCCATCCTCATCAATGCTACCCACTACCTGTTCAGCAATAATTTGCTGTGTAGTGTCTAGATTTAGCAGTTGTAATTGATCCGTTAGTAAATCATAGAAACTAGTGCCTGAACGAATAGGATGCTCGCGTTCTTCTGAAAACTCCGGATAATTTGTATCGCGTAATTTATAATCCGCTTCATCATCGTCATCCTGTATATAATCACTCCCCGTATCCTCTTCAAAAGAATCAGTACCCGTTTCATCAGTATTTTCATCAATAGAATCAAAGTCCTCGTCCGCATTTTCTTTCTCCTCAAAACGCTCAGGCTCTAATTCTAGTGCGGGGTTTTCTTCTAACTCTTCTTTAATCCGTGTTTCAAGTGAAGCGGTGGGTACTTGCAACAACTTCATCAGTTGAATCTGCTGCGGAGAGAGCCGTTGCAGCAGTTTTTGTTGAAGTCGTTGATGAATAGCCATAGCGTGTTTTTACTACTCTTTAACTACGGTTGTTACAGGAACGGGTTCGCTCTCCATATTATTTGTTCCCACTGCCGTGACATAATACTGATAGGCAATACCATTTTCTCGCTGCGGCACTGTTTGTTCAAATCCACCTGACTTAACAACCAAGGAATAAATAGAGGAAGGTTGTTCAAAAAGCGCTCCCAATGAGCGCCCCGCTGGAAAGCGATAAAGTACATAGTACTTAACAGGTAGCTGACTTTTTGCTATGGTACTAACGCGGAAAACAATAGACTCCCCTTTACGACTAAATCGATCAATTACAGGAGCCGCTGGTTTTTCATTGCTAATCCATTCCATTGGTGGAAGTAATGCCGGGTAGCGATAATAATTTTGTTGTAAGCTATCATTCCATCCATTGGGATTACGATCAAATGATTTACTGCTAAAGTAAATACTACCCTGAACGGCTGGAGTAGTTCTTAGTAATTTTAGTTGGTTAGGTAACTCATCCGGATTTTTCCATTTCACTGAATTTTTTTCATCCGTGCGATAGATTCCATGACCAATATAAATATGTTTGCCATACCCATTTTTACTCCACCAGTTTAATAGTTTTTCATAGGCAATTTTATCATGCCCGATTTCCAGGTAAAGTTGTGGAGTGACATAATCGATCCAGCCTTTTTCTAACCAGAGTAAAATATCAGCATAGAGGTCATCGTAATTGGTTTGTCCGGCATGACTATCACTCCCTCGTGGGTCTTTATCACTATTACGCCAAACACTAAATGGAGATATACCAAATCTAACCAGCGGCTTTTCCTCTTTGATAACTTTACTGATAGCTACAATAATGGAATCCACATTACTCCTACGCCAATCCTCTTTATTTAAGCGCGAACCCGATTTTGCATAAGAGCTGGCATCTGGAAATTCTTTGCCGGCAATACGATAAGGATAGAAATAGTCATCCATATGAATGGCATCAACCGGATAGCGATGCACTATATCACGTACCACATTCACTACAAATGATTGCGCTTCCTTATTTCCCGGGTCAAAATACTTTTTATCTCCATATACCAAAAACCATTCTGGTTTTTTACGCATGATATGGTTTTCTGCAATCGAGGACATTCCAATAGTTTGTACAGCCCGATAAGGATTTAACCAGGCATGAAATTCCATTCCACGCTTGTGTGTTTCCTCAATCATAAATGCAAGTGGATCCCAATAAGGATTGGGAGCTTTGCCTTGTTCACCTGTTAACCATTCGCTCCAAGGCTCAAAGGAGGAAGGATAAAATGCATCAGCGGCTGGCCTGATTTGAACAATCATAGCATTCATCCGATTGCGTTGATGCTGATCCAATAGGCGAATAAAATCTGCACGTTGTGCAGCCGGATCAGTCATACCGGATTTAGGCCAATCAATATTAGCCACACTGGCAATCCAAACACCACGAAATTCATATTTGGGTTGTGCCAAAGCAATAATAAATAAAAAAAGAGTCGGGATAGAAAGGAGGTATCGCTTCATCCTGCAAAAATACGTTAACGTTTATCAGCGCGCATCTTATCTAAAAGGGTGCTGAGCTGTGCCGCCTCTTGTTCGTTTAGGTTAGAAAAAATAGCATCCATCTCCTTATCACAATCATCTAACCGGGTCAATAGCTTTTTCCCTTTATCGGTAATTAATACATCTACTAATCTTCGATCTGTTTCAGAAGTAATTTTTTTAACCAGGCCTTTCATAACCAATCGATCCACTAATCGGCTGGTATCACTCATTTTTTCCAACATTCGATCTCTTATTTGCAAGGTGGAGAGAGGTGTGGGAAAACTACCCCGTAGAATACGAAGAATATTAAATTGCTGACCGGTAATATCCTCTCGATCAAAAATCAATTTCATTTGATCCCGCAACCAACCTGAAGTAAACAAAAGGTTGACGGCAGCTTTTTGAAAATTATTTCTAAATCGTGATTGCTGAATATCCTGCTCAATGCCCATGGAGCAAAGTTAATGTTTAAACATCAAGCAAGTATACACTAATCACCCCAAACCTTTGTTCCCTCTGAACAGTTGGAACAAATATCAATATGCTTGCGTCCCGTTAATAAGGTGGTCCGAAACTTTCGGTAGGCCTCACTACGCCAAATGGTAGCAAAGGACTGTTGTTTCAAATCTCCTAAACGGTGTGAGGCATCCTTATCAAAACAACAAGGTGCTACCAATCCATCCCAGGTAATAACAGGATCATGCCAAAGCCGCCAACAATGATTGGCTAGTTGCCCATTGAACACGATACCTTTTTCAGTTCTCCGATACCTGCTATAAGATGTATTGACAGGAATTAATTGATTAGGATCATTTTCAAAATCGTATACCTGTGCTGTTTTAAACCAAATAGCATCTACACCTATTTCTGTTGCCAATGCACGAGCCTCTTCTAATTGATGTTCATTAGGACGAACTACTAAAAACTGAAACACCACAAATGGCGTTCTACTTTTCAATTTCTTTTTCCACTGCATAATAGTACGCGCCCCTTCCAATACTTTTTCCAGATTACCCCCCACACGATATTGCTCGTATACTTCCTGCGTAGTGCCGTCAATAGAAATAATCAGACGATCTAACCCACTCTCAATAGTTTTGCGTGCATTAGCATCATTTAAATAATGTCCATTGGTAGAGGTAGCCGTGTATATTTTTTTATCAGCTGCATAGCGCACCATATCTAAAAAAGCAGGGTTCAAATAAGGTTCGCCCTGAAAATAAAAAATCAGATAAAACAAATCCTTATGTAGTTGGTCAATGGTGCTCCTGAAAAAATCTTGCTGCAGCATCCCTGTAGGTCGGCTAAATGAACGAAGACCACTGGGACATTCCGGGCAACGTAAATTACAAGAGGTAGTGGGTTCAAAAGAAATGGAAATAGGAAGCCCCCATTGAATAGGCTTACCTGTCCATTTACTCAATTGAAAACTGGACCAAACTTTTATAGCATTGACAAAGCGTTGTACGCTAAGCTTGGATAAGAGATTCAACCAATCTGATACTGGAAATGCGTTCATCCAAGAAACCCGTGTTTAGCTACAAACTCAGAACGATAAATTCGAATCAGTAATAAGAGTAGTGAAATCAATAAGGGACCAAAGATTAATCCAATAAAACCAAATAAACTAAGTCCGGCTATTACGCCAAATACGGTAACCAACGGATGCACATCCCCAATTTTTCGAAGGAGTGTGAATCGCATCACATTATCAACAGTTCCAATTATACCAAAGCCAAAAAAGAACATGGCTATCCCTTGACCCATTTGACCATTAGCTAAAAAAATGATGATTAAAGGAATATAAGCCAATGCAGCTCCTATTACAGGTAGCATTCCGGCAATACAAGTAATACCAAACCAGAAAAAAGGTTCTTTCACTCCAATTAACCAATAACCAATAAGTCCCACCACTCCTTGTGCAAAGGCTACTACCGGTATGCCTACTGCATTAGCCACCACCATCGAGTGTACTTCTTTTTCCAATAAGCCCACATTATCCGCACGAAAAGGCATATACTGAACCAATGCTTTCTCAAAAGCACGTCCTTGTGTAAAAAGAAAATAAAGAATAAAGTAGAGAAAGAAAATAGTAGATAATGAATTAAAAGTTGCACCGAGCATCCGCGGTAATAAAGAAGCCATCCACTCTCCTACCTTATTAATATTAGCCTCACTGAGTATTACTACATGATAACGCGCCTCTACCTCCGCTACTACTTGTTTTAGCGAAGCCACTAATTCACCAGAATGATCCAACGCATATGCAAGTTTTCCGGAGAGCATTTGTAGTAACAACGCAACCGGGAACAATATCATTAATAGAGAAACCATCATCAAGAGTAAAGCCGTGGGACCTTTTTTCCATTTACGCACCTCAGTTAATCTAAAAAAAATAGTGCGGAGTAAAATATAAAGTGTGAGTGCCCCCAATAAAGCGGGTACATAAAAAGCCAGCTCGCGGAACAACACAAGACCAATCAATACTATAAGCGCCATTAAAAATAACTGGCGAACCCGGTTTGCATCAATAATTGGTTGCATGACGTAGATTACTAATACTAAAAATACGAAGTTGTACCTTTACGCTTTCTAAGATTATGACAAAGTCCTCCATCGCTGATTTACGTAGAGATTATGCATTGAACAGCCTTCATGAAGCGGAGGTAGCTAAGGATCCCTTTGATCAGTTTACGCAATGGTGGGAACAAGCCACCCGCGCTGCTATTGACGAGGTAAATGCCATGACACTTTCTACCCTCAATGGAAATGTACCTGAGTCCAGAATTGTGTTGCTGAAAGGTTATGACAAAAACGGATTTGTGTTTTTCACTAATTATCAAAGCGCCAAAGGACAGCAATTAAATACCAGCCCTGCATGTTCGTTATTATTTTTTTGGAAAGAACTGGAAAGACAAATCAGAATAATTGGAACCGCCCATCCTATTGATGCGGCTGCCAGCGACACTTATTTTCACAGCCGCCCTATTGGGAGTCAACTTGGTGCTTGGGCTTCGCCACAAAGTCAGGTAGTGGCCAATAAAGAATGGTTGGAAGAACAATATGAGCAACTGGAAAAAAAGTATCAAGGTCAATCAACGATACCCCGCCCTCCACATTGGGGAGGATATTGTGTCAATCCCTCACGAATAGAGTTTTGGCAAGGAAGACCCAGCCGAATGCACGATCGCATCAGCTATGCTAAAGAAGAAACAGGAAATTGGAAGATTGAACGTTTGGCTCCTTAAGCCCCCAGCTGATTAATAAAGTCCATCATCTCTGCAAGCGAATACTTGAATGAAATCCCGGAAGGAATTGTCTTCTTGTAATGCATAATAGGATGACCCGAAACAATCAGCGGAGTACCCTCAAAATAATGAGCAGACTTATCCAGGAACTTCTCAATTGAGAAATTTGAAACAGTAGTAGTCAGGTGACAGAAAATATAGTCAGGCTTTTTCAGGTCAATGATATAAGCTACATCCTTAAATGGAATATTAGTTCCCGCATAGATGGTCCCAACCCCTTTATTCTTCATGAGATAGTTCAGAAACAATAAGCCCAGCTCGTGATACTCCCCTTCTGGAAGAAACAGCAATACATTCTTCTCTGGTTGAGCAGGCTGTGGAGTCCTGTCAATAGCCACCATCATTTTCTGACGGATTAGGTTTGTTATCAAATGCTCTTGGCCAGGATTGATATGCCCGGTTACCCAAAGAATTCCAATTTTTTCAAGAAATGGGAACAAAAGCTTCATCATGGTGCGCTCCATTCCCTTGATAATGATATGCTCAGAAATAATCTTGTCTAACTTTTCTGTATTCAAATCGATCATTTCCTTCACAAGCTCATTAACATTTCGCTCTTGTATAGCCTGTGAATCAGAAAGTGAAAGAATTCGCTGCCCAACTTCCTCTTGGGACATACGGTCAATATGAGAAATCTTGAACCCGTATTTGTTTAGTAAGGAAATATTGAGAATAGTCTTTAATTCCTCATTGGTGTAATAGCGAATGTTGGTCTGGGTACGCTGTGGCTTCAAAAAGTTATAGCGTTGCTCCCAAATCCGGATAGTGTGAGCCTTTACCCCAGACAAATTCTCCAAGTCCTTAATTGTAAATGCGTTCATGCAAGTATTACAATCCCCGTACAAAAAGGTTTAGATAAATTATTTTTCGGGGCGCATTTAAACTACACTTCGCTGATTATCAATAAAACTTAATTATCAGCCTCCTTGATAGTTGGACGATTATCTGCCTGATTACGTTTTTCATATTGAATTCCCTGTAAATGTAACGCAGGCTTAAAGTCTCTTTGACGAGTTAATTCGTAGTTATAAATCAGCCTGCCCAATTCCCTCAAAAAAGGAAACCCAACAGCCTCTTCATCATACTTGGAATCATTAACTATCCCATCGCTGTTTACATAGAGTGTAGCTGATAAGAAATAATCCACCCGGTTAACCGTGTCTACCACGTATGAGACATCCGTTAGAAACCCATAGGCCCAGCCCACTTTATTAAATACACGCACTCCCGAAGGCATTCGGTGGGTGGAATCCTGAAAAAAGAACTTCACATAGCTATCATAGAATGCAGCTGTATCATACTTTGGATAATTGGTCTCAGACGGATACTGGGATAAGTATTGTAAGATAAATTGACGATCCGATTCAGAAAAATTGAACCTGTTTTGTTTTGGAGACCAATGGGGGAACACAACAGCTTGAAGCATTTTTTGCATATCCTCCAATGAAATTGAATTGTGACGTGTAAAATCAAAAGGGCCTTGCACCAGTTCCTCTTTTCTGTTGATATGTGCATTCCCTATCAGGATTGGAGAAGGAAAAGAAAAACTATCTCGATTAAAGCCAGGTTCTTGCGCATAGATTTCTTGCCCACTAGCATTATAGAATCTAACCGCATTGGTGTGTCTGTTCTGTTGTTCCGTAAACCCCATAAACTGACGGGTAATCCTAACCGATGAATATCCTTTTGCTTGCAACAGTTGGTTAGTAGGCCCCTGCCCCATAAATTGGTAGAGTCGATTATAAGGATCATTTTCACTAATTAAAAAGGCTCGTTTAATCAGGTGTCCAATGGTAGGAATTTCTCCAGGGGCCGAAGCCTCTTTACGCATCGCAACCTGTTGCGGATAGCTACTATCAAATGCTACACGCGTATCCCGATTTAATCCGAGTCCTAGGGATTGATGCTTACCTGAATTACTGAGTTCATGCAATTTTTCCATTGCTAAAAAAGCCAATGGCATTTTAACCATGGAAGCCGGATTGAAGTATTTATTGGGATCTACCAAATACCTATGATGCGTAAAGGTGGGTTGGCCTTTTTTATTTCTATCAATCTGCGTGTAGATAATCTGCAAACGATATGTATCAGGATCTTTTAATACTTGTTGCGCAGGTCCTGTATTAGCCTGAGATAGGATAGAAACTAATAACGAACTGTTTTTGCTTTGTGCCCGTATTGATATGGCAAAACCAACTAGCATCAAAAGCAATACTCCTGTTGGTAGTAACGATTGAGAGAAATCACGGGTAACCTTGCATACCGTCGTTTTAAATTGGTGCCGCATATGGTAGTTTGAGATGAATTTAGAAAAAAACAAAACGCAGGGGTATGAAATTAGTATCAAAAATTATGATTGCATTGGGAGCTGGTATGGCCATTGGAAGTGCACTGGGGGTGTTATTTGCGTCCGACAAAGGCCGAAGAAGAACTGGAAGGTATTATCTAAAACCAGGGCTTCTTACCTTTAGGAGATGTCAGACGAACTCAACAAAATTGAGGAATTAGTCAGCCGCCTCAAAGCGTACCTGAACACCAGGTTGTCGCAACTCAAGCTGTCAACGGCAGAAAAAACAGCAAACGTTTTAACGGTCCTGATCGCGGTGTTGCTGGCAGCCCTGGTGTTTTTTTTATTCCTCACAATAGTTTGCATTGGAATAGCATTATTGATTGGAACCTGGCTCAATAGCCTGTGGTTGGGCTTTATGATAGTGAGCGGGCTGATTTTGCTGCTGGGATTATGGGGCTGGCTATCACGTGATAAATGGCTGCGCATTCCCATTATGAATTTATTAATCCGTGCTTTATTTAAGGACGAACCCCATGAGAAAGATTAGACGACTAGAAGATATTGAACACGAAAAATTAAAATTAAAGGTGCAGCAATTGGACCAGGAAAAAGCCATTGGTGCTACCTGGAAAGAATTGAAATATTCCTTTAGCCCAGGTGCTTTATTGCAAAATAAGATTGGCCATTGGGCACAAGTGGGTTGGCGACTGTTAAGTCGTAAATGGCGTGAAAAATTCTCTTAAAGTAATTTTGGTGATATTGCATCATGTCCACTGATCAAAAATTTGATACACTGATTAACTCAAATCTCTCGGCAGAAAAAAAATCACTGGAGCAGGAAGTCTACGACACTCGCTTCAAACTGAATCTGCTGCTGGAGATTACGGATGCAGTGCATTATATCTCGTATCGGACACAACCGGGAAAAAGTTTTTACACGGATTGTTGGGAAAAATTATTAGGCTTCACTCCACATAATGTTGCAGATCCGTTACTTGAAAAAAGCAAACTGGTAGTCATTGATTCATTAGAAGCCTATGAGTCTGCCTGGGAACTTTTTCAGCAAACTGGATTTGCCACTATTAAATATCAATTACAACACCCCAAAACAGGTAAGCGAGTGTGGATTGAAGAAGTAGTGCATAAGAAATATGACGTAGTAGCCAATGACGAGGTATGGGCCGGGACGCTTCGGGATATCAGCGGAGTAGAATTTTACAAAGAGTACATCGAGGAGAGTGAAAGACGGTTTAAAAAAATAGCAGATAGTGTCCCCATCATGATATGGGTCTCGGACGAAAAGGATATCATAGTTTACAACAATGAAAAAGCCAGACAATTTTTTGGATTAACAGAGGAAGACCAATATTCTGTAGGACAAATGTCCGAGTGGGTAGCAGATGAATACAAAGAAATTGTGACAACTGAATGGGATCAAAAAGTAGTAAAGAGAGAACCTATTGAAGTAGAGATGGCATTAAAAACAGCAGTGCCAAGGGAATATAAATATCTCTCATTACGTGCTATTCCTCGTTTTTTAAAGAGCGGAGAGTTCATTGGATATATTGGAGCTACCTATGACTTAACCAATGAATACAAATACAAACAACAAGCAGAAAACAGCTTACAAATACTTCGCGCTAGTGAAGAAAAGTTTAGAACACTTTTTGAAAATTTAGAACTGGGAGTTTTGGAGGTTGATTTACAAGATAAAATTATCTACAGCAACGAGGCGTTTAGCAATATGCTGGGCTATAAAACAGAGGAGATCAGTGGGAAAATTGCACATGCATTATTTTTAGCAAAAAAAGAAGAGGTCAAAACATTTGAGAAAAATAATTCCCTTCGAGAAAAAGGAAAAGGATCTGTTTATGAGCTAACCCTACAAAGAAAAGATGGTAAGTTAATAACAACAGTAATCAGCGGGGCGCCGGTATTTGATTTAAAAGGAAACGTAAGAGGATCGGTAGGTATTCACTGGGATGTTACAAAGATTAGGGCATTGGAGCAGTCCATACGGGAGCAGGAGGTCAGAAAAGAGCAGGAACTAACGGAAGCTCGTTTACAAGCGGAGGACCAACAACGCTATGAAATTGGCCAGGATTTACATGATGGGGTTGGGCAAATGCTGGCTTATATCAATGTGTATATTGAACTATTGAAATCAAAGGGCACCCTCACCAAAAAAGAACTTTCCAACTTAGAAACCGCCTTACAAAATACTATTCAACAAGTACGCACCTTATCCCGACTATTGGCTCCCCCGGAGTTAAAAGATATTGGCTTACGAGAATCTATTCGGGAATTGATTGCCTCCTGTTCGGTCATGAAAAAACCAACTTTTTCATTAGACATTTATGCAGCACAAGATGATTACAATTTAAACCTAAGTAAAAAACGAATGGTTTACCGCGTAGTACAAGAGCTACTTAATAACACTTTCAAGCATGCTGATGCCGCACAGGTTAAACTATCTCTTCAGTTTGATAAAAAGAATTTTCATTTAGTTTATGAGGATGATGGTCGTGGGTTTGATCAGGAAAAAATAAGAAGAGGTATAGGACTCGATAGTATTCAGTCCCGTATTAAATTTCATCAGGGCACATTAGCTATTGACAGCCAACCAGGGAAGGGCACTACCACACGCATCAGTATCCCCATTGGGTAAAATGGTTAGCGGCAAAACAACTACCAATATTTCCCCAATGAAAAAAGCCATTCATTGCTGAATGGCTTTCTCAAAAATGAGTTAAAAAGCTTAGCTCAGATTCTTACCAAGGTACTTAGCGATTTCAAACATAGACACCTGGCCTTTACCACCGAATACAGCTTTTAGCGTAGCATCCGCGTTAACCATACGTCTGTTTTTGTTGTCTTGAAGTTTGTTAGACTTAATGTAGCCCCAAATCTTCTTAACAGCTTCAGTACGAGCAAGAGCTTTAGAACCTACTACAGCAGCAAGTGCCGCGCTAGGAGTCATTGGCTTCATGAAAGCCGCATTTGGCTTACGTGCAGACTTTTTCTTAGCGGGTTTTTTCTTTGCGGCCTTTTTTGCAGGCTTCTTTGCTGCTTTCTTAGCTACCTTTTTCTTGGCGGCTTTTTTAGCAGGCTTCTTTGCAGCTTTTTTAGCTTTCTTCTTAGTTGCCATTTTTCTAAATTTAGAATGTTAATGGGTTAGGAAATATTTCGATATCAAATATAGATTTTTTATCCGCTACCAAAAATTTCATTGAGAAAATTTATTTCCACCTATGTTGATTTCTCTGCTAACCCACAATTCACTTGCTTTGCTGTATGGACCGATCCTGGCTATCCCTTACAACGCTTCTCATAGGAGAAAAGGCTGTTTTGCAACTGAATAACTGCCATGTGATGGTAGTAGATCTTGGGGGGGTGGGCTCCTATGCAGCAGAATTTATAGCAGGTGGCGGCATAGGGAAAATGACCATTATTGACGGGGATACCGTAGATCCTACGAATAGAAATAGGCAATTACCCGCTTTGGCAACCAAACATGGAGCCCCAAAAAACAATTGTAATAAAGACCATAGGGCGTGTAGTTCATATGCCCACTCCGCCCATTGACCCCTATTACGTAAGGCAGCAGCCAGGTATTGTTCCATCTCCTCACGAATAGTTCGATCAGCATCTCGAAACAATCCCAGTACCACTACTTTTTTAAAAGAAAGCGTAGCCCTGTCGGGCGAACGCCAAGACTTGGTGATACGTGAACTTGAACTACAGGCCCATAATAGCAGTAAAAAGGTAAGACAAATGAATGAGAGTATAGCCACATAATTGCCCACTGTAAAGAACCATAACACGTAAGAAAATGTGACTAATCAATCAGGGCAAAAAAGTAGTCAGCCGGCAGAAGTGGGATTGACTCAGGCCCGTTTGGCTATAGCGCTACACTCTTTACAAACTCCTTTTACCAATACATCAACATCCTTTGCTTGATACCCTTTGGGTAAATGAAGATCAGGCGTTACAAAATGATCAAGACAAAATATTTGTTTACAACGGCTACAAATAAAATGGATATGCTGGTGATCATGATGACCCGGACCACATTCATCCTGACAAAGTGCATAGCGTACGGCGTTATCAGCAGTGGGAATAGCATGAATGATTCCCTTATCCAAAAAAGTTTGAAGCGTGCGATAGATAGTAACCCGATCAAAAGTGACGCCTGCCTTTTTTTCTATGTCCCCATGGGAAAGGGCTCCTTTTTGTTGCATGAATAATTGCAGAATTTTTCTGCGACTACCTGTAACACTAAGCCCCTTTTGTTTTAAAGGATCTAAAACCCTTGCCGTTGATTCTATTTGCTTACGAACGGCCATTACTTAAAATTAGTATTGTCTTTTAATAACTTACCAACGTCCTCTATTAATTTTTTTACTTCACGATCATCTAGTCCATCATAAATTTTTCTAACATCCCCATTGCGATCTACCAGTGCCCAGAACTGTGTATGTAAAAAATCGTCCTCAATAGACTTTACATTATTAGCAGGATCATCAATAGTGTAACTCAGACGCGCCATCGCATACAAACTGTCCTTACGTCCTGTCAAAAAAATCCACTTGCGCGTATCAATACCCAGCGAGTCAGTATACTTTTTTAATTGTTGTACTGAATCTGTTTCAGGATCACAAGTGTGTGTCACCAATAAAAAATCAGATTGGTCTTTTAGTTGCTCATAAACTGATTTGAGATTGTAATTCATCCTAGGACAAATTCCTTTACAGGTTGTAAAAAAATAACTGGCTACAAATACTTTTCCTTTTACATTATCCTGTGTAAAAGACTGACCGTCCTGCGTAGTAAACTGAAAAGGACGGATATAACTCACCGGAGCAACCCCTCTTTTAGTAAAGCCAGGAATGCTGATTGCCAACACGGCATAAAATCCCAGCGCCAGACAAACAAAAAATGCTGTATAAAACCAACCCTTCTTGGACATAGGCACAATTGAGTGACAAAAGTACGAACTCCTTTCCGCTGTGCAGCCTCCCCGAACTGATTTTTGCAACTATGTTGCTTTTTTGTAAATTTGCAAAACATGAAACCCCGGATTAACTGGGATGCCTTGGGGATTAGCGCCTCTATTGCCTGTGCTATTCATTGCGCGTTGCTACCACTATTTCTGACCAGTTTACCTTTGTTTGGAATCAATATCATTCATAATCTGGGTTTTGAAATTGGAATGATTGTACTGGCTTTTGGTATTGGAAGCTACTCCATGTACCATGGCTATAAAAAACATCATCATCGGCTACAGCCTTGGTTGTTATTTAGTGCCGGCATTGCCTTATTGACATTAAAACAAGTATTTCTGACCGTTCAATTTTGGCTACTGATTCCTGCGGTTATTTTGATCATCGGAGCGCATATTCAAAACCATCGCTCTTGCCGCTTACATAATCACGCACACCACAACGATTGCGATCACTTAGAAAAACTGCCGTAAGGTTGTTATCTTAGGGTATGCGTATCCTACTTCTTATACTCATCAGTATTCTGTGGAGCTCCACCGGATTTACTCAAGACAAAAATGCACGTGCCATTCTTGCTTTACTAGACACACAAACTGCCGCCTGGAATAAAGGGGACTTGCAAGGATTTATGAAAGGCTATTGGGAAAATGACTCATTACGCTTTATTGGAAAATCTGGTATTACCTATGGTTGGAATAATACACTGGCCAATTACAAAAGAGGTTATCCGGATACCGCTGCTATGGGAAAACTGCAATTCACCATTTTGGTCGTAAAAAAGTTATCGTCCCGTTATTACGAAGTAGTTGGGAAATGGTATTTGAAAAGAAGCATCGGTGACGCCAGTGGTCACTATACGTTACTGCTTCGAAAAATAAAAGGGAGCTGGGTGATCGTTTCTGATCACAGCAGTTAAAACAAAAGATTTACTTATGATGTTTTTTCCAAGTATTTCTTAAGTAGCGAACTAGGGCTGCAAAAGATAACACCAAGAGTAAATAATACAAGACAGTAGCCCAAATAGGAAAGGCTCCAGGAACGGCAAGCCCTATATATAAACCAATGGTAGAAGCTGTGAGCATCCAAAAAAGCGTAATAGCAATAGCATTAATAATGCGAATAAAAAAAGTACTTACTTCGGGATCCCATCCTTGCTCCTGCTCCATTTCAATCAGATTAAGATTTTACAATGCGAAGGCGAGCGTAGTTGAGCATAATTTTTTTCTCTCCGTTATTTTCAAAACGAACCGTGGCAATCGGGTTATGTGCTGAACCCTCCACTTTAATTACCTCACCATAGCCAAACTTCATATGTTCTACCCGTTGCCCTGCTTCTAATTCAGTCATATCACTAGGAGCAAACCCGGGACTTGGTACATGTTCAACAACCTTATTGACAGAAGGTTTAGGAGCCAGGTAAGATGGTTTTTCGGAAGAACTGCTATTAGTAGATCTTTCGGGCTTGCTTTCACGACTCGATCCTGGTCCATATCCGCCCCACCCCGCACGCGAGGGACTACTGGGAATAGTTTTTGTACCAGCAAAACTTCTATCCAAAGCAGCAGGAGGAATTTCCTCTAAAAAACGACTGGGTTCGTTCTGAACCAATTGACCAAATCGATAACGTGTATTGGCATAAGTGATCCAAAGTTTTTGTTTGGCCCGCGTAATCACCACATAAAATAATCTGCGCTCTTCCTCCAATTCCTCACGCGTATTAATTGCCATAGCATTGGGGAATAATAATTCCTCAAGACCTGCCGCAAACACACAGGAAAATTCCAGCCCCTTGGCAGCGTGGATGGTCATCAATTTCACCGTATCCGCATCTACATCTTTTTCATCCGCATCGGTAAGCAAGGTGATTTGTTGTAGATAGGCGCCGAGACTTTTATCCACGAGTTCGCCCTCCTCATTGTCCGGACTTTCCGTCCACTCCTTTATTGAGTTGAGTAATTCTTGAATATTCTCATAACGTTGAATACCCTCAGTGCTTTTATCATTGAACAATTCCTTAACTAATCCGGTTTGTTTGCCAACATAAAACGCCACATCATAAGCATTACTTTTTTCGAGCATGCTGGCAAAACTTTTGATCATAGTCACAAAATCCTCAAGCACCGTTAAGGTGCCGGCTCTAAACCCATACTCCCGCGCCTGTTGGAGAATTTCCCAGGTAGAGCAATCTTTTTCATTGGAAAGCAGCAATAATTTATCGAGCGAAGTTTTTCCAATACCCCGTGTAGGATAATTGATAATACGCTTGAGCGCTTCTTCATCCCGTGGATTTACAATCAAACGCAAGTACGCCACCATGTCCTTGATCTCCTTGCGCTGGTAGAAACTAATGCCTCCATAAATCGTGTAAGGGATTGCCATACGACGTAGCGATTCTTCAAAGGCACGGCTCTGCGCGTTGGTTCTATAGAGAATAGCAAACTCTTTATTAGCGTAATGATGGCGGAGTTTCTGTTCTTGGATAGAATCAGCAATAAACTTTCCTTCGTCGTTATCCGTGAGCGTGCGAACTAATTTGATTTTCTCTCCCTCCGGATTTTCCGTGAATAGGACTTTTTCAATTTGCCCTTTATTATGACTAATCACCTCATTAGCTACATCCAAGATGCTCCGCGTAGAACGATAATTCTGCTCCAGCTTTACCACTTTCACATTGTCATAATCCTTCTGAAACTGTAAAATGTTTTGAATAGTAGCACCCCGGAAACTATAGATACTTTGCGCATCGTCACCCACCACGCAAACATTTTCATGAAGCGCCCCTAATAATTTTATAATCTCATACTGCGCGGGATTGGTATCCTGATACTCATCAATCAAGATATACTTGAACTTATGTTGATAGCGAGATAAACATTCGGGAATAGTACGCAGCAGTTCGTAAAACTTTAACAGCAGATCATCAAAATCCATAGCGCCATTTCGGAAACAGCGCTTTACATAATTTTGATAAATCTGTCCAATGGCAGGACGGTTAGCACGAATATCTTCCTGCTGAATAGCATAATCTGTTTTGTACTCCGCAGGCCCAATCAATGCGTTCTTTGCTGAAGAAATTCTGTTATAGACCACATTGGGTTTGTAGTGCTTGTCGTCAAGATTTAAATCATTGATCACGGCCTTGAGCACACTCTTGGCATCGTCCGTATCGTAAATAGTAAAATGTTTAGGATAACCGATCTTATCCGCTTCAAACCGAAGAATTCTTGCAAATACCGAGTGAAAGGTACCGATATACAGATTGCGCGCTTCGCCATTCCCTAAAATTCTCTCTACACGCTCTTTCATTTCACGTGCAGCCTTATTAGTGAAAGTAAGCGCCAAAATATTAAAGGCGTCCACTTGATGTACCGCCATCAAGTGCGTAATTTTTGTAGTAAGTACTTTGGTTTTACCACTACCCGCTCCCGCCACAATCATGATGGGACCATCCTTGTGCAACACTGCTTCACGCTGTCTTTCATTCAACCCCTGGAGATACTCCTGCATGCGCGCAAGTTAAAGGGAAAAAGGAACGCACGTGAAGTTGTGGAATAATTTAGCGATGCTTGCTGGCCAGGTGTTTTTCACGAATCACCTCACCCATGGATTTTCCGCTGAGTTTAGCCTCCAGCCAGGAGATTACATCCAAGTAGGCAAAGGCCCGGGTTTGAAAACGATTTTTTTCCAGGTGTTTGATTTCATCTAATAAATCCTTGAATGCAGCCCCCAGTTCCCCCGGACGAAGCGTGATAGAACGACGCAGGTAATTTAACATGGCCTCTTCCACCGCCGTAAAATTTTTTAAGCGGGACATAAATCGATACACTGACTTGGTGAGTGATTCCATCAGCATATCATTACCCAACTCGTAATGAGCAATCAAATGTAATAGCCGTGCATAACACTGCAGATCATAACGGAGAGAGGTATTGCTATTAATAATGGGTTGAAGATGATCAATACAACGCCCAAAATCTCCACTGCCAAAATAAAGCATGGCAAACTTATAGTTCAGTACCATCGCATGGTGGGTATCTAGAAAAAGAACATTCTTTGTCAACTCTTTTTTCATGGAAGGAATCATCCTTACGCCTTCAGCAAAACTACCTTGTATAAAATGTTGGTTAATACGCGCGGTGGTCAAGTAAATGAAAGATTGAACCCTGAAGTTGTCGTTCTCCCGTATTCGACTTAGCTTGGAAACGGATTCAAAAAAACTAAGCGTCTCTTTAAATTTTTTATGATTGCGTAAGTCAAAATGTGCATTCAATAGTTGATGGATCCCCTTGATATAATGCCCGGTTTCAACGCGAATCATTTCCGGATTATTCTTGAACAGATCTACCCATTTTTGGGAGTACCGGTAATATTGTAGAAAATCCTGTCGGATAAAAGCGTACCAAGTGATACTCTGAAAATAATACAGCTGCTCATAAAATCCGTCCAGCTGTTCTACATCTGCAGGTAAACTCTCTTTCAAAAAAGCACGAATGTCCTTTTCGTCCACCTCATTGCGCGCATGACCATGCTCTACAAACCAGGCAAAGAGTTTCAGCGAAAGATTTGATAAACGACCTACTCTGTCAATATGCAGATTTACTTCATTGACCTCCTCCGCTAATGTGTGGGCGCGATGCTGAATGTTACGCGTAATATGTAAACTCTCAATTCGTTTTTCCAATGCTAAGAGCTGTGGCAGAATGTTGTTTTTTCGGTTGGTTCTTGCCATTTCCTTGGCTCGATCAATCAAACGAAGGCTTTGCAAGAACAATCCCTTTTTATAAAGGATGTGCGCGTTATCATAAAATTCACTCAACTGTAAATCGATACTATCCGTACTTTTTAATAAACGTAAACTGGAAAGAATTTCTTTATATAGGTGATTTTTTAAATTAGAAAGTTGCGGTTTTGTAA
Organism: Bacteroidota bacterium; assembly: GCA_016866355.1. Classification (GTDB taxonomy): domain Bacteria; phylum Bacteroidota; class Bacteroidia; order Chitinophagales; family Chitinophagaceae; genus JJ008. The sequence goes on from VGMN01000009.1 coordinate 67,263, forward strand.
ACCCGGATAATTTTTTCAACAAGACCTTGTCATCGTATTCAGTAAGCTTATCGATTGCATCAAATAAACGCACCACTTTGAGATCCGCTTTACCAGAACTGCGTTTGATATAGAGCTTAAAATGCCTTTTTTCCGCTTTTTCAAGGGACTTGATCAATTGAAATAATATGTCAGTTCCGCGGTTGGACATTATAAATTGATTATGCCAAAATCCTTGTGGGACAAGGGTTTTGACCGGTTAGCCCCCCGTTAGCCATGCGATAAAACCCAATTAGTTGATTTGATAAGCCCTACACACAGGGATAATTTTGTATCTGTTCTTATCAATCGATTTATCGCTTTCGCTCCGGCGCAAGATTTTCATATGGCAAGCAATCGTTAGAGGTCAGTCCGTTTCTACGGAAGGGCCTTTTTTGTTTCGCGAAGTTACTAAATGATCTCTCCGCAGCTTGCCCTACCTTCATGATAAATTTTTTTCCATGGCTGTCCGCATTTTTATCACTGGTGGCACATTTGATAAAGAGTACAATGAGCTCACCGGACAATTGTTTTTCAAGGATACCCATATGCATGACCTGTTAGAAATGGGTCGTAGCAAAGTCCCGGTAGAAATTCGCACCCTTATGATGATTGATAGTCTTGAAATGACTGATGAGGATCGCGAGTTAATAGTTCATCAATGCCTGAGCTGCGAAGAAGAACAAATAGTTATTACACACGGCACCGATACCATGGCTGACACCGCTAGTTTATTAGCAGAAAAAGTAAAAGGAAAAACAATTGTATTAACGGGTGCCATGATTCCAATAAAGTTTGGTAGCTCGGATGGATTATTCAATTTAGGAAGTGCCCTTGCCTTTGCACAAACCCTACCCGCAGGCACGTATGTAGCCATGAATGGAAGATGGTTTTACGGAAACAAAGTCCGCAAGAACAAACAAACAGGATTGTTTGAAGAAATCAGTTGATTGCTATTGGTAAATTTTTGACTTGAGCACTGTTCGCTCTGCCTCCGGAATATTGGAGAAAAGTGAAAGTGCGGTACCGTTAGCCGATGATTCAATTTCAAGCGCACTCACGGAGATAATATAATTGCGCCATGCTGTTTTATTACCCGTAGTATATAAACGATTATCATTAGGCATGCTCACACAAAGAATAGTTGAAGTACGATCCATCCGACTAATATCACTATTGCCTTTTGGAATGACCACTACTACTTTCCAAACCTTACTCGGTACGCGCACATTACCGTTATTGATGACAGAGAACTGTCCGTTACTTCCCACTCCACCTCCATTACCATAATTACCCATGTAGATCCAAGCTTCATTGGAACTTCCGATCATGTTAGCACGAATATGATCCTCTAAACCAGCCCAGGGACCTTGATTAAGTGTAGGTGCTTGAGGAATCATATTGGTCATATAAAAAGTAGAAGAGTTAGCCGCAATAGTTGAAGTACGATCCGCCGAAGGACAATTGTGTCCACGATCAAAACCTGATCCTGAATAACTAGTGCTCACTACACGATACCAAGCACTGGGCAATGTATTATCCGAACGAAAATCATCTTGACGCGGTGCTGAACCCAAATCCTCACTTTGCAAATGCCAGGCCACCCAATTAGGAGTTCCCATAGCACTGTTATAACTGATTTTATAATAGCCGTAGTCCTTTAAGTAATTGGTAGTATATGATGCGTTGGTTTGCGCATTGGTAGGATTACCCGGAAGAATATGATCGTTGTCGGTTAAGGTTGGAACCGGTGGATTGGTATTACCATTATCCGGGACATCCTTTTTACAAGCCGTCAAAAAAACAAGAGAAAAAAACAGAGAAAGCAGTAGATTTTTCCGCATTTTGAGGGGGTTGGGGACTCAAAAATACGGGAAAAGAACGTTTGGGATTATGTGGTTACCCCTTTGAATTACGAAGTTGCGTTCTCTTTATGCTGCGCGGTGAAGTATAGCTTTCTTTATTTTCTTCAACCAACGATAATTCCCTTTCAATGGCCTGCTGCACTAACTGGTTCAGCGATATATTGTTTTGAAGAGCAGCAATAGCTGCTCGCTGATGTGTGTCGGGTTTAATTCGAATATTAAAAGACCCCATCAGGCTTTTTTGAACAGGTCTACCATTTTTTTTACAAAACGAAATATAGTCTTCTACTGCTTTTTGAAATTCTTGCTTTAGTTCTTTCACAGTAGCCCCCTCAAATGAAACTAAATCATGTACCCCTTCTACCCTCCCATAAAAAACCTCATCGGCGGCACTAAAATTTACTGACCCGTAAAATCCCTTATGGAATAGTAAGTTGTTGTTCATAATAATTTTTAGTTGCAACTGTAATTTAGTTGCAATCTAGATGTCTACAAATTTTAATTCCAGTGGAAATCAACCAAGAGGCGTGATTTATTAAGGAAAGTTGATGTTGCTTTTGACTTGCCTAGTTGATTTTTGACACCTATATTTGCAATCCGCTCTGAAAATGAGTCTGGATGGTGCGGTAGCTCAGTCGGTAGAGCAAAGGACTGAAAATCCTTGTGTCGGCGGTTCGATCCCGCCCCACACCACTTAAAAGCCTGAATATCAATGAATTGCGTTGATTTTCAGGCTTTTTTATATGTTGAAAAAAGCATATAAAAGCATAAAAATGCACCTTGTTGGGGACAATTTGGCGACATTTTTTTGCGAAAAAAACCCCCGAAAATCCGAAAAAAAACGCTGTGCATCGGTGTGCTTTAGTTAGCACTTCGCCAAAATGGTTACGCTAAAAAACTTTGTAACCAAAAACACAGCATATGACAACCAAACAGCCACACGGCCGTCTATTTGAGCTAAACATCAGTTTTTTACTGCGTACCTCCTACCGTTATCCTAATGGTGAGCACCCCATTGTGCTACGATTAAAATATCGAGGTGAAAAAAAAGATGTCAATACAGGACTAAAAACATTACCAGAAAACTGGCTCTCCGGGGGCGGCTGCGTTATTCCAAAAGCACGCAAAGCTGTAGCTATTAACCAACAATTACACGAAATAGCCCACCGCTGTAAAACCGTATTTGAAAAACTAAAAACACTCTACGGTGATTTTTCGCTCAATGAAATTATTGACAAACTAAAGGGAAATGATGAAGCCCCTGAAACACTCTTGGAATATGTAAGCGGTCAACTCCATGAATATCGAAGCCGCGTGGGTGTGGATTTAGCCATTACCACTTATCACAAATACAAACGCGCAGAAAGGTATTTGGAAGAATACCTCAATCAAAAGATGTCTCTTCATAATATCCCTGTTACCCGCGTGGATCAACAATTCTTAGAGGGGTTTTTTAAATTCTTACGCCGAGAAAAAAGAAATGCGAACAACTCAGCAGTAGCGCTCATGAATTGTCTTAAAACAATTTTGAACGAACCCGTGAAAAAGGGGATTATTCGCTACAACCCATTTGTTAGTATGTCGCTAGCGCAACAGCCTGTCAAAAGAGATTATCTAACCACCGAGGAGATTAAAACGCTTCAACAATTATCAGGGTTCACTGAAGCCATGGAGAGAAATAGAGATATATTTCTATTTGCCTGTTTCACCGGTCTCGCCTACAGTGATATTGCTTCCCTGAAATCGCATCATATTA
>VGMN01000010.1 GCA_016866355.1 Bacteroidota bacterium
CAACAGCAGGCACCTCATTGAGGGGCCTTTTTTTTGAACCTCAGGCAGTTAGCAGATTCCCTTCTTCGTAAACAATGCGTCCCCAGACTTGTTATTTTTGCAGAACAATTTTAAACTGATATGATTAAGACTGGCAACCCCATAGTGAGTATTTATACGGAAATGACCCCTAACCCCGAAACCATGAAGTTTGTAGCTAATAAGCTTTTATATCCGGGAAAGAGTGTGGACTTCCCAGATGTGGCAAGTGCGGGACCTTCACCGATGGCAACTGAGTTATTCGGTTTTCCTTTTATCAAGGCCGTTTTTATAGCCAGCAATTTTGTAACACTTACCAAAACGGTAGAAACAGACTGGAATGATGTTATCCCATCTGTTCGTCAGTTTTTAAAAGATTATTTAGAGGAAGGAAAGCCGGTTATCAATGAAGAAGAATTGGCTGCTGTAAAACAAACCGTTTCTAATGAGGTGGCCGCTGACGATGATGATGTTGTAAAAAGAATAAAGGAATTATTAGACAATTATGTTCGCCCTGCTGTTGAAATGGACGGTGGTGCTATTCAATTTAAAAGTTACGAAGCAGGTACTGTTAGCTTAGCTATGCAAGGTAGTTGCAGTGGTTGTCCTTCTTCAATGATCACACTCAAAGCAGGGATTGAAGGAATGATGAAACGAATGATCCCTGAAGTAAAAGAAGTGATTGCCGAATCAGAATGAGCAGCAACCTAGTGCCTGATTTGTTGGAATCAATTGCACAAACATCCTGGTTAGAATGGGTAGCTGCCGCAGCAGGAATCATCAGTGTTTGGTATAGTAAAAAAGAAAGTAGCTGGGTCTATCCTACTGGTCTGCTCAATACTATTATTTATACCTGGTTAAGTTTTAAATATCAATTACCTGGGGAAGGTGTTGTTAATTTTTATTATACCGCCATGAGTTTATATGGTTGGTATAATTGGTCCCGAAAAGATCTTACACAAAAACCGATAATACAAATTAGCTATAGCAGCAATCAAGAGTGGATACAACAAGTTTTGTTCTTTATTGTTATATATATAGTGCTGTACGGATCGCTTAGCGGAGTAAAAGAATATTTTTTTGAAGGCGCTATTCCTTGGGCAGATGCACTAGCTTCCGCAGCTGCTTTCACAGGAATGTGGTTGATGACACAAAAAAAAGTAGAAAGTTGGTATTGGTGGATCCTAACCAATATTACTTCGATGCCACTCTATTTTGTGAAAGGATTAAGAGTCACGGCGCTTTATTATTTAATACTTTTGCTCCTCGCTTTTGCAGGACTGTTTAGCTGGAAAGAAAAAGTGAAAAAGCAACATGCTTAAAAAAATTGTAATCATAGGCCCCGAAAGCACCGGAAAGAGCACGCTCTGTCAAGAGCTGGCTGAACATTTTGAAACCATCTGGTGTCCGGAATATGCTCGAGAGTATTTGCTAACTAATGGAACAGATTATAGTTTTCAAGACCTCCTGACCATTGCTAAGGGACAAATAGCATTGGAAGACCAATTAGCAGACAAACTAGAATTAAGAGCCGCTCCACTGTTAGAGCAGGATTATGATATACCTTATTTCATTGATACAGACATGAGCGTTATGAAGGTATGGTGCCAGTTTGTTTTCAATAAATGTCATCCGTTTATTGAAGAACAATTAGCTAAACGAGAAGTAGGTCATTACCTTCTCTGTCAACCCGATTTACCCTGGGTAAAAGATCAACTGAGAGAATATCCGGATCAGGCTACGCGTGAAAAACTATTTACTATTTATCGTAATTGGTTGGAAAACCAATCCGTTCCCTGGACACTGATTCAAGGAAAAGATGTAGAAAGAATGAAGCTGGCCGTTCGCGCTGTTAACCGCATCTTAGAAACTTCTTACGTTACCGATTCTCAATAAGTCTGCGAATGGTTGGCTCCGATTGCAAATGCATCATTTGTCGGAGAATAAAATTACTTCTCCCCTGTACAAACCGAGAAGTGGGTTTTACTTTATACCGTTGGGGGTTCGGTAGCGCTGCTGCTATCATTGCAGCTTCACGTCTGGTCAACTGTTTGGCAGATTTGCCAAAATAATATTGCGCAGCCGCTTCAGCTCCAAATACTCCTTTACCCATCTCAATAACATTCAGGTATACTTCAAGAATTCTTTTCTTACCCCATAGTAATTCAATCATAGCAGTAAAGTAAACCTCGAGTCCTTTACGAATCCAACTTCGGCCTTGCCATAAAAAAACATTCTTAGCGGCTTGCTGGCTAATAGTACTGCCCCCTCTTAATTTTTGAGGTTTGCGTTTGTTATAGGCCATTGCCTCTTGTATCCGTTTCCAATCAAATCCATAATGTTGGGTAAAGAGTTGATCTTCCGAAGCAATCACGGCCAAACGCATATATGGAGAAATTGCAGCTGCCGAAACATAGTCCCTGCGCATCCCGTTTCCAGTAACCCAATTACTCAATTGTGTAATTGTAATAGGAGGATTGACCCAGCGTAAGGCCAGGATATAGACAAACTGAAAAATAAAAAGGTAAAAAAGAATTCGTTTTACAATATGCCACCAGGAACCAGCAACAGCAACGCGCTTACTCATATAGTCAACATTGACCTGTTTCCAGAAATTTTTCCCAATCAACTAACATCTTTCCTTTCATCACACGCGGAAATTTATGTTGACTTCCCAGCTTTCCTTTCACCGCCATAAAGTCTAAAAATTGTTGCTCGGGTAGCACTTCCAAAAAAACTTCTTTTAAGGCACTGTTTCTTTCAGTAGCATAGTCATCATTCAAGACGCGTAAATGTTGATCAATTTTAGTGCGTAATAAAGCCGCATCTACTTTATCATCAGTGGCAACATACCAACGATGTGCAAAAAAACTTTGATAAGGAAACCCCACCACCGTGTATTCTGGTATACTAATATTGAGTTCGTTACTCACCAACTCGATGGCCTTGTTCATATTATCCACACTCAGGTGTTCGCCAGTCAAACTTAAAAAATGCTTGATACGCCCCGTGATTACAATTTCGGAACGTTCAATATCTGTAAAACGTATAGTATCTCCAATTAAGTACCGCCAAGCACCCGCATTAGTGCTCATGAGCAATGCATACTCTTTTCCTTCTTCTACCTCGTGAATCATTTTGGCTCTAGCAGTAGGAAGCGGGTTTCCACCGCTATCAAAATTCGATTCATCAAAGGGAATAAACTCAAAGAAAATATTATTATTCAAAATCAACTGCATGCCCGATGCATGCTCGCGCGTTTTAAACCCAATAAAGCCTTCGCTGGATAAATAGTTTTCTACATACACAATGGGTTTGCCCAATAATTTTTCAAAACCTTTCTTGTAGGGTTCAAAGGCAACACCGCCATGAACAAAAAAACTCAGGTTGGGCCAAATCTCATGAATATGGTTCAGCTTGTATCTTTCAATCACCATTTCCATCAACATCTGACACCAGGCAGGAACGCCCACGAGGTAACCAATATCCCATTTGGGTGCTTGCTCAACAATCTCTTGTAATTTTTGATTCCAGTCACTGATGGCTGCAATGCGTCCACCCGGCTTATAGAAAGTTTGAAACCAAAAAGGCCTCCGCTTTGCAAGAATTCCACTAAGATCACCGGCATACCAACCTGCTTTTCCTTTCTTAAGATCTGTAGCACCCCCTAATATTAGAAACCCTTTAGTCATGGCGCGCATATTGGCCTCTTCATAACGAACCAGACTAATTAATTGACGGAGGTAATTCACCATATTACTCCGCAACAAATCACTAGTAACAGGAATATATTTACTAGCTGCTTCGGAAGTACCAGAACTTAATGCATAATACTTGATCTTACCCGGCCATGTCACATCAGGTGTGCCGTCCAAAGTTTGTTTCCACCACTGATCGTATATCTTATTGTAATCATGAATAGGGACCAGCTCCTGGAACTTCTTATCCGGATGTTTACTCAACAGTGCTTGATCAAAATGATATTGTTGACCAAATGCGGTAAACCGGGCTTTTTTCAACAACTTTTTGAGCACCCGAAGTTGTTGTCTGCGGTTATCATTAATGGGAATCTGGAGAATAGAGGCCAGTGCCCGCGGAATTTTTATGTCAAGAATTGACGCCATCGCACGGTTTCAATTGTACTGCGAATATAAGCATTTGAGCGGGGGACATATTATCTTCGCGCATGCTCCACACTATATTACGTGAAGCTGCAGAAGCAGGTGCAGCAGAAATACTACGCTTTTTTCAGGGCAATTTTGAGATCAGCAATAAAGAAGGCGTAAACAACCTGGTTACAGAAGCTGACCACGCCTCGGAGAAAGCTATTCTCAGTGTAATCAAAAAAGCGTTCCCTGATCATCAGATATTAGCAGAGGAAAGCGGCGCACTCGAACAATCCTCCGACTATAAATGGATCATAGATCCTATTGACGGAACTGTAAATTTTGCGCAAGGCATTCCGCTCAATTGCGTTTCTATAGCGGTAGAATGGAAAGGCTCCATGATTTTAGGAGCCGTATATAATCCACATTTACGAGAATTCTTTTTTGCAGAAAAAGGGAAGGGCGCCACGTTAAATGATAAACCCATACAAGTCAGCAAAAAAACTTCTACACTAAAATCCTGTTTAGTAACAGGCTTTCCTTACACCTATATCAATGAACCTAACGGACCTATTGAAGTATTTGAACGATTTGTTCGTAAGGGGGTTCCCGTTCGTCGGCTAGGTTCTGCTGCTATCGATCTATGCTGGGTTGCTTGTGGGAGGTTTGATGGATTCTTTGAGCAAAAATTGGAACCCTGGGATAGCGCAGCCGGGTATTTAATTGTAGAAGAAGCCGGTGGAAAAGTAACAGACTTTAAAGGAGGAGCTTTTTCAGTCTATCAACATAAACTGATTGCCACAAACAGCTTGATCCATGAAGAGGTGGTGGAAGTAGTTAATGGACGTAAAGAACTTTAAAATAGTACCATGTCAAATCAACGCACAGAGATTAGTTCACTAGGAGAATTTGGACTGATTGATCATGTAACAAAAAATATTGAATTACAAAATGCATCTTCCATTGTTGGAGTAGGAGATGATGGTGCAGTGATTGATCATTTTGGAAAACAAACTGTGATCAGTACGGATCTTTTGGTAGAAGGTGTTCACTTTGATTTGATCTATACGCCCCTAAAACACCTGGGGTACAAATCAGTGATTGCAAATATCAGCGACATCTATGCCATGAATGCAACACCCACACAACTTGTAATCAGTTTGGGGTTAAGTAATCGTTTTAGTGTGGAAGCAGTGGACGAACTATACGAGGGAATTTATGCAGCTTGTGAAAAATATGGAGTAGATCTTGTTGGAGGTGATACTACTTCGTCCCAAAAGGGATTGATCATTTCTATTACCGCTATAGGCGAAGTAACACCCGATACATTTGTAAAGAGAAGTACCGCACAAAAAGGGGATTTGATTTGTGTGAGTGGAGATTTGGGTGCCGCCTATATTGGTTTGTTATTTTTAGAAAGAGAAAAGAAGATATATCTCGAAAGTCCGGGTGTACAACCTGACCTGGAAGGCGAAGCGTATGTGGTAGGACGTTTATTAAAACCAGAAGCCAGAAAAGATATCATTGAATTTTTAGCAGCACAAAAAATTCAACCCACTTCCATGATGGATATCAGCGATGGGCTCAGCTCTGAAATATTACACATCTGCAAGCAAAGTGAATTAGGCTGTGTCCTCTATGAAGAAAAAATTCCAATTGCAGAAGCAACAAAACAAGCAGCGTTTAAATTTGAACTCGATCCTACGGCTTGTGCATTAAGTGGTGGTGAGGATTACGAACTCTTATTTACAATCCCACAAGCTGAATATGATAAACTGGTACTGAACGAACAAATCAGTGTAGTAGGTTATATGACCGATGCTGAACAGGGGGCACAGCTATTTACAAAAGGCGGCAGCAAGTACCCCATCACAGCACAGGGGTGGAATCACATGAAAGAGTAAATACTCTAAGACAAAAGCACAGATGCGGGTATTTGTAACTTCTCATGAAAAAGCTTAGCCAAATCTAATGTTAATGGTTTTTTCTTGTTTAATATAGCAGAAACATATCCCTTACTCCCCACTTCCTCAACAAGGTCTTTATTTCGCAAACCTTGCTCTCGCATTTTTTCCTTTATGACTTTAATCGGATCAGGTTTGGGTACTTGATAATGAATATCTTCATAATGCTTAATAAGTAATAGAACCAATTGAATCTTTTCACCTAATGGAGTTGTAGGCTTGACTCCTTTATCTAACTGGACTGCTACCCAGCTCAAGTAACTCAAATATTGCCTTTTTGTTTTTATTAGTTGTGGAGACATCTTTTATCTTTTATACTCAACCAGTTTGACATTTATTTTATTATACTCACTATGTGTACCAAACCACTTTATTTGAACAACTCGGTAATCAAACACTACGCGCACTACCAGCCGATAGTGATTACCGCAAATATTGAAAACCACGCGATTGTCTCCTACCAAGCTTGCACTACCATACACTTGCTTAAGTTCATTAAAGTCTTTGAACGAAGCATTTAGTATTTCATAATACCACTCATATAAAGAATTTGCAGCACGGGGATACTTGGCTGCAAATTGCAAAATGGTATTTCGGGCAATAACATTAGACATTATAAAATTACAAAAGTTTACTAATAGTAAACTTTTTAATTTCTTATTTTTTACTCGCGTTTGAAACGAATTAATCTGATTTGAGCTTTGTGAACAAGTGAAAAGGATTGATTTACTGATGATTATACCCTAATTGTGGGTTTAAAAACAGTATTCGGCTTTGATTAATAAATTGTCATTTTGTCTCCTATATCAATTTTTTTTAAATTGATGTAAAATTTTGTAATGAAAAGCAAGCTTGCTTTTATACATGGTGTAATGATGATGCCTATGGTGCTCCTGGCACAGCCCCGCCGCATCAATAACGATTTAACCGTAGCCGAAATTCAGAATATCAAACTGGAGTATATTCAGCAGATAAGAACTGTAAAAAAAGATACCTCCTATTTTGCGATCATTACTATTACTGATGTTAACCCTGCTACTGTCAATACAATAAACCCGTTGGGAAATAAAAGAGAAATTAACCTCTTTACGGAGAAGGATTTCATCACATTTAAAAGCAGTATTGATAAAGCAATCACTACCATAGATACAAAAGATAAAAAAGGATTTAGTGGCGGGCGATACAATGAGTATACTATTGAAACACAATTTGATGCTACAAATAACCGCTTTCGCGCTAAGTTAACACGTGACCCAATTGGTATTTACGAGGGAAAATTTACTTACCTCTACTTAGAGGACCTTTGTAAGATTTCATCTTGGCTATCCACTATTGATATGGAAAAGCCTACACTTTTACCAATGCGCAATCCAGTTATACAAACAGATTTGAATAGTGAAGCTGCCAAAGCCCCACCAATTGCCAAACAATATCAGCAAGAGGTAAAAGCTGGAAGTAGCGGAATCAATAAAGAGCAACTCGTTATGATTGCTGGGAAATGGTATAACCAGGTACTTAGAAATGATTATAAAAATGGGGGCTATGAGAGTGGGTCTACCGGGGACTATGAGCCCGTACGGATAAATGAAGATGGTACTTGGTTATATTATGGTAAAAGAGGCAAGTTATCCATCACACCATTTACAACAGCCGATGCACTAAAATGGAAGATGACCAAAGAAATTCCAAAGTGGAAACTCACGTTTCATGATTTTTCAAATGGGGACGGGGAAGGTTATTTTACAGTTGACCCCGCAGGTAATCCAAAACATGTGGTAATTAAGTTCAAGATTTATGAGCCTCGTGAAGGATATTGTACCTGGACTCAATATCGCAGGAGCTAGTGATCAGTGGCAATCCCAAATCTATCTCCATCTTTTAGGAATGGCAAGGACTGACGTACTTCCGTGAGTCTTTCTTTGTTCAGCGTGAGTGTATGGATTGCTTCTTGATCTTTTTGGGCGAACAAGATCTCTCCTAACGGATCAATCACCATACTATCTCCGCTGTGATAAATTCCTTTTCCATCTTCGCCAATTCTGTTCACACCAATTACATAACACTGATTTTCAATAGCCCGCGCTTGTAATAATGTGATCCAAGCTTGTCTTCTTTTTTCTGGCCAATTAGCTACATACACCAGTACATCATATTCAGGTTGGCCATTGGTGATTTGTTGCCGAGCCCATACTGGAAAACGTAAATCATAACAGACTTGCAGATTGAATCTCCAACCATTTACAACCGTAATCAATCGTTTATCCCCTGCAGTATACTGTTGATCCTCCCCCGCAAAAGCAAATAAGTGACGCTTATCATAAAAACCATAATCACCAGTAGGCAACATCCAGATCAGTCTATTGAAATAACCTCCCTCTTCTTCAATAATCAAACTTCCGGTCAAAATCAAACGATACTGAGTTGCCATTTTGCGCATCCATTCCACCGATTCACCATCCATTTTTTCTGCCAATTGAGAGGGGTTCATACTAAACCCCGTGGTAAACATTTCTGGTAAGAATACCACCTGTGTTTTCCCGGCAAGCGATGCAATTTTTTCTTCAAAATGCTGCCGATTAGCCCCTTTATTTTCCCAATGAAGAGGGGTTTGTACTAAGGAAACGGTAATGCTTGACATAAATTAAAGTTTGGAAACAATAGAACGAACCAGCGTGGATTCAAACCCACGACCGACCAAATAATCGATTGTTTTTTTCTTCCGAATTATATACTGATACTGCTTAAGTGATTCATACTTTTTAACCGCCTGCACCTCCAGCACTTTTTGATACTCCTCCTCTTCAATCTGCTCCAACGCCTTGCGTATGCAATAGGCGCTGACCTTTCTTTGTTGTAGCTCCAACTTGATATGAATTCGTCCCCAATGTTTAGCCCTCCATTTTCCGCCTGCATAGGCAGTAGCAAAACGCTCCTCATTGAGATAATCATCCTGGATTAGTGAGCTAATCAATTCATCGTGAAGCCGGGAAGGACACCCTAATTGAAAGAGTTTTTCCCGGACCTCCTGGTGAGAACGCTCCTGATAAGCACAGTAATGTCTCAATTTTTGAAGTGCCTGTTCGGGCGTTAATGGCTTTTTATACATCCCTCCAAATCTACCATAAAATCAGTAGTTTCGCCATCAACCTATCAATAGAAATGGTATGAAATTCATTGCGAATTCCTCGGTGCTTTTGAAACAGTTGCAACACATTTCCGGTGTAATCAACACAAACACAGTTTTACCCATTTTGGAGGACTTTTTGTTTGAAGTTGAGAAGAATAAACTAACCGTTGTAGCCACTGACCTGGAAACGGTGATGCGTGTGCAGCTTGATATTGAGGCTAAAGATACCGGAAAGGTTTGTATCCCTGCCCGTATTTTGATGGACTCTTTAAAAAATATTGGTGACCAACCGCTCACGTTCAATATCGACAAGAATTTTGCTATTGAAATCACCAGCGACAATGGAAAGTATAAAGTGATGGGCGAAAATCCAGATAACTTTCCAAAAGAGCCCAGTGCCGATGATACTACTTCCTTTGAAATGAGTGCAACAGCGCTGCTGAATGCTATCAATAAAACATTATTTGCTACCAGCAACGATGACCTCCGTCCTGCAATGACAGGCGTGTATTTTGAATTAGATAAAAAAGGATTGCAATGCGTGGCTACAGATGCACACCGACTGGTTCGGTATAAGCGCACCGATATCAAATGTCCTAAAGCAGACTCTTTTATTGTTCCCAAAAAGCCATTGAACCTTGTAAAAGCAGCTATCCCTGATACCGAGCAAGCCGTTACCATAAGCTACAATAGCAATCATTTATTCATTCGGTATGGCACTACGCAAATGAGTTGTCGATTGATTGATGCACGTTTCCCGGATTATAAAGTAGTAATCCCTACTGGAAATCCCTACACCTTGACTGTAAATAAAGCTGCATTTCAAAGTGCGCTGCGTCGGGTAAGTATTTTCAGTAATAAAAGCACCAATCAGGTGGCATTGAGTATTACGGGTAGCGAGTTACAATTAGCAGCCCAGGATGTTGATTTTAGTTTTGAAGGGAACGAACGCATGAAATGCCAATATAACGGAGAGGATTTAGTAATTGCCTTCAACGCTAAATTTCTAATCGAGATGTTGGGAGCAACTGAAAGTGAAGAAGTAATCATTGAATTATCTACGCCCAATAAAGCAGGAATTCTTAGACCGTCTGAAATAGAGGAAAATGAAGAACTGCAAATGTTGGTGATGCCGTTGATGCTCAATCAATAAACCCTTTATCATGTGGCCGGAGTGGATAAACTACTTTCAAGATCTTGAGCAACGGCCGGCCGAAAGACTAGCCCTTTTAGTCGGAGGGCTTTTATTTTTTTGGATACTCGAAGGAGCTATTCCACTCTTTCAACTTCCGTACCAAAAAGGAAAGCTCAAGCATGCTAGTATCAATTTTGTTTTTACCATTATTCATTTGATCATTCACACGTTACTAGCCATTTTAATTGTGGCCTTATCTGATTGGTGTAATCAGCAATCATTTGGGCTGGTCTATTGGAGTAATGCCGGAATTGGATTAACCATACTCATTGGTGTTTTAGCACTAGATTTTAGCAGTTGGCTGGTTCACTGGATCATGCACCAGCAAAAATTTTTATGGCGTTTTCATATTATACATCATAGTGATCAAAAAGTAGATGTAACCACAGGGCTTCGACATCATCCGGGAGATAGCTTATTAAGAGGACTCTTTTTTTTATTATTGATATTCATTTCAGGTGCGCCCATGTATACGGTGATGATCTATCAAACACTGGTAGTAGTGGCCACAGCGTTCACACATGCAAATATTAGCTTGCCTGCTACACTAGATCGATTATTAAGTTGGGTGTTGATTTCTCCCAATATGCATAAAGTACATCATCATTGGAAACAACCTTATACCGATAGTAATTATGGTGCGGTTTTTTCAGTGTGGGATCGAGTATTTGGCACTTTTCGTTTTTTGGATGCAAAATTAATTCAATACGGAATTAATAGAGATTATCCGAAAGAAAAGGACGAGGACTTATTGAACTTATTGAAAAGTCCTTTTCAAAAACAATCACACTAAACAGCAGGTATGAAAGCCATTGCGTTAATTCCTGCACGGTATGCAGCCAGCCGATTCCCAGGAAAACTGATGCAACCCCTGGGTGATAAAACTGTTATTAGACATACGGTGGAAGCTACGCAAGCCACCCTGTTATTTGATGAAGTGATTGTAGTAACAGATAGTGATCAAATAGAAGCAGAAATAAAAAAATTTGGCGGGGTATGTAAGAGAAGCACCAAAAATTTTGAAAGTGGTACGGATCGGATTGCAGAGATAGCAGCCACGATGGAAGCAGAAATTATTGTAAACGTACAGGCAGATACCCCATTTATAAAAAAAGAACCCCTTGCTGCATTACTTAAAGCATTTGACACCCCTGGTGTTGCGGTAGCTTCGTTGATGCAGCCCATTCAACATGCTAAATTAGTGCAGGAGCCCAGCGTGGTTAAAGTAGTTACGGACCTCAATAACGATGCCCTTTATTTTAGCAGAAGTCCCATTCCCTATAATCGTGATAAAAGCAGCACCACTATATACTACGAACATATTGGTGTATATGCGTTCAGAAAAAAAATACTCCTTGAATTTACTACCTGGCCGGTTTCCAGTTTAGAAAGCATTGAAAAATTAGAGCAATTACGTTACCTGGAACATGGTGTTAAGATACGAATGGTAAAAACTGATTATAGCAGTATAGCTATTGACACACCAGAAGATCTGGTGCGTGCCAATATTCATCTGGCTAACATTTAATTAGTCTTAGTTCATACGAACATCACGCATCTCACGCATCATAAAGCGAGGCATACCCGGCATAGTTTGTGGCTGCTGTTGTGTTTTACCTCCCATTTTATTGAGGTTGAACAAGAAGCTAACCAGGAAATACCTGCGCAACACCATACTACGTGTATCCTGTAAATAGTTGTCACCGGCCGTACGAGTAATGCTTTGATTCTGATTGAGCAAATCGTTAGCAGATAGTTTTAACTCACCATTTTTATTTTTAAACAGGAGTTTGCTTACACTAGCTCCTAACAAGGGAATACTTTGGTTAAAGCCGGCTGCACGTCCTGTGTTAATCAGGTAATCAAAATTAGTGGTGATAATAAAGTTTGCAGGAAGCTTATAGGTAAGATCTGTATTATAGGTCTGTGTCCAGTAATCTTCGTTGAGCTGCGTATTGATTGAGTAAGCCAATTTGTTATAACCGAGATTAGCCCGTAAACCAATATCAAATTTATCTTTGTTAATATTGATACCTAGCCCCTGCGTAACCGTGAAAGTTTGTGTGATATTTTCTCTTTTGTTTATTAAGCTGATATCACGGAGGTAGAGCATGGTGTTAGTGACACTTACATTAGATCCTTTTAACTTAGGATTTTTGAATGGAAGACCTAATGTAAAAAATGAAAACCCTCTTAGGTAACCATTCACATTGGCGTAGGTTGTAGTTTGCACAGGACCCCTTGTAGTAATACTGTTTACAATACGATTACTAGTAGTGCTGATATTTACATTAGCCGCTACAAAACGGAAAGTGGCCAAGTTAAACGTGTTATATCCCAAGTTTACACTATGTGTAAATTCTTGTTTCAAGTTTGGATTACCGATACGCACATTAAGTGTATCAGTTACATCAGGTACATTTTGTAACTGTGTAACAGAGGGTTGGCTAGTACGACCATTGTAAGAAAACCTGAGATTCTTGCTACGCGAAGGAGTGAAATTAAAATTGGCTGTTGGAAATAAATTAGTGAAATTCTGTTTGATCAATGAATCTTTTCCGGTAGCCGCTTGATAGGTATGATTCTCTAACAAAGATTGCTGCAAGCCAACACCCAATTGATAATTATATTTTTTCTCTTGTACACGGAAGTTCAACCCAGCACGATGCGCTACAAATAGGTTTTTAAATTCATTGGTTTGAAGCAAATTGGGATTATCATACTTGCCATTGCCCGCATTATAATTAAATGTTTCTTTTTCAGAGCGGCTAAAGTTGTTGGTATAGGCATAGTTAATCTCTAACAACTTGTTATTACCAAATGGCTCAGTGTAAGAAGTACTTACTACGTTGTTCCGTGTTTTAGTGGTTTGTGTATACTGTTGATTTTGAAAGAAGTTAAAAAACGGATTGCCGTCTGGGCGGAAAAACTGATTACTTGAAATTGTTTTTCCATCAGCCTCGCTCATACCTATGGTACTATTTAATCCAATGGTAATGGTACGTCCAATTTTTTTGAACTTCCTACGGAACAAAATATTATTATTAAAATTCATTCCATCACGGACATTTGAATTTTGTGAGTTAGTACTAATAGCTCTGTAGGAACGCGTGGGAGTCTGCGAAGTAGTCAAACTGGAATCGTAGCTGAGGTTATCAGAATGTTGCAGTGTTAACTGAGGAGTATATAAAATAGAAGTAAGTGAATCAATCTGATATTCAAACCGAACGTTAAATCGATGGTTTTGATTTAAATTATCAGAACGAGAAGTCCTGTTTTGAAAAGCAGTGGAGTCGTTTACAAAGAATGTCTGACGAAGTGTGTTTTGCTCTTGCACCGGTCTGGAGTCAGAGAAAAAATAACTCCCGGTAAACTTTGCTTTACCAGCCCATTCATTATTGAAATTAAGTCCGGATGAAAGCGAACGAATAATTCCGGTGTTCTGTCCGCCAAAACCACCAAAACCTCCTCCACCGCCACCTCTTCCCATGGTAACTATCTGCATTCCGCCACCTCCACCGCCGCCAAAGCCGCCGCCGCCTCCACCAAATCCACCACCTCCTCCTCCGAAACCACCCCCACCTCCGCCAAAACCACTAAAGCCGCCCATAGTGCTGATGATATCATTAAAAGAGAATCCCTGCTTATTTATATTATTAGCATTAAATAATACTGAAAACCGCTTGTTGCCATTAAAATTGTTAAAACTTAGATTGCCTTCAAATCGATCGTTACTACCTGCACCAGCTAACGCCCGCGTAAAATAGCCTTTGTTCTTGTCCTTCTTTAATTTGATGTTGATGGTTTTGCTTCGGCTTCCGTCATCAATTTTTGTAAACTTCGATTGTTCACTCATATCATCAAACACCTGTACGCTTTCCACCATATCAGCAGTAAGGTTTTTAGTTGCCAGCTTGGGGTCGTTTCCGAAAAATTCTTTCCCGTCAACAATTATTCGCTGTACCTGTTCGCCCTGCGCTTTTACATTTCCCTCCTTATCTACTTCCATGCCGGGAATTTTCTTTAGTAAATCTTCCACGGTGGCATTAGGTATTGTTTTGAAACCACTGGTATTAAATTGAACCGTATCATTTTTTACTACAATGGGAGACTCTGTAGTAATAACAACACCTTCCATCATTTTATAATCCTTGTTCATTACCAGTGTACCGAGATCAATTATTTTTTTATCGGTGGTGATGCTAAAGTTTCGACGAATTTCCTCAAGCCCTTTGCTGCTCACAATAAGACGATAATCACCGGGGAGTAAATTCTTGATTTCAAAACCACCTTGCTTAGAGGATAATACAAAACTGGTGAGGGAAGAATCTTTGGTACTTACTACGGATACCGTTGCATCCACAATTGGCTGCTTGGCACTAGAATCAGTAAGCTGACCCTTGATTACTCCATCGGCCCGCTGGGCCATGACTCCATTTCCAACACACAAAACCAACAGGAGCAAACTGATATATTTTCTCATAAACGTATTTGAAGTCCGCAAAGATAGACGTAAAGGGGCAGGGAAACTTGTTAAAACTTAACTGAATAGATATTCCACGTCTTCGCGGGATAAGCTCTTTACAAAGCCTGAATCGTCCGTAATAATATCTTTTGCAAGAGCGCGCTTCCGATCTTGCAATTGAAGAATCTTGTCTTCGATACTATCCTTACAGATCATTCGATAAGCAAAAATATTTTTAGTCTGCCCGATTCGGTGAGTTCTGTCAATGGCTTGTTGCTCTACAGCAGGGTTCCACCAAGGGTCCATGATATAGACATAATCAGCAGCGGTGAGGTTTAAACCCACACCTCCTGCCTTGAGGGAAATCAGAAATACACGAATCTTATCCTGCTGCTGAAATTGTTGAATAGCCTTTTCTCTCTCTGGGGCGGTAGTGCTTCCATCAAAATACACATAAGGAATTTCCAGCTCCTCAAGTTTTGTTCTGATCAACGCTAACATGCCTAAAAACTGTGAAAAAACAAGTGCCTTATGATCACTGATATTTTCTTTTAATTGACGGGCTAACTCATCGAGTTTAATAGAACAATTGGGATATTTTTCCTTTTCATTTAGTATGGCGGGGGAATCACAGATCTGTCGCAATTTCATCAACCCCTGTAAAATAGCAAGTTGCGTTTTTTGTATTCCTTGCATTTCAATTGATCCTAATATTTGATTTCTATAATCATTACGATATGCGTCGTAAATGTCTCTTTGCTCCTGCTCCATCTCGCAGAATAATACCATCTCTTGTTTTTCGGGTAAGTCTTTGGCCACTTGCTCTTTGGTTCGTCTTAAAATAAAGGGATAAAGAAGCTTTCGGAGATGTTCTTTTCTATCTGGCTCACCAAGTTTATCAATGGGAATAGCAAACTCGTGGCGGAAAAACTCAACAGATCCCAGCATTCCGGGATTTAGGAAATTCATCTGCGCATAAATATCAAAGGTGTTATTCTGTAAAGGAGTACCACTCATACACAAACGATGTTGCGCTTGTAATAATTGAGCGGCGCGCGTAACCTTACTGGTTGGATTTTTAATAGCTTGCGATTCATCTAAAACAGCATAATCAAATTTGAGTGTATTCAAAATTTTAATATCACTACGCAACGTGCCATAAGTAGTAATGAGAATATCAAATTGTTCTAATGCTTCTTTATTTCGTATGCGTTGTGGACCATGATGAATACGATGTTGCAATGAAGGAGTAAACTTTTTAATTTCATTTTCCCAATTATAGATCAGTGTGGTAGGACAAATTACAATGGCACGAAGTTTCCCCTCTTGATTTTTGAAATATTCAAGATAAGAAAGTGCTTGTACGGTTTTCCCCAATCCCATATCATCTGCGAGAATACCACCCCAGTTTACCTCTTTAAGGTAGTTGAGCCACTGATAGCCGGATAACTGGTAAGGACGGAGTACCGGCTGTAAAGATTTGGGTGCTTGAATCTGCTTTATTTGATCAAACTGTCTTAGCTGTTCATATTTTTCTTCAAGCTTTAACTCCAGCTCCTCCTGATTTTGATTGGCATACAATTCATCTACCACCCCCAAATGATAACGGGAGAGTTTTAAGGTATCCGTCTTTCCTTCACCTACTCTAAATAGTAAGGCATACTTTTTTAGCCAATCTTCTGGAAGAATACCTAAGGTACCATCACTTAATTGTACAAATTGTTGATTGTTGGCTAAGGCATTTTTAACATCGGCCACAGTGATTTGCTGATTACCAAATGCAATATTCACCTTGGCATCAAACCAATCAGTATGACTACTAATAAATATTTGAGTTTTGGGCTTAGCCGTATTAAACCGGTAGTGTTGCAAATTTTCAAAACCAAATACTGCGGTCTTGGATTCCTTCATTGCATCAATGAATAAAAAGAACCAGTTATTACGCAATACCTCCGTGCCCTTTAATGCATAGGTTCCATCCTCAGCATTATGTACAAATCCAGAGTGCAAAGAAGCCAGTCTTTGTAAGAACAATTCTTCCTTATCACGATTTCTGTGCACAACCATTACCCCCTCTGCCTGCGGAATCAATACGCGATCCCCATCAGTAGGGCCTGCCTCAAATCCTTCATACACAAAATTGGGTTTGAACACCAGGTAGTCTCCTTTCTCTGTCAATTGAATTCTTGCTTCGGGATTAACCCCGCGGATTTCTTTAGTGAGTGATTTATCAAATCGAACGCTATAGGTACGAGAAATCGGTAAAACAAATTGTTGCATGGTCTGTGTCCAACCCGCTACCGGATAATTGATTTTGCTATCTGGTAAAAACGTTTCATTCAATTGAATAATCTCTTTGGTTTTCCAGCAATAACAAACACCATTTTGTTCAAACAAGAGCGGGGAGGCACACTCGTTATCTTTTAAACTTAATTCCAGTGCACCAACCTTCACCTGGGCGTGAACAGTATAGTGTGTATTCTTTTTAATTAGAAACTGAGGAGCTAAATTTTCACTACTCAGCTCCAGCGACTCCAGGTTAGCTGTTTTAAATGTTTTTCCCAATTTGAGTTGGAACACAAATGGAGAATCCGCTAACTCACGAAATAAACGATGCAATTTAGGAAGCAGGTACTCTGTAAAAAGCTCTTTTGTTTCATCCGGTAAATCATCTCCTTCCTGATGGATAATATTATCCCAGATTCCCGAAAAAGGAGAATTACGGCTTACATATTTTTTTACCTCAGCCTCTTGTAATTTTCGTACGGCTTGTAACAATTCACGATCAGACTCATTGATATCATCAACATCTACAAAACGTGAAATATCTAATTTTTCCACTCTTCCCGCAAACCCATCATTAGTATGGGTTGGTTCCCCCATCACTGCATCAATTGAAAATCGTGGAAATTCTTTTTTATTAAAATTTATAATAACGCCAATCCGACGGGAGGGAACCGCAATGGCAGGGGCCACTATCTCTTCTTCTTTTACCAATGGCTTTGTCGGAAAAAGTACAGGTCTTGAAGCTATAACGGGAGCGGCCACTCTTTTTATTCCGGCATCCAATACACGCAAAAAAGGCTTGCCATCCTTATAGGCAAATTCAAACTTACCTGTCAGATCATCCTGTAAAGAATAACCATAGGCCTCTAGTAGCTTATTTTTTTCTTTATCCCAATTACGAATGCTGTCAAAATAATTAGCACCATGCGTGTTCAATAATTGAAGCAATACAATCACCTTGGGTAAACACAGCGGGTGTTGCGTGTCTTCATAATCACAACTGGTATCAAAACTCCGTTCTTCGTTTTTTCTAATTAATACCTCAATTTCTTTACCCTCTAATGAAACAGTTGCTTTAACGGTCTCATTTTCTGCAAATGCAATGGCCGCTTTTTTTGTGCGTAAATATGTTTCCGCTTGTGAAAGGATTTGTGGACCACAGAGTAATCGAATATTTTTTAAATCGATGGTTTTCATTTTTACCACCGTATGCCGCTGATCATATTGAATTTGTCCTGTTTGTAATTGACCCCGATCCAGCAACTCTTGTAACTGAAGCAAGGCGGCTATTTCGTGTCTACAAATATCACCTAGGTTATAGGGGCAAGAGCAACGAAGAGAAGTAGCACCCGGCTCTTTAAAGTGATGTATATAAACTTTGTAATAGGTACTATAGCTATCATCACGAACCCGAAACGTAGCTGTACCAAACAGCTCATCGTACTCAACAAGTTCTACAAATCCTATAGCATGTATTTTTTTCCCACGACGAATTACTTCATCAGTGCCATGTGTATAGATATATTTTACAAGATGCGGTAGTGCCACAATTATCGAGTTACCCCTTGCAAATTGGAGAACCTACAAATCTAAAGGAATAAGCGTCATATTTCCCTGTGGGAAAAAATAAAGAAGCAGATAAGTCACAAGCGGATTTCACAAGCGAAAAATTACCTATCTTAGAAGATTTATTTTTTTACAATCAGTTTACCATCCTGATAAACAGGTAAGACGTTAGCTACGTCAGGAGTCAGACAAAATTCAATGTCTTTGATCAATCCAAATCGTTTTACCAATCGATGATAATGTGTTAACTGAGGCGCGAAGCCCAATAAATCATTGGCATGCTTTTGATAAAGTGTAGTAGCCATCATAGAACTATCACAATGGATCGTAAAATATTCCTGTACTCGATCAATCACAGCACCAGCAAAAAGCGTATCCTCTAGGTTAAACCGGTCTTTCCAACCCGCACAGCCTAATACAACGTCCTTCCCCTCGCTGATCAGAAAGGAACAAACAGCGGAGAGGTTAGGAAAACTACCTGCAATAATAGTAGAAGCGTTTCTATCTAATGCCATTTGAAGCAGACGTGTTCCATTAGTGGTGGTTAAAACCAAATTGCGATTTTCAATAAAAGTTCGCGTATACTCCAGCGGTGAGTTTCCGTGTTGTAAACCTTCTGCAATCATCCCATCGCGTTCGCCTGCAGCAATACCATCAATATTTTTTCCCATTTCAATTGCCTTGGGAACAGAATCTACGGGGATCACCGCCCGTGCACCATTATATAAAGCGGCCGCAATAGTAGAGGTAGCACGAAATACATCAATGATTACCACCACACTGTTGCTCAGATCATAAAGGTGTAGAAGAGCGGGAGAAAGAGAGGTATATAAAGTTGGCTTAGTAGACATAATTAATTGGCGTGCGCAAATTTAGAATTAATTCGACAAAGGAAAGCAGCAGTCGGAAACTGTTTTAGCGCACTAAGAGTTTTTTCCAACGATCTGTTTCAGCATAGTTTTTTATCAGTCCAATTTTTTGTTGGAGATATTTTTCCATATACTGATTAAAATAAACAGCATTAAATAATCGACCTAGCTGACCATAGGGAAATTCATAAGTGAGCAGGTCTATCATCAGCATCCCATTATCAATAAGTTTAAAGTGATGCTCGTGTCTGAACATGGTCAGGTCCCCCTGTAATTGAACCTCTACATACATTTCGGGCTTAATCATTTCTACAATTTTGACACGTTGCAACCGCTCTTTAAAAAGATGAAAAGATTTCCAAGTGATTGTTTCGCCCTTTTCCAATAAACCAAACCGCGTACCAGCAACGGCCTCTGTTTTGTTTACTACATGAGCCTCTTTGTGCACACTCACATGTCTGCTAAGATCAAACACAATATTAGCTGGTGCCGCAATAAACGTAGTCAGATGAATCGTAGGCATACTCAAATAAAAGGTACTTTGACAATTTTTGCTTTTAATTGCTTATCACGAACCTGTATATTGACAACGGAATCAAGAGTGGAATAACCCACTTGTACATATCCCATTCCAATGGCTTTGCTTAAACTTGGAGATTGTGTTCCGGAAGTGACCACTCCAATAAGTTGTCCTTCTTGATTTTTTATTTCATACCCATGGCGTGGAATTCCTTTTTCAATCATTTCAAAGCCTACCAATTTTCGCTGTAGCCCCGCCGCCTTTTGATCAGCCAATGCAGCAGCATTTGTAAATGATTTTGAAAATTTAGTGATCCATCCCAATCCGGCTTCCAGTGGGGAAGTAGTGTCATCAATATCATTACCATACAGACAGAATCCCATCTCTAATCGTAAGGTATCGCGTGCACCCAATCCAATTGGCTTAAGTCCCTGTGGCGCCCCTATTTCAAATAGGGCATTCCAGATTTTTTCAGCTTGTCCATCTCGGTCTTCAAAATAAATTTCTACCCCGCCAGCACCCGTATATCCGGTAGCACTGATTAATACATTTTCCACACCCGCAAATGTGCCTTTCACAAAAGTGTAGTAAGCAAGATTTAATAAATCCATTTCCGTTAACGGTTGCAAGATGCGTGTTGCGCTTGGACCCTGCACAGCTAACAAACAGGTTTTTTCCGAAACATTATGCATCTCTACACTCGCTGAATTGAATTGCTGAATCCAGTTCCAATCCTTTTCAATATTGGAAGCATTTACCACCAACATATAAGCGTTATTCTCCTCCAAACAATACACCAATAGATCATCTACAATACCACCCTTGTCATTGGGAAAACAACTGTATTGCACCTTGCCCTTTATCAATTTTGAAGCATCATTACTAGTTACACGTTGTATTAAATCAAGCGCCGCTGGTCCTTTTAAGATAAACTCACCCATGTGGCTAACATCAAATACACCTGCGTTTTTTCTTACAGCTTGATGTTCGTCATTAATCCCGGAATAGGATATAGGCATGTTATAACCAGCAAAGGGAGCCATCTTGGCGCCTAATTCCTGGTGTTTTTGAAAGAAAGGAGTATTCCTGACAGACATTTGTCTTTTTTTAAGAACACAAATGTAAGTCAAAGCGTCTGTCAGTCTACCCCAAAAGAAGTCTTAATGGGGAGGGGCCAAGTACTCGAACAGGATAAATCTTACTGGGAGGTAATAACATGACTTTCTTTTGTGTATCCGGAGTTGGTGGCGAAGGGGGCTCCAATTCCATATTCATAGATTCTGCTTCTGGATCTGACCCATCCGCTACCTTGAGTTCTCCATCTGCACCCATGATATAATCAATGTTGGAGCGATACCTGAAATGATGCTCTGTCCAATCGAATCGGTCATATTTACTATCGGTGTGCTGCCTGATTTTTACCTCGAAAGAGGAAAGTTTAGAACGAACAGATTCATCAAAGTTAATAGTGGCCCCCACAGGAACTCGAATAATTATACGCACCTGTTGGCCTCTGTATTTGGAAGAGGCAGGTATAGAATAGCCATTACCCAAATCAACCAGTGTATAAGAAAGATTTTTTATCAAATATGTAATAGTATCCCCTATTTTATTTTTCTCCACAAATGATTGTTGTCCACCTACAGCATTTGTAGTGATGTGATAATTGATTAACTCCGCCCGCTTACCAGCTTCTTGTTCGTCCTTACCATTTGCCATACGAATCAATTGCAACTGGTAAGTAGAATCACGACTGGGCTCCACTTTAATCAAAATATTAGAGAGCTTTAAGGTGTCGGGTGTTAAATCCCAGCCAGATGGATCTCCGTTTATCCAGCTAAAACTTCCGCTATATTCTAATTCAGGTTCCGTAACCGTAACAACCATTTTGTTAGCGAAGGTGGCAGGCATTGCAATGTTTTCGATTTTCTTTTCTTGATACCCAAAATCTTTTGAGATACTGGAAGCAAACCATGGTAATGCAACCCAGCCCAAGGCCCAAAGTCCACCAAAGGTCCAACTCAAATAGGTGTGGCCAGCTTTAGTGTTGATTAATCGACGAATCAACCAGATGATAAAACCAATAACAGGCACTAATAAAAACAAAGCAAAGGTTGCCCAAGCTAATATTTGTTGTTGCGTTGAACTCCATATATAATGTTGCAGCGGCCAAGAAACAATTCCTCCAAATAAAAGAGCCAATAGTGCTATCAGTAATACCATTGCAATACCACCAAAAAAGAAAACAAAAAGTATTTTAAAAAATAACCCGATAATACGAAGCGGTTTAGAGATACTACTTTTTTGCTTTGCTTCTTTTGCCAATTCTTCTACCCGTGCAGATAATTGTTTGGCGGTTAGCTCAACATCTTTTCCCCACTCTTCCATTTTTTTGTTGACACCGCCTTCGCTTACATACTGCCGAATCCGCTCCAGGTTGATTGTTTCTCCACGCATTTCCATTTTTTGATAGGACGTTTCTGCAGTTGGGAGAATAACCCATAGGATAATATACAGAATCACCGAGAAGCCAAACAACGAACCAAAGCTCACGTTGAATAAAAGTTCTGCCAGTGCTGAGTCATCAAAAATATCCAACACAGAAAATAAAATTTGCAATAATAAAGGTGCCAGAAATAAGAGACGAATGTTACGCGCTGTTACATTGAAATACGCTGCAATTCCACTAGCTACACCCGCTAATACACGATCATCGGGATTACGATAAAATCTTCGACCCTTATAGCCCTCCAGTTCTTTGGCAGGAACAAAAATCCAAAGCAGAATATAACCCAATGACACTAACCCAAAACTTGAAAAGCTAAGCAGCACAAATAAAATGCGAATGATTACCGGATCAATCCCTAAAAAATTAGCAATACCGCTTGCCACACCACCCAAAACTTTGCTATTAGCATCTCTAAGAAATTCTCTTTTTGTTGTTCCGGTATTGAAACCCGATTGACTAAACGATGCGCCTGCTTCCTGCGCAGCAGTAGGTTCAATAATTTCTGCATCAGCCAATTCTTCTGGCTTTCCCATGGCAGCAATGATTTCATGCAGGTGTTGCTCCGTAATACAGGCAGCACCTTGTTGAATTAAACCATAGAACTGTTCTGCAATTCTGCCTTCGATGTCATTGATTATTTCCTCGCGGCTTTCCTCTTTTGAAAAATAGGAACGTAGACTGGCAATGTATTGTTGCAGTTGTTCGTAAGCAGGTTCTTCAATTTGAAGAACACGTCCACTCAAGTTTATGGTGATGATCTTTTTCATAGTACAACTGATTATGATTAGAGATTGGTTGGTTTAGGGGTAATTATTTTGTTCACGGCAAAGGAGAGCTCCTCCCAGGTACGACCCAGATCCTGATAAAAAAGTTGACCTTTTTCGGTTAACGAAAAATACTTGCGGGGAGGACCCGATGGGCTTTCAACCCACCGATAGGTGAGCATCTCCGCATTCTTGAGGCGAGTCAACAACGGATAAAGGGTGCCCTCCAGAATCTGAAGCCCGGATGCACGCATTTCATCCACGATGTCTCCGGGGTAGGATTCTCCTCTTTTAATAACAGAGAGGATGCAAAACTCCAAAATCCCCTTGCGCATTTGGCTTTGTGTATTGTCAATATTCATATTTAAACTCGTAGTTGCTAATGCAAAGATAAGTGGAATGTCTAGTACTATGCAAAACATAGTACTATTATTTTTATTTATTTTTGAAATTTAATCTCGAAAGACCGGTTTTATGCCGAAATTTGCATCCTTATGACCCATTTTTATCGATTTTTAGTGCTTTTGGGCGCTTTTATTGGAATTCAGGCCTGTTCTGATAAGTACCAGACCTATAGTAAGAGATATACTTTTCGTACTGATACTGGGGTGCCCGACTATAGCAATTTGGACCATTGGGCGGCACACCCTTGGAAAAAAGATCCAGCAGATAGCATTCCCGCCCCCCTTCGAAAGGAGGAAAGAGATACCATTGCCGATGTTTTCTTTATCCATCCTACCACATTCACAGACAAAGAGGATGTTGCCAAGGCCAACGCAACCATCGATGACCCCTATGTAAATGCCAAAACGGATTACTCAACTATTCTGTTACAAGCAAGTGCATTTAACCAATATGGAAGAGTTTTTGCACCGAGGTACAGACAAGTCCACATAGGAAATTTTTATAGCGCAGATACGGTGGCTGCAAGCAGGGCCTTGGCTTTAGCCTATCAAGACGTTCGTACTGCATTTCTTTATTATCTCGAACATTATAATAATGGCAGACCCATTTTACTGGCAGCACATAGCCAGGGAGCTTTGCATACTATCTGGTTGCTCAAAGAATTTTTTGAAGGAAAACCTTTGCAAAACCAACTAGTTGCCGCCTATGCGGTTGGCTGGCCATTGCAATTAAAAGCATTAAGTAGCATTCCCATATGTGCAACACCTGAACAAATTGGCTGCGTCTGTAGTTGGCGAACATTCAAAACGGGATATCTCACTCCGGGTGTTACCAAAGAAAATGCAAGAGGAGATTCTGTATTAGTGACCAATCCTATCAGTTGGACCACCGATAATACATTTGTAGGACGAACGCGTAACAAGGGGGCCATTCTTACTAAATTCAATAAAATATTTCCAACACCTGCCGATGCACAAATCAGCAATGGTGTTTTATTTACCCAAAAGCCAACATTTCCCTGGAGCTTTTTATATAAAACCAATAATTATCACATTGGAGATATCAATCTATACTATATAAATGTTCGCGAGAATGTAGCCATGCGTGTGCACGCATTTCAGCAGCGGAAGCAAATCTTAAATGAGGATTAAAAATCTGCACTTCCGGGTGTACGCGGAAAGGCAATCACATCCCGAATATTATTCATCCCCGTAACAAACTGTACCATTCGCTCAAAACCTAATCCAAATCCCGCATGGGGTACGGTTCCAAAACGTCGGGTATCTAAATACCACCACAACTCTTCTTCAGGAATATGCATTTCTTTCATTCGCGTGGTCAAGCGATCCATTCGCTCTTCACGCTGTGACCCTCCTACAATTTCCCCAATACCAGGAGCCAAGATGTCCATAGCTGCAACGGTTTTACCATCTTCATTTTGGCGCATATAAAATGCTTTGATAGCGGCAGGGTAATTAGAAAGAATAACAGGCTTCTTAAAATGTTTTTCTACCAGATATCGTTCGTGCTCACTTTGTAAATCCATTCCCCATCCGGTAATCTCGTATTGAAATTTTTTCTTTTTGTTATGGTTGCTCTCGCGCAAAATGTCAATGGCCTCCGTGTACGTGATGCGCTCAAATTGATTATCTACTACAAATTTGAGTTTATCTAACAAGCCCATTTCGCTTCGCTTGTCCTGCGGTAATTGTTTTTCTTCCTCTGCCAATCGCTGATCTAAAAAATGTAGATCTTCTGCGTTGTGATCCATGGCATACCCAATGATATACTTGATAAACGCCTCTGCTAAATTCATGTTATCCTCTAAATCATAGAACGCCATTTCGGGCTCAATCATCCAGAACTCTGCCAAATGTCTGGCTGTATTGCTGTTCTCCGCACGAAACGTGGGACCAAACGTATAGATTTCTCCAAATGCAGTAGCACCCAGTTCGCCCTCCAACTGACCACTCACGGTTAAATTGGTAGAGCGTCCAAAAAAATCTTCTTTATAGTTGATAGAACCGTCTTCATTTTTAGGTGCGGTTCCATCCATGGGCAAGGTGGTAACACGAAACATTTCACCCGCACCCTCTGCATCACTGGCAGTAATGATGGGAGTATGTAAATAGATAAAACCCCTTTCATTAAAAAATTGATGCACAGCAAAAGCTAATGCATGTCTTACACGAAATACCGCACCAAACGTATTGGTACGAAATCGGAGATGTGCTTTTTCTCTTAAGAATTCTAAAGAGTGTTTTTTGGGTTGAAGCGGATATTTTTCTGCATCGGAATCCCCCAATATTTCAATCGAAACAGCTTTGAGATCCATCTTTTGTCCCTTTCCCAGCGAGGGCTCAACAATACCTTGTACACGCAGCGATGCAGAGGTGGTAATACGTTTTAGGATTTCTTCTGGAAATTTTCCTAACTCCAATACCACTTGTAAATGATTATTGGTGCTTCCATCGTTCAAGGCTATAAATTGATTGTTGCGAAATGTACGCACCCAACCCATGACAGTAACCTCCTGGCTTGCGGGTTCCTGCGCCAACAACTCCTTAATCTTGATCCTTTTATTAAACATGCCCCCAATCTTTAGGGGACAAAGGTAAGTCCTGAACACAGAGTGGCTGACAAAGAGGGAATGAAAAAATTTTTAGGATTCTCGAATTTGCTGTAGTATTGCAGTAGCAAACGGCCGTTGCGGCCATCTTTTTCAATTCCCATAGTAATCCCTAACTTTTATCCCCCGAACGAATTGCTCGTTCTATTTTTCCCGACAAATTTCAATCACTAAAAAAACAAGAATGCCAGTTTCTAACGACGAAAACAAACCGAAAAGAAGAGGAAGACCCCGTAAAGAAGACAAACCCGAAGAAACAACCCCAGAGAAGAGCCCTTCCGCAGCCCCCATTGCGGCCGCACCAGCTACTCCCACTAAAACAGATTTGCTGGCACAAACTATATTAGAAAATACCCCCGAGCCCGGAGCACCCGTTGAAAATGCACCACAACGTTTTCAACCAGCGCCTAGGAAAGAACCCGTTTTCACCGTTGAGTTTGACGGTATGATCATGGGTGAGGGTGTATTAGAAATGATGCCCGATGGATATGGATTCCTGCGTTCCTCCGATTATAATTATTTATCCTCTCCTGACGACGTGTATGTTTCTCCTTCACAAATCAAAATTTTTGGTTTAAAAAGTGGAGATACTATTTATGGACCCGTTCGTCCTCCCAGAGAAGGAGAAAAATATTTTGCCCTCCTAAAAGTTGACCTATTAAATGGAAAGAGTCCCGACGAAGTAAGGGATCGGGTTCCTTTTGATTATCTGACACCACTTTTCCCTTTTGAGAAATTAAATCTGTTTACCACTCCTTCTGACTATTCCACTCGTATCATGGATTTGTTTACGCCCATTGGTAAGGGTCAGCGTGGCTTGATTGTGGCCCAACCCAAAACAGGTAAAACCATGTTATTGAAAGCAGTAGCCAATGCTATTGCAGCCAATCATCCAGAGTGTTATTTGATGGTGGTATTAGTAGATGAAAGACCGGAAGAGGTTACTGATATGGAAAGAAGTGTGCGGGCGGAAGTGATTGCATCAACCTTTGATGAACCGGCCGAAAAACACGTGAAGGTGTCTACCATGGCGCTTAATAAAGCCAAGCGTTTAGTTGAGTGTGGACACGACGTAGTGATTTTGTTAGATTCGATAACGCGTTTAGCACGTGCACACAATACCGTGGCCCCTGCATCCGGTAAAGTACTATCGGGTGGTGTGGAAGCCAATGCCATGCAAAAACCAAAACAATTTTTTGGTGCGGCACGTAAAATTGAAAATGGTGGTTCACTTACCATCATTGCTACAGCACTAGTTGATACGGGTAGTAAAATGGACGAGGTGATCTTTGAAGAATTCAAAGGAACCGGTAACATGGAGCTACAATTAGATCGTAAACTATCTAATAAGCGTATCTATCCGGCTATTGATCTTACTTCTTCCTCTACTCGTCGTGATGATTTATTGTTAGAGCCCGCTGTGTTGCAACGCATGAACCTGCTTCGTGTATTCCTCACCGACATGAATACGGAAGAAGCAATGCGTGAATTACAAAATCGAATGAAGGGCACTAAAAACAATGAAGAGTTTTTAGCTTCCATGAATAAATAAACGAACAGGGGACTGCGATCCCCTTTTTTTATATGCCGGCCCAGCGGATTGATATCGAACAGTTTCTTTCTTTAGCTTCCACGCATCCTGTACTAGATGTAAGAAGTCCGGGCGAATACAAACATGCACATATTCCCGGGGCGCATTCGTTTTCACTTTTCAGTGATGAGGAACGAAAAATTGTTGGCACCACCTATAAACAAAAAAGTAGGGAAGAGGCTATTAAAATTGGTCTTGATTTTTTTGGTCCCACACTGAAACAGCGCGTACTGGAAGCTGAAAAGTTAGCCAATGGAAGTAAAATATTGTTAGTGCATTGTTGGAGAGGTGGTATGCGCAGTGCCGCCATTAGCTGGCTGTTGGATTTGTATGGATTTAAAATTTATACACTTACCGGAGGATATAAAGCTTATCGCAATTGGATATTAGATCAGTTTAAAAAAAATTATTCCTTCCGGCTGATTGGTGGCTACACGGGTTCTGGAAAAACAGAACTATTGAATCAAGTAAAAAAAGAAGGAGCGTGCATAGTGGATTTGGAAGCGTTGGCTGGGCATAAAGGTTCTGCTTTTGGAAATATTGGACTTCCGCCTCAACCCGGGCAGGAACAATTTGAAAACAAATTAGCCGGGGCATTACATCATTCTGTACAAAAAAATCATATTGCCCCCATTTGGGTAGAAGATGAATCCCAGCGTATCGGAACCGTGAATATTCCAACTAATTTATGGAGCACTATGCGAAAATCACCGGTGTATTTTTTAGATATCCCCTTTGAAAAAAGATTAGAGCATATTGTGGAAGAATACGGACAACTTGATCGAGATGCAGTTATTGCCGCCATAGAACGTATCACCAAAAAGTTAGGGCATTTACAAGCACAACAAGCGATTGATTTTTTACGAGAGAATAATACAGTAGCCAGTTTTTCAATCTTGTTGCGGTATTATGACAAGCTCTATGCAAAGTCATTACAAAACCGCGAAGGGCTTGAAAAATTATTAACTGCAATCCCCAGCAATCAAACAGGCGCGGGCAACGTGGCTACGCTGCTCCACATAAAAAATATATAACATGAGTTCGGAAACTATTAAGCTCACTTCTTTTTCACATGGCGCCGGTTGTGGTTGTAAAATTGCACCCAAGGTGTTGGAAGAAATACTACACACCAATCTTGCGCTGCCTGATACAAAAAATTTATTGGTGGGCAATCATAGTAATGATGATGCGGCCGTTTATGATTTAGGGAATGGCACGGCATTAGTTTCAACTACAGATTTTTTTACGCCTATTGTAGATGATCCTTTTTTATTTGGTAAAGTAGCTGCCGCTAATGCCATCAGCGATGTGTATGCCATGGGCGGAAAACCACTACTAGCTATTGCAATTTTGGGTTGGCCGGTTGAAAAAATTGCAGCCACCCATGCACAACGAGTAGTAGAAGGGGGGCGTACTAGTTGTATAGCCGCTGGAATTCCATTAGCCGGCGGACATAGTATTGATTCACCCGAACCCATTTTTGGTTTGGCAGTAACCGGCATAGTTCCCATTGAAAACCTGAAAAAAAATAATACCGCACAGCCAGAAGATGTATTGCTACTCACAAAACCTCTTGGGGTTGGTATCTTGGCCACTGCGGAAAAAAGAGGGTTATTGCAGGATGCAGATCGCACAATCTTGCATCAACAATTAACACAACTGAATTCAATTGGAGAAGCGTTGGGTAAAATAAAAGGAGTGAGCGCTATGACGGATGTAACCGGATTTGGCTTGATGGGACACGTATTGGAAATGGCAGAAGGTAGTGGGTGCAGCGCGGTTATTGAGTATGCCCAAGTACCCCTGATTCAAGGATTGCAATCCTACATTAGTCAACGAATTAGTCCGGATGCCACGCCGCGTAATTGGAATGCGTATAGCAGTAAAGTAAAATTTGAAAAAGGAGTAAACGTGATGGAAGCTTTTACGGTACTCCCCGACCCACAAACTAACGGGGGGTTATTGATTAGCTGTAGTGGCAGTGCGTTACAAGAAGTGCAAGCCTTATTACAAGCAAATGGACTTGGTGCACATATCAACCCAATTGGGAAAATCACAGCGCAAACAGACCTGCCTTTATTAGTAAAATAGAATTTAAAAAACCAAATTCTCTTTATTCTTCACCTGTTCTACTGGTAACTCGGCTACTAATTGTACCGGAAGAATACTTCGAATGGTTTGAATGGTCTGTTGAATAGAGGCATCACTCACTTCGTCTTCGCGCATCAACCACAAAAAATCTAAATGTTTGAACTCGGGTAATAAAAACTCCCCATCAAACTTGTTATTATAAATATAGTGTTCGAGCGAACCCGTGGGTTCTTTATACTCATATACCGCAAAAGAGTATTGTCTTTTCTTGTAGATTCTTTTAATTTCTAACTCGTTGATTCGAAAATCAAGTCCAATTGAATTATTGAGATGCCAGCAAAACTGATAGCCGCGAATGGGGGCTACAATTCCAAGTAATCGAGTGCCCTCAAAGAAAGCTTCGGTAATTAATGAATTATCTAATACCAGTTTTGTAGTGCGCTCTGCCATAACAATTGTACTGGAAGTTACAACGAACTTTTGTAGCAAGCACGTTCAATCAGAATTGAATCTCTACTGTAAACTGTTCAGCGCCTCGTTGATAGATCACTTTTGTTTTATCACCTTTTTTAAATCGGCCCAGGGTTTGCATATAAGATTCCATTGAACTAACGCGGTAATCGCCGATTTGCAGCACAATATCGCCTGCTTTTAATCCGGCTTTTTGTGCCGCCCTTCCCTCGGTAACACCATCAGCGCGAACACCATTTCCACTGTAGGTATAATCGGGCATGATTCCCATTGAAACGCTAAACCTTGCGGTAGTGGTGGTTTGTGCTTCACGCGTTTTTAAAAAAGCCAGTTTCCCCTTCTCGTTGGCACCCTCCACCACTTGGCTAACATGTTTTAGGATTTGAACCATGCCCTTGTAGTTTATTCTGTCAGCATCATCAGAGGGTTTATGGTAATCTGTATGAAGCCCTGTGAAATAAAATAATACAGGAATGTCTTTCCGGTAAAAAGAAGTGTGGTCGCTTGGACCAGATCCGCTGGAATCAATTTTTATCGAAAGATTTTTTTCGTTTCGGGTAGCAGTCGGCTTATTAATCAATGATGCCCACGTTGGAGAAGTCCCAAATCCTCCTATGGTTACCGAACGCGTGCTGTCATTAAGACGACCTACCATATCCATATTGATCATATAATTGACGCCCGCCAAATCAATGGTAGGATGATCGGTAAAATATTTTGAACCATATAAACCCAACTCCTCTCCTGAAAATGCAATAAATAAATAATTATTGGTTTTTGCGGGGGATTGTTTCAATACTCTTGATAACTCAATAAGTGTGGCGGTTCCGCTGGCATTATCATCTGCGCCATTATGAACAGCCGCTTCTTTTTTCTCATATCGGGAATTACCGTCTTCTCCATACCCAAGGTGATCAAAATGTGCACCTATGATTACTGT
Organism: Bacteroidota bacterium; assembly: GCA_016866355.1. Taxonomy (GTDB): domain Bacteria; phylum Bacteroidota; class Bacteroidia; order Chitinophagales; family Chitinophagaceae; genus JJ008. The sequence goes on from VGMN01000010.1 coordinate 31,517, forward strand.
AGTAGCGGCCTTATTATCAATCCACCCAATTACATTAGAGCCCGAACGTGTTTTTTCACCAAGCTGAACCATCCCATTAAAATTAAATACACCTTCTTCGTCCTCTTTGGTTATTCCATTTATAATAATATTATTCACATACAGAACAGGAATATCAACCTTTGGTGATTTGTCTTTTCCGTTAAATGAAAGTTTATCTTCTTTTTTACCGGCATTATACCAAATCAATGCGGTGGCGCCTTTGGTTTTTGCCGATTTACTATACTCATAAATGTATCCCGGTAAATCAAAATGCGGGTTATTGGAATTGTCCTCCAGCACTACATCTATATCAATCAACCAAGGCGAACCAATTTCACGAAGTCCTGTTGTAGCAATACCCGTTACGGAACCGTTGGCGCTATAAGGAAATGCAAAAAAATCTTTATTGATGGTCAGGTTTTTTGTAGCGGCTGCTCCCTCTGAGAAAGACTTGGTGATAGTAAGGGTGGTTCCGCCTTTCATTTCTACGCCTTCATTCACCGAAAAGGGTTGATAAAACTGTTCTGTCCCCTTGGGCGCTAATCCAATTTTTTGAAACTGCTGCGCTATATACTCCATTGCCAATTTTTCTCCTGACGTTCCCGTTCTACGACCTTCCAGTTTGTCGTCTGCTAAATAAGAGACGTGTGCACGAAGGCTGGGTTCCAGCTTGTTTAAACTGGTTGATTTTTTAAAAACGGCGCATCCGCTCAGAGTAAGAAGCAGAAGAGGAAGGTAGAACCTGGATTTCATTGGAAATGGTTAATTAAAGAACTGCAAAGTTATTCGGTATTACACGGAAATCAAGAGGTACTTCCTAATTCGTAAATCAAATTGGCGGTGTCTGTCTACTTTTGCACCCTTACCCAACCTACGTGGGAAACAGTACTAGTCATATTGCCTTGGTGGGCAACCCCAACAGCGGAAAAAGTTCGCTCTTTAACCGCCTGACAGGACTGCGTCAACAAGTGGGAAACTTTCCCGGAGTTACCGTAGATAAAAAAACAGGGGTGGCACAACTTGGTAAACATCAGGTGAATTTTATCGACCTGCCAGGAACCTACAGCTTGTACCCAAAAAGGATGGACGAATGGGTGACCTATCGGGTTGTCATGGGGGAAGACGCTGAGATAAAACCCGATGTAATTGTGGTGGTAGCAGACGCCAGCAACCTAAAGCGAAATCTACTTTTTTGTACACAACTAATTGACCTGAAACAACCGGTTGTGGTGGCCCTTACCATGATGGACCTGGCGCGCCAAAAAGGAATTAGAATTAATCTGACCGAACTCGAAAGAGAGTTGGGTGTACCGGTTGTGGCCGTAGATGGCAGAAAAGGAAAGGGAATTGGTACCCTTCAAAAAGCTATAGCGTTAACTATTGAAGGGGCGTATAGAATTCGGGTGCGCGATTTTATCGACAACCGATCATTGGCCGCCATACCCATAGAAAAAATAAAGGAAGAATTACTTGGCGTGGGAGATTATAAAGCCATTCATCTTCTCATTAATCACCAATCGTTTGGGTTTGCCGAAACCATTCAGCAAAAAATTGAAGCAATTGAAAAGCGCTACCAGTTTAATCCTACCAAAACACAAGCAGAAGAAATATTACAACGATATGCAAAGATCAAACAGGTAATGCAGTTGGCGGTTACCGAACCCGATCCACTACAAAAATCATTATTAACAGAAAAGCTGGATGGAATATTACTGCATCGCGGTTGGGGATATCTTATCTTATTAACTGTTTTATTCTTGTTATTCCAAAGCGTTTTTTTATTGGCGCAATATCCAATGGACTGGGTTGAAATGGGCTTTGGTGCACTCAGTGGTTGGCTTTCGGCAATTCTTCCAACTACCTTATTTTCTGATTTACTAATAAATGGTGTGGTTGCGGGACTCAGTGGAATTCTTGTTTTTGTTCCGCAGATTATGATACTGTTTGGGATCATCACCCTGCTAGAAGACTCTGGCTATATGGCAAGAATTAGTTTTTTGTCAGACAAGCTAATGAGAAGTGTGGGATTGAATGGAAAAAGTGTGATGCCCATGATTAGCGGATTTGCCTGTGCAGTTCCCGCTATCATGAGTGCGCGTAACATTGAAAACAGAAAAGAAAGACTACTTACTATTTTGGTAACGCCGCTAATGAGTTGTTCGGCAAGACTACCCGTTTATACCACCATCATCGCGTTGGTGATTCCTAATAATTATTTGTTTGGTGTATTAAGCGTGCAAGGGTTGGTGTTGCTCGGGATGTATATGGCGGGTGTGGTGTTGGCGTTGGTAGTTTCCTATATAGCCAACCTATTTATTAAAATCAAGGAAAAGAGTTTCTTTATTCTTGAGTTACCCATGTATCGCTCACCACGTTGGGGCAATTTATTACCAACCATGTTGGGCAAGGCCAAAATTTTTGTACTTGATGCTGGTAAAGTCATTATGATTATTTCCTTGGTACTCTGGGGGCTTAGCTCATATGGTCCTGGTGCAAGAATGCAAACGATTGAAAAAAATTATCAATCCGCCGTAGCGGTGCCAGGTGCAGATAGTACACAATTAAAAAAAGAATTTCATGCAGCCAAGCTTGAAAATTCTTATGCAGGGTTAATAGGCAAACAACTGGAGCCCGTTATTTCACCACTTGGTTTTGATTGGCGCATAGGAATTGCGTTGGTTACTTCATTTGCAGCCAGAGAGGTTTTTGTAGGAACCATGGCAACCCTGTTCAGCTTAGGAGATGATAGCGACGATGCCTTGTTGAACGAAAAACTGAAAGCTGCTGTTCGTTCTAACGGTACACCATTGTTTACACTAGCCACCGGTCTATCGCTAATGATCTTTTATGTGTTTGCCATGCAGTGCATGAGTACACTGGCGGTTGTAAAGCGCGAAACCAAAAGTTGGAAATGGCCAATGATCCAACTGCTCTATATGACCGGGCTGGCCTGGCTTCTCTCCTGGTTGGTTTATATACTATTCAGCTAGTTTTTCTATTTTGTCGGGACAGACAAATAATCAAAAACCAAATTGCAAAGCGATTTGACACCGGCTGGCATGCCACTATTATCAACATAAAAATCTGCCGTGTGGTGCGGTGGTGCCTGTGAAGAATTTTGTCCCCTGGGCATCCCTCCTATAAAGAAAAAGAAAGAGGGGGCCTTTGTTCCATAATAGGAAAAATCTTCTGCGCCGGTAACCCACTCTGCATCAATCACGTTAGTTGCACCTAGGGTTTTTTCCAGGGTGGGAATCATTTTCTTTACCAGTTCTGGTGTATTATAGGTTACCAGTGTTTTTGTTTCAATCGTCACATCTGCATCGGCACCATTTGCCGCGGCTATTAGTTTAGCGGTTCGTATTATTTTTTCATGCACTTCTAGTTGCATTTTGCTATCCAGCGTTCGAATGGTCCCAGACATTTCGCAGGTTTCAGATATAATATTCTGACGAACACCCCCGTTTATTTTCCCAACTGTAATAACCACCGGTGCTTTTGTTAATTCCGATTGACGACTAACAATGTTTTGCAAACCCTCAATGATTTGTGCACCGACCTGGATTGGATCCACACCGCGCCAGGGTTGAGAACCATGACTTCCCTTCCCTTTAACTATAATAGAAAACCAATCTGCAGCTGCCATCAAAGACCCAGATTTGTATTTTACTTTTCCAACTTCTAAATCAGATTGTATGTGTAATCCAAAGATGACATCTACTTTGGGGTTTTCCATCACTCCCTCTTTTACCATCAACGCGGCACCACCCTCTTCACCGGTAGGTGCTCCTTCCTCAGCGGGTTGAAAAATAAATTTTACAGACCCACTTAGTTGATCACGCATACCAGAAAGAATTTCTGCCACTGTCATTAAAATAGCCACATGCGTATCATGACCACAGGCGTGCATCACTCCTACCTCGGCACCCTCGTAGGTTGTTTTTTCACGAGAAGCAAATGGAATTTTTACTCGTTCGATTACTGGTAGTGCGTCCATATCAGCACGTAGGGCCACACAAGGTCCCGGCTTTGCACCTTTTAACAGACCCACCACTCCGGTTTTGGCAACACCCTCCTGTACCTCAATCCCGAGTGAACGAAGATGGGCAGCAACTAGTTTTGCTGTTTTGAATTCACGATTTCCCAATTCGGGGTGTTGATGTATTTGCTCTCTCCAGCTGTTTGTTTTTGTCTGCAGCGCCTCCGCTTTGGATTGAACCACCGATTTAAGATCCGCAGCAGAATTACGGGTTTGTGCGCTAGTCACAAGTGTGACAATTGCAAAAAGGCTTAATAAAATAATTTTATTCACGGGGGGGGATTTTTGGTGAAAGTACAATAACAATGATAAATTTTTACTTTTAAGGTACCATGTTGATTCGTCATCTACCCTTTTTGAGAACCGTGCTTTCACACAGTCTTGTTGCATTTGGGGGACCTCAAGCGCATTTGGGTATGATGTTTAACAACTTTGTCCATAAAACACCCTATGTGACAGAGAAAGAATTAATGGAATACAATACGCTCTGTCAACTTTTGCCGGGGGCCTCCTCAACACAAACGCTAACCCTCATTGGTTATAAGCGCGGAGGGGTTCCTCTTGCCATACTCACACTTTTGATTTGGATTCTTCCTGCGAGTACAATCATGGGTGGGTTTTCTTTTTTACTCCCCTACCTGGATCAACAAAAAATTGGCGGCGGGTTGTTTAGATTTATTCCCCCCATGGCGGCGGGATTTCTTGTTTTTGCAATCATCCGAATTTTTCCATTGGCCATTAGAAACACCATCACGTGGGTAATCATGGGTATAAGTCTTGTTGTAACGGCGTTTTTATTTGGAAGACCTTGGTTAATTCCTGTCCTATTAATTGCCGGAGGAATTGCAACCAATTTTAGTAATAAACGAATTCCGCAGACAGACCAAAAACCAAAACAAATACGTTGGTGGAATTTTTGGCTCTTTGGAATTATTTTTTTGGCAGCAGGATTTTTTAGTGAAACAGCCCGCACCAACAATTGGCCCGAGAGAAAACCGCTGAATCTTTTTGAAAACACCTATCGTATGGGAAGCTTGGTTTTTGGTGGAGGGCAGGTGTTGTTACCTATGATGTACGAACAATGGAGCGTTCGTCCTGCTACTGTGCGCGAAAAAAATCCAAACGTTATTCAAATTGATCAACGTGATTTTTATATGGGTATGGGAATGGTACAAGCAGTTCCTGGTCCCTTATTTTCATTTGCTTCATTCACGGGTGGTTTATCGCTGAAAAAAGAAGGCCCTATAATGCAGTTGTTGGGTTGTTTAATTGGAACCCTTGCCATTTTTTTGCCTAGCGCCCTGTTGGTGCTTTTCTTTTTTCCTATTTGGCATAACTTAAAAAAATACGCAGCTATTTATCGTTCACTGGAAGGCATCAATGCGGCTATCGTGGGAATATTAATTGCGTCTACTATTTATATCTCGCGTGATATTTCACTGTTAGAAAACAACACAACCAGTTGGATAAATTTTGTTGTAATTATTAGCACAGTGTTGTTGCTTCGCTTTACAAAAATTGTTTCTCCGGTAATTGTTGCAGCCTGTTTGTTGTTGGGTTACTTTTTATAGTACCCGCCTTTTTCAATTTCTTCCCGCACCGAATCCGGAACCATATATCTGATAGACCTTCCATTTGCAATACAACTGCGGATATACGTTGCAGAAAGGTGTAGCAGTGGTGCATCAATTGTGTTTAATTGGGCGCCCAGGGCATTGTCTGTTGAAAATCCTTGTCGCGGATAAACATATAATGGATAACGCGCAATCAATTGGCTAGCGTTTTTCCAATTAGGTAGATTCTGAAAACTATCTGCCCCCATTAGAATGGAGAACTCGTGTTGTGGATACTTCTCGCTCAAGTAAGTAAGCGTATCTATGGTGTAAGAAGGTCGGGGAAGATTAAACTCTATGTCAGAAACACGAATTCGTTCATCCTGTTCTGTGGCCAGCTTGGTTAAATGAAGGCGTTGGTATTCGTTCAGTAAACTGTTTTCTTGTTTGTGTGGGTTTTGGGGCGAAACAACCAACCATAGTTTTTCGATCTCAGTTTCATTCAATAGATAATTGGCCACAATCAGGTGTCCGTTGTGAATAGGATTAAAGGAGCCAAAATAAAGAGCGACTTTCACCTAAACGATTGATTATTAAACTTTTGTGTCTACCAAAATGGTTTCTGCTTCGTTGATTCGGAGGCTCAGGTGGTAGCCGGATACGGATACAGATATAGGCCCTCCAAGTGGTGCAACCTGTATAACCAAGACTCTTTCGCCCGGTATACACCCCATTTCCATTAGCTTTAAAAAGAGTTCCGAGTTTTCAAACTCTGCAATTATTGCCTCCTGCCCCGGCTTAAGGTCCGATAGCCTAACCTTCATATTCAAGCATTAATAGTGCAAAGCTATTCTTGTTGAGTGGTTTTTCTTTACGAATTTTGATAATTATGAACTCAAAATCAAAAGTTTACTTTTTCTTTCCTTTGGAATCGTTGAACCTGGGTAATAGATCCAGCCTAAAACGCTTTATTGAAAAGCTATTCAAGACCGAGAAGAAACAAATTGATCAGATAAATTATATTTTCTGCGACAATAAATCAATCAGAAAAATAAATAAGCAATACCTGAAACACAATTACGCCACAGATATCATCACTTTTGATCTTTCGGAAGGGAAAGAAATTGCTGCCGATATATATATAAGCGTTGAAATGGTCCGGGATAATGCAAAATCCCTTGGCGTGAGTCTAAAAAGCGAAATTCACCGGGTTATTTTTCATGGAGCGCTTCATCTGTGCGGTTATAAAGACAAAAAGACCACAGAAATCAACAAAATGAGGGGGAAAGAAGACCAATACCTTAATAAATATGGGGTTTCTACCGTTTAGCGTTCCACGTGGAACATAATTCAAGGAAAGAGGGGGTTATCTTTGCTACGTGTTTAAAGAATACGATGTTATAGTGGTGGGGGCTGGCCATGCCGGCTGTGAGGCTGCGGCTGCGGCCGCAAACCTGGGTTCTCGCACCCTATTGATTACCATGAATATGCAGACAATTGCCCAAATGAGCTGTAACCCAGCTATGGGGGGTATTGCAAAGGGGCAAATTGTAAGAGAAATAGATGCGATGGGTGGATATTCCGGTATTGTTACCGACCTGTCTACCATTCAGTTTCGCATGCTTAATCGTAGCAAGGGGCCGGCAATGTGGAGTCCGCGAGCACAGAACGATAGAATGCTTTTTCACCTGAAATGGAGAGAATTACTTGAAAACACACCAAATCTGGATTTCTATCAAGACATGGTGGGCAAACTCTTGATAAAAGACGGCGTTTGCTTTGGGGTTAAAACGGGTCTAGGCCATGAAATAAAATCAAAGTCCGTTGTTTTGACTAATGGAACCTTTTTGAACGGGGTGGTACATATTGGGGAAAAGAACTTTGGGGGTGGGAGAATGGCCGAAAAAGCTGCTACCGGAATCACTGAACAGCTTGTAAATCATGGCTTTGAGAGTGATAGGCTTAAAACGGGCACCCCCCCAAGAATTGACGGCAGAAGCCTTGATTATTCAAAAATGGAAGAGCAGCCCGGCGATGCCGATGTTACTGGATTTTCATTTTTGGATATCGAAAAACCCAAAAAACAAAGAAGCTGTTGGATAACCTACACAAACGAAGCGGTCCACGATGTATTAAAAACAGGGTTTGACAGAAGCCCGATGTTTGCCGGGAGGATTGATGGAGTGGGGCCCCGTTATTGCCCAAGCATCGAGGATAAGATAAATAGATTTGCGGAAAGAGATCGCCACCAGCTATTTGTTGAGCCCGAGGGTTGGAATACCGTTGAAATCTATTTAAACGGGTTTTCGACCTCTTTACCAGAGGAAACACAATACGAAGCTCTTCGTAAAATTAATGGCTTTGAGAACGCTAGAATGTTCAGGCCTGGTTACGCAATTGAGTATGATTATTTTCCCCCCACACAACTACACTATACACTTGAAACCAGATTGTTGAACAATTTATTCTTTGCGGGGCAAATAAATGGAACAACTGGATATGAGGAAGCCGCTTGTCAGGGCCTTATGGCAGGAATAAACGCCCACCGGTCTGCAAAGAAACAAGATGGGTTGGTGTTGAAAAGGAGCGAAGCGTATATAGGCGTATTAATTGATGACCTTGTTAGCAAGGGAACAAGAGAGCCTTATCGAATGTTTACTTCACGCGCAGAGTTTAGAACATTGCTAAGACAGGACAACGCGGACTTACGATTAACCGAACTCAGTCACGGCTTGGGTCTTGCTTCGCAAGAGCGAATGGACCGTGTTCAGAAAAAACAATCAGAGATTAATGAAATAAAAAAAATATTCAACTCGCTGTTTTTAGATCCGTCCGAAGTGAATGGTTGGTTTGCCACACTACATACTGCTCCGATTGTTGAAAAACAAAGAGCACAGAAAATTTTATTGCGGCCCGATGTTGAAATTCTAGATATGATGCGCGTGGTTAACACCGTAAACAGCGCGCTTAGTGTTTTTGATAACGAAAGCATTGAGCAGGCCTGTGTGCAGATAAAGTATGAGGTTTATATTGAAAAAGAAAAAGAGTTGGTACAAAGAATGAGACAACTCGAAGAACTAGAAATTCCCGAAAGCTTTGACTATAAAAAGATTTCTTCTCTTGGAAACGAAGCAAGAGAAAAATTGATGAAAGTAAAACCCCGAACGCTGGGTCAGGCAAGTAGAATTTCTGGAATCAACCCAAGTGATGTACAAATACTAATGGTGTACATGGGTCGATAAAAATTACGCTTTCTTTTTTTGCTCTCGTGTAGTAAGTGTGTTGTTGGGCGTTCCTTCTATTTTTCCTCTGCACAATGCAGATCCACAACTACACACAAAGGGTTCCGTGGTTGCATCCAGAAACCGGGTATAGTCAAGTGTTAGCTCTTCATCTGCAGCAACCGTTCGCGTGGTAACCACGTTAAGTCCATCAAAGACCGTATTAGCATCACAACTATGGTTTTGTGGAGCCCAGTCCGCTGGATTATTGTCCCATAAAACATAAACCTCTTCGCTAATTGGATAAGCATAGCGGCGAAAAAGTAATTTCTCCTCTTGGCTCCAATTTTTATCTACTTCACCCTTTGTGATCAGGCGTTGCGCGCGGCCTTCTCCAACAAACACAATTTGTCCTGATTCTAGTTTTTGTTTTGCATAAATTCCATACCCCGCAATTGAATTGCCTTTCATATAAAAAGTGCGCTGCCTTCTGGCATGTCGCGCCATTCCTTCTGAAATAATATGTTGTAAGAACCCCGATTGTCCAACGGGATCATATTTCAAGATAAAATCTGCGGAGCCTTCGTATCCATCCGTATAAAAAACCGAACAGGTAAGGTTCATCTCTAAAAAAAATATATTGCCCTCGTTATCTACCCGGAAGTCAAGCCTTCCATAACCGTGACCGCCCGCAGATTTGAATATTTTTTCACTGGCTCTTCGTAGTTTACCCTCTAATACTAAGTCGGTACACGGAATATTAGCGCTTGGGTGTAGCTCAGATGTTTTTAAAGAATATGTTTTGAAAGATTTTCCCGAAGGAAAAATATATTCGACCGGTTTATAGCTGGTGCAGCTCTTTCCGTCTTTGTTGGCCGCAACCAACACCGTAAACTCACGACCCCCTATATATTGCTCTACTAACACGTTGCCATAAAGCGGTAACAATTCTTTACACTTTTTTTTCAATGCTTCTTTTGTGTTAACCAGCGATTCTTCATTCACCCCAAGACTGTCGCCTGCGTGTGCTGGTTTAATAAATAACGGAAACTGTATTTCTGCAGAAATCGTTTGCAGGTCTTCTTCCTTTTCAACCAATACATAGGCGGGGGTGGGGACATCCTCGCAATAGGCAACATACTTTAATAATGCTTTTGGTAAATCAAAAGTTACTGAAGTTGGGCCGGTGAAAGGAAGGTTTAATGATTCAAGAGAATGGATCACATCAACTCCGGGGACTTCCCATTCGGGATATCCCTCACAAAGATTTACAAATATGTCATACCCCTTTTTTGACAGGTCTTTGAGTTGCTTATAAGTGGTAAGCTTATTTAAAAACACGTGATCTACCTGGCAATCGGGAAGCAATAAAGAAAGGTTTCTGGGCGGATCATAATATTTATAATCTACCGACGTGGTTGAATAATCAGGTTGAAGTACGCAAACCTTCACAGTTCTGCTTTTGTTTTTATTTTGGTGGGTTGCGGTTGTTTTTGTGCATGACGGCGAACCGCGTCTTGTAAAATCTCAAAAATTACCTGTGTATAGGAGACGTTGGACGCCTTTAATATGGCACCGATGGAAGTATAGTCTTCGTCTTCGCTTAATCCACATTGCGCATTTGCCTCAAGCACATAAAGTTTTCCCGTTTGTGCATCTTGCCTTATATCAATTCTGGTATATCCCTTTCCGCCTAACGCGGTGTATGCTTTTTTGCTCAGCATGGTCAATCTTCTTCGGAGCGATTCTGGTGCCGGAGCATATTCATAAAAATTTTCATTACCCGGCATGGGGGATTCCGCTTCGTAGATTTCCCACAAGCGGTCAAAGGATAAAAATCGTTCAGTATCGGGAAGGGATGGGTGAAAATGTCTTTCAACCGGGGTATAGACCTTACAGTTTGCAGGGTCATCGGATGATCCGGTGATAAATGTGGTGAACTCGGGTCCCGTAATAAATCTTTCTACAAACAAACCATCAGCTTGAAGATTCCACCCCCTATATCCTTTCGCAAGTTGATCTAATCTGTTTTTTAATTCTTGCTCTGTGTGAACTACATTTTTTACAGACACACCCATGCTACCGCCAGATACCGCTGGTTTTAATAATAGGGGTGTTCCGACACGCTGACAAATTCCGCGAATGGTGCCGGGCTTCCCGGAAATAATTCGCCAGGGCGAATTGGGTACGCCCGCTTTATCAAACACCTTCTTCATGGGTATTTTAGAGGTGGTGATTGTATAAAAATGCCGATCGGCTCCTGTATAAATCAGCTTGTGTATTTCTAGCTCATCAATAACAGAAACCCCGGGGGTATCATTCACCTCGTCACCATCACAAAGGTTTAACACTAATGCGTTTTTGACATGTGCCGTTGTGCTGATTTTCTCTATTGTTTTTTTAAAACCCTGCATGGTTATCGGAACCCACTCCCACTCAATGTTTAGTTCAGCAAAAACGCGGGTATATTCTTGAATACTATGTGTAAAATCATAATAGTGGGCCAAATTGGGGTCGTCTGTTTCAAGGTGTGGTGCTAAAACCCAGACCTTATATTGTGCAGCCAGATTTTTTATTGCTGTTGGGTTCATCCCTCTAAGTTTCTTTTACCCACTATGTAGTGATTTAGTTGATACGCGCTAGCCTGTTGTGCGCTTAGGTGTTTGGCGCCGCGAATCATACCCAAACATTGTTGGCTACGACAGTTACAAACAAACGGTTGGCTCATGTCCCACTCAGAGGAAGGATAAAAAAAAGAAAACTCCTCTTCGCATGCAATATCCCTAAGCGCAATCACGGTTAAATGGGTGGTATCAAAAAAACAGTTAGGATTACAGCTGTGGTTGATGTATTGTAAATACTCCGGGTTTAACAATATGTGTTGGTTGTCGCCCAGCTGCACGGTTAAATAAGAAGGGGTGGTGTGCACCTCTCCGGCCGCAAAAGAAGAAATCACTTCACCGGCCGCAAATTGGCGTCCAGCAAAAAAAGATTTTTGTCCGGAGGCGATGTCCTCGCGCACCTCGCCAATACTTGTTGAAACTACAAGTCGGATGGTTTGAATAGCAGGGGCCGTTTGCACTGGTTAGTAAAGTGCATGTAAGTTAGATTGCTATTTATAGCAAATGATCACCAAAAGTATAATGTGAATAAGTAAGGAATAAGGATGGCTACTTTCTTGTTATGCGTCTTTTGAAAACAGGAACCGTACTGCAGGGTTCGCCATACATTAATGACTTAACAACCGGACGAAGTATCCGTGTTGCTTCCAGGTATGCAAAGTCACCAATGGGGGTGTCACCACAACCCTTTATAATTACGCGCTGATCTTTATACACGGCGGCGTTGATGGATTGAATATTGCGAATAAAAACCTGTTTTCGCAATTCATCGGGAAGAGCAAGAGCCATCTCTTTACAAACGGGTTGTAAGAAAGAAGCTAGCAACATATAAGCCCAGCTTGGAATAATTGCATCGGCCGAACAAACAACGGAAACCATCTTGTCTCGGAAGTTCTCCCAATTTGTGTTATTCAATGATTCGCGAAACTCCTTTTCTTTTACAATCATCCCCATAAAGAGATAATCCTTTAAATCAAGGGTTGTAATCTCTCCTTTAGGATACCAATCCTCAAGATCAATGGTGATGAGTCCGCTTTCTTCAACTTTATTTACAAACTCAGCCATAGGGTGGATTAATCAATATCTTTCCTGGCGGCGATCTTTAATGGTAGCCGCAGTTCTTAAAATAGATACCGGATTGTTGGGGCTATATTGGTTAGAATATGCTTGTTTAGCTTGTTGATATCGAGACTCACGCTGAGAAACCACATCACCATCTAATACCGGGGTGCTGCCAACATTATCAACCCTAACAACAAAGACGCCGCTCAACCCTTCGATTGCTGCCGGTACCACCTTTCCTCGGTTTGCTGTGTTGAATGCAGCGCCGGCTATGCGGGGCTCATATCCAAAAGGAAGAGATCCTGTAAACCGTATGCTGTCTACGGTTTCAACCTGCTTTCCGCCAAGGGCAGTTGCGGCAGCCTCAAGCGTTGTAATAGCTCCTGTTTTCTTGCGTAGCAGCTCGGCCTTTTTCTTGTTTCTAAGAATTGGATCAACAGAAAGACGGGCGGTTTCCACGCTTGCTGTTCCCTCGTTGTTTGCTTCAGTAACAATTGCAACAATATAATTATTATCTACTCGCTCTGGTTTTAACACGTCTCCCTTATCGGCCTCATAAATAGCACGAACAAAACTGCGAGAAGCGCCCACTCCACGAACTTCATATGAAACGGGGGTTATGTCGGTTGCAACACTTTTTACAACCCCCTTCGCTTTTAGTTTTTTCTCGAAGCTATCATTAAAAGACCCAAGGTCTTTGCTGTCTCCGGCAAATTCGTTGGCCATATTTAAGGCAAGATTATCGGTTTCTTGGCTTGCAACTATTTCTTGTGGGAGATAAGCAATTTTATAGCCGTCGCCTGCGCCTTTCTGTGATAGAATTTCTATATAGTGAAAACCAAAATCAGTTTTTACAATTCCTTTGGTGCCTGTGGCTTTTAAGAAAATAAAGTCGTTGAACGGAGCCACCATTTGTCCGGAAGAAACATTCTCATATTTTCCTCCCGTATTTTTACTTCCGGGATCATCTGAAAACTTTGCAGTTAAAGAATCGAAGTTTGATCCACCCGCAATTGCTTTTTGAAGACTATCGCAAAGATTGTATGCGGTTGCAGAGTCGCGGCTTTGCGTACTTATTAATATATGGCGAATATTAACCGTATCTGGCATACGAACAGCACCCACCATTCTGGCAATCACATACCGGTCTGCATCAAGATAGGGCCCAAAAGTTGAACCGGGAGCAAGCCTGAAGAGAGAATCTTTTACGGCTTGTTGAATTGCTTTTCCGTTTATATATCCGTTGTAGAAGGGCGCGCCCTCTCCAGCTAAAAACTGCTCAAGATTATCTGCTGTGGCGAAACGATCCTTTTGATTAATAAGTGAAGTTAGCGCCGCGGTGCTGTCTGTTGCGGAGGGCGAAGCGCTAAAAGCCACAAACTGAATAGCACGACTCTCTTGTTGTTTAAATTGTGTTTTGTTCTTATTAATATATGCCTTGATTTCTTCATCACTAATCTTTACCGCGCTATCAGGAATTGAGGTATATAATTCGCGAACAAAGGAAATACGAGCTAATTGGCTGTTTTCTGCGCTTTGCTTTTCAATAAACCAGCGGGGAAAATTTATACTGCTTGAAAACAAAGCAAGGTACTTGTCGGCCATGCGCATATTTGCTAACGCATTTATATAATTAGCAATGCTGGTTTTTTGGTCTGGTGTTCCGCTTTTGAGGGCCTGATCAATGTTTTGTTTTGCAAGCGCGGGATTAAAGGCTCCGGTTTTTGGATCCTTAAATTGGTTTTGAAGATCCTGGGGGGCGCCGGCTCCGTAAAGCAAATCGGCTAATTCTTTCTTTCCTACATCAATGCCCAATTCTTTAAGTTCCTCTTTTAATAATAATTGTCCAACTTCTTGGTTCCATGCTTGCTCCAGTGCTTGTTGGCTCAATGCCGCACCCTGGGGATAGCCTTGCGCTTTTAGGTTTTCTTCGGCTTGGATTACTTTTTGATTAAACTCATCAAAATTGATAGGGCTGCCGTTGACCGAACCTATAGAAGAGACAGCACTTCCACTCATTCTAGATTTACCGGCAAAATAATCAGTTAGAATAAAGCCTAAAAGTGCAAGTGCCACAAGCACAACAGTAACCTTTGCGTATTTATCCCTGATATCCTGAATAATAGACATAGTATACCCGCTTTAAGAGGATTGCAAAATTAGGGGAAAAACTGTGGAAAAACTATTTCTGGAAGGGGTGCGTTGGCACCAAAAAGACTATTTTTTTTATACACATCGGCTGTTAATTCCTAGAGGTTTTTAGTTAATAAACCCAGTGAAACGTTAAAACACTTCTATAAAGTTGGTGAAAATCTCAGCACCCTTTATTAAAGTCCAGTACAATCGTTAATAAACAACGAAGTATGCACGAGAAATCAACACCAAAAATATTAGTAAAAAACAAGCAGATGGGATAAAAATAAAATAAAAGAAAATAAAACCCTGAAAATCAGGCTAGTTATTTTTTAGGGGCTGTTTTATTACTAAAGGCTTTTGTTTTTATACGTGGTTCATTTTTCTAATTAACATTTCCACAGCCATAATAATAATAAAGAATTTATAAATAAAAAGAATATTATATAATACTATAGTAAAAGAGAAATATAAAAAAATTGATTTGCTATATCGTTTTTTTGAACACACATTTGTAACTAATAGAAAAAAATGACACAGGCGGAAGAAATAGAAATAAAAGAAAAAGGATTTTTAGATATTCAAATTGACCCCACCCTGGATTTGTTTAAAGAAATAAAAAAAATAAAGAAACAAAAAAACGCAATTATTCTGGCCCACTATTATCAGGAACCAGACATTCAAGACATAGCAGATTATATTGGGGATAGTTTAGGATTAGCAAGAGAAGCAGAAAAAACAAATGCTGCTATTATAGTTTTCACCGGTGTTCATTTTATGGCAGAAACTGCAAAAATTTTAAATCCCACAAAAAAAGTTTTAATTCCAGATCTAAAAGCGGGGTGTTCACTAAGTGACAGTTGTCCTCCTCAATTATTTAAAAAATTTAAAGAAAAATATCCGGAACATAAAGTTGTTAGTTATATAAACTGTAGCGCTGATATTAAAGCCCTGAGTGATGTTATTTGTACTAGCTCAAACGCACAAAAAATAGTTGAGAGTTTTCCAAAAGAACAACCACTCATATTTGCACCAGATAAAAATTTAGGAGCCTACATAAACAAAAAAACTGGGCGCTCTATGGTGCTTTGGAACGGAGCTTGTATGGTGCATGAAATCTTTTGTTTAGAAAAAATTGTAAAACTAAAATCCAGGTATCCTAACGCTAAATTAATTGCGCATCCGGAATGTGAAGAAGCGGTTTTACAGGTTGCTGATATGGTTGGGTCTACAACCGAACTATTAAAATTTAGTCAGGCTGATTCGTGTAATGCTTTTATTGTTGCAACAGAATCAGGGATCTTACACCAAATGATTAAAAGCTCACCCCAAAAAACTTTTATCCCCGCCCCACCAAATAACAATTGTGCTTGTAATGATTGCCCGCATATGAAGCGCAACACGCTCGAAAAAGTATACACATGTCTTTTAAAAGAAACACCTGAGTTAATAATGGATGAGGCAGTTCGTGAGGCTGCAAAAAAACCTATTGTAAAAATGTTGGAGATTAGTAAACTAGTCGGACTCTAAATCAAAAAAAAGAAGCTTGCTCTACCCCGTTAGGCCGATCCCAATTAAAAAATTCATTTTCCCTAAGACCGTCTGGGCGCACCAGGTTTCCACGAATTGAAAAAACTGTGTGGTAGTCCAGGCTTTCATCCGGTAGTAAATAGCTTAAGAGCGCAACCCTCTCTTTTTCTTCCAAATCAAATCGTATCCACTGTAGTGCTTTATCTATCGGACAAAGCAGCGGCATTCGGTGATGGTTGGGACCCGAATTGTGTATTTCCCTAAACACGTTGTTGGCGGTGCGTGTAATAATACTGAACCGAAAATCATCTTTAGAAAAAATAGCGGGAATTAAAAGCGGGGCGCCCCCCTTAAGTTTGATATAGTAGGGAATCTTTTTGTTAAAACCACCCCGCCGTTGGTGTTCATATACTCCATCTGCAAGCAACAAACACCTGTTGTTTTTATGCGTATACCAAAAAGAACCCCCATCCATCAACTTCTCGCTCCTTGCGTTATACAGGGGGGTGGATGTTTTAAACCCAGGGATGATGCCCCACCCAAAACTCCGCACACCAATCTCATTATTGTTATTAACCAACACCAAACAGCGGGGATTAGAGTGAGCACCAATATGGGGCCTGTCCCGATCTGCTTCCACTAAATCCCGGTTAATTTTTATCCCAGGAATATAGCGAGGCAAACCATCGGGGCCCAACATGGGGCTATATCCAATATCAACACACATAGAAAAACAAATTTCAACAATTGGTGGCGAACGAAAAAAATACACCCCCGCCCGCGATCACACTAAAAAGAATTTGGATTATAGTATGTTTTTGTCATGATGCCTCGGGTATGGGCCTGCCAGAAAAATACGGGTACAAGATTTGAAAGCCACAGATCAAAAAACTAACTTCCCCAAAAATTTATCAGCATGAAAAAGACGCTCCTGGTTTTACTGCTTTGTTTTATAACCCCTATAATCAATTCCGATGTTTGGGGACAAGAATTTAAACCCAATTTAACACAGGGGGTAATGAAATACCAGGTGCTGCGCGATACAGAGGTTGATCCAAACGCCGCATTCCGGGAACAGGGGCTAAAAGAGTGGAAACAAAAAAGAGATACCATTATTGCAAAGGCAAAAAAACTATTGGAGCTAAAAGATTATACGGGGGTGAACCAATTGCTTTTTCCTTACGACTTTTTAGAGCCCGATGACGCCGTGTTTTATGAATACTTGGGTAAAAGCTATTATTATGCGGGATTATTTCAACCCGCCTTGGATTGTTTTAAGCTTTCTTACGAACAAAAAAAGAACAGTGATCTTTTTTTGTTTATGGGCCACGCAAACGAAAAAATAGGAAATGAAAAAGAGGCGCTGAAAATGTATAAGAAAGGAGCAAAAGAGGGTGTTGCTGCCTGCCAAGCCAAGCTTGCTGAGTAATTAAGGGATGTTGTGGCTACCGTCGCAATAAGGCGGGTTCTTTGTTTTTTTACACCGACACAACCACACCTCTTTGGTTTCTTCAGCAGTAAATCGCTGGCTAGCAAAAGGATTACCCTCTATTTTTTTATGACGGCCGTCACAGAAAGGTTGTTTTTCGCTTAGTCCACAAGTACACCAAGCATATGTTTTCCCCGCTTCTACGGTTATGCTGCAAGGTTGATCAGCGGCCGACCTAGGAAAGCCTGCGCTGGGTATCATTTCTTCCATGGCTGAAAATCTTTTTAGGGTGAATAGGGGTGAACAGAATTTCACAAAGACCCCCATGTACAACACACCCAGCTTTTTTTTGTTTATTAAAACTAAATCGCTACATGTAGCACGGCCTCCTTTTCTACGGATCACCGGCTATTAACAACGGGGTTTCTGGCAAACCCCCTTGCCCAAACCAAAACGAACCATCAGACCACCTCTTCGGTTGGCAGGCAAAACAAAAAAAAGAGTGGAGAATATCGGTAAATATGTCAAATTTGTTATTACTGAAGATAGTATAAACCAAATGCAAGTGAAAAAGGTTATCCATGTGCTGGTTGCGCTTTTTCTTGTTGTTCGGTCATCTGGACAATTGCTTCCCGCGCCCGTAACCCTCCCAAGCGGATGGTCGTTAACCCCTGCGGGCAACTCTTTCCCGTTGGGAGATTTACCACTGAATATTATTCCGGACCACAGGGGTCACTACGCTGCGGTTACTAATAACGGGCAAAGCACACAAACCATTCAACTAATTAAGATTGAAAAACAACAGGTAGTTCACGAGGTGGTGGTTCCCAAATCCTGGTACGGAATGGCTTTTTCCTCCGATGATAAAAAATTATATGTAGCCGGAGGACACGATAACCGAATTCTTGTTTACAATATAGAAAACGAAAAACTGATTCTGGTAGATAGTCTTTTGCTTGGAAAACCCTGGCCAAACCGAATAGGGCCCGCAGGCATAGCGGTTGATAACAAGCGCAACCTACTTTATGTAGTAACGCGCGAGGATAAAAAGCTTTACCACATCAATCTTGATACAAAAAAAATCGTTGCGCAGTATGGGCTTGACGCCGAAGCCTACGATTGTAAGCTAAGCCCCAAAAGCAATGAGCTTTATGTTTCTTGTTGGGGCGGTGATAAGGTGTTGGTCTTTGATCTTGACAATAAACAGTGGACGCATTTTATAGGGGTTGGTGATAATCCCAACGAAATGTTGATTACACCGGCAGGAGATCGGCTGTTTGTTTGCAACGCTAACGATAATACCGTTTCGGTTATTTCGCTTGCAACAAAAAAAGTTATTGAAACGCTTGATGCAGCCCTGTTTCCCAATTCCCCAAGCGGCTCCACCTCAAACAGCGTGGCACTATGCGCCAAAAAGCAGCTGCTTTTTATTGCTAATGCAGATAATAACTGTATTGCTGTTTTTGACATTAAAAAACAAGGACAAAGCGTACCAATAGGATTTGTTCCGGTGGGTTGGTATCCAACCTCTGTCCGTGTTATTGGAAATAATTTGTGGGTCGCTAACGGCAAGGGCATGTCTTCTAAAGCAAACCCTTTTGGCCCCTCACCCTTGCGAAAAAGAGAAGAGGTAATTCACCACGGGTTTAGTATAAAGTCAGGAAGCGAAGTGGAATACATAGCGGGACTTTTCAAGGGAACCATGTCGGTTATCGAAATTCCCAAATCAAACACACTCGAATATTATACGCGTGCGGTTTATACAAATTCACCATATTCGCCCGAAAAAAGGGTACAAGCCGATTTGTCGGCGCCCAGCTTTCCTATTCCAACCCGAATTGGGCAGGCCTCCCCAATTAAGTATATATTTTACGTAATCAAAGAAAACAGAACCTACGACCAGGTGTTATCGGATATTCCTGCTGGTAATGGGGATAGCTCATTACTATTATTCGGAAGGAGTGTAACTCCAAATCAACACAAGTTGGCCGAGGAATTTGTGTTGTTGGATAATTTTTATGTGAACGCCGAAGTAAGCGCCGATGGGCACAATTGGACAATGGGGGCTTATGCAAACGATTATTTAGAGAAAACGTGGCCTAGTAATTATGGTGGAAGGGGTGGGACTTATGGTGGTGAGGGCGAACGAGAAATTGCCAACAATAAGGGAGGGTTTTTCTGGGACAACTGTATGCGTCACGGAATAAGTTTCCGGTCTTACGGTGAATTTGTAAGTGGCGACAAACCCACAATTAAATCTTTACAAAATAATATTTGCACGTATTTCCCAGATTATAACCTATCGATTCGAGATACAACGCGAATCAGGTTGTGGGAGCGCGATTTTGATTCGTTGGTGCGCATAGGAAAAATCCCGCAGTTTAATACAATTCGTATTGGCAACGACCATACAGAAGGCGTTAAGCTGGGGCGCCCATCTCCCTATGCACACGTAGCCGACAATGACCTGGCTGTTGGGATGTTGGTTGAAAAACTGGCCGCATCGCCCATTTGGTCAGAATCAGCGGTATTTGTTGTAGAGGATGACGCACAAAACGGAGCAGACCATGTTGATGCACACAGAAGCACCGCCTATCTTTTTGGGGGTTTTGTTAAGCGAGGCCTTGTTGATCACACGCTTTATACCACCACCTCAATGTTAAGAACCATGGAGCTAATTTTGGGGCTTCCCCCAATGACACAATATGATGCCGCAGCAACCCATATGTGGCGTTGTTTCGATAGCGTTGCCAAGCCCTATATTTACAAGGCAATAATTCCCGCAGTAGATTTTAATGAAAAAAATACTGCAAAAAATGAGTGGCAGCGAAAATCTGAGAATTTTGATTTTGCAAAAGAAGACAGCAATAACGATCTTGAATTTAATCGAGTTTTGTGGCACGGGCTTAAGGGGAATCAACCCTATCCGGGACCAAGACGCGCCGCATTTATACTTCCTAAAACCGAAGACCCTGATTAAACGCAATTATACAATATGAAAAAAATCATTATCAACCTTTCCGCACTGCTATTCCTTGTAGCCTGTAAACAAACCAATATGGAAAAAACGCCTTATGCTTGGCCGGCCAATATCGATGCGCCCAAGGCCATTGAAAAATTGCGCACGTTTGTGCAACATGGCGATACCATTGCTGATGAGTATTATTGGATGAACGATTTTTTTAAAAAAGGCCCCGATAGCACATCTGTAGTTGAATACCTACAGGCCGAGAATGCATACCTGGATACCATGATGAGCGGCACCAAAGTGTTCCAGCAAAATTTATTTGCAGAAATGCGTGGGCGCATACAGGAAAAAGACGAATCAGAACCAGTGGTAGAAAACGGCTATACCTATTATTCAAAAACCGAGGAGGGGAAACAGTATTATAAATATTATCGCAAAGCAATTACGCCCGGTGCTAAAGAAGAATTGTTGTTAGATGTAGACCAAATGGCAACAGGGAAAAATTATTATTCCGTTTCTGGCCCCAGCATTAGTCCGGATAATCAATGGATGGCTTATGGAGTAGATGAGGTTTCTCGTAGGCAATACACGCTTTATTTTAAAAACCTTAAAACAGGCCAGCTGCTTTCTGATGTAATACCCGGCACCAGCGGCAATGCAGTTTGGTCTGCTGACAGCAAAACCATATTTTATGCAGCTAACAATGCGGTCACCTTATTATCAGAAAAGATAAAAAGACATCAGCTGGGAACTACCGCTACTGCGGATGTTAGCATTTATGAAGAAAAAGATCCTACTAACTATATAGGAGTAGGAAAGACGCGTTCTGGACAATATATCATGATTTATTCAGCAGCCACCCTTTCTACCGAGGTACGCATTTTGCCCGCAAATCAACCCGAAGGAACATTCCAAATTTTTCAGCCTCGCATGAAAGAGGTGCTTTATAGTGTAGATCATTGGGGGGATCGCTTTCTGATTGTTACCAACTGGGAAGCAAAAAACTTTCGTTTGATGAGTTGTCCGCTGAATCAAACACAACAAACCGCATGGGCCGAAGTTGTTCCCAACAGACCCGATGTATTATTAGAAGGGGTAGAACCGTTTAAAAACTTTTGGATTCTCACCGAAAGAAAAGAGGGGTTGGTTCAATTACGCGTTCGCGAGCTTCCCAGCGGAAACGAACATTATTTAGATTTTGGAGAAGCCGCATACGATGCCTATGTCGGAAACAATCCGGAATATCTTTCTGAACGGTTTCGCTACCGCTATTCTTCCATGACCACCCCACCCTCTACCTTTGATTATACCATTGCAACCAAACAAAGAAACCTCATTAAAGAACAAGCTGTTCTGGGCGGATTCAAGAGAACGGATTATACTACGGAGCGCCGATTTGTAACAGCACGTGACGGCGCACGTGTACCACTATCTATTGTATACAAAAAGGGTGCGGTATTAGACGGATCGGCCCCCGCACTTCTTTATGGATACGGATCCTATGGAGCCAGCATGGATGCTAGTTTTTCAACTACCCGTCTCTCCTTGTTGAATCGTGGTTTTGTGTATGCTATTGCCCACATCCGCGGAGGACAAGAAATGGGCAGACAATGGTATGAAGACGGGAAACTTCAGAAAAAGAAAAACACCTTCAACGATTTTATTGATTGCGGAAAATATTTAATTGATCAAAAATTTACCAGCCAGGGACATCTTTATGCAATGGGAGGAAGTGCTGGAGGGTTGTTAATGGGCGCCGTTGTAAATATGGAGCCTACCCTATGGAATGGCGCAATTGCACAGGTTCCCTTTGTGGACGTAATCACCACCATGTCTGACCCAACTATTCCGCTCACTACTAACGAATATGATGAGTGGGGAAATCCTGCTAATAAGGATGCATACTTTTATATGAAGTCCTATTCACCTTATGATAATGTAACTGCTACAACGTATCCAAATTTGTTAGTGACTACCGGACTACACGATAGCCAGGTGCAATACTTTGAACCCGCAAAATGGGTAGCACGTCTACGTAAACTTAAAACCGATAAAAATGTGTTGCTATTAAAAACAAACATGGAAGCGGGACATGGCGGTGCTTCGGGGCGCTTTGATTATTTAAAAGATATAGCGCTTCAATACGCATTTTTATTTGCACTGGAAGGAATCAATCAATAAGCGTGAAAACAATTTTTTTATCGTTTGCACTATTTATTTCTTTAGTAGCCAGTGGCCAAACCCTTGCACCGATAGAAAAAAAATTAATCCAGACGGTTGAACAACAAATGGAGCAAACGGTTCAACTGCTCCGCCAAACGGTTGACATCAATAGTGGCACCTATAATATTGCTGGTGTTCGTGCGGTGGGCGAATTGTATGCTAAAGAATTTAAAGCGCTTGGTTTCATGGTGGAATGGATTTCATTACCCGACACGTTGAAAAGAGCGGGACACTTGGTGGCTTATCGAACGGGAACAAAAGGGAAAAAGCTTTTTTTGATTGGACACTTAGACACCGTGTTTGAGCCCGATATGCCCGCGAACCCATTTACCCAATTAAACGACAGCACCGCAACAGGTCAGGGCGTTAATGATATGAAAGGGGGTGACGTAGCAATTATTGCCGGATTAAAAGCCATGCACCAATTGGGTTTACTTGATCAAACTACCATTACAGTTTACATGACTGGGGATGAAGAAAATGCGGGATATCCCAGAGAAGTATCTCGCGGAGATTTTATTGCTCGTGCTCAACAACATGATATTGCATTAGCTTTTGAAACTGCCAGCGGAATGAATACGGTTGCCACCGCACGAAGAGGTGCCAGCGGATGGACATTGGAAGTGGAGGCTAAACAAGGACACTCCTCCGGTGTGTTTGGAAATGCAGGATATGGTTCTATTTATGAAGCAGCAAGAATTATCAACTCTTTCAGAGAGCAATTGAGTAAGGAAACCTATCTCACGTTTAATCCAGGATTGATTGTGGGTGGTTCGGAGGTTTCTTATAATGATGAAACACAACAGGGTCAAGTTGCGGGGAAAACAAATATTATTTCTCCCCACACGTATGCCAACGGGGATCTTCGGTTTTTGAGTGAAGAACAAAAAGAAAATGCACGAAATGTAATGCGTGGAATTGTTGGACAATCATTACCGGGTACAAAAGCTACTATTCGTTTTTCAGATGGCATCCCTTCGATGCCCCCTACCGAAGGAAATACAAAACTGGCTACTCAGTTGAGCGAGGTTAGTGAAGCGCTTGGTTTTGGAAAAGTTTCTCCGGGCAACCCTGGCAGTCGCGGAGCGGGTGATATTTCTTATGTAGCAAAATATCTTGACTGTTTGGATGGACTGGGCGCCAGCGGGCGTGGCGCACATGCTCCCGGAGAAACGATAAACCTTAAGGAATACCCAAAATTGATACAACGAACAGCCGTGTTTTTGTATCGATTAACCAGATAAGCGAATTATCTGTTTTGATTTTTGCTTTTTTTAAATAAAGAATAAGAAAAAACAACAGGGATTAGCGATACTAAAATTGTTATGGTCATAAATGTATAAAATAAAATCTGGCCACTTAAAAAAATGGATAGTAATAACTGAAGAATCCCACCCACTATCCAATATTTTCCAGCCAACCCATGTGTCTTTTTCCAATTTTCTTCATTTTCCAAAGTCCAGGGAAGTTTGTAACCTGCAAAATAGTTTTGTTTCATATTGGGCATATAATAGCCCATTCCTATAAACAGCAAACCCAATACTCCAAATAGTAGCTGGTCAATAG
>VGMN01000011.1 GCA_016866355.1 Bacteroidota bacterium
AGGACTCTTCAAGAAAATCCCGAAGAGTCCTGTTTAGTACCGGAGAGCAGACTTGAACTGCCGACCTTCGGGTTATGAATCCGATGCTCTAACCAGCTGAGCTACCCCGGCATTACCCTTTTTGGGGGCGTAAAGGTAAGCAATTTTACAGACTCAGGATAGTAATGAACGCAGCCTTTCCAAATGATCAGGATTGAGATAGTACTCAAAGAAACGTTTATCAGTTTCAGAACGAATATTCTGTATTAAGGAAACTTTTTCCTGATTCAAAAAACTATACTTTTCATTAATCCGATTAATGACATCACTTCGCACTTTTTTCTGCATCCCCTGATTCTTGTCCTTTAGCCCTAATACATAATTCATCTCAGGGATTGTAACAGTTAGCCCTTGCCGTTGCTTAGTAATTAATAAATCAAGTAGCGAAAGCTCTGTTGCTACAAACGGATGCTTGGGCTCCTCCGTTATAGATTCTTCTTTATTTAATATCAGTTTTCGTTTTTTATATTGAGCAGCTGTTAGAACAGCTGCTGCAACTAGCATGAGTATCCCCCCGGCATAATCACTCCATTCTTGTGGCTTACGCCAAATCTCATTCGTGTAACTAGTAAAACGAGAGGGGTCAATAAATAGAGAATCATAACGCCCATTGGATGGGTTAAGCCAAAAAATATGTTGCCGATCCCAGTACCACAACATAAACGACTGGATACGCTGTAATGTTTGCGTTAATGAAGGGTCAGTTAAAACTTTTATAGAATTAGATTCAAAATCGATCCAACATAACCTGCTGGTGTAAGCCGCAAAAAGCCCATTAGTAGTTGAAAAAACTCTGTAAGGAGATCTAAGAAGGTTTAGTACAGCCGGGTTGGTTTTCCCCAAAAACTCCCAGCGAAAAGATTTTAGATTTAGTCGGTAACTGGTCAACAAATTTGAAGATTCATCATTCAGCTTTGTGATACCATCATTGACAATCCGTTGATAAGGGACGTACAAAAATTGTTGACTAGAATCAAGCCAGACACTATGCCCATAAGAAGTGGCAGCTGGCATATGCACCTCCCGATCTAATACAACAACATCCCATTCACGGTCTTTGAAATTAAACTTTCTTACTACTCCATTTGATTTCCAGAAGCCATAACCACCGTATTCATAAATATTTTCTCCAGCGGGGAAAACGTAAGCGCCAATATTGTAGTTGTAATTTACTGTAGCGTCCAGTCGCACAAATCGTAGTGAGTCTGATTCCGGGTCCAATGGCTGGCACTTATAAATTCTGCCTGAGTTATGAAAATGAAAATATAAGCCCTCCTTCATTTTAATGAAATCACCGCTATTCATTTTAAAAACAGACAGATCAATTGAGGAAACCTGATTTAGGGAACCTGCTTCAAATGTCAGGTTGCGAGTTGTTTTAGTAATAAAATTTTTGAAAAAGGGGCTATTGTAAACGTAAAAAACTGAGTCAGGTCCTATCTGTTTCTGCCCAAATACTAATAAAGTTTTAAAACAGAATAGAATAAACGGTAAACGTAATATGTATCTGATTTTCAGCAACTTAATTGGTTAGTAACCTGTTCATTAAAATAGCATACGCACCCTAAATATAGGAAATAACCTGTAACTTAACCAGTTCTATTACTTATTACGGTGCCAGTCAATCCCCTCAACATAAGTTCGTGGCATAGATGTAAAATGGGACCCTACCATTAGCTATTACCCTTATCGATTCATGAAATTCAACCCCTCTGATCCGTTCGGAGGGGTTTCTTTATTAAACTAACCAAGCCCGTAACTGGAATGCATCTCAGGTATTTCTACAAAGGAAAAACCTTTTTTGATCAACCGTTCCTTAAAATCAACTTGTACCGGGTATTCTCCATGAACCAAAAATAGATGACTCACTCCTTTAGGATCTTGGTCTCCTAACCATTGGCAAAGATCCTCATAATCTCCATGGGCACTCATACTAGGGATAAGTCCCACACTGGCATGTACCTCATGTACCACCCCGTAAATGCTAACTTCTGGAACACCAGAAAGCAAGCGGCCTCCTAGGGAGCGGGGTTCGCAATAGCCGGTGAATAGCACCCCATTGCGCGAGTTTTCGATGTTATTACTAATGTGATGTTTGACCCTGCCTGCATCCGCCATCCCACTTGCCGAAATTATAACCATGGGGCCTTCTATAAAATTCAATTGCTTTGACTCTTCTACCGTTCGGATGTACCGCAAAGAGGAGAAATCAAAGGGATCCAAATCGCTTTTCATGATATGTTGAATACGCTGATTAAAATAGTTTGGATACTTCTTTACTATTTCAGTGGCCTCCACACTCAAAGGGCTATCAACATAAATGGGTACTGATGGAAGCCGATGCTCAAGATCAAGTTGATTTAACTGAAACAGCAGCTCTTGTGTTCGCCCTACACTAAAAGCAGCAAGAATGAGTTTTCCTTTTTTACGTATGCATATTTTATCAATCCATTCCAATAGCAAATCAGGAGTTGATTGATGGAGTGAATGGAGCTTATTCCCATACGTTGACTCTAACAATATAATGTCTGCTTGAGAAAATGCTGCGGGCGAACGCAAAATGGCATCTCGATATCTACCTATATCTCCACTAAATGTTAAGTGTCTGATATTTCCGTTTTCCTTTATACGAAGGTGAACAGCAGCACTACCAATTATATGTCCCGCATCAGTAAATTGAAGTTCTACCCCCTCGAGAATGGAAGTCCAATTTCCATATTCCACTGTTTCAAAATAATTAAATGAGGCTTGTGCTTGCTCCTTGGTATAAAGTGGCATCAACAAGGGCTGATTCAACTGCTTCCTTCGTTTGTTTACATATCGAATATCGTCCTCTTGAATCTGAGCAGAATCCTCCAAGAGTACCATTGCTAATTCTTTGGTAGCGGGAGTACACCAAATTTTTCCAACAAACCCTTCTTCTACCAACTTTGGAATTAAACCCGCATGATCAATGTGGGCATGACTGAGCACCAGTACATCTATAGTGGCAGGATCAAAACCAAATTGACGATTAAGGAAGTTGGTTTCCTTACCCATGCCTTGAAAAAGTCCACAGTCTAATAAAATTCTTTTGTCGGACAAAAGTTCCAGCAAATGCTTTGACCCGGTTACGGTTCTTGCCGCACCATGAAAAGAGATTTTCATAATTGTTTGTTGTGAATAGTAATTTAACCTTTTCTCTTAAAGGACCAGGTGATTAAAAACCGAGCCACTTCTACGCCTTGTTGATTATAACCCGTTGAAACCACTGAAAGCTCCACTGACTCTCCTGTTTCATAAGCCTTTTGAATGGCTAGTTGCAGCTCTTTTCCTTGCGCACAGGTAAACCTGGTAACACCAGTTGCCTTTTTAAAAAAATGACTCTCAATTCGTATAACCAACATAGAGATTGCTGGTTTGCGTTGATATAAATGCGCCATGGCTAATAGTCCTGTGCTCATTTCTGCTGCCATTCCCAAGCAGGCAAAATAAGTAGACCTAAAGGGATTTTTATTCAGAAACTGATACCGCAATTTTACCACTGCATGTTCGGGCGTGATGGCTTCTACTCGAAGTCCTGCTAAAAAAGCAGCTGGTAAACGAGTCAATAAAAAGAAGCGAAATAAAAAAGGATTACGAATTAATTTAAAAAAAGCTTCCATACTATTTATAATCCTTCCTGTGTTCGTAATAAATCATCTAAAGTCTCTCGCCTACGAATTAGCTGCAAAGCGCCCTCCTTATAGAATACTTCAACTGGTCGAAATCTTGCATTATACTGAGAAGCCATTTCAAACCCATAAGCCCCTGCATTTTGTATAGACAACAAATCTCCTTCACAGATAGTAGGTAGTTCCCGGTCTGCGCCTAAGGTATCCGTCTCGCAAATATTTCCAACAATCTGATAGGTTTTGACAGGAGCTGCAGGATTGGTCAAGTTCTCGATATGGTGATACGCCTCATAGAACATGGGACGTATCAATTGATTTAGGCCAGTATCAACGCCTGCAAAAGTCAAGGACTCATTTTCCTTGATCACATTCACGGTAGTTAACAAATAGCCAGCTTCGCAAACCATATATTTCCCAGGCTCAAACCACACTTGCAGCTTACGGCCGGTTTTTTGTTCAAAGGATGAAAACAGTGTTGCCACTTCTTTGCCAACCGCGTGGATATCTGTTCCTTTTTCGCCTGGTTGGTATGGCACTTTAAATCCACCTCCCAAATCAATAACACGCACATCCGGAAAATCAGCAACTAAGTTCAATAAGAGATGAACCCCTTGTACAAAGATCGCTGCATCCTTGATCTCACTCCCGGTGTGAATATGTAACGTGTGAACTTGAATGTTGTAGGTGGAAACAAGTGCGTGTACTTGTTCTAACTGTTCTACTGGTATTCCAAACTTACTAGCAGCATGACCAGTTGAAATTTTCAGATTACCTCCTGCCATTATATTAGGACGAAGGCGTATCCCAACCGGATATGAATTACCGAACCGCTTTCCAAATTTTTCAAGGGCAGACAAACTATCTACATTCACAAATGCCCCCTGCAAAACCGCTTCTTCAATTTCAGAAAAATTTATACTATTGGACGTATATAATATTCTATCACTGGGTATCCCCGCATTTCGCGCAATCTTGATTTCGTTAATGGAACTACAATCTACTGAGCAGCCTAAGGAATGGATATATTGTAAGATGTGAAGATTAGTAAGCGCTTTGGCCGCATAAAAAAAACGAACATCCCAACTTGAAAAAGCTTGCCTTAAACTTTCGTATTGATACAGAATTCGCTCCGCGTGATAGAAATAAAGTGGAGTGCCGTATTGTCGGGCCGCTTCAATTAGTATAGCTGGTTCAGTGCGAGGAAACATGAGACGAAGATAACAAGATCAATCTTCCTGGCTTTCACTGGCAGGTGACTCAGTTATTACCTCATCTTGAACGTAAGTGGGAGCAATCAATTGCTCTGCAAGCACCTCACGAATTTTTGGAAGATCATCTGATGAATTGATGCCAAAATAGTCCATAAAGCTTCTGGAGGTTGCATACACCAAGGGGTGTCCCGGTAGTTTTTCGTTACGTCCTGCTATTACAATTAGTTCCTTCTCCAATAACTTTTGTACCGCATAATCTGAACTCACACCACGTATAGATTCAATTTCTCCTTTGGTAACCGGTTGCTTATACGCAATAATGGCTAAGGTTTCTAAAGAGGCCGTAGTTAGTCTTTTTAAAAATTTATCTCCATTGATTTGTGCAATGGTTCGATGATAATCCTTCTTGGAAAGGAATTGCCAACCTCCTCCACTCTGTACAACCTCAAAGGGATAAAAATCAGAGGCGTACTTTTCCGTGATTCCAGTCAAAGCAGCTTCCACCTGATCTAAAGTGGCTCTGTCTTCTAAAAATCTCAATGCATTATTTACGTAGTCTGTCAGCTCGAGCGTTGTCAATGGACGATCACTCGCAAATATCAAGGCCTCAATATGAGGCAATAAGGTTGAAATTTCTGGCATGATAGGAAACCTGAAAATACAAAGAAGCAGAATAGGGCTAACAGAAAATTGTACACAGTGTTCCTAACCTTGCAAAGCAGCGGCTCCACTAACAATTTCGGTCAATTCGGTAGTGATAGCGGCTTGTCGAGCACGGTTATAAGAAATTTTAAGTGAGCGCAACATTTCATTTGCGTTCTCACTAGCCTTATCCATTGCCGTCATCCGGGCACCATGCTCAGAGGCATTAGAATCAAGCACCGCTTTGTACAACTGGGTATTCAAAATGCGAGGCATAAGCTCAGCAACAAGCGTATTTTTCTCTGGATCAAAAATAAAGTCTGCCTGCGTCACGCCTTCTTTTTTCTCTGCACGCGGAATTGGTAAATAGCGCTCCGCTACAAAGCGTTGAGTGGCAGCATTCTTAAATTGGCTATAGATGATCTCTACCACATCGAATTCCTTATTTAGAAAAGCCTGTCGAGCTGCCGCAGCAGCTTCTTGCACTTTTTCAAAACTGAGCTGTAGAAAAATATCTTTGAAAGTAGCGTCTGTCTTGAAGTTTAACTTGGTCAAATTTTCGTATGCCTTTTTACCAATATTCCATATGGTAACGTTTCCGTTTTTTGCCTGATTAGCATACTTCTCCTCAATGGTGCTCTTTGTCAATTTAACCACGTTGGCATTGAAAGCACCCGCTAACCCACGGTCACTGCTGATTACAATCAGTAAAACCTTTTCAAAAGGACGCTCAGCCGCTAAAGCCATTTCCGCACCGGCCTCACTAGCGCTCACAATATTAGAAAGCATGTCCTGGAGCTTTTGAGCATAGGGGCGCATTTGAAGAATGGCATCCTGCGCGCGACGAAGTTTAGCCGCGCTTACCATTTTCATAGCCTTTGTGATTTGCTGTGTGCTTTGTACTGATTTGATTCGGTTTCTGACTTCTTTTAGCTGGCCTGCCATGTACTCTTGTTTGGAGTGCAAATTTAGGGTTTTTTTTGGCTTATATTTGCCGCCTTATGCTTGGATATATCTCCAAAATATTTGGCGGCAGTAAGTCTGAAAAAGACGTCAAAAAAGTACGGCCACAGGTAGCTGCAATTAATGGGTTCTTTGCACAATACCAGCAGCTTAGTAATGACCAGTTACGTGCTAAAACAACAGATTTTAGGAACCGCATCAAATTGCACCTGTTACCAATTGATGAACAAATTGCAGCACAAAATCTAGCAGCAGAAAATCTACCCCCTTCAGACCTGAGCGGAAAAGATGCCATTTACCAAGAGGTGGATAGACTTCGCAAACAACGTAACAAGGAAATTGAGGTGATCCTTGAGCAATTACTACCCGAGGCTTTTGCGGTTGTAAAAGAAACCGCACGTCGATTCAAAGAAAATAAAGAAATGGTAGCTACAGCTACCCAGCTGGATAAAGACCTTAGTATTAAAAATAGCTATATAAGAATTGAAGGCAATCAGTCCATTTTTACTAATAGTTGGACCGCAGCGGGCGCTACCATAACGTGGAACATGGTGCATTATGACGTACAGCTAATTGGAGGTATGGTACTACACCAGGGTAAAATTGCAGAGATGGCTACGGGAGAAGGAAAAACCTTAGTGTCTACGCTTCCCGCCTATTTGAACGCATTACCTGGAGAAGGCGTTCATTTGGTCACGGTTAACGACTACCTAGCAAAACGAGATCAGGAATGGAATGGCCCCTTATTTGAATGGCTGGGCCTCACTGTTGATTGCATAGACAAACATCAACCTAACTCAGAGGAAAGAAGACGAGCATACGGGGCGGATATAACCTATGGAACCAATAATGAATTTGGTTTTGATTACTTAAGGGACAACATGGTTCATAGCCCCGAGGAGATGGTACAACGCAAACACCATTTTGCTATGGTGGACGAAGTTGATTCTGTGTTAATAGATGATGCCAGAACGCCTCTAATAATATCAGGTCCGGTAGCCAAAGGCGACGACCAGCAATATCATATTCACAAACCACGCATACAACAGCTGGTAGTGGAACAGGAAAAGATTGTTCGTAATTGTCTTAACGAAGCAAAACGCTTAATAGCGGCAGGCCAAGACGATCCTAAAACGGGCGGCCTTTTCTTATTCCGTGCACACCGTGGATTACCCAAGTACGGCCCGGTTATTAAGTACCTCAGTGAGCCTGGCGTCAGAGTACTGCTGCAAAAAGCAGAAAATTATTATTTGCAGGATCAGCAACGGTACATGCCACAAGTGGACGAAGAGCTATTGTTTCACATAGACGAAAAAAATAATTCTGTTGACTTGACAGACAAAGGCTTGTCCACCATCACCAGAAGTGGTGAAGATCCAGAGTTTTTTGTACTACCTGACATTGGTGTTCGTTTATCTGAAGTTGAAAAGAGTGAGCGAACAGCAGAAGAAAAAATGCAGCTCAAAGAGTCTACCCTTAACGAGTATGCACAAAAAGCCGATCGTATTCATACCGTTCAACAGTTACTAAAAGCTT
Organism: Bacteroidota bacterium; assembly: GCA_016866355.1. Taxonomy (GTDB): domain Bacteria; phylum Bacteroidota; class Bacteroidia; order Chitinophagales; family Chitinophagaceae; genus JJ008. The sequence goes on from VGMN01000011.1 coordinate 8,045, forward strand.
ACACGCTTTTTGCAAAAGATGTTGAATATGTCATTATGGACGGGGCCATAAAAATTGTGGACGAACAGACGGGCCGTATCATGGAAGGCCGACGCTACAGTGACGGACTGCATCAAGCCCTGGAAGCCAAAGAAAATGTAAAGATTGAGGCGGCTACACAAACCTATGCCACTATTACCCTGCAGAATTATTTTAGGATGTACCACAAGTTAGCGGGTATGACAGGTACAGCCGAGACAGAGGCTGCTGAGTTATGGAGCATCTATAAGTTGGATGTAGTAAGTATCCCCACTAACTTGAACATGATTCGTGATGACCGCGATGACTTGGTTTATAAAACTAAACGTGAAAAATTCAAGGCGGTTATTGACGAGATTGAAACATTAAGAAACGCTGGACGCCCTTGCCTGGTTGGTACCACCTCTGTGGAGGTGAGTGAATTGCTGGGTCGTATGCTACAACAAAAGAAAATTCCACATAACGTACTTAATGCAAAGCAACATGCCCGAGAGGCCCAAGTGGTAGCAGAGGCTGGTTTGGCTGGCGCGGTAACTATTGCTACTAACATGGCGGGTCGGGGTACTGATATTAAGTTAGGTCCTGGTGTAAAAGAAGCGGGAGGATTAGCCATTATTGGTACGGAGAGACATGAAAGTCGTCGTGTTGACAGACAGTTGCGAGGTCGTGCGGGTCGTCAGGGAGATCCGGGTTCCAGCCAGTTCTACGTATCACTGGAGGACGATCTTATGCGAATGTTTGGGAGTGATAGAATTGCAGGTCTCATGGACAAGCTAGGATATAAAGAGGGGGATGTGATCCAACACAGCATGATTAGCAACAGTATCCAGCGTGCGCAGAAAAAAGTGGAAGAAAATAATTTTGGAATTCGTAAAAGATTGCTTGAATACGATGATGTGATGAACATGCAACGTAATGCAGTTTACAAGCGACGTAATCATGCATTGTTTGGAGAACGTCTTGCACTAGATATAGATAGTGCGTTTACTGCACAGGCAGAAGGTTTGATCACTTCATTCCGGGAACAAGAGGATTATGATGGATTTAAAATGGCCTGCATATTGAATTTTGGGCTGGACAGTTCCATTACAAAAGAAGAATTGCTAAAAGCAGATGAAGCAAAGCTTATAGACCGGTTGTATCAAGAAGCCATAACCAGCTATAAGCAACACAAAGAAGAAATAGAAAAACAAGCAATCCCTGTTTTTAAAAATATCCGATTAACACAAGGAGCCAATATTGAAAATGTTATTGTTCCATTTACAGATGGTCGTAAAGGGTATAACGTATTGGCCAATCTAGCTAAAACGCTGGACTCAAAGGGTGTTGAACTTTCGCAAGCCCTAGAGCGCTCAGTGACACTGGCCGTTATAGATGAAAACTGGAAAGAGCATCTACGTTCTATGGATGACCTGAAGCAAAGTGTCCAAACGGCTTACCTCGAACAAAAAGATCCGTTGGTGATTTACAAAATGGAGGCTTATCAGTTGTTCCGCAACATGAATGCAGACGTCAATCGTAATATTGTCAACTTTCTTTGTCATGCTACCCTGCCAGCTCAACAGCAGGAAGCAGGATTAAAAGAGGGCCGTCAGCAACGCACAGACATGAGTCGCATGCGTGCCAACAAAGAGGACGTTGAAAATGCCGGACAAGATTATGCAGCCAATGAGCAAGACAAACCCACTCCTGTAACAACTGGACCAAAAATTGGAAGAAACGATCCTTGCCCCTGTGGAAGCGGCAAGAAGTTCAAGCAATGCCACGGAAGAGATTTGTAATTAAAATCCTTTCCGAGGTGCTTTCAGTTCGTATTTCTGCTCAAATCGATCGCTGAGTAACTTGTGCTTATCAGTCAGATCAATTTTTCTTCCTTGTATGTAAGCAGCTGTCACATTGCTGTTGCGCATATCCAGAAGATCACCACTGCTCACCACAATATTTGCATCTTTTCCTATCTCAATACTGCCTGTTTTATCAGCTACACCCATAATACGTGCCGCATTTAGTGTAATAGCCGCCAACGCTTCTTCCTTATCTAAACCATAGGCAGCTGCTGTACCTGCATTAAACGCCAAATTTCTTCCACGCGTTTGACTATCATCATCAGAAATGGAAAATAATACACCGGCTTTTTTTAACTGCGCCGCAGTTTTGTAAGGCTGATCTACATCATCATCTCCTGCAGTAGGCAAACTATGTGGTTGCTGTAAAATCACTGAAACATCATGCTGCTTTAATAGGTCTGCAACCTGATAACTTTCACTGCCTCCCACTATTACCATTTCAAAACCAAATTCTTTTACAAAATCAAGTGCCACTAAAATTTGCTTAGCAGTTGTGGCATGCATGTATAATTTTTGCTTTTTTTCAAATAACCCTATCACAGCCTCAAACTTCAAGTTGGTAGCTTTCCGATCTGTTAATGACTGGTAAGCCTTTGCCTCGCGAAAAAATGCTTTTAACCCCTCCATTTTTTCCAACCCCTCTTTCACAGGATCACCACCTTGTCCACCAAAATTTCCCATTCCAAATCCACCCCCGCGTCCACCAAAACTTGGACGAGGAAGTAAAGAAGGCATATAAACATGTAAACCTGCATCAGTCTTGTAAGCAGCATCTTCCCAATTCCAGGCATCTAATTGTACAACAGAGGAGGTACCGGCAACAAAATTTCCCTGTGGGACCACATTCGCCAGCAAAATTCCATTTGAACGCAGGGTGTTGATTACTTTAGAGTCAGAATTATAAGCTACAATAGAACGAACACTGGGATTTAACTCACCAATTTCTCGCGCATCTTGTGTAGCACGCACAGAACTGATTTCAATAAGCCCCAATGTACTGGTGGGTAGAATTAACCCAGGATAAAGATCCTGTCCTTTCAAATCAGTGACATTATCTGCACCAGCAGGTACAGATATATTATCCCCTACCGCTTCAATTTTGCCATTGGTCACCTTAATAGTGCCTTTTTGAACCACTTTACCATTTCCAATATGAATAGTAGCATTCGTTAAATAAAAACTACCCTTCTGCTCTTTAGCAGGTAATACGGTTTCTTGTGCCTGTAAACAGGATAAAGAGGCTGTTAAAAGTGCACTTACAATTATCTTTTGCATAAGACTGCTTTTTTCAATTTCAATTATTCAATATCAATTACCAGTAAACCATGGCTGTGTCCGTGATCATGACAACTGTGCATCAGCTGATAGCTCGGTTGTGCAGGAATAACAGGAGCACCACTTCTTTTTTCGCCATTCATCTTGCGCACTAGTCTTGTTCTCTCTTGGTCCACTTTTTGTTGCAACTCTTCATCTTTCTTTCTATCAAAGTAAATGGTTCCATCCACGATTGTATACAAGGACTTAGCATAAATGCTCAGTGGATGATCACTCCATACTACTACATCGGCATCCTTTCCGGGTAATAAACTACCTACGCGATCAGCAACATGTAACATTTTTGCAGGATTCAGCGTCACCATTTTGAGCGCTTCTTCCTCTGTGACACCACCGTATTTCACCACTTTAGCAGCTTCCTGGTTCAGGCGACGTGCCATCTCTGCATCATCAGAATTGATGGCCACCGTTAATCCAACCTTGTGCATGATGGCAGCATTGTAAGGAATAGCATCCTCTACTTCCATTTTATAGGCCCACCAATCAGAAAAGGTGGACGCAAAGGATCCATGTTCTTTCATTTTATCCGCCACCTTGTACCCTTCTAGAATATGCGTAAATGTATTCACGGTGTAGCCCATTTTATTGGCTACTTCCATGGCACCATTAATTTCACTTTGAACATACGAGTGACAAGTAATGAATCGGCGTTTTTCTAAAATTTCTACCAGCGCGTCTAATTCTAAATCACGACGGGGTGCAACTGGTGCAGTCAATAATTTTTTATTCTTACTTGCCTCAAAGGCCTTGCGAGCAGTTTCAAAATCCTGCCATTGCTTTTGGTAATCTTTTGCGCGCGTAAAAGCATCAATCAATACCTGCTCTACTCCCATACGCGTATCAGGATAGCGATTATTTCCATTGGGAGAGGCGGAACGTTTGACATTTTCTCCTAATGCAAATTTGATTTGACCGGGCCAATTTGCAAACTTCAACCCTTCATCATTGGCACCCCAACGTAGCTTGATCAATTGCGTTTGGCCGCCAATAACGTTTGCAGAGCCATGCAAAATGTGTGAGGTAGTAACACCTCCACTAAGTTGACGATAGATATTAATATCATCAGGATTTAAATTATCACTAATACGAACTTCAGATGTTACCGATTGGCCGCCTTCATTAATGGAGGCAGCAGCAATATGGGAATGTTCATCGATAATACCAGCCGTAACATGTTTACCGGTTCCATCAATCACATTCGCATCGGTGGGCACTGCAAGACCTTGGCCAACAGCTGCAATTTTTCCATCTTTTAATAAAACATCTGCATTCTTGATCACTCCCTGTGCCTCATTTGTCCATACGGTTGCATTTCGTATCAGGATTGTTTCTGATCTGGGTTGCTGCCCTTCCTCCCAACCAAATGGCAAAAACGGATAAACTACTTTGCCCACAGCAGGCAAGTCCTTTTTACGAACACTATCGATTGTAATGGCCCCTTGCTTAACCAAGGTGGCAGTCCAGGTTAATGGATTTCCCAATGAATCAGAGCCTACCCCATTCCATTCATTCCCATTGGCAACACCGCTCAATCTGGTGGCCGTTAATGGTAATGGCTGCTCTGCCATACCCGAAAAACGAGCACCCATACCCGCGCCTCTTGCACGTGTGCTGTCCATTGTTGGACGTTGTCTAACCGGGGCAGGTGCATAATATATTTTTAATTGCTTACCATCAAAGCTAAAACGCGAAAGCAAGGTATCCTTTGCATATAAAGTTGCGGCACCTGCAGATTTAACTTCTAATGTATAGTTTTCTTTACCCCCTTGTGTAGTAACTACTAACTGGTAGGTACCTGCTACATTTCCTGCATCTTCCTTGATTGCATATTTAATACCCTGAATCCAATTCTGTAATAAGACAGTTTTATCTTGGAATAGAGGACCGGTAGTAATTAAAAAATTAGCCAACTTACCTTTTTCCAAACTACCCACTCTATCATAAACACCTAGGATTTCTGCAGGGGTTTTAGTAAGTGCCTCAATAATTTTAGTATCAGATAGCCCATACTCCCTTGCTTTTTGCAGGTTGCGTGCAAACTGACTTACACTGGATAAATCTGCTGTTGTCAAGGCAAAGGGAATCCCGGCTTTTTCAAAAGCTGCAGGCTGTGAGGGAGCCAACTCCCAATGCTTCATATCATTGAGTGCTACGAAACGAGCCTCTGCTGGATCTTCAACATCCTGAGCTGCTGGGAAATTTAACGGAAGAATAAATGACGTGCCCAAGCCCTTCATCTCACTGATTCGTTGGTATTCATTTTGTCCGGCTTTCAATATAAACTGTACGCCAAATTCTTTTCCTATTCTAGAGGCCCGCAAATCATTCCATTTGTCATTGGCCTCAAAAATCTGCGGCAATGATTGATTTTCGTTCCATGTTTTTAATGTCATGTTATATCCTTCTTCCTGGGGTTGAGATTTATACCATTGTGCATCCAGGTAAGTTTGACGCAGCAAGGAAATATTACCCATCATGGAACTGGGATAACTTTGTGTAGAGCTCCCTTTATTAAAAGAATAATGTGCAGTAGCTCTGTCCTTGAGAATAATCAAATTCTCTTTTTCATTTGCCAGCGTTACCAGTGTACCTGTGCCACGCGCAATTCCATCACGAATATGACTTAGCACTGTTCCAAAACCTAACTCACGCAAAGCCTTGGCCTTGCTCTCATCGGAAGTAAATACAGTATGTGCCTGTTGCTCGCTTCGTACAGCTTGATTCCAACCGTAAGGCCCTTTCTGGTTTGTTTCTAATTGTGCACTACGAAAAAAATCAAAAGGCTGACCGGCAGGCCGCTGCTGTGAAGATGGGATACCATAATCCGCGTACAAATCAATAAAAGAGGGGTAAATAAATTTCCCCTTACAATCTATTTCAACTGCCCCTACTGGTACAGACAATCCTGAACCAATAGCTAAAATGCGGCCATCACGAATTACTAGTGTAGCATCTTGCAATGTGTTACCTGCATCTTTTACAATTGTTGCATGGGTGAATACAAAAAAACCTGAGCGGGGATCAGCCACTCCATTTTCAGGAAAAGTGGGTTGCCCCTGGACAGCATACGTGGCTGACAACAGCAACATCCAGATAAATAGCTTGTAGAATCGCATAGCCAGAGTTTTTATTGAAATAAAAATTACGGACAGCAATGATAGGTAATTAGTTTTACTTTTAACCTACTAAAGGCTTCAATTTGATGACTGGAAAAAAACCTGTATTTAACCCACAGATTCTCAATCATCCTCCTGTAGAACAAACCGGTGTAGAGGAGAGATCCGTTCGTTTTACTAAAAGAAGTATTAAAGGTCCCAGTAAAATGCAGGGGCTGGAGCTGGTACTCAGTATGATTGATCTTACTACGTTGGAGGGGAAAGACACGCCAGGGAAAGTTAACCAACTGTGTACCAAAGCCAAACATCTACACGATCATATACCTGGGCTCCCCACTGTTGCTGCTATATGTGTTTATCCCTCTATGGTTAGCGTTGCCAAAAAAGCATTGGAGGGAACCAAGATTAATGTGGCCTCAGTTGCTACCGCATTTCCCAGCGGTCAATCCTCACTTCGAATAAAACTGGCTGATACACGACTGGCGGTGGAGCAAGGCGCAGATGAAGTAGACATGGTAATTAGCCGGGGAAAATTTCATGCTGGAGAATACGCTTATGTTTTTGATGAAATTGCTGCCGTAAAAGCAGCCTGTGATAAAGCCCGGCTCAAAGTTATTTTGGAAACGGGCGAACTAGGCACCTTGGATCAGGTGAGAAAAGCAAGCACCATTGCAATAGCTGCTGGTGCTGATTTTATTAAAACATCAACAGGGAAAATTCAATCAGCTGCCACTCTTCCTGTTACCTTGGTAATGTTGGAGACTATACGTGACCACTTCCAGAAAACAGGTAAGAAAGTAGGCATGAAGCCTGCTGGAGGAATTTCAAAATCAAAATTGGCGCTACACTATTTAGTAATGGTCAAAGAAACATTGGGAGATGTTTGGCTAGACAAACATTGGTTTCGTTTTGGCGCCAGCAGTCTAGCCAATGATGTACTGATGCAAGTTGCAAAAGAAAAAGCTGGTAATTATCAATCGCCGAATTACTTTTCAATTGATTAAAAAGATATATGGCTAAGAAAAAAAAATGGGAATATTCCCCGGCACCGGAGAGCAAACAACCAGCAGCCATTGCTGGCAGGTATGAGCTTTTTATAAATGGAAAATGGCAAAAGCCTTCCAGTGGCACCTATTTCAACAGCATCAACCCAGCCACTGAGGAAAAATTGAGTGAGATTGCAACAGCTAATGAAACAGATGTAAATAAAGCCGTACAAGCTGCCAAGCAGGCCTATGAAAAATATTGGAAGAAAATTTCACCCACAGAAAGGGGTAAATATATTTTCAGGATTGCAAGAATCATGCAAGAAAGAGCACGTGAATTAGCTGTCACTGAAACATTGGATGGCGGCAAGCCTATTAGAGAAAGTCGTGATTTTGATATCCCTACTGCAGCCAACCATTTTTTTTATTACGCAGGCTGGGCCGATAAGTTAGATTTTGCATTTCCAAATAAAAAAGCAAATTCCTTAGGTGTAGCGGGACAAATCACACCTTGGAATTTCCCATTGCTGATGGCGGCATGGAAAATTGCCCCAGCATTAGCCACAGGGAATACTGTGGTATTAAAGCCTGCGGAGACCACCTCACTAACTACCTTGAAACTGGCTGAAATCATTCAAGAAGCAGAGCTGCCACCCGGAGTTGTCAATATTATTACTGGAGATGGTCAAACAGGCGCTTGGTTAACCAAGCATAATGATGTTAACAAAATTGCTTTCACCGGTTCCACCGAAGTTGGTAAAATAATCCAGCGCAGTTTGGCAGGGAGTCAAAAAAAATTAACCCTGGAATTAGGGGGAAAGGGGGCTAATATAATTTTTGAGGATGCCCCCATTGACCAAGCTGTAGAGGGTGTGGTGAATGGAATATTTTTTAATCAAGGACATGTTTGTTGCGCCGGCTCTCGCTTGTATGTACAAGAATCGATTGCAAAAAAGTTCATTCAAAAATTAAAAGATCGCATCGGAACGCTGCTAGTGGGTGATCCCATGGATAAGAATACGGACATTGGGGCTATAAACTCGGCCCAACAATTAAAAACCATTCAGGCCTATATAAAAATTGGAAAAGCCGAGGGTGCCACTTTTTTTGAAACTGATTGCGTGCTTCCCAAAAAAGGATTTTTCTGCAGACCTACTCTATTTACCAATGTTGCCCAGAGTAATCGAATTGCACAAGAAGAAATTTTTGGACCTGTGCTTAGCATATTAACTTTTCGAACCGATGATGAAGTGATTGAAAAAGCAAACAATTCTCCTTATGGATTAAGTGCAGGAATTTGGACAGATAAAGGAGCTCGAATTTTCAACTTGTCTAAACGAATTCGGGCGGGCGTGATTTGGGCCAATACCTATAATTTATTTGATCCTACTTCCCCCTTTGGAGGATATAAAGAAAGTGGCTTTGGCAGAGAAGGAGGATTACAGGGTCTACACCCCTATGTTCAATTGAGTTAAAAACAAAATCATGACGCAGCAATCAAGATTAGCAATTTGGAAAACCTACAAAATATATATTGGAGGTCAGTTTCCCCGTACAGAATCTGGGCGGAGTTACGCAATTAAAAATAGCGCTGGAAAAACTATCGCTAATGCCTGCCAGTCTTCTCGAAAAGATGTAAGAGATGCGGTTAGCGCTGCCCGATCTGCCTGGGGTGGATGGAATAATCGCAGTGGGTTTAACAGAGGACAAATTTTATACAGGATTGCAGAAATGTTGGAGGGAAGAAAAAAGCAACTGAAAGACGAACTGATGGCGCAAGGATACACCGCAACAGTTGCCACGCGAGAAATCAACCTTTCTATTGACCGACTTATCTATTACGCAGGTTGGTGTGATAAATATCAGGCGCTTTTCAGTTCTGTAAATCCGGTAGCCTCTGCACATTATAATTTTTCTGTTCCTGAGTCCATGGGTGTGGTAGGTATGCTAGCTCCCACCAATGCCCCCTTACTAGGAGTAATATCCTTAATGGCCCCCTGCATTGCAGGAGGAAATACTTGTTTAATACTTGCCGACCAAGAAAAGCCCCTCGCAGCAGTGAGCTTTGCCGAAGTCTTACATAGCGCAGATGTACCCAATGGGGTGGTCAATATCTTAACAGGCTATCAACAAGAGTTGACTGATTGGATTAGTACACATATGGACATAAATGCAATTGTTTGTTTTGATCAAGAGAAACCTGATTGGCAAAAAATTCAGGAAAATGGTGCAGGACATGTGAAGCGAATGTTTAGATGGAATACCCAACAGCTGCTGCGTGCCGGAGGACAATCCCCCTACTTGATCATGGATTTGCAAGAAATAAAAACTACTTGGCATCCGATTCAAACAATTGCCGGAAGCGGGGGCGCCTATTAAAGCCGCTATCTTTGTTATATGTTTCGTTCCTCTCTTTTAGTTGGCGTCTGGTTACTCTCAATCATATTTTCTGCTGCAGCGCAGGATAGTATATTCATTACAAAAAGAGATACTGCTACCGTGTCTGTAATAAAAGACCAACGCATTGACGGCCTGATAAGGAAACAAATCCAAATAAACGAGGAAACCAGCCGTAATGCCAGAAGGCAGGATAAAGGTTTTAGACTATTAGTCATTAGCACTACACTACGTGAGGAAGCGCTAGCAGCAAAAACAAAAGTATATTCCTATTTTCCAGAGCTCAAAGCCTATCTCTTTCATCAATCGCCTTATTATAAAGTAAAGGCAGGTAATTTTAAAGATCGAAAAGAAGCCGAGCTTTACCAGCGAAGATTAGAGCTACTATTTCCAAAAGGAGTCTTTATCATCAACGACATCATTGAAGTTAAACTAAGATTGCCTGGAGAGGAAGATCAACTGGAACAAGACTGATTAGGCTAGCCCTGAACAACTTATTTTTGTGCTATGCAAGCAAGGATACAGCAATTAGCAAAAGCTTATTTGCCTGAATTAATAAACTGGAGACGTCACCTTCATCAACATCCTGAGCTAAGCTATCAGGAATTTGAAACAGCTAAGTTTGTACAGGATAAATTAAGTGAGTGGGGAATTCCATTTCAGGTAATGGCCGGAACAGGTGTAATTGGTTTAATAAAAGGCAATAACCCCCATAAAAAAATAATTGCACTTCGTGCAGACCTGGATGCGCTGCCAATTCAGGAGGAAAACAATACATCCTACCAATCTTGCAAGCCAGGCATCATGCACGCTTGTGGACATGACGTACATACCGCTTGCTTATTGGGTGCAGCAAAAATTTTAGTAGAGACAAAAGAGCATTGGGAGGGCACCATCAAACTAATTTTTCAGCCGGGAGAAGAAAAAAATCCAGGCGGTGCTTCACTACTCATTAAAGAAGGTGTGTTGGAGAACCCCCGACCTACTGCCATTTTTGCTTTACATGTTCACACCGCACTCGAAGCTGGAAAAGTTAGTTTTCGTGGTGGAAAAGTTATGGCAAGTGCCGATGAAATTTATATAACGGTTCATGGCAAAGGTGGGCACGCGGCCTCCCCGCAGGCTGTCATCGACCCAATACTAATCAGCGCCCAATTAATCACAGCCTTACAACAAGTGATTAGTCGAAGAAATGATCCTTTTAATCCCTCGGTACTATCTATCACATCTATACAAGGAGGCAATACCACTAATGTCATCCCTGATCAAGTTAAATTGATGGGGACATTTAGAGCGCTAAATGAAAAATGGCGCTTTGAGGCACATGAACTAATCAAAAAAACAACAGAACAGTTAGTGGAATCAATGGGAGGCAAGGCTGACTTACACATTGATATTGGATATCCTTGCGTTATTAATGAAATCAACTTAACTAAACAGGCACAGCAACTAGCCTGCACATTTTTAGGCGAGCCGAATGTAGCAGAAACAGAAATCAGAATGGGCGCTGAAGATTTTGGATTTTATGCACAAGAAATTCCTGCTTGCTTTTTTAGGCTAGGAACCCGCAATACTGAGAAAGGAATTACACACGGCGTTCATACTTCAAAATTTGATGTGGATGAATCTGCCCTTGAACAGGGAGCAGGACTGCTGGCTTGGCTGGCCGTAACAGTGAATCCCACAAGCTAACACACTCCATCCTCAATGAACATGGGCTATTATTTTGCCCTACCTTTACAAATCCATCCAGTTTTTGCTGGATCTAAAACTAATATCAACAAATGGCTAGTGATCTACGTAAGCAACAGGCCTTGGAGTATCATGCAAAAGGAAGGCCCGGAAAAATTGAAGTAGTCCCCACCAAAGAAGCAAAAACACAACGAGATTTATCGCTGGCTTATTCACCAGGTGTAGCCTCGCCCTGCTTGGAAATTGCTGCAAATCCTGATGATGTTTATAAATATACTGCCAAAGGAAATTTAGTGGCAGTTATTAGTAATGGAACTGCAGTGCTTGGACTTGGCGATATTGGACCCGAAGCTGGCAAACCTGTAATGGAAGGGAAAGGGGTACTTTTCAAAATATTTGCTGATATCGATGTATTTGATATTGAGATCAATGAAAAAGATCCCGCAAAATTTGTAGAGATTGTAAAAGCACTAGAGCCCACATTTGGTGGCATCAATCTAGAAGACATCAAAGCGCCGGAGTGTTTCTACATTGAGAAACGCCTGAAAGAGGAAATGCGGATTCCCATTATGCACGATGATCAGCACGGTACAGCCATCATCAGTGCTGCTGCATTACTCAATGCTTGTGAGCTACAGAAAAAGCGAATGGATAAATTAAGATTTGTGGTGAGCGGAGCCGGTGCCGCAGCGGTGGCTTGCATGAAATTATATGTTGCGTTAGGTGCCAAGCGAGAAAATTTTTGGGTATATGACTCTAAAGGCTTGGTACATGAAAGTCGGCATGACTTAGATGAACTTAAAAAAGAATTTCTTGCTAAAGGAAAAAATTTGTCGCTGGCTGAAGCATTGAAAGATGCGGATGTATTTATTGGCCTAAGTAAAGGAGGCTTGCTCAATAAAGAGTTGATTAAGAGCATGGCTAAAAATCCTATTGTGTTTGCAATGGCCAACCCTGACCCAGAAATTAGCTGGGAGGAGGCTACAGAAGCGCGTAAGGATATTATCATGGCCACTGGAAGAAGTGACTATCCAAATCAAGTAAATAACGTGTTGGGATTCCCCTATATTTTCAGAGGAGCATTAGATGTGAGAGCCAGTACTATTAATGAAGCAATGAAATTAGCTGCTGTGAAGGCACTCGCGGAACTAACTAAATCTCCAGTACCTGATATTGTTAACATGGCCTATAATGAATCCAATATATGTTTTGGACCTAATTATATTATTCCAAAACCATTGGATCCACGGTTGTTAGCCAGCGTTGCACCCGCCGTTGCTAAAGCAGCTATGGAGAGTGGAGTGGCTAAGGGACCCATACAAAATTGGAATCGTTACAGCCAAGAGTTAAATAAACGACTGGGACTTGACAATCAGGTAATGCGTGCCATTGGTAGTAAAGCACGTAAAAACCCAAAACGTATTGTATTTGCCGAGGCAGACAATCCTAAAGTATTAAAGGCTGCACAAATAGTATTTGATGAGGGCATAGGCTTTCCCATTCTATTAGGTAATGAAGATAAAATCAAGAAAATAGCCGAGGAGAATGCAGTGGAGCTGGACAGTTTACCCATCTTTGATCCGCGCAGCGATGCCACGGAAGAAAAGAGAAACCAATATGGCGAACTTTTCTTGACAAGAATGGGCCGTAAAGGCTTTAATGCGTATGAGGCAAAAAAAATAATGAAAGATCGCAACCACTATGGTTGTATGATGGTTGAATGCGGAGATGCAGATGCAATGATTTCGGGATTGACTAAAAATTACCCGGATACAATCAGACCCGCTATTCAAATCATTGGAATGGAGGAGGGCGTTAGTAAAATTGCAGGCATGTATATGATGCTTACTAAGAGAGGCCCTATTTTTTTAGCAGACACTACTGTTAATTTTGATCCAACAGCCGAGGAGTTGGCAGAAATTACCTTGTTAGCTGCCAAAGAGATTCGCCAATTCAATATTACACCCCGTATAGCATTGTTGAGCTACTCTAATTTTGGAAGCAGTAATTCCCCGGAAGCAAAACTAGTTGCCAAAGCAAGAAAAATAATAAAAGAGATGGCGCCATCGCTGGTAGTTGACGGAGAAATGCAAGCAAGCTTGGCTTTCAACAAAGAATTGATGCAGGAAAATTATCCGTTTAGCGAATTAGCTGATCAAGATGTGAACACATTAATATTCCCCAATCTTTCTGCCGGAAATATTGCCTACAACCTTATGAAAGAGCTGGGAACAGCGGATGCCGTTGGACCAATTTTGCTGGGGCTGAAAAAACCTGTACACATTTTACAATTAGGCAGTTCTATCCGAAGTATTGTAAACATGGCCGCCATTTCCATTGTGGATGCCCAGTTAAAATGCAAGTCTACTAACTCCGAGGAAATTGTTAAGAAATCTCGTTGGTGGAAACGTTTTAAAAAATAAGTTGATAGCATTATGACTTTACTTTCTGACATCGGCCGTTTTTTACTCATGCTAAAAGGCATGTTAAAAAAATTAGAGAACCGGCAAATGTATTGGAAGGAACTCATGCGTCAGTGTACAGAAATTGGCTTTGGATCCCTGGGTATTGTAACTATTATTTCGGTTTTTATTGGAGCTGTATCCACTATTCAAACAGCATACCAACTAGTAAGTCCACTTATACCCATATCAACCATTGCACAAATTGTCAGAGATACAGTGATTCTTGAATTTGCCCCCACCTTAGTTTGTGTAGTATTAGCAGGCGTGGCAGGAAGTAGAATTGCCAGTGAGTTAGGTAATATGCGGGTGAGTGAGCAGATAGATGCCTTAGAAATAATGGGAATCAATACCAAAACATATTTAATCCTACCTAAAATAATTGCAGCCATGCTGATGATACCATTATTGGTTATAATTGCAATGGCATTAGGAATTTGGGGAGGTCGTTTAGCGGGAACAGCATCCGGAATCATCTCGCCAAACTTATTCGACAAAGGTTTGATGTCTGATTTTCTACCCTACAATGTATTTTTTGCTTTGACAAAATCGTATGTCTTTGCGTTTATCTTATCAAGCATTCCCGCTTTTTATGGCTATCATGTACGAGGGGGTGCATTGGAAATTGGTAAGGCCAGTACTAAAGCCGTAGTGGTTAGTTGTGTCTTAATTCTTTTTGCTGATTATATACTTTCCGCTTTGCTACTCTAACAACCATGATTGAAGTAAAAAACATACAAAAAAAGTTTGGCGATAAAGTGGTAATCGAAGAGGTCAGTGCGCAGATGGAAGCCGGGCGTTGTAATCTGATCATTGGTGCCAGTGGCAGCGGAAAAACTGTGTTGATGAAATGCATGGTAGGATTACTACAACCTGATCAGGGATCTATTTATTACAACGGCAATAGTTTCACCGCAATGGACACCGAGTCAAAAACTATGATCCGGAAAGAAATAGGAATGTTATTTCAAGGGTCAGCTTTATTTGACTCACTGACCGTTGAGGAAAATATTATGTTTCCTCTCAATATGTTCACAAAAGATACTACAGGTGAAAAATTAAAAAGAGTCAACACCGTCTTAGATCGAGTGAATTTGCCAGGTGTCAATAAAAAATATCCGGCAGAGCTCAGCGGAGGCATGAAAAAGCGAGTAGCCCTTGCACGAGCTATTGTACTAAATCCTAAGTACCTTTTTTGTGACGAACCCAATTCAGGACTGGATCCCCAAACTTCGCTGGTTATTGATAAATTGATTCGTGATTTGACCTTGGAATATCAGATTACAACAGTAATCAACACCCATGATATGAATAGTGTAATGGAAATTGGGGACTATATTTTATACATGTACCAAGGTAAAAAAGAATGGGAAGGCACCCGAAAAGAAATCATATTTAGCAAGAATCAACGTTTAAACGATTTCATCTTTGCCTCTGAGTTTTTGAGAGATGCTAAAGACATGCGTATGCTGGAAGAAACAGGCAAAATCCCCAATGAAAGAGACATGGACCAAATGACCAGACCCTGAGCACATTTCCCTACCTTTGGCAACTTTTAGACCATTATTATGAGCATCCTGATTTCTAAAAATTCTAAAATCCTGGTACAGGGCTTTACGGGTACCGAAGGTACATTTCATGCCACCCAAATGATTGAGTATGGAACCCAGGTTGTGGGTGGTGTAACGCCAGGTAAAGGGGGAACACTACACTTAGATCGGCCTGTATTCAACTCAGTGGCTGATGGGGCTAAAGTAACGGGTGCAAACGTTAGTATCATTTTTGTACCCCCCGCATTTGCTGCTGATGCCATTATGGAAGCCGCTGAAGCAGGTATTGAATTAGTGGTTTGTATTACCGAGGGAATACCCGTACAGGACATGGTAAAAGTCAAAAACTATCTACTCGGAAAAAATACCAGATTAGTAGGGCCCAATTGCCCAGGCGTAATTACTGCTGGAGAATGTAAGGTAGGTATCATGCCTGGTTTTGTTTTTGTAAAGGGTCGTGTAGGAATAGTTTCCAAATCAGGTACACTTACTTATGAGGCAGCAGACCAGGTTGCAAAAGCTAGATTGGGTATATCCACTGCTGTGGGAATTGGAGGAGATCCAATTATTGGAACCACCACTAAAGAAGCGGTGGAGCTTTTTATGAATGACCCGGAAACAGATGCCATTGTAATGATTGGTGAGATTGGCGGGGGCATGGAGGCTGAAGCCGCTCGTTGGATTAAGGCAAACGGAAACAAAAAACCTGTAGTTGGATTTATAGCTGGACAAACAGCCCCTCCAGGCAGAAGAATGGGACACGCGGGTGCCATCGTAGGTGGGGCTGAGGATACTGCTGCTGCTAAAATGCAGATCATGAGCGAATGTGGTATACAGGTAGTAAGTAGCCCGGCAGATATTGGAATTAAAATGGCTAGTATCTTAAAAAAATAACACAAACCCGGCGAGGGATTTTTTTATCGATAGCAATGCCTATGAAATTTCTGCTAAGCATACTTTTATCATTGCCAGGGGCGCTGATGGCACAGCAAAAGACTGTTGGAATTAACCAAACTTCCATTCCGCCTTTTGTGAGGCAAGGAGATCAACCCTTAGTTGGATTTCAGCTTTTCAATAATTCAAAAAAAGATTGGACTGGTACTATCCATTTTCAGTTAGTAGATACTTTACAAGACCAGCCTGTGGACGGATGGTTTTTTAATCAACAAGGAAATCAATACTTCACCATAGAGCCTGCAAAAAAAGAATGGATTGAATTTCCTATTCATATTCCGTTTGAATTTAATAAACCCACAGCTTGGGAGTTGCGAATAAAAACGGACACATCCACTTTGTTCACTACGGGTAAACTTCAACTTGAACCCTGGAAATATGCTGCCGAAGCTACAACGCCAGCCAGCGATCCGGAGGGGCCAATAGTTGTAAAAAAAACTAAAAGACTTATTACCAAAGATGGACGCACTCGAGAGGAATTACTAACAGATAACGCCACCGTTAGAATTGGAGATACGCTTTTAGTTGAAATTGAAATGACTAAAAGCAAATCCAGGAAAATCATTTTGATTGAACAATGGCCTGCAGGAACACAACCAAATATGGTCAGAACATTGAGTACGCATACTGGAGCCAGTAAAGTACTCCAATTAAGCCAAGAGGAGTTGCAGTTAGAGTGGTTAAGCGCTACTGATACGCCGCTAAAAATATCTTACCAACTCATAGCAAGGTACACCGGTTGGTTTCAGATTCCTCCGGCAGTGATCAGCGGTGATGAACTTCCAGCTCCTTTCATTCGTTCGTCCTATTCCTCTCTACATATTGAACAGCGTAAGCTCCCATGAACACAGATGTTTTGATCATTGGGCAGGGAATAAGCGGCACTTGGCTTAGTTTCTACCTGGAAAAAAACGGTATTGACTACTTTGTAATTGACCAAGAAAACCCGCATACGGCATCCCGACAAGCTGGTGGGTTAATAAATCCAGTTACTGGAAGAAATAAAGTGAAAACATGGTTGGCAGATCAATTGCTTCCTTTTTGCATGACAGCCTACCAACAAATAGGAGATTACCTGGGTATAGCTGTGGTTGAATCAAAAGCTATCATTGAATGTTTTACCAACCCCGAAGCAGCCGCTTTATTTTCCAGGAGAGTGAAAGAGAATCCACAATACTTAGAAATACCCAATGCCAACCCTATTCAACTGAATTTATTTCAAAACTGTAAAGAACTCGGATTGATAAAACCTGCATTGGTAGTTAACGTACCACTACTTCTTTCCCAATGGAGAGCTAAGCTTCGTGGTCTCGGAAAAATTGGCGAATACAATTTTGATTTGAACCATTTGATTGAAACAGACAAGGGGTTCAAGTACCAACACATTTCTTGCAAGCGAATCATATTTTGTGATGGAGCAACTATTCAAGAACGCAACATTTCGACATCCATCCCGCTAGCTCCTACAAAAGGAGAGGCCCTGATATTAAAAATAAAAGGACTCCCCTCTTCCTATGTTTATAAGAATAAATTAACCTTGCTACCCCTTGCAGAAACCGATTACTGGTGGGTTGGATCCAGCTATGAATGGGCTTTTGAGCATACCCGCCCTACTTCCCTTTTTAAGGAACAGACAGTATTGGCTTTGGAAAAGTGGCTGGCCATTCCATTTGAGGTAATTGAACAACGTGCAGCCGTTAGAATGGGTACCATGGAAAGAAGACCATTGGTGGGATTTGACTCGCCTGAAAAAAAATGGGGTTTGCTAAATGGAATGGGCACCAAAGGCTGTTCACTAGCTCCCTACTTTGCTTCTCAATTAGTTGAAAATATGATTCAGGGTAGTGCTATTGATCCTGAAGCTAATTGCACCCGATTCCAGTAAAAAGGGTTGTTTTTTCCTATCTTTCGGCAAAGAAATCACCAATGCAAAACCCTCAAGAATCTATCTACTCAATTCCGGCGCGTTTTAGAAGTATGGAGAACCTCCATATTGTATTTTGGATCATAAAAGATATGAGCTGGTGCATGGACTGGAAAGTGTTGGCAATCGCCATGATTGTACCCACTTTACTAGTGGCAATTTTTAATTCATGGCGAACGCGCCAAATTCATTCCGAGTTGGCCCATAACCTAGCAGTAGCGTTTTGGATCTGCGCTAATTCCACTTGGATGATTATGGAATTCATAAAACAAGACAAGACAATTTTTTTAGGGTGGTTGACGGGAAAGCAGCTATCCATGATTCCCTTTATTATTGGCTCCTTAATTCTTATTCGCTATTACTTAATTCAACGTCCTACTGAAATTAAGTTAAAACAAACCACTATACGTTGAAACGTTAACTGTCAAAAGAATATGTATAGATCGCATACCTGTGGAGAATTACGTTTGCAAGACAAAGGAAAACAAGTGCAGTTAGCTGGCTGGGTTCAAACCATCCGAAAATATGGCTCCATCACATTTGTAGATTTACGAGATCGCTATGGAGTCACACAGCTTTTATTCGGAGAGGCTATCAATGCACAACTAGACAGCAACCCAATCGGACGTGAGTTTGTACTACAAATAAGTGGAACGGTTATTGAGCGCAGTAATAAAAATGCTCAACTTCCTACAGGAGATATTGAAATTGATATTCAACAATACGCCATCTTAAACCGAGCTGCAGTACCCCCCTTCACCATACAAGACGACACAGACGGCGGAGATGATCTGCGTATGAAATATCGCTTTTTAGATCTGAGAAGAACGCCAGTTAGACAGAATCTGGAGCTTCGATATGCTGTGAACAGGGCTGCCCGCAATTACTTGCATCAGCAAAACTTTCTGGATATTGAAACCCCTTTCTTAATAAAGTCTACTCCAGAGGGAGCACGTGATTTTGTAGTTCCCTCACGCATGAATCCCGGTCAATTTTATGCATTGCCACAATCCCCACAAACATTCAAACAGTTACTGATGGTGAGTGGTTATGACCGTTACTATCAAATTGTAAAATGTTTTCGAGACGAGGATCTTCGCGCAGATAGACAACCGGAATTCACACAAATTGATTGTGAAATGTCTTTTGTTGAGCAAGAAGACATTCTAAATATGTTTGAAGGATTGATCAAACACATTTTTCAGGAGGTGAAAGGAATCGCATACACAGCACCTGTTGAACGCATGACCTGGGAGGAAGCGATGTGGAAATTTGGGAATGATAAACCAGATATTCGATTTGGCATGCCGATCCTCACTTTAAAAAAACCAGCGTCTGTTTTTAGTGATCGTACTGATAATCGAAATTTAATTGAAGGCGCTTCTTTCGCTGTATTTGAGGAAGTTGAAACAGTACTAGCTATTGCCGTTCCAGGCGCTGCGGAATTTACCCGAAAGCAAACTGATGAATTGACGGAGTGGGTAAAGCGTCCTCAAATTGGGATGAAGGGACTAGCAACCATTCGATATAATACTGATGGCACTTGCAAAAGTAGTATCGATAAATTTTATGATGAAGAAAAAAGAAAAGCCATTGCGTTAGCAGCGGGTGCTAATCCTGGCGATTTAGTACTGATTTTAGCAGGGGCAGAAGAGAGAACTAGAAAAGCAATCAGTGAGCTTCGGTTGGAGATGGGTGAGCGACTGGGATTGCGCAAACCCAATGAATACAAATTACTTTGGGTATTGGACTTCCCACTTTTTGAATATGACCCAGAGGGAAATCGTTGGGTTGCACGCCACCACCCTTTCACGGCACCCAAACCTGCACAGATACAGACCATGATCGAGAATAATCCAACCATTAAAGAAGCAGCCAACTATTTACAACATCCCTATGCTTCTATCAAGGCAAATGCCTATGATATGGTGCTAAATGGAAATGAGATTGGAGGCGGATCTATCCGCATTTTCCAAAGAGAGTTACAGGAAAAAATGTTTGAGGCACTTGGAATGAGTCGAGAGGAACAACAACACAAGTTTGGATTTTTATTAGGTGCTTTTGAATATGGAGCACCTCCACATGGAGGAATTGCTTTTGGGTTTGATCGGCTATGTACACTTTTAGGAGGCAGTGAAAGCATCCGCGACTTTATTGCCTTCCCCAAAAACAACGCAGGACGAGATGTGATGCTCGATGCACCTGCTACAATTGATGAACATCAATTAAAAGAATTACAGATTCGAACAGACGTAAAGAATAATTGATTAATTATTCAGCAACTGCCTGAGTCTTTCCGCCACTTTTTCTGGATTAGGTAACATGGCTTGCTCCAATTTAGAATTCATTGGTACGGCGGGTAAATCTAAAGCACCTATTACTTGTACCGGTGCATCCAATGATTGAAAACAATGTGTAGCAATTCTTCCTGCCAATGCCTCTGCAAAAGAATTACACTGCTGTTCTTCCGTCAAAACCAATACTTTTCCATGTTGCTTGACACGGGTATAAATCAAATCCTCATCCAACGGATACAAAGTACGCAGGTCAATAATTTCGATCTGTCCAGGAAATTGTTTAGCTGCAGTCAACGCCCAATGCACCCCCATACCATAGGTGATAATAACTAAAGTGGTCCCTTGTTCTTGTTGCATCGAATCCGAATCTAGTACAACAGAAGCTTTCCCAAGTGGAATGCAATAATGTGCATCCGGCTCTGGTGTTTTTGCAAATTCAGTACCCGGTACCTTACTCCAGTAAAGTCCTTTGTGTTCCATCATCACTACTGGATTAGGATCTAAATAAGCTGCTTTCATCAAACCTTTCATATCCGCAGCATTAGAAGGATAAACAACTTTAATTCCCTTTACAGTAAGCAGGGTTGATTCTACTGATCCACTATGGTAAGGGCCTCCACCACCATATGCGCCAATTGGGACACGTAGGATCATAGGAATAGAAAATTTGCCCATCGACAAATAACAACTCTTGGAAAGTTCAGTGACTAACTGATTAAAACCCGGATAAATGTAATCTGCAAATTGTACTTCAACAATAGGGCGTAATCCAACTGCAGCCAATCCTGCTGTTGAACCCACTATGTATGCTTCTTGTATAGCGGTATTAAACACACGGTGGTCTCCAAATTGTTCCGCTAATGTAGCAGCCTCTCTAAAAACTCCCCCTAGTCTTCTTCCAACATCTTGCCCATATAAAATAGCTTCAGGATGCGCCTCCATGATTTCTCGAATAGCAAACAAAGCAGCATCTACCATGGGTATTTTTTGATTCGACCCTGCATCACGTTTTCCGCACTCCGCTATAACGGGGGTAGGTGCATAAATGTGATCTGAAACGGTAGCAGGATCTGGCTCAGGTGCTGCAACAGCCCGTTCAAACTCCTTTTCAATAAATGCAATGGCCTCTTGTTCTATAGCCAACACTTCCTGCTCTTTACCTAGCAAGGCTACCAACCTTTTCCTAAGCTTTAAGAAGGGGTCATGTGCCTGATGCCGCTGCCAGTCTTCCTCTGTTCGATAAAACTCTTTTCGCACACCACTTGTATGATGCCCTAGTAAGGGGACCTGTGCATGAATCAAATAGGGCTGTCTATTTTTTCTAACTTGGCCTACTACCTCCTCCAACACAGAATAAGAAGCTTCAAAATCACTGCCATCTACTTGAACTCGATTCATTCCTTTAAAACCTGCAGCAAACTCAAAAGCATTCATTGCTCTAGCTTCACTGGCCGTAACACTAATACCCCAATTATTATCCTGGACTAAAAAAATGATGGGCAATTTTTTTAAAACCGCTACTTGCATGGCTTCACTCACTTCGCCCTCCGTGACACTGGCATCACCAAGTGAACAAATAACAACAGGCGCATCTACTGCTTTCATAAAGGGAGGAAGTGTTTTATCTGTATCCAAATCCTTCTCGTTTTGAATACGCTTCCATTCTTCCCAATAGTGAATACCATGTGCTATACCCGTTGTGGGGATAGCTTGCATGCCAGTTGCACTAGACTGATGGATGATTACCGGCTTTCCTTTTCCATTGTAGCTGGGATGACTATAGTACTCTCTTCCACCTGAAAAAGGATCGGCTGCCTTAGCTAGTAATTGAAGCATTAATTCATATGGAGAAAAACCAAGTCCTAACAACAGGCTCTCATCTCGATAATAAGGACTAACAAAATCCTGCGCTTGCAGTTGAAAAGCAGTCGCCAATTGAATTGCCTCATGCCCACGGGACGTAGAATGCACATAGCTACAAACTGATCGATTTGCCTCGTAAGTAGATGCCATAGCACGTACCTGACTCATCAACGTAAAGGCTCGGCGAAGTAAAGTGAGGTCTTGCATCTTTATGGCAGACTAATTAATTAGAATATCAAATAAAGAGTCGTCCTCCAAAAAGCCTTCCAGTTGGTCACCGGGCTCTACAGGCCCCACACCAGCGGGTGTACCGGTAAAAATGAGATCTCCTGGCTCTAACGTAAAGTAATTAGAGACATGCGCTATAATTACTTCAAAAGAATTAATCATGGCTGCTGTATGTCCCTGCTGCACCAATTCTTTATTCTTATAGAGACAAAAGTGAATGTCTTTTTTGTTTTTGTATTGATCCGCCGGGCGCCACTCTCCCACCACAGCAGATTGATCAAAAGCCTTTGCCTTCTCCCATGGAAGGCCTTTATCTTTTAAGCGCTGTTGCACATCTCTTGCAGTAAAATCAATACCTACCGTCATGGCATCATATGCAGTGATTGCCGCTTCCAGATCAATACAACAAACTTTTTTTGAGATGCGCAATACAATCTCACACTCATAATGCAAATCGCTTGAAAAACTAGGAATTACAAAGGGTCCAGGAAGCGGTAGTACCGCCGTAGAAGGTTTTAAAAATATTACTGGCTCGGTTGGTACTTCATTGCCCAACTCTTTGGCATGAGCAACATAATTTCGTCCGATACAAATTATTTTCATAGTTACTATAGTTATTGACTAAGCAAAACTGAGATTATTGTATTGATTCATAGCTATTCCAATTCCCTCACTGGCAAATACCTCAATAGCGGTAGCAGCAGCCAGTATCTTTTTTTCAACTATGGGCTCTTCCTCTTTTCTCCATTTGCTTAATACAAAATCAGCTTGTTTTCCTTTTGGAAAATCGCTTCCTATACCAAAGCGTAATTTGGGGTAGTCCGTACTGCCAATGCTCTCCTGTATGCTCCTTAGACCATTGTGGCCAGCATCACTTCCACCTGGCTTAATACGAATTTTATCTAACGGAGTAGCTAGATCATCTACTATTACCAACAAATGGGAGCGTTCGATGTTCTCTTTTTCCATCCAATATTTTACTGCCTTACCACTCAAATTCATAAACGCAGTAGGGCAAATACAGATAAATACTTTTCCCTTCCACCTGACTTCCGCATGATAGGCTAATCGGCCAACAGAAAACTGTCCTTGATGTTTTTGCAAAAAAGTAGCTACCACATCAAACCCAATATTATGACGGGTATGTGCATATTGATCCCCAACATTACCTAAACCAACAATTAGATACTTCATAGACTAGAGGAGTTCAAAGATCGGCCTTCCGTAACAAAAAACCCGCATCGAGTGATGCGGGTTTTGCAATTATCGTAGTGGATATAATTACTTTTTTGCAACAGGAGCAGCAGGAGCAGCAGCGGCCGCAGGAGCAGCAGCACCAGCAGCTGGTGTAGCAGTTTCCTCTTGTTTCAATTGACGGGTAAGCACTACAGAGGCAATGGGAATTCGAGGAGAGTTTAAAATTTCAAACTCAGGAATAGTCACGTCTTCAACCCGAATATTTCCATTTAATTCCAAATTGTCGATACTTACTTCAATCTGCTCACGAAGATGTTTTGGATAAGTCTTGATTTTTAATGACTTCATCTTAACAATCAACTTACCACCATCTTTAACCCCTTTAGAGGCACCCACAAACTTAAGTGGGATGTTGGCAATTACTTTTTTGTCTTCTACCAGTTCCAGTAAGTCAACGTGGATCAGTTCGTCATTAACCTTATCAAATTGCAAATCTTTAAGAATGGTACGGTATGCTTTACCGTCCAACTTTACTTCGCAAAATTGAAAGCTAGGTGTGTACACCAGTTTTTTGAAAGCCGCGGCAGGAGCAGCAAAATTGATCTCCTGCGCACCCCCATAAATTACACCGGGCACCATTTCCTGAGAGCGTAGTTGGCGGGTGGCTCCTTTGCCAAATGCGGTCCTCAGTTGTCCTTCGATTGTAATCGTGTTCATGTCTATTGTGTTTTATTGGTTCAATTTCCTTTCAGTTGGGAATAGACAAAGAGACTGGTTATGCTCTTATTTTCAAAAGCGTTACGAATGGCAACTGCAAATAAGTCAGCCACACTTAACACTTTGATTTTACTCCCCTGCTGTTTTACGGGTATGGTATCACACACTACCAGTTCTTCCAGCACACTGTTTTCAATATTCTCGTAGGCCTTGCCGCTAAGCACCGGATGGGTGATCAACGCACGTACTGAACGAGCCCCCTTTTCTTTTAATAACCCTGCACTTTTTGCAAGGGTACCGCCGGTGTCACAGATGTCATCAATGATGATTACATCTTTACCAACCACATCTCCAATTACCACCATGCTGGCTATTTCATTGGCTCTTTTGCGATGTTTGTCACAAATGACCATTTCCGCATTGAAATAACTGGCAATCTGCCTGATTCGGTTGGCTGATCCCACGTCGGGGGCCGCAAAGGTAAGGTTTTCCAGCTTCAGTTTTTCGATATATGGAATGAAAACAGCATGACTATCCAAGTGATCCACAGGAATGTCAAAATAGCCTTGAATCTGGGGGGCATGCAAATCCATCGTAATAACTCGATCCGCTCCTGCAGCAACTAACATATTGGCAATCAGCTTACTACCAATAGCTACACGGGGCTTATCCTTTCGATCCTGACGGGCATATCCATAATAAGGCAGCACGGCAATGACCTTATAGGCAGATGCCCTTTTTGCCGCATCTATCATGAGCAATAGCTCCATAATATTGTCAGAGGGAGCACAAGTGCTTTGCACGATAAACACATAATCACCCCTGACACTTTCGAGGTAAACCGGGCAAATTTCTCCATCACTAAATCGTTGGATGTTGACTTTTCCCAACTTAGCCCCAAATTGTTTACAGATTTGTTCCGCCAGCTGCTGAGAGCCGGTTCCAGAAAAGATTTTGGCATGTTGCATAGCAGAGATATAGAATGGATATGACACGAAGATATCAATCAGGTAAGACATAATCCCCGCTATTCAAAAAAACCTATACACATCTTGTCACTCCTACCACAACCCCTTATACTTGAGTAATGGCTGGTAAGAAAGCAATACGAGACTGGTCCTCAGAGGATCGGCCCAGAGAAAAATTACTACGGCTGGGAGTAGAGCAACTCAGCACTTCAGAGCTGATTGGAATTTTATTACAATCTGGAATCCGAGAAAAAAGTGCCGTAGCCCTGGGCATGGAATTATTAGAACTGGCCAAACAAAATTTACACGAACTGGGACGCTTAACCCCACAGGAAATAGCAGTACTAAAAGGAATTGGAAATGCAAAGGCAGCCCTCATATCTGCCGCATTGGAGATAGGAAGAAGAAGACATGCCTCACTCCCACTTGATAAAAAACAGGTTACCTGTAGTGCTGATATTGCACGTTATTTACAAGTAAGGTTGCAAGATCTACGACATGAGGTTTTCGCAGTGTTATTTCTCAATAGAGCAAACCGGATCAACCATTTTGAAATTGTAAGCGAAGGAGGAATCACAGGAACAGTTGCAGATCCAAGAATTATTTTAAAGAAAGCATTACAACAAAACGCGGTTAGTATTATAGTATGCCACAACCATCCCTCAGGAAACTTAAGACCTAGTAGGGCTGACGAATTACTAACTCAAAAACTCAAGGAAGCCGCCCTATTATTGGACATCACCATGTTAGACCATATCATTGTCAGTGACCAAGGCTATTACAGTTTCGCAGATGAAGGATTTATGTAGAAATTACTAGGCTTGGGCAGTAGGACCCCCAAAATTCAATGGCAATTGTACTTCCTCAAGATCTTTAATAGGTCCGTTAATTGACTCATATTTCTGAATATTCTCCGTAATAGCATGCATCAATCGCTTTGCATGCTGAGGAGTAAGAATAATTCTTGACTTAACCCGACTTTTGGGAGTTCCTGGCATCACATTAACAAAGTCAATTACAAACTCTGCATGAGAGTGTGTTATGATGGCTAGGTTCGCGTATTGCCCTTCCGAAATTTCCTCAGAAATTTCAATATTCAATTGGTTGGGCAGAGACTCAGGATTGCTCATATTGATATTTTTTCAAAGATAAAAAAAGAGGGCCCGAACAGGACCCTCTCTCATAAAAAGTTATACGCAGGTTAGCGAGGACCCAAATATTTCCATCTTTCGTCGAAAAAACTTCTAGGACCATTAGGCACCACACTGGGTTGTACCAACCAATGCTTGATTACAATGTCTTTGTTGCTTTGCACAGCATTAACGCCAGAGGGATCTAACACGGCACGGCGGCCGTTTGATGAGGCATAAAGTGGAGCTCCGGTACCTGCGGCAGGATTTCCTCCGGCAGTAGCAGGCAAGCTGGGATCACCGTAATAATTATGGATATCAGATATTGCGTTTGTAGCAGGATTAAAATTGATCACTAGTCCATAAGAACCGTAATATGTTCCGGCACCAGCATTACTAAAAATATACCCAGGGATACCTCCGTTAAGGTCATCATTACGAACTATGCAGCGAGTAGCACTGATTGTAATCAGGGAATATTGCTGTGCTCCCAGGTAGACAAACGCAGGGAATACCACATCAGTGAAAGTACCCGACATTTCATAAACGCCATCCCAAGAATTTTTTGCTCCTATCTCAACAACTATTGATTTTTCAAAAGAAATTTTACTGTCAGCTGATACCCCGGTAATGGTAAAGCCTAAACCGTACAGTCTGCTTGGGTTCAATAACTGTGCATTGGGAACAGTAATCTTAATTTCCTTAACAAAATCACCGGGACTAAATGTAACGGTGTAATTGCCACCCATTCCACCAGACTTAGTCACTCCACTGCCAGTCAGCGTGTAAAGATTGGTTGGGAGCTGTAAGTAGTTAGGATTTGCGGCACGCACAGCAGCGGTATCGTCTTTTATGGTGACAGTGGTGGCTCTGTTCAAAGAGGCAGCATTTGCAGCATCCTTACGAACATCACACACAGTGAATGTTTGTGAGGTTGTCACAAAGTCAATAGGGTTACTTTTTACGACAGCAGGGCTACTTCCTCCTAGCACTTTAACAAAGGTTAAACCTTCATCCTTTAAAGGAGTCACTTCCTTTTTGATACAAGCAGTGAAACCCACAGTTAGGGAGAGGAGAACGAGTATTGATGATTTCATATTCATAGTTGTTTCATTTAATAGTTTAGTTTACTGATCCCACCAAACTTTTGTATCCTGGTTATCGCCTCCGATGGCAGAAGCAGCAGCCGTTACAGCTGTAGTATTTGTTGCATAGGAAGACGTACCATATGTGTAACGCCTGGGAATCTGACGTGAGGTATTCACGGCATCAGGGGCAGGGGTCAAAACAGGGAAACCAGTTCTTCTCCACACATTCCAGCCACGCAATCCATCGGGGTATGCAGCAATGTATTGCTGTACAGCTAAATTTCGGATATTAGCGGAGGTGCCAGCTGGATTAGCCAAGGCAACACCACTTTGCGCAAAATAGGCGGCGCCTGGCACAGGTAATCCCCATTGAGAAAAAGAAACGGCAATACCCGCCTGGTATAAAGCATTCATATTTTCAGTTGTCCAACCACGATCAGCTGCTTCTGCACGAAGAAAATGTGTTTCGGCAGCAGACATGAGCACTACGGAACTATTTTCTTGACGATAAGAAGCAGAGAGGATCCGAGCCCATGTGGGATTTGCCTGTGTCCAAGGATCAACAAAACCACGTACACGTCCATAAGGAACGCCGAGACTTGAAGATCCAAATGCAATTTGACGACCATCACCAAGTGAGTTCATCAAAGCAACCATTGGAGCACTTTCACCAAAATCACTACGAGTGAAATAAAGGGCAAACCAAGGAGACTGGAAATTTCCTCCTGGATATTTTACTTCAAAATTATCAGCATTTGCGGTGATGCTTCCACCAGCATTAGCCAGAGCGGTGCGGAATTCACCGGCAGCCCAGCCACTAGTAGTTGGGAAACGCTTGCTTAGCTGAATTGCTAAGCGCATACGTAGTGTATTAGCAAATTTTTTCCATTTAGCTACATCACCACCGTATATGATATCACCTGTGATAGCAGAGCTAGTATTGAAAG
>VGMN01000012.1 GCA_016866355.1 Bacteroidota bacterium
TCCCTCAGTCTCCGCCTTTAAGAATGTACTCACAAGAATTACGATGAAATTGCTTGAATAACTAAATCCATACGCCCACATAAAAAAAGACACCTACTGCGAGGTGTCTTTTACAAAAATAAGATTGAATATTAATTAGCAGGGTCACTTGGCGTGTTTGGATTACCATCTCTTTCTTGCTGCGGGTAAGGATAGAAATTGCGCGTGCGCTCGGCTCCAGTTTGCCCGGGACCGGGACGACCAAAACGACGGCTATCCTCTAATTTCATTCCACTCATATATAGCTCCATGCAGCGGTTGCGGTAAATCTCTAGTAGAATAGCTTCCCGTGTATTGGCGCCATTGTACGCAGGCTGAGCAGCCCCCAGAGAGAATGCATCGGTGGTCTTTGTAAGCACCTGATTGAGAGCCGTAACAGCACTGGCCAAGTTGTTTGCACGTGCATGGGCCTCGGCTTGGATCAGGAGCATTTCTCCAGGAAGAAAAATGGGAATAGCCGTTGCATCATCACGAAAGAAACCAGATCCGTTTGTAGCATTACGTACCACATAGAAAGGAATACGGCCATCGTTAGACGCAGGAGCCAGTGCACCAGTCAAACCAAAATTAGCCACTATACCATACACATTATTGGTGATGAGTGAGGTGCGGTAAACAGGATTGGGATTAAGTGTATTGTAAAAATATACACTTCGAGAAGCGAGATTAACTGCGCTGGCCCGGGCCAAGGCCAGGTCGTTTGCACCGGACATAATGTAGAAGCGGGCGGCCAGAGCGATCAAGGTGTTGCGCACATCAATCTCACTTCCCACTTGGCTTAAGAAAGCTGCAGGCGGCGGAGTAGTGCCAATTAGGGCAGCAGCATCGTCGAGCAGTTTAGCTGCTGCAGCCAATACTTCGGCACGGGTACTGTAGGTAGCATTTGCTCCAGTCGTAACCGGAACGCGCTCCCAGAATTGTGCCATAGTACCTATTGCCAAAGCCTTGTACAGATGCGCATAGGCTTGTACAGCATTGCGATAATTGACATCGGATATAACGCTTACGTTTGCGATGATCTTAGTAGCCTCGCTGTTTACTATGTTAGCCGTGGTCCAAAAGGAGTTGAGCACCCCGTTATTGGGGGCCAAATTGGTTCCTCCGTTTTGCAACTGGGCCAAATCGGCGTTACCCGCATTGAGAACAGTCAGTTCGCCGGTGCTTAGCCCAGCGGCAGAAATAGCCTGATAAAGACTGCTTACGCCCACACCATTTACGGCCCACCGTTGCTTGATGCCTACCACAGCTTTGGTCAATCCATCCACACTGCTAAACACCTGGCTGTCGGTGGGTGCGTTGGGATTAGTGTAATCTTTTTTACAGGAGACCATTCCCATGGTCAGCACTGTAAGAAACAGAATATATTTTTTCATATGCATTCAATTAAAAGTTGGTGGTGATTGAAAGTTGAAAAACGCGCGGAATGGGGAACGAACCAAAATCGGTACCGCGCACAATACTTTGTCCGGCAGAGTTTACCTCAGGATCGAATCCCTCGTCGTACTTATCGAAACTGAACAGATTGCGGCCCACCAGAGCGATCTTCATGCTCTGGCAGAATTTCAACTTGTTGATGGTATAACCAAGGGCCATCTCGCGCAGTTTTGTGAAGCTACCGTCTTGAACGTGATACTCTTGAATACGAGGGCCAATAAATCCCCCAATCGCAGCCACTGTGCCGCGAGGTATCTCACCGCGCAGCTCCGACTCAGCCAAAGGACCCACTCCCACGTTGTTACGAGTAATCCTGTCCCAGTTATAGACTTCAAAACCATACACACCATCGAACTGCAAACGAAGACTCCAATTTTTAACGGTAAATTCATTAACGATGGTCATATTAAAATCAGGATTGGGATCTCCAAACACCTGACGAAGGGGTGTTCCGGTTGGCTGGCCATTGGCATCGCGCTGAGCCGCACCAGTGGCTGCATTACCACGCTCTACCTGTGGTAAGCTGAAACCGTTTACATCACGCATCAACCAACTGCCATCAGCGTTGCGGGCAAAAAAGTTGATATAATAAACACCCACGGGATGACCCACAAGTACTCCTTGTGTGCCGCTGGCGTCAAAAGAAATAAAGGGAGCTTTGTTATATAGTTTAGTGATCTCGTTTCGGTTCCGATTATAAAGCAGACTTGCATCCCAACGGAATCCTTTGCGCTGAACAGGAGTACCCGTTAGCATTAACTCAATCCCTTTGTTGTTCATGGCACCTACATTATCTAACAAGCTCGAGGCTCCGGAAGAGGGTGCCACGCTAAAGGGGAGAACTAAATCAGTGATTTCTTGGTTGTAGACACTAAACTGCAATCCCAAACGTCCTTTTAAAAACGACATCTCGGCTCCGGTCTCAAACTCTGTTTTGATCTCAGGGCGAATGTTGGGGTTGCCAACTCGATTTTGAGCTACCACGGCGCCACCGGTGTAAACTTGCGGAACATACGTAGTGAAGCGGTCGTAAGCGCCGATACCGGTAAGGTTACCGGCCTTACCCCAAGATGCACGGAGCTTTAACGTATTGATGGACTTCGCAACATTCTTAAAGAAAGCCTCGTCACTTACGTTGTAAGAAAGGGAAGCCTTGGGATAAAAAATGTTACGGGCATCAGCACCAAAGGCAGAAGAACCATCGAAGCGCCCGGCCAGCGTTAAAAACAATTTACTCTTGTAGCCCAAAGTTTGCTGCAAGAAATAACCGAAAATACTTTGCTCGGAGCGGTTATCGACAGGCAGTTTAAAGAAATTCTGTGCAGCATTGATGGTGGTTACAAAAGGAAGCAGATCGCGTCCTTCCTGCGACTGAAAGTTATTACTAATATATTGCGCGCTATATCCTAAAGTGGTAGTGCTTTGTAGAACGTTATTGGCAGAAGCCGTCTTATAAGAGGCGATGGCATCGCCGGTCCACTGAAAATAATTTAACTTGGCTGCACTCACGTAACCATCAGGAAAGAAGGCCGCACTGACTCCTGTATAAGTGACACGGGGCTGAATGGTGGTACCCTCTTGCGCATAGGTATCAAAACCGGCTGTCAGATCAATGCTAAATCCTTTAAAAGGAGTCAGTGTCAATTTAAAATCGCTCAGCATACGGTTGGTATTCTGACGCATGTTGTATGTTTCAATGACCGAGTTTGGATTCATCCGCACCAACTCCACATTCTTAAAGTTACCTGCGGCATCACGTGCGGTGATATCCCATACGTTATCGATGATGTTCATTGTGGAGATAGGGGAAAAGAAGTTGTTACCATTTGGCAGATCTTTGCTGCGAGAGTTAGAGAACATGACCCCACCTGCCAACTTGGCCCATTGGCTAACACGGCTATCTACGCGAGCCTTAAGACCGTAGCGTTGAAAGTTAGTGTTGCGAATAATTCCTCCGTTATTGGTGTAATTAGCACTTAAATAATAATTAGTACCCTCGTTACCACCATTTAGACTTAGGAAGTTATCGGTACCATAGCTGGTGTTAAAGATCTGGTCTTGATAATCGTATCGGGTAACAGGATAGGTAACACGATCTAATCTACCAGCACCCAGTGCTTGTGGTCCTGTGCCGGGAACGGCAACACCATTAGGGCGCAGATTAGCAATCATGGTCAAACGATCGCCGACAGCGAACAAATCGGGTCCGCTGGCAATACCAAAGCGGAAAGGATAATCATTGAGTTCAACGCGCTTGCGAAGCGAGTTGCTATTTACACTTGTAGAAAATGTCACTTGAGGCTTACCTGATTTTCCGCGTTTGGTAAAGATCTGTACTACCCCATTAGAGGCACGGCTACCGTAAATGGCTGCAGCAGCAGGACCATTAATTACCTCAATGCGCTCAATATCGTTAGGATTAAGGTCTGCAATACGGTTAGTACCTGCCTGTATTCGGCTTCCTTGCGCATCGGCATTCAGATTAATCACATTGGCAGAGCTGTTGTCAATAATAACTCCATCCACAATGTAGAGGGGCTCGGAACTTCCGAAAATAGAACCCACTCCACGAAGACGAACAGAAAAACCCCCGGCAGCATCACCCGAGTTCTGGGTTACCTGTGCCCCCATGACGCGCCCATTCAAAATACCACTCAAATTCTGAGCACCGGTGTTTTGCATTTGACGAGCATTTATGGTCGAAATAGCATTACCCAGTTCTTTCTTGGAGGTTCTTACAGTAGCCCCAGTTACAACCACCTCGTCCAAACCGAGGATGTCGGCAGCTAAATCGGCATCGGTTACGAGTTCTCCCGAAGCTGGCAATGAAATTTTCTTTTCGATTGTTTTGAGACCGACACTGGAAAAAACCAACACGTAGCTGCCAGACCTTACATTGGCTATAAAAGAGTAGACACCCGATTCATTGGAAGTGGAACCAATATCACTAGACTTGATGGTAACGGAAACTCCGGAGAGTGCGTTACCTCCCTGATCGGTCACCCTTCCCTTCAATACTACCTGAGCGGAGAGAGTTGCTCCAAACAGAAGGAAACAAACAAACAACAGGGTGGACAAGTGATTTCGGGGGTTGAAAAATGAATGCTGCTTCATACTTAAGCAATTTTAATTTTTTTGGTTGAAAGATTTTCAAAAATAAAATTAATGTTTGTTACAATGGCATGTCTAGCAAGTTATTGAGCAAATGTTAATAAAAATCCCGCATAAAAACCAAAAATCCAAACTCTCAGGTGTCATGATAATAATCTCATGATGGTCCCGGTGCTAAGTCTCTGCTAAAATGAGAAGTAATTAATTGATTAATATTTATTTACGCTTTTTTGTTGGACTTGAACCCACCAATTTGGGATTTTTGTAAGCGCATACAGTAAGCCATTACAAAAGTCACCTAGCCTTTCCAAAGTAAGTTGTTTTGATAGGTACAGAGATGATTAACTTGCTAGATTAGTAACGGCATGGTAGAGATAATGGAAATAAATCAAAACAAAAATAAGCTCCACAACCGGCTTAAAAAGAAAGTTCAAATATGTAATTGTAAGTTGGATAGCTTTAAGTTTTTAGGTGAGAGGATTAAACCTGCTTAGGAAAAAAAAGTCTTAGAGGAGAACAGCAGTAAATAAAAGATCAAAATCGAATAGCATGAAATTATTCACAGCAGTGGTATTATTATTTTTTTTGTCTTGCAAAAAAGATAAGATGGCAAACCAATCTGACCCGAATACATCGGCTTACAGGATTACGAAACCTATTTCTTACAATAATGTGAATGTGAGTGTTATAATTGACAAGCCCGCGGGAAATGAATTTGATGTTTTAATTACTTATCACGGCACCGTACAAAGTGATTCAGATATTCTGCCTGCTGCAGAAACTACTCTTAGTCAATTTAAAAATATTTTAAACCGACAGAATATGATGATTGTAAGTGTAGCACATCCACAACTTAATATATTGTTTGGCGATAATATTTTGCAAGCTGAGGCAGCATTATTATGGGTTAAGAACAAAGCAAGCACTGAGTTGGGTATAACGACTAAAAAAATATTTTTAGCAGGACATTCTCAAGGTGGCTATTTGGTTACACGGCTAAATACAATGCATAAAACGAATGGGGTAATAGCAAATGCACCGGGTCCATTGAATTTAGTTTATAGGTGCCAATTAGAGGAAAATGGGCAAGCACCTGCAAGTTATCCTTGTTATAATTTAAGAAATGTATATGGAACAACAGTTGCCAATTCAAATGCCTACTACCAAAGGTCATTACTTAATTTTACAAATGGCTTCAAATCAGATATATTATTCGTTCAAGGGTTGGATGATATGGCAATACAGTTATACTCTTGGCCCACTTTTAAACAAGATGTAAATAATTGCTCCAATTGTCAAACTCGCCAATTTGTTGAAATACCTGGAGGTCATACTGCCATTTTTCAAAGTCAGACAGCAAAGGCTGAGTTCAATAATTTTATTAATAGTAGGTAATATTGAGCTTTTGCAAAAACTCGTTGTAGTCCGAATGGGGAAATCATCCGGTACACCAGCGTTAGCTCTATCAGGCGTTGAAAACGAGTTGTGGGGTAGACTAAAATTGATTATTGGCTATTAATTTTACTTTTTGAAATTACAAACAGGTATTTCAGCAATTCTATTTTAGTAAGTATCTACAAGGATTACATCATATTGCACCCAAAAAGTAATCCAACGCTAACTGCATACCTCAAAATAAATCCCTTTTTTTAGCTCACAGCTGGCGATTAATGTCAAATTTGACATCTTTTTTTACATTTTCTAAAAATCTTAATCTTTCCTTTAGTGAAACAAAAGGTACACTCCAAAATTGACGTGTCCTAGTTCTAAACCATCCAAAAATAAAGGAATATACTCCCATCACTAACCGCAACTTAACTGAATTGAAATACATTGTTAGCACTGGTAATGCAGGTGCCCCATGTGTTAAATAGGTTCTTACCTTTTTATTTTTTAAAAGCGGTACAGGAATACCATATTTTTTTGTAATTGGTTTAAACTTATATGCAAAACCAGGAGTAAAAACTTGGTCAAAGAATGATTCAAGCATTGGTGTACATCTAAACCACCAAACAGGTGATATAAAGTATATGCGATCAGTTAATTGGATTAATTCCTTGTACTCTCTAATTTTATCAGGATGAAACTCATAGCCTTTGTTTTCTTCGTATAAGTCTATGAAATAAACAGTCTCAAAATGTTTTTCCAGCGTTTCTCTAATAGTTTTTGCAATACCATTGTAGCAAAAACTTTCTTTATTTGGATGACCAATTATAATTAGATTATTCATACAAATTTTTTTAGCACCTTGAGTTTAACGCAAGTATTTTAATTATTTAAAAAAGACTGTCTCACTCAAATTGTAAATTAGTCAATTATTTTAGCATAGATAAAAGATATTAAACAAAAAAAATTTCCATCTTAAAAGAGAACGTGAATAGTTTTTGGCAAAGAAAAATATAAAACTATTTTTTTATTTCAGTCATATAAAAGATACTTGCCTACTTGTTCCTGCCAAAATGCCGAGATAACACATTGTCTCTTGATATTTTGTAAAAATTCGTCGCGACTGCCGTCAAACAATTTTTCTACATGGGGGATACCCATCAAGCGGTCTAAATGGTTTTTTCCTGTAGGATTAACGGCACTGGGATAGAGATCCCAACCAAATGAGGGGAATAATTTTTTTAATGAGTATAAAAGAATTAAACCAAATTGAACAGGCTTGAATTTTTCTGGATCAGTTACAAAAAATAACACAGCACGGCAAACGGAGCCGGTATATTTGTGTGTACTTGATGTAAACTGGGTCATTTTGAATCCAATACCAGGTATGCTAAATGTTTTTAAATAACTTATAAGCTTTTCGGGACCTAGCCAAGGTGCAGCAACCAAAGAAAAAGCCAGCTGGGTTCCCCTACCCTCATGTAGGTTTGTGGCCTCAAGAAAACAAGTACCTGGATAGAGTAACATACTTTCAAAACGCTGTAAAGCAGGAGAGGTTGGGATAAAATTCCAGCCAGTAGCAGTATGATACTGACTGCGTTTCCAGTTCTTACAAGAAATAATTTCAAGTGAGCAGCTAATTTTTTTTATTGCATTGAAATATGTTGCCAACTCGCCCGTTGTACAACTGTGCCGGACAGGTATGCACCACCTCCCAACAAATGAACTACATATATTTTCTTGTAAAAAGGGCCCCTCAGCCATAGACAAATCCCCTGATAGAGGATTGGGTCGATCTAGAATTATGAAAGGTTTACGAACAATTGCACAACTTTCCATGCAATGTGTCATAGTCCACAAGTACGTATAAAAACGTGCTCCGGCGTCAGGTATATCAAATAATAATATATCAATTTTTGAAAGATCGCACTCAGATGGAAATAATTTAGATCCATACAAACTAATCACTGGCAAAAGCGTCACTGGATCTGTCGTGTCCTGCAGGGGGACCCCATCAGGACCCATCACGTGTAATCCATGCTCAGGCGAGAATATGCAAACAACATTGAACCCATGATTAACCAGCGCTTTTCGGGTAGTGATACCATCGTGAGTGCACGCTGAATCATTTGTAACAATACCAATACGATGGTGTTTCCACCAGGGATTTTGAGATAGCAAACAATCAATACCTGCAAGTGATATGATGTTCATGAAAAAACTTAAACTGTTAAATCAAAATTTTTACCCAACACCTAGCAACCGGATTGAATTAACATTCTTTTTAAACACAATTATGTACCAGAGAAGCACTCAATTATATGGACAGTGAGAAAGTAGGAAGAACAATCCGCTGTTACAAAAATAAACATACGCACAAAGATTAAAAATAAAGAACTACTTATGGGTACTTCTCAACTACCAACCTAACTGTTTAATATTAGAGAGGATAGCTGGGGGGATCAATTACTTCTCCTTTGATCACCTCCTATGCGTATGACAAGAAGTCGAAAAGTAATGGAACTGATAAAAAGGGATATTAAATATACTTTATTTCTTTTTTTAAAAGTGTACACAGATAACAATTTTGATTTAGTAATAAATTAATTTCATAATTATTTTTTAATTAATTTTAGCTTTATCATTTCTATGCAAAAATATTGTTACAATAACGGTAGAAGAGACTTCATCCGGAAGGCTAGTTTTTCAGCAGCGCTGTATGCGATTCCTTCTCTTCTGGTTCATGCGGAGTCTGTATCGCTGATTGCGCCGACTCCTGCCCCTAAAGAAAAAATCAAACTCAGTATTAACGGAAAAGAAATTTCTGCAGAAGTAGACACCCGTATCACACTGCTTGATTTTTTACGGGAGCAACTTGGATATACGGGAACAAAAAAAGGGTGTGGCATGGGTCAATGTGGCGCTTGTATTCTTCATATTAATGGCAAAAGAATGAACAGTTGTCAAACCCTGGCTATTCATAATAACGGTAAAACCATCGAAACGGTAGAGGGGCTGGCGAATGGTGACACATTACATCCCATGCAAGAGGCCTTCATAAAGTGTGATGCAATGCAATGCGGTTATTGCACCCCCGGACAGATCATGTCGGGTATTGCCTGCATTAGAGATGGAAGAGCAAATAACCGAGATGAGATTCAACGCTATATGGCAGGTAATATTTGTAGATGCGGCGCGTATCAAAATATTGTAGACGCTATAGCGCAGGTAAAAGAAAGTGGTAAAACAGTTTAACGCAAGAAATAATTAAATGGAAAATAATTGGCTTCCGGTAAATGAGGGTCCACGAGCGGACGCACTAGATAAAGTAACTGGCAAAGCTACCTATGCAGCGGAACATC
The DNA here is from genome assembly GCA_016866355.1 of Bacteroidota bacterium. Lineage (GTDB taxonomy): Bacteria > Bacteroidota > Bacteroidia > Chitinophagales > Chitinophagaceae > JJ008. Next base: position 9,333 of record VGMN01000012.1, read on the forward strand.
GTGTGTCAAACTTAGCACACGGTGTATTTGTATGCAGCACTATCGCCAAAGGCATTATACAATCAATAGACGAAGCAGCCGCTTTAAAAGCAGAGGGAGTAATTGATATAATCTCCTACAAAAATTGTCCCGCTATACCAGGCTATGCTCCGCAACTAGCGGATGGCACACGCAATCCTAAGCAATGGTGGGGAATGAAAGTATTATATGACAACCAAGTTCGTTTTTACGGACAACCCATTGCACTGGTAGTAGCAGAAACGCTTGAGCAAGCAAACGCTGCCAGTTTATTACTTAAAATCACCTATCAAAAGGAGTCCTTTGAAACAGACTTCAACTTAGCTCGAAAGGATCCTTCAAAAGCAAAACCACCGAGCACCTACTCGCGCGGAAATGCAAGTAATTATGAACAAGCGGCTGTCAAAGTGGATGGAGAGTTTACAATCCCTATTGAAGTACACAGCCCCATGGAACTGCAAGCAACCATTGCGGTATGGGAAGCAGAAGATAAACTAACGGTCTATGATAAAACACAAGGACCTAAAGCAACACAAGGCGCTATTGCGCGGTTATTTAATATACCCGATAAAAACGTGCGTGTCATCGCCGATTATGTAGGAGGGGCTTTTGGAAATGCACTCCGAAACTGGCACAATGTGCCTGCAGCGTGTATCGCTGCTAAAAAAATCAATCGGCCGGTAAAAGTGATACTCACCCGACCACAAATGTTTAATCTGACCGGATACCGTCCACAATCCTGGCAACAGTTAAAAATTGGAGCCGACGCAACAGGTAAGTTTGTAGGTATTATTCACACTGCTATTAGTAATACATCACGCTATGAGGAGTTTCGCGAAGGCATAGTAAATGCTTCTCGTTTTCTTTACGCCTGTGATTATGTAGATACTAACTACCGAATACTTCCACTAGACGTAAGTACGCCCACTTGGATGCGAGGACCTGGCGAAGCTAGCGGTTGTTTTGCCTTAGAAAGTAGTATCGACCAATTATCTTATGTGCTTAATATGGACCCCGTTGAACTTCGGATTAAAAATTTTGCAGAGAAAAATCCGGAATCCAAATTACCCTGGTCGTCTAACTATCTCAAAGAATGTTATGACAAGGGCCGTACGTTAATTAATTGGGCTAATCGCCCGCAAAAACCTGGAAGCTTACAAGAGAATGGATGGTTAGTTGGATACGGCATGGCAAACGGTGTTTTCGGAGCCGGACGGTCACAAGCATCAGTGCGTGCCATTTTACAAGCCAATGGAAACCTGGTATTACAAAGTGCTGTGAGTGATATGGGGCCTGGCACAACCACAGCCATGACAAAAATTGCATCAGAAAATTTACTGCTTCCGCTTGATAAAATTTCATTTAAATTGGGAGATTCTGAACTACCACCTGGTCCCACTCAAGGTGGATCTACCACCACCTCTACCCTGGGAACGGCAGTATACCTGGCCTGTGAAGCACTAAAAAAATCATTACGAACACTGGCTGTTGAAAATGTACCTGCATTTAAAAACTTGGATGCATCTACCTTGGTGATTAAAGAAGGTGGCGTAAGTGCTTCAATTGATAAAGAGGTTTTTATTTCTAATGCTGATCTGCTAAAACTGGGGAATAAACCATTTTTGGAAATCACACAAGATTCGCAAGGTACTAGTGCCATGGAACTAAAGCATGCTACAAACTCATTCTCCTCACACTTTGTAAAAGTTCTTGTCAATCCAAAAACGTTAAAAATAAAAATTACAGAAGTAGTAACCACCGCTGATGCCGGAAAAATTATCAGTGAAAATACAGCCAGAAGTCAAATGCTTGGAGGTGTTGTGGGTGGGATTGGAATGGCCTTGTTTGAAGAATTAAAATTTGATCATTATACCGGCGCAATAACAAACGCCAGCTTTGCAGGCTATCAAGTACCCTTACACCCTGATATCCCAAAGACTACAGTTTGGTTTGTCAATAAACCAGACCCAATCATAAACCCAATTGGTGCCAAAGGGTTAGGTGAAATTGCATTTATTGGCCTGGCCGCTGCTATTGCAAATGCAGTGTATAATGCAACAGGAAAAAGAGTCAGAAACCTTCCCATTACACCAGAAAAACTTAAAGAAGCAAAAATTTAGAAAAACCAATTTTCATGCAAATAAGGCTAGCATGCTTACAAAAATTTGGTCTAGCACTATTTTTTTTTGTTTTATGCATGAAAATTGAAGGTAATTCGCAAAGTCGCTTAATAAGCACCAACTCGTTTCTGCAAGTAACAGGTGGGGTTATTATCATTCAAGCACAATTGGAAACCTTTCCTGATACTTTACAATTCATTTTTGATACAGGTAGCAGCGGAATTTCCCTAGACTCTTCAACTGCTAAATTCTTAGGGTTGCAGCCCACATACACCGGTCAACTTATTAGGGGTGTCGGCGGTATACGTGAGGTCCCCTCCTTACAACATAAAAGTTTGAAAGTTGGTCAACTTCAAGCAGATTCACTCAATTTTTACGTTAATGACTACTCAGTATTGACTTCGATCTATGGGGTACGAATTGATGGAGTCATTGGATATGCCCTGCTTAATCGTTTTGCTATTCAGATAGATTATGAAAAACAACTAATGAGTTGGTTCACGCCGGGCAGTTTTAACTACCCACGAAATGGACACTTACTTCATCTAGAAATAAATAAACTACCCTCCTATCCGGTGATGGTAAAAGATATAAAATCGGATTCGACCACATTGATGATTGATATCGGCGCAGGCTTAAATTTACTTTTTTCGAACCGCTACATAAAAAAGTCAGGCATAATTGACTCAACTAGAAGATATTGGACCACATCTGGAGAAGGTATCGGTGGACAAATTGATCTAAAACTGACTGTCCTTCCTAAATTTCGTATAGGCCCCTATCGTTTTAGAAAAATTCCAATTACAATTTTTGAAGATCCTTATAATGTAACCAATTTTCCAGTCTGGGGTGGCTTGATTGGAAACGATTTATTAAGGCGATTTAATTTAATACTTAACTACTCGCAAAAGGAAATACATATTCGTCCAAACCGATACTACTATGAGCCATTTGATTATTCTTATACGGGTATGGAACTTTATTTGATAAATAATCAAGTAGAAGTTGGATTTGTTGCTTCCACTTCCCCTGCCGGACTAGCTGGCTTAGAAGTAGGCGATCAGATCTTAGCCATCAATAAAGTCATTACAGGAAGCCTTGGTGATTATAAAGCAGAATTAAATCATGCTAAGAGAAAGATTACAATTATTTATAAAAGAGAAAATAAAGTTGAAATTGTAGAGGTGAAAGTATTGAAAATAAATTGACTTCAATGATTCAAATAAATTTAAATGCAACAACCATTAATTGAAAGAATAATACTTTTTGATGGAGAATGTATCTTATGCAATAAAGCAGTACTTCTTTTAATAAAAAGAGATCCAAACAAACTTTTTTTATTTGCATCCTTACAATCACCTTATGGTGAGTCCCTTTTACGTAAAATAGGCATAAATTCAAATACGTTGAACTCAATAATATTAGTGCATGGAAATGACTACTTTATTAAATCGAGTGCAGTTTTAGAGATTTTAAAAGAGCTTGAGGGCTACTCAATATTATATCGATTATTGAAAATATTTCCCACCTCTATCCTTGATATATTTTATGATATAATAGCCAAAATTAGGTATAAGCTTTTGGGGAAAACTAAAATCTGTGTGATTTATGATCAAGGTGAATTCACACAACGAGTTGCCAAATAAGCAAGTAGGAATTAAATTTTTAGCATTTAACTTTTACCAAACATGCGCTTTACCCTCAATTAACTTTTTTCCTGCAGCATCACCAATAACAATAAAATAAATTCCCCTTGCCGCTTTTTGTAAATCAATAGGTAAAATAGTATAAGGTCCGCTTACAGGAAAAACTTCCTGATACACACGTGCCCCTTTACTGTCAAATATTGCTAGCTGTCGGGTTGTGGAAACTCCTCCGGCATTGTAATAAGAAATTGAAAAGTTTCCATTATTAGGCGAGGGGAATATAAATAAACGATCACTAGCCATTGCCGTAATTGTAACACTGGAGGATTGTGCAGCGCAGAATAAACCACTCGACCAAGTTTCTCGTACCCCAACTTGATAGGTACCCAAATTTGTTATAGTCGCAACTACTGTATTTCCACTACCAGGTGAATAAGGTTGCCCACCCAATGTCCAATTGGTGCTAATGACACCTCCGGTAGAAGCGCTGGGAGTTGCTGTTAATGTGGTACTTTGACCCGGCAGTAAGGAAGTAGTTGGTGCTGCAGTTAGACCCACTGTAGGGTTAGCACGAACCGAGAGTTGAGCAACAGCGCTGGTTTCCCGTTGAGGACAAGTTGCGTTAGATACAATACAACGATAACGATTTCCATTATAAGAGAGAGGTAGATTGACAAATTGAAGAACGGGACTCAACGTAGAAGGTAAACTAGTCCAGGTAGTTCCTCCATTAGTGCTTTGTTGCCAATCATAATTAACAGTGGCCACACTTGATACTGCAATAATAAAACTAGCCCCACTACCTGCACAAACCTCAGCACTTACAGGCTGTCGATTAATGGTAGCGGGTGCGTGAATGGTCAATGTTGCAGGATTAGTGTTAACGGCGGGAGGACAAACACCAGTCACTACACAACGATAAATATATCCGCTCCAACCAACTGGTGGTGTAGTAATTGAAAGTTGTGAAGTAGTAGTCCCGTTGTAAGCACCACCGTTCGATATATTAGTAAATCCAGTACCCGTGTTCACCTGCCACTGAAATTGCACACCAGTTCCAATTGCATCCGTTGTCATAAAAGTGCTTGTACCTAAACAAATTGTATGTGAGGCAGGGTGTGAAATTACTTGGGTGAGTGTATTTATCGTTAATGTAGCACTAATCGAAGAAACAAGCGTGGGACAGGCAGCTGTTGAAATCACACAACGATATTCCGCACCAGACATAGAGACCACAACACCAGTGATTACCAATGTAGTTGTAGTCACTCCACTATAACCTACTCCATTTCCAATATTTGTCCAAACACCATTGGTGTTTACCTGCCATTGATAAAGTAATCCTGAGCCATTGGCGGCAACAGTGAGATTTACAGTTGTTCCTTCACAAACGGTCTGAGAAACAGGGTGCGTAGTTATGGTAGGAGACGCGCCAACAGTGAGCAGCCCACAATTGGATATTACAGTTGTTGCACAAGGCGAAGCAATCACACAACGATATCCCGTATTATTTTGAGACACTGTAACAGCTCCTAGAGAAAGCGTTGCAGCTGTTGCACTACTAATATCTTGCCAAGGTCCATTACAGCCGTTTAAACTTTGCTGCCATTGGTAGGTAAGCGAGTTGCCAGTTGCTACTACAGCATATGAAATAGTAGTACCAATACACGCTACTTGTGCACTGGGCTGACTGGTAATTATAATAGATGGTGGTGCAGTAATTGTATATGTAAGTACCACATTTTGTGTATTCACACCCGTTGCAGTACCCGTCACGGTAATAGTATAACTACCCGGAGCTAATGTATTAGTTCCCGTGAGTGTAACAGTAGTATTGCTTCCAACATTTACTGGATTACTACTAAAAGATAAAGAAGTTCCAGCAGGTATCCCTGAAGCGGTAAGTGAAATTGCGCCGCTAAAACTACCGGATGCAGTAGTAGATAATTGAATGCTAATACTAGCTGGGGCTGGGCAAGCCGCTACTGCGGCTGAAGGAGTAGTAAAGGAAAATCCAGCAGTAGCAACACCTGTAGTGCCGCTAGGTGTAATATTTTGTGCGTATGCACGCTGTACACCATTGCGTGTTTCAGCCCAAACCCCCACCGCTTGACTATTACTTAATGCGCTAAATCCATAACGCCCTTTCGGTGAGCCAGCACTAGCGGTAGTGGAACTTAATTCAACTCGGTTACCCGTCCAAACAAATGCACCATTTCCATCTAAACGAGTTGCATAAATTTTATAATTCGCATCATAACTCATAAAAACAGGTGCATCATTAACTAGAGCAAGTCCACCGGCCTGCGTATCAAAGGATGCACTAATTGGATAAATATTTAATGCATTGTCCGTTAATAACCGAGCGCCTGTTTGCTTATTGAATTTCTGTACATAAACTCCATACTGACTTTGAGACGTGTTGCTATATGAACAAACAGACCAAACTAAGGGCGAACCAGAATCTGTTGCAATATTGGTCATCTGCTGATAAGGGTCAGCACCACTAGTAGCTGTACTAAAGTTGGAACCATTACCGCCATAGGGAAGCGTACCATTGGGATTGATACGATGCAACCAGGAATTAAAACGACTTCCCTGTGCACTGTAGTAACCGCAATAAGTAGTATCCTCTTCACTCAATACAGAATAATAGCGAGCACCAGAGGTTGTTTCGGTTGATAGTTGCAATGCCGAGGTCCAACTAGCCACACCACTGCTATTGTACCGTTGTGCATAAAGAGTGGTAGCAATACCAAAGCCTCTTCGCTGGAAAACCAGCGTAAAGTTTCCATTCAAATTTGACACTACCTGACCACGTGTAGTATTGGCCGTTCCTACTTGTACGGTAACAGGTGTTAACCAGGCAAGTACACCAGCTGTACTTATTTTTTGAATTTGGAGTGTATTAGTGGTGGCTTCAATCCAAGTAACTACTGTTTCACCATTACTCAATACCGCAGGATACGGTGCAAGACCTTGTCCCAAAATCACACCATTATTACTCCATAAATGAGCTCCGGTCTGTGAAATTTTATAGGCGACTGCATTCAATTGACCGCTGCGTTGATCTTGATAAGCAACAATTAAGTTGTCATTGGCATCCTTACAAATATTAAAAACGAACGTAGCCGTACCAGATGGTTTATTATCAATCAACACACCATCTGGCCCTAGTAATTTTGTACCATCCACATCCAATAACTGCGCACGCATATCATAATTACCACTATTTTGGTGGTAAAAAGCAATCCAAGTTTTACCTGTACTTGTGGGTAGCGAGTGCATGTCTGCAACAGGGAGGGTTGCAATTTCCAAATTAACGGAAGTGTTGGGGTTCCATTGTGCAGTAGATACCAATGTTGCAAAAAGAAAGAGTGACAGAGAAAGTAATTTTTGCATAACAAGCTTTTATTTAAAAGATAAACCTAGGTTATGCATGGTGAAACTCCAAATATCCGCTGCCTCTTCAATTTGCTTACTGGTAGGTTTTCCTGCACCGTGACCAGCTTTTGTTTCAATTCGAATTAAAACAGGGTTAACACCACGATGTGCCTCCTGCAACCGAGCTGCAAATTTGAATGAGTGCGCTGGCACAACTCTGTCATCATGATCAGCAGTTGTAATTAATGTAGCGGGATAATTGATGCCATCTATAAGGTTGTGCAGCGGAGAATATTTTACCAAGAAGGGATATTGATCAGCTTTGTCACTTCTTCCATATTCAACTGCCCATGCCCAACCAATGGTGAAAAGATGATATCGCAACATATCCATTACACCCACAGCAGGAAGTGCAACTTTGAATAGATCAGGGCGTTGGGTCATGCAGGCTCCAACCAGTAAACCGCCATTTGAACCACCACGGATTGCAATCAGTCCTTTTTGAGTGTATTTATTTTGAATTAGGAATTCCGCAGCACCGATAAAATCATCAAACACATTTTGTTTGTTATTCAACATGCCAGCTTTATGCCACGACTCCCCGTATTCACTACCCCCTCGCAGATTAACAACAACATATAACCCACCCTGCTCTAACCAAAATGCATTAGAAATACTGAAACCAGGCGTTTGGGGAATATTAAAACCCCCATAACCATAAACCAAAACAGGGTTTGTTCCATTCAGCTTAAATCCCTTTTTTCCAGTGATAAACATCGGCACTCGTGTGCCATCTTTACTGGTAAAGAAAACTTGCTTTGTTTCATAATTATCACTGTTGAAAGCCGTTTCTGTTTTCCTAAATAAGGTGGAAACGCCCGTCTCAACGTCATAATTAAAAATGGTGGGCGGATATGTATAAGAAGTAAAAGTGTAGAAAAAAGACTTTTCAGTTGGTTTTCCGCCAAAACCACTGGCCGTACCAATACCCGGTAATTGAATTTCACGTACTAATTTTCCTTCAAGGGTATATTGCAGTACGCGCGTGGAAGCATTTTTTAGATAAGAACAAAACAAATAACCCCCGCCAGTACCCACACTCTGTAATACTTCAGGTTGTTCTGCAATGATGGTTTTCCAGTTACCAGACATAGGTTGGGTAGGATCCACTAACACCACTTTAAAATTGGGTGCATCCTGGTTAGTTTTCAAAAGCAAATAATTACCATAGCTATCCACCACATCAGGATCCGTTTTAAAACCATTCACAAGGTGGGTGTACCCCTCTTGGTCCTTGGTCAAATCCTTAACCCAAAGCTCATTACCACTGGTGCCCTCTGTAGTTGAAATAATCAGAAATCTTCCATTGTCAGTCAAGTCAGCTCCAACATTTCTAAGAGGATGTTCGTTGTCCTCATAAACCAACACATCTTGGGCTTGTAAGGTCCCAATGCGATGATAATAAACTTTATGAAACTGGTTTTGCTTAGACAACTTTGTGGTAGCATCGGGCATTGGATAGCGACTGTAATAAAAACCTTCATCACCTTTCCAAGTGATACCACTAAACTTTATCCAACGAATAGTATCATCAATTAATCTCTTCGTTGATAAATCCATAATAACAGCTTCTTGCCAGTCACTTCCACTTCGGGCTATTTGATAGGCTAGATACTTTGCATTTTTTGAAAAAGTAGTTCCACTCAATGCCACGGTTCCATCAGTTGAGAATTGGTTGGGATCCAAAAAAACCTCGGGAGCGGCATTGAGTCCCGTTTGACGGTAAAGAATACTTTGATTTTGTAATCCATCATTTTTTGAAAAATAATAATATCCTCCCTCTTTTCTTGGAGAACCATACTTTGGATAATTCCATAACACGGCTAAGCGAGCTTTAACCTTATCGTGAAATGGAATTGAAGTAAAATACGCACTTGTAACAGTATTCTGCTGCTGCACCCAACTCTTGGTTTCCTCACTGTTATCATCCTCAAGCCATCTGTAAGGATCTGCAATGGTATTACCGAAATAATTATCTGAAATAGTTACCTTTTTAGTAACCGGATAATTCACCTGAGCAAAAACAGTGCATCCAACAAGTGATGCGGCAAGCAATATAGTAAATCGCATAGCTGAAGTTTAGTCTCACAAATTAATTGTTATTTTTAAGAAAAAAAGAGATGGAAGTTCACAAACCCAAATTTGTCAAAGGCTTTTTCCTTGAAATCGTTGTAATTGTGATCGGTATTAGTTTGGCAATAGGGGCTGAAAGATGGGTTGAGCATACACGAGAGTCAAAAGAGGCTAAACGGGTGATGACTCGTATGGTTGCCGAGTTAGCAAGAGACAGTAGTGATTTGGAACTCAATATCAATTATTTGAATCGTGCTGCAACATCAGATAGTCTTTTAACGGAGTGGTCCCAAGGGAGATTAGAACTTGAAAATGACAGCATTGAATTACATGCAGATAATTCTCTAAAATATACCTGGTTTGCGAGCAATACGGCTGAGATAGAGGCACTCAAGGGCTCTGGTAAATTACATTTGATTGAGAACGAGGAATTACTCTCTAAGTTATTAAAACACTATGATCGTTATACAGATTTTGAGATGTTTAGGAGCTGGGCAGAGCGTATTTCTATTGAACTGATGGATTTATATAAAAGAAACTCGAAGATAACAACCCTGGTTATACCCCAAGAGGTCTCCTATGTAATGGATGGAGTTGCATTAAGTAAGGGATTGCGAGGAAACCAACTTTTTGAAAATATTTTACAGGAAAAAAAATTAGTTGACCTTTTCGTAATAGCCCGAACAAAAAATGCGTTGAAACGTGCCACCACATTACTTAGTGAGCTACGTCAAGAGGTGGAGTAATAATGGACGGCATGGGATAGCGCCCACCTCCACAATCCGCTTCATCACAAAGCAGATTTTTCAGAATTGGATCTTTAAATAACGCGCTATAGTGCATCCATTTTCCGTTTACCCTGACCAGTTCATAGACTAGCCGCACTCCCTGGCTATAATCTACATACCAATGTATATGTCCTGTGTATAAAGGCTGAATAGGCTTACCATTTAACTGATGCCAACCATAAATAGCTACTCTATCCCTTTTAGGGTAGGTGTATAGACGGCCCGTAGTGACAATATCTTTTTGTATGCCGGCGACTAAACCCTTTCTACCGGCCCTTTGTTTTTCCACTGCCAAGTGATGCTGATAAAAAGTAGGTGTACTATCTCTATTTTGTGTTAGCGGAATAGGAGAAAGCTTGATAGTTGCTGATTTATAAATTTCATCAACCATTTTTCGAGTAGGCAGAAAACACTGCAAACTGTCAGCTAACTCCTGGGCCAAAAAAGGAGTTATATGAACACGTGCCCAGTTTTTATCTGAGCCTACAGCCAGGTAATCAGGTGAAACATAAAAAACAGCTCGATAGCGTTTACCACTACTATCCTGGAACTGTGTTTTAATCGCTACAAATTTTTGAAGGAATTGGGGAATAGCCCCAATTAGCACCAGCTTTCGAGTCAATGAATCTCTTTGTTTCCATTGGAAGGCCGCAGCTTGTTCGTAAAATGCTACGCCAGTAGTGGCTACAGTTTGAGGCCAGTGCATCTGCTTAGTAGAAGCACAAGCCTCTAGTAGCACAAGTAGAAAAATTAAATATATCCGGCAGATTCTCACTGCTGTTGTCTTACGATTTCAATCAATTTTTGATTTTGTTCCTCCAAGGTCATTAAAAGACGACGGTAAATGCAAAAACGCAGGTAAAAAGATTCCATTTTAAATAAAGTGAGAGGGTCTTGAATAACGGTCTTTACTTTAGAAGGGTTGAGAATAAAATCACGATTAGCCTCGGATGTACGATAACGAGCTGACAGCTGATCTGGCCCCCCGATTAAACTATTTATTTTCCTATTATTTGTTGGCTGCGTAATGGGAAATTGATCATTGTAAAATTTTCTCCCCTCATCATCATAGAGCGCATTGTTATCCAGTGGTTTTTTAAATAAAACTTCATAGTAAAATGACAGCTCTTTTCTAAGATCTTTATTGACCAAATAGCTCAACATACCTGAGGACTGCATATTCTTAAACGTGGTATTATTCATAAAAAAGTCTGATAGGATGGCAACTTTTCAATAGAAGCAATCCTGTTTTTCACCTGTTCCCAGTTAACTAAATTATCCTGGTATTGGTAGATAGCCTCCAAAAGAATCATCATCCCCTTTCGCACTAAAATATTATCAGCCTGCAGCTCTTTAATGCGAGCGGAATCCTGTCTGAGGTCTTGTAATAAAGCCTGATAATTTTCCTCGATCCGATGGTCGATAATTTTATGCTCTCGGTAGTTCTTAGCAAAAAAACCAAGCGTGACTACTGCAAATAGCATTATAAACTCCGTAATGTATTCTTTCCAATTCTTTGGCCTGTGGTGAGCGCGGTATACCTCCATATAAACGGTTATTGTTGTAAATTGGCAGATCTAAATATAAGACAGGTTAATTCATGGAAGTACACCACAAACATCATATCCCTAAAAAATGGTCAGAGTATTTGACAGAATTTTTTATGCTATTTGCAGCAGTCACATTAGGCTTCTTTGCAGAAAATCAAAGAGAGCACTATATAGAACGCCATCGCGAAGAAGAGTATATGCAAAGCCTGTTAGAAGATATGGTTAAGGATACCATAGAGTTAAGTACTGCTACTAAGTATATTGATCGACAAATTGCCTTTATTGATACATCCATTTCTCTATTAAGAACCCCCCAGCTATCCCCCGCTGATCTTAAAAGATTATACATTTTTAATCTTGGCAGTCTGGGCAATAGAGGATCGGAGCTGAGTACGCGGACTTCTGCCCAATTGAAAAATGCAGGAGGCATGCGCTTGGTAAAATCCCATGAAATCGGAAACTTAATTACTGAATACTGGCAACGCCACGAGTTTCTACAGAAATACGAGGATATCGTGGGAAACCTGAAACTCAAAGCCAGGGATCAGTCGTATAGAATTTTTGACCAAGATTATTATGTAAACCTAGAAGATGGCGCTGGCCCCAGAGGGGTAAAAGAAGATGTAAAACTTCTCACAAATGATAAATTATCCATTATTGAGTATGCTAACCGTCTTTCGCACGTCAAAAACTCGATGCTCAATGTTCAGCGAAAAATCTATACACAGCAGTACGCGAATGCAAGTAAATTAATAGAGAAAATACGTAAGGTCTATAAAATAGATTAACGTTATTATTTGTCACGATAATTACGCCTGATTAAGATCAGTATAAAAGCTAAAATGGCAAATAGTAAGGGAAGTGACATTTTAAAATAAAATTACAATAAATATGAAAAAACTTCTACTTATTTTGGCATTAGTTTGGCTACATATTGCATTACAAGCACAACCCATTTTATCAGAGCGAGAACAAAGCCGCGTGGTAGATGAAATTTTAGAAGAGCGTTTCAATACAATTTTACCAGATTTAATGGAACGAGCCGGCATTGATTTTTGGCTGCTTATCGCAAGAGAATATAACGAAGATCCCGTGCTGAGGACCATGCTGCCCTCCACTTGGCTATCGGCTCGAAGAACAACCATGCTAGCCTTCTACTTTAATGCTACTACCAAACAAGTTGAAAAGTTTGCAATAGCACGTTATAACGTTGGAAAATCTATTCCCGCCGCATGGGATATGTCTGCATTCCCCGACCAATGGGATGCATTGGTTGACTTGATCAAAAAGAAAGACCCTAAAAAAATTGGTATTAATATTTCACAAGATTTTGGACACGCAGATGGGCTCGACCACTCCCATTACGAACTACTACTGCAAAAACTACCCACAGCATTAAAAAATAGGCTGGTATCAGCTGCTCCACTTGCAGTAGGATGGCTTGAAACCCGAACAACTCGTGAAATGCAACTCTATCAAAAGCTGGTAGCAATTACGCATGAGATAATTGCAGAGGGATTCTCGAGCCGTGTAATCAATCCAGGTGTCACTACCACCGATGACTTGGTTTGGTGGTTCCGCCAACGAGTAACATCATTAGGATTGACAACTTGGTTTCATCCCTCTGTATCAGTGCAACGAAGTGATACGGTCAATTTTGAACACCTACGTAGTTTTTCAAATAGACCAGAGAATGAAGTAATTCTTCCAGGGGATTTATTGCATGTAGATTTTGGAATTACTTATTTGCGATTGAATACAGATATACAACAACATGCGTATGTGCTGCGTCCAGGAGAAGCAGATGCACCCACTTATTTGAAAAAGGCTTTTGCTACCAGCAATCGACTACAAGATATCTTGACCAGCCAATTTAAAACAGGAATTACAGGAAATGACATCTTAAGAGCCGCCAGGGAACAAGCTATAAAAGAAGGAATTAAGCCAAGTATCTATACGCATCCGTTGGGTTTGCATGGTCATGCTGCCGGGCCCACTATTGGGCTTTGGGATAAGCAGGAAGGGGTTCCTGGAAGTGGAGACTACCCTGTTTATTCGCATACCGCTTACTCCATTGAACTCAACAGCGCTTCCTTTATACCCGAGTGGGGTAAAGAAATTCGAATAATGCTGGAGGAAGATGGCTATTTTGATGGACAAACCTTTCGCTATATAGCAGGCAGACAAGAAAAATTGCGTCTGATTAGTTATTAATAAACCAACTTTCATAATTTTCATTCCCTTAAAATCTACAACGTGAAACAACTCCTTCTCCTGTTGACCAGCTTTTGCCTAGTACTAAACGCATCGGCACAAAAAGTAAACTGGGAACAATTTAAAAATTGGAAACCCCGCAATATTGGCCCCGCTGGAATGAGCGGGCGGATTACTACTGTTGATGCAGTAGTAGCTAACCCAAATATTATTTACTTGGGTGCGGCATCAGGAGGTGTTTGGAAAACTGAGAATAGTGGACAAAATTGGACTCCTGTATTTGATGAACAACCCATACAGAATATTGGATCTGTTGCTATTCAGCAAAGTAATCCCAATATAGTATGGGTGGGAACCGGGGAAGGAAATCCGCGGAATTCCTTGAACCTTGGAGCAGGCATTTACAAATCCTTGGACGCGGGTAAGACATGGAAAAAAATGGGGTTAGACAAAACGGTTTGTATACATCGAGTGGTAATTGATCCTACTAATCCCAATACCGTTTATGTAGCGGCCATTGGAAATCCCTATGCTGAGCACCCTGAACGAGGCGTATTTAAAACTATTGATGGCGGTGAAACCTGGTCTAAGATTTTATATGCAAATGACACAACAGGATGCGCTGATTTAGTGATGGATCCGTCTAATCCTAACAAGCTAATTGCAGCCATGTGGCAATTTCGCAGAAAACCTTGGGAATTAAAAAGTGGTGGACCTGGAAGTGGATTACATATAACAGTAGATGGAGGTAAAACGTGGAAAAAAATGGGCAAGGACGAAGGGTTGCCCGAAGGACCATTAGGCCGTATTGGAATTGCATTTGCTCGAAGTATGCCCAGCCGTGTGTATGCAAAAGTTGAAGCCACCAAAAACGGGTTATATAAGAGTGACGATGGGGGATTTAATTGGCAATTGGTGAATAGTAATCCCGGGGACGTAACCGACAGACCTTTTTATTACCAAGAAATATATGTTGATCCTAAAAATGAAAACAGAATCTATGATGTACACTCCACCATTACATGGAGTGAAGACGGTGGAAAATCATTCGCAACCTTAATACCCTACTCCGGCATTCATCCAGACCACCATGCGTGGTGGATTAATCCTAACGATCCTAATTTAATTATTGAAGGAAATGATGGAGGTATTGGTATTTCCAGAGACAGAGGAAAGAGCTGGAATTTTGATGAAAAAATTCCAGTGGGTCAATTTTATCATATCAATGTTGATAATGAAATGCCCTATAATGTAATGGGCGGAATGCAAGATAATGGGAGCTGGCACGGTCCGGCATATGTGTGGATTAACGGAGGAATAAGAAACTATTATTGGCATAATGTAGGAGGCGGGGATGGTTTTGATGTAATGCCAGATCCAGAAGATGCCAGTTGGGTTTACAGTGAAAGCCAAGGAGGAAGTTTTGGAAAACGAAATTGGAAAACAGGTGAATCCTGGTATATCAAACCTCCTTCCACAGATCCTAATCTAAAAATGCGTTTCAATTGGAATACACCAATGGCGCAAGATCCATTTGACACAAAAACAATTTATCTGGGAAGTCAATTTGTGCACAAGAGCACCGACAAAGGAGGTAGTTGGCAGATGATCTCACCTGACCTCACTACAAATGATTCGGTAAAGATCAAAGCCTTTCAAAATACCGGAGGATTAACACTTGATATCACTGGTGCAGAAACGCATTGTAGTTTATTGAGCATAGCCCCTTCTGTTAAAGAGAAAGGCGTTATTTGGGTGAGTTCTGATGATGGACAAGTTCATTTGACGCGTGATGGCGGTCAAAATTGGATTTCATTTGCTGGAAAAATTCCTGGACTTCCAGCTGGAGCTTGGATTCCACAAGTAACCGCTTCAAAACATAATGCAGGTGAGGCATTTGTGGTAGCCAATGATTATCGCCGCGGAGATTTTAAACCCTACGTTTTCCGCACTACTGATTTTGGAAAAACATGGACAAGATTAGTAGACGAAACAAAAGTGAACGGTTATGCGCTTTGTATGATTCAGGATCCAACTGAGCCTAATTTGATTTTTGTTGGAACCGAACATGGTCTTTGGATTAGTGTAGATAATGGTGCCAATTTTTCACAATGGAAAAATGGATATCCTTCTGTGTCAACTTATGATTTGGCTATTCAGGAGCGTGAAGCCGACCTTGCAATTGCAACTTTTGGAAGAGCGCTTTGGGTACTAGACGATATTCGCCCATTAAGAAAATTAGCAGCTAGCAGTAATAAAACTCCTGTAAATAATATCACCGTATTTCCTGCACCTGATGCCATACAGGCTCAATATAAACCGGCCGATGGGTTTGAATGGAGTGTCATGGGAATTTGGGATGCCGATAACAGAGCCCGTGGAGCTGCAATTTCCTTTTATATCAACAAACCTAAAAAAGCAGATACAACTGCAACAAAACCTATTGTTCCAACAGCTGAACCAGCAGCAACACAAGGTCCTGCAATGGCAGGTGGTGGCAGAGGAGCTGGCGGTGGTGGTCGCGGATTTGCTGGAGCTGGCAGAGGTTTTGGTGGGGGCAATCGTGGAGATTCTGTAAATGTGAGGATCTACAACGCGGAGCGCCAACTAATTCGTTCACTTCGTTGGAATGTAGACACAGGATTTAACAGGATGTACTGGGGAATGGAGGAGAAAGGTATTCGTATGCCGGGATCGCCTAAACCGCAACCAGGTGCACAAGAACCAGGAGGTTCGCAAGTATTACCAGGAACCTATAAACTTGTTTTGACCTATGCTGGTCAAATGGATTCGACTACTATTCAAATAAAAGATGACCCCCGCCTAGGCAATCGTAATGAAATAAAATTAGCGCAACGCAACGCATTAGATCGATTGAGAGTAGCTGGTTCCAAATTGACAGAGGGAATGGACAGACTTACTGAAGCAGAAGAAGTATGTAATAAAATAGTTGCACAATTGAAAGGAGTGGAAGGAAAGCCAGCTGATTCGCTTCGTAAAACAAGTAATGCAATACTAGATGAGATCAAAAAGATTAGAGAAAACATCAATGGAAAAACTTCAGACAAACAAGGTATTACCCGTAGTCCTTTTGAAGTAACTGTAATGTCTGAGTTACAAAAAGCCATGCAATCTATCAACGCAAAAATGATGGCACCCGGAGTGCAAGAGGAAAAATTAATTCAAAATGCTGAAGAGGCTATCCGCAAAACAGTTTCTACAATCAATACTTTATTCACTGGAAAGTGGATTGACTTTAGAAAACAAGTAGAAGAAACCAAAGTCAATTTATTCAAGGAATATAGCCCAATTGCACAATAACAATCTTGCCAACAGGAATAGAGCTA
Source organism: Bacteroidota bacterium (assembly GCA_016866355.1). GTDB lineage: Bacteria > Bacteroidota > Bacteroidia > Chitinophagales > Chitinophagaceae > JJ008. The sequence goes on from VGMN01000012.1 coordinate 26,533, forward strand.
AAGGGGTAGCTTTGTTCCTGTTGTTGCAAAGTGATAGCCATCCTTCTCCAATCTTATACGATCAGGATGCGTATGCTGTAACAATGGATTTGTATGATTGAAATGCGTGAAGTAAACACGCTCACGCATTGCGCGTGGTAAAGCTGCAAGTATCGTTACTGTTTCGCTAATAAAGGGGTGAGGTATTTCTCGCATGGGCCTACTGACTTCGCCATCTGCAAAAAATGTCCCATCTATAAAAGCATAGTCAACTTTCCCAATCTCTGTAGCCAGCAATCGATCCCACTTTTCCCATTTATCAATATCAGGAATATACAAGAGTGATTTGCTTGGGCCTTTGACATTAAATCCTACCGTTTCAGAAAATTCATCCCGATGAGGAACTAGCAGTGGTGTTATTTGAAAATTACCCAGCTGAACAGTTATTCCTTGTGTAAGAGCTTGAAGTTGTATGTTTCTTAATTGAACAAGCTGACTCCAAGGTCCATTTTTAGTCAAGTAAGCACTCATTCTGGACATAACGTAAACAGGAACGTCGGTTGCATTCATTGCTTCTCTTCCAAAAAATTGCAAACCGGTATAATGACCTATATGCGCATGTGTCAAAAAAATAGATCCCAATTTAAAAGTAGTAGGAAGGGCGTGATGGATTAGTTGAAATTGAGAAACAATATCAGGAGTGGCATCCAACAAGTGAAAAACACTGTTAGCTGAATCTACCAGCGCAATAGAGGAAACAAATTGCTGCTGTTTTACATTTTTACAACAAGCTTGTAGACAACCCAACTGTGGTTGCCCTCCATCTTGCATGATTCCGCTAACCAACAGGAAAGTTGTCTGTGCGTGGACTAAAAACGAAGCACAGAACAACCCTGCCATCAAACAATACCCTTTCATTGTAGCAATGTTTTTCATTACTCTGCCACAATCACAGGCAAGCGCTGTTCTACAATCATTTTGTTGAACGCCTGCAATCCCTCATGCAAAACCAACTGCAGTTGCGCAAGAGCCGCATCAACTTGCTTTGCTAATTCATTATAAACATCACGTGCTTGTTGAGGTGGTGCCATATTACCGCTACTAGCCATATCAAACACACCGCTAAGCTTATCGTCTAAACGTATGGGATAATTCAATACATCCTGTCCACTCTTTGCTTTAGTCTGATGTAATAATTCCTCAACGGCAGTCAACCGCTTAGCAAGACTATCCCCCAAACTTTTTAACGAAGCCGGACAAGTTTTACCTAATCGGTTAGTATACTCTGTTAATTGCTGACGTGTGTTTTTGATTTTTCGAATAGCTTTCATGGTTTCGTTGAACGTATCCTGCACTTGTATTAAAAACGAAACCTGTGCTTCGTAATCAGCCTGTGTGCATTTATAATTAGGGTCAGCTAATAAATTAAATGACACGGTAGTGGTATCAGCCCCAAGTTGAACAATTGCAGTATACTTTCCTGGCGCCGCAGTGATACCAGAGGGAACACCATTCCATAAAATCAATCCATCCGCTTTTTCTGCTTCAGGATATTTTAAGTCCCATACAAATTGATTAAATCCATTCTTCACTACTAGCGGATTTTCTTTTGAACCCGTTGCAAATTTTTTAACCACTTTTCCTGCAGGACTCATAATTGTAATGGAAGCCTTCGTAGAATCAACTACTGACTTGACCCAAAAATTAACTACAGCACCCTTATTAGGATTCATAGCACTATTAGCAGGAACACTAGCAGCACCCCAACGACTAATTGTGGCTGGCACCCGATAGGCATCATTGATTTGATATACATGCATGTTCTTACTGGTCATCGTGGGATCTAATTGCTGCACCATGGATAAATCATCTAAAATCCAAAGTGAGCGACCTTGTGTAGCTACCACTAGGTCGTTATTTTTTATAACTAAATCCGTGATAGGGGTTATTGGCAAATTCAATTGAAAGGGATGCCAGTTACTTCCTCCATTAAAACTTACATACATACCAAACTCTGTACCAGCATAAAGCAACCCTGCTCTTTTTTGATCAGCACGCATCACGCGGGTAAAATGTTGCGAGGTGATTCCATTAGTAATTAACTGCCAGCTCTGACCATAATCCTCAGTTTTATAGATGTATGGGGTGTAATCATCCAACTTGTAACGCGTTCCCGTAATATAAATGACTCCTTTTTTAAATGGATCCGCCTCAATGGCGTTCCACATCATCCATTGCGGAACTCCTTTTGGCGTAACATTACTCCAAATTGCTCCTCCATCTTTACTGAAATGAACTAGTCCATCATCACTGCCCGTCCAAATATGATCTTTTTCCAATGGACTTTCCATTGCAGTAAAAATGGTGCAATAATATTCTACAGAAGTATTGTCTTTGGTAATGGGACCTCCACTTGAATACTGTCGGGATTTATCGTTTGTTGTTAAATCAGGTGATAACTGTTTCCAACTAGCTCCTTCATTAGTAGTAACAAACAACGCATTGCCAGCGCAGTATAATTTTTTGGGATCATGTGGAGAGAAGAAGATGGGGAAATTCCACTGAAATCTATATTTGAGAACATCAGCACCCGCTCCCATTGGGTTATCAGGCCAAACGGTAATAGCCCTGTTTTCTCCTGATGTGTGATCAAATCTTGAAAGATATCCTCCATAGTTTCCGCCATACACAATGTTGGGATTGAGTGGATCAGCAACCACATAACCACTTTCTGATCCAGCAGTAGGTTCCCAATCTTGCTCAGTGATATAACTTCCATAAGTTGAAGACCGAAGACGCAACGTAGAGTTATCCTGTTGTGCAGCTAATACACGGTAGGGAAACGCATTATCAGTACTTACACGATATAGTTGTGCAGTGGGCTGATTCATATACGTGCTCCAATTCTGTGCTTCATCAAAACTTACTTGTGCTCCACCATCATCAGCAACAATCATTCGTTTTCCATCCTGCGGGTCAATCCATAAATCATGATGATCCCCGTGTGGAGTTCGCAAGGATTGAAATGTTTTTCCGCCATCACGGCTTTTCATAAATCCAACATTTGGACAGTACACCACATTTTCGTTTTTGGGATCCACAAAAACTTTGGTGTAATACCAAGCACGCTGACGAATATTATTATCATTACTTTGAAGCGTCCAGGTTTCCCCCGCGTCACTGCTACTATACAGACCACCCTTTTCGTTCTCAATAATAGCGTAAAGCCTACTGGAATTTGAGGGCGCTACGGCCACACCAACAATTCCCCAAGTGCCTTTTGGTAATCCCGCTGCATTGCTAATGTTTGTCCACGTTTCTCCGCCATCCCTACTTTTCCATAAGCCGCTTCCGTCTCCACCGCTCTCAAGGCTATGAGGTGTACGAATAACACGCCAGGTGCCTGCATATAATACCGCTGAGTTTTCAGCATCCATCACAAGATCACTACAACCAGCTTGTTCATTCACATATAATGTCTTTTTCCAAGTTAACCCGCCATCAGTAGATTTAAATACACCTCTTTCTTGATTAGGCCCAAATAAATGACCCATTACTCCTACCCAAACTATGGAGGGGTTGGTAGGATGAACAATAATATTAGTGATATGTCTACCATCTTTCAACCCAACATTCTTCCACGTCTTACCGGCATCCTCACTTTTCCAAACGCCTCCTAATCCCTCTGATACATTTCCACGCATGGTGTTTTCTCCTTCGCCCACATAAATTACTTTTTCATCTGAGGGTGCAATAGCAATTGCCCCAATAGAACCTCCAAAATAACCATCACTGATATTTTTCCAGTTACTTCCGCCATCAGTGGTTTTCCAAACACCCCCACCGGTTGCACCAAAATAAAATGTGTTTCTGGATTGCAAACTACCCACTACTGCCGCACTCCTACCTCCTCTGAATGGACCTATCAATCTATACTTAACACCACTGAGTAGGCTTGCATCTAACGTAGGAGCAGCAACCAAAGCAGTTTTTACTTTTTTAGGTTGGGCTGTTAGCGCCGTACTAAAGGCTGCCAAAACAAAAACTAAAATCAGTTGTTTCATATTGTAATTTTGAATAAATTGAAATTAACACTTTCCTTAAAACTCTACTAAACTTCATTTTTAAAATAGCATAATGAAACACAAAATAATTATACCAATACTTTTTGCAATCAGTATGCTGGTTGGTTGCGGTAAAGACAGCCCTGCTCCTAGTGATCCTTGTCAAGGCGTTAATATTACGGTGAATGGAAGCACTGCAAATCCATCCGGCACTACAGCAAATGGCAATATCATTGCTACTGCATCAGGGGGCACAGGGCCTTATACCTACAGCTTGAATGGAGGCCCTTTTCAAGCCACCGGTCAGTTTGCAAATCTTGCGGCTGGTTCCTACACGATAACAGCAAAGAGTGCGGTTGGTTGTACGGGTAGTGCCACTTTCACACTGGGGAACTCTGATCCCTGCCAAGGAGTGACTATTACGGTAACCGGAAACACTGTAAATCCCTCAGGTACTTCTGCAAACGGTAGCATAACCGCAAATGCTGCTGGGGGTACGGGACCTTATACCTACAGCTTAAATGGAGGCCCTTTTCAAGCCACCGGTCAATTTGCAAATCTTGCGGCTGGTTCCTACACGGTAACAGCAAAGAGTGCGGCTGGTTGTACGGGTAGTGCCACTTTCACACTGGGGAACTCTGATCCCTGCCAAGGAGTGACTATTACGGTAACCGGAAACACTGTAAATCCCTCAGGTACTTCTGCAAACGGTAGCATAACCGCAAATGCTGCTGGGGGTACGGGACCTTATACCTACAGCTTAAATGGAGGCCCTTTTCAAGCCACCGGTCAATTTGCAAATCTTGCGGCTGGTTCCTACACGGTAACAGCAAAGAGTGCGGCTGGTTGTACGGGTAGTGCGGTTTTCACATTGAGCACCTCTACAGCACCTTGCACAGGAGTAAATATAATCATTAGCCCAACTGTAACCGGGACTACACCCTGTGTTACCGCCAGTGGTATAATTGTAGTTATTGCTACTGGTGGAACAGCACCTTACTCATACAATATAAACAATGGCGCTTTTCAATCAAGCTCCTCATTCCAAGGACTTAACAATGGAACTTACCAAATTGGTGTGAAAGATGTAAATGGATGTACAGCAACGCTTACCGGAGTTACAGTGGAAAGCAGAGAGACAGGACCTAAGTTCGCAGCAGTTAAACAACTTATACAAGCAAATTGCGTAAGCTGTCACAATGGCCCTGGCGGAATCGGAGGAATGAATCTAAGCACAGACTGCAATATTGTATCAGCTAAAGAAAGAATCAAAGCTAGAGCGGTTGACGGCACTCCAAGCCCAATGCCCAGTGGTGGACTTCTTCCACCCTCTGAGCGTCAAAAAATCATTGACTGGATCGCAGCAGGAGGAAGAGTAACTGACTAGATAGGCCATCATCACTGAGTAACTTGAGGCATTCAACTAATTGTGACCTGTAAATCTCAAAGCACCTGTCAAATATTGGCAACATTATGACTCTGTTAAATTATCCACAAATTTAAATTAGTGTAATTGTTTGATTTTCAATTGCTAATTAAAAATTATTTTATATAAGTAATTGCATTTCAATTAATTAACATATTCGGATAAACATTTGCGCATTTATATTTTTGTTCACTAACTTTCACTAACGATTTGAAACAAGTATTGCCTCTTGCAAAACAATAGCAGAATCATACTTATGTTTCATATCTGCTTTAACTGTGTTCACCAAAACCTCAACATATGATTGATCAAATGCTGATTGGAGTGATTGCAAAGACTGACTATGTCTCTTTCACTTTCTTTATCGGAACAATGGCCATGCTGGCCGCATCTGTTTTTTTCTTCTTTGAGTTGAACAATACCAGTAAAGAGTGGAGAACATCGGTACTCGTATCGGGTTTGATCACATTTATTGCAGCTGTTCACTACTACTACATGAGGGAATATTGGCAGGAGAACGCAGAGTCTCCAACTTTCTTCCGTTATGTTGACTGGTTACTGACTGTTCCCTTGATGTGCGTTGAGTTCTACCTGATCACCAAGAAATCTGGAGGTACTTCAGGTCTGCTTTGGAAATTGATCCTAGCATCAGTATTAATGCTTGTTGCAGGATATTGGGGTGAGGCGGGACTTGGCAATGCTACAATTTGGGGTACTATCAGTGCTGCCGCTTACTTCTACATTGTGTATGAAGTATGGATGGGAGATGTTAAAAAACTCGCAACAAGTGCGGGCTCTGCCGTAGCTGATGCAAACTCCGCTTTAGGATGGTTTGTGTTAGTAGGCTGGGCTATCTACCCATTAGGTTATTTGATCGGTACTGCCGATGGCCAATGGTACGAGAGCTTCAAGAACATTGGTCTTGACATGAACATCATCTACAACATAGGTGATGCAGTGAACAAGATCGGATTTGGTCTGGTCATTTATGCACTGAGCAGAAAAGCCAGCTAATCATTTACAGATGAAAAATTAAATGGGGGATGCAAAACATCCCCCATTTTTTACTATGCAACTCTCACTCAGATTACTGTTACTCTTGGCTGGAATTTCTCTCTCCTTGATTAGTCATTGGCTTCCTCTGGATCAAAAAGGACAGCTATTGTTTATGGTAATCACTTTTGTTGTATTTGGGATTCCCCATGGCGCGTTGGACGTTTATATCGAAGGAGGGCTGGATCAACGTAAAGATAACCGGAGGTTCTTTCTTCGCTATGTTTTGTATGCAGCAATCTACATAACGCTATGGTTCTGGCAACCCAGTATTGCGTTACTAATATTCATTCTCATTACAGCGTTTCATTTTGGAGAAATTGACTGGATTGGTCATACAAATGACCGCATTAAAAAAACGGTGTATTTCACATTGGGACTTTGCTGGATTCTGTTGTTACTCAGTTATCACGTAGAAGCCGCACTGGGTATTTTTGAATCAATCACACGAAACCAATTTGATAAAAATCAATTTTTAGCTTGGGGATCCTTATTATACCCACTTTCAATAATTGGCATTATTATCCTTTTTGGATACTTATTTTATAAAAAAGAAGTATTTTTTTCATGGCCCCAATACTGGTACCTAGCTGCTTTTCAGCAGATCGTGCTACTCATTCTGGCACATACCACCACGTTATGGGTTTTTTTTGCATTCTATTTTGGTCTATGGCACTCAGTGCTCTCTCTGGATAAAATCAGAGCACACTTTAAACTTCAATCAAACTGGCATGACTGGTCTTTTCTGCTGAAAAAAGCAATGCCCTTTTCAGCAATGGCCTGGATTGGAATTTTATACTTTATTTTTCTTACTGTAAAAAGCACTGATCCCACCGGCATGCTTTCGCTGGTATTTATTGGATTAGCCGTACTAACCGTACCCCACTTACAGGTATTTACCAAACTCAACAAGTAAAGGCGCTACTAAAAATCGCTTAACTTGTATTATGTCATTGGTCCGCGTTTATCCTATTCACGAAAAAGTATGCACGGTACAACTTGAAAAACCAATAAGCGCAGCTACATTTCAAGAAGTTGAACGCATTCAACAAGCTATTTTAAAAAAATTTAAAAAAGAAATTACTGAAAGTATTCTTTGCTACAATACTGCTACTTTTTTTCTGCAAGATGAAAAAAATTTAAATGCGTTTTGTATGCAATTCCAACAACTTGCAATAGCTTTACTAAGTGATCAACAATTACTTGAAGAGAATAAAAAACCAACTATACGCATACCCGTTTGTTATGACATCTCATTTGCACCAGACTTAACGGCCGTAAGCAATCAACTTAAACGTAGTAAAGAAGAAATAGTTAAGCTGCACAGCCAGCCAAAATACCAGGTTTATACCATTGGATTCGTGCCAGGGTTCCCATATATGGGTGAAGTAGATGCCCGATTGAATCTGCCAAGAAAAACAACTCCTACAACACGAGTAGCCCCAGGAAGTGTTGCTATTGCGGGGTTGCAGACTGGAATCTACCCTGTTGAAATAGCGGGCGGGTGGCATGTAATTGGACGAACGCCAAGTAGACTTTTCGACAAACAAAGAGAAAATCCCTGCTTGTTAGAAACAGGAGATCAAGTTCAATTTTATCAAATCACTAAAGAAGAATTCGAAAATTGGAATGAGCCTGCTTGTACATAAACCCGGCTTACTAAGTACTATTCAAGATGCCGGAAGAGAGGGATTTCGGAAGTATGGTATTCCTGCAGCAGGGCCTATGGACGTTGCCGCGGCACGGCTATCACAATCACTATGTAATAATAATCATAACCAGCCCTTTATTGAACTCACCTTACATGGGGCTATTTTTGAATTTGAAAATACTGCTGTTGTAGCGTTAACTGGAGGAGGCGCAACAGCCTTACTCAATGATACACCACTACCTTATTTTAGCAGTACGGTTGTAAAAGCTGGAAGTATTTTAAAATTCTGTCCAGCACCTTTTGGTTGTAGAACGTACTTATCAGTACAAGGAGGGTTTACTATCCCAGAGGAACTTGGAAGTACGGCAACTTACTTACCAGGAAAATTAGGCGGGATAATGGGAAGGGCTATCAAAGCAGGAGATCGAATAGAATTCAATTTGAAAAAACAAATCGAAGAAAATGTAACTGGCATTGAAGTTGAATTAGGCAATCCAGCACTCTATTCAAATCATGTAACAATTCGATTTACGGAAGGTCCAGAGTGGAGCTGGTTCTCGAGTGAGGAACAAAATCTTTTCTTACACACCAAGTGGATGATTCATCCGCAATCCAATAGAATGGCTTATCAATTAGAGGGTAATACACTTGCATTAACACAAAAAAAAGAGTTGATTTCCACGGCTGTAATGCCAGGGTTAATACAAGTGACCCCTGCTGGCTTTCCCTATATTTTAATGGCAGATGCGCAGACCATTGGCGGGTATCCTAGACTAGCCCGAATTAAATCGGAGGACAGGACAATATTGGCACAATGTAGACCAGGCTATCAGCTTAACTTTCAAAAAATATGAACTGGGAAATTGATTTGAATTGTGATATGGGAGAAGGCATGGGAAACGATGCATTAATTATTCCCTATGTAAGTTCTATCAGCATAGCATGTGGTGGACATACGGGTAATCAAGATTCAATCCAACAAGCCATACAATTAGCTAAAAAAACAAATGTGTCCATTGGAGCACATCCCTCCTACCCGGATCGAGAAAATTTTGGACGTAATAAA
>VGMN01000013.1 GCA_016866355.1 Bacteroidota bacterium
CCATTGAGGTTTCGAGTAACACATCTCTTTTTCTGTCTCGTTTTGTAACGACACTGTCTTTTTGTGCCAGGGTATGAATGGCTAGCGAAAAAGAGAGTGCCAGCAGTAGTATTTGTTTCATGGTTTAAAATTCATTTTTTTCAAAATACAATAACACGTGATCCTTTATAAAATTTTCCTGCTCGATCATATTCAGTTCAGGTAAAGCTTTTAACTGTTTAAAATGTGGCCAGCCATCTTCATCTACTTTTTCCAGTTCGTAATATCCACTCTCTGATAATAATTGGCATACTGCTATGTGCATCAGATCTTGCTTTTGTTCTTTGGTGAACTTTTCGCGGATATCGCCAAATTCCTGGACACCAACCAGAAATAAAATAGTCTCCAAGTCTGGTTTTTTACCAAATCGCTCTACCAGTTTGCTCTCTAATTGCCACCACCTGGATTGTAAATCGTCTGTTGCCCGCATAAAACAAAGATAAGTAAGGGTCGATCCTAACTGACTTTGACGTTCAGCCATCAATTATCTTTGAGCAAATTATCTTCATGCTTACGTTACCGCAGATTCGTCAAAATCCCGATGCAGTAAAAACTGGTCTCCTCAAAAAGTATTTTGGGCAACCCGAACTAGTGGATTTAATTATTAGCCTGGATGACCAGCGCAAAAAGTTACAATTGGAGTCTGACAATTTACAAGCAAAAATAAATAGTGCGTCCAAAGAAATTGGTATGCTAATGGGGAAGAGGCAAATAGAGGAGGCCGAACAAAAAAAACAGGAGGTGGCTTCCTTCAAAGCAGCCTTGCAACCCTTGGCCGAGCAATTGGCAATTCGGGAACAGGAACTACAGCAAGAATTAGTCCGATTACCCAACTTACCTGCCGCTGAGGTTCCCAATGGGAAAGCCGCCACTGATAATGTTGTGGTCCGCGAAGGAGGCAATAAACCCAGCTTGGCTGTTGATGCCGTGCCGCATTGGGACTTGATCAAAAAATATCAGTTGGTAGATTTTGAAACAGGTGCAAAAATTACAGGAAGTGGATTCCCGCTTTACAAAGGAAAGGGTGCCAAACTACAACGTGCCCTGGTACAATATTTTTTAGATTTCAATATCACGGCTGGTTACACAGAGTACTTACCCCCTTTGCTGGTTAATGAGGCTTCTGCTTATGGAACGGGTCAGCTTCCTGATAAAGAGGGGCAGATGTATCACATGTTGTTGGATAATTTGTATTTGATTCCCACGTCTGAAGTGCCGGTGACTAATATTTACCGGGACGAGATTGTTCCGTTTGCTTCACTGCCTATTCGGATGACTGCTTTTTCCGCTTGTTTCCGAAGAGAAGCCGGTAGTTTTGGGGCAGATGTGCGTGGGTTAAATCGGGTACATCAATTTGATAAAGTAGAGATTGTTCAGATTGTAGATCCTGAAAAAAGTTACGCTGTGTTAGACGAGATGGTGGCACATGTGGAGCAATTATTACAATCACTAGAGTTGCCTTACCGTATTCTTCGCTTGTGTGGAGGTGATATGAGTTTTGCTTCGGCACTTACGTATGATTTTGAAGTATATAGTGCCGCGCAGCAAAAATGGTTAGAAGTAAGTTCGGTCAGCAATTTTGAATCTTTTCAAGCCAACCGACTTAAGCTTCGATTTAAGGACGAAAAAGGCAAATCACAATTGGCACATACCCTCAATGGTAGTTCATTGGCACTGCCTCGTATCATGGCTTCCTTATTGGAGAATAATCAACAGGCCGATGGCATACGTTTACCTGCTTGTTTGCAATCCTATATGGGGATGGATAAAATCAACTGAGGGGCTACCTGTTAGCGATCTGCTTTTCAATCCGACGATTCATGATGGAGAACCACAGCGGTGGAACTAAGGAAAGCAACATCATGCCCGGATAACCGGTGGGCATTTGAGGCGCATTATCATGATGACGCAATACTTGATATTTACGACTAGCTAAATAGTGGTGATCCGAGTGGCGGCTCAGTTCAAACAATATTAATCGACCCACCACATGATTACTGTTCCAGGAATGAACAGGCATGGCGCGTTCGTATCTACCGTTTTCCTTTAGTTGTCGCTGTAAACCATAGTGCTCAATATAATTGACGGTTTCAAGGAGTAAAATACCCATCAAGGCTGCTCCTAGAAAACAGGTCAACACAAAAAATCCAAAGAACCAGTAGATCAAAAACAGAAAGGCTGCCTGTATCAATTGAAATTGAATCATTTCATTTTTCCAGGATAAAGCCGTTCCATTTTTTTTACGTGATTCCACATTGGCAATTTCCCAGGCACTGATAAATCCCATGAAAATAGTTCGGAAATAAAATAGGTACACCCATTCTCCTTTGCGAGCACTGCTGGGATCTTGGTGCGTTGCTACATGAGTGTGGTGTCCTTTATTGTGCTCAGTAAAAAAGTGCATGTAGAGAGAAGTAAGCAGTAAAAATTTTGCGAGTGTTTGCTCGTATCTATTCACTCGATGCCCCAACTCATGTGCCACGTTGATACCAAAACTACCGCAAAGAATACCCATCACGGTAATTCTTCCAACACGATCCCAGGTGTCAAGTGTAGGATCTTGCATCGATACCAGAAATTGATAGAGTAGTACATATTGAAGCGGGACTACCAGATGTAAAATCCAATCGTAAAAAGAATCTTTTTTTACTAACTCCTCCTCGGCTGTTTCTAAATTAGTGGGGTTGGGTTTGAATACCAACTCCAATACCGGGACCAGTATCCAAGCAATGATCATATTGATCCAAACGGTCCATCCGGTTGTTTGGAATGAAATAGTGGCCCCAATGAAAAAGATAAAGGGGGTCAGGTATTTTAAGGCTTTCACACGTTGTTGCATAGAATAAAGTTACATGCCTTTTATTTCTTGTTAGGTTGCATAGCCACTCGATATAGTAACAATGCCATTAGTGCAAAAAAGCCAACGCCCAACCATTTGTAACCCTCTTCTCCTACTTTTTCACTAAGGCCGTGTTCTGCATTCCAATTACCAAGGGTGGTGCTTACACTTTCCTTGGAAGATAGAATTGCTACTAGCACGCCAGCTAATGCTCCACCTGCCACCAGTCCTGTTGCAAATAAGTTTCCTTTGCCGAGGTCTTCCTCCTCTGCGCTGACTACAATATTCTTTTGCTTCTGTCTCCATTCTACCAATCCACGTACGGCGCCGCCAATAAAGATGGGGAAAGTGGTAGAGAGCGGTAGGTAAATTCCAATGGCAAAGCTGAGCGCTTTGATGCCACAGAGTTCCATTACTATTGCAATGAATACGCCAACCAATACAAATTGCCAATCGAGATTGAAGGATAAAATTCCTTTAATCAGCGTTGCCATCAACGTTCCTTGGGGTGCTGGATATTTATCAGTACCAATAACATGTTGAATTCCTTGTGCTACCATTTCTGCCGTAGGCTGATCCAATACTTTGATGGTTGCACCAATAGCAATGGACGAAACTATGGCCCCTATGAATAAAGAGAGCTGTTGAAATTTAGGAGTAGCGCCCACTATATAACCCGTTTTTAAATCTTGTGAAGTAGCTCCTGCATTAGCTGCAGCAATACAAATCATGCCACCCACTACCAATGCCATGGGTTCATAAAAATGCCCGGTCCATTTTACTGCAATGAAAATCAAACAGGTTCCCATCAGTGTTGCAATGGTCATACCGGAGATAGGATTATTGGACGAACCAATCAACCCTACAATGCGAGAGGATACCGTTACAAAAAAAGCACCAAAAATGATTACCAGTAAACCCAGTAAAAGTTTGCTTCCTACGTTGGCACCGGGTATCAATGTGTTGGGCATTAAAGCGATGATAGCAATGAGAATCAAACTACCTATTCCAACTACTTTGATTGAAAGATCTTGCTCCGTACGTGTTGTGGTTGCGGCAACACCACCAGATTGCTTTAGTGAGCCAATACTTCCTTTGACTGATGAAACGATTGTAGGAATTGTTTTAATGAGTGTGATAAATCCTCCCGCAGCAACGGCACCTGCACCAATTTGTCGAATATATGCGCGGTAAATAGCCGCAGACCAATCTGCAAATTGTTCGGTTGCCGGATTCCAACCCCCAGGTCCTCCTGATACAGAAACATCTTTTAAATAACCCAGCTTTACTAATTGCGCAGCAATAATGATTCCATTATCGTTAAGTAAACTGGCAAGTAAGGGGGTAAACACAAACCAGCTGAGTACACCACCCGCTACCAATACACCTGCAATTTTGGGTCCGATAATGTAACCTACACCCAGGTACTCGGGTGTGATTTCTCCACTCACTTTTGCAGATGGAAAAAACTTTTGTGTTTGCCTGGTCATGAATGAAGGGGCTTCGGCAATCACATGAAAAATTTTCTGTAAGAGCGCGTAACCAAATGCAACACCCAGTCCCAAAAAGGCAGTACGTGCAAAATCACCACCTTTTTCTCCTGCTTTAAGTACGGAAGCGCAAGCTGTTCCCTCCGGATAGGGCAAGGTTTTGTGTTCTTGTACAATCAGGGATCGACGTAGTGGAATCATCATCATGGTTCCCAGCATTCCTCCAACGATAGCCAAGGTTAGAATGGTGAAATAATTAAAGAAGCTGGCACTTCCCGCCTCGCTCAAAAACAAAAAACCAGGGAGTGTAAATACTACACCCGCTGCTATACTTTCTCCTGCGGAACCTGTTGTTTGGATAATATTATTTTCTAGAATGGTTGTTTTCAAAAATTTTCTACCCAATGTAATGGCCAGTACGGCAATGGGAATTGATGCGGAAACAGTTAATCCGGCTTTGAGTGCCAGGTAAACGGTGGAGGCACCGAAAATAATTCCAAAGGCAGCACCCGTTAAAATAGATTTCAGGGTGAACTCTGCCATTTTTGTTTCCGGTGAAATAAAGGGTTTGAAGGGTTGGTCAGCCATGGTTTATTTTATTGGGGTAGGAACAAGTCATTAATTGTTCATCAGTTTTTGAAGTTTGCGTGTCAGTATTAATAACATACCCGCTGCTATTCCAGACATGATTACAAATAAAATGAAGAAGTCATATAAATTATTCATCTCATAGCCCATGAATGTGGTGGTTTTCCCATCAGGGTATAACGCGCTGAGCACACCTGCTAATTTATTAGCGGCAGCATTTGCCAAAAACCAAACTGCCATTAACAAGGAAGCAAATTTTATTGGGGCTAGTTTATTAACCAGGGAAAGTCCAATTGGAGACAAACAGAGTTCACCCCAAGTATGCAAGGCATACATGCCGAGTAACCAGATCATACTCACTTTTGTTCCCACTGCCACATCTTTTACACCAAATGCAATCCATAAATAACCCAGTGACAATAGTAAGAGTCCTAATGACATTTTGGTGGGGGAAGAGGGTTCTCTTTTTCCCATCTTTAGCCATAACCAGGCAAATAGTGGCGCAAATAATACTACATAGATCGAGTTCAATGAGGCAAAGAAACTTGCAGGTACATTGAAAAAGCCTAAATCACGCTGCGTTTGTTCTTCTGCAAAAAAGGTAAGAGAGGCGCCGGCTTGTTCAAAAGCACTCCAGAAAAACACCACAAAAAAGGAAACACTGAATATCACTGCCACACGCTGTTTTTCGATTGTGCTCAAAGCTTTGTCTGAGAAAATGATAAAACCAATTAATAAAGGGGAGGCCACTAAAACATAAGTTAAGTAATCCACTACGCGTGTATCAATGTAGAGCGCTGCAATCATAATGGCAGATAATAAGGTTAGACCGCCCAACATACTCAATGGACGAATCCAAGCTGCCGGTGCATTGGCCGGGGTCAGTCCCAACACGTTGTTATCTGGGTCCAGCACATATTTTTTATGATAAACAAGCTGAACCATTACACTTAGCAACATAGCAATTCCACCAGCCAAGAATGCCCATTTGAAGTCTTCGGGATTGCCCGTATCTCCCACCAAACCACAAATGATGGGACCCAGGGCTCCTCCTACATTGATTCCCATGTAAAAAATAGTGTAAGCAGAATCTGTTCTCCGGTCCCCTTTTGGGTAGAGTTGACCAACCAGCGCAGAAATATTGGGTTTGAAAAATCCATTACCAGTAATCATAAACCCCAGTCCTGTAAAAAATAAAAGCGTAGAAAGTTCTGAGGAAGTTTGGTAGATGGAGGCGCAGAAAAAAAGCACAAATTCGCCCAAAGCCATCAAGAGGCCTCCGGCAATAATTGAACGTTGATTACCCCAATACCTGTCTGCAACATAGCCGCCCAACAAAGGAGTCAAGTAGACTAAGCTAGTATAACTACCATATATGTTAGAGGCAAAGGCTTTGTCAAATAGTAAGGCCTTTGTTAAAAATAAAACTAGGATGGCTCTCATGCCATAATAGTTAAAGCGTTCCCACATTTCAGTGGCAAACAACACAGCCAATCCTTTAGGATGACCCGTTGTGTTAGCGTTTGCAGGCATAAGGATGTACTCTTTAAAGTCACTCAAAATAAAGATTATTATCTAACCCTCAATTATCCGCAGGCTAATTACTTTCGCAACTAACTTTCTGCCCTTTAATATGAGAATACTTTTATTAGGCTCCGGAGGAAGAGAACATGCCTTTGCCTGGAAAATCAGCCAAAGCCCTCTCTGTAAATCTTTATTTATAGCGCCGGGTAATGCAGGTACAAAAGAGTTTGGGCAGCATTTTTCATTTGGTGTTACTGATTTTGAAGCCATCCGTGCTTGCTGTATTGAACACGCAATTGATATGGTGGTAGTGGGTCCGGAGGAACCCCTGGTAAAAGGGCTGGTTGAGTATTTAAGGGCTGAACCGCTTCTCAAGTCCTTATTAATTATTGGTCCCGGACAACAGGGTGCCGCGCTTGAGGGTAGTAAAGCTTTTGCCAAAGCATTTATGCAACGGCATGGAATTCCAACGGCATCTTACCGAGAGTTTACGAAAGAAAATTACCAGGAAGGGTTAGCCTATTTACAAGCACATCCCTTACCAATTGTGTTGAAAGCAGATGGGTTGGCAGCTGGCAAAGGAGTTTTAATTTGTAACACACACCAAGAAGCAATCCTTGGTTTTGAAGAAATGATACAGTCCTCCAAATTTGGAGAGGCAGGAAAAAAAGTAGTTGTAGAAGAATTTTTACAGGGTATCGAGATCTCTGTATTTGCACTCACAGATGGTACACATTATGTGCTATTACCAGAGGCAAAAGATTACAAAAGAATCGGGGAGGGAGATACTGGCTTGAATACGGGCGGAATGGGTGCCGTAAGCCCCGTACCTTTTGTAGATACCATTCTCTGGGAAAAAATAAAAACGCGGGTGGTGGAGCCCACGATTATGGGTTTGCAAAAAGATGGCATTCCATATTGTGGTTTTATTTTTATCGGATTTATGATTGTTAAGGGCGAACCCTTTGTAATTGAGTATAACTGTAGAATGGGAGATCCTGAAACAGAAGTAGTGATGCCCCGTCTGCAATCTGATTTGCTGAAATTATTGACAGCAGCGGCCAACGGGGAGTTGAATAATTATACAATAAAAACAGATCCAAGAACGGCTTGTACCGTGGTGGCTGTAAGCGGAGGGTATCCCGAAGATTATAAAAAAGGATTTCCCATTCAGGGGCTGGATCAGTTATCCAATGCTGCGATGGTATTTCACATGGGTACACAGCAAAAAGGGGGGCAGATTATTACCAATGGTGGCCGCGTTTTTACGGTAACTGCTTTTGGTAACTCAATCACCGAAGCTGCTGCGGCAGCCCGTACAATTCAAACTGCTATCCAGTTTGAAGGAAAGTATTACCGACGTGATATAGGGTTTGAATTCAAATAAACCCATAACCATCCCGCTGCAATTATTGCAGCCACTGCTGTAGTGATAAAGGTGGCCACTGGGCCCCAAGTGTTCCAGATAAATCCGGCAAGTATACTGGCACCCAATGCTCCAATACTTTCGGTTGAACTAAAAAAGCCAAGTGCAGTTCCTCGCTCCTCAGTAGCCGACTGATTACTGATCCATGCTTTGATCAATCCTTCTGTAGCCCCTGCATAAAGCCCATAGCACCCAAATAAAAAAAGTAGTCCGTTGATTCCCGGATTGCTTGCCAGTCCGGCATAGACCATTGCATAGAGAAAAAAGCCACCAATTAGTACTGGCTTATACCCCATTTTATCTGCAAGCGAACCTAAAAATGGGGCACTGCCGGCATAGACCAAATTGTAAAAAATATATACAGCAATGGTAGCTGTATCCGCATCCAATTGCACTTGTCCCCAATTGAAATGTTGTCCATCCAGCAGGGTTCTGGTAAATAGAATCAGAAAAAAATCAGCACTATTAAACAGCAAAAAAATCCAAAAACCTGGCATCACCTTTCGAAAATTGGGAGTGGCTCTTTTCCAATAATGGAAGTAGGAAAGGAACCCCTTTTTTTGAGTGACCAGCGGAGGGAATTTTTTCTCACGAATCAAAAAGGTCATCAACACGGAGAGTATCCCGGGAATGAAGGCAAGAAGAAATAGCGTTTTGTATTCTCTGGGGTATGCGTAAAGAAAGGCGAGTGCCAATAATGGGCCCAAGGCAGCTCCGAAAGTGTCCATTCCTCGATGAAACCCAAAAACCCGTCCTCGATTTTCCGGGCTGGCTTCTTGGGCCAACATGGCATCTCGAGCAGCCGTGCGTACTCCTTTCCCTAAACGATCCGTGGTTCGTACTAAAAATACCCCGATGACACTACTTGTCAGCCCCAGCAGCGGTTTGGAGAGGGCACTTAATAAATAACCCCATTGTACAAACGGAAGTCGGGAGCCCTTTCGATCACTCCAGGCGCCAAAACTTCCTTTGCTGATACCGGCTACAAAATTGACCACCCCTTCCAGTGTGCCAATCAATAATACGCTAAATCCTATTTGTTTCAAGTAAACCGGGATAACGGGATATAGCATTTCGCTGGCCACATCAGCTACCAGGCTTACTAGTGATAAGATCCAAATGGTTCGGGTTAAAATCCGCATGCCTGAAGTTACAGTGAAACGGCTTTGAGAAGTTCTCAATTTCCCGCACCTTTGTCCCACTACAAAAGGTGCGATAGAATATGGGACTTTTTAATTGGTTTACACAGGAGATTGCAATTGACTTGGGCACGGCTAACACGCTCATTATTCATAACGATGAAGTGGTGGTGAATGAGCCTAGCATTGTTGCCTTAAATAGAAATAATCCAAAGGAAGTATTGGCTGTGGGTAAGAAAGCGTTGATGATGCATGAAAAAACCCATGAGAGTATACGTACGGTGCGTCCATTACGTGACGGTGTAATTGCTGATTTCAACGCAGCAGAATTAATGATCCGTGAGTTGATCAAATTGGTCTATCCTAAACGTCCTTTGTTGCCACCTAGTTGGAGAATGATGATTTGTATTCCTTCCTCCATCACTGAAGTAGAAAAGCGTGCAGTGAGAGACAGTGCTGAACAAGCAGGGGCCAAAGAAGTGTATTTGATTCATGAACCAATGGCCGCTGCGTTGGGAATTGGAATTGATGTAGAGGAGCCAGTGGGTAACATGATCATTGATATTGGGGGTGGTACAACTGGTATCACCGTGATTGCATTGGCTGGTATTGTTTGTGATCAATCTATTCGTATTGCGGGAGATGAATTCACTGCAGATATAATGGAAGCATTGCGTCGGTATCATTCCTTATTGATTGGAGAACGTACAGCGGAGCAAATTAAAATTCAAGTAGGGGCTGCCTTAAAAGATATCGATAATCCTCCGGATGATTTTGCAGTGAATGGTCGTGACTTGGTTACGGGTATTCCAAAGCAAATCATGGTGAGTTATCAAGAGATTGCGGAAGCGTTGGATAAAAGTGTATTCAAAGTTGAAGAAGCTATCTTAAAGGCGTTGGAGCAAACTCCGCCTGAATTAGCTGCAGATATTTATCGTCGTGGTTTGTATATTACGGGTGGAGGTGCATTACTGCGTGGCCTCGATCGTAGATTGAGTAGCAAGATCAAACTTCCCGTGCATGTGGCAGATGATCCACTGAAAAGTGTGGTACGCGGTACGGGTATCGCGTTGAAGAATTATGATCGGTACCCATTTGTTATGCGTTAAAGGATGTAATTAAAACGGAACCACGTTGCGTAATGTCATCCTATTTATTGGTCGCTATCTTACCTTTTTTACTTTCCTGTTTTTACAGATCGTATCACTCTGGTTTTTGTATAGTTTCAATCAATTTCATCAAGCGCGGTTTTCACAAACTGCCAACGAATTAACGGGAGCAGTCAACAAGCGGTATAAAAATTTTGAAAACTTTTTCTTACAAGGAGAAGAAAATCGTCGGTTGCATCGCGTGAATGATTCTTTATTAAATCTCTTGTCTCAACAAGTAGCTACAACAGATACTTCTAGTCGGTTAGTGACTGATACTTTATTGATAGATTCCACGCGGCAATACAGACGCTACTTTTTTAGGCCTGCCAGTGTTGTGTTTAACTCTACGAGTAGCGAAAAAAATTATATCCAGTTAGATCGTGGTTCCCTGCATGGGATAACAGAAAATATGTCTGTGTTAAATGCAGATGGGAGTGCTGTGGGAATTGTGGTTCATGTAAGTCCGCATTTTGCACAAGTCATGAGTTTATTGCACGTACGTCAAAAAGTGAATGTATCACTTCAGCAAACGGGTGATTTTGGTACACTGGAGTGGGATGGTAAAGATCCGGGCTTATTATTATTGAAAGGTTTGCCAAAAAGCGTTCCGGTCAAAATGGGGGATCCGGTGGTGGCCAGTAAATACTCGTATAATTTTCCTCCAGGTTATCCTGTAGGTACCATCGCCGAAATTATTATTGATAAGAGTACAAACTTTTATTTATTGAAAGTAAAGCCGGCAGCTCGATTCAATAACCTGCAATATGTATTTGTGGTGGAAAATCTTCAATATGCAGAGCAGACCACCTTGGATCAGGAAACACGTAAAAAAATTGAGGACGCAAAAAGGAGTAGTAGATGAGAGAAATAATCAGAAACCTTATTCGGTTACTTCTTTTTTTATTTATTGAAGTGTTTGTGCTTCATAAAATGCCCCATTTGCATCGCTTTATCTCTCCCTCTCTCTATTTTCTCTTTCTACTTTGGTTGCCCTTTTCTGTATCTCCTCGTTTCCTACTCTGGATAGGACTTGCCACAGGGTTAGTGATTGACTATTTTTTACAAAGCCCGGGTCTACATGCCTCAGCTTGTCTGTGGCTTTGCTTTCTTCGCCCCTTTTTGATTGGGGTTTTGGCACCCAGAGAAAGCAGCGAGTTCAATTATCGGGAACCTTCTCCTCAGTCCTTGCTTTGGGCTCCTTATTTGATATATGTCACGATTTTGACATTGGTGCACCACACCTGGTTGACATTTTTGGAATGGCTGAGCTTTGGATCTTTTGGTGATTTTTTGATAAAGGTATTTGCCTCCACTGCCATTTCACTTTTAATGATTATTCCCATTGAATTATTATTTCCCCGCAGCCTTCGTTTTAGAACTAATGTGGGTGGCTGATTTTCAAGCAAATTTGGAAAGCCGTTGTTACCAACTTATTTTGCATTTGGTATAGTGATCCATGGCTGTCTATAATCAATCCCGTAGCAATACAATACGCTTAATTGTGATTATCACTTTTGTGCTAATTGCTTTGCAGTTATTCTATTTACAATTGGTGGATCGTCGATATGAACAACTGGCTATGGATAATGCGGTATATCCTAAAGTCATATATCCCGAGCGAGGAATTATTTATGATCGAAATGGGAAGGCTATTTTAAATAATACCATCATTTTTGATTTGATGGTTACACCTGCTGAGGCTAAAGGAATAGATACCCTTGATTTTTGCAGGCTGCTAAACATCGATACCAGTGAATTTAGAAAACGTATGTTGGATGCGATTGTAAAAAATACTAGCGTTCGTCCTTCCGTTTTCAAGGCCATGCTCACAAAAGAACTGCAGGCAAGATTTGAAGAAAATAGCTGGCGTTTTCCCGGATTCAATTTGGTGGAGCGTCCATTGCGTACCTACCCATATCATGCAGCCGCTCATATATTGGGCTATATCCGTGAGGCGGATAAACGTGATATTGAGCGTTCCAATAATTTTTACAGACAAGGTGATTACATTGGTAAAACCGGGTTGGAAGCTTATTACGAATCAGTCCTGATGGGACAACGGGGAGTGCAGTACATGATCAAGGACAATAAAAACAGATTAGTCGGGGCTTATAAGGGTGGCGAATATGATACGGCTGCTATTGCCGGAAGAAGTTTGCGCACACATATTAATATCGAGTTACAACAGTTGGCAGAGGTGTTGATGAGTAATAAAGTAGGTGGGTTGGTTGCTATCGATCCTAAAACAGGTGGTATACTTTCCATGGTGTCGGGGCCTAATTATGATCCTAATGATTTATCTGGTTCAAACGGAAGCAAGAATTTCAGTCGGATGCAATTAGATGTATCGGGGCCCATGCTCAACCGTGCAATTGCAGGACGTTACGAACCCGGCTCAACCTATAAACCCTTGGGCGCATTGATTGCACTGAATGAAAAAGTGGTGAGTGCTTCCTATGGTTATCCTTGCGGAGGCAGGTATACTTTATGTGGACATGGAAAACCAGAGTGTACGCATGCGGGTGGTGGGCATGCAGCCAATGTTAGATTAGCTATTGCCAATTCCTGTAACGCCTACTTTACGCATATCTATCGATTGACGGTGGATAATCCAAAATACAGAAATGTTTATGATGGTTATTTGCATTGGAAAGAATATATGAATGCATTTGGATTGGGTGTACGCCTAGGAGTGGATCTTCCGAATGAAAATACGGGGGGTATTCCTGATACAGTGGTTTACAATAGGGAAAATGCGGGACGTTGGACCTCTTGTACCAATCTTACTTTAGGAATTGGTCAGGATAAAATGCAAACCACGCCATTACAAATGGCCAATGCGATGTGTATCATTGCCAATAAAGGCTACTATTACACACCGCATTTTGTAAAAGAGATTGAGGGGGAGGGCCCCGCTGATGAAGCGCTGCTGCAGCCCTTTCAAAAAAGGCATAATGTATTAACTAACATACCGGATGTTGTATTTAATGAAGTGATTGAAGGTATGAGTGATGTAGTAAAAGTAGGTACAGCCAGAGGAGCGCAAATTGAAGGAATAGAAGTTTGTGCAAAGACTGGTACGGCAGAAAACTATACGATACTGGATCGTCGTAGAGTTAAGCTTCCTGATAATTCCATGTTTGTTTGTTTTGCCCCCAAAGAAAATCCGAGAATTGCTATAGCTGTGTTTGTTCAAAATGCAGGCTTTGGGGCAACGTGGGCGGCGCCCATTGCTCGTATGATGATGGAAAAGTATTTAGTGGATACCTTAACTGCTAAAAGCAAATTGGATTCAGCAAGAATTGCTTCTACTAATTTAATACCCAGTTATTTTAAACGATTACAGTATAAGGAAGATTCTATCCGCGCTTTCAAATGGTTTCAGGTTACTAAAGATAGTTCGTACATAGATCGGTTCTCCTGGCAACAATCCAGACAGGGATCAAGTTCTCCCTTCCGAAAAAATCCTGCTGATGAACAACTGCCGGAATGGGTCACCCTTTTATCAGCCACCTACTTACCGGAGCGGGGAATAGCAAAATTAAAAATGTTTACGACGTGAGGAATAATCCTGCCATATCAAAAGGGATTGACTGGAGTCTAGTGTGGATCTATCTAGCGTTAGTGTTGATTGGGTTGTCTGCCATCTTTGCGGCTACCTACCAAGAGGGGGATTCCGTCTTACAAAGTTTCATTGCTTTTAAAACTGACTATAGTAAGCAATTTTATTTCTGGGGTGTTACCCTGGTAATTGGATTTTTTATTCTTTTAACCGATAGTAAGTTTTTTCCTACAACTGCTAATTTCTGGTATGCTATTGGAATCATTTTATTATTACTGGTATTTCCATTTCACTCCCGCATCAAAGGAACTGAATCCATCATACGAATTGGTGCGTTTAATTTTCAGCCAGCCGAGTTTTGTAAAATATTTGTAGCGTTGGCACTGGCAAAATATTTTTCTCGTCCTGAAACTAATTTTAATCGTCCCGGTAGTCAGTTTACTGCCGCATTACTGGTTTTGATTCCAGCTGGTTTGGCAATCCTTCAAAGTGAAACAGGTTTGGCATTGGTCTATTTCTCTTTTTTTCTAATGATGTATAGAGAGGGATTGCCTTCCATCATACCAACCATTGGTTTTGCATTTGCCATTCTAATTATTGCCAGTATTTTGATTCCTCCTAACATATTGGCCGTATTGCTATCGGTCATTGCGGTACTCTTGATTTACTTTTCCCGACGACAAATTCGGAGGCGTAGGCAGATTTTAACCACTGTACTATTTATATGGGCCATTGCAGTAGGTATTCAGCGATTTGCGGTCCCTTTTATGTTTGAGAAAGTCCTGCAAAAGCACCAGGTAGAACGTATCTATAATTTATTTGGGAAAGACAATCCTTATGATCCTCAGCAACGCGTTTTATCTGAGGATGCCTCCAAAAAAAAGAAGGAAAGTGGCAGTAGTTATAATGTTAGGCAGTCCAAAATTGCCATTGGAAGTGGGGGATTTTTTGGAAAGGGAATCTTTAGCGCCACACAAACTAGATATGATTTTGTACCAGAACAGCGTACAGATTTTATTTTTTGTACGGTAGGGGAAGGATTTGGTTTTTTGGGAAGCATGCTGCTATTGGGGCTTTATCTGACCTTACTATTGAAAATGATTAATATAGCAGAGCGGCAACGGAGTACCTATAGTCGTGTTTATGCTTATAGTGTTTTATCCGTTTTCTTTTTTCATATTGCTGTAAACATTGCAATGACAATTGGGTTAGCCCCAGTTATTGGTATTCCACTTCCTTTTATTAGCTATGGGGGCACCTCATTATTAACTTTTACTGTATTGCTTGCCATTTTAATCAGATTGGATGCAGACCGTCAGATGGTACTTCGGTAAACCTACCTTTGCCGCATGAAAGTGATCCCATTGTCTGAGGGCTGGTTTACCGTTGACAAGACCAAACAGTTTGTTCCGTTTCATTCCACACAAGATCAACTGAAGGATCGTCCGGCTGGTAGTTTATTAGTGGAAATCCAACCTTTTGTAGTTTGTACTACCAATGAAATTATCCTGCTGGATACAGGGTTAGGCTACCAGGTAGAGGGAATGTTGCAATTGCATTACAATTTACGCAAGGCAGGAATTGATCCCCTCTCGGTAACAAAGGTTATACTCTCTCATTTACACAAGGATCACTGTGGAGGTATGATTGAGAGAGAAGGGGATGTTATTAAACCTGCTTTCCCCCATGCAACGTATTATGTACAGGAACCTGAGTTAGCCCATGCCTTGCAACATATCGGTTCCTCTTATCCTACTGCACCAGTTGAATGGTTGTCTACTTATTCGAATGTAATTCGGTTGCAGGGTACTCAACAAATTGATGAATTAATTACCTGTACTCCTTCTGGCGGGCATGCCCGGTATCATCAAAGTGTGCTGATCAGCGAGCACAATAAAATTATTTTTTTTGGTGGTGATGAAGCACCGCAGTTACAGCAGATGCGCCATCGGTTTGTTGCAAAGTATGATTTTGATGGACGACGTGCCATGGAATTGAGACAACAATGGTGGGCACAGGGCGAACAAGAAGGGTGGACCTTTCTCTTTTACCACGATGTAAAAAATCCTACTTTTTCTTTCAGCGTATCTTAAAATCTTCGCGGTGGAGGAGGAGGTCCCATTTTGCCAGGGCCACGTCTATCCCGCATGCGTTCTTCCTGTACGTCTCTCAATATAGTGATAAAATCTTCTTGCAAATCATAAATCTGCACTACTCTTTTTTCTCCCACTATAGGGCTAAATTCTTTGCGATATTTTATTTGCAACTCAATTAATTGCTGACGTGCCAGCAATCTGTCCTCTCGATTTTTTCTCATGGTTTCTCTCCACTCTTTTTGATAGCGTGCAAAAACAGGTCCAAATGCTTCACGCTCGCCCCCGCTCATCCGCATTCTTTTTTGAATAAACAGATTCATTTTTTCTGGAATTCTTTCACCAGGCGGTGGCTGGGCTTGTAGCAATCCAACCGATAGTAAACTGATTAGTAAAATAAAAATAGTCTTCATGGCATTTCAGTTGCGGGAAGATCATTTAATAAACGTTGAATTTCCTCTTGCGGAATATCCTGAACCAGTAGTGCCAGATCGTTGCTTTCTAGTTGCCCCGCAGCCCTTACTTGTGTAACGGCATGGGTATTGTCAACATACTCAACTATATGTTCAGCTGGAACTTTATTTATCTCTTGTTTAGCCCATTGATTAATAGCGTCATCTCCTTCAGTAGCGGTGAAATAGTAATAGCTGAAAAAAACTATGCCCATTGTAACCGCTGCTGCAGCAAGGAATTTCCATTGGTTGGATTGTAGCTGGACTATCCTAGCTTTTTTTTCTTGTGCTGTTTTTGCAGCGACTAGTAATTGCGTGGGGAGTTGTTCAAAATACCCATTTGGTAATTGAAAGGTTGCTTGCTGTTGTAAGGGGAGCCCTGGTGTTAGCTGCCTTAGTTCGTTTTCAATTTTTTCTTTGCTTTCCATGTGCCTTTGCTATGACAAGTTAGGGAGGTATGGGTTTAATGATTCAAAATATATTGTTCAATTTTTTTAGCTGCATGGTGGTAGCTGGCTTTGAGGGCTCCTTCGCTGGTTTCCAATAGCTTACTCATTTGTTCATAGGGCATCTCCTGATAGTAACGAAGTATAAAAACTAATCGTTGTCTTTCAGGTAGCTGCTGAATAGCCAACTCTAGTTTCCATTCCAATTTTTGTGCATCAAAATGTGAGTCAGCTTTTACTTGTTCGGCTCTTTCCTGTTCTTGCTCACTTAGCGATGTCAGCGCTTTTCTTTTTTTCTGTTCTAAGAAGCTAAGGCATTCATTAGTAGCAATCCGATAGATCCAAGTATAAAGCTGACTGTCCTCTCTGAATTTTTCCAACCCGTTCCATACTCTGATAAAAGTATTTTGTACCACATCGTTTGCATCTTCATGTGAAACCACCATTCTTTTGACCAGCCAATAAATTTTTTCCTGGTATTTTTTTACCAAATCCGTAAAGGCGGCATCCTTAGTGCTTGGATCACGAAACGCTTGTAAAAGTTGTTGGTCTGTGTAGGAGGTCATGTACCGGATTACCGTTAGACCTTGAAGATACGATGAGGTTTAACCCTTGCGCTGTAAGGCACGTTCTGCCGCTACTACAATATCGGGAATATCCAGTCCGTACTTTTTTAACAATTGCGCAGGGGTGCCACTTTCGCCAAAAGTATCCTTGGTTCCTACATATTCAATGGGAACGGGGCAGTGTTTGGCAGCTACTTGCGCTATGGAGTCGCCTAATCCGCCAATGCTATTATGCTCCTCGGCAGTAACGGCGCAGCCTGTTTTTTGAAGGGAGGCAATAACAGCTGCTTGATCCAAGGGTTTAATGGTATGGATATTGATAACTTCTACACTGATTCCTTTTTCCTCCAGTTGTGCACCAGCTTGAATAGCATTCCATACCATATGACCGCAAGCAAAAATGCTAATATCTTTTCCTGAAGAAAATTGTTGCGCTTTTCCAATTTCAAATGGACGCTCTGTGGTGAAAATGGGCCAGGCCGGACGACCAAATCGTAAATAAACCGGTCCAATATATTCTGCTATAGCTTCAGTTGCTGCTTTAGTTTGTGCATAGTCACAGGGAACAATCACCGTCATACCTGGTAGCATTTTCATCAGACCAATATCTTCCAGGATTTGGTGAGTAGCGCCATCTTCTCCCAAGGTAAGTCCTGCGTGGGAGGCACAAATTTTTACATTTTTATCACTGTAGGCTACACTTTGCCGAATCTGATCATATACTCTGCCTGTAGAAAAATTAGCGAAGGTGGTAGTGTATGGAATTTTACCTCCAATTGTGAGTCCAGCAGCTACACCAATCATATTAGCTTCTGCAATGCCACATTGAATAAAACGCTCAGGAAACTCTTTCATAAATTGATTGAGTTTTAGAGAGCCAGCCAGGTCAGCTGTCAAGGCTACAATGTTGGGATTTTTTCTGGCAGCGGCCACGATGCCATCACCAAATCCGCTTCTGGTATCTTTTGATCCGGTTGATTGAATGTCTTTTAGCATGGTCACAAAAGTAGGGGTTAAGCAATCAATTGAAAACTGTCTTTCCGGCTTTTAATTCTTGTTCCCATTTCCAAGCAGTGGCCATGATATCCTCCAGTTTAAATTTGGTTTCCCATCCCAGCACTTCTTGGGCTTTGTCCTTATTGGCGTAAATAGCAATCACATCTCCGGAGCGTCTGGGGCCAATTTCATAATTCAGTGCCTGGCCACTCACCTTCTCAAACGCCGTGATTGCCTCTAATACTGTATTACCATTTCCAGTACCCAGATTGAATATTTCACAAGATTCTTTATTCCGTTCCTGTTCCAAATAACCCAAAGCGAGTGTATGCGCATGGGCTAAATCACAAACATGGATATAATCCCTGATACAAGAGCCATCACGCGTGGGATAATCATTCCCATGTACCCATAGTTTTTCTAATTTTCCGATAGCTGTTTGGGTAATAGCTGGCACTAAATTTTGTGGTTTACCCAGCGGTAGTTCTCCAATCAATGCTGAGGGGTGGGCGCCGGCCGGATTAAAATAACGCAGTAAAATATGTTCTGCTGCAGAATTTTTGGCGTAGTCCTGTATTATCTGTTCGCTTATTTGTTTGGTGGAACCGTAAGGCGATTCTGCCATTTTTATAGGTGTTTGTTCCGTCACTGGAATTTTATCCGGGTTGCCATACACGGTACAAGAGGACGAGAACACAAAATGAGAAACTCCATATTCGTCCACACACTTTAATAGATTAATTAACGAGAACAAATTGTTTTCAAAATATAACAGAGGCTGATCTACTGATTCGCCCACCGCTTTGTAAGCAGCAAAATGAATGACGCCACTGATATCTGTGTGTTCTTCAAATACAGCACAGGTATCCTCATAGTTGCAGAGATCTATTTTATACTGTTGAACTTTTTTTCCAGTAATTTTTTGCACGGCATCCAGCGCGGCAGCGTGTGAGCGCGAATTATTATCTATACAGATTACTTCATAGCCGTTCTCTACTAGATCAATGATGGTATGTGAACCAATGTATCCACAACCACCTGTTACTACAATTTTTGCCATAGGATTAGTTACTCGGCAAAACTCTGTAATTCCGGCGCTGTTTGCAAGAAAAGATTAAAAGAAACGGAGAATCCAGTAAATAAAACCAGCCAATAGTGCACTCACAGGGATGGTAAGTATCCAAGCCCATATTAAATTAATGGTTACCCCCCAGCGAACGGCAGATAATCGCTTGGTGGCACCCACGCCCATAATAGCTCCAGTGATAGTATGTGTAGTGCTTACCGGGATTTTTAATGCTTCTGTTAGAAAAAGTGTAAGGGCGCCAGCTGTTTCAGCTGCTACGCCTTCAAAAGGACTTACTTTTGTGATCCGTGTTCCCATTGTTTTTACAATTTTCCAACCGCCACTCATGGTTCCCAAACCAATGGCCGCGTAGCAGGCAATGGGTACCCAGTTGGGCATTTCTTCAAAATTGCTAATCTGTCCACCCGCAATAAGTGCAGCCGTGATAATGCCCATTACTTTTTGCGCGTCATTTCCTCCATGCCCGATACTAAATGCCGCAGAGGATACCAGCTGAAGTTTTTTAAACCACAAATTGGATCGATGTGCGTTTAGTTTATTTAAATAAAGGGCGAAAAAGGCCATGGTAAGCAGGATAAACGCTAACAGAATCCACTTGAAATTCTTGGAGTAGAAAATTACTTGCATCCAATAACTTTCATAATCCGTTTTTCCAGCTAATTCAGTAGGATCAGTCAGCAAATTGGATTGCAGAAAATACACAACGTAAGCAATTACTACAATGGATATAATGCGGGATTTCCAGCCTTTCCCAAAGGAACTGAGAAACCACAGTGACATAATAAATGCCATTAGCATACCAATCATGGGAGCCAATATGATAAAACTGGCAGTCTTTACAATTACCGCAGTATTGACAGCGTCAAATCCTGCAGCAGCAATACCTGCACCTGCAAAACCACCAATCAAGGTATGAGAGGACGAAGATGGAATTCCAAACCACCAAGTCAACAAATTCCAAGCAATAGCTGCGATTAATCCGGCAAAAATCACATTCATCATGCTGGCACCATTTACAGCATCTGCATTGACAGTTTTGGCAACTGTGTTGGCAACGCCATGGTCCTTAAAAATAAAAAAGGCAATTGAATTGAATATGGCAGCCCAAAGAACTGCTTGAAATGGAGTTAACACTTTTGTAGAAACTACCGTTGCAATAGAGTTGGCGGCATCATGGAATCCATTGATGTAATCAAACAACAATGCCAATACAATTATTGAAATAAGAAAAGTAGTCATTGCTGCTTAAGCGTATTTGAGAACAATCGATTCGATAACATTGCTGGCATCCTCACATTTGTCAGTGGCCAGTTCCATGACCTGGTAGATCTCCCGAATCTTGATTACCTCTTTTGCATCCGTTTCCATGGCAAATAACCGTTCGATGCTCATGTCGAAAATGTCATCTGCCTGGTTTTCGATACTATTAATTTTGATCATAGCCTCTGTGATGGCTTTGATATTTTTCATATCGCGGAGTTGTGTCACAGCAATTTTTACTTGCTGACATCCTTGCTCAATCAACTCTGCAAATTTTTGCATCCCCATGTCATTGGTATTGACACGATAAAAGTTCATTTTTTTTGCAGAGCCGTATATGTAGTCGGCAATATCATCCAAAGAAGTAGCTAAGTAGTGAATGTCCTCTCTGTCAAAGGGGGTAATGAAATTTCTGCCCAGCTCTGTAAAAAGGCTATGGGTAAGGTCATCATTTTGATGCTCCAGGTCTTCTATGACGGCTATCAGCTTGGCTCTTTTGTCAATATCCGTTTCTGCCACTACTGCTTTTAGCTGTGTACCCATGATGGTAAGGTTTTCAGCTACTTTTTCAAACAGTTCAAAGAACACCGCATTCTTTGGGACAAATATTTTCAATAATGAATTAAAACCTGACATAGGGTCTATTTAAAAGTGAGCAAACAGTCTGTGAAAGTAGTGTTTTTTTGGATGGTCAAAGGGGGGTGAAAAGGCGTAACATTTTGGTAACATTGAGGTAACTATTGCTTAATAATGTGGTGACTTACCGGTAACATGAGCCGAGCACCTTTGCGTCAAACAAAGGAATTATGCAGGTTCGTTTAACCCTTCTTTTCACCGTTCTCCTTTTTGCTGCTTCGCAAGCTACAGCCCAATTGATTCCTTTTGTGGGTAAGGTAATCAACATTAAAAATGAACCATTAGTTGGGGCATATGTAACAATTGAGGGCACTAATGCTACCACCTTATCAACTGACGTTGAGGGTAAATTTTATACAAAATTAGAAGCTGGAAAAAAGTACATTTTCAAGATTACCAACACAGGATATGAATCCAAACAGGTTGCTGACATACTTGCAAGCCCCAATCAAGAAAATATCCTTGAGATAGTTATGCAGGAAAGTGCCAAATCTAATCTGCAGTCTATCACACTTACCAGTTCTTCTCGCCGTCAGGAAAACACCAGTGCTTTATTGAGTTTTCAACGAAATAATATTTCATTATCTAGTGGTCTGGCTGCTGATTTTATCCGCCGCACGCCTGATAAAAATACCGGGGAAGTTCTAAAGCGTGTGAGTGGAACCAGTATCCAGGATAATAAGTTTGTAATAGTACGCGGACTAAGTGATAGATACAATGCGGCGCTAATTAATAATGCGCAGTTACTCAGTTCTGAACCTGACAAAAAAGCATTCTCATTTGATTTGATTCCCTCTTTGATGGTTGATAATATTATAATTAACAAAACTGCCACTCCGGATCTTACTGGGGAATTTGCAGGTGGACTGGTTCAGATCAATACAAAAGACGTTCCTGCACGAAGCTTGCTCACAGTAGGTGTAAGCTGGGGTTTCAATAACCAATCAACATCTAAAGATTTCACCAGCAATGCACGCAATAGTAATGATTGGCTCGGATTTGATGATGGCACACGTTCATTACCAGCAGGTTTTCCAACTACCCCTCAGGCCTATCGTGTTTTAAGTGGAAGCAATACGGGAATTGCCCAGCAAATTGAATTAAGTAAGCTTTTCAACAATGAAGTGAGCAAAGAGATCGCCTCCACTGCAGCTCCGATCCAGACATATAATCTTACTTGGGGGATCAATAAGAAATTCAAAAAGGGAGGTGTATTTGGCTCTATCATTTCCGCCCAGTATCGCAAGAGTATGCTAAAGTTTGCAGTAGAGAGAAAACTGCATCAAGATGATGGCGATTTATTGGTACAGTTATTTGATGACCAAAATAAATACTCTATTAATTCTGGTGTAATTGCCAACTTTACCTATGTAAAAGGGAAGCACAAAATTTCCTTCAAAAATCTTTTCAACCAACTTTTTGAAGACAATTACTACACGCGTACCGGCGTAAGTTTTGATCGTATTCAAGATATTGATTTCAGGTCTTCCGTTCTTAATCAACGTAGTTTATATACTAGCCAATTGGAAGGAAGTCACCAGTTGACATCAAGTGGCATTAAGTTAAATTGGAATGGTAATATTGGATATAACTGGAAAACGCAGCCTGACCTGCGTACGTATGCTTATTTCCGTCCAAAAGGAACCAGTGCTCCATTTGAATTCAACGATGATGATACGCGTAGATTTTTTAGTGATTTAAAGGATTATAGCTACGGAGCCAACGGGTCTATCCTGATCCCTTTCAAGATGGGAAATTTCAAACAAAGTTTCAAGGCAGGGGGGTCCACATTGATTCGTATCCGTGATTTCAGCAGTCGAATCTTTAGATATGAGCCTTCCAGCATTTTTCAATTTAATAGTCAGTTAGTGTATCTGCCATTTGATCAGTTGTTGGCACCTGCAAACATGTCTACTCGTGGGTTTAGAATTTTAGATTTCACGAATAATCAAGATAAATATTTTGGAGTCTCTGTTGTGAATGGAGCCTTTGCCATGTTTGATAATAAATTGGCAGATGAATGGCGTTTAGTGTGGGGAGTGCGTGCTGAAAATTTTCAGCAATTTTTGACAACCAAGGATGTAACTGCTAAGCGCGTTGTGGTTAACACAGAAAAATGGGATATCCTCCCTTCGTTCAATTTAACTTTTTCGCCCTCGCCTAAGCATAACATTCGTCTAGCAGGTAGTCAGACGGTAGCGCGTCCTGAGTTCCGTGAAATTGCACCATTCTCATTTTTTGATTACGAGGTAAATTATGCAGTGGATGGTAACCCTGATTTGAAGCGTAGTTCAATCATAAACGGAGATCTTCGTTACGAATTTTATCCTAAGGGTGGAGAAGGTATCACATTAGGGGCCTTTTATAAATCTTTCACGAATCCTATTGAATTACGATTGAATCCTTCCA
The DNA here is from genome assembly GCA_016866355.1 of Bacteroidota bacterium. Lineage (GTDB taxonomy): Bacteria > Bacteroidota > Bacteroidia > Chitinophagales > Chitinophagaceae > JJ008. The sequence goes on from VGMN01000013.1 coordinate 23,704, forward strand.
GTGTACTCGACAGAAGAAATTATAAGTTTTACAACGCACAAGATGCTACCACCATTGGGGCAGAGTTAGAAATTAGAAAGAATTTGGTTTCACTTCAAGATGGCGATGCACAGTTAAGCACTTTTGTTAACCTCACCTATATCAGTTCAACGGTAACCCTTGCCTCCACATCTGGCGGTGGTCAAACTGTATCAAGTAGCCGTCCTTTACAAGGGCAATCTCCTTATCTGATTAATTTGGGATTGCAATTTGACAACAGCAAAAAAGGAATCAGCAGTTCGTTGTTATACAACAGAATCGGGCAACGCCTCAGTTTGGTTGGGTTGAATGATTTAGGTTTCCCAGATGTTTACGAGCGTCCTCGTGATCAAGTTGATTTCCAAGTTTCCAAGAAAATTTTTGCAGGTAAGGGCGAACTCAGATTAACCTGGTCAGATATCTTGAATCCATATTACTATTTCTATGAAAATGTAAATAAGGAAACTTCCTTCCAGGAGGGTACAGATCGTTTGTTCTATGCATTCAGACCTGGGTCTACTATTTCTTTTGGTTTTACATATGATTTTAATACTTCTAAAAAATAAACTTAAAAACTCAAAACCCTGTATATGAAGTCGATTCTCACAAAAGTGCTTGCGGCAGTATTACTGTTAAGCACATCCGCTTGCGTAAAAGTAAATTTCGAGGATGGAGGCGGTGGCGGCACTGTCGTTCCTACTGACCCTACCAGCAATGTAATTACTGGTGTGATTTCCTCCAGTAAGTTTTATGCTAAGGGTAAGTGGATTTTAAAAGGTTATGTATATGTAATTGATGGTGCAACTGTAACCTTTGAAGCAGGTTGTGTGGTGCAGAGTGATGTGACTGAAAAAGGCGCTCTCATCATTGAGCGTGGTGCAAAAATTATTGCCTCAGGTACAAAAGACAATCCAATTGTTTTCACTAGTGGAAAGCCCATCGGATCTCGTGCACCTGGTGATTGGGGTGGTATCATCCTTTTGGGTAAAGCGCCTACCAATCGTCCATTAGATCCTGCTCCAATTATTGAGGGTGGGGTAGGTCGTCAATATGGGGGTACTAACCCAACTGATGAAAGCGGAATACTTCGTTTTGTAAGAATTGAATATGCTGGTATTGCAGCTGAGCCTGGTTCTGAAATTAATGGATTGACTTGTGGTGGTGTAGGCTCAGGAACAATTATTGAAAATGTGATGGTTTCTTTTGGTAATGATGATGCATTTGAATTCTTTGGAGGTACTGTTAATGCCAAAAATTTGATAGCATTTGCTACAGCTGACGATGATTTTGATTTTGACTTTGGGTACAGCGGTAAGATACAATATGCAATATCCATGCGTAAGCCTGATTTTGTAGATGCAGGTGATGCGGGTAATGGAATCGAGTGTGATAACGATGCTAGTGGTACTAATGCTACGCCTATCACTCGTCCTCAGTTGAGTAACTTTACCATGGTAGGCCCTAATGATGCAACTGGAACAGCTGCCAACCACAATTACTCAATGCGTTGGAGAAGAAGAACACAATTTGTAATTCGTAACTCCATCATGATTGGCCACCCTGACGCTGGTTTCTCTATGGAATCTGATGGAACATTGAATGATTATTATGTAAATGGACTATCAGAGTTCCGGAACAACTTAATACATGCTACTACTAGCATCTACCGTAGTGGCAATAATAATATTTGTACAGCTGCTCAAATTCAAGCTAAGGCTGAATCTGAGGGTTGTGTTACCCTGGCAAATAGCGCAGCTGCACGATTGACAAGTCCTTTTTATTCAGTTACCCCTAACTTCTTACCAGCCACAGGGTCTCCTGCGCTAACTGGAGCAAGTTTTACAGGTATGAATAGTTTCTTTACTTCAACCACATTCCGTGGGGCTATGGGAACCACTGATTGGACTTCAGGCTGGACTGCATGGGATCCGCAGAATAAATCTTATTAATTTACTTTTTTTAAATTTGACGCTCTGTCTGTAAAGGCAGAGCGTTTTTTTTATAATCTAGTTTGAGCTATGTACATTTTCCGATACCTGTTATTAGTGAATGTTGTGCTGCTTTTTGCCTTTTGCACACCCAAGGGAACGCCCGACCTTTTACCTGAGTTGTCCTTTTGTGACAGTGCTGTAGTTATGTTTTACAAAACTCCAGGTAATCCCAGGTTTTTCAAGATGGTTAAGATTTATGATAAGACTGAACTGGCTACTATTGCTAATGCAGCTAACCAGCCTGCAAGACTTACAGAACGTAGCTGTACTACGCAGGGCAAAATTTATTATTATGGAGACAAGGGGGAGGTGTATGTGCTATATTTCACTTACGATGCTGCTTGTAAGTCAATTAGCTTCATAAAAACGGGTGAAAAGTATGAGGTAGACCTTCCTGATGCAGTTTATGAAATTCTTGAAAAAAGGCAAAAGCTGGCTTACGAACCTGCCTCTCGCTAATGTTAAGTTTTTCAAGTCCCTCAAAACTTAACATTGAATTTCAAAACCTAATTGTTCAACAATTTACTTTTGAGAAGGCTTTATAATTTCACAGCCTATCCCTGCAATATGAATACCATCATCGAAGCAATTCGAAGGGCATCATCTGTCCATGAAGTTTCTAGTTTATTAGACAATTGTTGGCAGGAGAAAAAGAGGTCAGGGCCTGATGTTGGACTGTTTTTTTTAAGTGAATTAAGGTCGGTGCTCAACCAAATTGACCCCATAGACGTGGCCCAGCCTGATGAATGGACTAACATACAGCATGCCAGAGTTTATCTTCACCGCATTACTGCAAAGCAATCTGCTTCGGAAAAATAAGATTTCTATTAGTTGGGGCAGCGCCTACTTCCAGTAAATAGGTTAGCGATTGTTGAATTGATTGGCTATAATCACGAGATAGAGTGGCTCCATTTTGTAACCAGGACTCAATAGTTTCAGTATCAAGTGATTTATAAGGGTCTAGGACTTGCACCCCCATATTTTTCAAAGCAGCTCCATTACAATATTGCTCATATTGCCCCCATATTGGCATAGCTAATATTTTCTTACCCAATTGCAAGGCCTCTGCTGGAGTTTCAAATCCGGCTCCACATATTATTCCTGCACAGCTAATCAAGCTTTTATTGAAGGATTCCTGATCGATAGGCTTGAAAATTATATTTTTTTGCTGCGTTACTGTTTTTACCGTCTTGCTAAAAACCTCAAATCGCTGAAGAGGTATTTTTTTAAGTATTGATTGCAGGAAGCTGTCATGCAGTGCGGGAAGGTATACCGTGATGTGCCCTTCATTGACCGGAGTGGCTTCTAGTATCTCTTGCTTTATGACGGCTCCAAAAATTGAAGGGTGATACTTTTCAAAGTGCAAGCCTATATGATGTGTGGCTTGAACATATTTCTTTAAGAGCAGTTCTCCATGCCAGCTTTTAAAAATAGGTCTGGGCGCCTCAGTATATTGAAAGCTGGCTTGGTGTCCAAAATGCACCGAGGGAACCTTTTTCAAACTGCAAGCTAAAGAGGTCAAGCAATCAAAGTCATTCAACACCAGATCATATTTTTCAACAGGTAAGGACATTACCTCTTTATAAACGCCAAGGGGATTACGCTGAAAGGCAATCTTGGGATAATCCAGTCCACCGGTATTATTGTAGTAAAGACTGATTCCTTTACTTCTGAATTTGACAGGCAAATTTGCTTGGAGATGGCTATTATTTCCGCTTAAAAAACAGTCAACTTCTCCCCATTTTTGTAGATGGGGCAGTAGGGTTATGGCTCTACTAATATGCCCATTACCGGTAGCCTGTACTGCGTAAAATATTTTCATGTGTAGCTTAGATTAAAAAGGAAGTTGGTGTATGTGTAATCCTATTTCATCCGTTTCCACATTTAACTCAGGTAACTGTTTTTGCATACTTACCACCGGTGCCAGCTGGTAATCCTCTTCTTTATAGTGGTAGATCTCCCAGTTTTGATTATTGTATTCAAGTGCAGTTAAATTCTCAATCCAATCTCCACTATTTAGATAAGTGACCTGCCCTTCTGTTGTTGTAACTATTCGTTGCTGGGGTTGGTGTATGTGTCCGCAAATCACATAATCATATCCCTTGTTAATGGCCAACTCTGCTGCAGTCTGTTCAAAATCCGCAATCCAGCTAACTGCTTTTTTGACACCATTTTTTACCTTCTTACTTAAGCTCATCTTAGGTTGTCCCATTTGAGTCAGCATCCAGTTTATAAGTCGGTTTAGAAGAATCAGCCAGTCATATCCCCATCCTCCCAACTTGGCAATGAACTTTGCACTTCCCTTTGTAGTAGCATCGAAAACATCCCCATGGAAAATCCAGGTACGTTTTCCATTCATTTCAATTACCAGTTTATCGGTAAGCTGAAAATTTCCCAGGTGTAGTTCGCTATAGCGGCGAAGCATTTCATCATGATTGCCTGTTATGTACACAACCCGAGTACCCTGTGCAAGTAGATTTAGGATCTCTTTAATAACCTGCATATGGGCAGGGGGGAAGTAGCTTTTGCTAAATTGCCAGCCATCTATAATATCCCCATTTAAAATCAGTAACTGCGGTGTAATGCTTTTGAGGTAATGCACCAATTCCCTTGCATGACAGCCGTAGGTTCCCAAATGAATATCACTTAGCACCACTACATCGGGACTTCTTTTCTGCATTACTTACTGTTTACCGAAGTAAAGCCGCTAACGTTAACTAGGTATTAAGCAGATGTTATGAAACCGTAAACCATTTTTTTCTTTTTTATTTATTTCAATCTGTAAATTTGAAGCCGAAGTGAAACTGGCAGCTATAGACATAGGAAGTAATGCGGTAAGACTCTTAATTTCTGAGGTAGTCGAACACACCGATCAAAATCCTGATTTTATTAAAACAGTATTAGTCCGTGTTCCTTTGCGCTTGGGTTTTGATGTATTTGAAAGGGGATCTATATCTGTGAAAAAGGCAGAACAGTTAGTGAAGACTATGCAAGCATATAAATTGCTTCTAGACGTATATGGCGTCAGAAGTTTAAAAGCTTGTGCTACTTCTGCTATGCGTGATGCTGCCAACACAGCAGAGATTTTACAGCGGATTAAGCTAGAGGCGGGGATTGCTGTTCGTGTGATTACTGGAGAAGAAGAAGCAACCCTTATTTACGAAAATCACATTGCTGATTATATGGATGCTGCCGAGTCCTATCTCTATATTGATGTGGGTGGAGGAAGTACAGAACTGACATTTTTTAGCGATGGCAAACTGGTTTTTAAAAAATCTTTCAACATAGGAACTATTCGATTGCTTAAGGACCAGGTATCCTCGGAAAATTGGGAGGAGATGAAAATGTATATCCGTCAGAAAACTAAAGGTCATCACCATGTTACCGCCATTGGTTCTGGGGGAAACATCAATAAGATTTTTAATCTTTCTAAACGAAAAGAAGGAAAACCCATTGATTTGGAGCTATTGAAACAGTACCACAAAGAATTGAACGAGCTCAGCATTCCAGAGCGGATGCAACAGTTTCGCATGCGAGAGGATCGAGCCGATGTGATTGTGCCCGCGCTTCAAATTTATATCAATGCCATGCGTTGGGCAGATGCCGAAAGTATGTTTGTCCCAAAAATTGGGCTTGCTGATGGGTTGATACATACGCTCTATGAGGAGGTGGTATCCAGAAGGGCAGTTGCTAGGTGATAATCAATTTATTGCCTTAATGTGAAACAATTATTAACTTATTTTACTTTTCTCAGGTTCGTTTTTGATCAATTAGTTTTGTTATATACCCTGTTTGCATGCTAATTCCACGTGACATCAGCTGGCTGTCATTTAATGGCCGCGTATTACAAGAAGCCAATGATCCTACCGTTCCGCTTCAACAGCGTATTCGATTTTTGGGCATATTTTCAAATAATCTGGACGAATTTTTCAGAGTACGTGTAGCTACACTTAAAAGAATGTCTGACTACAGTGCCAGACGAAAAAAACTCAACATTGATATTGATGCCAATGCGCAGCAAATCCTGGACGAAATCCAGATGATTGTGTTGCGACAGCAAAATGAATTTGAAAGAATTTGGAAAAATATTCTGCAAGAACTCAAACAACACCGTGTTTATTTAAAAAATGAAAAACAGCTTACAAAACCACAACAGCAGTTTGTAAGGGAGTTTTTTGAAACACAGGTTCGTAATTATGTTATCCCGTTGATGATTGAGGCATTACCCACCTTGCCTTATATAAGAGATAAAAGTATTTACTTGGGTGTGGTAATGCGAAAAAAGAACACAGCCTATCAGGATCAGTATGCCTTAATTGAAGTTCCTGTAACATCCATTGGTCGATTTGTGCTGCTTCCCTCCCCGGGAAACGAAAAACATATTATTCTTTTAGAAGATATTATTCGTTTTAATCTCCCTCGCATCTTCCCCTATTTTGATTATGATCTGTTTGAGGCTTGGCTATTTAAAGTCACTAAGGATGCCGAATTGGAAATAGATCATGACCTGTCTACCAGTTTTGTAGAAAAAATGGCAAAGGGTATTAAAAATAGAAGGAAGGGCAAGCCCGTTCGATTTGTGTATGATAAGGAGATGGATAATGGATTGTTGCAGTATTTAATTGGTCGGTTAGGGCTCACAAAAAAAAGTGCCATCATACCCGGTGGCCGCATACATAACTTTAGACACTTTATGGATTTTCCAAAAGTGTTACCAGTTACACAGCAACGTAAGCCCGCTTTCACCCATCCTCTGTTACGTGACAAGCTTCGTGTAACAGATGTGGTATTGCAAAGGGATATCATGTTGCATTTTCCCTATCATTCTTTCGACTCCTTGATTGATATGTTGCGTGAGGCAGCGATGGATGCTACAGTTGAAAGAATCCAACTAACAGCTTATCGGTTGGCTTCTTCTTCCCGTGTTATTCATGCGTTGATCAATGCCGCACGAAATGGAAAGTCTGTAGAGGTAATGCTTGAGTTGAAAGCCAGATTTGATGAAGAGGCTAACCTGGAATGGAAATCGGTGTTAGAAGAAGAAGGAATTCGGGTTTTGTTGGGAGTTCCTAATATGAAAGTTCATGCTAAGCTTTGTGTAATTACCCGTCGAGAGAAACAGAAATTACAATACTACGGATTTGTCAGTACGGGGAATCTAAATGAGTCTTCTGCCCGCTTATATGCAGATCATTGTTTGTTGACATCATCTCCAGCAATCATGCGGGATGCGTTGAGAGTGTTTGAGTATCTGGGAAAATGGCAACGGGGGATGACGCCACTTTGGAAGTGTAAAACTTTATTGGTATCTCCTGTAACTATGCGTCCCTCTATTGCTCGATTAATTGAGCGGGAAATTAAAATAGCGCATGCAGGGAAAAAAGCAAAAATTATCATTAAGCTCAATTCACTCAGTGACCTAACCTTGATTAAACTATTGAATAAGGCTGTATCAAGTGGGGTAGAGCTTCATTTAATTATCAGGGGGATCTATTGTGCACAGTTCCCGATTTCTAAAAAAAGACTACCTCCACATGCCATAAGTATTGTGGATGAATACTTGGAACATGCACGCGTATTAGCTTTTTATAATAAGGGTAAGGAGCGTGTCTTTATCTCTTCGGCGGATTGGATGGTACGCAACCTGGATTATCGATTAGAGGCTGCAGTTGAAATAGTCGATAAGGCTATAAAAAATGAGTTTTTAAATATATTGGATATCCAGCTTGCCGATAATGTCAAAGCAAGGTTGTTGAACGCTACACTAGATAATCAATATGCAGGTGGTAACCCCAAGCAATTTATTCGATCGCAGGTTTTGATTGCCGATTTTTTACAACGCGCTTCTTCTAGCCGTTTCAATAAAACTGTTAGCTAACAGGTAATGTAAATCCAATAGTAGTTCCTACCTGTTCAGTGCTTCTGGCGTGAATAGTTTCTCCATGCGCCTCTATCATATGTTTACAAATGGCAAGGCCTAACCCACTACCAGTGATATCACGCGAGCGTCCTGTTTCTGTACGATAAAATCTTTCAAATATTCGACTAATCTCTCTCTCAGCAATTCCAATTCCATCATCTGTGATTTCAATTAAAATATGTTTGTCATCTGTTTTATACATCGATGCGGTGATGCTACCATTTTGTTTTCCGTATTTACGTGCATTTTCAACTAGGTTGCTTAATACCTGTCTAATCTTTTCTTTATCGGCATAAACAGGTAGAGGAGCTTCACATTCCTTTTTAATGCTGCAATGGGTTGTAGTATTATCCGCTGTTAATTCTGTCATTTCAAAAACCTCTTTTACTAAGTCTTGAATAATGAAAGATTGTTTGATTAGGGGCAATTCACCTCTTTCTAACTTGGAAATTTGCTCCAGATCGCCCAATAAGTTGGAGAGGCGTTCAACATTACGTCCCGCATTTTCCAAATATTTTTTATTAATTTTTGGATCTTCTAGTGCACCATCTAATAAGGTTTCTAAATAACCTTGAATGGAAAAAATGGGTGTCTTAAACTCGTGCGATAGATTCTGTAAGAACTCTTTTCGAAACTGTTCATTTTGTCGGAGTAACTCCATTTCTTTTTCGTTCTCAATAGCCCAGTCTTCAACATCTTTACTGACTTCTTCTAAGGTTTTTGGAGGAAGTATGTATTTGTAATAGGTTTCTTCCTTTTTAGTTGTTTTAGTCTTGTGAATGAACTTGTATATCAACTTTATTTTTCGGTTTATGAACTGTTCCAACAATGTGTTGATAACAAAGAAGCTGATTGTAAAGAGCACAGTAAAGGAAAGTAATCCCAGTGCCCACTTGCCAGAAGCCCAAATCACTAATAGACTCTCAGGAATGGAAAGAATTAATGCCGCGGTTAGCGCAATTTGTCGGGGTGTGATATTGCTTTCTCGATTTGGCATAAAACGTTTCAGTAAAGGTAAGCTTCGAATTTGCTGTTATAGCACAAATTTATACCCTACCCCTTTGACCGTTTTTATGCAGTCGATTCCCAATTTTTGTCTGATTTTTCTGATATGTACATCAATGGTACGGTCACCGACTATCACTTCATTTCCCCATACCTGAGTTAAAATTTCATTTCTAAGGAACACACGGCCAGGCTTGTTTGCCAGCAAGTAAAGAAGTTCAAACTCTTTCTTAGCCAGTGAAATAGATTTTCCATCTACTGTTACTAAAAATTGCTCCGTGTTGATTGATATGGGACCAGCAACTAAAGTAGTGGTTTCAGGTTTAGTTTGTCTTCTAAATAAGGCTTGTAAACGGCTAATCAATACTTTGGGGCTGACAGGTTTTCCAATATAATCATCGGCTCCTGTTTCCAGGCCTTTTACTACAGAACCGTCATCGCTTAAGGCCGTTAACATCACAATCAACGTTTCACTAAATTGTACTTGCGAGCGTAATATTTTACAAACCTCAACGCCAGATTTTTTTGGCATCATTACATCCAGCAATATCAAGTCCGGTTTATTTTTTTTGGCTTTGTCAAGCGCCTCATCTCCATCTTTTG
>VGMN01000014.1 GCA_016866355.1 Bacteroidota bacterium
AATGAGGTGAAGCTATCGGAAAACGAATGGAAAAAAATACTCTCTCCTGAAGTCTACTACATAGCCAGAGAAAAAGGGACTGAAAGACCCTGGACCAGCCCTATTGAAGAGGCTAAGGAAGTTGGCACCTATTACTGCAAGGCCTGTGGTAACCCCCTTTTTAAAAGCGATACCAAATTTGAAAGCGGCTGTGGGTGGCCTAGTTTTTTTGAACCCATTAAAAAAGGCAGCTTACATTATATTCAAGATAATAGCCATGGGATGAACCGCGTAGAGGTTCAATGCAGTCGATGCAAAGCCCACCTGGGACACGTTTTCGAAGATGGACCACCTCCAACTGGACTTCGCTATTGTATCAATGGAGTAATTCTGGATTTTGAGAAAGCTGCCGGCAAGAAATAAACTACATTCGCAGCAGTAAAAAAGACCGATGCCTTTTTCCCAACTAGCAGAGACCCTTATTGGCTCCGAGATTGTCCGATTAGGTGGAGAAATCAAAGAAAAGATCAGACAGGGAGCGCATGTTTACAACTTTACAATTGGCGATTTTGATCCTTCCATTTTTCCGATTCCCGCGGAATTGGAACAAGGAATTATTGAAGCCTATCGTCAACATTACACTAGCTATCCCGCCGCCGAAGGAAATCTTGATTTGAGAGAAGCGCTGGCGGCTTTCATCCAACAAAAACAAGGTCTTTCCTATACTACCAGTGAAATTTTAATTGCCTCGGGAGGCCGTCCACTCATCTACACCGTATTCAGAGCTATTTGTGATAAAGGAGATAAGGTAATTTACGCAGCCCCTTCCTGGAATAATAATCACTATACCCATTTTGTAGAGGGCGAACATATTTTGATTGAAACTACCGCTGCAACAAATTTTATGCCCACTGCCGAAATGATTCGGCCACATATTCAAGAGGCCAGTTTGCTCTCACTTTGTTCACCACAAAATCCAACGGGCACTACATTTAGAAAAGAGGAACTAGCAGCTATATGTGATTTAGTACTGGAGGAAAATAAACGCAGAGGACCGCAAGAGAAAAAACTTTACGTGATGTATGATCAAATGTACTGGCACCTGACCTACGGATCCATACAGCACCATGACCCGGTTTCCCTAAAACCGGCCATGAAGGAATACACCATTTTCATTGACGCTATAAGCAAGGTATTTGCAGCCACCGGAGTTCGAGTAGGCTGGTCAATGGGACCTGCCCCACTGATCCAAAAAATGAAAATGATTCTTACCCATATCGGCGCGTGGGCGCCAATGGCAGAGCAAAAAGCATTAACTGGATTTTTGGCTAATACAGCCGCTATCGATTTTTATTTAATTGAGTTTAAAGCAGGGATCGAAAAAAGATTACGCACTATTCATGATGGGTTTCAAAAAATGAAAGCAGCCGGATTAGCGGTGGATTCTATAGCACCAGAGGCCGCAATTTACCTCACCGTCCGTATAGATTTAAAAGGAAAACAATCGGCAGAAAATACAATCTTAGATTCCCAAGCAGCAGTAACCAGTCATTTATTAGACCAAGCCTCTCTAGCACTAGTTCCTTTTTATGCATTTGGAACGGACGCTGATTCACCTTGGTATCGATTAAGTGTAGGAACTTGTAAAGAAGAAGAAATCCCCGTCTTCTTGGGAAAATTAGAGGAAGCTATTCGAAAGCTTCAATAAGCAACTAATTTTTATTGAGCAAAAAGCGAAAAGAACGCGCTGGGTAGTTACGCAACTCCCTTTCAATGCGCGTACGATTAGTAGTGATATAATTACGATCTACCATTTCTACCGTATTCCAAAATTGCTCCACCAAAGCCGGAGAGGATAATAAATGAGATACCCGATCACGCAATTGATCCGCTTGCAAAGCTGTGTCACAAGCTGTGCAAAGCACTGTCATTGTTTTGGGAGTACGTGCCATAAATTGATTAGGGTTTAACGAACATTTTGACCGGGGCAACCACAGTTTTTGGAAGCCTTGCTGGAATAATAGTTGCGTGCACAACTACTCATTGTAGTCAACACCACCAGCAAACAGATTCCTAAAACAAGTTGTTTCATACCCTAAAAGTCCTCAATAAAAACTATTTTACAAGCAATTTGTTGCTCAATCCTTAAAAAAAATTTGTTGAATACTTCATGGCCTCGCGTGCTGGTAGCACCCTTAAACTGGGGATTGGGTCATGCCACCCGTTGTATCCCAATCATTCATTGGCTGTTGAAGCAAAATTGCCAGGTAATCATTGGTGCCAATGGAAAGGCGGGAACGCTATTACAACAGGAATTCCCTGCGCTACCTTATGTTGAAACTCCAGGAACAGAAATAAGGTATTCGCAAAACAAAATCCTTTTCCCGCTATTATTACTCTGGCAAATGCCAAAATTTTTAAAACAGATTAGGGACGAAAAAAGATGGTTGGCAAAACAAGTAGCGCAATGGAAACTAGATGCCGTAATCGCAGACAACAGATATGGATTGCATAACCCCTCTATCCACTCGGTATTGATTACCCACCAACTACTAATTAAAACGGGTCAGGGTGTTTGGGTAGACCGATTGCTACAAAAGATTGGATATCGGTTACTCAATAAATTTAATGAAGTATGGATACCTGACTATAGGGGAAGCTGGGCCTTAGCAGGAGAATTATCAACCCCCCTAGCATTGCCCACAACTCCCCTACGATATATTGGAATATTAAATCGGTTTAGTCAAAACACCCCAGCAACTATTGGAGAAACACATTTACTTTTTTTGCTGTCAGGACCGGAACCCCAACGAGAAATCCTAGAAACTCTAATTACGCAATCATTAACCAACTATACTGGTTCGTATACCTTGGTCAAGGGCAAGCCGGTTAACGCGGGGGATCATATCTCCTCCTCCACCGATTCACTTCAATTACTCTATGGTAAATCAAAAGGCATTATTTATGAACACCTGAATAGTGCGGCATTACAAACCGAAATAGATAAAGCATCGCTGATTATTTGCAGAAGTGGCTATACCTCTTTAATGGAACTGCTTCCTCAGCAAAAAAAACTTGTATGCATTCCAACACCCGGACAGCCGGAGCAAGAATATTTAGCCAACTATTGTAATCAAAAAGGTTGGGCGCCACTTTTAATGCAAGAAAATTTTTCAATAAAAAGCGCGTTGACAATAGCAGCCGAGTTCTCTTATCAACCCTATACACCTCCCCCGCTAGCTTTACAACAAACCCTGGATCCCTGGCTTAAAACCCTTTTGGGAAAAAACAGTTAGTAATTTGCGCTCCATGTCTGAAATCCGAAAAGCACATATAGCCGTCCTACTCACTAACTTTTTCTTTGCTGCCAACCTAAGTTTGGTAAAACATATTTCACCTTCTTTGGTAGGCGCTTTTGGTGTCAACTTTTTTAGAGTAGGGATTACTTTATTATTATTTTGGATACTGTGGGCATTTTCAGATAAAAGTGCCCGCATTGATAAAAAAGATATCCCTCGCTTTGTAGGTTGCGCATTAACCGGAGTAGCCATTAATCAAATGCTATTTATCAAAGGGCTCACACTCACGTCTACTATTCACGCAGCTTTGTTAATGCTAAGTACACCCATACTAATTACCTTGTTTGCACTGCTTTGGCTGCGCGAATCCTTTACCTTATTTAAAGGGATTGGTTTAGCATTAGGAATTGGAGGCGCGCTACTTTTAATACTATCAAAAGACGCTAGTGGCATCTCCTCGGTCTCAGGTGATGTGCTGATTTTGATTAATGCTATTTCTTATGCTATCTACTTTATACTGGCTAAACCATTAATGACACGTTACCAACCCTTACATGTAATTCGCTGGGTATTCACATTTGGATTTTTACTTATACTGCCCTTTAGCTGGTCTGATGTAGTGCGTATTAATTGGGAGCAAGCCCTTTTTTCCCAAGTACTATCATTAGGTGCCCTTGTTTTCTTTGGAACATTTCTTACCTATTCCTTCAATACGTATGGGCTAAAACATCTGGGAGCGGGTATCACTGGAAGTTATATCTACACACAACCTGTATTTGCTGCTATCATTGCAGCGCTGTTTCTGCAAGAACAATTTAGCTTAGAAAAAGTAGTAGCTGCAAGTCTAATATTTAGTGGCGTATACCTGGTCAGTAGAAAAAAATAAAAAACGCGCGCCTTAGTAACCTCTTACATTTTTACCCTCCATATAATTCATGAAGGCTTTATTGACAACACGATTACCACCTGGTGTTGGATAGTTTCCTGTAAAATACCAATCCCCTAAATTATTAGGGCAAGAAGCATGTAGGTCTTCAATACGCTGGAAAATAACTTCCACCGGAATATTCAAATCAGGAGGTGTGATCAATGCAGCTATTTTAGCAGTGATTTGTTCAGTTGTGAACTGCTTATAAAGTTGGCGAACCACATTTTCCTCCTGTAATCTGCCTTCTTTTTCCAATGTACGGCAACGATCCAGTAATTCATTGAGAAAATCAGCTCTTCCTGCTTCTTTTAGTAAAGAGACAACTGCATTAAAGGCAATAAAATCTCCCATCTTGCTCATATCAATTCCATAACAATCCGGATAGCGAATTTGAGGGCAAGAAGAAACTACAATAATTTTCTTTGGACGCAGGCGCCCCAGCATACGAATGATACTTTCTTTCAATGTGGTACCTCGTACAATTGAATCATCAATTACAACCAGGGTATCTTCATCAGGACGAACCGTACCATAGGTAATATCATAAACGTGCTGTACCATTTCATTACGACTCACATCTTCTGTAATAAACGTACGCATCTTGACATCCTTGATAGCAATTTTTTCGATACGAATGGTGCGATTAATCATCTCCCGCAACTTCTCTTCATCAAAATCCTTACCCCAGCTTAAAATTCGTTCTACTTTTATTCTATTAAGATACTGCTCCATTCCTTTGAGCATACCGTAAAAAGCTGTTTCCGCCGTATTAGGTATAAAGGAAAAGATAGTATTACGCAAATCATGCTGAATTGCCTCGAGTACCGGCTCACTCAATCGAAAACCAAGTTGATTACGCTCACGATAAATTTTCTCATCACTACCTCTGGAAAAATATATTCGTTCAAAACTACAGGCCTTTCTCTCCTTGGGTGCCACCAGTTGTTCAATCACCACACGCCCATCTTCATAAACAATTAATCCCTGTCCTGGCAGTAATTCCTGCACCTGGTTTTCTGGAACATTAAATGTAGTACGAATGGCAGCACGCTCAGAGGCAGCCACTATCACTTCTTCATTGATATAGTAATAAGAAGGACGAATGCCATGTGGGTCACGAAATACAAAAGCAATTCCATTTCCCGTAACACCACCCACATTAAAACCACCATCTAACAGCGGAATTGTTTTTTGCAAAACTGATTTGATATCTAACTGATCCGGGGCTTTCTCATCTGCTTCATTGAGAAATTTATAAATCAATTCGAGTAAGGCCGCTAAATCACTGGAACGAAGTTCTTCATTGGGCTGTTGTCCAATATGCGTGTATAATTCCTCTGCGTTGACTATATTAAAATTTCCAGCCAGTGCTAAATTCCTAGCAGGGACAATATGCCTATTAATAAAAGGATGACAATACTCCAGTTTATTTTTCCCCTGTGTTCCATACCGGAGATGACCCAACAAGATCTCTCCCATGAAATCAATATTACCCTTCATTAACCCCGGATGATTACGTACGCCAGGATTATATTTTTCAAATTCATTGATCTGCTCACCAATTCGATGAAAAATGTCAGCAATAGCCTGTGGCGCATTACTACGAATCCGATTCATAAAGGGATACCCCGGCTCTGTATGAAGCTTCACCGCCACCACACCCGCACCATCCTGCCCACGGTTGTGCTGCTTTTCCATGAGGAGGTACAATTTATTCAACCCCCAAAGGGACGTGCCATATTGTTGCTGATAATAAGAAAAAGATTTACGCAGACGAATAAAGGCAAGTCCGCATTCATGTTTGATCGAGTCACTCATAGAGGATCAATTATCAGCTGAGAATTTTTTCAGCTGTGGGCACTCCTCGGCCGTAGCCGTATCAATCTTCACGTAATAGGTTTCCAATTTATTCTGGATCCACTTCTCCATCACTTTAGCTTTCTTCTCCTCCAATGCAAATTGTGCAATCTTACTATAATCATCTTGCAGGTTCATCCGATGCGGAACTGAACGAGATTTAAGATGAACAATACGAACACCTTTTTTACCCTGCTCATTTTCATAGGCAACAGGCATCGTATAATCACCAGTTTTCAATTTTGCCAGCAAGCTAACCATATCCTTATCCAATTGGTCGATGGTAACAAAAGTAGAACCATCACGATTGGTCAAATAAGGACCGGTATATTTTGCTGATTCTTCATCACTATATTTTGTAGCAGCCTCATTGAAAGTAAGTGTACCTGCTATTATTTTAGAACGAACGGTATCCAATTTACGTTTAGCCTGGTCTAATTCATCTGATGTCACCGGTGGTACGCGAAGAATATGGCGAACAATGGCATCATCACCATTACGCTGGACCATTTGGATAATATGAAATCCAAATTTTGATTTTACAGGCGGTGAGATCTCCCCTTCCTTTAATCGGAATGAGGTAGAAAGAAAAACAGGATCCCATGTTTTTTCATTACGATTCAATTGATACTGACCTCCACGATCTTTACTTCCTGGATCCTCAGAAACACGCTTGGCTAATTGTTCAAACGTAGTCAGTTTTAGTTCAATCTGACGACGGTAGTTATTCATTTCACCAATGATATACTGTTCCAAATCACGTGAGGCCTTTGGATAAATTACAATCTGCCCAATCTCTAATTCAGATTCATAAAAAGGTAAACTATCCTTAGGAATTTTATCAAACCAAGCCTTTACCTCTACAGGGGTGATACGTACATTCTCCACAATTTTACGTTGCATGGAAGCCGCTAACTTTTGCTCACGCACTGACTCACGTGCATCATCCTTGATCTGATAAATAGTTTTACCCGCTATTTCTTCCACCGCCTCTTGGCTACCAAATTGATTGATGTAAGAACGAATACGATTATCCAAATCCGCTTCCACATCCTCATCAGTAACAGGTAATGAATCTTTTTCAGCTTGTAACATCATAACCTTAGAAACTACTGCCTGCTCCATGATCATACATTCAGCATTCGGAGGTAAATTCTCACCCCGACGAGCCATATCGGCCACAGAGTTCTTTACATCAGATTGCAGAATAATTCGATCGCCCACTACGGCAGCAATTTTATCAGCTACAACTTTCTTGGGTTGTGCGCACAAAGCGCCAGCAAGCAAGATCAATGAAAAAAGAAGGGAGGTTCTTATTACACTATGCATAGTTCCCAAAAGTAAGCGGCCTTTGCAGCAGTATGCAAAAGCAGCTTGAGTTTAACAAAAAGTTAGAGCGTTCTCTTTACTTCTTCCAATTCATACGCCTCCACTACATCCCCCACTTTGATATCCGTAAAGTTTTTAATAGTCAATCCGCATTCCATACCTGAAACCACTTCTTTAGCGTCATCTTTAAAACGCTTCAAGGAAGCCAGTTCTGCTACCACCCCTTCTGCAGTAGGATATACCACAATACCTTCTCGGATCAAACGAATCTTAGAATCCCGTTTGATTTTACCATCCCGTACAAAACATCCCGCCACCGTAGCTTTATCAAATTTGAATACCTCACGAATTTCCACATTGGCCACAATCTTCTCCTGCGTTTTAGGCTCCAACATACCCTCCATGGCACTCTTAACTTCTTCAATGGCGTTGTAGATAATGGAGTACATTTTGATTTCAATACCCGCATTCTCTGCCAGTTTAGAAGCCTGGAGTGAGGGACGAACGTTAAAGGCAATAACAATAGCATCAGAAGCTTCAGCCAACACAATATCACTTTCGTTAATTTGACCCACACCCTTGTGAATCACCTTCACGATAATCTCCTCTGTAGAAAGTTTCTGTAATGAATCACTTAAGGCCTCTACAGAACCATCCACGTCACCTTTGATGATTACATTCAATTCCTTGAAGCTACCAAGTGCCAATCGACGCCCAATTTCATCAAGCGTAATATGCTTCTTAGTACGAATACCTTGTTCACGTAAAATTTGTGCGCGACGGTTAGCAATTTCTTTAGCCTCTCCTTCATCCTCATAAACTTTGAACTTTTCACCCGCTTGTGGTGCCCCATTCAATCCTAATATTAAAGCCGGTGCAGAAGGACCTGCCTCCTTTTCTTTTTTATTTCTTTCATTGAACATGGCCTTCACTCTTCCGTAATACTGACCACTCACTACCAGATCTCCGGGATGCAAGGTTCCGTTTTCCACCAATAAGGTGGCCACAAATCCGCGACCCTTATCCAATGAAGCCTCAATGATAGTACCCATTGCACCACGATCCGGGTTTGCTTTGAGATCTAACATTTCTGCTTCAAGCAAAATCTTTTCCAATAACTTATCAATGTTCAATCCTTTTTTAGCAGAGATTTCCTGGCTCTGGAACTTACCACCCCACTCCTCCACTAAAATATTCATCTGCGATAATTGCTCATATATTTTTTGCGGATTAGCGCCATCCTTATCAATCTTATTAACCGCAAAAATCATTGGCACTCCCGCTGCTTGTGCGTGGCTGATTGCTTCACGCGTTTGAGGCATGATAGCATCATCTGCTGCCACAACAATTACAGCAATATCAGTAACCTTGGCACCACGCGCACGCATGGCTGTAAATGCTTCGTGACCCGGTGTATCTAGGAATGTAATTTCTTTTCCACCAGCAACCTCCACGCGGTAAGCACCGATGTGCTGCGTGATACCACCCGCCTCACCAGCTACTACGTTAGCACTACGGATATAATCCAGTAATGAAGTTTTACCATGGTCAACGTGACCCATGATGGTAACAATGGGAGAACGATGTTTCAGATCCTCTTCTTCATCTTCTTCATCACCATCTTCTTCCATTTCCATCTGCTTTTCCATATCAATGAACTCCACCACAAAACCAAATTCACTGGCAACCAATTCAATTACTTCAGCATCCAAACGCTGATTAATCGACACCATGATTCCCAAGCTCATACACTTACTGATCACATCTGCAAAGTTCACATCCATCAAACTCGCTAGTTCACTAACACTGATAAACTCCGTTAGTTGTAACTTATTATCTGCTACTTCTTCGCCCATAGCTTCCGCCATTTCCTCACGCTTGGCGCGACGAAGTTTTGCTTTTACACTCTTACCTTTCCCAGCACCACCCGCCAGTTTAGCTTGTGTTTCTTGGATTTTACGTTGAATCTCTTTTTCGTCAATTAGTTTATCCTCCCGACGAACATTTCCCCGTTGTTGTGGCGGACGTTGATTACCTGCACGTCCTCTGTTAAATCCACCGCCACCACCACTTGGTCTGTTACTATCATCTTTATTGATAAATACTTCTCGATGCGTTCCATCTTTTTTAGTAATAGGAATGCGTTTGCGTGGTCTTTTCTCTTCACGTACCGGACGCGTGTCATTGTTAACAGGCAGCTCAATCTTTCCAAGAATTTTTGGACCCGACAATTTTTCTATCTCGATGTTTTCGATAGTAGGTGGCGCTTCTTCAACAGGCACTACCGGCACTGCTGCAGCTTTTTGGGGCGCTGCTTCTTCTTTTTTCTTCTTAGAAGGTTTTTCAACCGCAGCCTCCGGTTCTTCCTTTTTAGCTTTTATTCCTTTTTTAGAACGAACGGATGAATCAATCGTATCCAGATCAATCTTCTTTACAACCTTTGGACCTTCCACAGTAGGAGCCTCTGCTTTTACTATAACCTCCTCTACCTTTTCCTCTTTTACAGAACCAGAAGTGGAAGGCTCTTCTTTTTTCTTAGCAGTCTTTCCAGACTTAAATGAAATTTCCTCTTCTTCTTTTTTCTTACGCACTTCGCCCTGTGCCGTTTTGGGAAGTTCCAGTTGGTCACTCTTCATTTTAGCGGCCTTGTCGCTCTGGAATTCCTGCTGGAGCGAACGGTACATATCCTCCGAAAGTTTAGAGGTAGGCTTCAGGTCATCCTTGGCAAAACCCTTCCCTGCTAAAAACTCAATAAGGGTTTCTTGTCCAATGTTGAACTCTTTGGCCGCCGCCAGTAATCTAGGAAGTTTTAATTCTGCCATTCAGTTGTTTTAAAAAAACTTGTTATTCATTTTCAAACTCGGTTTGGAGCACCCGACGAACATCGTCAATGGTTTCCTTCTCCAAATCCGTACGACGCTCTAATTCATCAGCAGACAATTTGAGCACACTGCGCGCTGTATCACAACCCACACGTTTCAATTCGTCAATTACCCACTCATCAATCTCATC
This sequence comes from Bacteroidota bacterium, assembly GCA_016866355.1. Classification (GTDB taxonomy): domain Bacteria; phylum Bacteroidota; class Bacteroidia; order Chitinophagales; family Chitinophagaceae; genus JJ008. The sequence continues at coordinate 10,405 of VGMN01000014.1, forward strand.
TGTGAATTCTTCCAGATCAATATCAAACTCCTCTTCTTCTTCGCCCAAATTATCTCTGTACACATCTAACTCATATCCGGTTAACTCAGTGGCCAACTTAATATTAACCCCTCTGCGTCCAATAGCTAAGGATACCTGATCAGGAGCCAGGTAAACATTGGCATGCTTATTCTCCGTATCTAGTTCCATGCTAGTAATCCGAGCCGGCGTAAGTGAACGCTGAATCAACAATTGAATATTAGTAGTGAAGTTAATCACATCAATATTTTCATTTTTCAATTCACGAACAATCCCGTGAATTCTACTCCCCTTCATACCCACGCAAGCACCAACGGGATCAATACGATCATCATAGGACTCAACCGCCACTTTAGCACGTTCTCCTGGATCACGAACAATTTTCTTGATCACAATCAATCCGTCAAAAATCTCAGGCACTTCAATCTCCAGCAACTTCGCTAAAAATTCCGGAGCCGTGCGTGAAAGTATAATTACGGGATTATTATTTTTCATGTCTACCCTTCTGATAACTGCTCGGATAGATTCTCCTTTTTTGAAATAGTCTTGTGGAATTTGCTCACTCTTTGGAAGAATCAGCTCATTGCCTTCTTCATCCAATAATAAAATTTCCTTTTTCCATACCTGGTAAACTTCCGCACTGATGATGTCCCCTACACGATCTCCATATTTTTTTGCCAATGCATTTTTCTTGATATCCCCAATACGACTAGCTAAAGTTTGTTTAGCAGCTAAAATTGCACGACGACCAAAATCAAGCAAGTCAATCTCTTGGTATAATTCTTCCCCCACCTCAAAGTCGGGCTCAATTTTTACAGCATCGGAGTACGCAATTTGTGCAAGCGGATCCTCTACTTCTCCATCCTCAACAATCATCCTTCTACGGATAATTTCCAAGTCACCTTTTTCTGCGTTTACGATTACGTCGAAGTTTTCGTCACTTCCGTATTTTTTACGTAACAATGTTTTGAAAACATCTTCTACCACCTTCATCATGGTCGGACGATCGATATTCTCCGCATCTTTAAAATCCTGGAACGCATCGATTAGATTAATACTGGCCATACTGCAAATTTTTGAACCGTTTCGTTTTTTAAAATTTGATTTGAACTTTTGTTGTTTTTATAGTTGATAAAGGAATTGTCAACAAACTGACAATCGCCTTCTTTCCCTTGCCTTTTGTAATCTCCAATGCTACCTCCGTTTCCCGAACCGCCTTCAATACCCCCTCCTCTTTGATACCATCTTCCTGAACCACCTCTACAGGCCGACCCACATTTTTAATGTACTGCCGATGAAGTTTTAGCGGTTCGTCCAAACCAGGGGAGGATAACTCCAGTGAAAAATCCCCATCCGGAAATAGTGCCTCCTCTTCCAGTTGGCGATAGAATTTCCGGTTATATGCAACCAGTTTATCCACGCTAACTCCTTGATCCCCATCGATATACACTTTTATGTTGTTCGTAGGTTTAATCCGAATTTCTACCAAAAAGAGGTCGTTTTCCGCCTCAATCAGGCGGTTTACCTTCTCTGTCAAAGTCCTTATCAGGGCGCTGTTATCCATATAGCTAAAAAGAAGAAGGGAACGAATTCGTTCCCTTCCATCATCTTCAGAGTGCAAATTTATGCAATCCTCCCGTTTTGACCAAAAAACAATAGGGGTCTTCCCCTTCTTATCTTTGCTACCCCATGAAATACATCCTCTATTTTTTGCTGGCCTATTTTGCTTTTCAGTTCATTTTCAGGCTGGTAGTACCCCTTTTCCTGGCAGGAAGAACGCTCAGAAAAGGCTTTCGTCAGATGAAGGAACAGATGGAGCAGCAGGTTCGCCAACAGGGCGGTTTTACAAACAACCAGGAAAATCAAGGTTCAGGTTCGTCCTACACAAATACTAAAACCAGCCCTACTGCAAAAAGCCGAAAGGAGGACTATCTGGATTTTGAAGAAGTTAAAGAAGAGTAACACTTGCTTTTTGAGTGGCCTGACTATCCCCTCCTATGTATATATGAAAGAGGCCAGGTTCAGCAATCAACGCTAAGCTATCATTATAATAAGAAAAGGCACTGGGTTCAAGTGTAAAGTGCACCACTTTTGATTGGCCAGGTTTAAGACTAATTTTTTCAAATGCTTTCAACTCTCTAACAGGTCTTACAATAGAACTCACTACATCTTGTAGATATAACTGCACCACTTCGTCGCCTGCAGTATTGCCGGTGTTGGTTACTGTAATACTAACCTGAAGCGGCTGATCCTTGGAGATGGTGCTTGTATTTACTTGCAAAGCGCCGTACTGAAAAGTAGTATAGCTCAACCCATGTCCAAAAACATAACGTGGGCTATTAGGAAGATCTTTATATGCAGTAACATACGTATTGTCTGTGTCAGATTTAAATGGACGACCTGTGCTCAGATAATTATAATAGATAGGAATCTGTCCTTCACTTCGCGGAAATGTAATAGGCAGCTTTCCCGATGGATTATAATCACCAAACAACACATCGGCTATTGCATTTCCTGCTTGGGTACCCAACCACCACGTATAAACTATAGCAGGCACATGGTCTGCAATCCAGTTAAATACTAATGGACGCCCCGCACTGATCAATACAACAACAGGTTTGCCGGTTGCCACCATCTCTTTGACTAACTGCTCTTGAACACCTGGTAATTGTAATTGACTTCTGCTTTTGGCTTCACCAGACATCGTTGCTAATTCCCCTACACTTACAATCAGTATATCCGCTAATGCAGCTGTTTTTCTTGCTGCAGCAAAACCACTTGTATCAGCACCAGTTATTTCACAACCCTTAGCATAGATTAGCGAACTAGCATTTCCTAATTTGTTGATGACGCCTTGCCATAATGATACGACTCTTGAAGAATCATCTGGCCAGGCATAACTCCAAAAACCATTGTTCTCTCCAATAGCCTTTACCAATGGACCAATTAATGCAATTTTTTTATTTGCACTGCTCGACAATGGCAATACGGCTTGATTGAGAGCAGGCAGTTTTTCATTTTTTAGTAATACAATGCTTTTACGAGCCATTTCTCTGGCCACTTGTACGTGTGCGGGATTATTCCAAACAGCTTGTTCTCTTTTTTCGTCAGAAAAACGATAAGGATCCTCGAATAAACCCAGCTCAAATTTTTTATACAATACACGCTTTACCGCATCATTGATTAGCAGGATATCTATTTTTTTCTCTTTGACCAAATCAGCCAGATGCGCCACATAGGCACGACTCTCCATATCCATATCAGATCCAGCAGCCATTGCTTTTAATGCGGCATCTTTTAAATCGGTAGCAAATCCATGGTTGACCATTTCACCCACACTACCCCAATCACTTACCACAATTCCATTAAAATTCCAATCTCCTTTGAGCAACTTGCGTTGCAAAAAAGAACTACCCGTAGCAGGAATTCCATTTAGATCATTGAATGAATTCATGAATGAAGCAACTCCCGCCTCCTTGGCTGCTTTGAATGGAGGAAGATAAACTTCATAGAGTTTTCGGACACTCATGTCAACAGAATTGTAATCACGTCCACCCTCCGCTGCACCATAAGCAGCAAAATGTTTGGCACACGCCATGACCGCATCTATATTGCCAATTCCTTTTCCTTGAAAACCCTTTACACGAGCAGCAGCAATGCTACTACCCAGATAACTGTCTTCTCCGGCGCCTTCCATTACACGGCCCCAACGAGGATCGCGTGCAATATCAACCATCGGTGCAAAAGTCCAATGAATACCAGACGCTGCCGCTTCAACAGCTGCAATTCTTGCAGTTTGTTCCATAGCAGACAAATCCCAACTTGCTGCTTCTGCCAATGGAATGGGGAAAATTGTACGATACCCATGTATGACGTCCTGCGCAAACAATAATGGAATACGTAACCGAGATTGCATAGCAATTTCCTGCAATGATCGAGTACGTGCGGCACCTGTTACATTCAAGTAAGAACCAATTTTACCTTGCCGAACACGATCTTGTTTGTCGCCATCTTTTGTTATGGGTCCCGTAACAGCAAAATCACTGCTCAGCTGATTAAGCTGACCTACTTTTTCCTCAAGCGTCATCAAACTAAGCAGTGAATCAACTTTTTTATCAATAGATGCATGCTGAGCAAACAGCGTACAAGGAAACACGGTGAAAGACAATATCACCAGACGAAAAAAATTCATAGTCAATTTTTACTGATACACACGCACATAATCGATTACTAGTTGCTGTGGGAAAATGGAATCATCAATTCCATACTTTCCACCCCAGCCCCCACCTACTGCAATATTGAGCAACAAATGGAAACGCTGATCATAAGGCCAGGTAGCTGATCCTTTTCCATCATTTTCGAAATAATTGATTCGCTGCTTGTCAACGTAAAAAGAAATAGACTTTTCATTCCATTCAATAGCATAGGTGTGAAAGGCGGTGGAAAGTGAGTTAAGCGTAATTCCTTTTACTTTTTGTGTTCCCCGCATACCGTTGTAGGCTTCTGTATGAACGGTCCCAAAAACTGAATCTGGATAATATCCCACAAACTCCATGATATCTATCTCTCCGCTTTTTGGCCAAATACCATATTGATTATCGGTTGGCAGCATCCAAATTGCTGGCCAAATTCCTGTGCCCTTTGGTAATTGAGCACGCACTTCAATCCGACCGTATTTCCAATCACCTTTGTTTTTACTTACTAATCGTGTAGAAGTGTAGCGCGCATCCTCCCAATTTTCCAGATGTGCCTCCAAAATCAGTTTACCATTTTCTACTCGAGCATTCTTTTTTCTATTCCATGTATAAAACTGAGCTTCTTGGTTACCCCATCCACAATTAACGGGACAGCCTCTTCCCTTATCATAGCTCCACCGTATTGAGTCAGGAAGTCCATCAGTGTTGAATTCATCCGCCCATACTAACTTTTTATAAGTGGTCTGCGCAACACTATGTTCTGGTATCGCACAGAGAAGAAATAACAGTAAACTCACTAAACCACTATATTGTTTCACAATCACTATTTTATTTAATTATAAACTCGCACGTAGTCAACCTCCATGATAGAACTGGAAAAAGCAGGATCCACTGCACCACCAAAGTTTCCACCCATTGCAATATTTAATAAAAGAAAGAAGGGCTGATTGAATGGAAGCGTAGCAGTATTTGGAAAAGTAAAATAGACGGCATCATCTATCATGAATTTGATAAACTGATCAGTCCACTCAATGCTATAGACTCTGAAAACAGTGGAAACATTGGAACTAAGAACGGTTCCGCCAATACCACCTCCACCTGAGTTGCCTGTGTAATGTACTGTACCATGAATTCGATTAGGATCGTTTCCTCGATGTTCCATGATATCAATTTCTCCGCAAGCCGGCCATCCAACCGTACCTATATTATTCCCCAGCATCCAAATGGCAGGCCAGGTACCCGCACCAACTGGAAGTTTTGCACGAACATCCACTCTCCCATATTTGAAAGAAAATTTATTACGAGATAAAAGTCGTGCAGAGGTAAATGAACTACCACTAAAACTTTCTCTGATAGCCGTAATTTTCAAAGTGCCATTTGATTGGCTGGCGTTTTCTAATCTGTTGGTATAGTATTGTAATTCTGCATTACCCCAACCTCCCGCACCAATATCATAACCCCATTTAGCAGGATCAGGGGCACCCGGTGTATCAAATTCATCGGACCATACTAAAGAACGAGCAACGGTCACTGTAATTGTTTTGCGCAAAGAAGCGGTTTGCCCTCCCGCACTTTTAGCAATTACATTTACGTCATAGGAACCGGATGCGGTGTACCGGTAGGTTAGATTACCATCGGCTGCCGTTCTAAAGACACCATTCCCCAAATCAAAGTCAAACGATACAGCGTTAGTGGCCGTAGCGTTGAATTGAACGTTTCCACTATTATCCGTGCTGACAGTAGTTACCAGTGCCAGATTAGTTGGCACTACAGCAGGAGCTGGCGTTTTATCCTTACCACAGGAAGCCGCCATCAATATCCATGCGCTACATGCAATTAAAATGGATCGAAACACAAATCAAGGCTTTGGCTTTAGCTTTTGATACCAAGAATTATTATCAGATCCAATATTACGTAAATGCATGCTAGTTGAAGTGATTGACAAAATCTCATAAGTAACACCCCCTGTTCCAAAATTAATGATGCCATTTCCCGGTACTGTAAATTGAATTTGTGTAGATACAGATGCGCTGGAACCTGATGTTGCATTCATAAATATCAACTGCTTATTACCACCAGTAGCCATCGGATAGCATCCATCACCGCCACTAAACCCATAAAAACCAGTAGAAGCACCAATAGAGAATGAAGCACCCTTGTTATCAACATTCATGAATACACGGCCATTAGCATCCTTTGAAAAGGTAATCTCATCATCATAAGCACAAGCCTCACGTGTATTAGGAACTGCTGCATACCAAATTGGAGAAAACTCATTGTTAGGACCCACTCCAAAATGCCCAGGAGCATCTTTGTCTGTAACCCAAACTTTAGAACCAGAACCAGTCAATGCGGAAACAATAGCAGTAGGAATTTGAAATGCCACAAACACAGTAACACGCTTGCTAATAGTAGAAAGTGAACCACCAGTTCCCACAGCATTCACTGTAATTGTGTAGGCGTTTGTTCCAGGATTGTTGTATTTGTACGTTAAAGTACCAGCGGGCACCACCTGCTTTATCCCATCACCAAAATCAATTTGATAAGTGAGGGCTCCAGTTGCTCTTGCTGTAATGGTAACTTGTCCGGATCCATTTCCATTAGGATTACTGGCATCTACCCCTACAACGGCAGTTGTAAGCGTTAACCCAGATGGATTTACTAAATCACCAAAACTATACTCTTGTTTTTTACACGCTGTTAGTGTTGCAGTCAACACAAAAAAGAGCGCTATTAGTTTATTCATGGATTGCATGGCAAGAAGTTTTAAAATTAATTGAGTCTAATATCATCAAAGTAATACGTGAAGTTGGCTGAACCATCTCCCATTACACCTAAATCAAAGATGATTACAACTCGGTCATAGGAGTTAGCTGTGTTGATGCCTGTAAAATCAAAACTTAGTTCCTGCCAAGCATTACCATTTGGAATCACTACCTCCCGCTCAAAGTTTTGACCAGGATTGGCGGAATTTTCAACCTTCAATAACACTTTGGCACCAGCACGTGGAGAATATACTTTCATGCGAAGTGCACGTGATAATGCAAAATTGATTGAACCATCCAATGTCAAGAAACTTCCACCCCAAACCTGGCCTGCATTCTTCACCATTTTCACCACTTTAGCGCTGGTATTGATTCCTGCCACGGAGGGATTTGCCACCACAGTAGCATTACCACCATCAAAATCAAACCAACCATACGTAATTGGATACTCAAAATTCAATGGCAACTGCACAGGGAACGTGTTTGTTAAACGGATATCATCAAAATAGTAGGTAAAGTTTGCAGAGCCATCTCCCATTGTTCCCAAATCAAAAATCAACACAATACGATCATACGTATTTGCTGTATTGATTGCAGAATAATCAAAAACCAGATCTTCCCAAGCATTAGCAATGCTTGTTGTTACTTCCTTCTCAAAGTTTTGACCGGAGTTTGCGGAATTTTCAACCTTCAACAAAACCTTTGCTCCCACACGAGGAGAATACACTTTCATCCGGAACACTTTGTTAGTTGAGAAATTGATAGGAGAACTCAACGTAAGGAAGCTACCACCCCAAACCTGTCCTGCATTTTTTACCATCTTACCTACGTTAGCACTGGTGTTTATTCCTCCGGAAACAGGATTAGCAACCACGGTTGCCGTACCGCCATCAAAATTGAACCAAGGATATGTAGAAGCACCAGCTTCAAAATCTAAAGGAAGGTCTAATGGCAATGTATTCACCAGGCGAATGTCATCAAACAACCAGGTAAAGTTTGCAGAACCATTACCCATAGTACCATTATCAAAAATTAAAACAATACGATTGTAATTGTTAGCCACATTGATGGCACGATAATCAATCACTAGATCTTCCCATGCATTTGCGCGGGTGGTCAATACTTCTTTTTCAAAGTTCTGACCAGGGTTTGCTGAATTCTCAACCTTAAATAAAACTTTGGCGCCAACACGAGGAGAATACACCTTCATGCGGAAAATCTTATTCGCTGAAAAATCAATATTGCTACTCAATGTTAAGAAACTACCACCCCAAGGCTGTCCGGCATTCTTGACCATTCTAGCAACTTTGGCACTGGTATTGATTCCATTAGACTGGGGATTAGCGATTACCGTAACATTACCTCCATCAAAATTGAACCAATTGTAATTGATAGTAGGAGACTCAAATGTTAATGGTAACAATATAGGATCCACAATTGTTACAGGAACAATTCGCTGCGTAGTGGCTGCTCCACCACTAAACGCAATCACTTTCACCTGATAAGTTCCTGTAGCAGCATAGACATTACTCACCGTTTGTCCCTCTAAAAAAGTAACAGGTGTTTCTGTAGGACTAACACCAAAATAAACTTTGAAGTTAGTTTCATAAAGAGCGGTAGCACTAACATTTACTTTGTAATTATTAGCAGGATCCACTGTAACACTCACCTCTAGGTTTTCAGGAGCACGAAAAGTAACAGTCAACTGCTTTGTTACTTCTGTTTTCTTACCACTAACCGAGTAACCGATAATTTTTACAGGATATACTCCTTCTTGATATACATGCGTAGTATTCTTACCTGCCACCACTTTTGCAGGTGTGTTGTTGCCATCTCCGTAATAGACTTCATAGGTAACCGCACCAACTCCATTAGGAGTGATTGTAACCAGTCCGGTATTGTCCTGCGTAATTTCAAACATAGCTGACAATTCCGAAGGCGCCTCCCCACGATCTACAAATGAAGTGTCATTAAACTCGGTTTTTGTACAACCGGCCAATAACAATAAGGCTCCCAAGAACCAGCTGAAAAGTATGTTGCTCTTTTTCATAGTTAACTTTTTTGTATGCTATTAGTAGTTATCGTTTTGTGTTAGGTTAGAGATAAGCACTTCCTGTTGAGGAATAGGAAATACCTCGTGTTTATTAGCTGTAAATCGACTGATTTTGGCAGCTGCTTGTCCCGTTCTAACCAAGTCAAAGAAACGATCACCCTCCATCGCTAATTCCAAACGGCGCTCTGCTAAAATGGCTTGATATAGCGTTGTGCCAGTAGCGGTAATGTTATGTAGGTTATCACGAAAGGCCCGCTGACGAACTAAGTTCAAATAGCCCTGTGCTTTTGTATCATTGGCAGTTGTGGCTTTGTTATAAGCCTCCGCAGCCATCAATAATACCTCAGCATAGCGAATGATTCTGAAATTGTTTAGATAGTTCAACTCAACCTGTCCAGATGTTTGTCCTTTTCTAGGCAAGTACTTTTGATTATACAAGCCTGTATTCTTGTAAGGAGCTACTTGATAGGTAATTCCAAAAGAAGGATTTGCATTCTTATATGCTTCAATATCCAATACAGTTACGGCTTTGCGTTGATCACCAGCTGCATAAGCATTTGCCAGATCCTGTGTAGGTAAATTAGTGCTCCAACCAGCAGCATAAGGCATAGCAGCAGAACCATTCAATCCTCTGATACCACATTGCTGAATTGCATAATTACCCTGACCACGTGTTACAGCACCCCAATTATAATAAGGAGAAGTATTAGTATACTGAATCTCAAAAACAGACTCAGGCCCATTCTCTCCAGACTCAAGGAACATAGCACCAAAATCATCTACCAAACGGAATGCATTGGAAGTAATGACACTCTCTAACACGGTTGCCGCTGCATCATACTTTTTTTGATATAGCAATACTTTACCTAACAAGGCTTGTGCAGCATACTTTGTAATTCTTCCCTTTTGTACTTGGACAGCAGGTAATGCTGTAATGGCAGCATTAAGATCTCTTTCTATCTGCGCATAAACATCAGCCTTAGAAGCTCGCTGCAAGGTAGCAGACTCACTTAGTGAGAGTCTTTTATCAGTGAACAGCGGAACTCCTCCAAAGAACTTCACCAAGTGGAAATAGTAATAAGCACGTAAAAAATATACTTCCCCATACAAAGCATCTTTACCTGCAAATGAAACTGCATTACCAGCAGGATTTTTCTCTTTGTATTGGTGCAGATAGTTAGCTCTGTTGATCCCCTCGTACGCAGCTTGCCATAGCTCAGTTAATGTGCTATTAACAGGTGTATGCGTCATATCATCAATCTGCTGTAGTGACAAAACATCTGAAGCATTCTCACCACCACTCACAGCATTATCGGATGCAATATCACCTACCGGCACAGCCTGATTCAACCACTGAAGTGGCGTATATGCACTCACGGCCATGGTACGATAATCGGATTCTGAACGGAGATAATCCAATTCAGTAATTCTGAAGTCCTCACGGGGATTGTAATCAACCCATTTGGTGCAAGAAGAAAACAATAGCACCACCCCCATTAGGAAGCTAAGCGGTTTTAATGTAGTTGGTTTCATATTCGCAATCATTTAAGTTGATTATAGTTTAATGTCAAGTCCAAAAGTGAACGTACGAGGTTGAGGATAGGAACCTCTATCTACCCCTGTGTCTAGAATTCCGCCAGCTATCTCAGGATCAAATCCAGTGTACTTGGTAAACACAAATGCATTGCGCACTTGTCCATACACGCGGAAAGAGGAGAACCAAGCATTCTTTGAACGAGCAGGAATAGTGTAACCCATTTGAATATTCTTGATCTTGATAAATGAACCATCCTCAACATAGCGGTCAGATACACGAATATTACTATTAGCATCTACAAAAGAATAACGTGGGTTACGTGCATCATTGGTTGTTCCTTCACCCGTCCAACGAGCCAATACGCTACGATCTTTATTGGTATAGTTAGCATTACGCTCGTAAGCACGATAGACATCATTTCCAACAGAAGCGTAAGTGAAGGCAGTAAAATCAAGCTTACCCCATTCCATAGACAAGTTCCATCCCATTGTAAAGTCTGGGAATGGATCACCAATCTGTGTCATATCCTGCGCATTGATTAGTCCGTCTTTATTCAAGTCAACAAAACGGATATCACCAGGAACTGCACCCGCCTGAGCGGCAGCGCTAGCGATTTCAGCCTGATTTTGGAAAAGTCCGTTTGTTTTATAGCCATAGAAATAACCAGGTGTGAATCCTTTTTCAAAAACAGTTACGCTCTGAGATTGACCATTGAAATAATAACCACCCATAATACGAGCGGTACCATCACTATTAGTAGCCGTGACTTCATTTTTAGCAGTAGTAAATGTGATTGCATTTACCAGTTTTACACGCTTAGCAATAGTCTGGTTATAGGAAAGGGTTAAATCAATACCGGTACTTCTGGTAGCACCAATATTAGAAGTAGGAATAGGTACAGTTCCCAAGTAAAGAGAAGCAGAAGGAGTAAATAATAACCCATCAACTTCTTTCTGGAAATAGTCAGCAGAAAGACTAAGTGCCCCTTTAAATACACTCACGTCAAATCCAGCATTTAATTGCGTTTGCTTCTCCCAACGAAGTGCATCGTTAGCAGCAGAACCTACTGTGCTACCGGCATAGAATACGTTATTGAAATTATATCCGTTACTATTACCAGTAGGACCATAGCTTGGACCCCCATTTACGATACCTACAAATTGAGGATCTACGTTCTCATTTCCAGTTGTACCGTAACTAGTACGAATTTTTAAGTAGTTAATGAATTTTGAGTTGAAGAAATTTTCATTGCTTACAACCCATCCGGCAGAGCCAGATACGAAATTGGCAAACTTATTTTTTACACCAAACGCATAAGATCCGTCACGACGAATAGTCCCTGACAACAGATACTTATTGTCAAAATCATAATTGAGTCTTCCAAAATAGGAAAGATTCCGTCGGAAATACTGATAGTAGTAGCCCCCTAATGCATTAGTATTAGCAGCTGTATTATTACCAGTAGCAGCTGTGAAATCAGCAAACTCCCAAGAATTGAAGGGAACATCTTGACGGGTGGCACCTGCTGCATTACCAGCGATTCTTGCCATAGCAAATCCTGCTACTGTTTCAAAGTGATGCTGATCACCCACATTAAAATTATAGTTAGCAAATGACTCCCAGGTATAATTGAAGTTGCTCACTTTTTCATGTGCTACGCTATTGAAGCGTCCGGCCACTGAAGAACCATCAGCGTTCATTGAATTATCTATGTTATTTGGACCATAGAATACCAATGGCGTAAAGCTCTTAGCATTTCCATCGTATTTAGTGTATCCAAAGCGAGAAGTCAGTCTAACATTTTTTAGTAACTGATACTGTAATTCAAACTTACCATACAACTTGGACCCCATATTCTTATTATAGGTATTCTCCAGTTTGGTTAACGGGTTGAATACTTCAGATAATAATAAATTACTGAAACCGTATTGCCCAGGTGTTCCTGCTACGGTATTATTCACTGAAACAGTAGGATCAAAGTTTAATGCACTTCCTAATATGCTGTTGAAGGAATTCTCCTGAATTCCTCGTCCTTCCAATATAACGCCAGTGGTATTCATTAAGAATTTCAGCTTGGAAGTAAGATCAAAGCTCAAGTTAGCAGTGAAATTGCCACGACTAAATCTGGATTTTTCATTACCCCCTACAATACCACCCTGACTCGTATAACCAGCAGAAAGAAAATATCCCATACGATCAGATCCGCCGCGAGCAGAAAGTGTATGTGATTGAAGTGGCGCCATTTTGAAAACCTCGTTCTGCCAATTAGTACCTACACCAATTTGAGAAAGATTAGGGAAAACAACGGGACCACCTGCAACAGCGCTACCCTCATTAATCATAGCAGCATATTCTGTTCCATTCAGCACTCCTACAGTGCTAATTACATCTTGCATACCATAACTAGCATTGACTGTAATATCCGTCTTAGTGGATTTGCGTCCAGATCTTGTAGTTACTACAATAACTCCATTACCACCACGCACCCCATAGATAGCTGCTGTAGCTGCATCTTTCAATACGTTAATGGACTCAATATCTGTTGGAGCTATTGAATTGAGGTCTGTTAGTGTTTGAGGTACTCCATCAATTATAACTACTGGATCCGTCCCTGAAAAGGAGGGGATACCACGAATTAACACTGTTGGCTTAGCACCGGGTGTACCTGGTTGGATTACGTTTACACCAGATGCGCGGCCTTGCAAAGCTTCCTCCATACGAGTGGGACGCAGCTTTTCAATATCGGACCCCTTAACTGTTGCAATGGCACCAGATACTTTAGTTAAGCGTTGTGTGCCATAACCCACTACCACTACGTCAGCAAGCGTAGTCTCTGCAGACTCTTCAAGCTGAATAGTTAAATCGGACACAGCCCCTGTTAGGGCGTACTCAGTTGCGTTCATCCCCACATGTGAGACAACAAGTACGGATCCTGTAGATCCTGAAATGGCAAATCTGCCACGAGCATCTGTAACCGTCTTTTGATTAGTCCCTTTAATTGTAATAGTTGCACCCGCTACTGATTCTCCGGTAGCCTTGTTTAAAATACGTCCAGAAATGGGTTTGTTTTGGGCCCAAAGGTTGATGCTAAATAATAAGCATACGATTAACGAAGCCCACCAAGTTAGTTTAGGTTTCATACGACAAGCATTATGTTTTGAATGGCCTAGAAGTAGACATACAAAGTACTTGTGTAGTTGTACCGCTATGAAATATTTTACCCCATCATTACTACATCAATTTTTCTAAAGCATTGATTTTCAATAAACTTAAAATATCTCAGTACTACATCAAACCTTTGTTATATATTCATTCAACCAATTTTGTAATGAGATACTACCTTACTTGCCTATTTCTACTAATAGCCAGTTTGTCTAAGGGGCAGAATACTATTGGACTACCAGAAATAAACAATTTTCAAAAGTTTCAATATAAGGCTGGGCTCCAAAACTGGGACTTTCGACAGGATAAAAGAGGGGTTTTGTACATAGCAAATAACGAGGGTATGCTAAGCTATGATGGTAGCACCTGGACCCTTCACCCACTTCCTAACAAAACAATTGCAAGATCACTGGAGATCGTGTCTCAAGACACCATATATATTGGGGGCCAGGGGGAATTAGGCTTTTTTTGCCCAGACGCCTCAGGAACCCTCATTTATACCTCCCTGTTAGATAAAATTCCTCCCAAAGACCGATCATTTGGTGATGTTTGGGACATAGTATCACACGCTAGCTCTATTTTTTTCAGATGCAGTAATAAAATATTTGAGCTCAAAAACTCATCCATTCGAATACACACACCAGCAAGCGAATGGGCCTTTTTGGGCGCCGCCCAAAACAAACTTTTTGCACAAGACTTTGAAAAAGGGTTCTTGCTTTATAGTAATGGCAAGTGGCTTCCACTGGATTCCACTCAAACTATTTCCAAAAAGGATTTGATCACAGGTATTGTATCCACAGGAAAAGATAGCTTTCTAATTATCACACTTAAAAGTGGAATTTTTGAGTTGAGTGAAAACCAAATTAGGCCACAAGCCTCTGCTAGCAGATCAGTATTTATACGTGACAGAATTTATGCCGCCACGTTAGTTAATAACAACACCATTGCATTGGGCACTAGTAATAATGGCGTGTACATTATCAACAAGCAAGGAGTAATTACGCAACAGTTTTCAAAAAAAGAAGGCTTACAACAAACCAATGTGTTAAGTGTGTTTTGTGATCAGCAGCAAAATTTATGGCTGGGGCTCGACAATGGAATAGATTTTGTTACATTCAATAGTGCAATCAGGCAAATATCACCCAGCCCCGAAGATGGTCCCGGCTATGGTATTGCTTTACATGACAATCGGCTGTATATAGGAACCTCAACCGGTCTTTACCAAGCACCGTTAACAGCCGCAAAAGACCTAAGCTATGTACTGAGTACATTCAATAAAATTGAAAACAGTGAAGGGCAAATATGGAATCTGACTGTTACCAACAATAAACTTATTGCAGGACACCACGAAGGCGGGTTTATAGTAACCGGCCAAAAAGCAAATTACTTTAACCGAATTCCTGGAAACTGGAATTTTATACCTGTACAAATCAACGGGATTCCTCAATTAGCTATTGGTCATTACCAGGGTATTACACTCTTTGATCAAAGCAACAAAAGCTATTCCTTACAATCGGTAGTACCCAATTTTGAAGAATCCTCACGCTATATGGTTGCAGACAGTGAGGGAAACTTATGGATTTCCCACCCCTATCATGGTATATACAGGGCAAGACTACAAGGGCAAGAAATAAAAATTAGTAAGTACGAAAAAGAGAAAGGGATTCCTACACCACTCAACAACCATATTTTTAAAATTGAAGATCAACTGATACTTGCTACTGAAAAAGGAATTTTGAAATATAACCGGTCCGCAGACCAATTTATACCAGATCCACTTTTTGCATCCATACTTGGCAGTAAAAGCATTCGTTATATCAATAAAGACAAAAAAGGAAATTATTGGTTTGTACAAGAAAAAACAGTGGGGGTGGTAAATACAGCAGAAGAGACAACCACCTATTTGCCGGAATTATCCAATAAAATTCTCAGTGGGTTTGAAAACATTTTTCCCGTCAATGAAGAAAATATTTTTATCAGTGCGGAGAGAGGAATTTTTCATGTCAACTATAAAAAATACCTAAAGAATAAACGTCAACTTATTGTTGGGATAAGAAAAATAACAATTACAGGAGCCACAGACAGTTTATTATATGGTGGCTTTGGACCCTTGGGAGGAGAACAAACTTTTACTAAAAAAGTAGTAATCCACAATGAATGGAAAACAATTCGATTTGGTTTTTCAGCTATTCTTTATGGGCAAGAATCAAAGCTGGAGTATTCCTACCGGCTAAAAGGGTTTGATAATAATTGGTCTGCATGGAGCACCCGTGCAGATAAGGAATACACCAACCTGTTAGAAGGTCGGTACACCTTTGAGGTAAAAGCAAGAAATAATCTGGGAAGCGAATCAGCAAGTTCCTCATTTGCATTTGTAGTACTGCCGCCCTGGTATAGAACCTCCTGGGCCTATGCGCTGTACATTTTTCTTTTTGCAGGCCTACTTTTTATGATGTATCAGTTTCAACAAATAAAATTCAGCCGAAAACAAAAAAGGATGGAGGAGGAAAATAAGAGGCTGCTTTATATCAGTGAACTGGAATTAAATAAAACGCAAAGCGAAGTGGTGGCATTACAAAATGAAAAACTAGAAACGGAAATTAATTTTAAAAATGCCGAACTAGCTTCTTCCACAATGCACTTGGTTAAAAAAGGAGAGTTACTATCAAAAATTAAGGAGGAGTTGGCGCACGTTTTAAAGCACATCCAAGATAAATCTGCTTTGCAAGAAATAAAAAAAGTAATTAAGTCCGTGTCCGATGAAGACAAAATTGATCAGGAGTGGGAAACATTTGCCAAGCATTTTGATAAAGTACACAGCGACTTTGTAGTAATACTGAAAAAAATATACCCTTCACTATCTGCAAACGAAGTAAAACTATGTATCTACCTACGGATGAACTTAAGTAGCAAAGAGATTGCTCAACTAATGAACATTTCTGTAAGAGGTGTTGAGATCAGTAGATACCGGCTACGTAAAAAAATTGGAATCCCTTCTGCTATCAACCTATTTGATCATTTGATGCAACTTGATAACAAGCCCAATCACACTACTGCGCTTTAAGTTGTAATAGAAACTCCGGTTCATTAGTGGTAATAAAATTAAACCCCTTTTCAATACACCACGTTAACTGTGAAGGCTCATTCACCGTCCACACATTTAATACCAAGCCTTGTGCTTTAGCCTCGGCTATCCATTGTGGATGTTGTTGGTAAATTTTATAATTATAATCAAGTCCTTTAATACCGGCAGCTTTCAATTCAGCAGGTGATTTATCACCATTGAGGTAATGCGTTATCAAGCTTGCATCTAGTGAGCATAATTTAGTAAGTATCGCGTAGTCAAAACTGATATACTCGACCCAGAGATCCGCCTTACTTTTTTTAACCTGCTCCCATACCCGTTGCGCCAGCAGTTGTCCCCGCTCCATGCCTGCGGGAGAGGGTTTTATTTCTAACACAAGCCGCGTAGATTTATTAGCAGCCATCCCCTCTTTCAAATACGCTTCCAACGTTGGAATTTCCTCCCCGTTCGAAAGCAACTTGGTTCGGAGTTTTGCATAGGTAGTATTTTCAATATCCATTCCTCCGTGATGAGGATCGTGATTGACTACTAATACCTCATCGGCAGTCATTCTTACGTCAAACTCTGACCCTGTACAACCTAATCGAATCGCTTCCCGTAAAGAAGCAATAGAATTTTCAGGAAAACTATTTTTCTTAAAAGCGCCACGGTGCGCAACTACATTATTAGCCGCAAAATGCATAGAAGAAGGTTTTACTCGCATAGTCACACAGCTAGCTACTAGCAAAATTGTTACTAAGGCTGGTACTAATCTTACTGCTTTCATATTAATTAAATGAGATTTCACTCAACCGAAATTGATACTGCATCCTACTGTTGTTAGCCGCATCCATTAATTGCATTTCAATTACAGGATCTTTTTCCCAACGTATAGTGATAAGTCCAATATTGTTGTCCATGATAGGCCCCTCAATTCGATTACTATTAGGAGTGGCAAAGCTCCACGTAGAGGTGATACCACTTGACGTTAAATCATACAATGGATAAAGATCTGGGACATTCAACTTAGACAGTTCTCCATAATGTACATCCCCTGTTAAAAATAACACCCCATTTGCACGAGTTCTTTTTATTAAATCAATAAATCGTTGCTGTTCATTCGGATAATTGGCCCAAGCTTCATAACCATTATACTCAATACTAAACTGCGTACCACTACAAACTAATCGAATATCAGCTGGTACTTTCAAAATTTCCTCCAACCATTTCCATTGCTCCTCTCCCAATAAGGTGCTATCAGCATTTTGATGAATACTGTAATCCAGTTTATAAAAATAATATGGACGAGGAGTAGGAGCTGTACTATCAAATAACCGAACATCATCTCTAAATGTGCGATTATCTAATAAAATCAACTGAATAGTTCGTCCTTTTTCTTTCAAATACTCCACATGGTAAATACCATCATGTTTTCTACGTGAACTAGTATCCGATTCCTCAAAAAAAGAAAGAAAAATTTCTTTAGACTCTTTTTTAGACGGGTAGTGACGTCCCGCATCATTACGACCAAAGTCATGATCATCCCAAGTGGCAAATAAACGAGTTGCTTTTTTCAATTCCAGAAAGGAAAGCTGCGCACCCCATCGCTTATATTTAGCCCTTAGTGTATCCATATTATCCGTATCACCATATATATTATCCCCTAAAAAAATAAAATAATCAGGCTTGTAAGAGGCGGCAATTCCAAGCAATGGTTGTGCAATATCTTGATTAGCACAGGAGCCAATTCCTATAGTAGTAACGGGAGGAGTGGTTGGCAATTGACATGCCAAGAAACAAAAAATGATTACGGCACTGACTGCCCTGATTGAATTCTTCATACTCTAAATTAAGCGTCTGTCATCTTTTAATTACTTTTGCACTCCCGGACCCTTAGCTCAGACGGTTAGAGCATCTGACTCATAATCAGAGGGTCGTTGGTTCGATCCCAACAGGGTCCACAAGCAAAAGCAATTTTAATGAATAAATCATTGAATTACAATTAATTACGTATAATGAAAAAAATTCACTTCCTCTTCTTCCTCTCATTCGCACTGATTAATGGATTAGCGGCACAGCAAAATGGCACAAATGCTGATAAAAAGAAAATCGATTTATCTAATCGTGCCAATGATCACCTGGTAATACAATTTGGTCATACAACTTGGACGGGGGTGCCTGACACGATTGCCATGGGAAAGTTTTCAAAAACATTCAACGTGTACTTCATGTTTGATTTTCCTTTCAAGAGTAATCAAAATATGAGTTTAGGCGTGGGTGTTGGTGTAGGAAGCGATCATCTCCGTTTTTCCAAAGTTAATATAGGTATCAAAGAGATTGGAAGCACACTACGCTTCACAAATGTTCGTGATACCAATCATTACAAAAAAACAAAATTGGCAACCAGCTATGCGGAGGTACCACTTGAACTTCGGTACAGTGCAAATCCAGCAACTGGAAAAGGACTGAAGGTAGGATTAGGAGTTCGCGTAGGTGCCTTAATTAATGCGCATACAAGAAATGTAGATTGGGAAAATAGAAATGGTAATCTACTAAATGAATTTTCAGTGAAAGAATCAAGCACACGCTATTTCAATAAAACAAGATTTGTTGGAACATTTCGTGTAGGCTATGGCAATCTTTCCATTTTTAGTAGCTACCAACTTAATTCAACGCTGAAAGACGGCGTAGGTACTACCGCAAGACCCTTTACCCTTGGCTTGATGTTGAGCGGTCTTTGAGCATAGGCTATGATTGATAAGCGGAATAAGATTGAACAAGAAGAACGGGCCATTCTCGTAGGCGTTATTCAAAAAGAACAAACCGAATCGCAGGTTTCAGAATACTTGACTGAGCTAGCATTCTTAGCGAGCACTGCCGGAGCCATTACGTTAAAAACCTTTACACAGAAACTACCCCATCCCGATAGCAAAACATTTATTGGAAAGGGGAAACTAGAAGAGATTGCAACTTATGTGAAAGGAAAAGATATTCGAGTAGTAATTTTTGATGACGAACTAAGCGGCGCACAGATCAATAACATTGAAAAAGTATTGCAAGTAAAAACAATTGATCGAAGTGATTTGATATTGGACATATTTGCACGAAGAGCTAAAACTGCGCAAGCAAAAGCGCAAGTAGAATTAGCCCAATATCAATACATTTTACCCCGCTTACGAGGAATGTGGAAACACTTGGAACGTCTGGGAGGAGGTATTGGTACCAGAGGACCCGGTGAAACAGAAATTGAAACAGACCGTCGAATTGTTCGTGATAAAATTTCGTTATTACGAAAAAGACTGGCTGAAATAGACAAGCAAGCCTTTACACAACGAAAAGAAAGAGGAGAATTTATTCGTGTTGCTTTAGTAGGATATACCAATGTGGGAAAATCTACACTCATGAACTTATTAAGCAAGCGAGATGTTTTTGCAGAAAATAAATTATTTGCCACTTTAGATACTACCACCAGTAAAGTTGTATTTGAGAATACCCCATTCCTGTTAAGCGATACGGTTGGATTTATCCGAAAACTCCCCCACCACTTGGTAGAAAGTTTCAAAAGCACACTTGATGAGGTCAAAGAAAGTGATATCCTGTTACACGTAGTAGACATATCACATCCTAATTACGAGGACCAAATGAAAGTAGTTAATACCACACTAGCAGAATTAGGATGTGCCGATAAGCCTACCGTGACTATCTTCAATAAGATGGACGTGTATGAAAAACAAACCTTTGATCAGTGGTTAGAAGAAGAGGTAAAAGAAACCATTTTAAAAGATTTAAAAAAGCGTTGGGAAAATGAAACACTAGGTGCCTGTGTGTTTATATCAGCTACTGAAAGAAGAGAGATTGATTCCTTACGAACTAACTTACTACAGCACGTAAGAAAATTGTACAGCCAACGGTATCCTTATAAAACAGCCTATTACGCACATGTCGACTATACAGAAGGAACTTGAGTGGTTTTTGCTAACGGAGGACCCTCATAACTTGCCTTGGGAACAACAGCCTATTTTATCATTCACTTTTAACGAGCGTTCCGTTTGCCTGGCACAATTTGAGGGAAAGATTTTTGCTTTTCAGTCTTGTTGCCCCCATGCAGGAGCCGCTTTGAAAGAGGGGTATATAGATGCTAAAGGGAATATTGTTTGCCCTCTTCATCACTATAAATTTTGCTTATCGAATGGGCGGAATTGCACCGGCCAAGGATATGATATGCGCACATACCCCTTGGAAATGAGGCCGGATGGACTCTACATAGGCCTCCGAAAATGAGACTAATTATTCTGATTTTCCTTATTTTTACACCCCACCTGAAGGATTTTGATCTTTCTGGTGGCGTTTCAACTGAAACACTCCTCCTTAGCTCAGTTGGTTAGAGCATCTGACTGTTAATCAGAGGGTCGCTGGTTCAAGTCCAGCAGGGGGAGC
>VGMN01000015.1 GCA_016866355.1 Bacteroidota bacterium
AAAAATGCTGTTCAACCTTTATACTGGTTGAACCCATTGGATTATGCGTATGGTGAATTACGTAACCCACGCTTGATGAACATTCCTAAGCCTGTGCTTTTGGATACTGATGGTGATGGCGTAACTGATCAATTTGATCGTGAACAAACACCTGCTGGTTGCCCTGTTGATACACACGGTGTAAGCTTGGATACCGATGGTGATGGTGTTCCTGATTGTAAGGACAAAGAATTGATTACTCCAACTCGTTGTCAGCCTGTTGACGTTGACGGAGTGGGTAATTGTAAGTGCCCAGACGATTGTAAGGTTGCTGTGGCACCTGTTGCTCCTACTTGTGAGCAAAAATTAGGGGCGCTTCCCAGTGTTGCTTTCAAGGCTGGATCCAACAAACTTTCTGATGATGCAAAAGCTGTGTTAGCTGCTGCCGCTTCACG
The DNA here is from genome assembly GCA_016866355.1 of Bacteroidota bacterium. GTDB lineage: Bacteria > Bacteroidota > Bacteroidia > Chitinophagales > Chitinophagaceae > JJ008. The sequence goes on from VGMN01000015.1 coordinate 435, forward strand.
TGTTCGTAATAACCCAGGTTGTAATGTGGTGGTAGTTGGCTATTGTGCTGCTGACAAGCGTGAGCAGCAGATGAGCTGGGATCGCGTGAATGCCATCATTACTTATATGGTAGATAAGGAAGGAATCAGCCAGGATCGCTTTATTTTCAATTACGGTCAACAAGGCGGTGATTGCAATACGGTTGATTTACGTGCTGCTGCTGATGGAGAAACTGGGCCTAACCGTGTTGATCCTCCTCATCCAAATCTGCGTAAGAACTAATCCTTGATTAGTAAGAATTTTTAAAGAGCCCCGGACATCCGGGGTTCTTTATTTATATTCATTCTGGCTGACTATCATAGCTTTAGCCTATTATTAACGCAATACCCTTGGTAGTTCATCTTTTTTGCTTAAGTTTTGTTGCTTCATCGTAATTTTGCTCCCCCATGTCCATCCTATTGCGATTCAGTGTGTTGTCAATGATTTTCCTCTCGGTTGGATTGTTGTCTGGTTGTGGCAAAAGCATGAGTAAGCTTTTGAAAAATCCAGACGCGGCCTATAAGCTGAGAATGGCCGAACAGTTCTTTGCAAAAAAGTCTTACACAAAGGCACAACAGGTTTATGAGGATATCATGCCCTTTTACAAAACCAGTAAAGAGTTTGAAGATATTTATTACAAGTATGCTTACTGTGCTTATAACCTTTACGATTTCATGAATGCGGAAAATCTTTTCAAAAGTTATTTGGAAATTTTTCCAACAAGTGCACGCGCCGAGGAGATAGATTATATGAGAGCGTATTGTTTTTATAAACAATCTCCTAAAGCTGCACTAGATCAAACTAACACAGTAAAGGCGATGGGGATGATGCAGACCTTCATTAATACACATCCGGGTTCACCTCGTAATAAAGAAGCTGCTGCGATCATCGATCAGTGTAGGGCAAAACTAGAATCGAAAGAATTTATGAGCGCTCAGCTTTATTATGACTTAGGTCAGTTTAGAGCTGCGGGGGTTGCCTTCACTTCTCTCTTGAATGTATTTCCTGAATCTATTCGCGCTGATGAATACAAGTTGATGGCTATACGTTCGTACTACCAATACGCGGAAATGAGTATTGAAGAAAAGCGAGTAGAGCGTTTTGAGCAAGTGATTAATGAATGTTATGAATTCACTGATCGATATCCAGAAAGTAAGTTGAGGACAGCTGTTGAAACAATTTTGAATAATTCACAGAATAATATAAAAACACTCAAAAATGAGCAAGTTAAGACGACTTCTTAGTGCAGGAATTACCAGTAATGTAGAAACACGTAACCTACAGGATTTACGTGCTAAAACGGGTAACTTATATGAGTCAATCTCTATTGTTGCTAAGCGTTCAGGACAAATTAATATCTCTTTGAAAGAAGAATTACACACCAAGCTGGAGGAGTTTGCTTCACATACCGACAGTTTAGAGGAAATCCATGAGAATAAAGAGCAAATTGAAATTTCTCGTGCATATGAGCGTATGCCTAACCCTGCGTTATTGGCAACACAGGAGTTCATGGATGATAAGATTTATTTCCGCAAACAAGAAGACGAACTGTTCAGCTAACAATTGCTGACATGAGACGCACGGTACTCTACTTATTTCTTTGCTTACTACCTGGATTGGCAAGTAGCCAGGAAATACAAGCCCGTGTAGATATACTTTCTAATAAGATTAGTTCGCAAATTGATCGCAGAGTATTTCAGACGCTTCAAAGCGGGCTCACTAATTTTATTAACTCGCGCAAATGGACCACGGATGTATTTCAACCTGCTGAGCGTATTCAGTGCAGTTTTTTGCTGACGCTCTCTCAGGATCTTGGAAATAACACTTATAGAGGTGGCCTTACCATTCAAGCGGCTCGCCCTGCCTATAATACCACCTATGTCAGCCCATTATTGAATTTTCAGGATGACAACCTTGTTTTTAAATATGTTGAATTCCAACCAATCGAGTTTAATGAAAACCGCGTGCAGGGTAGTGATCCATTGGTGGCCAACTTAACGGCAACGATTGCTTATTATATCAATATTATTTTAGGATTAGATTATACATCTTTTAGCCTTCGTACTGGAGACGTATATTTTCAAAAAGCGTGGAATATTGTAAATAATGCCCCTGACTCAAAAGACATTTCAGGATGGAAATCTTTTGATGGGTTACGTAATCGATATTGGTTGGCTGAAAACCTGAATAATAATCGATACACACTCTTTCACGACGCGTTGTATGCCTATTATAGAACAGGGATAGATGTGCTTTTTGAAAATGAAGAAGCTGCTCGGAATGGTATTCTTAACGCATTGAGTTATTTAAATACTGTTAATACCGAGAACTTGAATTCAATGGTCATTCCCATTTTTTTTCAAGGAAAAGGAAATGAATTATTTAAGATTTTTAGTAAAGGAACCGGCGAACAGAAAGCACGTGCAAAAGAGTTGCTTTCAAAATTAGACATCACTAATCTTTCACTTTATAGGACATTATGAGAGGCCTCCTGGCTTTTTTACTTTTTGTTGTCTTCTCGTGGGGTTGTCAGTCAAGACAAGATGTACCCAATGATATAATTGGTCCCGATAAGATGGAAGCTGTATTGTTTGACATGCTGCGTAGTGGCAACTTGGTTAATAATTTTATTTTGACAAAGGATTCCAGCTTACCTAAAGAACAAACGCAGATTGACTGGATCAACAAGGTTTTAGTCTTTCATTCCATTTCTGAGCAGCAGTTCAAGAGGAGTTTTGCCTATTATCAAAATCATCCTGCTTTGATGGCTAGCATTATGGATTCAATTTCTAAGCGTGAGGAGGATCCCCTGATTAAAATCAGTAAGCCAGGTAGAACGCTTCCTGCAGAGTAAGTCCTTAATTTAGCATTTATACATACACTATGAATAAAGTTGTAACAGGTCCAGATGAGGCCATCTTTGATATAAAAGATGGGGCCACTCTTATGCTTGGTGGCTTTGGACTATGTGGTATTCCTGAAAATTGTATTGCTGCTTTAGTCAAGAAAGGTGTGAAGGAGCTAACCTGTATCTCTAACAATGCAGGAGTTGATGATTTTGGAATTGGGCTACTGTTACAACAGAAGCAAGTGCGTAAAATGATTTCCTCCTATGTTGGTGAAAATGCTGAATTTGAGCGCCAACTATTGAGTGGCGAGTTGTTAGTAGAGCTAATACCACAAGGCACATTGGCTACACGTTGCATGGCAGCTGGATACGGTATGCCAGCAATTTATACACCGGCAGGAGTAGGCACAGAAGTAGCCATTGGAAAGGAAGTTAGAAGCTTTTCTGGCAAAGAGTATCTAATGGAGTATGCCTTTGATGCTGATTTTGCCATTGTAAAAGCGTGGAAAGGGGACACCTTGGGAAATTTAATCTTTCATGCAACGGCTAGGAACTTTAATCCATTAATGGCGATGGCTGGAAAAATTACAATTGCCGAGGTGGAGGAGTTAGTGCCTGCCGGAAGCCTGGATCCCGATTTGATTCATACGCCTGGGATTTATGTGCATAGAATTTTCGAAGGGAAGAACTATGAAAAGAGAATTGAACAACTAACTATTAGTCACGCTTGATTTATATATCATTCATATGCCACTTACAAAGGAGCAAATAGCACAACGTATAGCCAGCGAATTAAAGCATGGTTTTTATGTGAATCTGGGTATTGGTATCCCTACGTTGGTTGCGAATTATATTCCCCCTGGGGTAGATGTAATATTACAAAGTGAAAACGGGCTGCTAGGTATGGGTCCGTTTCCCACAGCAGACAAAGTTGATCCCGATCTAATTAATGCAGGCAAGCAGACTATCACTACAGTGAAGGGGTCTGTTTTTTTTGATTCGGCTGTTAGTTTTGGAATGATTCGAGCTGGCAAAGTAGACCTGACGGTTTTGGGAGCTATGGAAGTCAGTGACCAAGGAGATATCGCCAATTGGAAAATCCCCGGAAAAATGGTTAAGGGAATGGGAGGCGCTATGGATTTGGTTGCCAGTGCTCGAAATATAATAGTGGCCATGATGCATACGAATCCCAAGGGAGAATCCAAGTTGCTTTCTCAGTGTGAACTGCCACTTACCGGAGTGCGATGCGTAAAAAAAGTGGTCACTGATCTGGCCGTGTTGGATATTACGCCCGATGGATTTTTACTACGTGAACGTGCTCCCGGCGTTACAGTTGAAGAAATTCAATCTAAAACCGCCGGTAAACTAGTTATTCCAGCTGAAGTACCCGAGATAGTACTCTAAAGGGAAACAATTCCATTTCGAATTGCTACCATGGCAAGCCCCACGCGACTCTTTACATCCAGTTTGATAAACAATTGATCTCGAATGGAGTCAACTGTCCTTGGATTTAATTTCATCCGTTGTGCTACTTCTTTATAAGTCATGTCAGAGCAGGCTAATCGTAGGAAGAAAATCTCCTCATCATTTAATAAAGACTTTTGTAGTCGTTTTGTCCCTTCCTCCTTACTATTAACCAGATTGACCAATTTTGTGGTAGTGTGATTTGAATAGTATTGGCCTTCAGTGGCAATAGTAGTGATTGCGGCCTTCAAGTCAGCGGCGTTAGCTGATTTATGTAGAATTCCTTTAACGCCCAATTGCAATAATTGTATCAACGTTAGATCGGAGTCGTACATAGTAAGCATAAGTACTTTAATGGAAGGTCGATTCTTCTTCAGCCAAAGGGCTGTTTCCATGCCATTCATTTCCTTCATGTTTAAATCTAGTAGCACCAGATCCGGTTCGGGGTTTGATTGCAAGGCGTGGATAAGCTCTTTACCATGGTTGCATTGATCCACCACTTTAAAGTTTTCGAACTCATTAATGCGGGTGGCTAAGGCATTGCGTAGCATGACGTGGTCGTCAACAAGGATAATTCGTATCATAGATTGGTTTTTAAGCAAGGGATTTGAAGGGTAAGACAACAGCCTTGATTGGGCGAACTGTCTATGTTTAATTTTCCATGAAGTGATGCTGCTCTGAAATTCATGTTGCGCAGACCTGCTGATTCAACTTTTCTGGCGGCTTGGTTGAACCCTCTTCCATTATCAATTATTTTAACACAGAGTTCGTGCTCTAAAAAATTCATTATAATGTCCACACGAGTAGCCTTTGCATGTTTTAATATATTATTTAAGGCTTCCTGAACAATTCTATAAATAATCAACTCCATTTCATCATTTAAGTGCTGTTCCTTCCCTTGAATTAAAAAGGAGGTCTGCATTCCACAGGCATTACGCATCCGATCTAATTGCTTTTCAAGTGCTGCGTATAACCCTATCGATAGAATTAACTCCCCATTCAATGAGCGAGAAAGTTGATGTATTTCTCGGAGAGTTTCCTCTAATAACTCAATAGTGTCATTGATCTTAATAGCAGGGTTATTTTTTTCTATCCGATGTAAGTTGATAATGGCTAATAAAATTGTTTGGCAAGCATTATCATGTAGTTCAGAGGATATTTGCTGATAGGATTCTTCCTGAATGGCAATTTGCCAACTAGGCCAACTTCTTTTTTTGTTTTTACTACGTGTTTCCATGTGGTAAAACTAAAATTCCATTTACCAAATTTTCAATTTGGGGTATCCGTATTTTTACTGAAAAGCCTCGTTATTTTCCGCAATTTTATGAGGAATAAATGTGACTAACTTTTAATAATTTCTCTCAACTATCTGTTAATTAATTTGTTTTCAACGTGTAATGCAACCAATTTCCATTTTCTGGTTTAGAAGGGATTTGCGAATCGAGGACAATCGCGGTTTTCACGAAGCGCTTGCTAGTGGGGTTCCCGTACAGCCTATTTTCATTTTTGATACCAATATTTTAAATGACTTAGAAGACAAATCTGATCGGCGGGTAGAATTTATACATCAGGCTTTGTCTGCGATGCATTTGCAATTGCAACAAGTGGGAGCTGGACTTGCTATTAGAGTGGGCAACCCTCTACAAGTATTTTCTGAATTGTTGCGTGACTACACAATCAAAAGTGTATTTATAAATCATGATTATGAACCTTATGCAATTCAGCGGGATGCTGCAGTAAAGACATTGTTAGAAAGTAATGGCGTAGTATTTAAGAGTTACAAGGATCAGGTTTTACTCGAGAAGCAAGAGGTTGTAAAAGAAGACGGTAAGCCGTATACTGTATTTACTCCCTATTCGCGTCGTTGGAAAGCAACTTTGCAAAAAAAGGATTTACAATCTTATCCTTCAGAGAAACTATTGAATGCCTGTGCTTCATTTATTGGTGGTGATTTTCCTACATTGGCCAGCATTGGTTTTACTGCAACAGGTTTCTTATTTCCACTTTCCACTTGGCAAAGTGATACCATTAAGCGATATAAGGAAAGGAGAGATTTGCCTGCTGTTAAAGGAACCACTCAACTGGGTGTTCATCTTCGCTTTGGTACAATCAGTGTACGTTCATTAGCACGGCAAGCCGGTGCTTTAAATGAGACTTTTCTCAACGAATTGATTTGGCGTGATTTTTATCATATGATCTTATGGCATTTCCCACACGTAGTGGGGAATTCTTTTAAACCTGCTTATGATGCTATTCAGTGGCGTAATAATGAAGCGGAGTTTCAAACTTGGTGTGAGGGTCAGACTGGTTATCCAATTGTAGACGCGGGTATGCGTGAGTTAAATACAACGGGGTATATGCACAATAGGGTTCGTATGATTGTGGCATCTTTCTTAACAAAGCATTTGTTGATTGATTGGCGATGGGGTGAAGCTTATTTTGCCAAGAAGTTGCTCGACTATGATTTAGCTGCTAATAATGGGGGGTGGCAATGGGCGGCTGGTTCTGGCTGTGATGCGGCTCCTTACTTTCGAGTGTTTAATCCTTATTTGCAGACACAGAAATTTGATCCTGAGTTGCACTATATCCGTAAATGGGTTCCAACGTTTGAGGCACTGACCTATGCCCGGCCTATTGTAGCGCATGAATTTGCAAGAAAGCGTTGTTTAGAGGTATATGCAAAAGCACTCAAGCCATCTTGACCACCAACCATTATACAAAAAGGGAAACCGGGGGAGTTGTTGGAGATTGTTTTTGTAGCCCTAGATATTTTTGGAAAAGTACTTGAATAGCTTGTTTGCCTGCTGTACCTAGTGAATGGGTATACTCATTCACATAAAGCTCAACATGCTTTCGCATAATAACTTCTTCCATTTCCTGGGCGTGACGTTGAACAAATGTGGAAAGTAGCGGGTAGTTTGCCCAGGAGTAGGCAAGACTATTTCGAATCCATTCCTCCAACTGCTTTTTCAAGGATTGTGTATGCGTGCGTTTTATAGCAATACCTCCAAGAGGGATAGGAACCTTAAACTGTTCTTCCCAAAAATTCCCAAGATCCATGATTTTAGTTAATCCCTTTTTCTCATAGGTGAATCTACTCTCATGAATAAGCACACCTAACAATTGGTTGTTTTGCAGTAAGGCCTCTTCGATTGCAGAGAAAATAATGAATTCTTTTTGTGTGGCATTGGGAAATACTAGTGAAAACAGTAAGTGCGCCGTTGTATTACTGCCTGGTATTAATACCTTACGTTGGAGTATATCTGCGGTTGTCAGTGAACTATTCCCCTTTGTTACCAGTAATGGGCCAACTCCTTTTCCAAGCGCACTTCCTGCATCAAGCAGCTGATAGTGATCACGCGCGCTGAAGAGTGCTGGAAAGCTAAGCTTAGTGATATCCAGTTTACCATTCTGCGCCCATTGATTTAGCGTTTCAACATCTTCTACTATCGGTTCAAATTGTATATCTCCCGTGTCAACATTTCCATGCACTAATGCATCAAAAATAAACGTATCGTTAGGGCAAGGCGAAAAGCCAATCCGTAGTTTCATAGCGCCTGTAATAAGTTAAGTAAGGATTGGTTGAGCGATGCAATTGCAGCTGGCATATTCCAGTTTTTCTTATTTCGCTCTGCTATATAATTACTGCTGCTACGCAATTGTATGAATGGAATTCCTTCTTGAAGCGCAACATAGTGAAGTGCAGCTCCTTCCATTGATTCAATAAGTGGATTAAATTGTTTTTTGTAAAAACGAACTCGTTGTGATTGTGTGGTGATTTCGTTGACTGAAATACCTGTTACTTTCGGTAATTTGATTTTTTTCAGAATGGCATGGGGGTTAACCAGCCATCCCTTCTTATAAGGGGGTTGATTGGCTGGCACTAAGTCAAGATCAAATAATGTTTTTAGCGCGTTTAATTCTATCACGCTTTGATCCGCTATCGCTTCTTTTTTTATAATAAACACCCTCCCCAGTTTCAGTTTTTTATCAAAACAGCCCCCAACACCTGCTTGTATGATTAAGTCCGGTCTTTTTAGTTGTATCTGTTTTTGCAGGGAATAGGAGGTGGCTAGTAAACCAATACCTGTTATCAGTACATCAATCTGAATAGCTGAAGCAATCAACGCATTTCCTTCTTGAAGGCTTTTCAAAAAAGGTTGAATTTCTATGGGTGTAGCTGCTACAATCAAACAATTCATATTGTAAAATTAGTTGAATAGGACTAACTTTGCCCCTCATCCTTCCTGCGCCCAATGCTGATGGGAAGAAAAAAGTAAAGCATGGTTTACTTGACTCGGATTGAACACTTTAATGCGGCACATCGTTTGCTCAATCCCAACTGGACGCCGGAAATGAATGAATCGGTGTTTGGTAAATGTGCAAATAAAAACTGGCACGGCCACAATTTTGAGCTATCAGTTACTATCAAGGGCAAACCAGACCCTGATACCGGATTTATTTTTGATGCCAAGAAGCTTTCCGTTATTATCCGGGAGCGTGTGATTGATAAATTAGATCACCGTAATTTAAATCTAGATGTAGATTTCATGAAGGATAAGCTGTGTTCTATCGAAAATTTGGTGACTGGAATTTGGAATGAGCTAGCGCCTTCATTGCCTGTACAAGTAAAATTACATTGCATCAAATTAGTTGAAACTCCCAGAATTTATGTAGAATATTATGGCGAATAAAGTTGCGGTATACAGAAAGGAACATTTTAATGCGGCGCATCGCCTGGCTAATCCTACTTGGACAGATGCCGAGAACGCAAGGGTATTTGGAAAGTGTGCCTTGCCGCATTATCATGGACATAATTACGAACTGATTGTCAAAGTTTCGGGATTTCCTGATCCAGCAACAGGATATGTAATTGATATGAAAATTTTGAGTGATTTGATTCAGCAAGAAATTGTGGAACGTTTTGATCATCGGAATTTAAATTTGGATACCCTTGAATTTGCCACCCTCAATCCTACGGCTGAGAATATTGCTATTGTAATATTTGACCTGCTACGACCTCATTTGGATAATAAGTTGGATCTTCAGATACGACTTTATGAAACGCCTCGCAATTTTGTAGAGTATCCTGCCTAAAACTATTTTATGGCCTATAAGAAAACTGAACAGTACGATGAGAAAGCCACGCTGGCACTCACCAAGAATTATAAAGAGGCCATTGCCCTGTTAGGAGAAGATCCTGAGCGGGAAGGCATCATTAAAACACCAGAGCGGGTAGCCAAAGCAATGCAATATTTAACGCAAGGCTATCATTTAGATGCGCATGCTATACTTAACTCTGCCAAGTTTCATGAAGATGTAAGTGAAATGATTGTGGTTAAGGATATTGAAGTATACAGTATGTGTGAACATCATATGCTTCCTTTTTTTGGGAAGGCGCACGTAGCTTACATACCCAATGGTTGGATAACTGGTTTAAGTAAAGTGGCTCGTGTGGTGGATGTTTTTGCGAGACGTATGCAAGTCCAGGAGCGTTTGACGATTCAAATCAAAGATGCCATCAAGGACACACTCAATCCGTTGGGGGTAGCCGTTGTAGTGGAGGCGCAGCATTTGTGTATGATGATGCGAGGTGTTCAAAAGCAAAATTCTGTTACTACTACATCCGCATTTGATGGGGAGTTTCATAAAAACTCTACACGCAGTGAGTTCATGCGTTTGATTGGTAAAAGATTAAGCTGACCTATTCGTTTTTAATTATGAAACATGCCTATGTATTTCCCGGCCAAGGATCGCAATTTCCAGGAATGGGAAAATCAATTGTTGAGCAATTGGAAACTGCAAAAAAATTAGTGGAACAAGCCAATCTGCAACTTGGTTTTGATTTAGCTGCTATCATGTTTTCAGGAACTGAGGAAGAGCTGCGTCGTACGGATGTAACACAGCCTGCAATTTTTTTGCATTCTATGCTAGCTTATTCAACCTTACAGCATCCGCAACCTTCTATGGTTGCCGGACATTCGTTGGGTGAGTTTTCTGCATTAGTAGCGGCTGGGGTACTCTCTTTTTTGGATGGTCTTCGTTTAGTAGCAGCTCGTGCTAATGCTATGCAGAAGGCTTGTGAGTTGGAACCGGGTACCATGGCGGCAGTGTTGGGGTTGGAAGACCAGAAAGTGGAAGGCATTTGTGCTAGTATTTCAGATAAAGTTGTCCCTGCTAATTATAATTGCCCAGGACAATTAGTGATTAGTGGATCTGTAACGGGTATTGAAAAAGCTTGTATTGCATTGAAAGAGGCGGGTGCTAAACGAGCATTAGTGTTGCCTGTAGGAGGCGCCTTTCATTCTCCATTGATGAAAGCAGCAGAGGAAGAATTACAAGTGGCCATCCAAACCATTACATTCAATGCCCCTTCTTGTCCTGTTTACCAAAATGTAGTGGCTATGCCTGTAACAGATCCCGCTACTATCAAGCAAAATTTAATCAATCAGCTGACGGGTCCTGTTAAATGGACGCAAAGTGTTCAAGCCATGATTGCAGATGGGGCTACTGAATTTACTGAGGTGGGTCCGGGTAAAGTATTACAGGGGTTAATCCAAAAAATACAGAGAGAAACACTGGTCAATGGTGTTTCGTAATGCTTGAACTTAGGGAGCTATTCTTATTTCAATGGCACCATTGACCCATTCGGGATCTAATGTGGCATTGTATTTTTTGTAAAAATGTATGGCGGGTTCATTCCATTCTAAAACCTGCCATACCACGCGTACTAATTTTCTTTCTTTTGCCTCTTCTAGTATTCTTTCGAATAACTGGGCTCCGATTCCCCTTCCTCTCATTTTTTCTGTCACTATAATATCCTCCAGGTATAAGCATTGTCCTTTCCAGGTAGAGTAGCGGATATAGTACAAGGCAAAGCCGTGAATTACATTTTCTTCTTCTGCAACAAAAGCCCACCAGATGGGTTGTGTTCCAAAACCACTCTCTGTGAAATGCGCTAAGGATACAGTAACTTCATCGGGTGCTTTTTCATAAAGCGCTAATTCTTGAATCAACTCCAACAAACGTGGGCAATCGGGAGCTGTAGCACGTCGTATTGTAATAGCCATTTTATTTTATTGTAAGGCTTGTTCGAGGTCAGCAATAATATCATCTACAGTTTCAATACCCACGTGCATTCTAATCAATCCCTCTGTGATGCCATATTTTTCTTTTTCTTCTTTTGGTACACTAAAATGAGTCATCGATGCCGGATGTGAGAGAAGGGTGTCACAGGTTCCCAACGAAACGGCACGGGTACAAAAATTCAATTTGTTCATAAAGTTGATGCCTTCCTGTAGTCCTCCTTTTACATCAAAGGAAAGTAAAGCGCCGGCATGTCTCATTTGCTTTGCCGCAACTGCAAAATCGGGGTGTTGAGGAAGCCCAGTATAATTCACTCTTGCAACGTTCTTGTTCGAGGAAAGAAACTGTGCTACTTTTTCTGCGTTGGTACAATGACGATCCATTCTTACCTCCAGCGTTTTCATACCTTGTACTAATAAAAATGCATCAAACGCATTGGAGTTAGCGCCTGTAGTTTTATGGAATTTAAAAACGGGACCTCGCATTCTTTCAATATCTGCTCCCACTAGTGCTCCGCCTATGGCAGTTCCATGGCCATTCAGAAATTTTGTTGTTGAGTGAACTATAAAATCAGCTCCTAATGCAAAGGGTTGTTGTAAGTAAGGTGTGGCAAACGTGTTGTCACACGCAACTATGCAATTATACTTTTTTGCCAATGCACTAAGTGCCGCAATATCTACACATTGAATAGTTGGATTGGCAGGTGTTTCCAGATAAACCATTTTGATTTGCTTATCTGCTCGTAATGCGTCTTCTGCTTTTTCCAAATCCCTTAGGTCTACAATGGTGGCACTTACTCCAAAGCGGGGTAGTATGCGATGCACGAGTTCGTCCGTACCTCCGTACAATGAAAAATGTGAAAGAATTTTATCTCCTTGGCTGAGTGTGCTCATCATTAGCGTTGTAATAGCAGCCATTCCTGATGCATGTAAAATTGCTGAAGCCTCTTTTCCAGTTCCGAACGTTTCTAATGCTGCAATTTTTTCTTCGGCCTCTGTTATGGTGGGATTTCCCCATCTGGCATAGATATAACCTTCATCCTGACCTGTGAACCGACGCATACCTTGTTCCGCTGAATCAAAAACATAGGTGCTGCTGGCGTATAAGGGTGTGAGGTGTGCGTAGGAAGGATCTTTTTTATGCCCTCCATGTACTGCTACAGAACCCCATCCAGATAATTTTTGTTTTTTCATAAACAAGCGTTGATTAACAAGTTACGTTATTTAGTATCGTATGCCCATTTTACCCAAATGGCCCCCCAGGTAAATCCTCCCCCAAATGCGGAGAGTATAATAGTATCTCCTTTTTTTAGTTTGCTCTCCCACTCCCACAAACAAAGTGGGATGGTAGCGGCTGTGGTATTGCCAAATCGTTCAATATTGATCATAACTTTTTCTGTGCCCAGTCCCATACGATTGGCCGTTGCATCAATGATACGCAGATTAGCTTGATGTGGAACTAACCATGCAATATCATCTGCTTTGAGTTTGTTTTTTTCCATGAGCGCTGCACTTACGTCCGCCATTCCTTTCACCGCAAATTTGAAAACAGCTTGCCCCTCTTGATACGCAAAGTGCTCTCGATTGGCAACTGTCTCAGCACTTGCAGGTTTTAAGGATCCTCCTGCTTTCATATGAAGATATTGGCTGCCACTCCCATCGGTACGTAATATGGAATCCATTACGCCTACCTGTTCAGTGGTGGGTTCCAATAAAACAGCACCCGCGCCATCACCAAAAATGATACAGGTTGCTCGATCTGTGTAATCAACAATTGCACTCATTTTATCCGCGCCACAGACCACCACTTTCTCATATCTACCGCTTTCAATTAGTGCTGTTCCCTGCGCTAATGCAAATAAAAAGCCGGAGCAGGCTGCAGAGAGATCGTACCCCCACGCTTCGACAGCGCCAATTTTATGGCAGACCAGATTGGCGGTTGAAGGGAATACCATGTCAGGGGTTACTGTCCCAACAATTAAACAATCAATTTCAGCTGGAGCAATTCCTCTTTTAGCGCAAAGTTCCAGTACGGCTGGTACAATCATATCGGAAGTAGCCTTGCCGGGTTCTTTGAGAATTCTGCGTTCAGTGATACCAGTTCTTGTTCGGATCCATTCATCATTGGTGTCCACCATTTTTTCCAGGTCCTGATTAGTTAGTTTGTCGGGTGGAACATACCCTCCAACAGCGGTGATGGCCGCATGGATTTTTGCACTCATGTTACAGGGTTAAAAAGTGGCCAAAATTAAGGTAAACCCCGAGTCGCTCCTTAACTTGCGTTATGATCAGTTTTTTACGGGGCCGATTTATAGAAAAGACTCCCACACATGTATGGCTGGATGTAAATGGGGTGGGGTACGAGGTTCATATTAGTTTGAACACCTACTCAAAAATTCAGCAAAAGGAAGAGGGGCTTCTTTATACCATTTTATTGATTCGGGAGGACGCGCATTTACTTTATGGCTTTGGCGATATCTCAGAAAGGGATCTATTTCAACAACTTATAAGCGTTTCAGGGGTAGGTGCCAGTACTGCTCGGGTAATGCTTTCCTATTTAAAACCAGAGGAGCTGGCACAGGCCGTTATTCAAGGCAATGTCAAGACGCTTGAATCTATCAAAGGAATTGGGAAAAAAACTGCGGAAAGACTGGTCTTGGAACTCAAGGATAAATTGGCCAAAATCACCCTTAGTTCAAATAATTCTCCTCTGATAAACAATAGTTTGCAACAGGATGCGTTAAATGCATTGACTGCGTTGGGCATCCCTAAACAAGCTGCCTCTTTGGCTGTCGAAAAAACGCTAAAAGCGAACCCCGAGATGGGCGTGGAGGATTTGGTAAAAATGGCCCTTCGCTCACTCTAAATCGCCCAAACTAACCTGACGAGAAAGATTGAATCGCGTTGTTGCATATACGGGACGGCATTTCTTGCCGATGGTCCTTTCCTTGATGTCATTTTCCGCTAGCGGAGCAGGTCTCTTTTATTCTCAATCAGATACCATTCGATTCCCTATTCTTGATCGTTATGGGAATTACTATACGGCTCGCCGTACACATTCCTTTGATTTGCGTGATACTGGATTTATCCGTAGAAAGGTTGAATACGATCCCATTGCAAAGCAGTACATCGTAAGTGAACAGATAGGGGATCGTGCATATAGGGCTCCTGCTACTTTTTCGATGAATGAGTTTTTGCGTTTGCAAGGCAGACAGGATGAGACTGAATATTTCCGAAAAAGAGCGGCGATGTTGACCAACATGAATCGAAAACCAAAAGGACCACAGTTTCGTGTGAATAATGATTGGTTCAACAGAATTATGGGAGTAGGGCCTGATGGTAAAGTGCGAATTGAGGTAAAGCCAGCCGGATATGTAGATTTTTTAGCGGGGTATCAAGGTCAAAATATTAAGAACCCAACCCTGCCTGAACGCGCACGTAGAAATGGAGGATTTGATTTTAATATGAACTCCCAATTGCAAATGGATGCGCAAATTGGAGAAAAATTAAAACTTCCAATCAATTATAACACATTAGCCAATTTCAATTTTGATAATCAACTGAAGTTGGATTTCAAGGGAAAGGATGATGATATTGTTAAACAGTTTGAGGCTGGAAATACCAGCTTTGCTTCAAAAGGCACATTGATTCCTGGTGCTCAATCTTTGTTTGGAGTCAAAACGCAATTGCAATTTGGAAAACTTTTTGTGACTACTGTTTTGGCTAATCAACGATCACAAAGACAGACTATGGGCGTTCAAGGAGGCACTACTGCACAACGATTTAGTTTGAAAGCAGATGAATATGATGAGAATCGTCATTTTTTACTAACCCAGTATTTCCGTTCCAATTACAACACGGCAATGAAGAAATTGCCCGTAGTAAATTCAAAGGTTCAAATTCTGCGAATGGAAGTATGGGTAACCAATCGAAATGGTACTACTACGAATACGCGCGATGTTATTGCTTTTATGGATCTGGGCGAACGCAGACCTTATAGTTCCCTACTTTCTGCAGGGGGTAATGAGCTACCTCGTAATGACGCGAATAATTTATATAGTTTACTCACAGGGAATCCATCATACCGTAATTCGTCCCAAGCACAAAGCGCATTGACTGGCTTAGGGCTGACTCCTGTTCAGGATTTTGAAAAAACATTCGCTCGAAAATTACAACCTGCTGAATACTATTTTAATCCTCAAATAGGATTTGTTTCATTAAATCAACCCTTACAACCTGATGAAGTGTTAGGGGTAGCATTTCAATACACCTATAATGGAAAAGTATACCAAGTGGGTGAGTTCTCACAAGATGTGCCGCCTGATACAACTGGAAATGCACAGCGTGTACTTTTTTTGAAATTATTAAAGGCTACTTCTCAACGGACACAGCTTCCTATTTGGGATTTGATGATGAAGAATGTTTACTCTGTTGGGTTTGGTCAATTGGAAAGACAGGATTTTAGTTTAGATCTTTTATATGAGGAACCCAGCTTGGGTGAAAAGCGTTATCTCCCTCCTACGGATGTGGTTGATCCTTATAAGGGAATGCCTATCATTTCACAGGTAAATTTGGATCGATTGAATAATCAAAATGATCCTCAGTCTGATGGTATATTTGACTTTATAGAAGGGTTTACTGTTATTTCTTCTCAAAGTCGAATAATTTTTCCGGTACTGGAGCCATTCGGACATGACTTAGATTATTTATACAGTAATCAAGCTACGCGTAATAAGTATCTGTATTACCCATTGTATGACACCATCAAAGCTATTGCGCAAACCTACGCCAACCTAAACCGATTTAGAATTTCTGGTCGTTCACGCTCTGCAGGATTTGGAACTGGTGCTAACGGACCTGGTGGTGCCATGCCCGGACAAGCAGGGACCAGCGAGTATCAATTAGGTTACAATATTCCAAGAGGTTCAGTGACTGTCACTGCTGGAGGACAACAGCTAATTGAAAATGTTGATTATGAAATCAACTATGATTTGGGAACCTTACGTGTAGTAAATCAAGCCATCATTAATTCGGGTGTTCCGGTTAACATCAATTATGAAAATAATCAGGCATTTGGTTTTCAACAACGGAATTTCTTAGGCGTTCGACTAGATTATTTAGCCAGCAAGCGATTATCATTGGGAGGTACTATTGTTCGCTTAGGTGAGCGACCTTTTTTCATTAAGCAATCCTATGGAGAAGATCCTATTCGAAATACAATGTTTGGGATGGATCTGGATTATCGAAACGAGCTGCCTCGATTAACAAAATTACTTAATCGGTTACCCTTTTATTCGTCAAAAGCCAATTCTAGTATCACTACTTATGCAGAAGCGGCTATTTTGCAACCAGGACACGCCAAACAAATTAATGGAACTAATTACGATGGTTCTCGACAAAACACTGGACAAGTTTATGTGGATGATTTCGAAGGAGCACGGGCGGCAATTGATCTCCGATTCCCTTTACTGAGTTGGGCCTTAGCTTCAGTTCCCCAAGGAAATGGATTATTTCCTGAGTCTTCACTCAACAATGATTTGCGTAGCGGTCGCAACCGAGCTAAGTTGGCCTGGTATAATATTGAGCCTGTATTGCAAGAGAAACGAAATGCAAATAATCCAATTGATGATTTAAATGAACTTTCTGATCCACGTGTAAGACAGGTATTGCAGCGTGAAATTTTTCCTCGTCGAAGTACCCAATTTGGCGAAGGCTTGTTGACCACATTTGATATGGCATTTTATCCAAGAGATAAAGGCCCTTACAACTTTGAAACAGATCCCAATCGGATGGATGCCAATGGCCGGTTGAGAAATCCACGGAATGCTTGGGGGGGCTTGATGCGAAATATTGACCAAACTGATTTTGAAACAGGAAATATTGAATTCATAGAATTTTGGTTACAAGATCCTTTTCTAAATAATGCTACAAATCCTTTTGGAGGACAGCTTTATTTTAATCTTGGTAATATTTCTGAAGATGTACTCAGAGATGGTAAACGACAATATGAAAATGGATTGGCTACGCCTACCAATAATGCAAGAGAGGATAGTTCAACTGTCTGGGGTAAGGTGCCTTCGATTCCTTTACAGGTAACGAATGCATTCAGCAATACACCCGCTGATCGTCAATACCAGGATGTTGGCTTTGATGGATTAACTGATGAGGAGGAGCAATTCAAATTCCAGGATTATTTGGCTTTATTGCGAACTAATTTTGGAGCCAGTTCTCCAGTTTATCAACGGGCTTTACTGGATCCTTCAGGAGATAATTTTAAACCATACAGAGATCAACAATTTGATCAGGAGAATGCCGGTATACTACGGCGCTATAAGAATATCAATAATCCACACGGTAATTCTCCTTTAGCAGGGAACAACACGCAGTTTGTTACGGCATTTACGCAATATCCTGATGCGGAAGAGCTTAATCGGGATAACACGATGAATGAAGCAGAGGAATATTTTCAATATCGTGTTGATATCCTTCCCAACATGGGTGTTGGCACTAACTTTATTACGGATATCCGTACACCTACCGTCACGTTGGCAAATGGGCAAACTAGGTCTGAGCGTTGGTACTTATTCAGAATCCCCGTAGAACAATTTCAACAAAAAGTAGGTAATATTCCAGATTTCAAATCCATTCGATTCATTCGAATGTTCATGACAGGATTTCAAGATTCAGTGGTACTTCGTTTTGGAAAACTGGAGTTGATTAGAAATCAATGGAGAAGATTCCGTAATCAACTTGATACAACTGGTAATTATACGAATCTGCCTATTCCTGATTACGCTACGGTAAATATACTTTCCGTTAATGTGGAGGAGAATGACCAGCGACAACCCATCGTCTATCGAATTCCTCCAGGAATCGAACGTCAACAACAGCTGAGTAATAACAACGTTCCGCTGTTAATGAATGAACAATCCCTGAGTATGCAAGTTTGTGGATTGCCTCAAAATGAGGCGCGTGGGGTTTTTAAAACTATGAACATGGATATGCGGCAGTATGGAAAACTAGAAATGTTTATCCATGCCGAGTCAGTTGCAGGTGCAGAGCCACTTAGACCAGGAGATGTCAACGCAGTAATTCGAATCGGGAATGACTTTAGCGGCAACTATTACGAAGTTAAAATACCACTTAAGCGAACAGAATTTGGAGAGCGTGATAGTGCTCGTATCTGGCCATTAGAAAATAATTTGGATTTATCACTTCAAGATTTAATGGAATTAAAAATCCGAAGAAATCGTGCGGGAATTCAGCCTTCTCGTTATTATCGGGAAATATTTCCCAATGGAAGGAGCTATGCTATTATAGGAAATCCCAATCTGGGGGAGGTGCGCGGCGTTTTGTTAGGAGTGGAGAATGTTTTGCAAGAGGCCTTATGTGCAGAAGTCTGGTTCAATGAACTCCGCTTACAGCAACTGGATGAAAAAGGTGGTTGGGCCGCATTGGCAAGAACTGATATTAAGTTAGCTGATCTGGGAACACTTTCGGTTTCTGGTTCCGCAAGATCCAGAGGATTTGGAACATTGGAGCAACGCGTCAACGAAAGAAGTCGTGAAGATGTTTACACTGCTGATGCGTCTTTGACAATTGAGGCGGGTAAATTACTTCCTAAACAGTGGGGCATTCAAATACCTGTTTATGCTAGTATCAGTCAGCGAAGCAGCACACCGGAGTATGATCCCTATGATCTTGATATTGACTTGAAGCAGAAACTCAGAGAGGCTGCTTCCGATAAAAAAGATTCCATTAAAAACGATGCGCAAGATATAACCACTATTAAAACAGTCAATCTCACCAACGTCAAAAAGCTACGTGCTGATGGAAAGAAAATAATGCCTTGGAGTGTTAGCAACCTGGATTTTTCTTACTCTTATATTCAGACTCGAGCGCATAATCCTTTAATAGAACAGGATGAATTACGTAGAACAAGGGGAGTAGTTGGCTATACGTATGCACCTCCTTCAAAAACGATAGAGCCTTTCAAGCGGTTAATTCGCTCTAATACAAAATGGCTTTCATTGATCCGAGATTTTAATTTTAACTATGCACCTTCACAGATTTCTGCTCGGGCCGATGTATTTCGTCAATTTGGTGCTACCCGTCCTCGTAATGTGGGAGGAGGGCCTTATAAAATTCCTGAAACGTATAATAAGTTTTTCACTTTTGATAGATACTATGTGTTGCAATGGAATTTAACGCGCTCATTGGCAATGGATTTTTCTGCTACTAATAATGCACGTATTGATGAGCCGCCCGGCAGCATTGATAACAGCATTAAAAAAGATTCTATTCGTTCTAATTTTTTCCGTGGAGGAAGAACAACAAATTATCAACAGGATTTTACCCTTAATTATAATGTTCCCACCAATAAAATTCCGTTGTTGGATTGGACCTCTCTTCGCGCAGGGTATAATTCTAAATATAATTGGCTGGCTGCTTCTTTATTGGCAAGAGAGCTGGGAAATAAACTTTCAAATACACAAACACGTACACTGAATGGGGAGCTAAAGTGGGAGGAGCTCTACAATAAAAATAAAACCATACGTGCACTGCAAAATGGCATGGGAGCTCCTCGCATTAAAGAGGGTGCGCAAAAAAATGGAACTCCCGATTCACGAAAAGATAAAAGCCGTTCAAAGACAACGCGTGGCAGGGGTAACCCTGATCAGCCTACACCCAATCCAGCTGATTTTGGTCAGCGTTCCAATAAGGCTGATACAACGCGTGATAATACTTATGTGGACGGTCAACAAAAAGACAAAGAGATAGTGAGTCCTTCCGCCTTTGTGCCCACTACCTTGCGGTATCGGTATGATACTATTCGTGCAAAGGATGGTAGCATCAGTAAGATCAAAAAGCGGAGGATTAAAAAAGTGAAAGAGCCAAGTATCAATTTACCAAAGGGACCTCGTGCGGTTGGCGGATTTGCAGGGGTGGCTTTAAACTTTGCTACCGCATTAAAGCGGACCGCTATACAGTACACGGAGGATTTTGGTACCAGCTTACCTGGCTATATGGATAGTACCCAATTAATGGGACTCAATCTTAGAAGTGCACAGCCTGGATTGGGATATCTTTTCGGATATCAACCAGATACTAATTGGATTAATCGATTTGGACAAAAGGGTTTATTATCTCGTGATTCTTTAGTTAGTGCTATGATTCAGCAACGCTACAATCAAAGACTTTCTATCACGGCCCAGGTAAGCCCCTTTAAAGATTTTAATATTGATCTAAGTTTAGATAAAACATTTGATAAGCAGTATAGTGAATTATATAAGGATACAACAGGTGCGTCAGGATTAGCACGTCTCAATCCTTATGCATTAGGTAGTTTTAGTATTAGTTATATTTCATATCAAACATTATTTACGGCTTTTGATCCTAATGTGGTTTCTTCAACGTTTAAGCAGTTTGAATCAAATCGAAAAATACTTTCCTCTACGCTTGGAGTTGTCAACCCGTATCAGGCGGGTGGAGTAGATGCGGACGGATATTACAAAGGATATGGTCGTTATGCCCAAGATGTAGTGATCCCTTCTTTCATTGCAGCGTATACCAATAAGGATCCTGTATCTGTCAAGTTGTTTGATAATACCAATCCTACACTTCGGCATAACCCTTTTAGTTCGCTCATGCCAAAACCTAATTGGACCTTGACTTATAATGGTCTTTCACGATTAGCGGGACTTGATAAAATATTTACCAATTTCTCCATCAGACATGGCTATAAAAGTACTTTTTCGATGAATAGCTTTAATACCGCATTATTGTTTACCGATCCACTACGCGTGGGTTATCCTTCCTTCCGAGATACACTTACGGGTAATTTTATTCCTTATTTCTTGATACCCAATATTACTATCCAAGAGGCATTTGAGCCATTGATTGAGGTGGACATGACTTTTACTAATCAATTGCAAACCAGATTTGAAATACGGAAAAGTAGGCAATTGAGTCTTAGCTTAATTGATTATCAATTGGCCGAGAATAGATCTACCGAAGTTACGTTTGGATTAAACTGGCGTAAAAAGGGAATGCCACTCATTAAAAATATTCGCATCGGTAAAAATGGAATGAAGCTTGATAATGATGTAACGGTACGAGTTGACTTTAGTTTGCGTGATGATGCAACGGCTAATTCAAAATTAGATCAGGGTACAGCCTTTGGTACCGGAGGTCAACGAGTAATTCGGTTTGCTCCTTCTATTGACTATGTATTGAATAATAAAGTCAGTATGAAGTTATATTTTGAGCAAAACCGCAATATCCCTAAAATAAGTAGCGCCTTCCCTATTACCAATACGCGCGCTGGTTTGCAAGTCCGTGTTTCTCTTGCACAATAAAACAAGGGTTTATTTCCGATGGATGTAAACTGAGTCTGCTTGTTGTAAGCAGGTTATTGTTAGATCATTGATGCAAACATGAGGAGGAAGGGTAGTTGTATAATAAATTACTTCCGCAACATCTTCGGGTGACAATGGCTTCATCCCAGTATACACGCTTGCGGCTGTTTCTTGATCTCCCTTAAAACGAACTACTGAAAATTCAGTTTCCGCTGCGCCAGGATTGATTGCGGTTACTTTAATTCCATGTCTTAATAGATCAATACGCATCGATTGATTCAGCGCATCTACCGCGTATTTTGTAGCACAATAGGCATTTCCCTTTTCATAGACTACTCTCCCGGCTGTAGAACCAATATTAATAATATGTCCTTTTTTGCGTGTAGCCATTCCTTTTGCAACGGCTTGTGAAACATAGAGGAATCCTTTGATATTGGTATCAATCATTTCATTCCAATCATCCAGCTTTGCTTCTTCAAAATAATCTCTTCCGGCAGCAAGTCCTGCATTGTTGATCAGTATGGTAATATCTTGCCAATGGCTAGGTAAATTACTAATACTGGTAGTGATAGCTTCCTGGTTGCGTACATCGATGGGTAATAGATAAGAATCGGTATTATAAGACTCTTTAAATGTAGTTGCCAATTTTTCAAGTCGGTCAGCTCTTCTGCCAATTAGAATTAGCCGATGCCCTTTTTCAGCAAATAGCTGTGCACAGGATTTTCCAAAGCCTGAAGTAGCTCCAGTGATTAATACTATTGATGACATGTTGTAAAGGTAGGATAAGATGCTGCTTCTTTACCGAATCAAGGTAATCAGCCCTTTTGCAAAATAAGGCTGGCCTAAATAGTCAATTGCATTAACAGTCCATACAAAAACATGGGTGCCTTGCAGCTGTCCGTTCACTTTTCCATCCCACGCATCACCTTCTTGATTTGTTTCGTAAACAAGTTGCCCCCATCTATTGAATATCCGAAAATATTTTAACTCCTTGATCCCTGCCATAATGGGACGTATCACATCATTTTTACCATCATTGTTTGGCGTGAAACCAGTAGGTACAAAAATGCTGGGTGCTGTTTGAAATACACGGACATTCAAATAGGCTGTATCAGCACAATTTGCTGCATCCCGCGTAATCATTCTATACCGAATTTGATTTGCGCCGGTTGTATAGCGTGCAATAGGGTTGGCAATACTTATAGAGGATAAACCAATACCAGGGTTCCAATTAAAGGTGAGGCCTCCACTGGCATTTAGTTGCAGGGGTTGTCCAATTACTACGGAAGTGTCTCTGCCTGCAAAGGCAATTACTTCAGGGAGTACCGTTACAACAAGCGTGTCTAAACCTGGCTTTGGACAACCTTGCGTATCAAAGACAGCCAAAATATATTGTTGTGTTGCAGGCGGTCTTGCTATGGGAAATAAACTGGATGGATTATTTAAGTATAAGGATGGTCTCCATACAAAACTTCTGCCATTACTGCTTCCTCGAAGCTGCGCCGCACTATTATAACAAATGGTGGTATCAGGAGAAAGGCTGGCAATGGGGTAGGGTACCGTCTGTACAACAATTTGTTTGGTTTCTGTGCAACTGCCAACTACGCCGGTAACTTGATATGTAGTAGTGCTGTTAGTCACTGCTAATGGGGATTGAATAGTAGCATTATCCAAATTAATTGCAGGAGTCCAATTGTATTGCAACCCATTGGAGTTAATACGAAGTCGAATGGTATCGCCTTGACAAATTGTTGTATCACTCATTGGGTTAATAAAAACGCCCGCGGTTACATTGACTTTTACAGAATCACGGTTGACACAGCCACTGTTCTCTAAGTTCACATAATACCAGGTAGTACTCATGGGAAATACAGTTGGATTGGAGGTATTACTATTTAGCATGGCAGCCGTGGGAGACCAGCTAAAATTTCCAACGCCATTTGCATTTAGTCGAACAGAATCGTATTGACAGATTAAGGTATCCGTAAAGCCCATTGTAATAAGCGGCTTATCTAGAATTGTTATGGTTTGTTGTATGGTATCTCTACAGCCCTTGCTTGATTGGACAACCAGCGTAACGGTGGCGGGTCCGGGACTTGGGTAATTGTATTGTGGATTTCTAATTCGAGAAGTATCTGCCAATGTTGTGTTATCGCCAAAATTCCAATGCCAGTAATCTACCACACCGTAGTTTACGCGAGTGGTATCAGTAAATTGGTAAGGAGTAAGTACACAAATGCCACTTGTTGTAAATCCTGGGTAAAAGCCGGGCCATACTCGAACAACAGTGGTGGAACTATCCGAGCAGATTCCTTGTAAGGTAACTCTCAATTTTACATTGTAATCTCCGGGTGCAGAAAACGTATGCGTAGTGGAGGCAAGTGTGGAAGTGTTATTAGTTCCGCTTAGTGGATCGCCAAAGTCCCAGAGATAGTCAGCGTTGGGAGGATTACCAGCAGCATCGTTTTGAAAACTGACATTTAAACCATCGCAAAAAGCCGGTCGTGGGTTTAGTTGCGCACGTAATGGGCTACAGTCACTCACTTCCAGGTGTAATTCTTTGCGTGTGGTGGCAATCAATACGCCATTTCTGTATTCATTTACGCAAATACATATTACATATTGACCAACCATAGTTGGCGCTATTCCACTAATTAAACCCGTAACAGGGTTGATGGTAACACCACTTCCCAAAGGGGTGCCTCCGCTAAATAGTGGAGCATAGGGAACGGTATTATAGGGTGGATTAGAAGCAATGTCAGGAGAAGGTGCCGATTGACTGGCTCCTTCGTAAGCTTCACAAAATTGATAGCTCAGTGAATCACTATTTGGATCAGTGGCTGAGAAGTTCAATTGAAAATAGCTGTTTTGGCAAACCACTGCTGTATCATTAACTAAAAACTGAGGGCTACTATTTGTTTGTGCATTTTGACCAGTGCTACTTCCAGGAATTTTGATCGAGAATGTATTTCCAACAGCCCCGCTGTTTACAAGGTTATTAATACCCGCAATACGGCAACAGCGTTGGTATGAAACGATATAGCCCTCTGGAAGTGCAGGCAATTCCACCGTGGCAAGGTCATAAATTACAATGGTGTATTTGCAACCTACTTCATTACCAGTGATACAAGGTTCATCATACGTTTTGCTTAGCGTATATTGATTAGTAATCGCTACGCTTTCGTTGCGAATAAATTGATTAGTAGCTGCATTGAAAAAAGAAAAATTAATGGGATTGGAAAGTTGTCCGCTACTGGGATTGCAAATCATATACACGGTCAACGTAACTCGGTAGCGCAAGTTTGTTCCACTTCCAGCTCCGAGGTATTGGTACGTGAAAAATCCTCCCTTAATGTGTGCAGCAAAAAGTGGCGGACACAGGAGTAGTGTCAATAAAAAAACAAGCAGGTACTTTTTCATCAAGCCAGTTAAAATTACGAACGGAATTGCAACCAATCATTTTTCTGGTTGGAACCTTGCCCAGAACGATTTTAATAACATTATTATTGCTAGGAGGCAAAAGAGCTGAAAAAGCCAATCTCCATACCTGACATAAAAAGTTAATTTGTTTTGCTGCGGTACAATGGCAGTTTTTAAAATTCCCCTTTTATTGTAACCTAAGAATGAAATGAGATTTCCTGCTGGATCAATAAAGGCACTTATACCGGTATTAGCACCTCTTGCCACCCAGCTGCCTGTTTCAACGGCTCTTAGACGGGCATAGTGCAAATGTTGTCGATGTCCTGGCGTGTTTTTCCACCAACCATCGTTGGTGATAATGGTTAAAAGATTAGCTCCTTTTTTAATATACTGTCGCATGAAGTTGCCATATATGCTTTCGTAGCAAATGGCGGGTGCTAATTTGAATCCATTTTTTTCCTCAAGTATTATTCTTTCTTCTTGTTTGGCATAACCAGCCGTTACTCCGCCAAATTTTTCAAACCAAGTATCTAAAAATCTAAGAAACCAAGGTAATGTTTCAACGCCAGGTACTAATCTTGATTTATGATACGTTGCCTGCACCCCTTTATTATCAAGCAAAACGGCTCCATTGTAAGCCTCAAAATGAGTAGTAGTGCCTGGAATTAAACGACTATAAGGAGTTGGCTGCTTCAGCAATGTATAACTTTCGATTCCTGTAAATAGCGTTACATGCGGACTTGCAGTTAAGTACCGAAAAACGGGAGCTAAATTTATCTCTGCCTCAAGGGCAGCTTCATTGTATCCATAGCGGCTATACAACGCAGTTTCTGGCCAAAGCACTAGTGCAGTGTTATTGCGGGTAGCTTTTGCAGTTAATGCTAGTAAGTCAATTAATTGTGATTGCTCTGTACCTGCTGCAATTTTTTTATAAGGATCAATATTGGGTTGCACTATTACTACTTCTTGTTCCTGGGAAGTAATATCTTTTGGTTTGTTTGCTAACGCGAATGAAATCAATAACGGAGTTAATAGTGCCAGGGCGCTGTAAACTAAAAGATAAAATCGCTTACCCTCTTTTTGGATAGTTGATTTGATGTAATAGAATAAAAAAAGATTTGTTACAAGCACCCAGAGGGAGCCCCCGGCTACGCCTGTAAAGGCATACCATTGTACCCATTCAATTTTTTGGGCAAAAACATTTCCTAGTGTTAGCCAGGGCCAGCTCAGTCCCCAATCCTGTAAATGAATGTATTCAAAAGAAAGCCAAAAGGCTATCAGGGATAAGCCACTAAACCAAAATGGTTTTTTTTGTTGAATTCGGTGATAGGCCAGCCAGGGAAGGCACATGAGTAAACTATTGGCTAACCAGGCAGCAACGGCCCCTGGTGCAGTAGCGTTCCATATCCACCATGTTGTTCCAATATTCCAAATAAGCAGACTGCCATAGCAAAGCAAAAAAAACTTTTTTTGCGAGCGGGTTTCTCCAGCTAAAAACAACAAGGGTATCCAGGCAAAAAATATTAAAAACGTAAGGGGGCTATCTGGCCAAGCCAGCCATGCCAATACACCGGTGGCAGCGGATAAAAGCAGGGAGCGATAATTCATGAAACCTGATTCAGCAGTAAAGCTATTTACTTTCTACTGTAATTTGGAGCTTCCTTTGTAATGTCAATATCATGGGCGTGACTTTCATGCATACCAGCATTGGTAATTTTAATGAACATAGCTTTTTGAAGTGCTGCAATATTTTTAGCACCGCAATAGCCCATACCGGCGCGTAAACCTCCGGTGTATTGATAGACAACTTCTTTCAAATAACCTTTGTAGGCCACACGACCTTCAATTCCCTCCGGAACAAACTTTTTTACATCTTGTTCTGCATCTTGAAAATAACGATCACTACTACCAGTGGCCATAGCACCTAGCGAACCCATTCCGCGATAGGTTTTAAATTTTCTTCCTTCGTATATGATGGTTTCTCCAGGGCTTTCTTCAGTGCCAGCAAAAACACTTCCCATCATTACACAATTTGCACCAGCAGCCAGTGCCTTGACCATATCACCCGTATAGCGAATACCTCCATCTGCAATTACATGGATATTTTTCTGTTTCAATGCTTGGGCTGCTTCCATGATAGCCGTTAATTGAGGTACTCCCGTTCCGGCAACAATACGAGTGGTGCAGATAGATCCAGGACCAATACCAACTTTGACTGCATCTGCGCCGGCATCTGCTAATGCTTTAGCGCCAGCCGCTGTTCCAACATTACCCGCAATCACTTGTAAGTCTTTAAATTCTTTTTTTACTTTTTTCACTGCTTCAATCACTCCTTTGCTATGTCCGTGTGCGCTATCTATGGCAATTACATCTACTCCCACTTGGTAGAGCGCAGCAACTCGATCCAATAAATCCTTAGTGATGCCCACACCTGCTCCTACTAATAGCCTGCCAAAATTGTCTTTAACAGCGTTTGGATTACTTTTTAATTTTAAAATGTCGCTGTATGTGAAGAGCCCAACCAGTTTTCCATTTTTATCAATGATTGGCAGCTTCTCTACTTTCGTTTTTTTGAAAAGTTGTTCTGCTTTTTTAAGATCTGTTCCTGCAGGAGCCGTGTAGAGATCTTTAGAGGTCATAACCTCACTAACTTTTCTTTTATGATCTATTTCAAAGCGTAAGTCTCGGTTGGTGAGAATCCCTACTAGTTTACCAGCATGATCAACAATAGGAATGCCACCAATTTTATTTTCCTGCATCATGCGAAGTGCTTGGCCAATAGTTGCATCTGCACGTAATGTAAGGGGGTCTATGATCAGTCCACTTTCACTTCTCTTCACTTTTCTGACTTGCTCTGCTTGTCTTTCAATACTCATATTTTTATGCAGAATACCCAAGCCACCTTCTCTAGCTATGGCTATGGCCAGGGATGCTTCAGTTACGGTATCCATTGCTGCGGACAACAAGGGTACGTGTAAAGTGATGGAACGCGTTAGTTGGCTACGAATGTCAACCTCTTTGGGTAATACTTCGCTAAAGCCAGGCATCAGAAGAACATCGTCGAAAGTAAGTCCTTCGCCAAAGAAACGATCAGTAAAAGCGGGGGAAGATTTTTTTGTTGCCATGTGCAAAGATAGGCCACCCGTGCCAATTGTGCCAAATCAAAAAAGAAACCTTATTTGATGAGGGTAACAGTACCTTTTCTGAATATCGGTTGTCCTGTGTCTCGATGGGTGTAAGATAATATCCATACATACACACCAGTCTCTTGCGTTTGTCCATTGATTTTACCATCCCATTTTTCCATCCAATTACGACTTTCAAAAACTAGTTGCCCCCATCTGTTAAATACACGGAAATAGTAGTTGATGGCCTTCAATGCGTTATGTGGTCTGAATTGGTCATTTAGTCCATCATTATTCGGAGTAAATGCAGTGGGAATTTCAATCAAACAATGGTTTAAAACTTTTATAATGCGCTCGACACTATCACTGCATCGCATCATTTGATTTCGGGCAATTAGTTTTACCCGATAGGTCATTTCCAGATTTAGGTTTGGAAATTGAAATGGAATCGGATTTTTTAGTGAACTACTGCCAAGTCGATCATACTGCCAATGCCAACTGTCAATGGAACCCGTACTCGTGTTGTTAATTAGTAATTTATCCTCAGGGCAAAGAATACTATCCTGAATAGTAAAGGCGGCTTTAACTTGATTGTTTATGGCTAAGTCTAGTCTTGTGGAATCCACACAAATTCCATTGCTTACCACTAGTGAAATAGCGTTAGTTGAACTGGCTGGGAATTCAATGGTATGCGTGGCTGTGGTTACTCGAGTTCCGTTGAATAGCCAATTCCAATTATTGACGCCGTTTCCACCTGGATGTGTAAACTGATACACATTTCGCTGACAACCCAAGGTAGCAGCATAGTTGAATGCCGCGTTCACAGTATCTGCAATTGGAAATGCAATAGTTTGGACAGGCGTTGCCAGCCCACATTCGTCTATCAAAACGGTTGTATCTGTTCCAGCTCTGAGCAGTAATTGGTACAGCCCTCCCTTTTGTATGGGTTGTGAAAATTTAATAGTTACAAAATCAGTTTTTCCATTAATGCAATTTCCTCCCGCAGATTGAACCGTTACGGCTGCAGGGCCGGTGACCTGAAAGTCTGTGCCGGCAGGATCGATGCTGGCACAAAGTATTCGTTTTGGAAAATAAAGTTTGATTGAATCAGGAGTACAGCCTGAGCGCCCAATACTGTCAGCAAAAATGGGTTCAGGCACAAAATAGGTGAAACTCAGTCTATCACCGGGAGGTATATCACGCCCACAAATATCCAACAAACTATTTGCGTCAGTACCATTATTAATTACCAATTCATAGGTGCCATTTGGTAACGCGGCAGCTAAATTGATGGTAATTTCATCAAAGTCAAATGAGGTGCTGCAAGAATCAGGGACTGCACTGATTACGGTAGTGGCTGCCGGAAGTATACTGAATTCACTTCCTGAGGTAGTCAAACTATTACACCTAACTTTTTTGTTCAGTTTTAAACGTAATACTTTCCCATCACAGTCTGCTTTTACAGTATTTAATTTGGGGAGTAATGGATCAGTAATAACAGCAGTACCACCAGTAAAGGATAGGTTATAACCACTTTGCGTATTGGTGTAATGACTCACTAATAAAATATATTCATGGTCAATCAACAAATTTGGCATTCTTGCAAAAGTGGGCGCATTAGCTGAAGGGTCAGAAGCGCATTGAATAAAATTTACTCCGGTAGCAGAGGCTCCGGTTGGGCC
>VGMN01000016.1 GCA_016866355.1 Bacteroidota bacterium
CTAATTTGGGATTGACCATGGGTGCTTCTATTGAATATGCATTAGTCCAAACAGTAAATCCTTACACACAAGTACCGGTAAATGTGGTAGTAGCAACTTCATTGATTGGAAAATATTTTAAACCGGAAGGGGAGAATGGAGATTTTACCGTAATTGATGAAAAAACAAAAGTGTTTCCTTGGAGGATAATCACTCGCTTCTCAGGTTCACAATTAGAAGAGGCGGAGTATGAACAATTACTTCCTTTTGAAGCCAATTCACCAGCAGTCATTGAATCGATTACACCCGGAGCAAAGCCTTTCCGTGTTTTGTTGGATTCATTTGTGACAACCGAGGATGGAACTGGAATTGTACATACAGCACCAGCTTTTGGGGCAGACGATTATAAAGTGGGCAAGAAATACGGGATTGGAATTCTTACATTGGTAGATCGTGAAGGAAAGTTTGTAGAGGGAGTAGGTGAGTTCAGTGGGCGTTATGTAAAAGATTACAAGAGCCAAGAAAGCTATGTTGATGTAAACGTTGACATTGCTGTAAAATTGAAGAAGGAAAATCGGGCTTTTCGTGTAGAGAAGTATCAACACAATTATCCGCATTGCTGGCGTACGGATAAACCTATTTTGTATTACCCCTTGGATGCTTGGTTCATTAGTACTACTGCTATTCGAGATAAAATGGTTGCACTCAATAAAACCATTAACTGGAAACCTAAATCCACTGGTGAAGGACGTTTTGGAAACTGGTTGGAAAACATGGTGGATTGGAATCTTAGTCGAAGTAGATATTGGGGAACACCATTGCCAATATGGAGAACAGAAGATGGTACAGAACAAATTTGTATTGGCACCATTGCGCAACTCAGAGAGGAACTTCACAAAAGTGTTGAAGCAGGTTTTGTAAGCCGTGATTGTAAAAAAGGGCAAGCGGATCTTCCTCAAAAAATAGAAAAGCTTCTCTCGGATTTACATAAGCCTTTTGTTGATGAAATTATTTTAGTGAGTCCATCTGGAAAGCCCATGCATCGGGTACCAGATCTGATTGATGTTTGGTTTGACTCAGGAGCAATGCCCTATGCGCAGTGGGGATTACCGGATACTTCTTCCAATCAGTTTGGTCCGTTAAGTT
The DNA here is from genome assembly GCA_016866355.1 of Bacteroidota bacterium. GTDB lineage: Bacteria > Bacteroidota > Bacteroidia > Chitinophagales > Chitinophagaceae > JJ008. Next base: position 1,126 of record VGMN01000016.1, read on the forward strand.
CGGAAAACTTTTTTCAATATCATGCGCTCAATGGTAAAGTAAGTGCACAGGCTTTTCCTGCCAGCTTTATTGCAGAAGGAGTAGACCAAACGCGTGGTTGGTTTTACACATTACATGCTATTGCCAGTTTACTTTTTGACTCTGTAGCTTACCAAACTGTAGTTAGTAATGGACTGGTCTTGGATAAGAATGGCAATAAGATGAGTAAGCGATTGGGGAATGTAGTAGATCCTTTCCAGACTATTGAATCCTTTGGGGCCGATGCCACACGTTGGTATTTAATCACCAACGCCTCTCCCTGGGATAATCTAAAATTTGATCTTGAGGGTATTAAAGAGGTGCAACGAAAATTCTTTGGAACGCTCTACAATACCTATCAGTTTTTTGCACTCTATGCCAATGTGGATGGATTCTCTTACAAAGAAACTTCTATTGTGTTGGCACAGCGTCCTGAAATTGATCGTTGGATTCTTTCCTCTTTACATACTTTGATACAAAAGGTAACTGCCGCTATGGATGATTACGAACCTACACAGGCAGGCAGATTGATTGAGGATTTTGTTGACCAACAATTGAGTAACTGGTACGTTAGACTTTGTCGCAGACGTTTTTGGAAGGGCGAATACAGCGCTGATAAAATCAGCGCCTACCAAACTCTTTACGAATGTTTGGAGACCATCGTTCGATTAATGGCGCCTATTTCACCCTTTTTCAGTGATGCGTTATTCTTACAATTGAATGCGGTAACGGGGCGATATACTGCAGAATCGGTTCATCATGTTAATTATCCAGTTGCGGATAGTTCCTTTATCGATCAAGCGTTGGAGGAGCGTATGCAATTAGCACAGGATGCTTCCTCTCTTGTTTTATCCTTACGTAAAAAAGTAAATATAAAAGTTAGACAACCATTACAACGCGTTTTGATTCCGGTCCTTGATCCTGTGATGCAAACGCAGCTTCAGCGTATTGAAGATCTGATTAAAGCGGAAGTAAATGTAAAATCTATTGAATACCTGAGTGCGGATAATACATTTATCAAAAAGAAAATCAAGCCTAATTTCATTGCCCTGGGTAAAAAGTTGGGTGCAAAGATGAAAGCGGTTTCTACCTTGCTAAGTGGTTTTTCACAGGATCAGATTGCAATGTTGGAAAAAGAAGGACAAATTAATTTGCAAGTCGAAGGTGAAGCCCTAGTATTGCAACTTGCGGAAACCGAGATTAGCAGTGAGGATATACCAGGATGGACGGTGGCTGGAAAGGGAAAATTGACAGTAGCGCTTGACATTACAGTAACGCCGGAGCTCGAAGCAGAAGGTCACGCAAGAGAATTTGTAAATCGTATTCAGAAAATCAGAAAAGATGCTGGATTCGAACTAACAGATCGAGTGCTTGTTAAGGTTCAGGCCCCGGCTGGTTTAACAAATTCGCTGGCATCTTTTAAAACCTATATTTGCGACGAAATTCTCGCTGATTCATTGGAATTTTCCAACGAAATGGCAGCGATAACAACCATAGAAATTAACGAAGAAACCATACAGGTACAGGTAACCAAAAAAGGCTAAGTCATGGCAGTTAAGAAAAAACCTACTCCGAAGAAAAACACAAAGCCCGCAGCTTCTAAAAAGCCTGTTGCTAAAAAAGCACCTGCAAAGGCAGCCAAACCCGCAGCCAAAAAGCCTGCTCCGAAGAAAGCAGCGCCGGTAAAAGCTGCTGCTAAAAAAGCACCTGCAAAGGCAGCCAAACCCGCAGCCAAAAAGCCTGCTCCGAAGAAAGCAGCGCCGGTAAAAGCTGCTGCTAAAAAAGCACCTGCAAAACCTGTTGCAAAAAAATCCGCTCCTAAAAAAGCAGCACCAGCAAAGTCAGCCCCCGTTGCTGTAAAAAAACCTGTTCCTGCAAAATCTACTCCTGTAAAACCTGCGGTAGTTGCAAAGGCTCCAGTAAAGCCTGCTCCGGCACCAGCTGCAAAACCAGCACCAGTGCCACCACCACCGCCAATGCCCAAAAAAGGAGATCCACTTTCACTGGTTTCAATAAAAACTAAAGTAAAGCCGGTAACAAAAAAGGAACCACCCAAGCCCAGTAAGGTGGTTATTCCTAAAACAACTACTAAATCCGCTGTTAAATACGAACCAGATTTTACTAAGTCAATTTTGGATGCCAATAAAGCTGAGGCTGCACAAGCCGGACCCACACAACGTTATTCAGATGCTGATTTGGCTGAGTTCAGAGAAATTATCATGCGAAAATTAGACGCGGCTAAAAAAGAGTTGAATTATCTGCAAGGTTTGATCACACGTAAGGATGAGAGTGGTGATATGGATGATGCCCGCTATATGACCATGGAAGATGGTAGTGTCAGTATGGAAAGGGAGCAGCTTAGCCAGATGGCTAGCCGTCAAATTACTTTTATTGACCACCTGGAGAAAGCGCTAATGCGTATTGAAAACAAAACTTATGGTATCTGCCGGGTTACTGGTAAGTTGATTGATAAGGCACGTCTTAGAGCGGTGCCTCACGCCACCCTAAGCATTGAGGCTAAGCAGATGATGAACAAGTAGATAAAGACTAACTTTGCGAAAATACATCGCATGGTGCGTTTTTACCTCATTTTAGTATTACTTGTTTCCCTTACTGCAACTACTGGTTTTTCCCAGATTGTTTCGGGTCCCATGTTAGGGATTATCGAATTGCGCGATGCAAAAATTTGGGTGGAACTATCTCCCTCTATTGCTAAAGCAGCTATTCGAATTAATAAAAAGGGAGAGACTATTTCTAGGACAATTAGTTACAAAGGTGAGTTGGGCAACGATTTCAACCCAGTCACTTTTACGGTAGGTGGTTTGGAACCTAACACTACCTATGAGTATGTAATTCTTGCCAATGATAAACCAACCAAAGCCACCGGAATTTTTACTACAAAAAAATTATGGCAATGGCGTGAACCTGCTCCAGATTTTAGTTTTCTGACAGGTTCTTGTTCGTACTTCAATGAACCCACTTATGACAGACCGGGTGCACCCTACGGCAAGGACTCTTCCATATTTGAATCCATGTCAAAGGAAAAAGCGGCGTTTATGGTCTGGTTGGGTGATGCTTGGTACACGCGTGAGGTAGATTATTTTAGTGAGTGGGGTCTTTGGTATCGTGCCAGTAAAGATCGTTCTACCCCTATTCTTCAGCCGTTTCTTAAATCTATGACACATGTTGGAATTTGGGACGATCATGATTTTGGTCCTAATAATTCCGGCGCTGCTTACCATCTTAAAGATGCCAGCAGAAAAGTGTTCACCAGCTATTTTCCGAATGCCTCTGCTGGTGAAAATGGGCAGGGAGTTTACACTAAACTAACTTGGTCTGATATTGATATTTTTATGCTGGATGATCGTTGGTGGAGAAGCGCTGATGATGCATTGGATTCTGTACAAGGAAAACCCAATCCAGAAAAAGTAATGATCGGGCGCCAACAATTGCAATGGCTGAAAGGCGCTTTACTAGAGAGCAATGCTACATTCAAAATTGTTGCCGTGGGAAGTCAGGTCCTTAATCCCGTTTCCCCGTATGATCGTTGGGGACGTTTTCCGGCAGAGTATGTAGAATTTGTCCAATTTCTAGAAGCAAACCCAATCAGCGGTGTAGTTTTTTTAACGGGGGATCGTCATCATAGTGAAATCATTAAGGTAGAACGTCCCGGGCTGTACCCCTTGTATGACATTACCGTATCTCCATTGACTTCTGGTACACACACATTTGGAAAAGAAGAAAAAAACAATCCTTACCGGGTTTTAGGAGTTGATCAAAAACAGAATTACGGCCGTATTTCCATCAGTGGTCCTCGTGGTAATAGAAAACTATCGGTTGATTTTTTAGGAATCAAGGGAGAAAATATCACAAACTGGTCGGTAACGGAAAAGGAGCTGCGGGTACCCCGTAAATAGGGATTTGACTATAATTTTTTCTCCATCACTACATGTGGGATGGTTACTTCGGTAAATTCCTGGCTGGTAACCTGGTAACCCATTTTCTCATAGAAGCCAATGGCGTGTTTACGGGCATGCATGTTCAGTGCTTTATAGCCCCTGTCCCTGGCCAGGTTTTCTGCAAAATTCATCATGGCCCTTCCGATCCCCTTTCCTTGCTTTTCGTTGTAAACAGCCATTTGACGAAGTCGTAGGGTTGCTGGATTTTCCTCTATTAGCATACAGCAGCCTAAAATATCGTCTTCCTCAAAGGCGCCAATTAAGATATCGTGGGATTCTTGCTCTAATTCTACCGGATCAAACTCCAGTCCCAGCGGTTTTCGTAAAACCGAATTCCGGAGGTACAGCATTTGCTGATACTCGGGACTGCCATGTTCAATTAGTTTTAGTGCCATGTCTTTCAAAATACAACTTTTTTGGAAGCTCACAAACCCCCTTTGTGGCATGCTGGTCAAATTCAGTGCCAAATGACCGCTGACACCCTCGTTTCCAATTGTTTAAGTTTTACCCTTAAAAAATTAGTAATAAGGATGGTATTTGAGCAAAAAGTATATTTTTGCACCCTGTAAACCAAACCAAAAAAACATGTCAGACATTGCATCAAGAGTAAAAAAGATCATCGTTGACAAACTGGGTGTTGAGGAAGCTGAAGTAACTAATGAAGCTTCTTTTACTAATGATCTTGGAGCCGATTCATTGGACACCGTCGAGTTGATCATGGAGTTTGAAAAAGAATTCAATATCTCCATCCCTGATGAGCAAGCTGAGACCATTACAACGGTTGGTCAGGCCATCACTTATCTCGAGGAGCACGCCAAGTAATCTTGCAAAAGCTTTTCTTTTTCCTGACCAGGAAATAAATTGCACCGCCTTCCCCTCTACCACATGGTATTAAGGAAGGCGGTTTTTTTAAAAAAACTCGTTTAACTTTCCACTATGCAATTGAAGCGCGTTGTAGTAACTGGAATGGGAGCTATTACTCCCATTGGTAATACACTTGAAGAGTACTGGAATGGTTTGTTGAATGGTGTATCAGGTGCCGGACCTATTACACAGTTTGATGCTTCCAAGTTCAGAACGCGTTTTGCTTGTGAAATCAAAGGGTTTGATCCAACACAATTCATGGATAAAAAAGAAGCGCGCAAACTGGATCGATTTGCGCAGCTGGCTCTTGCCGTGAGTGATCAAGCTATGCAAGATGCAGGGTTAAGTAAGGAAAATATTAATCCAGATAGAGTGGGGGTGGTGTTTGCAAGTGGAATTGGAGGATTAACAACCTTCCAGCATGAGGTTACTGATTTTGCTAAAGGAGACGGAACACCTCGATTTAATCCGTTCTTTATTCCTAAGATGATTCTGGATATTGCCGCAGGTCAGATTAGTATGCGTCACAATTTGAGAGGCCCCAATTTTGCTGTGGTGAGTGCATGTGCAAGTAGTACCAATGCAATTATGGATGCTTTCAATCTTGTTCGCTTGGGCAAGGCCGATATTATATTAACCGGAGGAAGTGAATCCGTAATCTGTGAAGCGGGTGTAGGAGGATTCAATGCCATGAAGGCTATGAGTGAAAGAAATGATGACCCAGCTACTGCCAGCCGCCCTTATGATAAAGACCGTGATGGATTTGTAATGGGAGAAGCTACCGGAATGTTGGTACTAGAATCCTTAGAGCATGCCTTGGTACGTGGCGCTCGTATCTATGCAGAAGTAGCAGGTTGTGGAGCTACAGCCGATGCTTATCATATAACCGCCCCTCACCCAGAGGGATTAGGTGCTAAGAACGTAATGCTGGTAGCACTGGACGATGCTGGCATGCGTGCTGATGAAATTGATTATATCAACACGCATGGCACCTCTACACCAATAGGTGATGGAGCCGAGGTGAAAGCTATTACGCAGGTTTTTGGTGAACATGCTTACAAGCTAAATATCAGCGCTACAAAATCTATGACCGGACATTGTTTAGGGGCCGCAGGTGTGATTGAATCTATTGCCAGCATTATGGCGGTGGTGCATGATATTGTTCCCCCTACTATCAATCATTTCACGGACGATCCTGAAATTGATGCCAACTTAAACTTCACATTCAATACGGCTCAAAAAAGAACTGTACGTGCTGCTTTAAGCAACACCTTTGGTTTTGGAGGACACAATGCCTGTATGATTGCTAAGAAGTACCAGCTGTAGTGTTTCTGAATTTTCTGTAGCTTGTGTCGGTGCGCTGGTTAAAATCCCTGTTTAGTTTTAAAAAGAAGAATTCTTTTACACGCGAGTTGTCTCATCTACTCGGGTTCTTTCCTCATTCATTAGAGCTATATGAAACGGCGCTTACCCATCGTTCCCAAGGAGAAAATACGGATCAAAATAACGAACGACTAGAGTATCTCGGAGATGCAATACTCAGTGCATTAGTGGCAGATTACCTTTTCAAACGCTATCCCTATAAAGGGGAGGGGTATCTTACTGAAATGCGAAGTAAAATGGTGAATCGTCAACAACTCAATCATATTGCGTTACGCATGGGATTGAAAAAAATCACTCGTTTTAATAGAGCCGATTCCTCCCTTCGGATGAGTCATATTTTTGGTAACACACTAGAGGCATTGATCGGTGCAGTGTATTTGGATATTGGATACAAGCGTACTGAAAAATGGGTAATGAAAAATATCATTCTCCCTCACATGTTTGTGGATCAACTTGAAACTACAGAATACAATTTCAAAAATAAATTGTATGGTTGGGTCAGTCGAAATGGAGGTACATTGGAGTTTGAAACCATCGACGAAAAACTGGAAGGTAGCCGAAGATTGTTTACAGTAGCCGCACTTTTGAATGGACAACCCTTGGCGGAGGGTAAAGCTTTTAATAAAAAAGATGCCTCACAATTAGCCGCACAGGCAGCCGTTGAGAAATTGGGGCTATCAGGAACAGATTCGGATCAACGGATTTCCTGACAAAGTTCTATCAGGACCCCGTTTGTATTTTTAGGATGCACAAAACAGACCCATTTGTTATCGGCCCCCTTTTTGGGCGTTTGGTTCAAAAGCACAAAGCCGGCTTCCCTTAAACGGTTCATTTCGGCCTCAATATCGGTCACATCATAAGCTGTATGATGCAGGCCTTCGCCTCGTTTTTCAATGAATTTGGCTATAACCCCTGTGGGATCAGCACTCTCCAGCAGCTCTATTTTTGATTCGCCCACCTTAAAAAATGCGGTATTGACCTGTTCGCTCTCCACTTTTTCTGTTTTGTAGCAGGGGGTCTTTAAGAGCTGTTCATAACGGGGGATTGCCTCCTCCAGGGACTTAACAGCTATGCCAATGTGTTCAATTTTGTTCATTTTAGCCTAATTACTTCATTTACGAAATCGGTAATTTCTTTCTAACCATGAAATTAACCTATTCGCTTAGAACCTTTTGGGATAATTTTGCGTTTTACAGAGGAGAAATCTGAAAGTGAATATGCTAAAATTACCTATCTATCTGGATCACAATGCTACCACCCCCTGCGACCCTCGCGTTGTAGAGGCTATGGTGCCTTATTTTACCAACGCGTTTGGAAATGCGGCCAGCCGTAATCACCCTTTTGGATGGCAAGCCGAGGAGGCTGTTGACTATGCCCGTGAACAAGTAGCTAAATTGATTGGTGCGGATCCTAAAGAGATCATCTTTACTTCAGGTGCTACTGAGGGTGATAATCTTGCCATAAAAGGGGTATACGAAATGTATGCCAGCAAGGGTAATCACATAATCACTTGCAATATTGAGCACAAAGCGGTATTGGATACCTGCCGTCATTTAGAGAAAGAGGGTGCGGAGATAACTTACTTAGATGTAAAACCAAATGGGTTAATTGATTTGGCGGAGCTGGAAGCGGCTATAAAACCAACTACCATTCTTATTGCTATCATGTATGCCAATAACGAAATTGGAACCGTAATGCCAATGCGTGAAATCAGTGCCATTGCGCGTAAGCACGGGGTATTGGTATTTTCGGATGGTGTTCAAGCTGTTGGAAAAATTCCGGTAGATGTCAATAAAGATGGAATTGATCTGATGGCTTTTACTGCACACAAAATGTATGGTCCCAAAGGAGTTGGTGTGCTATATGTTCGTCGTAAAAATCCACGTGTAAAAGTAACGGCACAAATTGACGGTGGTGGACATGAGCGTGGAATGCGTAGCGGAACATTGAACGTTCCTGGTATTGTTGGTTTTGGTAAAGCATGTGAGATCTGTTTGCAGGAAATGGAATCCGATGCCAAGCGTATAAGTTTGCTTCGCGATAAATTGGAAAATGCATTATTGAAAGTGGAGGAATCATACCTGAATGGTGATAAAGAAAGCAGACTTCCGCATGTAACAAATATTTCCTTCAAGTACGTAGAGGGAGAAGGACTAATGATGGGCTTTAATAAGAATATTGCACTTTCTTCTGGTTCTGCTTGTACTTCTGCTTCCTTGGAGCCTTCTTATGTGTTGAAAGCACTAGGGCTTGGAGATGATCTAGCGCATAGTTCACTTCGTTTTGGATTAGGACGTTTTACAACGGAAGAACAAATCGATTACACGATTGAGCATGTTACCAACACCGTTAACAAATTGCGTGAAATGAGTCCGCTTTGGGAGATGTTCAAAGATGGCATCGATCTTAATACCATTGAGTGGGCGCATCATTAATTTTTAAAATTTTGTACTATGGCATATTCAGAAAAAGTAATTGATCATTACCAGCATCCCAAAAACGTGGGAACACTGGACAAGAGTAAAAACAACGTGGGAACCGGACTAGTGGGTGCACCAGAGTGTGGGGACGTGATGCGCTTGCAAATTGAAGTAGATGAAGCTACTGGTGTTATTCGTGATGCAAAGTTTAAAACCTTTGGTTGTGGATCTGCTATTGCTTCTTCTTCGCTGGCTACCGAATGGCTTAAAGGTAAGTCTGTGGATGAAGCAGTGAAGATTGATAACATGACCATCGTGGAAGAATTGAATCTTCCTCCGGTAAAAATTCACTGCTCAGTTTTGGCAGAAGATGCCATCAAAGCAGCCATCAATGATTACCGTAAAAAAAATGGCTTGGAAGAGTTGCAATTTGATGAGAGTCCTATTCATTAATTAGTTGAAATACGCATGTCTGCTGAAACACTTATAAATCCTGCTGCTCCTACAGAAATGGCTAATACCATTTATGTAAGTGATAAGGCGCGTGAAAAAGTGATTCAGTTATTGGCAGATGCTGGGGTAGCCAATGATCCTTCTTATTTTTTAAGAGTGGGCGTTGTAGGTGGCGGATGTTCAGGGCTTAGCTACAAATTGGACTTCGATAATGAGAAAAAGCCCATGGACCAAGAATTTGAGGACAATGGTATTCGTGTAGTAACAGATCTGAAAAGCTTTTTATACCTGGTTAATACCACGCTGGATTTTTCAGATGGATTAAATGGAAAAGGTTTCTTTTTCAGCAATCCTAACGCAAGCCGTACCTGTGGATGTGGGGAGAGTTTTGCTGTATAAGCTTGTTAAAGCAATTTTAAGATAGGCCGCTTTGTAAAAAGCGGCCTTTTTGTTGTGACGATCTTAGTACTTTAGCAGTATATGTGGGCTTTATACAGAAAGGAGATTTCACAATACTTCAGTAGCCTCAGCGGAATTATTGCTATTGTTATTTTTTTAATAGTAAATGGCTTGGTGCTGTTTGTATTTGAAGATAACCTTCTTGATTTTGGGTATGCTTCGCTAGATCGCTTTTTTGAGCTTTCTCCTTGGATATTACTGCTATTAGTGCCTGCCATAACTATGCGGAGTTTTGCTGAGGAATTCAGAACAGGCACCTGGGAGGTGTTGCGTACACAGCCACTTACCTTATGGCAACTTTTGATGGGTAAATACTTGGCAGCGTTTATGGTGGTTGTTATTGCGTTGATCCCCACTTTTTTTTATGCTATAGTTTTGCAGGGACTTTCTGCTAATCCTGGATTAGATTGGGGGGCCACCTTGGGCTCATACCTGGGACTTTTTTTTCTAGCGGCTGTGTTTACTGCTATTGGAATTTGGTGTAGTAGTTTATCTGTTAATACCATCATTGCATTTTTAATTGCACTTTTATTCATGGCAATATTTTATTATGGATTTCATGCCATGAGTTTGATTCCAGGTATCCCGCCCGGAGTGGATTATTGGATCGAGTGGACAGGTATTGATTTTCATTATAGAAGCATGAGCCGGGGGTTATTAACACTCGGAGATTTGATCTATTTCAGTTCGTTGCTGGTATTACTATTTTTATTTACACTCCGTAATCTTCGTATTCGATAAATGAAAAAAATAATACACTGGATATTGACGCATCGGATGGGAGTCCTACTTGCTCTTATTTTATTTTTCTTATTGAATAGCGTAGCTTCTCTTTCAGATTGGCGAGTAGACTTAACGGAGGAACATCGATATACGTTAGAAGAAACCACGCGTCAACAGCTGAAAGAACTAACGGACCCCATTGAGATCACAGTTTTTCTACAAGGGGAATTTCCTTCCGGCTTTAAAAAACTAGCCACGAGTACGGAGCAATTTCTTTCTTTGTTAAAAAAGCAAAATCCTACTTTTTTTCAATACCGATTTATTTCTCCATTGGAAGAAGTCAGTGAAGGCAAGCTATGGGGAGATTCCTTGCTTTTCATGGGAGCGTTGAATATTAATTTAACGGTTCAAAAAAAAGCAGGTCAAAGTAGCAATATTTTATTTCCTGTTGCATTGGTACAGTACAAAGGACAGCAGTCTTTAGTCACCTTGTTGCCTGGGGCTAGCAGGGCTATTTCACAAACAGAATTAAATCGGGCAGAAGCCTTATTAGAATTTCAATTTACCAGTATCATTGACAAATTGGTCCATCCTCGCAAACCCGGGATCGCCTATGAAATTGGACATGGGGAACCTACTGATCAGCAGACCTATCAACTGCGCATGGCCTTACAAAAGGACTATGAGCTTCGCACACTGGACTTAACCCGACAACCTGCTGTTCCTGCCGGCGTTGATTTATTATTGGTAGTAAAGCCAGCGCTTCGATTCAGTGAAGCTGAAAAACTGAAAATTGATCAATATGTGATGCGGGGTGGCAAACTCCTTTGTTTTATTGATAACCTGGTAGCTGAGATGGATAGCTTTGGCCGCAAGCCAGCTATAGTTGCTTTTGACCGGGATCTTAATTTGGGAGATCTTTTCTTTCGGTATGGAGCTCGGATCAATCCAGATTTGGTAATGGATCTTAGGTGTGAAGTAAGCTATATTCAAGTAGGGGGTACTGTTGAACAACCACAAAATGAATTTTTGCCTTGGAATTATTTTCCATTAGTTGGAGCCCCGCTTGCTGATAAAAAATTAAAAACTGCTGGCTACGTTGGTTTGCGATTTGCTAATTCAATTGATACGGTGGAAGCACCCGGTGTTACTAAAACACCGCTACTGGCAAGTTCTGAACAGGCACGTACAATTACCACACCGGCCTTGATTTCTTTAAATGAAAACAGTACGGTTCCCGAAAATAAATTATTTAATCGTAGTGAGATCCCTGTTGCAATGCTATTGGAGGGAAAGATTCCCTCGCTTTTTCGAAATAGAATATTCGGTGCGCAAGCTGATTCGATGAAGCGTTTCGGACAACCCTTTATTGCACAAGCATTACAGGGAGGAGTGTTATTGGTAGCAGACGGAGACCTGGTATTAAACGATTATATTCCTGCAGTGGATCAAAAGGGAACATATGATCCTCAAGCACCATTGGTGCCAACAGAAATGGGGTGGAATCCCTACACACATTTTGAATACCTGACGGGAGGAGAAGCTGGTAGATATTTTATGCCAGTGGCCAACAAAGAATTTTTATTGAATAGCGTGGAGTATCTAATAAGTAATCCTGCTATCAGTCAATTGCGTGCTAAAGAAATTACACTACGTTTACTCGATGGCCAACGGGTAAATCAATACAGGCTATGGGCACAAATGCTACTTATACTATTACCGCTGCTATTGGTTATTGGGGGAGGATTTTTATTTCAATGGATTCGGAAAAGACAATTCGCTCATTAAGCACCTAACTTTGCTGGCATCATGAATATTGATCAAATCAGCTATTTGGTATTTGCCTTGGTATTACTCGGGGCATTATTTTTCGATTTGGGACTGATGAGTAAAAAAAATCAAACCGTCTCCATTCGTCAAGCTTTAAATCAAACATTTTTTTGGGTGGGTCTTGCACTTGTCTTTTTTGTTTTTGTTTGGGTGGAGAGAGGGCAACAAGTAGCACTCGAATACCTAAGTGCTTACTTAATGGAGTGGAGCTTAAGTATTGATAACATTTTTGTGTTTATTCTTATTTTTTCAGCTTTTGCAGTAAAGGAAAAAAATTATGGCCGTGTTTTATTGATCGGTATTCTCATGGCTATTGTATTCAGAATACTCTTTATTACTGTAGGGGTTGTGCTGGTAGAGAAGTTTCATTGGATATTGTATGTATTTGGTGTGTTTCTTGTCTATACCGGTTTTAAAATGTTTACGGCAAACGAGGAGGAAGAGTTTAATCCGAAAGAAAGTAAGGTCTATTTATTTCTTAAGCGGTTTTTGCCATTGGCACCACATGATGGTGGTGGAAAATTTATGATCCGCGAAAATGGCAAACCGGTCTATACTACCTTGTTTGTGGTTATTATCATGTTGGCTTCTATTGATTTGATTTTTGCATTAGACTCTATTCCGGCCGTTATGGGAATTTCACGGGATCGGTTTGTGATCTATACTTCTAACATTTTTGCTGTACTGGGTTTGCGCTCCCTTTTCTTTTTGTTACGGGGGGCAGTAAGTAAGTTTGATTATCTACAGCAAGGGATAGCGATTGTATTAGTGTTTATTGGTGTAAAAATGTTGGGAGAACATTGGATTAATCAATGGATGTCTAAGCCCATTCAAGTTGCCGCTTCGCTGGGCGTTATTACTACATGTATTAGTGGCTCCATATTTTATTCCCTGTTTATACAGAAAAAAGGGCTTCCCGCTGATCAGGTAGACGATCGTATATTGAATAAATAAATGTATTGCATTGTATACCGTACAACAAGTGATGAAACTATTGGATGTAACAGCACCGGTGGTTACGGATCATCTTGTTGAGCATTTACTCATTGATAGCAGACGTGCTTTTACGCCCGCATACTCATTATTTTTTGCTATTACTACCGCCCGAAGAAATGGGCATGATTATATCCAAGAATTATATCAAAAGGGCGTACGTAGTTTTGTAATTACACAAAATATAGAGGTATCTCCTTTTCCATTAGCAAATTTTCTCAAGGTTCCAGATGCTATTGCTGCATTACAACAACTGGCGACCGCTCATCGATCACAGTTCTCCATTCCAGTTATTGGTATTACGGGGAGTAATGGAAAAACGATTGTAAAGGAATGGTTGTTTCAGCTATTACAACCTGATTACAAAATTGTAAGAAGCCCCAAAAGCTATAACTCACAATTGGGTGTTCCGTTGAGTGTTTGGGAATTACAATCACACCATCAGTTAGCTATTTTTGAGGCAGGTATTTCACAGACAGGTGAAATGGATCGGCTCGCGAAAATAATTCAGCCAACAATAGGTGTTCTTACTAACATTGGAGATGCGCATCGCGAAGGTTTTGTTTCTAACGCGCAAAAGGAAGAGGAAAAGCGAAAATTATTTACACATGCTGTTTTGCCGCCTTCGTTAAGGATCATTGCTGTTAAAGTAAAGGAGGGGGCTTCGGTTATTGAGGCCAAGGGTATTTTACTTCCTGAAGGTGGTAGTATTGAAATTCCATTTATGGATGCTGCGGCCGTTCAAAATGCAGTTTGCTGCTGGGAAGTATTATTATACTTAAAAGTACCGCAGCATACCATTGCAACACGCATGAAGGGTCTTACCCCCGTTGATATGCGATTGAGTTTGAAACAAGGGATAAATCATTGCCAATTGATCAATGATAGTTACAGTGCTGATCTTAGTTCCTTGGAAATAGCACTTTCATTTTTGAAGCAACAGGCGGGTTCTTTGAAGCGTACAGTAATTCTTTCTGATTTTATGCAAACAGGAGAGCAGCCTAGCAAACTCTATTCGGATATTCAAAGGCTTTTGGAACAGGTGCCTATTTCACGCTTAATTACTATTGGCCCAACTAGTGGTGCCGCATTACGGCACACGGCTGATAAATGGAAATTGGAGCAGTATATAGATACCGCCACCTTTCTTACGCAAGTGCAACTACGTTCGTTCAGCGATCAAATTATTTTGATTAAGGGTGCTCGAAGCTTTGGATTGGAACAGGTTGTATCTATGCTAGAAGAAAAAGTACATGAAACCAGACTAGAAATTGATTTACAATCGGTAGTACATAATTATAACCAGTATCGACAACAGCTTAAGCCCGAAACAAAAATCATGGCAATGGTAAAGGCCTTTGCCTATGGAAGTGGGGCTACCGAAATTGCCCATGTTTTACAATTTCAGGGAGTAGATTATTTTGGAGTAGCGTATGCTGATGAGGGTGTGGCACTTCGTAAAGCAGGGATTACCAAGCCTATATTGGTAATGAATACAGAGCCTGCTGCTTTTGATACACTGATAAACTATCAACTCGAACCTACCTTATTTTCTATTTCCATACTGAATGCTTTTGATCAATTTCTGCTTCAGCAGGGAATTACTAACTACCCAGTTCATTTGGAAATGGAGACCGGTATGAACCGTCTAGGGTTTATTGAAGAGGAGTGGCCACTTGTAGTAATACAATTGTCTTCTACTTCAAGCTTCTTAATTCAATCTGTTTTTTCTCATTTGGCTGCCAGTGAGGATCCCGCTGCCGATACATTTACTTCTGAGCAGTTTGAATTGTATGAATCGTTTGTTGATTTGTTACACCGATCAATGGATATCCGATTTATTAAACATATTGCTAATTCAGCGGGAGCTATCAGACATGTGTCACTACAGTTGGATATGGTACGAGTAGGAATTGGCTTGTATGGTGTAGAGCAATCATCACCCCTTAATTTGATTCCTGCTATCTCTTTGTGTTCCACTATTGCTCAAGTCAAAACAATTCCTGCAGGTAGCAGTGTGAGTTATAATCGTAAAACAATTGTAGACAGGCCAACCCGGTTAGCTACTGTAAGAGTGGGTTATGCTGACGGGTACCCTCGTAGTTTGGGTAATCGGAAGGGGCAAGTGGTAGTACAGGGAAAACTAGCACCCATATTAGGCAGTGTTTGCATGGATATGTTTATGATTGATATCACTGACATACCTACAGCACAAGAAGGTGATCAAGTTGTTTTATTTGGCAAGGAACTTCCTGTAGAAAAGTTAGCCGCTTGGGCCGCTACCATTCCTTATGAAATCTTAACTGGCATATCACAACGCGTTAAGCGTGTCTATTTTCAGGATTAATTACAGTACCTGTGTTTGATCTGATACCGTAGAATTGGTGGTGCCTGTTGCAGGAATTTCCTGTAACTCTTTTTTTATTAATTTTTGCTGGAATAAAAAAAGAGTAATGACACCTATTGAGATAGAGGCGTCAGCAATGTTAAAAATGGGGCTAAAAAATTCAAAAGTATTTCCTCCAATAAACGGAATCCATGCTGGAAAATGGCCTTGTAGGATTGGGAAGTATAACATGTCAACCACACTCCCATGTAATAGCGAGGAGTAGCCAGCTTGTGAAAATTTTGCAATACCAGTATATCCTATGTAGTCATTCAGTATGGGGCTATAGTGTAACCCTTTATCAAAAAGTACGCCATAAAAAAGACTATCAATTAAATTTCCAACTGCACCCGCATAAATCAAACCAGCGCAGATCAAAAACCCAAATGCATATTTTTCTTTTATAAACTTTCCCAGGTACCAGGTGCCAATCACTACGGCTACTAATCTAAATAAAGTAAGAATGGCTTTACCGGTTTCATTTCCAAATTTCCATCCCCAGGCCATCCCCGAGTTTTCAATAAAGTGTAAACGAAACCAGTTCATTCCAAATACGCGAATAATCTCACCTGTAGGATGATTTAGTTTTACCCAAAATTTGAGACACTGATCTGCTACCAAAATGGAGAGGATGAGAAGAACTAACTGGTTTTTCTTGGACATACTTATTTTATTTTTCCAACCATGTCTGCAGGACCTACCCATTGGTCAAATTCCGCAGCTGTTACATAGCCAAGTTGAATAGCCATTTGTTTCAGCGTGGTGCCTTGTTTATGTGCTTTTTGTGCAATTTCTGCGGCTTTGTAATAACCTATTTTAGTATTTAATGCAGTTACCAGCATTAAGGAATTATCTACGTGTTTTTTGATATTGGCTTGAATGGGCTTAATTCCTACCGCACACTTGTCATTAAAAGAAACACATCCTTCTCCAATCAGTCGGGCACTGTGCAGGAAGTTGTAAATCATCACTGGTTTGAATACGTTCAATTCAAAATGACCTGTGGCCCCTCCAATATTAATTGCTACGTCATTCCCTAGTACTTGTGCGGCAATCATCGTTAGGGCTTCACACTGCGTAGGGTTTACTTTTCCAGGCATAATAGAGGAGCCCGGTTCATTGTCAGGAATAAACAGTTCGCCAATCCCGCTACGCGGTCCAGAGGAGAGCATACGGATATCGTTGGCAATTTTCATCAAGCTAACAGCTACTGTTTTTAAGGCACCATGTGCTTCCACTATTGCATCGTGTGCAGCTAATGCTTCAAATTTATTTTCAGCCGTGATGAATGGGTAGCCAGTTAGTTTAGCAATATGTTTGGCAACATTCTTATCGTAATCCTTTGGCGTATTAATCCCCGTACCCACTGCAGTTCCACCCAAGGCTAATTCGCGAAGATGTGCTAAGGAGTTTTTGATGGCCTTCAGCCCATGATCTAATTGAGACACATACCCACTGAATTCCTGTCCAACCGTCAAGGGAGTAGCGTCCATAAAATGGGTCCTACCTATCTTGACAACTTTCATGTATTGCTTACTTTTTTTAGTAAGCGTATCTCTCAATTTTTTTATTCCTGGGATTGTATTCTCAACGAGTACGGTATAAGCTGCAATATGCATAGCAGTCGGGAAGGTATCATTGGAGGACTGCGATTTATTAACATCATCATTGGGATGAAGAAACTTTTCTTTATCGGTAAGCTTCCCGCCTTTTAGCACGTGACCACGGTAGGCAATCACTTCGTTCACATTCATATTACTCTGCGTACCACTTCCTGTTTGCCATACCACTAACGGAAAATAAGCATCTAGTTTTCCTTCGCGTATTTCGTCACAAACTTTTCCAATCAAACTAGCTTTATTCTTTGGCAATACACCTGCATCCATATTGGTTAAGGCTGCAGCTTTTTTCAATTGTGCAAATGCACGAATAATTTCCTTTGGCATTCGGTTGATGTCCTGCGCAATTTGAAAGTTCTCGATACTTCTTTGCGTTTGTGCACCATAATAGGCGTCCAGGGGAACCTTTACTTCACCCATGGTATCCTTCTCTATTCTGTATTCCATTTTAATAGGGGATTTATAGCCCTGCAAAGTTAGCTGAACTTTGGCTTTCTTTTTTCCAGAAAAGCACTTACACCTTCCTCCATCTCTGCAGTACCAAAGCACTGACCAAACAGTTCCACTTCCTCTTGATAGCCATTTTTTGTTTTATCAAAACAAGCCTCCACTGCCTGAATCACTTTGGCAACAGCTTGCGGGCCCTTTGTAAGTATTGCACGCATTAACTTCTTGGCTTCTTCCATTAATTTGGCCGCTTCTACCACATAATTAACCAACCCAATTTGCAAGGCCTGTCCGGCATCAATCATATTCCCCGTCATCATTATTTCCAACGCTTTCCCTCTTCCTACCAATTGGGTTAATCGTTGCGTGCCTCCATAGCCTGGTATTAATCCCAAGTTTACTTCTGGTTGTCCAAACCGAGCCTGTGCAGTAGCAATCCGTATATGACAGGCCATAGCTAATTCACAACCTCCACCAAGTGCAAAACCATTTACTGCAGCAATGATTGGCTTATTGTTTTTTTCGAGTCTGTCAAAAATGGCTTGCCCCTTTGCAGCCATCTCCATAGCTCTAGTTACATCGGCACTTTTGAATTCGCTTATATCGGCGCCAGCTACAAATGCTTTTTCACCAGCCCCAGTGAGGATGATTCCTTTTACCCTTTGGTCCTGCTCTATTTGAGTAATAGCTTGTTCTAATTCTGAAAGCACTGTTTGGTTGAGTGCATTCATTTTATCCGGTCTGTTAATAATTAGCGTGAGCACGTCCTCTTCGAGATGGCCCAATAAGGTTTGGAACGATCCCCAGTTTTGTTGGTTCATAGTATTAAATTAGGAACGATGGGTGGCTACCCAATCTTTAATAAAATCAGCAATTTCTCTGGTATCCGAGCCAGGGTGAAATAATTTTCCAACTCCCATTTTATACAGTGCAGCAGCATCTTCCTCAGGAATGATACCGCCTCCGGTTAGCAGGACGTCAGTCAATCCTTTTTCTTTCATCAGGGTAATCACTTTTGGAAAAACAGTATTATGTGCTCCAGAAAGTATAGAGATCCCAATGGCATCCACATCTTCTTGCAATGCGGTAGTTACTACCATTTCCGGCGTTTGGCGAAGTCCGGTATATATCACTTCCATTCCAGCGTCTCGTAGGGCTGTAGCTATTACTTTAGCACCACGATCATGGCCATCTAAACCAACTTTTGCTACCAATACGCGAACAGGTCTTTTCATAGAATTAAGCTCCCTGCAAAATTAAGCGCTTTGCCTGAGTCAATCGCTCCAGGGTTTCTTCTTTACCCAATAAGCAAGCAATATCAAATACACCCGGTCCAAATTTTCCACCTACCAGCATAATGCGAAGAGGTAATAGTAGTTCGCCTGTTTTTAGTTGATGTGTCAGTGCTAAGTCCTTACAGATTTTCTCTAATTCTCCTGTGGTCCAGGGGTTTGCCTGTTGATAGTAGTGGATCAGTTGATCAAAAAAAGTTGATTTTTCAGTATTCCACTTTGGAAGAATGGAGGCTGTATCAATCTGTGTGGGCCTGTTAAAAAAGAAACTGCCTTGTTCAATAAAATCAGTGACTACGGTGCAGCGATCTTTTACTATTGCAATTACCTGTTCCAGTAACACTACATTTGTTATTGGCAAATTTGCCATTTCAAACGTGTGGCTGACTAGTGGTACTAATTTGCTAGCACTGGTAAGTTTTATCCATTCGTGGTTGAACCATTTTGCTTTTTCGTAATCAAATTTAGCGCCACCGCTATGTACGCGAGCCATGTCAAAAGAGGCAATCAATTCTTCCTTACTAAAAATTTCTTTTTCAGATCCATCATTCCAACCTAGCAACGCTAATAAATTAATAAATGCTGCGGGTAAAAATCCTTTTTCACGAAAACCCGCTGTTGTTTCTCCGGTTTTTGGGTCTTGCCAATTCATTGCAAACACGGGAAACCCATACTTAGCACCATCTCGCTTACTAAGCTTTCCATGGGGCCCTAGAATTAATGGGAAATGGGCCCATTGTGGCATCTCCTCCCATCCAAATAAGTATTGCCATAGTAATAAGTGAACAGGTGCGGAGGGTAGCCATTCTTCACCTCTGAAAGCGTGGGTGATTTTCATAAGATAGTCATCTACCACTACCGCTAAGTGATAAGTTGGCATACCATCTGCTTTTAGCAATACCTTATCGTCTACCAATGAAGTATCAAAGCTGACTTCTCCACGAATCATATCCTGAAAACTGACTGTTTTACCAACCGGCATTTTTATACGTATCACATTTGGCGTATTTGAAGCCAATAGGCTATTGGTTTCATCTGCCGATAAGGTAAGTGAGTTGCGCATCTTCATTCGAAGATGATGGTCATATTGCGGGGAGGGATTTTCTGTTGATTTAAATTTTTCACGCATCTCCTCCAGCTCAGCAGTTGTATCAAATGCATAATAGGCATGCCCCGCTGCAATCAATTGTTCCGCATACTTTCTGTAGAGTGGTTTGCGCTCACTTTGTCTATAGGGTCCAAAAGCTCCTCCGTGCTGAACACTTTCGTCTGGCTCTAATCCACACCAACGCAAACAATCAAAAATATATTCCTCTGCCCCCGATACATACCTGCTTTGATCTGTATCCTCAATTCTGACAATAAAATCGCCACCATGTTTCTTTGCAAATAAATAATTGTACAGCACGGTACGAACACCGCCTAAATGCAGACCACCAGTAGGGCTAGGCGCAAAACGAACTCTCACCTTTTTACTCATGGTGCAAAGATAACCCCTGCTTGTATCTTTGTCTCTGATGTATAAGCCCTTTATTCAGCCCCCTGCTATAGTTCGTCAGTTTTATCCAAAACGGTTATGGCGAATGGATCCACTGGAGCAAAGTGTTTATTTGACTTTTGACGATGGCCCTCACCCGGAAATCACTCCCTTTGTTTTGGAGCAATTGTCTAAGGCCGGTGCTAAAGCAAGTTTTTTTTGTATTGGAAGCCGTGTGGCTGCTTTTCCTTCCACTTATCAGCAGCTACTTGAGCAAGGACATCGGGTAGGGAATCATACACATCAGCATTTAAATGCATGGCGTACTAATCCACAGGATTATTTAAAGGATATTGCCACAGCGTCTACGCTGATAGACTCTAATTTATTTCGTCCTCCCTATGGAAAATTACCTTGGCACATAGCCAAGCAAATCCCCGGAATAATAAAAGCACCTGCAAAAATTGTGATGTGGGATATTTTAAGTGGTGATTTTGATCAAGGACTAACGTCCACTGCCTGTTTCG
The DNA here is from genome assembly GCA_016866355.1 of Bacteroidota bacterium. Lineage (GTDB taxonomy): Bacteria > Bacteroidota > Bacteroidia > Chitinophagales > Chitinophagaceae > JJ008. The sequence goes on from VGMN01000016.1 coordinate 21,976, forward strand.
AATATTGCCGCAATTATATTCGGCCAGGCTCTATCATTGTACTGCATGACAGTGAAAAAGCTTGGGATCGTTTAGCTGAATTATTACCCTCACTTATTGCCTTTACTGAATCAGCTGGATACTCTTTAAAAGCGTTGCCATAAAAAAACCCGGACCTTTGATCCGGGTTTCATTCACAAAACAAAAGAGTTAGCGTAAGGTTATATTATAAGTAACTCCGTTAATAGTTATGGTAGCGGCATTGTCGCAGGTCCCCCTCCCAAAGTCAAGCACTGCAACCCAAGGACTTGTATTTGATAAGTTTCTCCTAACTGTTCTAATTTTTCCTTTAACAATCCATCTACAAATATTTTTTCTGATTAAGGGATCAATAATTTCTGATAGCCACCTTGTGGTAATAGAACCTCTAACTCCAACACCATCTGCGTTACCTGTAATTTTGAATACATCATCACGAAGTATAGGTGTGTGAGAACCTTCAATTTGTTCGATTGTTTTTGTTGAGTTCCATTCTACAAGACTTCCATTTGGATAGCCTAATCTTCCACCTACAACTGTTACTAACCATTTATGGTTGTATTGTGGAGGGAATATCATAATTTGTACTGGGTCAACTATATTTTTAATTTTGTATGTTCCTCCAACTGTGACGGAATCAACACTATAATTCAGGAAAGTTGTAACTGATTCTGCACCAGGAATCATTAATCTGTTTGTGTAAACAGTTTTTATTTCACCTCTTCTAACTCTTCCATCTGGACCCATACATCCTGATTGTGGAAATCTAACTGTAATAATGACAGGAAAAGGGCGGGGTGCATTTGGACGATCTACACGAACTGTGAAACATCTCTGTGCTGTGTCTAGACCATATTCTCTTCCAAAAATGCCTGAACCATAAAGACCAACCTCATCACTAGCACCCATCACATCATCAAAAATATTATCGTAAATTATTTCTGCTTCAGCATCTGACTCACTTGATAATTTCGAAACTGTCATCTCATACTGCTCTTCAGGATCTTGTGTGGCACTTTTTTCCTTTTGACAGGCAACAATAGAAAGTGCAAGCAGGCCAGTTAAAGCGGCAACTTGCAGGTAGAGGTTCTTTCTCATGTTCAATAATTTGATAGTTAAAGTTACTTCGATTAGAAGGTAAATTTTCCCTTTGGTTTAAGAATAAGTTTTTTTACTTAGTTTTGCTACAAATGCACAAATTGATAGATACCCATGCTCATTTATATCTATCTGATTTTGAATCGGATAGTGCTGAAATGCTAGAAAGAGCAAAAGCGGAGGGGATTGGGCAAATTTACTTGCCAGCTATTGATGCAGACACCCATAATGCTATGATTCAGTTTGAAAAAAATTACCCTATCTGTAAATCCATGATGGGGGTGCATCCTTGTTCAGTCAAAGCTAATTATCAGGAGGAGCTGGATTGTGCAAGGGAATGGTTGGAAAAACGACCATTTATAGCAGTAGGGGAAATTGGGCTTGATTTTTACTGGGATCAAACTTTTGAAAAGGAACAATACATTGCTTTTCGAACACAAATTGAATGGGCGCTTGAGAAAAAACTTCCAATAGTCATTCACTCGAGACAATCTACCTTGGCTTGTATTGAGGTTTTGAAGGAGTATAAGCATACAACTCTCGAGGGGATTTTTCATTGTTTTAGTGGAAGCCTGGAGGAAGCACACGCTATTATCAAACATGGATTTTTATTAGGTATTGGAGGCGTACTCACCTATAAAAATGCTGGTGTTGCCGCTGTTGTAGCGCAATTATCATTAGACCACCTTGTATTAGAAACAGATGCTCCGTATTTAACCCCAGTACCTCATCGGGGAAAAAGAAATGAGTCTGCCAATATTAAAATTATTGCAGAAGAAATAGCAGCGCTTAAGGGGGTATCCATCGAAGAAGTGGCTGAAATCACTACAAGAAATGTGGAAATGCTCTTTGAAAAGAGCTAGTCGTCTTCAATTTTTATAGACTGGATTTTTTGGCTTATTTTAAATTTTCCAGTTTGTATGCAATCAGACTTATTACCAATTATAACTAAAAAGTCATGGGTTACACCTGAGATCATAGTTATTGATGTCAATTTAATCAATCAACAGGCTATGGATCAAGAGGCTGAGTTGTTGAATTACTTAGCTACTGATGAGAATGCGTTTAAGCTTTTTTCAGGGTCTACAACTCGATGACAGCGCTTAAAATAATTTTGAAATCGTTATCACACTAAGAATTAAACTAGCTGCAACCACTGTCCATCCCAACCATTGTAACCAAGCTGGATGTTGATAGTTCCCCATTAACTTTTTATTAGTCGAGCCAATTAGTATTAGGCTAAGCGATAGGGGTAAGATAATTCCGTTAAGTGCCCCGGCTCCAATGAGTACTTGAACGGGGTTGTCAAATACAATGAATAGGGTAAGTGAAAGAGTTAGAAAAAGTAACAGCCATTTTTTTTGTTTCCATTCTTGTCCCACTGCAACAGGTATAATGAAGGAAATAGAAGTGTAGGCGCAGCCAATTACGGATGTGATTGCAGCACTCCACATTACAATTCCAAAAAAAAGATATCCTAGGTTCCCTGCGGCTTGCATGAATACGGCCGCAGCGGGATTGTGCGTTCCTAAACTAATTCCTTTGGATACCACGCCTAGTGCCGCTAAGAAAAGTAGTAATCGCATGAGGGAGGCCAGTAAAATAGCCGAGACTGCTGAGCGGCTAACCTCTTTTATATGTTTACTACCCGAGAGTCCTGCATCCAGTAAACGATGTGCTCCTGCAAAACTGATATAACCACCCACCGTTCCTCCCACCAAGGTTAAGATTGCAATCCCATCAATTTTTTCGGGCCAAAATATTCGATAACCTGCCTCCAACAATGGTGGTTTTGCTTTAATAACTACATAGAGTGTTACTATTATCATTAAGATCCCTAACACTTTTGCAATAAGATCAATAAAACGAATTGACTCCTGCTGAAAAAATAAAAAGGCTGCTAATACTGCACTGATTAAAGCGCCATACTTTGGCGAGATTCCTGTTAATACCTCCAGCCCAAGCCCGGCTCCTGCTAAGTTTCCTGCATTAAATGCAAGACCACCCAACACAATCAATGTTGTCAATAGTTTTCCAGCGCCGGGTATAATTGTTTCTGCCAACTCCTGGGCACGCAGTGAACTTGTGGCTAATATGCGCCAGATATTCAATTGAGCGCCTATATCTATGAGGATTGAAATCAAAATCACAAACCCAAAACTGGCTAGTAAAGTGCTTGTGAAAGTTGCAGTTTGCGTCAGGAAGCCAGGGCCAATTGCTGAAGTAGCCATCAGGAAAGCCGCACCAAGAATCGGTTTGCTAAACTTTTTAAGAGGAAGTTTTTCCATAAGGCGATTGGCAGCTGATTTGATTCTTTTTAAATTCTTCTCTCAATACTTTTGCAAAGGACAGCACCTGTGCTCCGTCTCCGTGCAAGCAAATTGTTGCTACGTTACAATCAATTTGCTTACCACTTAATGCGGTTACTTTTTTTTGGGTTATTAACTGTAATACTTGTTTTATACATGCCGCTTCCGTCTCAACTAAAGCCCGCGCATCTGTACGAGGTGTTAAACTGCCATCTTCTTGATAACTCCTATCAGCAAACCCCTCTGGAATAAAACAAACTGATTGTGCTTTACATGATTTTTCCAATGCAGAATTTGGCAAGCCCCACACACTCCAGTGAGGATTCATACTTTTCGAAATCGATACGATAAGATTTGCTAATTCATTATCCACTGCCGCTTGGTTATAGAGGGCTCCATGTGGTTTGAGGTGAGATAGGGGATAGTCTTCTTCAAAGGCAATTTTTTGAATTAGTGCTAACTGATTTATCAGTGACTCTTTTAAAGAGCCGTAATCAATTAATATTTTATTACGTCCAAAATTTTCTCGATCCGGGTAGGAGGGATGTGCTCCAATGGACACATTTGTTTTTTTAGCTAATTGTATGGCTTGTTGGATTGAATCTTGATTACCCGTATGTCCACCACATGCT
>VGMN01000017.1 GCA_016866355.1 Bacteroidota bacterium
GCATAACCCCTTGATCTTCATTGTGGGAGCTGACGGGATCGAACCGCCGACCCTCTGCTTGTAAGGCAGATGCTCTAAACCAGCTGAGCTAAGCTCCCTTTAGAGGGTGCAAAGATAAGAGGTGAATGTAATTTACCAAAGGTATTTTTCAAAAAGAGAAGCATGGTAACTTTGCTGTATGGCCAAACATAGCATACAGCCTTTTGAACAAACAGAGGTATTGGAATTGACCCAGGAGGCAACTGCACAAACCTGGAAATTAATTGTTTGGAATGATGAAGTAAACACCTTCGATTGGGTCATTCAAACCTTAATGGAAATATGTGGACATAGCCAGGAGCAAGCGGAACAATGCGCGCTGATTATCCACTACAAAGGAAGTTATGCGGTTCTGGAAGGTTCATTTGAGAAGTTGCATCAGTACTGTGCTCAAATATTGGATCGTGGAATTCAGGCAACCGTTGAATCGGTACTAGCATAAATTAAAAATGAGTCCCCAGGCAATGAGGAAGCATTGATCGCCAGGTGTGCCAATCATGTGGCCATTCAGGTCCCCAATTATCAAAATCACCCCTGATACCCTTTTGCTGCAAGATTGTAGCAAATCTGGCCCCAGCTTCTGGATCCTCATGAGAGCCAGCACCAGACATTATATGAATATGAGTACAAACGCGTAACTGAGAGAGTATAGTTGTATCATTTAATTGTGGAATAAAATGAATGGGGCTGTTGAAATAAACATCCTCATCAAAATAACCACGGGTATAAGCGGTTAAATCATATACACCGCTCATGGCAATAACCCCTTCGAATAAATCAGGCCGCTTCATAAACAGATTCATACTATGGAAGGCTCCAAAAGAGGCGCCACAAATGAAGATGGGTGTTGCGGGATTTGTTGCATTTCTTATGTAGGGAACCACTTCATTGGTAACATAATTATTCCACTGTTGATGACGAACTATTTGCTGTTTGCCAATCAAAGATGGATTCATCCAGCTTTGATTATTCATACTATCAATCGAAAAAACCTTAACCTTCCCACTGTTTATAAACCAGGAGATGGAATCTAGCAATTGAAATCGTTCGTACTCTAAATAATCTGCTGCTGCCGTGGGTATCATTAACAACGCAAAACCATAATGCCCATAAGTGGCAATTGGCATCTCTTTTTCCAGCGAGGGGCTGTACCAGGAGTCAATAAACCGTTGCAAAAAGAATAATTTATCGGAAGTTAGTATAATCTATTGGTGAATCAAGACGTCCATTGTACAGTAAAACGCGGTATTTTTGCACCCCATGGTACTGAGTAAAAGTTTTGATCATAACCAAGCTGAATTAAAGTGGTATTCCCATTGGATCAAGAAAGGATATTTTCATTCCGAACCTGATGGAAGAGAGCCCTATACAATTGTAATTCCTCCTCCAAATGTCACTGGTGTATTACATATGGGGCACTGCCTGAATAATACTATACAGGATATACTAATCAGAAGAGCTAGAATGCAAGGTAAAAATGCTTGCTGGGTTCCTGGAACTGATCATGCCTCCATTGCAACAGAGGCCAAAGTAGTGCATTTATTACGTGAAAAAGGAATTGCAAAATCCTCCCTCAGCCGTGATGCATTTTTAAACCACGCTTGGGATTGGAAAGAAAAATATGGCGGTATTATCTTGGAACAATTAAAAAAAATAGGCTGTAGTCTTGATTGGGAACGCACTCATTTTACCATGGATCCCGCCTATTACCAAACGGTGATTGGGGTATTTGTGGAGCTTTATCAAAAAGGCTATATCTACCGGGGCAAGCGGATGATCAATTGGGATCCAAAAGCAAAGACGGCTCTCAGTGACGAGGAAGTTATTCGGAAAGAAACTACACAGAAACTTTACCATATCCGTTACAAGCTAGAGGGAGCGGATGACCAATACATTGTAATTGCAACCGTTCGCCCAGAAACCATTATGGGTGACACGGCAATATGTGTCCATCCCGAAGATGAGCGCTATACCCACCTGTATGGTAAAATGGCAGTTGTTCCTTTAATTAACCGAAAGATTCCTATTATCACTGATGAATATGTTAGTAAAGAATTTGGAACAGGTGCATTAAAAGTTACACCCGCGCACGACAATAATGATTATCAATTAGGTCTTAAACATCAGTTGGAAGTTATTGATGTTCTTAATGATGACGGCACCTTAAGTGATGCTGCGCAATTATACATTGGTGTAGACCGCTTTGAAGCAAGAAAGTTAATAAGCAAGGAACTGCAGGATAATGGTTTTGTAGTTAAAACGGAGGAGTACACCAGTGAAGTTGGATATAGCGAGCGAACGGACGTAGTAGTTGAGCCACGACTTTCTTTGCAATGGTGGGTTGATATGAAAAAAATCAGTGGTCCCGCCCTATCTGCCGTAGAGAATGAAGAAATTAAATTCTACCCATCCAAATTCAAGAATCTGTATCGGCACTGGATGGAAAATATCAAAGATTGGTGTATTTCCAGACAGCTCTGGTGGGGCCATAGAATTCCAGCTTGGTATGACCAACAAGGAAATATGGTGGTAGCAATGAATGAGGACGAAGCGCAGACGCTGTATAAATCAAAATTTGGGGAACCAAAAGAAACACTTCGGCAAGATGAGGATTGTTTGGACACCTGGTTTTCCTCTTGGCTCTGGCCCTTTGAAGTATTTGGTGGACTCAGCAATCCAGGTAACCAGGAAGTTAAGTACTACTACCCCACTCAAACATTGGTCACTGCGCCAGAGATTATCTTTTTCTGGGTAGCTCGAATGATTATGGCCGGCTATGAATTTCAAGGTAAAGCTCCATTCAAAGAAGTTTATTTTACGGGTATTGTTCGCGATAAACAAGGTAGAAAAATGAGTAAGAGTCTGGGTAATTCCCCAGACTTACTTGCACTGATTGATAAGTATGGAGCCGATGCGGTTCGGTTTGGAATTCTCATTTCTTCTCCAGCTGGTAATGATTTACTTTGGGACGAAAGCAGCAATGAACAAGGTCTTCATTTCAATAATAAACTCTGGAATGCACTTAAGCTTATAAAAGGCTTTGAATCACGTATTGCAGCAGATAATGCCATTGAAATCCCTCAATTTGCAATTGACTGGATGCAAAATCGAATAGCAGCTACGAGAGAGCAAATTGAAATACAATTCAAAGAGTTTAGACTAAGCGAAGCCCTCAAAACCATTTACTCACTTATCTGGGATGACTTTTGCAGTTGGTATTTAGAATGGATCAAACCTGGGTATGAACAACCCATACATGCACACACGGTTGAGCGTACTATACAACTCTATGAAGAGTTGCTGCAACTTTTGCACCCATTTATGCCTTTTATCACAGAAGAAATTTTTCACCAACTAAGTGATAAAAAAGAAGATCTTACTGTAAAACAATTTAGCAATTCTATTACACCTGATACGCCAACAATCGAAGGGGGTAGCAGGCTTAAAGAATTGATAACAGCCATCAGAGACACACGAAATAAATACCAATTAAAACAAAAAGATACTATCCAACTTTGGATTGAAACAGACCAACCTGCGCTGTTGACATCGATACAAACAATTCTTGCAAAACAAGCCAATGCTACACCATTAACCATTGTCAATGCAATTGATGCTACAAAAAATGGGATAACTGTGGTAGTTGGTAAAATCAAATTACTAATTGAAACGGGCCAAGGACAATCCACCGAGGGACAACGTGAGCAGTTAGAAAAAGATTTGAATTACTACAAAGGCTTTTTGGCAAGTGTTGAAAAAAAACTGTCCAACGATCGTTTTGTGCAAAACGCAAAACCAGCAATTATTGAACTGGAACAAAAAAAGAAAGCGGACGCATTAGATAAAATACGATTATTGGAAGAGAGCCTAGCCCGATTAAGTTCCTAATGCATCGTATCACTATTTTCATATTCGCCTTTTCACTGCTACTTCCATTGGTTGCAACAGCACAACCCTCTATTAACGGTTGGGAATGGCGTTATTTAAAAAAACTTGAAGCAAACAGAACTACCGGGGGCGTTCATTTTAATCAAACTATATCAGACCTCTCTGATCCCCTGGCATTAGCATTTCCTATAGCATATCTCACTACTGGATTTATAACTAAAGATTCATTACTTAAAATAAAAGGACTTACACTGCTTAGTAGTTTTGCAATCAATGTTGGGGTTACCTATACCTTAAAAAAAATAATCAACCGACCAAGACCTTCTGAAATCGATCCCCGTTTTACCGTTTTAACACCCGCTACCAGTCGATCATTTCCCTCCGGGCACACCGCTGAAGCCTTCTCATTAGCTACCACATTAACACTACTACATCCCAAATGGTATGTGATTATACCCAGCTATACGTTTGCAGGCTTAGTAGGGTACTCAAGAATGTACCTTGGGACACATTACCCTAGCGATGTGATAGCGGGTGCAGTGGTAGGGGCAGGGGCGGCTTGGTTAAATCATCAGCTAATCAAACACTGGCAATTACACAAACGCCTATTAGCGGTTCGTTAAACTAACGGGCCAAATAAATTCCATAAACAAGCCTTTAAATCCATCAAACTGGTCACGATCTAACAGTCTTGATAATCGAAATCCAAAATTGACAGGATGTTGATTCCACCACTTGGTATCAAAGTAAAATTCTACACCGATACTTCTTTGCGGTACACTTACCTGTTTATTGGTGGAGTACACGCGCGTGTAGTCGTAGAAAAAAGCAGCACGAATTCTTGATAAATAGGCCAGGTTAGCCAGTCCCCAATCAGGATGCCAAATTGGAAAATGGTAGTCCAGGCTGGTTCGCCACATTCTAGAAAAATATCGACCCACATATCCTCGGCTGTACGGAAATCGATTTCCAAAAGCCAACCGGCTCATTGTATCGCGTTCCTGCCAATATAAGCCTGCAACTAAATGATGATGCTGTAGAATTCCTGGTAAGTAAATTTTAACTTGCCCATTAAATTGAATACCTGGGATTGCAGATATACTGTGCCTGAAAGCCGTAGCATATGTCAAGCCGAGTCTTGGAAAAATGTGTTGTATGGCAGTATTTGTTTGGAAAGTACCGCTGAGGCCATGTACAAAATGTTGGATAGAACGAACTCCAAAAGTATCTCGATCAAATCCTTTAAAAAAGTCAGTACGCAAAACATAATGGCTAGAAAGATTCAATTGACGAAAATACCGACCTCGTGTATCCGTGAGCGGCAACACCCATCCCACCCTTGCATCAAATTGATCCCAGGTCCTTGTGACACCTCTACTGGTAAATTGTCTTCGAAAAGTATAGTCAACACCTCCATTTGCTTGCAAAAACCAATTTCCATAACTGAGCGCTGTGCCCAAGCCATGCGTTCGTTCTGACTCATTATATTGATAACGAACTTCCGTTTGCATGGTATTCAATGCATTTTCTCCGTATAGCGTCAGCGAGAATAATGGGTCTTCATAAGCAGGACGCCAACTATGAAAATTGATGAGTTGTGTGGATTTTTTATACGGCTGTGCCAGGTACAGCGATGCCTTATTCGAAAAATTTGTCCACTTGTCCGTAGATTGCTGAAAGGCAACTTTCTGTGATTGCAGCGTTGCTACACTTGACAAATCAAACTCAGCGGCCTGTATTGAGTCAATCAATATAGAACGTAGCTGATACCCCTCCGCCTGTTGCTCAGACCAATACAATCGATCATGCGCTACATGCACTTGGTACTTTCCAAGCCCCTTATCAATAATGCGATATAATTTTTTAGTTGAAAATTTATACTGATACAAATTATCATTGGCAGCAAACCCACCAGTAAAATAGACAGCCCCTTGATGGTATTGTGGAAAACCAATACTAAATGGTAAAAAAGGAGTAAGCACCTCTTCCCTATCCTTAGTAATTAGTAATAAAGCCATGGTGCCATCTGCTTGTCGAGCCGCTGTAATAACGCTATCCTCACCAATAAATTTTGGATCTGTTAGAAAATATCCAGCAGGTGATTGATACGTATGTAGCAGCTTTCCGCTGGGTGTTTCTAACCAGTGTAAGGAGGTAGTACCTTCCTCTTGTACTTGTACAGCTACCACCATTCCTGCAGCAGAAATGTCAGGAGAAAAATACCGACTATGATTAGTTAGGTCTACCTGAGTCCGAGACGGCAAGTCAAATAAACGCAATGAACTGTACGTAATCCATCCTCTGCGTGGGTCTCTTTCAAAAGCCGCATAAACAATTTTTCCTGCCCGATAACTGAATTGCGGATCCAGCGCAATATCCTGTGTACGTAACCGATGTTCTTTCTTACCATCAAACAAATAAAATCCAGGCCTATGACGGTTGGTGGAACGAATATAAAGCAACGAGTCGTGGCCAACTCCGTAAGGGAATTGACGGTGATCTACAAAACGCTTATTTGCTTTGAACAATGGCGTACCAGCTGCAATTGAATGTACGGATGCGGAATCTCGATAGTATTGAAGTGATTGCTTTATAAATGTTTGATAGGAAAGTCCAGTATGCTTTTTTATTGCGGCTTGAAATGGATAGAGCAAAGATCTATAAGAAACAGCATCCTGTATAACTTTCCCCCAAAATTGATCACCAAATTGCTGATACCCATAATTCACAATCAAGTAACCTAGTTCATAATGGTTGGGCACCCAATCTTTATAAGATCCATTACGAAGTTTAAGCCAGTTGTAATTTTTTCCTGCAGCCCAAAGCACTGGAAAACTATTCATAAATCTGGGCAGTTTGCCTCTACCCTGTTTGGTCAAAGCTGATTCTTGCCAAACCGCATCTCCTTCAAAAAACCAGTTTGGAACAGCTGCATTGATAGCTAGATCAAAAGCTTGCTCGCCAAAAAGCTGAAGCGCAAATTTACTAAGCCCCTTTTTCATACTTGCAAATTGCTCCACATGCCTGTATTCATGCAAGGCCAACTGATCGGACCAACCGATGGCACCATTTGAAAAATTATCCAGATCAGGCTGCAGGAACCACTCACTTCGGGTAGGGCCTACTTGAACATATCCATTGGGGATAACAGTTCGATGTTGCAGAATTATAGGTATTGGAGCCACACGAGCACCCAACGTAATGGGTCGTTCACGCGCTAACAAATGAATCAAGGTTGCGGCTCGCTGCGCTTGACTATCTAGACCAGGAGAAAAAATTAGCTGGACAGTATCAGTTTTGATCTGCATCCAACGCTGATGGCTGCGATGCCCCCCAAATTGCTGTGAAAAAACAAATTGCCAGAGGGCTTGAAAGAAAAAAAGCAGTAGTAATCTCCGCATAAATTTATAGAGATAGGTTCTTCAACATGTCTTCGGTCATTATAGCTAAGTCAAATTCCTCCTTCCAACCCCAGTCCGCTCGAGCAGGCGAATCATCAATACTCTGCGGCCAACTATCTGCAATTTGTTGTCTATAATCTGGAGCAATACTCATTTCAAAGGATGGAATATGTTTTTGTATGGAAGCACAAACCTCACGAGGAGAAAAACTCATGGCAGCTACATTGTAGGAGGTCCGAAATTTTATGGCAGCTGCTGGCGCTTCCATTAACTCCAGTGTTGCTCTTATAGCATCAGGCATATACATCATAGGTAAGTAGGTGTCCTCCTTTAAAAAACAGGTATACTTATTTTTTAACAAAGCTTCCCTATAAATCTCTACCGCATAATCGGTGGTACCACCTCCGGGTTCAGATTTATAAGAAATTAAGCCTGGATAACGAATACTACGAACGTCAACTCCAAATCGATTCCAATAATAATTGCACCAAAACTCACCAGCATATTTACTGATGCCATACACGGTGGTTGGCTCAATAACAGTTTGCTGTGGGCAATTTACCCGGGGCGAACTTGGTCCAAAAACAGCAATCGATGATGGCCAAAATAATTTACTTAATTTCTCCTCCCGTGCAATATCCAACACATTCAATAACCCCTGCATATTGAGATTCCATGCCAATGAGGGATTTTTCTCACCAGTTGCGGAAAGTATTGCGGCCAACAAATAGACTTGTGTGATATTCTGACGAATAATTTGAACATGCAGCATTTCTTTATTCATCACGTCTAATGAAACATAGGGACCTGTTCCATGTAGCAAAGGATTTTGCTCACGCAAGTCAGCGGCTACTACTTGATTTTCACCGTATACTTTTCGAAGAGCCAGGGTTAACTCCACCCCTATTTGACCTGAGGCACCAATAACCAGGATTTTCTCTTTTCGCATGGCAAGGTTTTATAGACAAACTTAGCATTACTTTTGCAAGATGAAACCCTTTCTAAAAACCCTTTTTCAAGGGCAATCCTACGATCCGCATTCTTTTTTCTTAATAGCCGGACCTTGTGTGGTTGAGTCAGAAAAAGGGGTGATGGAGATTGCCTCGATTATCAGTAATTGTTGCAGGCAGCTACAAATCCCCTACGTTTTCAAGGCCTCCTATAGAAAAGCAAACAGAACCAGTAATTCCTCATTTACAGGTATAGGAGATGAAGAAGCACTTAAAATTTTGCAAAACGTAAGAACTACCTACAGCATTCCGGTTGTTACAGATATTCATACTGCTGAAGAAGCTAAACTGGCAGCCCCCTATGTAGATATTTTACAAATCCCTGCATTTCTATGTAGACAAACCGATCTACTGCTTGCTGCAGCAGAGACAGGCAAAATTGTTAGTATTAAAAAAGGCCAATTCCTCAGTGGACCTGCCATGCGTTTTGCAGTAGAAAAAATAAAAGCAGTAGGCAATGAAAAAGTAATGTTGACAGAAAGAGGAACCACTTTTGGCTACCAAGATTTGGTGGTTGACTTTAGAAATATTCCCTGGATGCAGGAGATTGGGGTCCCCGTTGTTATGGATGTTACACATGCCTTACAACAACCAAACCAAACAACAGGAGTTACAGGAGGGAATCCGCAACTGATAGGCACGTTGGCAAAAGCCGCTATTGCTACGGGCGCTGAAGGATTATTTATAGAAACCCATCCAAACCCATCCCTTGCAAAAAGTGACGGAGCCAACATGCTGCCCTTAGCTCAATTGGAAGCCTTGCTGAGGGAGTTAATTAAAATCAGAAAAGCAATTAGCCCTAACGAAGATCCTCGATAGTAACACCAGGAAATTTTGCCTTATCAAATACAAAAAGGGCATCAGCAGCAGGCATATTAGTCTTGAGTGTATTGACGGTATAGGAATAGCGATTACCGGCATTCTCCATCACTTTGGTAGCATACATTGTTTTGGCGTTCTTGTCAATCAGCAGGTAAACAGTATGAAAATTCTTACTCTTATCTACGGGCGTTAATTGAATTTCTTGAACCAACCTTGTTCCCACTTTTTTATCTCCATTTAGCATATAGAAAAAATCTTTATCATAAAAGTTAGAGAATAATTTTTGTGGCGTAATCATACCACTGGAAGCATCAAGCGTATTTATAGTTACCTCGTTAGCAGCTTTATCGTAATTCCACACAGTATTCCCGTTACAAAAAATCTCTTGTCCACCAAAGCTAAGTTTATAGCGCGTGTCCTTCATAGTAATATTCCCAGACTTGGTAGAAAGCACTTTCCCAGCCGCATTTTCCACCTTGTAAGTGAAACTAGCTTGGACGGTGGTGAAAGATTTAAATCGATTACTTACGGCATCAAGTATCTTTTTGGCCTCTGGGTCATTTTTGGTAGACTTGGTTTGCGCATTTGTCACACCTGCAAGCAGGGTGGACATAAATAGCAATGCTAATGGTGTTTTCATGAGGTTGATCCTGCCTTGGATTCGGCGATGCAAAGATAGTCCAAATCAACCCATGTTTTCGAGATGGCGTAGCAGATCAGCCTCAGTTTTAATTAGTACATCCCTGGGTTTACTACCCTGGCTGGGCCCTACAATACCCGCAATTTCAAGCTGATCCATCAAACGGCCTGCTCTATTATAGCCTAATTTCATTCGACGCTGTAATAAGGAGGTAGACCCAAGCTGATTATGAACAATCAGCTTGGCTGCGTCCTCAAATAAAGAATCCCTATCGGACATATCCAGTTCGCCACGCGCTTCAGCTTCTTTTTCGTCAATATATTCAGGTAATAAAAAGGCTTGTGGATACCCTTGTTGCTCTCCAATGAAGTCTACTACTTGTTCCACCTCCGGGGTATCAACAAAGGCGCATTGCAAACGAGTCAACTCACCATTATGAGAAATCAACATATCCCCCTTTCCAATCAATTGTTCAGCACCCCCCGTATCCAAAATAGTGCGGGAATCGATTTTGGAAGAAACCTTAAAGGCAATACGAGCAGGGAAATTTGCCTTAATTGTACCTGTGATGATGTTCACAGAGGGTCGCTGGGTGGCAATGATAAGGTGAATACCAATGGCCCTTGCCAACTGCGCCAATCGGGCAATAGGCATTTCAATCTCTTTACCAGCAGTATTTATCAAATCTGCAAATTCATCCACCACTAAAACAATGAAGGGCAGATAAGAATGTCCTTTTTGCGGATTTAGTTTTCTGTTGATAAACTTTTCGTTGTACTCTTTTATGTTTCGAGCTCCCGCTTCTTTTAAAAGATCATACCGATTATCCATCTCAATACAAAGCGCATTGAGTGTATGAATTACTTTTTTAGTATCAGTGATAATGGCGTCTTCCTCTCCCGGCAATTTGGCCAAAAAGTGCTTCTCGATGTGGCGATAAATACTAAGCTCCACTTTTTTGGGGTCAATCAAAACAAATTTGAGTTGGGAGGGGTGCTTTTTATACAATAAGGAAACCAGGATGGCATTTAGGCCAACTGATTTACCCTGACCGGTAGCTCCAGCCATAAGTAAGTGAGGCATAGAAGCCAGATCAACTATGTAGTTATCATTGTCAATTTTCTTGCCAATAGCAATTGGAAGACTATGATTGTTATGTTGAAATTTTTCAGAGGATAACAACGTCTTCATACTGACAATGGTCTTCTTCAAGTTGGGAACTTCAATCCCAATAGTTCCTTTTCCTGGAATGGGTGCAATGATACGAATGCCTAAAGCAGCCAAACTCAAGGCAATATCATCCTCTAAGTTTTTAATACGTGAAATACGAACACCTGGAGCCGGCACAATCTCATAGAGCGTTACTGTGGGACCCACCGTTGCACTGATTTTCTGAATTTCTATTGCGTAGTTACGCAGTGTGTTGATGATTTGCGTTTTATTACTTTCTAACTCACTTGGATCATGAACAATTTTTTCAGAACCATGCTGCTCTAACAATTGTAAATTGGGATACTTATACTTACTTAAGTCTAGTGTTGGTTCATAAGGAGGGAGATTTTCAGGAACAGCCTCAGCTTCTTCCAGCAGTGGATCCGGCACCGTTTTAATTTCTAATTCAAGATCTCCTTCCTCCGTGGGAGGCAATACTCCAGGCACAGGCAATAACTCCTCTTCGGCTTGCGGCATGATTGTTGGAGATTCAATTGGTGCCTCAGGTACAGGGGATGAACCAACCATTGAAATGGTTGCTTGATCGGTTAATTCCACTGAAGTAATTGGCTCCTCCTTCTCAACTAAACTTAGCGGAATAGATTCTGCCTCATTTGTAGGAGGAGTTTCCGTAGACGCTTCCTCTTTTAGTTGATTAGGACGAACGCCAGCTGCATATAAATCATTTAGCGTTTGTCTAGCGGTAAGTGGTACAAATTGTGCTTGTTCTTGGTCGGAAATATCCACTTCTTCTGTTGCTGCTAATTCCTCTTCATGCGCCAAGGGTGCTGATTTACTGACGGGCCATTTGAAAGAAGGGTTGAATTGCCATATGATGTAAGCAAAAGCAGTTAGAAACAAAATAGCACCGGTACCCACCACACCAAATAAACCCTCCATCTCAACTTTTATCAGCTCTCCTACTCCCCCTCCAAATGAAAAATCGCTGGACCGAAAAATATAAGAGAGTGAAACAGACAATACAGTCACCCCTATTGTCACATATTTTAAATTTCGCCAAATTGAGAATACACGTTGACGGAATAAAAGGTTAACTCCCACAACAAAAAAGAAAGTACAAACTAAAAATGAAGCAAGTCCAAATGCTTTAAAAAAGAAAAAGTGCGCCACCACTGCCCCTAATCTGCCTAGCCAATTTAAAGCTGGCTTATCGTCGTCCAGCAACGCAGACAATCCTTGTTGTGCAATTGCTTGATCCTCTTGCCAAGTAAAAAGATAAGATGCAAAAGAAATAAACAGAAATAACGCCAAGATAATAAGGGTGATACCAACAATTTTCCAGGTGCGCTCATCGCGAAGTATAGCCATTAAATCAAGTTGCGCTTCTGGCTCTTTTCTAAAATCACGAAGCGAAGGATCCTTATCCGTTTCTTTTTCCTTTTTAGTATTGCTTGATTTGATGCGGTTGGCCATCCAAACAAAGATAATTAGTTTGACTGTTTGAATGATGCAAAAGAGAGGCCAAGTAATACCCATCCCAGTATAAAGAAAAGGCCGCCCATCGGTGTAACAAAAACAATCCACTTCATAGGTAGCGTTTGTTGGAGACGGAAATAGGTCAATAAGTACAGCGAACCACTAAAACAAACAATGCCAGACAAGAATGACTGTCTTGCCCAATAATTGAGCGTTACTTTTCCAAAGGGAGCTAGCAGCCCAGTCAACAATAATGCAATTGCGTGCCAAAAATGATATTGAACGGCCGTTTGGTAAGTCTGAAGGATGGCAGGATCTTTTGTAAGTTGTTGCAAACCGTGTGCACCAAATGCCCCTGCAGCTACCGCAATTGCCGCAAAAATAGAGGCCAAAAATAAATTTACTTTATCCATGTTGGAGTATTTTAATAATTACAGCTGGATCAGGAACTGCATCAGTAATATGCATATGCGCTTGACTGTAATACAAACTGCGATCAGCCCTCTTGCTTTGAATAAAGCTTTCCAATTGATCCGCATGAATATCTTTTAACAAAGGACGGCTATCTTTTTCTTTTTGTAAGCGGTTTACCAAAACAGCAATAGGAGGATCAAGCCATATAACAGTACCGTTTTTCTTCATGAACGCAAGGTTATCAAAAAAACAAGGAGTTCCCCCACCACAACTTAGTATCAACCTAGGATTAGTTGCTGTTAACGCAAGCAAATAATGCTGCTCAATTACCCGGAATTGTGGTTCTCCAAGTTCCTTAAATAAAGTAGCAACCGTTGCTCCCTCTTCTTGTGCTATATGCGCATCTAAATCAATAAAAGGCAAACCGGTTAATGCACCTACTTGCTTACCCAGCCAGGTTTTCCCAGCACCCATAAAACCAATAAAAAAAACTCGCAATGATTTTTATTTAAAGGCATTGATACCTGTGATATCCATTCCTGTTATCAACAGATGAACATCATGGGTTCCCTCGTATGTAATAACACTTTCTAAATTCATCATATGACGCATGATAGGATACTCCCCCGTAATTCCCATACCACCGAGCACCTGCCTTGCCTCTCTGCAAATATTGGTTGCCACTTCGCACGCATTACGTTTTGCCATGCTTACCTGTTGCGGCGTAACCTTTCCTTCATTCATCAAAACACCTAATCGCCAATTTAATAATTGCGCCTTAGTAATTTCAGTAAGCATCTCTGCTAATTTTTTTTGTTGGAGTTGGAATCCAGCAATGGGCTTACCAAATTGCTCCCTTTCCTGTGCATAACGAAGTGCTGTATCATAACAATCCATGGCTGCCCCTATGGCGCCCCAAGCAATACCAAAACGTGCCTTAGTCAAACAGCTTAAGGGACCTTTTAAGCCTTTTACTCCGGGCAAAATATTTTTCTTCGGTACAGACACGTTATCAAAAACAAGCTCTCCGGTAGCGGATGCTCTCAAGCTCCACTTACCATGTGTGGTGGGTGTAGAGAAACCTTTCATCCCTCGCTCAACAATCAACCCATGTACCTCACCACTTTCACTCTTGGCCCAAACAACAGCCACCTGGGCAAAAGGAGCATTACTGATCCACATCTTTGCCCCATTTAAAATTACATGGTCTCCGGCATCACGAAAATTTGTAAGCATGCTAGAAGGATCACTTCCATGGTCAGGTTCGGTGAGTCCAAAACAACCCAACCATTCACCGCTAGCCAGTTTAGGCAAGAAGTGCTTTTTTTGTTCTTCACTTCCATACGCTTGAATGGGATACATGACTAATGATCCTTGCACAGAGGCCGTAGAACGAACACCACTATCCCCTCGCTCTAACTCTTGCATCATTAATCCATAGGAAATATAATCTAACCCACCCCCTCCATATTCAACAGGAACCGTAGGACCAAAACAACCTAATTCTCCCAATTGCTTTACAATGTGTACTGGAAATTCAGCCCGCTGTGCAAAATCCTCAATGATGGGAGATATTTCTTTCTTGACATAATTTCTGACAGCATCTCTCACCATTCTGTGCTCCTCAGAGAGTAAAGCATCTAAATTAAAATAATCAGGATGTTGAAATTGATCTGTTCTGGCAGCCATGACTTGAATAATTTAATAACAAAAGTAAAGAAGGAAAAATGAATCACCATTACAAATAAGTGGACATCTCCGCTTGGTATTTTTCAGCCACTTTTGCAGCAGCTTCCGCAAAATCTGCTTCAGACGAAGCATATAAAATTGCCCGGCTTGCATTGACTAAAAATCCCACGTCTTTATTCATTGCTTTTTGAGAAATTTCACCAAGACTTCCCCCCTGTGCACCAACTCCGGGGACTAGAAAAAAATGATCAGGGCAAATACTTCGAATGCGCGTAAAGGAATCAGCCTGTGTAGCGCCCACTACAAACATGAGATTAGAAGGATTACCCCAGGATGAAACTTTGCGTAAAACATGTTCATAGAGTGGTGCCCCATCGCAATTCAATAATTCAAAGTCACCTGCGCCACTATTAGAGGTCAACCCCAACACAATTGTCCACTTATCAGGGAATGTAAGAAAAGGCTTTATGCTATCCTCGCCCATGTAGGGAGAAACTGTAATAGCATCAACATTCATCTGTGAAAAAAAAGCGGTGGCGTATTGGTAGGATGTGTTTCCAATATCACCTCGCTTGGCATCGGCAATAATGAAATGTTCGTCTCCAATATACCCAACCGTCTTTTCCATAACAGTCCAGCCATGTGCTCCTAAGCTTTCATAAAATGCGGTATTGATCTTGTAGGCAACACAAGTAGAACGGGTGGCATCAATGATAGCTTTATTGAATTGCAAAACTCCCTCAGCCGTACGCGCAAAAGAAACAGGTAATAATTGTGGATCTGTATCTAATCCCACGCACAAATAAGACCGCTTTTGCCGAATAGTTTGTATTAGTTGAGTGCGATTCATTTGCTAATTATATTCTATACAGTGGTTGCTATTGTTTCAGTGGAGAGGTTTGCATTTCGCATAGCAATACTGCGTACCACCAAGGAGGCAAACTGAGCAAAGGCCTGTTTTGTGACGGGTTCATCATTCATCATAGCCGGAACACCTTGGTCTCCGCCTTCACGAATTGATTGCACTAAAGGAATTTCACCCAAGAATGGAATGTCATATTCATCAGCCAAACGTCTTCCTCCTTGTTTACCAAAGATATAATATCTGCTAGCGGGTAATTCTGCAGGCGTAAAATAACTCATGTTCTCCACCAACCCGATCAATGGAACATTTAGTTGCGCTTGCCCAAACATTGCTATCCCCTTTTTTGCATCAGCTAAAGCAACGTCTTGAGGTGTAGTTACAATAACAGCCCCAGTAACTGGAACCGTTTGTAATAATGTCAAGTGGATGTCACCCGTTCCCGGTGGCATATCGATAACTAAATAGTCCAATGCACCCCACTTTACATCTGACACAAATTGCTTAACAGCACTACTTGCCATGGGACCTCTCCACACTACCGCATTTTTTTCATCCACTAAAAGTCCAATACTCATAAGTTTAATACCAAAGCGCTCAAGGGGAATAATCATTCCCTTACCGTTAACATCCTCCATCAATGGACGCTCCCCTCTTACACCAAACATAATCGGGACACTGGGGCCGTATATATCCGCGTCCATCAAACCTACTGCGGCTCCCCCCTGTGAGAGCGCCAATGCCAAATTAGCTGCAACGGTGGATTTACCTACTCCTCCTTTGCCACTAAAAACAGCAATGATATTCTTGACATTTGGCAATATAGTCCCCGCGTCTGCCCTTTTAGAAGTGGTCTGGGCAGTAAAATTTACAGTAACAACAGCTTCTTTATTCACTAATAAGCGAATTGCATTTTCGCAGGCAGTCCGCATCATATCTTTCATCGGACAAGCCGGAGTTGTTAAAACAACGGTAAAACTCACTTGTTTCCCAGACACCTGAATATCCTGTACCATGTTTAAGGTCACCAAATCTTTCCCCAAGTCAGGCTCCTGTACATGCTGCAAAGCAGCTAGTATTTGTTCGGTAGTAATCATAATGCACGATTGATGCAAAGTTAATCAATCAATATCCATTTTGTTGAGCGGATGACCAGAACCAACTAATTTTGCAATAGTTGAAAAATTGCATACGATACAGCTGCCTTTTCTTGCTTTTGATACCCCAGCTTGCTAAAGCTCAGTTTGAAACCACCCGGGACTCAGTGGTTCAACTGTACGGTGTTGTAATGACTGCAGACAGTTTGATTGGAATACCTGCCGTGAGCATAGTCATAAAAGGTCAAAACCGAGGAACAATTTCCAATAATCAAGGGGTCTTCTCCATTGTTGTTTTAAAAGGCGATGAGGTTGAATTTTCGCATGTTAGCTACCAATCAAAAAAAGTAATTATTCCAAAAGACTTGGTAGGAAATCAATATGGCATTGTGCAATTAATGGTAGCTGACACAATCTATCTTCCTGTCACTGTTTTAAAGCCAAGGCCAACGCCTGAGCAATTTGCTAGAGATTTTGCTACGGTAGCCGTACCTGATGACGCCTATGAGATTGCTCGAAAAAATACCAGTGCAACTACCCGAAGACTATTACTGCAAAGCACTCCAGGCGATGGCGGCGAGGCAACACGCATGCAAATGAATAAAATTGCAAACAGGGCAGTCTATCAAGGGCAGGCGCCTCCTATGAATATTTTCAATCCCGTTGCATGGGCAGATTTTATTCAGTCATGGAAAAGAGGAGATTTTAAAAGAAAAAAGTAAGTAGCATGAACAAGATGGCCGTAATTGGTGCTGGAACCATGGGCAATGGGATTGCACAAGTATTTGCACAGTCAGGATGGCATGTAACGCTTATAGATGTACAAGCTGTACAACTTCAAAAAGCATTACAAACAATCGAAAAGAATTTGGACAGAATGATTGCTAAGGGCACCCTACCTGCAACAAGCAAACAGGAAATAGTAGATAAGCTTACTACAAATACTGTGATTGCCAACGGCGTTCAAGATGCAGCAATTGTAGTTGAAGCTGCCACAGAAAATAAAAAAATTAAACTCGCAATTTTTAAGGAAATCGATCAGCATGCTCCAGCTTCCTGTATTCTTGCTTCCAACACTTCCTCAATACCCATTCAAGAAATAGCAGATGCAACACAGCGTCCCCAACAAGTGATTGGGATGCACTTTATGAATCCGGTTCCCGTGATGAAATTGGTTGAAGTAATCAAAAGCCCTGTGACACTGCAATCAGTAACAGAAAAAACGGTTGCACTCAGTAAAGCACTTGGGAAAGTTCCTTGTATTGTAAATGATTTTCCTGGATTCATCTCAAATCGTATTCTCATGCCCATGCTAAATGAGGCAATATGCAGTTTGGAAGAAGGCGTAGCGGGTGTTGAAGAAATAGATACGATCATGAAATTGGGCATGGCTCATCCAATGGGCCCTTTGCAGTTAGCTGATTTAATAGGTTTAGACGTATGTCTTTCAATAATGCAGGTTTTAGAAACTGGATTTAATAATCCTAAATATAAAGCTGCCGCCTTGCTAGAAACCCTTGTTAAAGAAGGGAAACTTGGCGTCAAATCTGGGGAGGGATTTTATCAATACAAATCCGGCAGTAAGGAATTGGTGGTTAACCCCCGTTTTAATGCCTAATCTACACTTCCTCCTCCCACTCGAGAGAAGCTATAGCTATCATCGATGCAAAGCAATTGCAAAACTACTAAATGAATGAGGCCTGAAAGTGCAGATGCGTGTAAGTTTGCAATAATGAATGCAGGAGATAAAGCAAAATGGATTGAATCAAAATTAAATACCCATTACGATGCAATGGAAAGCACAGCTATTGCACGAGAACTACTGTTATTCCATTTTCGAGCAGAGAAAAGAGAATGGGCACAAGTGCAACAGCAGTTAGTACCACAGGAAATGGATAAACACCTAGAGCAACAAATCAATAGACTGCTTACTAACGAACCCCTTCAATATATTTTGGAAGAGGCCTGGTTCTGCGGTTTTCGCTTTACAGTAGGCAAAGGAGTTTTGATACCTAGACCAGAAACAGAAGAATTAGTTGAATGGATCATTAGCAATTGTAAATTCCCGGTAGAAAATATAACAATGCTGGACATTGGCACAGGAAGTGGTTGTATTGCCATATCCTTAAAAAGAAGAATAAGAAGCGCAGCGGTTTGGGCAATGGAGAATAGTAAAAATGCACTACGGATTGCAGCACAAAATGCACTGACGCTAGGAGCCCCTATCAATTTTATTGACCAGGATCTTTTTAATGAGCAAGCTTGGGTTCAACTCCCATTAGTTGATTTTATGGTAAGTAATCCGCCCTATGTAAACCCCTCCGAGAAAACTGATATGACTCCTCAAGTGCTCGACTTTGAGCCTGCAGAAGCATTATTCACGCCCTTACAGGATCCATTAATTTATTACCGAAGCATTGCCCACCTTTTTTTACAGAAAGGCAAAAATCAAGCGCAACTATTTTGCGAGATTAATCCCCTGCATGCACAGCAACTCTCACATGAATGGAAAAAGATGGGATTGTCTTGTGAAACCAAATTAGATATGCAGGGCAAAGAGCGAATGATACGAGCTTGGCTTGCTTAATCTATTCTTGCCACTACTTTAGCACGCTCTTTTTTTGCCAGTAGCATAATACGATAGACCTCCCCATAATAAGCAGTAGTATCCGCATTAATTACAACCGTTGGCGTATCAGTTTGCGACCTATATCTGGCAATTTCTTTTGAGAGTGTTGTGTCAAAAGCTGAAGTAGCCACCGCCTTGGTTCCAATAAAAAACTGCTGATTTTTATCAATTGAAACCATAATGTGCTGCTTAGCCTTGGTATTCTTAGCACCCTTGGGTAATCCCACTTTTATTACATTAGGATTAGCAAGCGTTGCCACAATTAAAAAGAACATTAACAAAATGAATAAGATATCATTCAGGGAGTCGGTAAAGACTTCAGATTCTTGCTGCTTCTTTTTTCTAAATCGCATGGACAAGTTAGGATTGGCTGGGTTCTTGTAATAGATCTAAAAAATCAGCAGAAGCCGCCTCCATCTTATGACTGGTTTTTTCAATGAGTGTTTGTAAAAAGCTATACCCCAAATAAGCTAATAAACCAATAATAAGACCAGAGATAGACGTAATCAATTTTGTATAGATACCCCCTGCAATAGTGGCCACTTCAAATTCATTTGTGGTATTGATAGCAGAAAAAAGCTGCATCAATCCAACCAAGGTTCCCACAAAGCCAAAGATGGGAGCCGCTTTAGAAATTACAGATAAAACAGCCAGGTTCTTTTCAAGCTTATACATTTCCAATACGCCAACGTTATCCATACTTTTTTCTATCAATTCAATTGGCTTGCCGATTCGCTGTATGCCTTTGTCAATAATCCTGGCTACGGGATTATTAGTATTCCGTGTGAAGCTTTTAGCAGCGGCAATATTACCAGTCACTAAATGATCTTTGATAATATGCATAAAATTATCATCTATTCTACCAGCAGCACGTATAGCAAGGTATCGCTCTATAAAAATATATACAGCCATGAACAACATAACTCCCAGTGGCAGCATGATCCAGCCACCCGTAGTAACTAGTTCCCATAGTGTTAAAAAACCATCATGATTTACATCGCCTGCAACTGCGGATGTAGTATTTCCATTCACCTGTAAAAGGTCAATCATAGCAAGATTAATTTAAAGCTAAAATAGGATTGAATGTGATAGTGAACCTTACTTTTTTTAACAGCAGTGTATAAACCTATAAACGCCGAAGCTATAGAATTTGGTGCGGACAGTTCAGTTTTCACGGATTGTTAACAGTGCTAGGAGGGGTTGTTGGTACCAGCCTGTTTCACCATAAACGCTTGTATTTGCTTCATAGTCCTCTCCATTCCGTCAGGGCTTCCGTCTAAAAAGATCACATTCCCCTTTCCATACTCCGCAAAGTTTTTAACCGCTTCTGTCCACATACTAAACAGGATAACATTTGTATCCAAATTTGCCTGTTTTAATTGTTCAGCCGCCTCTGTCATCCCGGTAGCTACTTCCCTCCTAAATAAAGCAACCCCCTGTCCTCTCAAACGTGCTGCTTCTTTCTCCGCTTCAGCCGAAATTTTAGTAGCATTTCCATCAGCCTCCGCAGACTTAGTTTTTGTAATCAATAAAGCTTGTCCTTCATTTTCAGCTGCTGCCTTTAAGTTATTAGATGCAACTACTTTGCTCATTGAATCTAGAATCAATTTATCAAAAGTGATATCATTGACTTGAAGGTCTAACAAATGATACCCCCACTCTTCCAGCGAATGATCAACTTCAACTTTTACATACTGTACAATTTCGCGACGAAGTCCCAATACCTCTGCTTGTTTTTTTGTAGCCACGAAGGACCGAATATTACCCTCAATTGTTCTGATCAAGGCTTGCATTAAATCTTTCTCGGCAATAAACTTGAACGCAACCTTTTTTATGGTCTCTTCCTCCGCATTCTGCACGGCATATAGTAGCATGCTTTTAAAATAGACATTAGCCTGATCTTGCGTAACAGCTTGAAATTCTAATTCTACCGAACGATTTTGAACAGACACCCTTTTGTAGATTACCTCCAAAATGGGAATTTTAATATTAAGACCCGGGCGAACAATACGGCGATATTTACCAAACATGGTAATTACACCAATATAACCTTGATTAACCGTAAAAAGTCCAGAGAAGAATATAACTAACAGAACTAGTACATACCAGTTATTCCACAACCAACTTAAAAATTGCATAGTATAGAAATTTTAGACAGCGCGTCATTGCGCTGCAGCCAAACTTACCAAATATACTAAGGTCTCTACAGATTTTTGCATATCCTGCACACAAACAAATTCATGCCGCGAATGCACAGCTTGCTCTCCAGCAAAAATATTCGGACAAGGTAAACCCATAAAAGAGAGACGAGACCCATCTGTACCTCCACGCACACATTCCGTCTTTACCTTGATCCCGGCATGCTCCATAGCCTTTCGAGCCAATGCCACTACATGTGGATGCTGATCCAAAATCTCTTTCATGTTACGATATTGTTCTCTGATCTCCATTGTAAAGTGTGTGCCGGGATGCTTGGCGCAAACCTCCTGTGCAAGGGTTTTTAAAAATTGCTGTTTGCTATCAAGACCGGCAGTTTCAAAGTCCCTGATCAAGAACTCTACCACACATTGGTCTGCTATCCCCCTTATCTCCATGGGATGAACAAATCCTTCACGGCCAGCTGTAGTCTCCGGAGAAAGTGAATCCTTTGGTAAACTTTCAATAAAAAGGCTGGCTAACTTTAATGCGTTCACCATTTTACCCTTTGCTGTGCCGGGGTGAGCAATAATTCCTTGGAATGTTATCTTAACCGCATTAGCACTAAAAGTTTCATCCTCCAACGAACCCAGTTCTCCGCCATCCAGGGTGTACCCAAAATCTGCACTAAGTTTTTTTAAGTCTAGTTTTTCTGTGCCTCTTCCGACCTCCTCATCGGGGGTGAATAAAAGACGAATAGGCCCATGCTCAATCGAGGGATTTTTTAGTAAATACTGAGCAAGTTCCATGATAATTGCAACGCCGGCCTTATCATCTGCACCTAATAAAGTGGTACCGGAGGCAGTTATAATATCCTCCCCCAATTTTGATGCGAGATAAGGGTAATCTGACATCCGAATTACCTGAGAAGGATCATCCGGCAATACCAGATCCTCACCTTGATAATTTCGATGTAAAATTGGCTTTACGTGAGCGCCTGGGCAATCGGGCGCTGTATCTACATGCGCACAGAAACAAATAACGGGACATTTTCTATTTGTAGTTGCAGGGATTGTAGCCATCACATACCCCCATTCATCTAATGCGGCATCAGCGATGCCCATCTCTTGCAATTCCTTTACCAATAACTTAGATAAATCCAGCTGCTTTACAACACTAGGAAATTGGGTGGCATGCGGATCACTTTGTGTATCGATTTGTACATACCGTAAAAAACGATCCGCAAGCGTGAATAAATAAGAATCGAACAAGCGTAATTTTTATCAATTAAGGCATAATGATGAGCGGACTTGCACCCTCAATGGCAACCAGCTCCAAATCAAACACCAAGTCCTTTCCTGCTAAGGGATGATTGGCATCTAATTTCACAGCAGTTTCTAATATCTCCACAACTGTAACTTGAAAATTTCGACCTTGACCATCACTCATATGCAAGGGCATGCCCATGGAAATAGTCATATCTTCTGGAAAGCGATCCTTTGGCATTTCAATCACCATTTCTGGACTATGTGGACCGTAAGCCTCCATAAATGGAATTTGAATTGTTTTCTTTTCACCGATTTGCATTCCAGTAACTCCGTCGTCAAAGCCCTTAATAACAGCTTCGCTGCCTACCTCAAACTGAAGCGGCTCCCTGCCCTCGGATGAATCAAAAGTTTCCCCGTTGGTCAATTTACCGTGGTAATGCACTTTTACTTTATCACCCATTTTTACTGCAGCCATACTGTTTTAATTTCGGTGCAAGGTAACGGAATTGAGGGAGTCAAAAGCCATTTTCAAAACAGATTTATGTACTTTCAGTATTACTAAAAAAATTGCATGCGAACCACCTTTATACTCACCCTGGCTTTCCTGTGTAGTCAAGTACTCTTTGCACAAAAAACAATTACTTCCAAGAAAAATTCAGCCACACTACCAATTGAGTCTGGTGCGCAACAGTTAGATAGTTATGTACCACTCTTGAAAGAAAAACGAGTGGGAGTTTTTGCCAATCAAACATCGATGGTAGGCAAAAAACACCTTGTGGACACCCTGCTGAGTCTGGGAATAGACATTCGTGTAATTTTTGGACCGGAACATGGATTCAGAGGCACTGCAGATGCTGGCGAAAAAGTGGGGGATTATATTGACAAAGAAACAGGCATCCCTGTTGTTTCTTTGTACGGAGCTAAACGCGGACCAGAAAAAAAAGATGTAGAAGAAATCGATATGCTCATTTTTGATATTCAAGATGTAGGTGTTAGATATTATACATTTATTTCTTCCCTGGAAGCCTACATGGAGTCTGCCATAAGATTTAATAAACCGTTGATAATACTAGATAGACCTAATCCAAATGGTTTTTATGTAGACGGCCCTGTATTAAATCCAACTTATAAATCTTTTATTGGAATGCAGCCAATCCCCATTGTATATGGAATGACTATTGGTGAGTACGCCCAGATGTTGTTGGGTGAACGCTGGATAAAGGTAGAAAAGCAGCAAAATGAATCCCTGTCTGCTATGGCGGATCAACTAGCTCCTGCAGCGATTGCTACGGGTAAGCTTGATAAAAACAAGCCACTACTATCGTGCGCCAACAGTAGTTGGGACAAACAACTTTTAAATAAAGATGCGTTTCAGCTTATAGTGATATGCTGCAAAAATTATGACCACCAATCTATGTATGTACTTCCTGTTCGTCCCTCACCCAACCTACCCAATATTCAATCTATCTATCTCTACCCCACCACTTGTTTTTTTGAAGGAACCGCTCTTAGTGAAGGCAGGGGAACTAACAAACCTTTTCAGCTGATTGGCCATCCTGCTTTACCAAAAAATAGGGTCCAGTTTACTCCAAATCCCAATGAAGGCGCCAAAAAATCAAAACACTATGGCGTGGTTTGTTATGGATGGGACTATAGCGGAACTCCTGCACAAGTCTTAAAAAAGACTGATAAAAAAATTCAATTAAGCTGGCTCTTGGAGGCCTATCGAATCTTCCCACAAAAAGATAGTTTTTTCTTACTTCCTAAGTCAGGTGATCCAACATTTTCTTTCTTCAATAAATTGGCTGGCAATAGTACATTGATGCAACAAATAAAAGACGGTAAAGATGAAAAGGAAATTCGGCAGAGCTGGGAGCCACAGTTAACAGAATTCAAAGCCATCAGAAAAAAATATTTACTGTATAAAGACTTTGAGTAGGCCCTGGTACATTTAGTACTTTCGCACGCATGAAAAGAGATCCTAAGGCAATCCGGATTGTGTTTATGGGTACTCCAGATTTTGCTGTAGTTAGTCTACAAAAATTACTGGATGACGGCTTTACAATAGTAGGTGTCATAACAGCTCCTGACAAACCTGCTGGAAGAGGACTTTCCGTACAAGAAAGCCCCGTAAAACAATTAGCTATTGCACATAAGCTTCCACTTCTTCAACCCATCAAATTAAAAGATCCTGATTTTTTGAAACAATTGGCAGCATGGCAACCTGATTTACAAATTGTAGTAGCCTTTAGGATGCTTCCAGAAGTAGTATGGAATCTTCCCCCTTTGGGTACCATTAATTTACATGGCTCTCTTTTACCTAATTACCGCGGTGCCGCACCCATAAATTGGGCATTGATTAATGGCGAACAAAAAACAGGGGTAACTACTTTTTTGCTGAAACATGAAATTGACACCGGAGACCTATTACTACAAAAAGAAATTGCAATGGACGAAAAAGATAATTTTGGCACACTATATAACAAATTAAAAATACTTGGAGCGCAGTTACTCACAAATACTATTGAGCAATATATACAGGAAACCATCACGCCCATACCACAAAATGAGTTAGCGCAATCCAATAAGTCAGCTCCAAAATTGCAAAAAGAAACCGGCGCTATTAATTGGAATAATAGTCCTCAAATAATTAATAATTTAATTCGTGGACTATCTCCATCGCCTGGAGCTTATGCAAACTTGCAAGGAAAATTATTGAAGATCTTTGAAGCTACTCCTATCGACGATAATACCAGTGCAGCCCCTGGAACGATCGACACGGACGGAAAAAATTATCTTCGATTTGCCTGCGCGCAAGGTTGGCTTCAAGTCGAAGAATTACAATTGGAGGGCAAAAAAAGAATGAACGTAATCGCTTTTTTGCAAGGCTATCGTTTTTAACTATAGCCTGCTGACGCT
>VGMN01000018.1 GCA_016866355.1 Bacteroidota bacterium
ACGCGCTCCTGCTCCATTGAATCGCGGTGACGAATAGTCACGGTTTGATCCTCTTTGGTTTGATAATCAACGGTCACACAAAACGGTGTACCTAGGGCATCCATTCTGCGGTAACGTTTTCCGATAGAATCTTTTTCTTCATAGAAACAACGGAACTCATTTCTACAAGAAGCGATAATTTCTTCGGCTATTTCTGGTAGTCCGTCTTTTTTATTTAACGGAAGAACAGCCATCTTGATAGGAGCAAGTGCTGCCGGTAATTTCAATACCACACGACTATCAGTTTTTTCTGGCGAACTCAAATCTTGTTCTTCATAAGCGTGACTTAGCACGGCCAAGAACATACGATCCAATCCAATTGAAGTTTCAATGACATAAGGGATATAATTCCCAAATGGCTTTCCAGTGGAAGGATCCACTTCGTTATCAAAATATTGTTGTTTCTTTTTACTAAACTCCTGGTGTTGCTTGAGATCAAAATCAGTACGGCTATGAATACCCTCTAGTTCTTTAAATCCCATAGGAAATTCAAACTCAATATCACAGGCAGCCTCTGCATAGTGGGCTAGCTTCACATGATCATGATAACGATAACTAGACGCAGGAATTCCCAAGGCCAAATGCCACTTGAGCCGCTCAGTTTTCCAATATTCATACCACTCTTGCTGTGTGCCAGGACGAACAAAAAACTGCATTTCCATTTGCTCAAACTCACGCATCCGGAAAATAAACTGACGTGCTACAATTTCATTTCTAAAAGCTTTTCCAATTTGTGCAATACCAAAGGGCACTTTCATCCGTCCGGTTTTCTGCACATTCAGAAAGTTTACAAAAATTCCCTGTGCTGTTTCGGGACGCAAATACACTTTATTATCCGCATCGTCTGTTGAAACGGTAGATCCAAATTCCGTAGCAAACATCAAATTGAATTGACGGATATCCGTCCAATTGCAAGTACCACTCACCGCACATTTGATTTGCTTTTCTTCAATTAGTTTTTTCAAACCGGTAAAATCATCAGCACCCAAGAGCGCTTCCATGGTCTCTATTAATTGTGCAGCTGCTTTTTCATCTCCCGCTGCACGTAATTCGTCAGCGAATCCTTCTATTAAATGATCAACCCGATACCGTTTTTTACTATCGCGGTTGTCAATCATGGGATCATTAAAATTATCAACGTGACCGCTGGCCTTCCAAGTGGTGGGATGCATAAAAATTGCCGCATCAATCCCCACGATATTGTCGCGGAGCTGCGTCATGCTCTTCCACCAATAATCTTTGATATTCTTTTTTAGCTCACTACCCATCTGGCCGTAATCATAAACGGCCTGCAGCCCATCATAGATTTCACTGCTAGGGAAAATAAAGCCATACTCTTTACAATGAGAGATAATTGCCTGAAAACGGTTGCTGTCATTCGCCATAGGCTGCAAATATAAACCGCAAAAGCTCAGCGTAGCTTTGAATTGTCCTGATGACGGCTGGCATCCCTCGTAGACTTTTTTTCCAAATTCCGGGCAAATGCCTCGGTTAGGTTTACCCCGGTTTGATTGGCAATACAAATCAGCACCCAAAGCACATCGGCTAACTCATCGGCAATGGTAGCGTCTGCCTCCTTTCCTTTGAAACTTTGATCGCCATAGGTACGTGCCATGAGTCGAGCCAACTCCCCCACTTCTTCTGTTAAAATAGCCATATTGGTGAGTTCGCTGAAATAACGAACGCCCACTGTTTTGATCCATTGATCAACCTGTGCTTGCGCCTGTTCAATAGTTGTCATTCTTTATTTTTTGTATCAATTAGTATGGTTACGGGCCCATCATTGAGCAGCTCTACTTTCATATCAGCTCCAAATACACCCGTTTGAATAGGTTTACCCAACTCAGCTGATAAAAGTTCAATCATTTTTTCATAGATCGGCACAGCAATGGCCGGAGGGGCGGCACGGCTATACGAGGGTCTGTTCCCTTTTTTAGTGGCCGCAAATAAGGTGAATTGGCTGACCAGTAACAGTCCACCTCCTGTTTCCAACAAAGAACGGTTCATCACGCCTTGTTCGTCATCAAAAATTCTAAGATTAACCAGTTTGCCAGCTAGCCAGTTCATATCCTCAAGCGTATCGGCTTCCTCAATCCCTAGCAACACCATTAAACCCTCCTCAATAGCGCCGGTAATTTTCCCCTCCACCTTCACGGAAGCACACTTGACACGCTGTAACACCACTCGCATAATTAGAGTTAATTTTGAGAAGATAAATGTAGGATGAATTTAACCGAACTAATAAAGGAGTTACGATTTGTGAGTTCCCGCAGCGGGGGCAGTGGTGGGCAAAACGTCAATAAAGTGGAAACGGCTGTAACCGCTCAATTGAATTTGGACCAAACCATGCGACTAAATGCCGCTGAAAAAGAATTGATCCGAGAAAAATTAAAAACTCGAATCAATTCGGAGGGAATCCTATCCGTACGTGCGCAGGTGCACCGCACACAGTGGGCCAACCGGGAGGAATCAATCAAAGTATTGGTTCGTCTTATCAAAAATGCACTTCAAAAAAAGAAGCCGCGAATTGCAACTAAGGTATCTGCCGGCGCCACAGAAAAAAGATTACAAGTAAAAAAAAGAAAGGCCCAAATAAAATCTGGAAGAGGGCGTATTCGTTTTGATAAAGATGAATAGAAAAGGAATTATTCTCCTTGTTGCGGTTGCAGCTGTGGCTGGTCTTCGGTTTTTATCGGGATGTCAAAAACCTTTTATCTCCAGGGAACTTGCCACCGTATCACTGGAAACCCCATCTCATTTTCCACCTCCACTTGATATTTTTCGAGATAATCCATTGAGTAAACAAGGCATCGAACTGGGAAGAAGACTCTTCTATGAGCCCCGATTGTCCATTGATAATAGTCACCCTTGTTCATCCTGTCATGAGCAAGTAGCTGCCTTTGGAACTTTTGAACATGACAGGAGCCATGGCGTTTTTGAATCACATACATTACGAAATGCACCCGTATTATTTAACCTGGCTTGGTATCCGCAATATCATTGGGAGGGCGGCATCTACAGTTTAGAGGAGCAAGCTATTCATCCTATTACGGGAGCTACTGAAATGGGTGATCAGTTTAGTAATATCCAACGAAAATTGGAGAAAGTACCTTATTACCGCAGAGCCTTTCAAGATGTATTTAATAGCACTTCGATAGAACCCGCACATATTTTAAAGGCACTAGCTCAATTTACAGGCACGCTGATCTCTGCCAATAGTAAATATGATCGTGTGCTAAAAGGGCAAGCTGTTTTTACAGCACAAGAAGCCACCGGCTATCAAATTTTTCAAGCCCGTTGTAATACCTGTCACCAAGAACCCCTGTTTACGGACCACTCATTTAGAAACATCGGTCTACCCGTTGATCCCTCTTTAAAAGATTATGGACGAATGCGTGTAACAGGTAGGCGGCAAGACTCTTTGAAATTTAGAGTGCCTACTCTTCGTAATGTTGCCCTCTCCTCCAATTACATGCATGATGGAAGATTCATGACAATCCAGCAATGTATTAATCATTACCGCGTAGGAATTATCCGAAGCAATACGCTTGATCCATTGCTACAAAATGGAATTCAGCTAACTGATAGCGAAAGCAATAGCTTGGTTGCCTTTTTAAAAACGCTTACGGATTCGTCTTTTGTCCGGAACCCGAACTTGGCAAAACCGGAGTAACACGTTTGGATTTGAGAATTTGAAGTCCCTCTTGCTTGGCCTTTATTTCATTTTCAGTATCCTGCTGCGCCTTTCCATTGTTATCTAACTTGCGCTCCAAGTCTCCCTGTTCTTTCTTTAATCCCTCTAATTTCTTTTCTGCTTTGAGAATGGCATCTTCCTGTGCTTTAATATCTAACTCTAAACTTTCTGCAGCCACATCTGGGATAATACTTTTCAAATAACTTTTCACTTTATTGGCACGCTCTTCACTCACTGAACGTCCAAGTGCTTCACCATTTTGAAGAATAATAATTGTTAGCAAGGAAATCTCTCTTTCCTTACGGCTTCTCTTCTCAACTTTTACCAGATAATCTGCTTGCCCTTCTGTGATATCATTCATGATGGAGCCTGCAAAAACTTTAAATCCTTTATCACGATTAAGGAGTCCTTTTTCCTCGCGGGGTCTGTATCCCAATTTGGCAAAACGCTTTAGTAATGCGTTTTCAACAGCTGGCGCCTGGTAATCATACTCCGCTAAAAATGCGGTATACTTTTTCTTATCATACTCAGCCGTACCCTCGTACACCTGTGCCCACAATCCACTACTAAAAACCAGCATTGATAAGAATAGCGCCATTCCCTTTTTCATAAACATAGATTTACGTTTAAAGATACAGCATGCCCGCAAAAGGTTATCTTTATGGGCAAACAATTCTGTTTGAGCGGTATCAAAAATTTAGCAGGTCAAACACTATGGTACGGATTACCCAGTATCACCAGTAGATTTTTAGGCTACCTGATGAACCTGAGTCTTCCACTATTTTTTAGTGAACCCGCAGTTACCGCCGACCTGACCTTGGTCTATGCGGCTACCGCTTTTCTGAACATACTCTTTACCTATGGAATGGAAACAGCCTACTTCCGATTTATCCAGGGAGAGAACAGATCAACCTTATATAGTACCCTATCGATTACACTTTTTATCACTACGCTGGTTTTTTCATTTATGCTTTGGATCAACCAGGACCAATTAGTGGGCTGGGCCCGGCTGGAAGCGTCACCCGAGTTGATCCAATGGATGATTGGAATTTTATTTTTTGACACCCTCTCTACATTGGCTTTTGCCAAATTAAGACAAGAGAACAGACCGCGCCGTTTTGCATTTGCAAAAATGGCTACTGTAGTAATTAACGTATCGGTTGTGGTAGTTTGTTTAGGAATCATCCCCCGTTATTTTCCAGCGTGGATTACCATAAGTCAGCGGGGAATAGAGTGGTATTTAATTGGAAATTTTCTCGGCAGCATAGGCACGCTTCTTCTTTTACTCCCCGAATTAAAACAAGTGCAACCGATACTGGACACTGTATTATTGAAAAAAGTGTTACAATACAGCTGGCCACTAGTCATTGTGGGTATGGGAGGGATTGTAAATGATATGCTCAGCCGTTTGCTCTATCAATTTGTGGTAGATCTTCCCGTAGAGGAAGCAAAACATGAGCTGGGTGTTTTTGGAAATATCATTCGGCTTTCGATTGTAATTACCATTGCCATACAAGCTTTTCGTTTAGCTGCCGAACCCTTTTTCTTTAATCGCAGTAAGGACAAAAACGCTCCTGAAATTTATGCACGTGTATTAAAATACTTTGTGATTGTATGCTGTTTCTTATTTCTGTGTGTGTCCCTATATATTGATATTGCAGCTTGGTTTTTTGAAGCTATTAACCGTGAACGCTGGAAAGAAGGACTTTATGTGGTGCCTTTCTTTGCCATGGCTAATATTTTACTAGGGATTTATTATAACCTGAGCATCTGGTACAAACTAACAAATCGCAACCTCACCGGTGCCTTTATCACCATAGGCGGCGCGCTCATTACAATTGTCCTCACCATTTTCCTCATACCACGCTTTCACTATTGGGGTGCGGCCATGGCAAGTTTTTCCTGTTATTTATTCATGCTGGTAGTAAGTTATGCCCTGGGACAAAAACATTTTCCTGTTCCCTATCCGGTTAAACGAATTTTATTTTATCTACTAGGTAGTACCGGCTTGTATCTATTGCATCGCTCACTAGTCACGTGGTATACTAATCCCATTTTCAATTTGAGTCTAGCCAGCGTTTTACTACTGCTCTTCATTGGAGTCGTAAAAAAAACAGAGAAAAAAGAGTGGGCTGTTAGTTAACCAGCAGGTACAAACGGATTATTGGCCTTTTCGTAACCAATGGTGGTGGGCATCCCGTGACCACTATAGACATGTGTATGATCAGGTAAGGTATAGAGTTTAGTACGAATGCTCTGTTCCAGTGTAGCAAAATCCGAACCAGGTAAATCGGTTCGTCCTACACTTTCTCTAAATAAAACATCCCCACTGATTACCCATCCCCCTTTTTGATAGTAAAATGAAATACTGCCCGGTGAATGACCGGGAGTATGTAAAATCTGCAACTGATCCTCCCCGATTTGCAAATACTGCCCCTCTTTTACGTGATGAACAGGGCCCTGGTAGTTTTCAAATGGTAAATTCCAGAGATCCCCGGCCGTGGGGGCGTAGTCAAACACCTTTTGTTCGTTCTCATGAAAATAAAGCTCCAGCCCCCAGGTTTGGTGCACAAACTTATTCCCAAAAACATGGTCCAAATGGCAATGTGTATTGACCAATTGAATAGGTTTTAGCCCTTTGGATTTAATTTTTTCTTCCAGGGTTTTACGTTCTTCGGGAAAATAACAGCCCGGATCTATAATCAAGGTATCCCCGGCTTCGTTATAGACAAGGTAGGTGTTCTCCTGAACGGGGCTAAAGAGCAAGGACTGGACGGTTAACATAGCGGGGTTTTCGTACTTTTAGAGTCGATTTACAAAGATAATTATGAATAGAATGAGGTGGTTTATTGTGTTGCTTCCCCTGTTGGGAATTTTACAGGCAGAGGCGCAGGTCAATACGGTGCAGTTTGGAAAAAATCGTGTACAGTATCAAAAATTCAAATGGAAATATCATCAGACTGATAATTTCAATTGCTATTTCAGTCAGGATGGCTTGGGACTTGGTGAATACGTTGGTCAAATTGCAGAACAGGAACTGCCGGGACTGGAAGCATTTGTTGAGTTTGGGATTCAACGAAGAATCAATATTGTAGTTTATAATAATTATGACGAAATGCAACAGTCCAATATTGGACTGGGTATTGATTGGCAAAATACCGGAGGACTTACCAAATTAGTCAATAACAAGATGATTGTTTATTTCGATGGCAATCATCAACATCTTCGATATCAAATCCGGGAAGGAATTGCCAGAAACCTGGTAGAAAATTTATTATTTGGAGAAGACCTTGGAGACTTTGCCACTAACCAGGCCCTGCTGGATTTACCAAAATGGTTGACTGACGGATACATCACCTATGCAGCTGAAAACTGGAATACTAATTTAGATGACCAACTGCGAGCGGTGATGCTGGCCGGACTCTATCGCAACTTTTATCAGTTTGCCTTTGAGAAACCAGCCTTGGCCGGTCATGCTTTTTGGAAATACGTTGCTGACAAATATGGCAAAAACAAAGTCACTTACTTTTTGTATTTAGCAAGAGCGTTTCGGAATTTGAATAACGCTTCCTACAAATTATCCAAGAAAAAATTCAAAGTACTGCTGCAGGATTTCATGACTGATATGCAGGATGTTTATTTTAAAGATATCCGCGGCAGACGTAATGCACCACGTGGCCAATTGGCTGTAAGTGAATATGCGGGCAAAAAAGATTTTTATCGGTTCAATGCCAATCCCGTTCCCCGCAGTTTTTCTTACGCCGTTACCGAATACAAACAAGGTAGAATTCAATTAGTACTGATGGATAATTTTGTGAACCGTCGTGTACTACTCAAGCAGGGAGTATTATCCAGAGAAGAAGATAAAAATCCAAATTACCCATTAGTAGCCTGGGATGGAAAAGGCACACGCTTGGCAGTTTTGTATAGCGATCAAGGCAAGATCAACTTCTTTGTGTATGACATGGTTCGCCGTGTTAAGATCAATAAACAAGTGATTGAAAAATTTGATCAGATTACTGACATGAAGTATATGTTGGATAATAATACACTCATCTTTAGTGCCGTGCGTAGTGGACAGTCTGATATCTATACATATAAAATTGACAAACAAACCATCGAGCAAATCACTAACGATGTTTACGATGATTTGGACCCTTCCTTTGTTGCCTTTCCTAATAAAACGGGTATATTATATTCCAGCAATCGCCCTGCTGCCACTGGAGATGAAAAAGCAGATGCCGCTCCCAATAAATCATTCAATATATTTTTAGTAGATAATTGGAATAAGAGCGAACTCCGGCAGGTTTCAAAGCTTACTAATCTTTCTCGTGGGAATGCCAGATTTCCTTCTCAGTACAATACCAGTCACTTTACGTTTGTGAGTGATGAAAATGGAATCAACAATCGCTATGCCGGGTTCTTTACAACTGAACGTGCCGGACTAGATACCTTGGTATTTATCGGAGATGAAATACTTCGTAATCCGCCGCAAGCAGAAGTAGATAGCGTTATGAAGGATTGGGACAAAACAGATATCGACTCGGTTGGATTTGTATCAGTGACCCTAGACTCTGCTTACATATTCCCGCTTACTAATTATCAAAGCAGTTTATTGGAAACACGTACTGCGGGAGACAATCAGCAAGTAAGCGAAGTAGTTAGACTGGGTGATGCAAAACTGCTTTATCGTTTAAAAATTGATGAGAACACCCTTCGACGCAGAAATGTAACAGCGCGCCCTACTGAGTATGTGCGCAAACTTATTGAAGAGGAAAAAAAGAATTTGCGTAAACCGGCTGTACCCGTAGCACCCGTTCCTGTGATTGATACTACGGCTAAAAAAACGGAGCCTGTATTTAGCACTGGATTTGAAGAGGAAACTACTACTGCTGCAGCAGGATCGCAAGCAGCTCCCTTGAAAAAACAAACCACGGCAAAGAATAAAATATTCGAATACCGCCCACCAAAATTCTTTAATGATTATCTGGTTTCCGGATTTAATAACAACGTATTAGTCACACGCTATCAACCGTATCAAGGAGGCTATGGCCCTATAACACTCAGCAACAATAATCCACTCAATGGGATTGTGAGAATTGGAACTTCGGATCTGATGGAGGATGTAAAATTTGCCGGAGGATATCGCATCAGTCCCAATTTAGATGCCAATGAGTATGTATTTACTACGCAATATCTAAAAAAGAGAATCGATTACGGAGTAACCTATTACCGTAACACGGTGAAGAATCCTCCGCTCTATACCGATACTATTTTCTTTGATACCAAGTTACACTCCAACTTATACCAGGCTACGGTAAGCTACCCTTTCAATAAAGTAAGAAGCTTACGAATCAATGCAGCTTTCAGAAATGATCGATATGTAAAACTGGCAAACCCTGCTTATCCCGATCAATCACTTAAAGGGAAGGATTTAGTCAAGAAGTATGCATTGGCACATGTAGAATTTGTACACGATGATGCCATTACCCCTGCACTAAATATTTGGAATGGGCTTCGTTGGAAAATTTACTGGGATTACAATGCACAGATCGGTAACAATGTAAAAACCGAATCGGGCGATTTTCCATTTACGATGAACATGGGATTTGATGCGCGTTATTTTCTACCCATCTATCGCAATATCACCTGGGCTGTACGGGGAGCAGCTGATTTTTCTTGGGGTAGTCAAAAAATTATTTATTACCTCGGCGGCGTAGACAACTGGTTGCTATTTGGACAAAATAGACGCAGAGACGGATCCTATCGTTATTTTGATCCGGCTAATACACCCGATCCTGATGCTGAATACTCCTTTGAATCCTTGGCCGTTAATCTGCGAGGGTTTAAGCAAAACGTAGCCAACGGAAATAATGCAGTAGTACTCAACAGTGAAATTCGTATTCCTGTATTTACCACATTTATTAATAGGCCCATTAACAGCGCCTTCCTTCGTAATTTTCAATTAGTCCAATTTATAGATTTAGGCACCGCTTGGAATGGCGCCTATGATAAACTGCAAAGACCTTATGTATCCTATAATTCGGCCCCAGTAACCTTCCGCGTACGTGCAGGTGGTATTGGACCCTTTGCCGGTGGATATGGGGTGGGCGCCAGAAGCACCTTACTGGGATATTTTCTACGGTTAGATGCGGGATGGCAGATGAATGGTTTTTTCAAAGGAAAACCACAATATCATTTGGCAATGGGACTTGATTTTTGATCCTGAAGCTGTTTTCGATTCAGACATTTCCCTAACTTGAGGCAACCAATAACGTTGCATGCAAACTTCCTATATCCTGTCTCTAGACCAAGGCACCACCAGTAGCCGTAGTATTTTATTTGATCAGCAAGGAGCCATTGTAGGTATTGCACAAAAAGAATTCAAACAACATTATCCGGAACCCGGCTGGGTAGAACACGATGCACATGAGATTTGGGAAACGCAGCTGGGCACCATGGTAGAGGTAATTGCCAAGGGTAGAATTCAACCCCAACAAATTGCCGCAATCGGGATCACCAATCAACGAGAAACAACAGTAATATGGGATCGGGAAACCGGAGAACCTATTGCACCTGCTATTGTTTGGCAAGACAGAAGAACGGCCGCCACCTGTGACACGCTTCGAGCTGCAGGACATGCACCCCTTTTACAAGAAAAAACCGGTTTGATAATAGATGCGTATTTCTCCGCAACTAAAATTAAATGGTTATTGGATCATACACCCGGCGCTCGAGAAAAGGCAGCAAAGGGACAATTAGCCTTTGGGACCATGGACTGCTGGCTTATCTGGAAATTATCAAATGGAAAAGTACATGCTACGGATGTGACCAATGCATCTCGCACCCTTCTTTATAATATACACACGTTACAATGGGATCAGGAATTACTCAATCTATTTGACATTCCTCAATCAGTATTACCCACAGTAGTACCTAGTTCTGGGGTAATCGGCAATTGCGAAGTAATACCAGGCCACCGGATCCCCATTGGTGGAATTGCCGGGGATCAACAAGCAGCACTCTTTGGTCAACTATGCATCGACCCGGGTATGGTAAAAAATACCTACGGCACCGGATGCTTTATGTTGATGAATACCGGAGAAAAAGCTATCAGCTCTACCAATAATTTATTAACTACAATCGCCTGGCAACTGGATGGAAAAACAGAGTATGCGCTCGAAGGTTCTGTATTTATTGGTGGTGCCGTAGTACAATGGTTACGCGATCAATTAAAAGTAATTCATAGTGCACCCGATATTGAAAAATTAGCTTCAAGTGTTCCGGATAGTCAAGGTGTTTATGTAGTGCCGGCCTTTGCAGGGCTGGGTGCACCCTATTGGAATGCCTATGCACGCGGAACTATTTTTGGATTGACTCGTGGTAGCAATCAAGCGCATATTGCCAGAGCGGCACTGGATAGTATTGCCTATCAATCGGCAGATTTGCTTCATGCCATGGAAGCAGATGCCAAGATCCCTATTCAGGAATTACGGGTAGATGGGGGTGCCACTGTCAATGACTTATTGATGCAATTTCAATCGGATCTGCTGGATTGCAAAGTGGTAAGACCTGTAATCACAGAGACCACAGCACTCGGTGCAGCCTATTTAGCCGGACTAGCCGTGGGTTACTGGACCTCAAAAGAACAACTTCGATCACTTTGGAAATCCAATCATTTATTTACGCCACAAATAGAGACTGCCAAGCGTCAAGAACTTATCAGTGGTTGGAAACGCGCAGTCAAAGCGTCTATTGCTTGGGCAACAAACCAATAAAATTTTAATATGAATATTTTTTTGAGCGAATTCATCGGTACTGCATTAATGCTTTTGTTTGGTGGCGGTGTAGTGGCTAACGTACTACTTGAAAAATCAAAAGGAGTCCAAGGAGGTTGGCTAGTGATTACACTGGGATGGGCCATGGCCGTTTTTATTGGCGTGTACAGTTCCGTGCATCTTGGTGGACAAGGTCATCTCAACCCTGCTGTTAGTATTGCGATGCTTGCGTTGGGAAAAATTGCAACAGCAGATTTTATTTATTACATAGCAGCTCAGTTTGCAGGCGCTATGTTTGGAGCTACCTTGGTTTGGATCTTATACCATCCACATTTTGCCCTTACACAGCATGCAGATTATAAGCTGGGCGTTTTTTGCACTTCTCCTGCCGTAAACAATCCCCTTCACAATTTTATTGCTGAAGCCATCGGAACATTTGCCTTAGTATTTGGCGCACTTTGTATTTCTCCGGCAGCTGCAAAAATGGGAAGTCTCGATGCATTACCTGTTTCTTTCTTGGTCTTAGGCATTGGTCTTTGCTTGGGAGGCCCTACTGGTTATGGTATAAACCCAGCTCGAGATTTAGGTCCACGCATCATGCATTTTTTATTGCCGATTCCGGGAAAAAGAGATAGTAACTGGTCGTATAGTTGGATTCCAGTGTTAGGTCCGCTGGCCGGTGCTTTACTAGCCGCTTTTTTGTATGGACAATTAGTGGCGTAAAAGAATGCGCATACCTTGCTGGTATACGACTACCTATTAGCAAGCATCGCAGGCATTCAACATCACTTCGCAAGCTTTCTCCAATTGTTTTTCATGAATCAGAAGTGGTGGAGAAATACGCAAACAATTCGAGGCAAATAAAAACCAATCGGTCAATACGCCCTGCGCTAAGCAAGTATCAATAACTTTTTTACAGGTATCAAATGAATCAAAGGCAACGGCCATCCAAAGTCCTGCACTTCGTACAGCAGTAATTTTAGGATGCACTAATTTTTTGTGAAGGAGTTTTTCTTTAGCGGCTACTTGCTCCATCCATCCCTCTTCCAATAATGCCTCCATAGCAGCTTTACCCGCTGCACAACAAACCGGATGTCCTCCAAAAGTGGTGATATGTCCCAAAATGGGGGAATCGGTAAAACAATCCATATGTTGTTTGGACGCTACAAATGCACCCAAAGGCATGCCCCCTCCCAGTGCTTTTCCTAAAACTAAAATATCAGGCACTATATCATAAGCCGTAA
The DNA here is from genome assembly GCA_016866355.1 of Bacteroidota bacterium. GTDB lineage: Bacteria > Bacteroidota > Bacteroidia > Chitinophagales > Chitinophagaceae > JJ008. The sequence continues at coordinate 12,756 of VGMN01000018.1, forward strand.
AGCCCCAGAGCGAACCCGTTCGTCCAAAAGCAGCTTGGATCTCATCGAGCACCAATAAGGTACCGGTTTCCGTACAACGTTTCCGAAGTGCCTGCATCCATCTTTTATCAGGTTTTACGATTCCAGCCTCAGCTTGGATAGTTTCCAATACTACGCAGGCCGTTTGCGTTGTGATAGCATCCAACACAGCCGGATCATTATAAGTTGCATGTTCAATACCTGGAAGTAATGGCCTGAATGCATTACGCCAATATTCGTCCCCCATTAAACTCAAGGCACCTTGTGTTGATCCGTGGTAAGAATGATTAAATGAAATAATATGCGTGCGGCGTGTTACACGTTTTGCCAACTTCATAGCACCTTCAATGGCTTCGGTTCCTGAATTAGTAAAATAAACCGATTCAAGTGTGGCCGGGAGATGGTTGGCTAATAATTGTGCGTATCTGACCTGCGGAGATTCAATAAACTCACCATAGACCATCACATGCAAATAAGCATTCATCTGTTCTTGCATGGCAGCCAGCACACGAGGATGACGATGCCCGATATTTGCTACACTGATTCCTCCAATCAAATCGATATACTCCTTACCTGCCGCATCATAAAGCGTAGCACAATCTGCTTTGACAATCTCCAGCGCCAGCGGTGCCGGAGAGGTTTGTGCCAGGTGACGGTAAAAGAGTTCACGGTTTTGCATAGCGGTAGCAAAGATCGACCTTTTAATTTTTACTACTTTGCAAAGAAAAAAATGGCACTGGTCTTACCTGTTCGTGGAAAAACTCCGGTACTTGGAAATAATGCCTACCTGGCTGAAAATGCCACCTTGATTGGCGATGTCACTATGGGAGAAAACTGCAGTGTCTGGTTTCAAGCCGTAGTAAGAGGTGATGTAAATTTTATTCGGATCGGAAATCAAGTCAACATACAGGATGGCGCCATCATACATGCCACTTTTGAAAAGTGTGGTACCACCATTGGCAATTTTGTTTCCATCGGACATCGTGCCATTGTGCATGGCTGCACACTACATGACCATGTATTAGTAGGGATGGGAGCCATTATTATGGACAAAGCCGTTGTTCATTCTAATACCATCATTGCAGCTGGTGCCGTAGTGTTAGAAAATACTATTTGCGAACCCAATAGTATTTATGCGGGTGTTCCTGCCAAAAAAGTTAAAAGCATCGAGGGCAATTCTGTTGCAAGTGAAATAACCCGTATTGCCAATAACTATGTTCAGTATGCGGAATGGTTTAAGAATCCAGCCAATCCTCACAATTGAACTACCTTTACTAACGTTAATTACCTATGAGAAAAATAATTACCGCCACCCTGCTACTGGTACTGATCAGTAGTCTTAGTTCCTGTCAGGTTTGGAATAAAATTTTCAAACCCAAATATGGTTGCCCATCTAATGGAAAAAATGTGGGTGCAGAAAAAATTATCAGCGGCGATCCTGAAGCCATGAAGGCCCTAAAAAAAGCTAAGAAGTTTAAGTCCTAATAGGTTTCCTCCTCGAAAGAATCAAGAATAGTGCGGTAGCTCACATACCGATCCTCATGGATCATGCCTTGATTAACCGCCGCCTTGATAGCGCATCCAGGTTCGTTACTATGCAAACAATTATTGAATTGACATTGCTGAATCAAATCTTTCATTTCAGGAAAATAATGAGAGAGTTCTTGTTTGGATAAATCTACAATGCCAAATTCACGCATGCCCGGTGTATCAATAATTTTTCCGCCTTGTGGTAGATCAAACATTTCTGCAAACGTAGTAGTATGCTGTCCTTTACCACTCCATCCACTTACATCTTGGGTTTTGCGATTCATGCCGGGAAAGAGCACATTGAGTAAACTTGACTTTCCCACCCCACTATGACCACTCATTAACGTAGTCTTATCTTTCAAGACTGCATTCAACTCATCAAGCCCCTCCTGCTTCTCTGCGCTTACCAGCAGTACCGGATATCCGAGTGGTTGATACATGGCACGTAAGGCTTCAAAAAGCTCCACCTCTTTAACACGGTAAAGATCTGACTTGTTAAAAACCAAAACCGGCTTTACATGATACATTTCAGCGGCTACTAAAAACCGATCAATAAACCCCTGCGAGGTACGTGGTTCTCGCAAAGTCACTACCAAAACGGTTTGATTCAGATTGGCCGCCACTATATGATGCTGGTGTTTGTGACGAGGACTCTGTCTGTTGATATAATTATTACGGGGAAGTATTTGATCAATGAGTGCAGTACCCTGCGCTTCCGATTCAATTTCAAATTCCACCCAATCACCCACTGCTACCGGATTGGTACTGGTAATATTTTCCAACTTCATTACTCCTTTTGTTCTTGCATTCCAACTTTGTCCGGAAGGATCCCGTAGTATATACCAGCTACCCGTTGATTTGTATACGAGTCCTTTCATTCAGGATAAATATTTTCCAACAATGGGTAATCTTCTTCCCATACCAAAGGCTTTGGGAGAAATACGAATTATGGGACAAAACTGATTGCGTTTATACTCATTGGTATTAACCAGTTTCAGAATACGATCCACCAAACTCGGCTCAAAGCCCATCGTTTTTAAGTCAGCAGGACTTTTTCTTTTTTCAATATAGAGATACAAAAGCGGATCTAAAATGGAATAATCTGGCAACGAATCACTGTCTTTTTGCCCCGGTCTTAATTCGGCAGAAGGTGCTTTGAGCAAAATAGAAGCAGGAATAATTTCACGCTCGCGATTAATATAACGGGCCAGCGCATACACCTGAAGCTTATAGCAATCCCCCAACACAGATAAGCCACCAGCCATATCACCATACAAAGTACCATAGCCAGTTGCTAATTCACTTTTATTGGATGTATTCAATAATACATAGCCAAACTTATTTGCCAAAGCCATCAATAAATTGCCACGGGTACGGCTTTGCAAATTCTCCTCCGCCACTGAAAAGGGTAATCCCTCAAAAGAAGGTTGTAATGTTTCCAACAACGAATGATATACTTTTTCTATTGGAATTTGTTGGTAGGGATTCCCCAATTGTTTGCTTAACGCCACCGCATCTTGAATACTATGTTCACTAGAGTATGGAGAAGGCATTAACACGGCATGTACCTGTTCTTTGCCAAGCGCTTCCACAGCCAATGCCAGGGTTACAGCACTATCAATACCCCCACTGCTTCCTAAGATAGCTTTGGTAAAACCCATCTTTGAAAAATAATCACGTATCCCCATGATAAGCGCCTCATATATTTCTGCAGTGCATAAATGAGCATCCAATTGTAGCGGATCCAATTCTTGATTAGGCAACTCCGAAACGGCAGCAATAACCGGTCCCCGAAACGTACCTGCTTCTGTTAGCTCTACCACTTCAATGGCCTCCTTAAATAGCGGTAACTGCTTGTGCAAATTGCCTTGCTTGTCCATGACCAAGGATCCGCCATCAAAGACTAATTCTGTTTGACTACCCACCGCATTACAATAAAGAATGGGAATTTCATAACGTAAAACGTTTTGCTTCAATATAGCTTTTCGATCCTCGACATGCGAATAATCAAAGGGCGAAGCAGAGAGATTCAATAGGAGATCCGGTTGCTGCCCTATCAACTGATCCATGGGGCAATGTGTATAGAGTGGATTATCCCCAAGGTTCCAAATATCCTCACAAATAGTAACCGCTAATTTTTTGCCTTTGAAAGGAATCAATTGCCATTGCTTGGCTGGTTCAAAATAACGGTACTCATCAAACACATCATAGGTAGGAAGACAGGTCTTATGCACCACTGCTCTTATTTCCCCTTCATATAAAAAATAAGCCGCATTAAAAAGATCCTTTCCCTTAGGATCCGGATTTCTATCAGGTGCTCCAACCAATACAGCAATATCACTGGTATGCAACTTAATTTGATTGATGGCCTCCTTGCACTTATCAATAAAATCTTCAAACTCTAAAAAATCACGGGGAGGATACCCACAGACTGCTAATTCAGAAAATAAAATCAAGTCCGCTCCTTTAGCACGAGCAACCCCAATGGCCTCAATAATTTTGTGCACATTCGCTGAAAAATTTCCAATGTGATAATTCTGTTGGGCCAGCGCTATCTTCATAGTGCAAAAGTAAGCCAATTTTCCAGCGTACCTTCGTTCCACAACAATCCCTCATTTTACACGTTAGTAACCCTATGCGTTTCATTATACTTGGTGTAGCAATAGCACTGTTTTGTAGTTGTAAACAGAGGACCCAAGCCCCGGCTGTGGATCATATTCCTATGGAGCTGAGCTTTCAACGTTTTGATCAACGATTCTTTGCCCTGGATACGCAACAACTTGAAAAAAGCCTCAGCAACTTAGAAAAAGAATCGCCAGGATTTTATTATGACTTTATGAACTATATCCTGGGCACTTCCGGCAATCCCTCGGATACCAATACACAACGGACTACTGCCATTTTTCTGCAACAATATCGCTCAGTCTATGACTCGCTGCAACCTAGTTTTGAAAATATAGAGGCCTTAAAAAAACAAATAAAAAAAGCACATCAATATCTCAGTTACTACTTCCCTTCATTTAAACCCGGACCTATTTGGTTTTATATGGGACCTTTTGATGCCCCAGGTATTGCGGTATTGCAACAAGGAGTAGCTATTGGTTTACAGCAATACGCCGGCAGCAATTTTTTTGCCTATCAAACCCCCGAGTTACAAAGCCTTTATCCCGTCTATCTTTCACGCCGCTTTGAATCACCCTATATTGTACCCACTCTTGTAAAAGCAATCACGGCAGATTTATTTCCAGATCAAAGTGATGGTAAAAATTTAATAGAACAGATGATTGAAAAAGGAAAGTACTGGTACCTTTCCCGATTGATTTTGCCCACCACGGCTGATTCACTTATTACAGGTTTTACCACTGCACAGTTAGAGTGGTGTATAGAAAACGAAGGATTAATCTGGACACATTTAATACGTTCTGACGAACTACAAACCTTGAATCCCGTATTTATTCAAAACTATTTGGGAGAAGCGCCCTTCACACAAGGGTTATCACAGGAATATTCACCGGGTAATATCGGGCAGTGGATTGGTTGGCGCATAGTAGAGGCCTATGCCGAAAAAAATAAAAAGAGTACCCCCACACAGCTCATGCAAACACCTGCTACTGAAATTTTGGAAAAAGCAAAATACAAACCGAGATAATAAATTGGTGGTTGATACCAACATCAATTGTTCTTAAAGGGAACAATCATTTCAAAAGAAGGGATCTGTACGGTAAACTGTTCGCGGGTGTCTAAATTTTCCATTTGATAGGTACCCACCATTCGTCCCATTTCAGTTTTTAAATTACAGCCACTCACATATCGATAAGTTTCTCCGGGAAGAATCACCGGTTGCACACCCACTACTCCCTCACCCTCCACTTCTCTGCGTGAAGCATTGCTATCAAAAATGAACCAATGTCTGCGATGCAGTTGAACAGGAAAAGAATTATAATTTTCAATCTCCACGCGGTAGGCAAACATATACTCACCTTGTAGTGGATTGCTATAATCCTCCTGGTAAAATGTTTCAACGGAAACCTGAACCCCCTCTGTAATCATCGATGTCATGCGCCAAATTTAACTTTATATCCCAATTTGGAAAGAAATTGTGCAAGCTTTTGACGGTGATCCCCCTGCACCAATATTTCACCATTTTTGACCGACCCCCCGGAACCACAATGATTCTTCAATTTTTTTCCCAACTCCTCTATATCACTAGTTTTTCCAACAAATCCAGTAACCAAGGTTACGGCTTTGCCGGCACGCTGTTTGGTGTCCAGGTATAAACGCAATTGCTGTGAACCGGGAGGTAAGGTTTCCTGTTCCTCGAATGTATCAGGCTCAAAGGAAAAATCTGGATCCGTGCTGTACACAAATCCTCGTTTATCAGATTGATGTTTTTTAGACATACCCTTATGCTTTGATGGCTTTAAGACTAAGATCCAGGCTTCTGGCCTGATGTATTAAGGCCCCCACACTAATAAAGTCAACGCCACTTGCTGCATATTCATAAATATTCTGCAAGTTGATTCCACCACTGGCTTCTGTTTCAAAGCCCCCTTCTTTTTTAATAATATCCACCGCCTCTTTTAGTGCTTTTGGTGTAAAATTATCCAGCATGATCCGAAATACTTTACCTCTTGCTGTTAATAGTATTTTTTTAACATCCTCCAGGCTTCTGGCTTCTACTTCAATTTTTAAATTGGGATTTATCAACTGTGTATAGTCCCAAGCCTTTTGAATAGCCTTTTCCAATCCGCCACAAAAATCAATATGATTATCCTTGAGCATAATCATATCATACAAGCCAAACCGATGATTCTTTCCACCCCCAATACGTACCGCTTCTTTTTCCAGCAATCGAAAATTAGGTGTTGTTTTACGTGTATCCAGCAATTGTGTTGGATACCCTTTGAGGGCATCAACATACTGACGCGTTAATGTGGCAATACCACTCATCCGTTGCATACAATTCAATACCACGCGTTCGCACTGCAAAATAGTTGGGATATAAGATTCGATAGTAAAGGCAATTTCACCCGGCCCCATTAGCTCCCCATCCTGTTTTTCCAGCGTAAATAATACTTCAAGATCCTTGTATAGAAAAATCTGTTTAGCAATTTCAACACCTGCAAGAATACCGTTGTCTTTAATTTTTAAGACGGCCTTTCCGCGGGCAGTAGCAGGAATACAAGCAAGTGTGGAGTGATCTCCTTCGCCAATGTCCTCCAATAAGGCTGCATCAACTAATTTGTACAATGCTTGTGGATCTACCATGCTACTGTATTAATCCATGGTTTGAATTCTTAATTCACGTACTAATTCTTTTCCACCTTTTCCACGGAGGAAAACATTGACCCGATAGTCTGTTTCCTGCGTTTTTAGTGTCCCAATGGCATAAGAACCGGCAGGTGACTTACCCTTGTGCTTTAACTCAAAATTGGTAACAGGATGCTGTGTAAAAAAACGAGCTAACTGGGTCTGCCCTTGTGCGCGAGTAGTAGCACCCGATTGATCAGGCAATGTCAATTCAACGGTTTCCTCAAACCGAAGTGCCAGATTAGTAGCATTACCTGTTTTTAATGCAGCCAACACGGCCTCCAGGGCATCTTGTCTAGAATGTACAGCCCCCAAGCCAAGAAAAGCAAAAAGGAGGCATGCCAGTGCGGGAAAAAAGAGAAGCTGTTTTTTCATTTTGTCTAAGGTACAAAAATAAAAAGGGCCAAGATTTGGACGTAAATTTACCACCACAATTCTAGCACATGGCGCAGCAAAAAACAATGTTAGTTATCATGGATGGCTGGGGTATTGGTAAAGTACCTGCCTCAGATGCCATACGTGCTGCTAATACGCCATTTACAGATTCACTCTATCAAGATTATCCGCATACCACCCTGGTTACCTGTGGCGAATCCGTTGGTCTTCCTGAAGGACAAATGGGGAATTCAGAAGTTGGTCACTTGAATCTGGGAGCAGGCAGAATTGTGTACCAGGAATTACAACGAATCAATGTTGCCATTCGAGAGGGGTCTTTTCACAAAAATCCAGTTTTGCTGGCAAGCATAGAACAAGCCAAGCGTAGTGGCAAAGCCCTACACCTGATTGGCCTGGTCAGTGATGGCGGTGTACATTCTCATTTGAATCATCTCAAAGCCATCATTGATTGCTGTGAAAGAGCAGGTCTTACCAAGGTCTTTGTGCATGCCTTCACAGATGGAAGAGATTGTGATCCTAAAAGTGGATTAGGATTTATCAAAGATTTACAAACCTATCTTCAACAGCACACAGGTCAATTAGCTACTATTTGTGGCAGATACTATGCCATGGATCGTGATAATCGATGGGAACGTGTAAAGCTTGCGTATGATGCGCTGGTCAATGGGAAAGGTCAATTTGCCAATGATGCAGTGGTAGCCATACAACACAGCTATGCACAAAATATTACGGACGAATTTATTCAACCCACCATTCTCACTGACAACAATAATAAACCCCTTGCCACCATTCAGGATGGTGAGGTAGTGATCTGTTTTAATTTTAGAACAGACCGTTGCCGGGAAATCACACAAGCGCTGACACAGCGCAATTTCCCTGAGCATACTATGCAGCAATTATCCTTGCATTATACCACCATGACCGAGTATGATAAGACATTTGAAAATGTGCAAGTAATTTTTGAAAACGATAACCTGAATAATACCCTAGGTGAGATTTTAGAGAAAAACGGATGCACACAAATTCGTATTGCAGAAACGGAGAAGTATCCTCATGTCAGTTTCTTTTTCAGCGGAGGCAGAGAAAAACCATTTAATGGCGAACGCAGAATTTTAATTCCCTCTCCCAAGGTTGCCACTTATGATCTACAACCCGAAATGAGCGCTGCAGCTGTCACTACAGCGATTGTAGCTGAAATAGAAAACAATCCGCCCGATTTTATTTGCTTAAACTATGCCAATGCAGATATGGTTGGTCACACCGGTATTTGGGAAGCCGCCATCAAAGCAGCTGAAACAGTAGATAATTGCGTAGCGCAAGTTGTAAAAGCCGGGTTAGAAAAAGGATATACTATTTTTCTGACAGCCGATCATGGTAATTCAGATTATTTGATCAATGAGGATGGAACACCCAATACAGCACACACCTTAAATCTGGTTCCTTTATTTGTGATTGATAAAAATTGGAAGCCGGTTCTTCAAGCTGGAAAGTTGGGTGACCTAGCCCCTACCATTTTGGATCGGATGCAACTTACAATACCAACGGAGATGACAGGAACGATATTAACTAAATAATAATACAATGAAAAAATTGCAAGTAATAGGATGGGTTGCCGTTGGGGCTTTACTAATTATTCAATTTATTAAACCTACTCCTAATCAAGCAGCAGGAGTACAAGTAAACTATATAGGCACAAAACATGAGGTGCCCGCTAACGTAAAATCGATTTTAGACAAAGCCTGTATGGATTGCCACAGTAACAATACACGTTATCCCTGGTATGCCTCCATACAACCAGTAGCCTGGTGGTTGGCCGATCATGTAAAAGATGGAAAGAAACATTTGAATTTTGACGAATACACACAGCGCTCGCTTCGTTATCAATACCATAAAATGGAAGAAACCGTTGAGATGGTAAAGGAGGAAGAAATGCCACTCCCCTCTTACACTTGGACACATACTGATGCCCGTTTAACATATGAAGAACGCGTTGCCATTACAGGCTGGGCACAATCTGTCATGAAAAATATGGAGGCCCAATACCCAATGGATAGCTTGGTGAAAAAATCGAAATAATATTTTCATTCAGCACCATGAAGTATATACGCCTAAGCTTTATTGTTCCCCTATTTTTTTGTTGTCAGTTTCTTGCTGCACAAACTAAAACAGATAGTGTTACTATCAACTTGGAGGAAGCTGTTATTTATTCCAATAAATTTAAAGAGAGTAGAAAAAATATTGCACAGCAAATTGATGTTATCACAGCTCGTCAAATTGCACAGGTCAACGCACAGAATACCGGAGATCTATTAATCAATACCGGCACCCTCTTTGTACAAAAAAGTCAACAGGGAGGAAGCAGTCCTGTAATTCGTGGTTTTGAAGCTAGTCGTGTATTACTAGTGGTAGATGGTATACGGATGAACAACGCCATCTACAGAGCGGGCCACTTACAAAATGTGATTACAGTAGATCAAAATATGCTGGAGCGTGTAGAAGTGCTTTACGGACCAACGTCCACTCTCTATGGTAGTGATGCACTGGGAGGCGTTGTGCATCTGCGCACTAAACAGCCTCGTGTATCCACCACCGGAAAAACAGAATCGGCCACCACTACATTAACGCGTATCAGTACCGCCAACCGAGAGCGAACCATTCATTTGGCAGAAGAAATACGGGGGAAAAAATGGAGCTGGCTACAAACCCTTACCTATAGCAATTTTGGTGATATGAGAATGGGCGCTCACTATCCAAGAAAGTATCCGGATTTTGGCCGCAGATCTCAATACATTCAAATAGGGAATAATGCAGATCAACTTGTAAATAATGCTGATGACCGCGTTCAACGCTATTCAGGATATAAGCAATGGGATATAATGCAGAAATTCCTATATAAACCAAATGAATACAACCAGCATACACTAACTGTTCAACATTCTAACTCCTCCAATATTCCTCGCTATGACCGATTGCAAGACAGAAAAACATTTCCTGTTGTAGGAAATACGCTTCGCTGGGCAGCTTGGTACTATGGACCACAGACTCGTTGGCTTTCTGCCTATGAATGGAGCAATACAAAAAATAAAATAGCGGATGAACTACGCTTTATAGTCAGCTATCAATCAATAAAAGAGAGTCGACAACAAAGAGAATACCTGGCCTATACAAGGTTTGACAGCCGAAGAGAACATATCAAGATAGCAGCCCTCAATTTTGATATCAAGGAAAAATGGAATAACCACGAACTCATACTAGGCGCAGATGGACAATTTAATTTTTTGCAATCTGAAGCAGACCGAACTAACCTGCTCACAGGGGTGGTAACACCACTAGACAGTCGTTATCCAAATGGAAAAAACGAAATGCATTTGTTGGGCATCTATGCACAACATCTTTTAAAGATTAACAAGGGGAAATGGGTATTGAATGATGGCTTGCGTTTACAAAAAACCATACTGCGTTCATCCATTAAAGATAATAGCTTCTTTAATTTTCCATTTGTTAGTATTGACCAACAAACCAGTTCCGTAACTGGAAATATTGGAATTATCTATAACGCTTCATCACAACTAAGACTCAGTACAAATTTAGCATCTGGTTTTCGAGCGCCTAATATTGATGACGCCGCGCGTATTTTTGAAAGCAGCACCGCACTTCAAAGATTGGTAGTCCCCAATCCTGCTATCAAACCCGAATACACTTACAATGGAGATCTTCAGCTACAATATAAAAGTCAGGTACTGCGCATCGAGCTGACTGGATTTTATACGCTGTTTCGTAATGCCATTATAATGGCCCCCTTTAAATTGAATGGGCAGGATTCGCTTTTATACAATGGAATACGGGCGCAAGTGATAGCCAATCAAAATGCCAGAAGGGCTTTTATCCGTGGTTTTAGCTACAAATCAGTGTTGGAACTCAATAAGCGTTTGAACTGGGAGTCTACTGTTAGTTTTACCTATGGACGCTTTAAGGCTACAGACGGTTCACAAAAACCATTGGACCATATACCCCCGGTTTTTGGACGGACAGCCCTTCTTTATAATAACGAGCCTTGGCAAGGTGAATTTTTTCTCTTGTTTAATGGATGGAAGCACAAAAAGGATTATAACCTTGATGGAGAGGACAATGTACAATACGCCACCCCGGACGGAACCCCTGCCTGGTACACCCTCAATCTCAGAACCAGCTATCAGCTGGAGAAAAACCTGCAATTGCAGGTGGGACTTGAGAATATTTTAGACCGGAACTACCGCTATTTTGCCTCCGGTTTTTCAGCCCCCGGCCGTAATTTATTTGTGGCCATCCGAGCTAATTTTTAACACGGGGTGCAGCAATTTCTGCGTTAAAATGTCTTACATTCAGACTACCAACGTCCCCTATGACAGAGGAAGTCATCTTAGAAGGTTGTCTACGCAACAATCCAGTTGCACAGCGAGAACTCTACAATACGTATAGCCCTAAAATGCTAGCCGTTTGTTTTCGTTATGCACATAGCCGAGAAGATGCGGAGGACATGTTGCAGGAAGGCTTTATTAAAGTTTTCACACAACTGCGCACTTTTGAGAATCGTGGCTCTTTTGAAGGCTGGATCCGAAGAATTATTGTTCATACTTGTATCAACACACTCAAGAAAAATAAAAAATTTAATGAGAGTGTGGACTTAATTCATGCTGCTACTATTTCAATCCGTGAGGAAACAGTACCTGCAGTAGTACAAGTAAAACAAATCGTAGACTGTATCAGAAGTTTACCTATTGGTTATAGAACCGTGTTAAACTTGTTTGCCATTGAAGGGTATAGCCATCGTGAAATTGCTCAGCTACTAGACATTGAGGAAAGTACCAGTAGGAGTCAATTTACCAGAGCAAAGGGGATGCTGGAAGAATTATTGATAAAGAAGAACATACTGCAACCAAAACAGAAAACAGATTGGCTACAGGCTGTTGGACAACATTAACTAACACTGCTTACGTATAACGTGAGGTTTGAGCGATGGATGGGATGAACAACGATAGAGAATTTGAACAATTTCTAAAAGAGAATGCTGATAACCATCGGCTATACCCTGCTGATTCCGTGTGGGTAAACATACAGGCACGTCTGCAT
>VGMN01000019.1 GCA_016866355.1 Bacteroidota bacterium
GAAGAATAAGAGCAAGTAGCATAAAATAAAAAGCCGCCGGGCTTTAGCGCTTTCCATGCCGAGTGAATAATTCGTTGTTGGCGAAGTGCGCAGTGATTGACTTGGCCAGGTGTCCAACCTGCAACACTTGCATGATCCTTCCTGAACAAGCCGCTTCCACTGCAGGGCGCATCCAAGGTGATCCAATCAAAGTAAGCTGGCAACCGTTCAAAATGAGTAGGATCATTTTGTGTCACTACCACATTTTCTGCAGCCCATTTTATAATATTATCACGAAGTAATCCTGATCTTGTACGTATCACCTCATTTGCCACTAATAAGCTCCCGGGTGCCAGCAATGAGTGTAAGTGGGTAGACTTTCCCCCAGGTGCTGCACATAGATCCAACGCACGTATGGCTTGATTTTGCAAACCAGTTTGAATAAAAACCTGCTCTAATAGCATGCTACTAGCTTCCTGAACATAATAAGCCCCGCCGTGAAAAAAAGGATCAAACGTGAATGATGGCCGGGGCGAAACATAAAACCCATCTGAGGTCCATGGAACTTTTTCCAATGAAAAAGACAGTGGCGTCTTCTTTGCGGGATTTATTCGAATAGAAGTAATAGGGTCAGTTGAAAAATGAGCCGCCTCAAAACGCGAACGGTCATAGCCAGAAAGACCCTCTAATGAGTCTAAAAGAGATACTGGTAATTGCACGTATTAAAACTAAGGAGAATCAAAGATTCTTTATTTCTGCAACAAGATCTTGAAGTACTTTTTTTGCATCCCCAAATAACATGGAGGTCTTAGGACGGAAAAATAATTCATTCTCAATACCTGCGTAACCCGGTTTCATGCTTCGCTTGTTGACAATTACATGCTTAGCCAACTCAACATCCAAAATAGGCATACCATAGATGGGCGAAGAAGTATCAGACTTTGCGGCAGGATTTACTACATCATTAGCACCCAATATCAAAACAACATCCGTGGTTGAAAACTCTTCATTCGCCTGCTCCATCTCCAGCAGCTTTTCATATGGAACATCAGCCTCCGCTAATAATACATTCATATGGCCAGGCATCCTACCTGCAACAGGATGTATGGCATATTTTACATCCACTCCTTTAGATTCCAATAGCTTTTCTAATTCATGACAAGCATGTTGGGCTTGTGCTACAGCCAGACCATATCCAGGAACAATATAAACTTTAGCAGCATAGCTCATTAACACAGCCGTATCACTTAGACTAATTTCCTTATGGGTGCCTACCGCAGTACCTGCTGCCGTTCCAACTTTACTTCCCCCTCCAAATGAACCTATCAACACATTAGTTAGAGAACGATTCATTGCCTTACACATTAGTATGGTGAGCAAGGTTCCTGCTGCACCAACTAGAATCCCACCAGTAAGCATCACTTTATTTTCATAAAGAAAACCGCCACAAGCTGCCGCAACGCCGGTAAAAGAATTGAGTAATGAAATTACCACAGGCATATCTGCACCCCCGATTGGAAACACAAAGAATATACCATACAATAACGACAAGAAAAATATTGTATAGAAAATAAAAATAGCATTTGCCGGCAAGAAAATGATTAGGTAAGAGGCAAGCGCCACAATGATTCCCAAAAGCAAAATATTGAATAGATGTTGCCCTTTAAATGAAAAATCCTTTATAGATCCATTCAACTTACCCCAAGCTATTATACTTCCAGCAAAAGAGACAGATCCAATAACCAGTCCTATTACAATGATCAATAAGAAGCCTTTGAGTGCACCAGCTGCATTTGCCATCAGTAATACACCTGCCATTACAGGATCTAAATGAGCTAAGTGATCAAACTCAACCAAGCTGATTAACGCAGCACAAGCACCGCCCATTCCATTGAATAAGCTTACCATTTCAGGCATCGCCGTCATCTTGACACGCTTAGCTGCCAGGGTACCAACCACCGTCCCGATTAAAATTCCACCAAAAATCCATCCATAATTTCCTAAACGAGTACCATCCTCCTCATACAAGAAAATAGTTCCAAGTATAGCTAACGTCATACCAACAGCAGCTACCCTGTTGCCATTTCGCGCACTGGCAGGATGTGATAACATTTTAAGCCCTACAATAAATGTAACCGAGGCAATTAGGTAGATAAAAGTCAGGAGGTTCAGTTCCACAAGAATATTTTTTTAGTTCAGAATTATTTTTTCTTCTTAGAAAACATCTCTAACATTCTGTCAGTCACCACAAATCCCCCCACTACATTTAGTGTTCCTACAATTACCGCAATGAATCCAAATATCAATGCCAAATAATTTGTAGGGGCCGCTTTACCCATGACAATAATGGCTCCAATAATTACTACTCCATGTATGGCATTAGCCCCACTCATTAAAGGAGTATGCAGTACGCTGGGCACCCTACCAATAACTTCAATCCCAACAAAAATCATCAGAATTACGATGTATAAAATTTCTTGATGATTACTAATCCAAGATAGTATTTGTTCCATTTTATAAGCTTGAAGCGATTTTATCGTTTACGATTTCCCCTTGAAACGTGATACAGGCCCCTTTCACCAAATCATCCTCCCAATTCAACTGTAAGGCACCTGCTTTATCAATCAACAATTGGAAAAAATTGAGCACATTTTTACCATATAACTTACTGGCATCTGCTGGAAGAGAAGCAGGTAGACTAGATGCTCCCACAATTCTTACACCATTTTGGTCAACCGTTTCTCCATCTTTTGTAAAAGGCGTATTTCCACCCGTTGAGGCAGCCAAATCAATTATAACAGATCCATTTCGCATAGAGGCAATCATCTCGGCTGTAATTAGGATAGGCGCCTTTTTGCCGGGAATTTGTGCGGTGGTGACTATGATATCCGCCTTTGCTGCAGACTGAGCAATTCTTTCACGCTGTCTACGTTGATATTCTTCTGATTGTTCTACTGCGTAACCACCAGCCTTGCTGGCATCAGCAGCCCCTTCCACCTCTACAAATTTTGCCCCCAAACTCATCACTTCCTCTTTCACTGCAGGACGCGTATCAAAAACTTCCACCACTGCGCCTAGTCTTTTTGCAGTAGCAATAGCCTGAAGACCAGCAACGCCAGCACCCAGTATCAAAATCTTAGCAGGTGTAATACTTCCAGCCGCAGTCATAAACATAGGAAAGTACCTGCCATAGGTAGTTGCAGCTAACAAAACAGCTTTATATCCAGCAATGTTTGCCTGCGAACTTAATATATCCATTGACTGCGCCCTGGTAGTTCTTGGTAGCATGTCCAGTGAAAAACAAGTAACTCCTGATTTGGCCACGGATTGTACCCACTCTTTTTTATACAAAGGCTGGTAGGCACCAATTAATATTTTTCCGCTACAACCTGCCAACTGATCAGCTGGTATGGTATGCATCGCTAAAATCACATCAGCGTTTTTTATTACGCTTGACCGGTCGCTAATGGTAGCACCCGCTGATTGGTAGGAGGCATCGCTACAAAACGAAAGAGTCCCTGCTCCTTGTTCCACCCAAACGGCAAAACCTTTTTTAATTAAAAAAGCGGCGGCTTCGTCAGATAAGGATACCCTTGCTTCTGGATTTGGTTCACGTAATACTCCAATGGTCATATAAGTAAGCAGTATTAGTAAAACTGCTTGACGAAGGTAGCAATTAATAACGGATCCTAAAGTGGGACTTCTCTAGAAAAGCTGGGCTGAAAAGCACTACTCCAAATTGGAAAAAGTCAATTGTCATCCTTACTTGTTCGTGCAATTGAATATACGACCAAGCGTTTTCCATTTCTTGACTCCAGCGAATGTCATCAATGATTAATATCGACTCCTTGGATAAAAAAGGAAGCAATTGCAAAAAATAGCGTTTGGTAGCCTCCTCTTGATGATTGCCATCCATAAATACTAAGTCAGGACTATCCATTTTTTCCAGTAAGTCCACCAGAACATGATCTAGATTGCCAACCCTCAATTTAATATTGGGGCAATTCCAATTAGAAAAATTTTGCTTAGCCACTTCAGCTATTGACGCTACTCCCTCTATGGTATGGACGGAGGCTAAAGGACAAGCTAGTGAAAAAAAAGAAGTAGATAATCCTATTGAAGTCCCAAGTTCAAGTATAGTTTTTGGCTTATAATACCGAGCCATTCGAAAAAAAAGCTTAGCCGTTCTGGGTCTTTTTGCAGCTGTTTTAGCTAGTGAAGCAATAGTACAACTTGTACTATTGCCCCTCCTGGAACCAGCCCCAATTTCTGAGATTGAAAGTACCCTCTCATTTGACAACATTTCTTTTCTCCAAGTATTCCAGGGTATGTATTCCTTATAGAAAGATTTATCTTGCAGTACATTTTTCAAAAAATCAAATACAAAAGGAGAATGAATGCCATGTCCATGAGGACTTGCTGCGTGCAGTAAAAAATTAAAATATTTTATAGCTAATTGAGGAGTGGTGAACATACCGATCCTTATGTTAAGCGCTCCCAAACCTGGAAAGAATAATTAAAGGGGTGCTTTGCGTCCGCCTCCCGATCCAATTGGCTAACAAGTTTCCAATTATTGGGGTGAAATGAAGAAAAAAAGGTGTCTGCATCAGGAGATGCTTCAACGCGAGTAAGGTAGATTCGCGTTGCCAAGTCAAAAAATAAATTATAAATCTCTCCACCTCCAATAATTACTACCTCGTTTGCACCGCATTCTTTCGCTTTTGAAAGGGCCGCCATAGCGTCAGCTACTACTATTACCGGACCAGTCGGACTCCAGTTAGCCTGGCGAGTGATTACAATATTAGTTCTACCAGGCAACGGCTTACCCAGTGAGTCATAGGTTTTTCTTCCCATGATAACAGGAAGTCCCCAGGTTACATTTTTAAAGTGCTTGAGATCGGCTGGCAAATGCCAAGGCATTCCCCCATCCTTTCCGATGGCATTATTCTGTCCAGCTGCAACGATGAGGGATACTTGCATATCAATTCGAGTTAAACAGCCACCGGTGCCTTAATAGCTGGGTGGCATTGATAATTTAAAATTTCTATGTCCTCAAATCGAAATGAAAACAAATCAGTAATAGCAGGATTTAAATGTATAGTTGGTAATGGGAATGGCGCACGACTCAACTGTAATTTCACTTGTTCAACATGATTACTGTAAATATGAACATCTCCAAAAGTATGTACAAAATCACCTGGCACAAGTTGGCAAACCTGGGCAAGCATGTGGGTGAGAAGTGCGTAAGAGGCAATATTAAACGGAACTCCCAAAAACACATCTGCACTTCGTTGATATAATTGACAACTCAATCGTCCATCTGCCACATAGAATTGAAATAGTGAATGACAAGGCATGAGTGCCATCTGTGGAAGTTCGGCCACGTTCCAAGCACTTACAATTAATCGACGGCTATCTGGATTTTTTTTGATTTCCTGTATTAACCATGAAATTTGATCAACAACCTGCCCGTTTTTACCTTCCCAATGTCTCCATTGCTTACCATAAACAGGGCCAAGTTCGCCCTGTGCATCAGCCCATTCATCCCAAATACTAACTCCATTTTCTTTTAGATAGGCAATATTTGTTTCTCCTTTTAAAAACCAAAGCAATTCATGAATAATACTTCTTACATGCACCTTTTTGGTAGTCACCAGCGGAAATCCGTCTGCAAGATTGAACCGCATTTGGTAGCCAAAAACACTTCTGGTTCCCGTACCTGTTCGGTCTGTCTTATCAGACCCATTTTTCAAAATATGCTGTAATAAATTATGATACTCCTGCATTGTGCAATATTAAGCAGATTGAGCCCGTCGCACCAACTCTTTTTGTATTAACCCTAACTCTCTACCAGTTTGACCTTTCACGGAGGTGTTTTCTTGTGCTCGACGCATCAAGTATGGGACAACATCTTCTATAGGACCAAATGGCAAGTATTTGCTAACACTACATCCGGCGGCGGCTAAATTAAAAGTGATATTATCACTCATGCCATATAGTTGACTCCAATGAATATGCGGATGATTAGCAGGCAGCCCCTGCTCCACCAGAAGATTGTAAGCCAAAAGACAACTCTCCTCATTATGTGACGCAACTATTACACCAAACTGATTAAGGTTATTAATACAAAAATGGAGGGCCTCATTGTAAAGCAAATCGGTAGCCTCCTTAGTAGGGTTAATGGGAGATGGATATCCAAGATCAGCTGCACGCTTTCGCTCCTTCTCCATGTAGGCACCCCTGACTAACTTGGCGCCAGAAATATATCCACGGCTGGATGCAAATGCATGCATGGATTGTAAAAAAGTTAATCGATCGGCTCGATATAACTGGTATGTATTATAGACAAAGGGAGCTTTTTTATTACAGAGCTCCATCATGATGGCGCATAATGCATCAAGCGGCTCTTGAATCCAAGTTTCCTCAGCATCCAATGCTACCGCAATTTTTTTAGAGGTAGCATGAAAACAAATTTTTTCCATTCTGGAGCAAACACGGCCCCATTCATTGAGTAACAATGGAGGGAGTTGATTTAACGCTAACTCGTATCGCTCTAGCAATGGTTTGTTGATAGAGATCATCCTCTTGTGTAATTCAGCTAGCAGTTCAAATCGTGAAAGTCCGGTGAGCTTAATACTGATAAAAGGAATATTTGGTTGTGTGGCTGCAAAATCAATTACACGAACAAACTGATCTCTTGCCTCATCATAAAATGTCTCACCTTGCTTTCCCTCTACCCCGTAATCCAGTATAACTTTTACTTGAAAAGATCCCAATCTTGCCGCTACAGGAATCATTTGCGCTAGGGTTTCTCCTCCAATGAATTGAGAAAATAGAGTAGAACGAATTAACCCTTTTACAGGAAGCCCCATTTTGATTGACAATGGGGCAAGTCGGGTACCCACTTGCACCAGCAAGGGATTGGACATAACCTTAAAAAGAAAACGAGCTTTTTTTAAAGCGGCATCAGATTTATATTGAAATGCAAGCGCTGTATTATCAAAAGAAGGAGACAATAGATGGTTGGACATAGTGAAAACAGCTGAATAGTACGCATGCAAAAATAGTGGAACACCGGGAGATCAATACAGGACCTTTTAAATGGCCTGATGATTAAAAGGCTGCAATACCATTTCGCTGACAACGCCGCTCACAGGTTGCTGACATAGAAACCATATAGACCGTGCAGCTTCTTCCGGTTGAATCATTTTATCCCGTTGCACACGCAAATCGATCGTATCCCAAAAGCCGGAATTCACACCCCCCATAAAAACATTGGTAATCCGGATATCTGTTCGTTTTAACTCCTCTCTTACGCTTTGCATCATACCCACTAACCCATATTTAGAAGCGCTATAGGCAGCTGCTCCGGCCATGGGGACCTTTCCAAGCACCCCGGGAATATTTATAATGAGTCCCTTTTTTGCAGTTTTCATAGCAGGTAGAAATGCCTTTAACAAGCGAAAGGGGGCCAATAAATTGACTTGAAGCGTTTGTATCATCTCCCCCTCAGATAGGGTGTCCAGGGGTTTTATAATTCCAATACCTGATGCATTAACCAAAATATCAATCACAGGAAAGATGGCAAAATATTGTTTTGCAAGTAGTTCAACTGCTGCGGGATCTTGTAAGTCAGCAGCGCAATACTGCGAGGCGGGAACTCCCATAGAAGAAGCCAGCGTTTGTAGACCCCCAGCATCTCTGCCAGATAAGAAAAGATTGGCCCCACTACCCTGTAATAGACGAGCTGTATGCGCCCCAATATCACCGGTAGCTCCAACTACTAAGACATTTTTTCCACGCAAGCTTTCCATAAAATCATTTTTTAAAGAACAAATACCCCTGATTTTTGTTTGGTGAGTTACCTGATTTATTATGAGAGAAATAACTATTCTGTTTCCACACCAACTTCACTATCCTCATCCGGTTTTAGAGAAAAACCGACCTGTTTTCCTAATTGAGGAGTCCCTTTTCTTCTCTCAATTTCATTTTCACAAGCAAAAACTGGTGCTCCACCGTGCATCCCTTAAATCATTTCAAGAATTATTAGAAAAAAAAGGATTTACAGTAGTGTATATTGCTGCAACTGATGCAACACACGATTTATCAATTTGCTTGAAAAAGCTTGCCGATAACGGATTGGAAAAATTGCACTATATAGATCCTGTGGATGATTGGCTGAATCAAAAAATACAGAAAAGCACCAAGCAACTCAAACTAACAGCCAGCTCCTATACCACTCCAGGATTTTTAAATCAATTGGCTGATGTAGATACTTTTTTTGAAAAAAGAAAAACATACTTTCAAACTGATTTTTATTGCTGGCAACGCAAACAACGAAATTGGCTAATGGACCCCACCGGAAAACCGATTGGCGGAAAATGGACTTTTGATGATCAAAATCGAGAACGCTATCCTTCTAAGCATACGCCACCAACACTACCAATTGTCAAGCCCAATAAACATGTAAAAGAAGCTATACAATACACGGAAAATCATTTTTCAAAAAATCCAGGAGAAACAAAAAACTTTAATTACCCTGTAACGCATGAACAGGCTATTGATTGGTGGCGAAATTTTTTAGAGACACGGTTTAACGACTTTGGGGTGTATGAGGATGCAATGGCATTACAGCACACCTGGTTACACCATGCTGTAATTAGTCCCCTGTTAAATATAGGTTTGCTAGAACCTGCCAAGTTGATCAATGAAGCGTTAGCAATAGGAGAAAAGAAAAAAATTCCGCTCAATTCACTAGAGGGCTTTATCCGGCAAATAAGCGGATGGAGAGAATTTATTCGCATTGTGTATGAGAGGGAAGGACGCAAACAACGAACTACCAATCATTGGAAGTTTACACGAAAAATACCTTCAAGTTTTTGGACCGGAACCACTGGAATTCATCCTATAGATCATTTGATTGAAACACTGAAGAAAAATGCCTACACGCATCATATAGAGAGGCTAATGGTACTTGGAAACTTTATGCTGCTGTGCGAGTTTGACCCTGATGAGGTATACAAGTGGTTCATGGAATGGTATATTGACAGTTATGATTGGGTCATGGTCCCTAATGTGTATGGTATGACCCAATTTGCAGATGGCGGATTGATGACCACCAAACCTTATATCAGCGGCAGCAACTATTTATTAAAAATGGGTGACTGGGATAAGAAAAAAGTGACTCAACTTGATACGGGCGAATGGGTTTCTTGGACCGAAATCTGGGATGGCCTTTTTTGGCGCTTTATGGACAAACAAAGGTCCTTCTTCTTAAAAAACCCGCGGCTGGGCATGTTGGTTAAAACCTTAGATAAGATGAACCCGGAACGCAAAAAAAGACTTTTTCAAGTAGCTAATGACTTTTTATTGCAATTGGACAGAACCAAATAAAGAATTTATTGTTTAAGCTTTTATACATGTATTTTCCCACAGACATACAATCTATAAAAGAGCGTATCAGTAAAATTGATCCAGTAGGCTATGGAATAACCCGTAATTACTTAGACGGCAAAGTGACCTACTTGTCCCCTTATATCTCTCGGGGAGTCATTTCTACCAAACAACTTGCGGAATATGTAATGCAATTAAATTACCAACCGCATCAACTATTACGACTGGTCCAAGAGCTTGCCTGGAGAGACTACTTCCAACGAGTATGGCTATCGCTGGGGGATGACATATTTGATGATATACGGATGAACAGAGGAGCCATTAGAACGCATAAAATCCCTAAAGCTATTTTGGAAGCCACTACTGGAATCGATGCAGTAGATGAGGGTATTAAAAAAATGCTACAAACAGGTTACATGCATAACCACCTTAGGATGTATGTAGCCTCGATAACTTGTAATATTGGTAAATCAGATTGGCGAATTCCCTCCCAGTGGATGTATTATCATTTATTGGATGGTGACTTAGCAAGTAACACACTTAGCTGGCAGTGGGTAGCAGGCACTTTTTCTTCCAAGAAATATTACTGCAATCAAGAAAATATTAATCAATACTGTGGAACTAAGCAAAAGGGTACTTTTTTAGACAAGCCTTACCTGGATTTGCCTTTGCTAGATGTGCCACGGGCCTTAGAGGATATAGAAAATCCAACCCTTAGCACTGAACTTCCCCAAAAAGAAAATCCTGTACTAGATCCGAACTTACCCGTCTTATTATACCACCCTTATCACTTGGATCCCGAATGGAAAAAAGAATACAGCGCAAATCGTATCCTGGTGTTAGAACCTTCACATTTTAGAGAACATCCTGTTAGTAAAACAGTACTTCAGTTCATTATTGAGTTGGGGAAAAATATTGAAGGACTTCAGGTTTTTGCGGGAGAAGTTGGAGAAATACCAGGATTACGAGACTGCAAATCAATTTATACACGAGAGCATCCTTCCTTTCACCATTTTCCCGGAATACAGGAACAAAGAGAATGGATGGTGCCGGAATTAACTGGCCGGTTTAATTCATTTTTTGATTTTTGGAAAAAAGCAGAAAAAGCACTTTTTCCAAAAGCACCAAAGGCCGCAACGCCCCCCACTCTATTCTCCGCAGCTCCTGCACTATCTTTGCAGAAACGCTGATATGGAATCCAAATCCCCTGTTGATAGTTTAACCATTATGACGGAATTAGTACTTCCGAATGACACCAATTTGTTTGGGAATCTAATGGGTGGTCGATTGATGTATTGGATGGACATCGCTGCTGCGCTGGCAGCACAAAAGCATTGCAGTGTTCCCTGCGTAACCGCTTCTGTTGACAATATTTCTTTTGAAAATCCAATCAAATTAGGGAATACAGTTCATATAGAAGCCAAAGTAACCCGCGCTTTCAACACCTCAATGGAAGTACACTTACGCGTATGGGGCGAAGACCTTACACAACAATTTCGCTATAAAAGCAATGAAGCTTATTACACGTTTGTTGCACTAGACCCCAACCGAAAACCCAGACCAGTTCCTTCCTTAGAACCTACTAATGAGGAGGAGAAAAGATTATTTGATGGTGCACTTCGAAGAAGACAACTCCGACTAATTCTGGGAGGCAAAATGAAACCAGGAGAAGCGGCTGAATTAAAAGCATTATTTGCAGACGCTAAAGTGGGAAGTTAGTTGATGCTTTCCGTTCGATGATGTTTTCCTTTTAACATATACGTTCGGCTTTGTTCAATAGCATCCATAATTTGATCCATGATTTGCTCAGCAGGAGCTTCATAATCTATTTTTAAGGGCGCTTTGAATTCAACGGATAAACGCGTGTTACGCTTTTTTAATTTAAGCCCCTTTTTGTTGAAGGCACGCCAAAATCCACTGATCACTATAGGGATTACAATGGGACGAACCTCTTTGATAATTAGGGCTGTCCCTTTTCTTCCAGGAGCAAAGGGACGTGTGGTACCCTGTGGAAATGTAATAACCCAATTCCTTTCAAGTGCTCTTACAATTTTTCTAGTATCCGAAGGGTCAAGTCCTCTTCGAACGTCTTTACCTTCTGCTCGCCAGGTCCTTTTTACAGTAATACCTCCTGCCAATAGAAAAAGACGAGTAAGCAAATTGTCTTTCATAGTCTCTACAGCAGCAACGTAGTTAACCCTGGTAAAGGGGTTTAATAAATAATAGGGCAAACCTAACCGGTCAGTTTTACCCCACTTTATAGCACAGAAAATTTGAAAAAATGTAATGACGTCTGCAAAATAAGTTTGATGGTTACTGACAAATAATACTTTCTCCTTGGGCAGTCCTTTTAGATGTGCTGCCCCTTTAATCCGTAGCCGATTGAATAGTGCCAGGCCTGGATAAGAGACTACACCAACAACTAGAAAAACAGCTTTTCTAACTAAGTTGGCACGAAAGATTCTTTGCACGATTTTAGACATGCGTTAGGATTACAGGTATAACAAATATAACACCGCAAGCCTCAGTCACATAAAAAAAGGCTGCCTGTATGGCAGCCTTGTTAAATTAAGTAGACAAAGGGGATTATTCTGCACCGCCGTCCATCTTCTTCTTCAGGTCGGCTAATACTCCCAAATCTCCTAGTGTAGCTTTCTCCACTTTAGTTTGGATATTCTTTACAGCTTTCTTTGTCTTATCAGCGTCAGCTTTTGCTTCTTTCTTTGCTACCTCAACTTCTTCTACTTTTCCTTGCTCCCAAATTCGGGTATGAGAAAGAACAATTCGCTTTTCGTTTCGATCAAACTCGATAACCATAAAGGAAGCTGTTTCATCAGCACCAATTGTTTTACCATCTTCCTTAGCCAAATGGCGGTTAGGAGCAAACCCCTCTAGACCATAGGGAAGTTGTACAACAGCACCTTTATCATCACGACGAGAAACCAATCCCTTGTGTAAGCTTCCAATTGCAAATGTATCTTGAAGTGTGTTCCAAGGATCTTCTTCCAATTGCTTGTGTCCTAATTGTAACTTACGATTCTCACGATCAATTCCTAAGATCATCACGTCAATGTGCTGTCCAACTTTTGTATACTCAGTTGGATGATTGAAACGCTTCAACCAGCTCAGATCGCTGATATGAATCATGCCCCCTATACCAGGCGCCAATTCTACAAACACTCCGTAATTAGTGATATTTTTTACTAATCCGGCGTGGCGGCTTCCTTCTGGGAACTTAGCATCAATTTCATTCCATGGATCTGCAGATAGCTGCTTGATAGAAAGACTCATTTTGCGACTTTCCTTATCCAAGGTTACAATTTTAGCTTCGTGCTCATCCCCTAATTTGAAATACTCTTTTGCATTCACAGGTGTGTTTGCCCAAGTAATTTCAGATACGTGAACTAGTCCTTCAACACCAGGTTGAATTTCCAAGAAAGCACCATAATCCTCTATGTTGACCACTTTACCTTTCACTACATTCCCTTCAACCACTCCCTCTCCCAACACATCCCAAGGGTGAGGAGTAAGCTGCTTCAATCCTAGGCTGATTCTACGCTTTTCATCATCAAAGTCTAGAACCACCACATTGATCTTCTGGTCTAATTTAAGAACCTCAGAAGGATGGGCAATTCGACCCCATGAAATATCAGTGATATAAAGTAATCCATCCAGACCTCCCAAATCCATAAAGGCACCAAAGTCTGTGATATTCTTAACCGTTCCTTCTAGCACCTGTCCTTTTTCCAGCTTGCTCATGATTTGCGCACGCTGTGCTTCAATATCACTTTCAATTAATGCTTTATGTGATACTACCGCATTTTTGATGGTTTCATTGATCTTAACAACTTTAAATTCCATTGTTTTACCAACAAATTGATCGTAGTCAGTTACAGGCTTCACATCGATCTGTGAGCCAGGCAGGAAAGTTTCCATACCAAACACATCTACAATCAAACCACCTTTAGTTTTTGAAGTAACAGTACCTGTGATAATTTCACCCGTTTTGTGAACTTCCACAATACACTCCCAGGCACGTGTGATACGCGCTTGACGACGGCTCAAATTCAAATGGCCATCGCGGTCTTCTTTTTCAACAATCATTACTTCCACTTCATCACCCACTTTAAGCGTAGGGATGTCACGGAATTCATTGAGAGAAATCAATCCATCACTTTTAAAACCGATGTTCAATACAACATCTGTCTTAGTCATTCCCACCACTAGACCTTTGATTAGCTCCCCATCGTTTAATTGAACAAATGTGCTCTCATAAACCTTGTGATACTTTTCTTTTTCAGCGTCAGCGTATGAGGTTACATTACGCTTGTCTACGGTCCAGTCAAAATCATCATGTGCAGTAAGCACAGCCTCTACAGGTGCTTTTGTTGTCGCTGCAGGTGTGGCGGTATCCGCCCCACTCTCCTGTACATCAGCGTTTAATTGTTTGGTTAAAAATTGATGAAACATTCTAATAACCCGAGGGTTTTATTTCGGGGTGGCAAAGATACAGTTATTATTGCTATTTTCACTAAAATTCAAGGCTTGCTTTACGAAGGACTTAAACTAGTTTCAAGGCTGGCAATCAAGCTTTTATGCAGGGAAATTCGCGTAAATAATCCAGCAGTTCTTCAATTGAAAGGTCCTATTCTTTTGGCAGCCAATCATCCCAACTCTTTTCTAGATTCTATTCTACTTGATACACTTTTTAAGGAACCCGTTTGGGCATTAGCCAGAGGAGATGCTTTCAACAAAAAATGGCACGCACGATTGCTAAGTTCATTACGCATTTTTCCTGTTTACAGAACCAGTGAGGGTGTGGAAAATTTACACGTAAACTATAAAACCTTTGATACCTGTGTGGCCCTATTTAAAAAAAATCAAATTGTAACAATTTATAGCGAAGCACTATGTGTAAATGAATGGCACTTGCGAAATCTAAAAAAGGGAACTGCCCGGTTAGCCATTCAAGCCTGGGAAGCTGGCTTGCCGCTAACTGTGCTGCCCGTTGGTATTAACTATAGCTCCTTTAGAAGCATTGGAAAAAACGTTCACATAAATTTTGGCGAACCCATTACAGCAGCAAGGGTTCCATTTACAAAAAGCGATGGGGCTAGACATCAACAATTCAACCAGTGTTTACAAGATGAATTGAAAAAATTGGTGTATGAAATTTCACCGACTGATACAGAAAAACTAACCCAACTTTTAGCATTCCCGGTAGGAAAACTAGAAAAAAGATTACTCACACCTGTTGCAAGCTTAGGCAGATGGATTCATTGGCCAATTCATTACCCCTTACAACAATTCACGCTAAAAAAATTTGGAAAAACAGGGCACTATGATGCTGTACTAAGCTCGCTACTCTTACTTACCTACCCACTCTACCTGCTACTATTGTTTTCAGCACTCTTATATCTTGGCTATTCAGTTATAGCAGCAGGGATGATAATTGCTTTGTTCCCCCTGTCAGCTTGGTGTCATATTCGTACTAAAAAACAATTTGATTTTCAATGAAGGGGCTTATCAGTCATGCTCTTTGCTGCCAAGTAGCCACTACTCCAAGCATGTTGAAAATTGAAACCTCCCGTAATACCATCTACATCTAAAACTTCCCCAGCAAAAATAAACCTGGCACTACTTTACTTTCCATACTGCCCAGTTCCACTTGGCTACAATCAACACCGCCCGCTGTTACAAATTCTTTTTTAAAAGTAGTCTTACCACTCACTACAATCTCTTGATCCGTGAGGAGTTTAATCAATTTATTTTTCTGTTTGGCAGTAAAAATTCCAGCAGCCCCTCCTCCAATTACAGCTACATCGTATTGAGATAAGTTGGCCATTACTTTATATAAAAAGCTGAACAGGGGCTGAGGGGAATAGATGCTGATTCAAGCGTTCGGCCTCCTCAATGGGTGTATAATCAGATAAAATGGCAGCTCGATCATTTCGAACACAAACATCGTGTTCAAAATGAACAGAAACTTTTGCGTCTTTGGTGCGCACTGTCCATCCATCTTTATCGGTATAAACTTCTTTTCTGCCTAGATTAATCATTGGCTCTATTGCCAACACCAACCCTTCCTTTAGTTTAGGGCCCGCTCCTCTCTTTCCATAGTTGGGCACCTGCGGGTCCTCGTGTAAATTTTTCCCCAAACCATGTCCTACCAGTTCTCTCACCACCCCATACCCATGTTTTTTTTCTGTATGCTCCTGTATAGCAAAAGAGATATCACCCACCCGATTTCCTGCAACCGCTTTTTCAATTCCTTTGTACAAGGATTCTTTGGTAACACGAATTAGATTTGAAATAGCATCACTGGGCTCCCCTAAGCAAAATGTATAGGCGTGATCTCCATGCCACTCATTTAAAAATACTCCCACATCAATAGAAATGACATCCCCTTCTTGTAATGGTTGTTCATTTGGAAAACCATGTACTACCACATCATTAACTGAAATACAGGAACTAAAAGGATAGCCATGGTAATTCAGAAAAGAGGGAATAGCCTTGTGATCGCAAATAAATTGATGAATTCGTTTATCTAATGCCAACGTAGTAACGCCAGGACGCAGTTCTGTAGCTACCATTGCTAGTGTTTTACTAACTAACAAGGCACTTGCCCGCATCTGGATGATTTCCTCTTCGGATTTTACTACCATACAACAAATATCTATGAAAAAATAAAAAACCCGGCCGAAGATTCAGCCGGGTTGAAATTTCACAAAACAAATTTTTACATATCAACTGGAGCAGCGGCTTGACGACCCTGAATTCTTCCGCTTTTCATTAATCCATCGTATTGACGCATCAGCAATTGCGTTTCAATTTGCTGTAACGTATCCAAGATTACACCAACCATAATCAAAAGAGAAGTGCCACCAAAAAAGGTAGAAAACTGTTGTGTAACTCCTAATTTTTCGGCAATACCTGGCAATATTCCAACTAATGCAAGCAAAAGGGCACCTGGCAACGTAATTCGGTCCATAATGGCACCTATATAATCAGCAGTAGGCTGACCTGGTTTCACACCAGGAATAAAGCCATTGTTCTGCTTTAGATTATCTGCAATTTGTTTAGGATTGAAAATAAGCGCAGTATATAAAAATGTAAAACCTATTACTACAACTGAATACAGCACCATATGCCAAATGTTTGTCTGATCGGTTATGGCGCGTAAAAAATCATTAGCCTGCGTATTATAGTTTGCAAAAATCGTAGGAATAAAAATAATGGCTTGCGCAAAAATGATTGGCATTACACCAGAGCTGTTCACTTTTAGTGGCAGAAACTGACGTGCACCGCCAAACTGACGATTGCCAACTATTTGTTTTGCGTAATTCACAGTCACTTTACGTACACCTTGCACCAAGAGTATACATCCCATGATAATAGCAATCAGAATGGCTATTTCAATTATGAATAATAGTATTTGGCCATTACGAACTGATTTAGCACTTAATTCCTGTAAAAATGATTGGGGAAGACGTGCCAAAATTCCAATCATGATAATCAGCGAGGTACCATTTCCCAGCCCTTTATCCGTTATTTTTTCACCCATCCACATTACAAACAATGTTCCGGCAGTTAGTACTACAATCGTAGACAACCAGAAATAGGGTGCAAAGGCAGGGATTATTCCTCCACTTTGAGAAGTGAGTCCTTGCAAATAAGTAACATAAGCTGAGGCCTGTAGCAGCGTTACAATGACAGTCAGATAACGAGTATATTGATTGATCTTCTTACGTCCACTCTCTCCTTCCTTTTGCATTTTCTGAAACTGAGGAACCAGTACAGTCAGTAACTGTACAAAAATGGAAGCAGAAATGTAAGGCATGATACCCAATGCAAAGATGGAAGCTTGATTAAAAGCTCCACCAGAAAAGGCATCAATTAAACCCAAAATACCAGTACTATTCTCGGCTGAGGCAGCTAACTTAATTGGATCAATACCAGGTAATGCAATGTATGCACCAATCCGGTAGATTGTAATCATCAAGAGCGTAAAAAGAATCTTATCCCGAAGCTCTTCGATACTCCAAATGTTGCGAAGCGTTTGAAAAAATTTCTTCACGGTTTGATTGAGGTTTTAGTCAACTAATTTAAGCAACGATCTCGACAGTACCACCAGCCGCTTCAATAGCAGCTTTTGCCTTGGCACTTATGGCATTTACGCGGAAGCTATACTTCCCTTTCACCTCACCATTTCCAAGGACTTTCACACGATCAGTCTGACTAATCAGGCCGTTGATATATAAATTCTCTAGTGAGAACTCGTTAATATTGTATTTGGCAGACAATTGATCCAACTGTCCTAAGTTTAATACTTTGTAAGAGATCCGGTGTGGATTTTTAAAACCACGCTTGGGAACGCGACGTTGGATAGGCATCTGGCCTCCCTCATGAGCCATTTTACTTTTAAAACCTGTACGGCTCTGGGCTCCTTTGGTACCTTTTGTAGCAGTTCCTCCATGTCCGGAACCGTCACCACGCCCAATTCGTTTTGTTTTGTGTGTGGCGCCTTTAGCAGGCTTCAATTGATGCAGTTTCATAGCTTTTATTGTTTACTCATCGCCCCGAAAGCAATTTTGTGCGGGGCTCGCATTATTAAATTGAGCGCAGATACGCTCGTTTGATTATTTAGATTCTTCGACTTTAAGTAGGTGAGTAACCTTACGCACCATACCCAATACTTGTGGAGTAGCATCTACTTCACGAGTTGAATTGGTCTTATTCAAACCAAGTGCCTGCAATGTTAACTTTTGGCGCTCCGGTCTGTCAATTGGACTTTTAACTAGTGTTATTTTAATTTTTTTCATGGTCAGTCTTTTAACCGTTAAATACTTTTTTCAATCCTAACGTACGCGTCTTAGCAATCTGTACAGGCTCACGCAATAAGGCAAGCGCCTTAAACGTAGCTTTCACCACATTATGAGGATTTGCAGATCCCAATGACTTTGCAAGTACGTCTGTTACACCCGCACTCTCTAACACAGCACGCATTGATCCCCCGGCAATTACTCCGGTTCCATGTGCAGCAGGCTTAACCAATACTTTAGCGGCTCCTTCCTTAGCCAACTGATCATGCGGAACGGTACCCTTCATGATTGGAACTTTGATCAAGTTCTTTTTTGCATCCTCAATACCCTTAGTGATAGCTTCTTGCACTTCCTTTGCTTTACCGAGGCCATGCCCTACTACACCATTTCCATTTCCTACTACTACTAGCGCAGAAAAACTAAAGGCACGACCACCTTTGGTAGTTTTTACCACACGATTGATGGCTACGACTTTATCTTTCAACTCAAGGTCCCCGGCTTTTACTCTATTCAAATTGAGCTTTGACATGTATAGTTTTTTTGTTGCGTTTAATTAATTAGAACTGTAATCCTCCCTCACGTGCGCCGTCAGCAACTGACTTAACACGACCATGATAGAGATATCCACCTCTATCAAAAGTTACCGATGTGATACCGAGGGCAACAGCTTTGCTAGCAATGGCAGCACCAACCAACTTACCCTTTTCAGTTTTGGTTACCTTCTGCACAGCAATATCCTTATCGCGAGAAGAAGCGGCTGCTAATGTTTGTCCGTTATTGTCATCAATCAACTGCGCATAGATATCAGCATTGCTTCTATAGATAGACAAACGGGGTCTAGTTGCAATTCCACTAATCTTCCGACGAATGCGGTAGCGAATGTTTTGCCTTCTTTTGGTTTTAAATTGAGGAGTCATCTCTTATACTATTTTAAAAAACATTTAATTATTTACCAGCCGCCTTACCAGCTTTTTTACGAACTACTTCACCTACGTAACGAACTCCCTTGCCCTTGTAAGGCTCTGGTTTACGGAGGCTACGCAATTTGGCAGCAACCTGGCCAATCAACTGCTTGTCAATTCCCTCTAATGTTATCATTGGATTTTGACCCTTTTCCTGTGCGGTAGCTACTTTAAGTTCTTTGGGTACTTCAAAAATGATATTGTGAGAATACCCAAGAGTAAGATCTAATACATTTCCGGCATTAGTAGCTTTGAAACCTACCCCAATTAACTCCAACTTTCTTTTATACCCTTCCGTAACACCCTTGATTAAGTTAGAAAGTAAAGCACGATACAAACCATGCAACGCACGGTGACGAATTTGATTAGTGGGACGGCCCAACACTACTTGATTATCTTTAACCTCAACAACAATATCGCGATCAAGCAATTGCTTTAGTTCGCCCTTGGCACCTTTTACGGTTACCACATTGTCTTTCCCAACTGTAACGGTTACTCCATTGGGAACTGAAATTGGTTTTCTTCCTATACGTGACATATTCTTTGTTTTTAATAGATATAACACAATACCTCTCCGCCAACATTCTGCGCCTTAGCATCCTTATCAGTCATAACACCTTTTGATGTAGAAAGGATGGCAACACCCAATCCACTTTTTACACGTCTGAATTCAGCAGGCTTTGCATATTGACGCAGACCCGGGCGGCTTACACGCTCCATGCTTTGAATAGCTGGCTGTTTAGTAGCCGGATCGTACTTTAAGGCAATTTTGATTACACCTTGCTTAGTATCATCCTCAAATTTGTATTTCAGAATATACCCCTGGTTATAGAGAATCTCCGTCATACGCTTCTTGAGATTAGAAGCAGGAATGTCGACTACACGGTGACCCGCCATCTGTGCGTTGCGGATACGGGTCAGGAAGTCTGCTATTGGATCTGTTACCATAATTCGTTTTTTTTAAAGATTACCAGCTTGCTTTTTTAAGTCCGGGAATTTTACCATTAAGGGCCATGTCACGTAGCGCAACCCTGGAAATTCCAAAGTAGCGAACGTACCCCTTAGGACGACCAGTCAATTGACAACGATTCTTGAGACGAACTTTAGAACCATTACGGGGTAATTCATCCAGTGCTTTCCAATCACCGGCTTGTTTCAACGCTTCACGCTTGGTAGCATAATGATCTACCATTCTTTCACGTTTGCGCTGTCTGGCTTTTACGGAAGTTTTTGCCATGAGTCTTTATTAAGGTTATTAGTTATTTTTTGCGTTTTTGAAAGGCATACCCATTTCTTTCAACAATTCAAAAGCTTCTTCATCGCTATTGGCAGTTGTTACAAACGTGATATCCATACCTGTGATTTTGCTGACTTTATCAATATCAATCTCAGGAAATATGATTTGCTCAGTAACACCCAAGGTATAATTACCACGTCCGTCGAAGGACTTGTCATTTACACCTTTGAAATCACGAACACGTGGCAGGGCAACAGCGATCAAACGATCTAGAAACTCATACATTTTTTCACCACGCAACGTAACTTTTGCACCAATCGGCATTCCCTTACGAAGCTTAAAGTTTGAAATGTCTTTTTTAGACATGGTAGGCACTGCCTTTTGTCCTGTGATAGTGGTCAGTTCTTCTACAGCAATGTCAACGGTCTTTTTATCGGACACAGCACCGTTGATACCACGGTTCACACAAATTTTCTCCAAACGGGGAGCTTGCATAACCGTTTCGTAATTAAACTTTTTGACCAGGTTTGGCACTACCTCGTTCTTATACTTGGTAGCTAATCTTGGTTTGTACGTCTTTGTATTCATAACGTTTCTCCTGATTTTTTGGAAATTCTTACTGTTTTACCATTGGAACGCTCACGCTTAACACGTGCAGCCGCCTTGGCTTTTGCATCCCACAACATCACATTACTGATATGTATAGGAGCTTCTTTCTTTACAATACCACCTTTGGTATTCTGAGCAGTTGGCTTCGTGTGCTTGGTGATAATATTCACCCCTTCTACAATCACCTTTCCTTCTTCAACCAACACTTCGCGAACCGTACGTGGCTTAGCAAGGTCTTTATCATCACCGGCGATTACCACTACAGTATCACCTTTGCGGATGTTGTACTTGGCTTTGAATCTTGATTTCATAGTTTGCTTCTTATGTTTACTCCTTGGTTATAGCACTTCAGGAGCTAATGAGATAATTTTCATGTAACCCTTGTCACGAAGTTCACGGGCAACTGGGCCGAAAATGCGGGTACCGCGTGGTTCGTCAGACTGATTAAGAATTACAACTGCGTTATCATCAAAACGGATATAAGAACCGTCTTTGCGACGCAATTTGTTAGTAGTACGAACAATAACCGCTTTGGCAACCGTCCCCTTTTTAATACCACCGGCAGGAAGTGCATCCTTAACCGTTACTACGATCTTGTCGCCGATTCGGGCATAACGCTGACCACTATTACCGAGTACGCGAATACAGAGCACCTCTTTGGCACCACTGTTATCGGCCACATTCAATCGGCTTTCTTGCTGTATCATACAAAAGTTATTTTACAATTAATTCTAATCAGAATTTACTTCACTTTTTCAACCACTTCCACCAATCTCCAACGCTTTGTTTTACTAAGCGGACGTGTTTCCATGATTTTTACTATATCACCAATGCTGCATTCGTTCTTATCGTCATGCGCATGGAACTTTGTGGTTTTCTTTACGAACTTTCCGTAAATCGGGTGCTTTACTTTACGCTCGACAGCCACCGTGATGGTCTTTTCCATCTTGTTGCTGGTTACCACACCGGTCCTGGTTTTTCTTAAATTTCTTGCTTCCATGTTAGGGTATTTATCAGGCTTGCTGTTGCTTTGATTCTAAGGCAGTTTTCAAACGGGCAATATCGCTGCGCAGACTGCGGATTGACATGGGGTTCTCCAATGGAGAAATTGCATGTGCAAATTCCATTTTCTTCAGTCGCTGTTGGTCATCAGCCAAACGTGCACGCAGGTCTTGCTCATTCATTCCCTGCAATGTTTTTAAAAATTCAGTTTTCTTGGACATCGTGCTATTATTTTAAGGTTAGGCAGTGACAAGGTCACGGCGCACAATGAATTTAGTTTTGATAGGAAGTTTTCCAGCTGCAAGTGCGAGAGAAGCGCGTGCCACCGACTCACTTACACCGTCTACTTCAAAAAGAATACGACCAGGTTTTACAACGGCAGCCCAGAACTCCAGGTTACCTTTACCCTTACCCATTCTCACCTCGGCGGGCTTACGAGTAATTGGTTTGTCAGGGAAAATTCGGATCCACACATTTCCTTCCCTTTTCATCTCACGTGTAAGCGCCTGACGAGCAGCCTCGATCTGACGATCCGTAATCCAATGCTGGTCCAATGCCTTTAATGCATAAGATCCGAAAGAAATAGTGGCGCCTCTTTTGGCATCGCCCTTCATTCTTCCTTTTTGCATTTTCCGGTGCTTGGTTCTTTTTGGTTGTAACATGACTAACTATTTCAAGTTTCGTAAATGAATAATTGATTTAACCACGACGATCACGTCCGCCGCCACGACGATCTCCACCAC
>VGMN01000020.1 GCA_016866355.1 Bacteroidota bacterium
AGACTTAATGATAACTTAATATTAACGGCTGAACAGTAACTTTGTACCCGAATGCCCATGCTATCCAGAATAGTTATTTTTTTACTGTTTTTAGGCTATGCTTATCCTGAAGCAATTGCCCAACCCGCTGGTGGTTCCTTTCAAACACCTGCTGGCTATAAACCCGAATTTCGAAGAGAGCGTAATCATGAGCTGATTCAATTAGCACAGCAGTTAATAATGGATAGTGATGGACGTAAGGATAACCAATTTACCCCTGGTGAAAGCGAGGAGCTGAATACCGCGCTGACTCACTCCCTGCAACAAGAAATTAATCGGATCGCTTACCAGATTGAAACAGATCCGGTATTTGATCATCGGCTGAAAGTTAATTATCTGGTTGGGTTAGAAAATGTTTTGAAATATTTTAAAGAGCACTGGAGACTAGTGGGTATCGAAACTGTGCATCCACAGTATCTGTCACTATTAGTTACCAATTACGAAGCTTGTGTTACCAGCGATAGAAATGGAGTCAGTATTGCGCCACTGGTGGTACACCTTCCTTATGATGTGGGGACTAATTTATTAGCAGCTGGTATTTTTGAGAAAAATCCGGGTTATCAAATTTGCAAAGAGAACTTATTGCTAAAATATTGTACGCTCTTACCAGAAAAAACATTCTTGG
The DNA here is from genome assembly GCA_016866355.1 of Bacteroidota bacterium. GTDB lineage: Bacteria > Bacteroidota > Bacteroidia > Chitinophagales > Chitinophagaceae > JJ008. The sequence goes on from VGMN01000020.1 coordinate 665, forward strand.
TATTGCAGAAAAATCCAGAGGTTCCTTTTGCGGATAGTTTACTTAAAGTAGTTGCCAGAAAGTTTCCGCGCCAATTATATGATTATGCAGCCGCTGGTGACCGGTTGGGACAACGTATTCGATCAATCCAGGATGATGCGTTTGTGGCGTTGGTTGCCCGTATGTCTTTGAGTAAAAGCGGACAACAATATTTCCCCTTTGTAGACAATATTTTACAGGGAAGAACTACGTTAGAGCAGATCGATGCGGTGAAAGAAGATACACTAGGCTATTACCGTTTATTAGTGGCTACACAACAGGATTATGTCAAACGAGCTATCAATGGCGATACTGCGATGGAGTCAAAGGCTTTGGCGCGCAGATTAGAGGATAAAGCGCGTTCACATTTTGTTACGGTGATAAACGCTTTGCATAATGAAAAGGATTTACAAGTTCGTTTTAAAATAATACAACCGCTGAGTGCAACGGAGCTTTACTATTTAGCCGTTTCATCAGATGGCACTATTTATACGTCCAGCTTTGTACGTGGGGTGTATCCGTTGATGATGTCCCGAATCGGTAATCGCGGAGACTCCTTGCTAAAAGAGGTACGTTTTGATCGGTATCGCAAGTTTATCAAAATGGCAGCTGCCTTTAATACATTGGACGAATTTTTAGCCTCTTTTCCCACAGCGTCCAGAAAAGGTGTAGAGGATCCGGCCAATACATTAATGCGTGCCTTTGTAAAAAATTTGGATAAAACGGATGGGTTGGAGGATGGGGCTGATGTGGCCGACTCCTATGCCAGCATTGCTGAAAATCTGCAACCGGTTGCCAATCGAATGTTGGAAAATATTCGTGAAAATCAACAAGAGGCAGCCAAGCTGGGAAGTAGAAAAGGAGTTGTTATCTATTCTATTCTTTCAACCTTATTTCTATCAGCGGATAGCACACGAAAAATTGATTTGACTAAGGAATTAGGTATTCCCCCTGTTTATCAAGTTCCATTTAGAGATCTGGCTGATGATAGCGGTCGTGTGCATGTACAATTATTTATTTATGGTGATAAAGATGGGATTGGCGTATTCCCAGGACTGGTCAATATGTTTAATAACAGTAATTGGAAAATTGATCCCTCTAATAAATATTGGGTTCGTGTTACAGCCGCTAAAGGGAAACCGGTTACATTATATTTAAACCGTCCGCTTCCCGAGGAGCTAAATGAAGATGCAAAGGCACAGGAAGAATTGAATAATTATCTTCAACAGCAGGGGATTACTCCCCGCGTTACTATCAATAGGGGACATAGTTACAATGCGCCATATACCATTGCGCAAATGTCTCCTGCTTCCAAAATTGTGTTTATGGGTTCTTGCGGAGGCTACAATATGATACATGATATTTTAGAAAAAGCACCGGATGCACATATCATTGGTACCAAGCAGATTGCTGACGCCCCTGTTAATAATCCGTTTTTACGTTTACTCATGGAAAAACTACGAACTGGATCTGATATTGAATGGATTGGTTTTTGGAAAGAACTTGACAAAATTGTAACGGATAAGATTTTTGAGGATTACGTTCCTCCACACAAAAATCTTGGTGCCTTATTTATCAAGGCTTATACCAAAGCCATGACTTCTCCTTCAACTTATTGATGTGTCTGCTTCAACTGCGTCTTTTTTTGATTGGAAATTATTAGGCAGGGTAATGGGGTATGCCGCTCCCTACAAATCCCGGTTTTGGGTTTCTGTCCTTTTGGCCGTGGTACTTGCTGCAATTACTCCTTTACGGCCATTATTGATTCAGCGTACAGTCAATGAGTATATTGTAGGAGAGGTTCCTCGTATGTTGGTACTGGTTACCATGATTCAGCTGGGCATCATATTAGTAGAAACGGCGCTACGGTTTGCTTTTACATTTATTACGGCCTGGTTAGGACAAGCCGTTGTGATGGATCTTCGTTTAGCAACCTATGATAAGATTCTTCGATTACATCTTTCACAATTTGATCGTACCCCGGTAGGTACGCTCACTACACGCACCGTAAATGATATAGAATCTATCAATGATATTTTTGCTGATGGTTTGGTTCCCATTATTGCAGACATTCTTTCCATTGTCTGCGTGTTAACCTACATGTTTCTCGCTGACTGGAAATTAACCTTGATTGCGTTGATTCCGTTTCCTATTATTTTAATTGCTACTTACATTTTTAAAGAAAGTATCAACCGTTCCTTTCAATCGGTGAGAAATGCGGTGGCTGCCTTAAATGCTTTTGTACAGGAGCATTTAACGGGAATGTTTATTGTGCAAGCATTTGCAGCTGAGCAAATCGAGTTAGAAAAATTTAAAAAAATAAATCGTCAGCATCGAGATGCTAATATCAAAGCCATTTTTGCTTACTCTGTATTTTTCCCGGTAGTAGAAATAGTATTGGCACTTTCTATAGGACTAGTAGTTTGGTATACGGCTAAGGAAGCGTTGGCTTTACAGCAGAGTCAACAGGGTACGGTTATTGCTTTTATTCTGTGTTTGAATTTATTGTTTCGTCCTTTACGGGTACTGGCGGATAAATTCAATGTATTACAAATGGGTGTAATTGCAAGTGAGCGAGTATTCAACGTGCTGGACAATCCGGAAGCAACTCCTCCTTTTACCAATATGCCACTTTCATCTATTCGATTCAGTGGTAAAATTGAATTTGAAAATGTTCATTTTGCCTATGATCCTGTTGTACCAGTTTTAAAAGGTATCTCTTTTGTTGCGCAACCTGGTGAAACTATAGCACTGGTTGGATCTACCGGAAGTGGGAAAACTTCCATCACCAGTCTATTGACACGCTTATATGATTTTCAATCGGGGCAAATCAGGATTGATGACCAGTCCATACAGTCTTATGCATTAGAAACGTTACGAGGTCAAGTAGGGGTTGTTCTCCAGGATGTTTTTTTATTTTCAGGTTCTATCTATGATAACATTACACTTCGCAATACCTCCATCACCCGAGATCGGGTAGAGGAAGCTGCCAAGATGATTGGCTTACATGGTTTTATCTGCTCGTTGCCAGGTGGCTATGATTATGATGTTCGCGAACGTGGGTTGACGCTTTCATTAGGGCAACGTCAACTGCTTTCGTTCATACGAGCATTATTATACAATCCCTCCATATTGATATTAGATGAAGCCACCTCTTCTGTTGACACAGCCAGTGAGCAGCTAATCCAACGGGCCATCGAAACACTAGTTCAGGGACGAACTTCCATTGTGGTAGCGCACAGATTGTCAACCATTCGCAAAGCCAACAGGATCATAGTCTTGGAAAAAGGGGAGGTCCTGGAAATGGGTACACATGCCGAGTTGCTGGCTAAAAATGGACATTATGCCCAACTTTGCAGGGCCCAATTTCCTGAAAATACGGGGGGCTGATCCAGACCTGAAATACCCCTTTCAATTTGCCCGTTTTTCTTCGGTTTTTCAGCCCACCACCCCTATCTTTGCGCAAAATTTCGAGGCAGGTATGTGCTGTAGTCCCAAAAACAACTTAAAAGCCCTTCTTTTTATACTGGTTTTTGCCTTTTCACCATTGGTATTTAAGGCACAGGATCATGCGCAAAACAATGCACAACATGATACGCATGCCACCGAAACCGATACCACTCATGCTTCACATGCAGCTCCTGCAAAAGAGAAAAAATTTGATGCGGCCGAAGTAATTTTTGGGCACGTATTGGATGGCCATGAGTACCATTTTATGGACATCGGAGACCATCCCATTACACTTCCCTTACCTATTATACTTTACTCCCCAAGCCGGGGTACCTGGGATATATTCATGTCTTCTCACTTTGAACATGGACATGCTGCTTATAAGGGGTACACCATGCTTAACAAGCATTCCATTCATGAACTTGGTTTGGACGAAAAGAAATTTTCTGAAGGAACTATTGTTCCGCTGGATGCCAATGGAAAATATGATCCCACAGTTACCTACTACGATCTGTCCATGACACGTAACGTGGTTCAAATGTTACTAGCCTTGGTTCTTTTCACAGTGATTATGTTCCGGGTGGCGGGTCGGTATAAAAAAGGCGTGGGGGTTACTTCTGCACCGCAAGGTTCTCAAAGTTTTTTGGAGCCCATCATCACGTTTGTTCGTGACGAAATAGCTAAACCTAATTTAGGGCACAACTACCAACGCTATCTGCCCTTTTTGTTGACAGTGTTCTTCTTCATCCTTGTCAATAATATTTTTGGGTTGATTCCAGGATCAGCTAACGTAACAGGTAATATTGCATTCACAGTTGTGTTAGGATTACTTGCTTTTGCAGTTATATTATTTAGCTCAAACAAATATTTTTGGCATCACATTTTCAACCCTCCAGGGGTACCATGGGGTATAAAGTTAATTTTAGTTCCTGTGGAGATCTTAGGTGTATTTATTAAGCCATTCGCATTGATTATTCGTCTTTTTGCTAATATGTTGGCTGGGCACATTCTCATCATCTGCTTGATCTCACTTATTTTTATTTTTGGTGAGTTAAATCCTTTTGCTGGTTGGGGTGCTTCACCTTTCTCTATTGGCTTCACTGTATTTATATACCTGATTGAAGTATTGGTAGCTTTCCTTCAGGCATTTATATTTACCATGCTCAGCGCTGTATTTATTGGTCAAGCCCGGGAAGGCGATCATCATGACTCAGCACAAGGAGTACATCACTAACCTTTTATTTTTTAACCCTCAATACAAATCACATGGATTTTATGAATGTAATGCTACTAGCTGAAATTGCAAACGCTGGTGGTGCGGTTGGAGCAGGTCTTGCGGCTATCGGAGCCGGTGTTGGCATCGGACAGATTGGTAAAGGTGCCCTCGAGGCCATTGCCCGCCAGCCTGAAGCTAGCAATGACATCCGCGGTAACATGATCCTGATGGCGGCCCTTGTAGAAGGAGCTGCTTTGTTTGCGATCATATTAGGCTTTTTAGCCATGGTGCTTTGATTACTGCACATGTAATCACTCTACTGCGTCCGATGCACAGGGCGGATGACGCGGTAGTTATCTTTTTTTAAAAAATGAAATTCATTAAAGCATGAATCTGTTAACTCCCGGTTTTGGCCTGCTGATTTGGACGCTCTTAGCTTTCTTAGTAGTCTTTTTCCTGCTTGCCAAATACGCATGGCCAGCCATTATCAATGGGTTGCGCGAGCGCGAAGAAAGTATCGCTTCTTCCCTGGAAACCGCTAAGCGTGTGCAAGCTGAAATGGCCCAGTTGAAAAGCGAAAATGAAACCTTATTAGCAAAGGCCCGTGAAGAGCGTGCCTTGTTGTTAAAAGAGGCGCGTGAAACCAAAGACCGTATCATTACCGAAGCCAAAGACCAGGCAAAATCAGAGGCCAACAAGATTATGGCGGAAACGCAGGCTGCTATTCAGGCGCAACAAATGGCGGCACTAACTGAGGTAAAAAACCAAGTTGGAAAACTGGTGATTGAAGTCAGTGAAAAAGTACTCCGGAAAGAACTAGAAAATAAGGCAGCGCAAGAAGCGCACATTAAAGGCCTTGTTGATGGTGTTAAAATGAATTAATTCCAACTCATGCCTAATCCACGTTTAGCTGCCCGATACGCCAAATCCTTACTAGATCTTTCTGTAGAGAAAGGTCAGTTAGAGCAGGTTTATGCTGATATGCAGTGGTTACAGGACGTGTGCAAGAGCAGTCGTGATTTTGCTAACATGCTCCGTAGTCCCATTATCAAATCTGATGTGAAGGGAAAAATTATCCGTGCTGTCACACAAGCTCATTTGAGTGAATTGACCAGCGCTTTCAACCAGTTGCTAGTTACTAAAAACAGAGAAAGTTATTTGCCCGAGATCTGTACCGCTTTTATTAAAACGTACAAAGAGCAGAAGGGAATTAAAACAGTACACTTAACCACGGCCTCTCCGGTAACAGCTGAAGTAAAACAGTCGATTTTAGAAGAGGTTAAAAAATCCGGAGGATACACACAAGTTGAATTACAGGAAAAGATTGATCCTGCTTTGATTGGTGGCTTTGTATTGCAGGTAGATGATAAATTAATTGATGCCAGCGTTGCCTACGATTTGAAGGCTATTGCAAAGCAATTTGAGAATAACGATTTTGTATATAAGATCAAATAACAAGTAAATCAAGTTATATGCCAGAGATTAAACCCGATGAAATTAGTGCGATACTCAGACAACAGCTGAGTAATTTCAATGCTGCTGCCGATTTAGAAGAAGTAGGCACGGTATTACAAATCGGAGATGGGATTGCCCGCGTATACGGTCTAGGAAATGTACGTTATGGCGAACTCGTGGAATTTGAAAATGGTGTACGTGCCATCGCCTTGAACCTGGAAGAAGATAATGTGGGTGTGGTATTGATGGGAGAAACAGGTGGTATTCAGGAAGGCGCAAAAGTAAAACGCACAGGACAAATTGCCTCTATTAAAGTAGGTGAGGGTATGGTTGGCCGTGTAGTGAATACACTAGGACATCCTATCGATGGTAAGGGTCCTATTTCAGGAGAACTTTATGAAATGCCCCTTGAGCGTAAAGCACCTGGTGTAATTTTTCGTGAGCCGGTAAAAGAATCCTTGCAGACAGGTATCAAGGCTATTGATGCGATGATTCCTATCGGGCGTGGTCAGCGTGAGTTGGTAATTGGTGACCGCCAGACTGGTAAAACAGCCATCTGTTTGGATACTATTATCAATCAGAAAGAATTTTATAAAGCAGGCAAGCCTGTTTATTGTATTTATGTAGCCATTGGACAGAAAGCCTCTACCATTGCTGGTGTAATGAAAACATTACAAGACAATGGTGCCATGGATTATACCATCATAGTAGCCGCTTCTGCTTCTGATCCTGCTCCACTTCAATTCTATGCTCCATTTGCGGGTGCTGCCATTGGAGAATTTTTCCGTGATACGGGTCGTCCTGCATTGATCATTTATGATGATCTTTCTAAGCAAGCGGTTGCTTATCGTGAGGTTTCCTTATTGCTTCGTCGTCCTCCAGGACGTGAGGCGTACCCTGGTGACGTATTCTATCTACACAGTCGTTTGTTGGAGCGCGCTGCCAAAGTGATCAACGATGATAATGTAGCTAAGAATATGAATGATGTACCGGATAGTATTCGTCACTTAATTAAGGGTGGTGGATCACTTACGGCACTTCCAATCATTGAAACACAAGCGGGTGACGTATCTGCTTATATCCCTACCAACGTAATCTCTATTACGGATGGTCAGATATTCTTGGAAACAAACTTATTCCTTTCAGGTATTCGTCCTGCTATCAACGTGGGTATCTCTGTAAGCCGCGTGGGTGGTAATGCACAGATTAAGTCCATGAAAAAAGTGGCGGGTACCTTGAAGTTAGACCAAGCACTTTATCGTGAGTTGGAGGCCTTCTCTAAATTCGGCGGTGACTTGGATGCCGCTACCAAGAATGTAATTGACAAGGGAGCACGCAACGTGGAAATTTTGAAACAAGCTCAGTATTCTCCCTTTACGGTGGAGAAGCAAGTAGCTATCATCTATCTTGGAACAAACGGATTACTGAAAGATGTTGCTGTTAATCGCGTGAAGGAGTTTGAAGAACATTTCTTAATGGAAATGGATAACAAACTGGCTGATGTGATGGCAGCATTCAAACAAGGTAATCTGCCTGAAGACGGTATCAAGAAGATGGTGGAACTGGCTAAAGGCTTGATTCCCCAATATAAAAAGTAAGTAATCCTTGTTATCAGTCCGCGGACTCACTAAACGCTTCGGTGAATTCACTGCGGTGGATGATCTCTCCTTCAATGTTGAGCAGGGGCAGGTGTATGGATTTCTGGGGCAAAATGGTGCAGGAAAATCCACCACCATTCGGATGTTGCTTTCTCTAATACGACCCACCGCTGGTGAAATCAACTTTTTTGGACAATCACTTTTCACACACCGAAAAGAAATACTTGCTCAAATTGGAGCAATCGTAGAAAAACCGGATCTCTATAAATACCTCTCTGCACTCGAACACTTAAGTCTATTTGCAAGATTCGGGGGACATCGGCCTGATCAAAAAAAGCACTTATTATTGTTGGAGAAAGTAGGATTAGCGCAGCGAGCTACCAGTCGCGTAGGTACGTATTCGCAAGGCATGCGTCAACGTTTGGCATTGGCTTGTGCCTTAGTAAATGATCCCAGCTTATTAATTCTGGACGAACCCACCAATGGATTAGATCCACAAGGAATTGCGGATATGCGTCAATTAATTCGTTCACTTTGTAAAGAGCAGGGAAAAACCGTATTGGTTTCTTCGCATTTACTAAGTGAAATTGAAATGATTGCAGATCGAGTTTTGATTATTCACAAAGGAAAAAAAGTAGCAGAGGAATCCATGGAGTCGCTAACAGCAAAAGCAAGTCAATTGAAGTTGCAAGCGCTTCCTGAAAAGCGATATGTATTGGAAGCTTATTTTCTTTCCTTAACCAATCAATAATGTTTATTTCTATTTTATATACGGAATTGTTTAAAATATTTCGCAGACCGCGTACGTATATTTCATTTGGAGCCATTGCCGTGATTGTAATGCTGGTTCAATTTGCTTTGCGGGTGAATGGAACAGAATTTATTCGCTTCTTTACCGATAGTCAAGCGGATATTTTTGAAATACCTGAAAGTCAGATCCTCAATGGCTATTTTGTTTGTGTGGCTATTCTTCATTTGATCTTGATACATGTCCCCTTATTGGTTGCGTTGATAGCTGGTGATATGATTGCTGGTGAAGCACAAACCGGAACCCTTCGAATGCTTGTCGCACAACCGGCTTCACGTACTACATTATTACTGGCTAAATTTTCTGCTAGCACTATTTATGTGCTTCTACTATTGCTTTGGATGGCCTTGTTTGCGTTGGGAGGAAGTTTACTTTTATTTGGGCAGGAAGATCTGGTGGTTTTTAGAGAAACAGATCTGCATATTATTAGTCAGCAAGATGTACTATGGCGTTTTTTTGCCGCCTTTATCTACGCGGCGCTAGCATTGACAATGATTGCAGCACTGGCCTTGCTGCTCTCTGTTTTTGCAGAAAACGCATTAGGTCCCATTGTAGCAACTGTTTGTATAGTGATTGTATTTACCATTTTGCAACAATTAAAAGTGCCGGTGTTTGAGCAGACCATCAATCCCTGGTCCTTTACTACGCATATGTTGGGATGGAAAGGGTTTTTTTATGTAGAACAAACCAGTGAAGGTGTTACCATTACTGGATCTGTTGAAAATCCAATGGCCTTGGTTAAAAGTGGTGCTATTCTCATTGCCTATACGTTGTTATTTGTTTTAGTGGCAGAGCGAGTTTATCGTAAAAAGGATATTTTATGTTGAGATTAGTTTGGATCAGCTTAGTGATACTATCAAATAGCATTGCGGCACAGGCAAGTATTGACCCTGCTACACTGTTGGCAGGTGTCAAAAAAAAATATGATCTGGTGCGGGATTATACAGCTGCAGCACAATTAAAAACGAATGTACTTTTTATAAAGGCACCTCTCTCACAGGTGACTGTGTATTATAGGCGTCCGGACCAATTAAAAATCAGAAATCAAAAGGGTATCTCTTTTGTACCGAAGGGAACTGTTAATATTAATTTGAATAATGTATTGGGGTTACAAAATTTTGAAGCAATTGCTGCAGGAACCGAAATGGTAAATGGCGTTTCCTGTGCTATCATAAAAGTATTTCCCTTGAATGATGAAGAAGATATTATACGTGCCACTTTATATGTGGATCCCATCAAATTGCTAGTGCTTAAATCAATTATCAGTACGCGTGAGAGTGGCACCTACCAAATTTCTATGCAGTATGGGAAGTACGCATCCTGGGGACTACCCGATCGCGTATCAGTGGAATTTAACACCCGTGAGTTTAAACTCCCCAAAGGCACTACCTTGGATTATGATAATGGTACTGCCAAGACTATCACTCAAAAGGGACCGCAAAAAGGGAAAGTTGATATTTTATACCGTTCGTATATGATCAATCAAGGAGTATCAGAAGCAATCTTTCGATAAAAACTAGTTGATCAATCTTCTATCGCCTCATCTTTTGCATTGGCTAGCATGGCTCTGGATGTTTTCCGAAGTGGATTACTTCTGTTGGTGGCATAGCCTTTACGTTGATTAATTATATCAATACAGCCAAAAATGGCCGTCATAAAAGAAGTAGAATCTGCACTATTTTTTCCCGCTATATCAAACGCCACGCCATGATCAGGCGAGGTGCGTACTACAGGGAGCCCAGCCGTATAATTAACCCCATCACCTCCAGCTAATGTTTTGAAAGGTACCAGTCCTTGGTCATGATACATAGCCAACACGGCATCAAATTGCGCATAACTTCCTCGGGCAAAAAATGCATCAGCAGGATAAGGTCCCACTGCCAGTATGTTATTATTTTTTGCTTCTTTAATTGCCGGACCTATAATAGTTTCTTCTTCTTTGCCAATTAATCCTTCATCACCAGCGTGTGGATTTAAGCCCAATACTGCAATACGCGGTTTTTCAATTCCAAAATCCTTTTGTAGGCTCTGCTGTAGGGTTTGCAATTTTGAAACAACCTTTTCTTTGGTAAGTTGCCCGGCTACTTGCGCAACAGATACATGCTCTGTAACGAGCGCTACCCGTAATGCAGTTGCAGTCATTAACATGACCACATCCTTAGCCCCAAAAAAATCTTTCAAGTAGGGGGTATGACCCGTATAGGAAAAATCGAAGGACTGTATGTTTTTCTTATGAATGGGAGCCGTTACCAATCCGTCAATTTGTTGTTGCTTTAAAGCAGCTACTGCTGTTTGCAAAGAAAGTACACCGTACTTGCCACCTTCCGGTGTTAATTGTCCTGGTTTTATATCTACTTCTTCCTCCCAGCAATTGAAAACATTGATCTGTTTATGATTAACTCGATTCAGTTCTTTACAACTGGCATAATTCAAGTTGCAATCAGGAATTGTCTTCTTATAAAAATTAATGACCTTATTAGACGCAAAAATCACCGGGGTGCAGTGGTCCAACATACGGCTATCCATAAATGTTTTGATGATTAGCTCAATGCCAATCCCATTCAGGTCTCCACAAGAAATGCCAATTACTGGTTTGGGTGTACTCATGCTTTTGAATTGCTGTAAAATTACGAATAATTGCTTGGCCAATCCGAGTACATTTGTAGCCATGTACACCCTCAAAAAATCCCTGGGCCAACATTTTTTACAAGACGAAAATATTTGTAAAAAAATTGTGGAGGCCTTACAACAGCGGCCTGTTTCCCAGCTGTTAGAGGTTGGACCTGGGGGTGGGGCACTTACTAAATATTTAATTCAACTGCCAGCTATATCTTTCAAAGCAGTGGAATTGGATCAGGAAAAAGTTACCTACTTGCTGCAAACCTACCCACCACTGGAGGGAAAGATCATCCATCAGAGCTTTTTGGACTTAACACCTCCTTTCCAAGGAATCTTTACTGTAATTGGTAATTTCCCATACAATATTTCTACGCAAATACTTTTTCATGTATTGGAATGGCGTCAACAAATTGATGCGGTTATTGGGATGTTTCAAAAAGAAGTAGCACAACGTGCCGCTGCTTTGCACGGAAGTAAAACCTACGGCGTGCTAAGCGTATTGATCCAAGCTTTTTTTGAAGTTGAGTATTTGTTTGATGTGGCCCCCGGGTGTTTCAATCCACCACCCAAAGTGAAAAGTGGAGTGATTCGGTTGCTGCCAAGAACTACCACACCGCCCATGCGAAGTGAAAAGCAGTTTACCACCTTAGTAAAAACAGCATTTAATCAACGACGCAAAACAATGCGCAATGCTTGTAAATCACTTTTTGACCCAGCCATACTGGCCGATCCCTTGTTTCTAAAAAGAGCCGAGCAGCTTTCGGTGGAGGAATTTGCCGCATTGAGTTTTCGTATGCGACAGACCGGGACTGCTTAACTTTGTCGGTTCATATGACACCAGTTTCATCCACCAATCGAGTTTTGATTACAGGGAGTGCGCATCCTGTATTAGCCCGCTCGCTGGAAGCAGCTGGTTACAACGTGGATCAACGGCCTACTATCTTACAAGAAGAGGCGGCCGCTTGTATTGAAAATTACACAGGGCTTATTTTAACTACGCGTATCAAAGCAGATCAAGTCTTTTTACAAAAAGCCTCATTACTAAAATGGATTGGCCGTTTGGGAAGTGGTATGGAATTAATTGATACCAGTTTTGCCAACCGGCAGGGAATTGAATGTGTGAGTAGTCCGGAAGGAAATCGACTCTCTGTTGCCGAACATGTATTGGGAATGATTTTAGTACTGATTCATAAAATTGCTGCTGCTGATTTAGAAGTTAAAAGCCGTAATTGGAGAAGAGAACAAAATCGGGGAACTGAATTGAGTGGTAAAACAGTAGGTATTATTGGTTTTGGAAACACGGGTAGTGAGTTGGCAAGATTATTAGTACCCTTCAAGGTTAAGCTACTTGTCTACGATCGTTTCAAAGAAGGATTTGGAAATGAATTTGTACTGGAGTCCTCGCTAGAAGCTATTCAGCAGCAAGCAGAGATTATCAGTTTTCATGTGCCGCTCACTGAATTAACCACCAATATGGTAAATGTCACTTTTTTTAATTCACTAGAAAGACAACCTCTTTTAGTGAATACATCAAGGGGTGGTATAGTAAATCTAGATCATTTAATTACCGCACTGGAGCAGGAAAAGGTAAGGGGAGTGGCGTTGGACGTACTTCCCAATGAAGACCTTAGTTCTTATACCCCTCTTGAAAATGAACAACTTGAAAAACTAACCCGTAAGTATAATGTCTTATTAACGCCACATATTGCGGGATATAGTTATGAGGCCTTTGAACGGATGTCCACCGTTTTATTGGAAAAGCTGGGAATAAAGCCTGTTTTTTAAATTTTGTATATTTGCACTACGCGCAACGCTTCGGTCACCACTGAGGCGTTGCTCTTTTTTTAACAATAAGCCAAGATCATGAGTACTATTCAGTATGTAACAAAGGAAACCTTAGAGCAGATGAAAGCTGAATTGCAGCGTATGCGAGCGGTGGATCGTCCGGCTGCCAGTAAAGCTATTGCAGAGGCCCGTGAAAAGGGGGACTTAAAAGAGAATGCAGAATACGATGCTGCCAAAGAAGCTCAAGGTATGTTAGAAGCACGCATTGCTGCACTTGAAGGAGCGTTAGCTAATGTGCGTATATTAGATGAATCGGCTATTGACACTAGCAAAGTTTCTATTCTTACCAAAGTGGCACTTACCAATCTTAAAACCAACAAACAGGTTGTTTATAAAATTGTGAGCGAGAATGAGGCAGATCTCAAGGCCGGGAAAATTTCTGTGACTTCTCCTATTGGGAAAGGCATTCTTGGTAAAAAAGTAGGTGAAACAGCAGAAGTAGTTGCACCTGCAGGTACCTTGAACTTTCGTATCGATTCAATCACGGCTGGCTAAATTTTAATTATGACTTTATTTTCCCGCATCATCAACGGAGAAATTCCCTGTTATAAAATTGCAGAGAACCAGCTGTTCATTGCTTTTCTAGATGTATTTCCACTTCGCGAGGGACATGTGTTGGTAGTACCCAAGGTGGAAGTTGATAAAATTTTTGATTTACCTGATTCCTATCTGCAAGAGATGTTGGTTTTTGCAAAGCCAATTGCTAAAGCCATTGAAAAAACATTTCCCTGCGCTCGTTGCGGGATAGAGGTAATAGGTTTGGAAGTTCCCCATGCACATATGCATTTAATTCCCATCAATACCGCTAATGATTTGAATTTTGCGCAACCGGGAAAAATAAAAGCAACGGACCAACAATTGCAAAAAATACAGTCCCGAATACTGGCTAATCTTTAGGCTTTTATTTCTTTTGAACTAATCGAGTTGGATTTTGCTGAATAAAATCAGCCCAAGTTTTTTTTCCTCCTTTCTTTAGTACAAGGTTACCGCTTGTTTCCAAATGATGACAGAGCGCTACCGCCAAGGCATCAGTAGCGTCTAAATATTTTGGACTGTCTTTGAATTGTAAGAGATGCTGAAGCATCTTCATTACTTGTTCTTTACTGGCGTTTCCATTACCTGTTACAGCCTGTTTTACTTTTTTAGGAGAGTACTCCGTTACGTCCAGGCCATGACGCATGGCGGCTGCAATACTTACCCCCTGTGCTCTTCCAAGTTTGAGCATACTCTGAACATTCTTCCCAAAAAAGGGAGCTTCAATAGCAAAAGCGGTAGGCTTGTACTGTGTGATGAGTCCACTGACGGTATTAAAAATTAATTGCAGCTTTTTATAATTGTCTTTGATCTTTCCCGGTTTTAAAACGTCAAGGTCAAGTAAGGTAACTTTTTGTCCCTCTACTTGAATTAATCCATACCCCATGACAACGGTACCCGGATCAATTCCTAAAATTATTTTAGTGGCTGCTTGCAATACCCCAGTATTTTTACAAGATTAATGAAGCTATCCCAGATAAGCAAACCTATCCTGAAATTACTAATTGGACCACTCCTATTAATAGTATTGGCCATTGCTATTTGGCGGGCGTTGGACGCTAGTCAACAATGGCCCTTGTTCAAGGAAAATCTTCATTTGATTTTTACAGGTGCCAAACTCTTTCCTTTTGTACTCTTGACCTTGTTGATGCCGCTGAACTGGCTGCTGGAGGCATTCAAATGGAAAGTAGCCTTACAGGGCATTCAAACCATTTCTATTTGGACGGCTTTTCGTGCTACTTTATCGGGTGTTTCCTTTTCTGTTTTACTACCCAACCGCGTGGGAGAGTATTTGGGCCGTGTACTTTATTTATCAGCAGAGAAACGCGCCACTGCCGTAGCGGTGACTATAGTGGCTAGCATGAGCCAGTTAGTTTGGACACTATTCTTTGGTTTCCTCGCTATCATTTATCTGTATCCATTTTTATCAACCACCCTTTACTTCCCTTCGTATTTTTATTATTTAACAGGAGGTGTATTGTTTCTTTTTTTAGGGCTACTCTTATTACTGTTTTTTCGGATTTCCACGGTATCGAATCAACTGGCCATTATATTTAATCATCCGCGATTTACAAGTTGGATGAAAGGTCCACAACAGTTTACACGATTTCAGTTATTGCGTTTACTGGGACTATCGCTGTTACGCTATTTTATTTTTTTATTCCAGTATGGCGCAGCACTTACGGCCTTTATGGTTTTGTTAAATCCATTGGAATGGATTGCCAGCATTTGTTTTACCTTTTTGGTCCTGTCGGTGGCCCCTAACTTTGCGGTGGCTGAGTTGGGAGTGCGTGGGTTAGTGAGTGTATGGGTATTAGGATTTTTTACAACCAACAAAGCTGGCGTATTGCTGGCTACTTGTTCGGTATGGTTTGTGAACTTAATGATTCCGGCAGCCATGGGCGCGCTATTATTAATTGGAGTACAAAAATTTTGGAGACATGTTTCGTAGATCATTCGCGCTTCTTTTGGCACTTGCTTTGGTTACGATGGCTTTTACTAATTCTCGTTATCAGGTGACTGATTCCACCTTCTGTGGCATTCGCAATACCAGTTTTAAGGAAGAAGAGCGAATTACGTACACTGTTTACTATACCGTGATTGGACTTTATATCAATGCAGGCACAGCCGTTTTCACAACTAAGTTGGAAAAATTAAATGGTAAACCAGTTTATCATGTAGTGGGTACGGGCGTTACACATCCTTCCTATGATTGGATCTATCGAGTTAGGGATCGTTATGAGAGTTATATTGATACTACCACAATGCAACCTCTGCGTTTTGTTAGGAATGTAGATGAGGGGGGTTATAAAATATATCAACTTTACGACTTCAATAAAGCCACCAATATTGCCACCACCACCAAGGGGGAGTATGCAGTGCCTGCCTGTGTGCAGGATGTGATGAGCTCCATTTATTATGCGCGTAATATTGATTTTGGCCGCTATAAGCCCGGAGATAAAATCCCTTTTACCATGTTTTTGGATTATGAAAATTTTAACCTCTTTATCCGATACCAAGGCAAGGAAACAATTAAAACACGTTACGGCACATTTAAAACCATCAAGTTTAGCCCCTTATTAGTAAAGGGGACCATATTTGAAGGAGGAGAGGGGATGACGGTGTGGGTTACGGATGATGCTAATCATAT
>VGMN01000021.1 GCA_016866355.1 Bacteroidota bacterium
TCCGGTTTAAAATATTTTCCAATCAATGAAGTTGCTACTACCACATTTACCGGTACTTGTGTGTAAGGATTTACTGTTTGGACTAATGCATATTCAATAGAAGCACCCATGGTCAATCCCAAATTAGAGGGAAGTGTCCAAGGAGTGGTGGTCCAAGCCATCAGAAAAATTTCCTTAGAAGGTAATTCGTTTACGGCGTCAAATAAAAATGTAGCGGGTCCTTGATTTAATAGATTGAATAATGCAACACAGCTGGTATCTTTTACATCCTTATACGTACCAGGTTGATTTAGTTCATGCGAACTCAAACCCGTTCCTGCAGCAGGTGAATAGGGTTGAATGCTAACACTTTCATACAGTAAACCTTTCTTGTATAATTCACTCAACAACCACCAAAGTGTTTCGATATACTCATTCTTAAAGGTGATGTAGGGATCATTTAGATCAACCCAATAACCCATCTTACGAGTAATATCATCCCACTTGTCTTTGTAGCGGAGTACCGCTTCCCGACATTTTTTATTGTATTCTTCAACCGAAATTTTAACACCAATATCTTCTTTAGTAATTCCCAATTCTTTCTCTACCCCCAGCTCAATAGGCAAACCGTGTGTATCCCAGCCCCCCTTTCGTTTTACCTGAAAACCTTGCATGGTTTTATAACGGCAAACCAAATCTTTAAGCGTACGTGAAATAACGTGATGAATGCCAGGCATACCATTGGCACTGGGAGGGCCTTCAAAAAAAACAAAGGATGGGGCCCCCTCTCGCAGGGACACACTTTTCTCAAAAACCTGTTTTTCAGACCATTGCCTCAAAATCTCCTGTTCAATAGCAGGTAGATTAAGACCCGTAAATTCTTTGTATTTCACACTCATAAGCCCTCGAAGGGACCCTTACCCAAAAGGCGGGGTCAGCTTTTAAGTGTGCAAAGGTACCAACTCTTAGTCAACGATAACAATGCCTTTAGCAGTTACACGCACTTCTTTTTGAGGTTCTTTAATGGCATCAATTTCTGCCTGAGTTTTTTTGGCATCCTCAGCATAGTGCTTCAATTCAGCCACCGAAGTAGTTTTCATGATTACTTCTCCCTCAATAGCAACGGTTTTACCCTTGGCTGCAAGGGGAAGAAAAAATGCATAATCTTTCATCTTCACCATTACCGGCTCACCTTGCGGAACCTCCAGCTTTAACCAGCACCCTTTTTTAGGACATACATCAGTTACCTTGGCAGTGAACTTAACATTGGTGAAATCGTTCCCCCCTTTTACTTTTTTTACCACATCATCAAAAGACAAGGCGTCTGTTGCCGTAATTTTTTCACCATAGGTTTCGCCAAGCTTTGCGTCACCCGCAGGAGGTTGCGCCATAGCAAGAAATGTAAAACTCATGCAGAGTAAACTTGATAAAATCTTTTTCATATCATTTTGTATTAAGGGACTGTAAAGTTAGTCTAGTTTTGGTTTCTTAAGTTGAAAAGTCCGAAACAAATTAAATCTTGTTGACACCAGTCTTTAAATACTTGATTAATCCACGCTTGATAATTAGTGTCCTTAATTAATACCTAAAGTAATTAGCATACTTTTTTAGTATTAATACTTAACTTCAAACTAATATAAATCCCTGTAAATGGACAGAAAGGAATTCCTCTCCCAACTTGGCATCGGCGGTGCCAGTTTGTTTGCAGCCACTTGTATGCAAGCGTGCTCAAAAGATAATACAGCTCCAAGCAATGTTGACTTTCAACTAGACCTGGGGACAAACGCTTATGCATCCTTAAAAATACCTGGCAATTACGTCATTGTTCAGGGTGTGATTGTAGCCCTTTCAACCAGTAACACATATTTGGCTGTTTCCTCCTCTTGTCCACATCAAGGGGTGCAGGTTCAATTCCAGTCTTCTCAAAACCAATTTATCTGTACTGCACATAATTCGGTATTCACCTCAACTGGAGCAAGAGTATCAGGGCCGGCACCAAAGGGACTAACGCAATACAAAACTTCGCTTACAGGAAACATCCTTCGGGTATATTCTTAATTTTTTTATCCCCCAATTAAATGACATGCGTTCGCTCATACTTTGTACTTGTCTTCTATTTTTTTCTTTAACCTCCCAAGGCCAGGATGATCTGCTTAAAGATCTAATTCAACAGCAAGATTCTGCGCTTGAATTACTACCAAAAAAAATGTTATTGACCCAGCGATTACTTTGGGGAGAACATGGGTTAATGAGGCCTATTTATCCACTTACCAATGTAAACCGTGAAAAAGAATTGAGATTGAGAAGAGGAATGCTAATTGCCCACCAGATACTGGGTTTCGCTACCTTAGGAGGTATGGTCGGACAAGGAATTGTAGGCGCAAAACTATATAACGCAAGTGGGCAGAATTATAGAGATTTAAAAGATTTGCACGAGGGATTGGCGGCAGCAGTAAATATCACCTATTCTACCACTGCTTTTATGTCACTTTTCACTCCACCTCCACTAATCAACCGTGATAAAAAACTTTCTTCTATCAGGATTCACAAATGGCTTGCACTGATCCATATGTCTGGAATGATCGCTACCAACCTACTGGCTGAATCAGGTAATAAACAGCTTCATCGGGCAGCAGCTTATACTACTTTTGCAAGTTTTGGCGCGGCAGTTATTGCCATCAAATTTTAAAGTTTCTATATGCGTAGCTTACTTCTTGCTTTGTCTGTACCTGGTTTCTTATTTGCTCAAACTAAAACACCAATAGATAAAGCAAGGTCTTCCATTACGTACTCCATGAAACATACGCTACATGCATGGGATGGAACTTCTAAGGGTCTTAATGGAGTGGTAGTTTTAGGAGCTGATAATAAAGTTGAAAAAGTGGCTATCACAACTAAGGTAGCTGACTTTGATTCTGAAAACTCCAATCGAGATGCGCACATGTTAGAAGTGGTAGAAGCACTAAAATATCCAAACATTAGTTTCTATAGTACATCAATTACCGAAACTAAAAAAGGTGAACTCGATGTGAAAGGCGTACTTCAATTTCATGGCATTAATAAACAGTTAAGCTTCAAAGCTAACATTATACATACCAAGAATAATGTTCAGGTCAATGGTAATTTTATATTCCTGCTGGAGGACTTCAAAATAGATAGACCTTCTTTCATGCTTAAGAAAGTTGAGAATAAAGTCAACGTAAAGTTTGATGTTTTCTACTAAAAGATTCACCACAAATAATTGTCCGAATCCCTTTTTAAGTTATTATTTTACTACACAAGATGTGGAAGAAGTCAACTACTCACCGCAGTAACTCACAAGGTTTACAGCCAGTGTGTTTTTTAAATGCAGTAGAAAAATGGGATATGGAAGAATAGCCCAGTGAAAGTGACACTTCAGTAACGGTATGCCCCTTTTCGTATAATAAAAACTTAGCATGCTCCATTCGCAGACCCTGATAAAAATCAAAGACCGTTGTACCAAATAACTCCTTGAATCCCTTTTTCAAGTAGCACTCATTAATAGCCACCTTACGACTAAGCTCTTTGATAGTAATAGGCTCTCCAATCTGCTTGATCAGAATTTCACGCGCCAAAAGTATTTTTTCGCGATCAGCCTCGTTTTCCAAGAATTTACAAGAACCCGTATCTGAATTTCCTTCCCCCATCATGGTGTCCAATGTGTATAACAACAACATTTGGGTTTGGGCATTTATAAATATGTTCTCCCTGGTATCGGTGTACGTATGATTTAAAATGCTCTCTAATACTTCAATTGTTTTATCAGACAAAGACGCTGATTTTTTAAAAGGCAATGGATGTTTGAATTGAAGCACCTGATCAAATAAGCTCGCAGGTTTTTTACCTTTTGCAAATTGTCCAACCTGGCTGGGCAAAAAGCGGAAACTTACCAAATCAACGGATTCTACTCGCTCCAAACAAGTAGGCGAAGCGGAAAACTGACAATTATCACACTCCTTATCCTTTTGTTTGCAATAAACATTACCACTAAGGCAGTAGTGTAACTCCAGATAGCTATCCGAGTGAGTCGATTTTTGGTAATGGTAAACAAGCATACCCATATCCTCAAGATCCCAATGTGGCAGCTTACGATAACGCTTGATGCTATACTGAATGGAACCCGGGATTTGTTGCACACGATTATACAAAAGTTCTTGATAATCAAGAGTAAACGCATCCTGGGCCGCCAAAGCTACTATGTCAAATTGTGGATTCACCGCTGCAAAATTACTAATTAAAGTTATCTTTGCCCCCTTACATGATTCATCCCCACACCTACATTCATCCTAACGCAAAAGTGGCACCCAATGCCAAGATTGATCCCTTTACGGTAATCCATCAAGATGTACAGATTGGAGAAGGGACTTGGATAGGCTCTAATGTAACCATAATGGAGGGGGCACGGATTGGGAAAAATTGTAAAATCTTCCCCGGAGCCGTTATTGCCGCTACTCCGCAGGATTTAAAATTTGATGGCGAATATTCAACCGTGCATATCGGAGATGGTACCACAATACGAGAATTTGTGACTATCAACCGCGGTACCAAGGACCGGGAAAAAACGGTGATTGGGAAAAACTGTCTCATCATGGCCTATTGCCACTTTGCACACGATTGTATTGTTGGCGATCATGTAATAACCAGTAACAATACACAGGTAGCCGGACACGTAGTGATTGGTGACTGGTCAATACTTGGTGGTATGTGTGCCGTACACCAATTTGTCAATATTGGCGCACATGCATTTGTAAGTGGAGGTTCCTTGGTGAGCAAGGATATTCCGCCCTATATCAAAGCAGGTCGAAATCCACTTAGCTATGCAGGTGTAAATTCAGTAGGACTAAAACGAAGAGGCTTTAGTGTAGAGCGTATCAATCATATCTTGGATGTTTATCGAGTGATTTATAATAAAGGACTCAATACAGCACAGGCCCTTGAATTTTTGGAAGAGGAAATGGCCGCTACCGATGAGCGTGACGAAATAGTCACTTTTATTCGAGAAAGTAATCGGGGCATTATCAAACGATTTATCAAAGGAGCAACCGATGACGATCTCGCTGTCTGATCTCGGGAAGCGATTTAACAGGGACTGGATTTTTCGTGGTTTAACGTATAAATTCAGCGCAGGAAACAGTTATGCATTGATTGGACCAAATGGGTCCGGGAAAAGTACACTACTGCAAGTAATTGGTGGTGCCCTTTTTTTCAATGAAGGAACCATTCGTTACACAGATTCCGCACTACAAGAAATTAAAGACGAACTCATATACAAACAAGTTTCCCTCGCTGCCCCCTACTTAGAATTAATCGAAGAAATGACAGGGCAAGAGTTGTTAGATTTTCATCAAACCTTCAAGCCTTTTATTAAAGGGAAAAATAGTTTATCCATTTTGGAGGAAGTAGGACTCAGCACGGCAGCACAAAAACAAGTTCGTTATTACTCATCAGGGATGAAACAAAGATTAAAACTGGCGCAAAGTTTTTTTTGTGATACCCCTGTTTTATTGTTGGACGAGCCCTGCACCAACTTAGATCAAAATGGAATTGAGCTGTATCACCGCCTGTTATCTATTTACACCACAAACAGGATTGTGCTTATTGCCAGCAATGATCCGGTAGAATATAAATTTTGCCAAGAGCAACTATTGTTGAGTGAGTTCAAGTAAAATTAACTGCTGCTGGTCATCAGCAAATTCAGATCGGTATACTTTAATTCAAAACGCTGACTTAAGTAATAATTAGTAAGGGCTCCATTAAAAAGATAGATGCCATTACGCAAATGCATCTTTTTCCAAAGTAATTTTTCAAATCCCCCCTCCTCTCCCGCATCTAATAAAAGCGGCATCAATACATTACTGATAGCCTGTGAAGCGGTACGGGCAAAACCAGAGGGGATATTAGGCACGCAATAATGAATCACACCATAACTGGTATAAACAGGCTGTTCGTGAGAAGTGATTTTTGAAGTTTCAAAACAACCACCTCTGTCTATACTAACATCAATAATTACAGCACCGGGTCGCATATTGCTGACCATGTCCTCCGATACTACCAAAGGAGTCCTTCCAGAAGCAGAAGAAAGGGCCCCCACAGCTACTTCGCAGGTCTTAAGTTGTTTAGCCAATAATCGTGGTTCAATCACTGAAGTCCACATCCGTTGACCTACATTATTTTGTAATCGCTTGAGCCGATAAATATTATTATCAAACACTTTAACTGAAGCACCCAACGCCAAGGCTGTTCTTGCTGCATATTCTCCCACAATACCGGCCCCTAAAATAATAACCTTAGCAGGAGCAATACCAGAGATACCTCCCAACAAAACACCCTTTCCATGATTATTAGCTGAACCCAAATATTGTCCGGCAATAAGCATCACGGCACTACCCGCAATTTCACTCATACTACGTACAATAGGAAAAGAGCCGCTATCATCTTTTAAATTTTCATAGGAAATAGCCGTAATTCTTTTCTCCATCATTTTTTGCAAAATGGAGGACTGTAAAACAGAAAGATGAATGGGAGAAAAGATCAGTTGATTAAATTGTAGTAGTGGCAGATCCTCCTCAATAACTGGTGCACTTTTAATCAATATAGGTGCCTGGTAAACGGTAGCTCTATCATGAACAATCCGAGCACCCGCTTCGCTATAATCCTTGTCCTTAAAATGGGAACCCTCTCCAGCCCCCTGTTCAATCATTACTTCGTGTCCGTTACTAACCAGCACTCCTACCGCATCAGGTGTCAGGGCAATTCTATTTTCCTGAAAAGCAGTTTCCCGTGGAATTCCAATGAGCATTTTTTCAGCACGAGGAGGCACATCAAGGGTCTCCTCGAGTGTCTCGTAGCTAAAAGAAGGTGAAATGGAAGGCTTATGCTTGATCATGCGTTGTATCGGTAAATGTACACAGATATCGGCTATCCTCGATGCCCGCTGGGGTAGAAAGAGGACGGATCTCCAGCTGAAGGTGTAATGTATTATCCGGGAAAATAGCGGGAGTTTTTTCCGGCCATTCCACAAAACAAACAGCTCCGCTATGTAAAATTTCTTCAATCCCTGCATCCCTCGCCTCCTGATAATCCTTAATTCGATATAAATCTATATGGTAGACACTGGACCCGTCAAGGATTGCATATTCATTTACCAAGGAGAAAGTGGGGCTTGAAGTTTGTGTTTGCACACCTATTGCCCGGCAAAGGGCTCCAATAAAAGTTGTTTTACCCGTACCCATAGGGGCATGAAAAGCAAATACCTGATGAGATTTTGCTTGCTCAAAAAATAAGCGAGCCGCCTGATCAATAGTTGAAAGTGTAAACTGTATTTCCATGCATTATTAAACCAAGCAGCAATTTAGCACAGATCTACTTGCTAGGGAACATCCCCTTTTGGTAAATTTGCAGTATGACGGTTACTAAATGGAAAGTGGGTGGAATGGACTGTAGCACCTGTGCCCTAAATATTCAACGTTATTTGGATAAGGAGGGAATGAAAAACATACGGGTCAACTTTGCTACCGGAGATGTACAATTTGAACAAACAGGCGCCCGTACAGAAGAATTTCTGGAAAAAGGAATTGAAAAGCTGGGCTATACCATTGAAGGAAAAAATAATGGACCCCTCACAGCGGACAAACCTAATCGGTTCTCACCACAGTTAGTTCGCTTTTTACTTTGCTTACCCTCCACATTGCTTTTGCTCTTTTCACATACACTGGGAGGTTGGATACACCTGGGAAACTGGCTGCATAATCATTGGGTACAATTAGCACTTACGATCCCGGTTTACATCATTGGTATGAATTTTTTTGGCGCCAGTGCCTGGAAGAGTATTCGTAACCAAATGCCCAATATGAATGTGCTGATTACACTAGGTGCTACGGCTGCATTTGGATACAGTTTGTATGGAAGCCTAAGCGAACAGGCGGAGAATTTTATGTTCTATGAAACAGCAGCCACCATTATCACTCTGGTGTTTCTGGGCAACTACTTAGAAGACGCTTCCATTGCTTCCACGCAACGAGCACTGCAACAATTAATAAAATCACAAAAGGTAATGGCCACCATGATTGCCTTTGATGATGAACATCATGAACAATATTTCCCGGTAGAAAACACACAATTACACGTGGGTGATCTGATTTTAATAAAAACGGGCGAACAGGTGCCTGTAGATTGTAAGATTCTGTGGGGTGAGTTACATGTAAACGAATCAATCATTACGGGCGAGTCGCTTCCTGTTCATCGCTTGGCCAAGGATAAATTAATTGGAGGGAGTTTAGTCACAGATGGAACCGTAAAAGCACAAGTCACCGCTACCGGAGAGGACACGGTACTATCAGGTATCATACAATTAGTTAAAGAAGCACAAGGGGAAAAACCTCCCGTTCAACAATTAGCAGATAGAATCAGTGCCATTTTTATCCCTACTGTTTTACTAATTGCAGCAGGCTGTTTTGTACTGAATTATTTTATGCTACATGATTTGGGAACGGCTTTATTGAGAAGTATTGCAGTATTGGTAATTGCCTGTCCCTGTGCCATGGGATTAGCCACCCCGGCAGCCATTGCAGTAGGGTTAGGACGTGCGGCACGAAGTGGAATTCTTTTCCGTAATGCAAAAAGCCTGGAATTATTCCAACAGATTGGACAAGTAGTATTTGATAAAACAGGTACACTCACTACCGGACAATTTGAAATCGGAAATTTTACTGTCACTGATCCCACTACTAGTGTGGAACAATTCAAATTACTAGCCTATTCGCTTGAAAAATATTCTAACCATCCCATAGCACAATGCATTAGCAAATCCTGGAAAACAACAAATGAACAACGGTTCAAAAAAATTGAAGAAATCAAAGGACTTGGAATGCTAGCCACGGATCAAGCAGGTAATACCTTTAGCATTGGATCTTGGAAAACAGTAGCGGCACTCACGCAGGAACATTCCCATAATCTTTATCTGAAAAAAAATAATACACTACTAGGGTGGATAGATGTAGCAGATCAAGTAAGACCAGAGGCACAAACAGTAATCAACTACTTGCATCAGAAAAAAATCAAAACTATTTTACTAAGTGGAGATACGGCAGAGCGTTGTGAAAAATTGGCACAACAACTAGGCATTGGGGTAATCTTTGCAGAAAAAAGTCCTGCTGATAAATTAACCATTCTTGAATCACTCAATCAAGAAAAACCCACCGCTATGGTGGGAGATGGAATCAATGACGCGCCGGCACTGGCCAAAGCAACTATTGGCATTTCTATGAACGATGCTTCACAACTTGCTGTTCAAACTGCGCAGGTAGTACTCATGAATCAGGGATTAAAAAAACTCCCCGCAGCCCTGGGATTAGGTCGTCATACATATCTAACCATCAAACAAAATCTTTTCTGGGCATTTGCCTATAATGTAATTGCCATACCTGTTGCCGCATTTGGATACCTCACTCCCACCTTTGGTGCCTTAGTGATGGGGCTTAGCGATGTGGTCCTTGCCATCAATTCAGTCCGTTTGTTTGTAAAGCGGGTGGAATGAGTCAATCACTTGCCGTATTAAATAAACACTGGGGCCATACAGCATTCAGGCCTGGACAACTTGCAATTATAGAAGTGGTATTAGCAGGTAAGGATGCATTAGCTATTCTTCCTACCGGAGGAGGAAAATCCATTTGCTACCAAGTGCCGGCCTTACAATTGCCCGGCATCTGTCTGGTAATATCTCCTCTCATTGCGCTGATGAAAGATCAGGTTGAAAACCTACGAAGTAAAAACATCACTGCATTTGCATTAACCAGTGGAATGAGTCGCAAAGAGGTTATCAATACCTTACAAGTAGCCAGCACCAGTAATTGTAAATTTTTATATGTTTCGCCTGAGCGTCTTGAATCAGATTTATTCCAGGAGTATTTACCCGGACTAAATATTCAGTTGATTGCCGTTGACGAAGCACATTGTATTTCACAATGGGGGTATGATTTTAGACCTCCCTACCTGCGTATTGCACAACTCAGGGAGGAACTGCCTGGTGTTCCAATATTGGCATTGACTGCTTCCGCTACGCCACTAGTACAAAAAGATATTATAGCAAAGCTTCAATTACAGGAACCTGCCTGGGTAAAGCAATCTTTTGAAAGACCTAATCTTTCCTACAGTGTATTTGAAGTGGAAATGGCTATCCCTAAAATAACTAAGATCTTAACGCAAGTAAAAGGAAGCAGTATCATATATTGCAGAACACGAAAGCGAACGCAGGAAATAGCTACCCTATTACAAGCACAGGGAATTGACGCAAACTTTTACCACGCAGGGCTGGATGTAACTACAAGACAAGAAAGACAAGCAGCCTGGAAAAACAACCAAATGCCTGTAATGGTTTGTACCAATGCATTTGGAATGGGAATTGACAAACCAGATGTCAGAACGGTAATTCACGTAGGGATACCAGATTGCTTAGAAAATTATTACCAAGAAGCCGGACGCGCAGGACGTGATGGGAATAAATCTTACGCAGTATTACTTTTTACTTCTAAAGACAAACAAGAACTACTCGAATCCATTGCAGAGAGATTTCCCTCCCTGGCAACCATCAGAGAAGTATATCAAGCAATTGCCAACTACCTCCAGCTACCTGTAGGAAGTGGAGAGGGACAATACTTTGATTTTGATTGGACAGCATTTATACACCGATTCAAATTACAAGCACCCTTGGTACTACAGTCCTTTAAAATACTGGGACTAGAGGGATGGGTAGACTACAATGAGGCGGTATTTATCCCAGCCCGCGTTCAATTTGTAGCCTCTCGAGTATTGGTAGAGTCACTAGCGCATGATGATATTGATTTAGATATACTTAGTAAAACACTTTTAAGAACCTACAGTGGTATCTATGATCAACCAGTTAGTATTTCTGAAAAACAAATTGCCTCACAATTAAAATGCCCACTGGCAACTATTCAAATACAGTTACAGGAATTACAAAAAAGAGGTATTCTCTCTTATACGCCTCAAAAAGAGGACCCCCAATTATTTTTCCCTATACCTCGTATACGAGCTGAAGAGTTGGTAATCAACCAGGCAAACTTTGCAACCAGAAAAAAACAGTACCAAGAAAGGGTAACCACTATACTACAGTATTCCGAAAATCAAAAAACCTGTCGCAGTCAAATCATTGCAAATTATTTTGGAGAGCGCTCTACCAACCCCTGTGGGACTTGCGATAATTGTTTGCAAACAAAAAAACAATTGCTAACCGGCGTGGATTTTGAAGAAATAAAAGTAGCGATAATTCAGCTGCTAGAAAAACAATCACTATCTCCTACCGCTATAATCAGTGTGCTAAAAAATAAAAATGAAGTGCAGCTACTGAAAGTACTTGATTTTTTGCAAGCAGAAGAAACGATTCAAATAAGTAATGATGGGATGGTTTTCCTAACGTAAAACCTGTTCCTCCTACTCCCTAACAACCAACCGAAACCCTTCGCCATGAATATTGACAATCTCTATGCGAGTATCTTCTCTTAGATACTTACGCAATTTAGCAATATAGACATCCATGCTTCTTCCGTTAAAATAGGTGTCGCTGCCCCAAATTTTCTTTAATGCTTTCTCGCGGGGTAATAAATCATTCAAGTGCTCAGCCAATAATTTGAGTAAGTCATTTTCTTTGGGAGACAGGGTTTGTTTCTTATCTCCACAAGATAACTCACGTAAGCGCGGATTGAAATGATAACTGGCCAGATCAAATTCACGCTGCTCTGTTTCACGTTGTTGCTCTTCATTTCTTTTTAAGATCGCTTTTATCTTGAGTAATAACACGTCGCTATCAAATGGTTTGGTGATATAGTCATCGGCACCCAATTTATATCCTTGAATCAGGTCCTCTTTCATAGTCTTTGCACTCAGAAAAAATAATGGCACATCAGGGTCCACATCACGAATAGCCTCAGCCAGGGCAAATCCATCCATATTGGGCATCATCACATCAAGCAAACACAAATCAAACTTTTCCCGCTGAAATGCAGCCAGACCCAGCCTACCATCGCGCTCCAGAATGACATCAAAATCATTCAGCTCTAAATAATTCTTAAGTACGGCACCCAGATTATTATCGTCTTCGCAGAGCAGAATTTTTGTTTTTTTACTTTCCATAAATAGGTTATTTTAAGATCCTATGACTACAAATAAAGGCAATGCCAAGGGCTGAACGAAGGAAGTTGGCTGAATATTTTGTTAAAACATGATTATTTACTTTTGTAGGACATATTGAGTCTATGCATATTACCCCAGATAACCGACTGAAAAAATTAATTGTCATTGGAGACCGATTATTGATAAAACCCACTAGTCCCGATGAAAGAACTGCTAGTGGCTTATATCTGCCTCCGGGTGTTCAGGAAAAAGAAAAAGTGCAACAGGGATACGTGATCAAAACGGGGCCTGGCTATGCGATACCCATGCCCGTAGAAGAAGAAAGCTGGAAATCAGAGGATGAAAAAATAAAATACGTTCCCTTGCAAGCTAAGGAAGGTGATCTGGCAATCTTTTTATTAAGTGGTGCAACGGAAGTGATTTATGAAAACGAAAAATATTTCATTGTACCACAAAGTGCAATTCTGATGTTAGAACGGGAGGAAGATCTGTAAATTTTTACTAGAGCTTTTTGCACTAAATAATCAAAACAGGGTGCCTGCTTCCTGTAGCCCCGTTTTTCCTAAATGCTCATAAGCCTTACGTGTAACCTCGCGTCCCCTGGACGTGCGTTGTAAAAACCCCTCCTGAATTAAAAATGGCTCATAGACCTCTTCGATAGTACCCGACTCCTCACCAACAGCAGTGGCAATGGTGGTAATACCAACAGGGCCTCCTTTGAATTTATCAATGATCGTGGAAAGTATGCGGTTGTCCATTTCGTCGAGCCCATGTTCATCTACATGCAAGGCACGCAGCGCGTGTTGTGTAATGCCTAAATCAATTTCACCATCATTCAATACTTGTGCAAAGTCTCGCACGCGTCTTAATAGCCCATTAGCAATGCGGGGTGTTCCGCGACTTCTTCGACCAATTTCTGCCACTGCAGTATCTGTTATACGAACGCCTAAAATGGATGCAGATCTTTTCAAAATAGCATCCAATACTGAAGCTTTGTAGTACTCTAATCGAGATTTAATGGCAAATCGGGAGAGCAATGGAGCAGTGAGCAAACCACTTCTTGTGGTTGCACCAACCAATGTAAAAGGATGCAAATTAAGTTGGATGCTTCTGGCATTAGGACCGCTATCTATCATTATATCTATTCGATAATCCTCCATAGCAGCGTATAAATACTCTTCTACCACTGTACTTAGTCGGTGAATCTCATCAATGAACAAAACATCATTGGGCTCCAGCGACGTTAATAAGCCAGCCAGATCTCCTGGCTTTTCAATTACAGGTCCAGAGGTTTCTTTTATTTGTACCCCTAATTCATTTGCAACAATTCTGGATAAAGTTGTTTTACCTAATCCGGGAGGGCCATGAAATAATACATGATCCAAGGCCTCACCCCGCATCTTGGCCGCTTTAATGAATACACGAAGGTTTTCAATTAACTGATCTTGACCGGCAAATTCACTGATCTGTGCGGGCCTTATATTATTCTCAAACTCTCGCTCAGCTGCAGACAGTTGTTCTTTAGCACTATGTAAATTAGGATTAGACATACGTAGTAAAGCTAATAAAAAAAGGCACTCCGATTGGAGTGCCTTTTCGAAAGGATCTCTTATTGATTAGTGAGCAATAATAACCTGGTAAGTTTTATCAGCGCCACGATCCATACCATCTCCGTAGTAGAGACGTACCATGTATGTACCTGCCGCTAGATGAGCCAAATTAACAGGAATCACTCGAGCAAATACCAAACCTCTCCACTGATTTGTATAAACCAGCTGGCCAGTTGCATTGTAAACGCGCATACCCAACACGTTGAAGCGAGTAGAATTTACACGAATATTAAACTGACCACTGTTTGGATTCGGATAGAGAATAAC
>VGMN01000022.1 GCA_016866355.1 Bacteroidota bacterium
AGCCATAAAACAAACACTTGCGCATTTACCAGAAAATTCAAGGGTCATAATTAGTGCACATGATTCTGTATACATAGATTATGATGTATTAGAGCTAATAAGAGACTTTTCGGAATATGGATGCAAGAACAAAAATATTTTTGTAGAGTTACATGATTTCAAAAAAGCCTATAATGTTAGTAATAGTATGGAAAAAAGTCGAGTTTCTTAAAAAGTATGGTAATCACATTTTGATAACCGCTACCCTTTAGTCAAATTTGCTTTTGAAAAACCGGCAAGTACACATATTGACCCCTTGTACGAATTTGACGATCTCTGAGTTACCTTCGTGGCATGTCCATTGAGGTAAGCGGTCTTTGTAAGGATTATGGCACCCAACGTGCCGTCAACAACATATCCTTTCAGGTTAAGCAAGGAGAAATAGTTGGTTTTCTGGGACCTAATGGAGCTGGAAAATCCACCACCTTAAAAATTTTAACAGGCTATCTGCAACCCACGGCAGGCCATGCTAAAGTATGCGGGTTAGCACTTGCAACAGATGCCGTTTCCGTGCGAAAAAAAATCGGCTATCTCGCTGAGCAAAATGCCTTATATCCGGATCTCTACGTACGCGAGTACCTTTCCTTTATTGCACGTGTTCATCAAATAACTACAGTTGCTGCTGCCGTTGAACAAGCATTGGCCCTGACAAAACTTGAATCAGAAGCACACAAAACCATTGGTCAACTTTCCAAAGGGTATAAGCAACGTGTGGGTTTAGCCGCTGCATTGATCCACAACCCTGAGGTTTTGATTTTGGACGAACCCACCTCAGGACTAGACCCCAACCAATTGGCAGAAATCCGCTCATTGATCAAACTACAGGGGCAAACAAAAACTGTTTTATTCTCCACACATATTTTGCAAGAGGTTGAAGCCATATGCGATCGTGTGATTATTATCAATAAAGGGACCATTGTAGCAGATAGTCCTTTAGTAAAACTGGCAGAGACAGTATCTTTGCCGCGCCGCAACATGAAACTGGAAGAAATATTCCGTTATCTGACTGGTGAATCATAAACAAATAACATCTAAATAATCATGAGTTACATTGCTGAAATTTTTGCCCGACAAATCCTGGACTCCCGAGGAAATCCAACTGTAGAGGTGGATGTCATTACTGAAAATGGTGCCTTAGGAAGGGCCGCAGTTCCCAGTGGTGCCAGCACAGGCATCCATGAAGCGGTTGAATTAAGAGATGGAGATAAAAAGAAATACTTGGGTAAGGGAACGTTGAAAGCTGTTGACAATGTCAACAAAAAAATTGCTCCCCTGCTATTAGGATATGATGTAGCTGATCAAACCGGCATCGATGAAATCATGATTCAATTAGATGGCACCCCTAATAAAAATAAATTAGGGGCTAATGCCACACTTGCTGTAAGTATGGCGGTAGCAAAAGCGGCCGCTGAGGAGGCGGGTCTTCCTTTATTCCGCTATGTGGGAGGTACTAATGCCAAGATATTACCTATGCCAATGATGAATATCCTCAATGGCGGTGCGCATGCCGATAATAAAATCGATTTTCAGGAATTTATGGTGCTTCCAGTAGGGGCTCCTAATTTCAGCGAAGGATTGCGCTGGGGTGTTGAAATTTTTCATGCACTAAAAACAGTGCTCAAGAAAAAAGGATATAGCACCAACGTAGGAGATGAAGGAGGATTTGCTCCGAATATTCAAAGTAATGAAGAAGCCATTGAAACTGTGTTGAAGGCTATCGATGCAGCGGGTTACAAAGCAGGCGCTCAGATTAAAATTGCCATGGATGCCGCTAACAGTGAACTCTGGGATAGCAAGAAAAAGAAATATATTTTTCATAAGAGCAGTGGAAAAGAAATGAGCAGCGAGCAACTAGCCAAGTACTGGGAAAGCTGGGTAAAAAAATACCCTATCTGTAGTATCGAAGATGGTATGGCTGAGGATGATTGGGCTGGATGGAAAATACTTACCGAAGCCGTAGGGACTAAGTGCCAACTGGTAGGAGATGATCTCTTTGTAACTAATGTAGAGCGTTTACAACAGGGGATTGATAAAGGAATTGGCAACGCATTGCTGGTAAAAGTTAACCAGATTGGTACCATCACGGAGACTATCAATGCAGTTTCATTGGCACAAAATAATGGATACAATACCATCATGAGTCATCGGAGTGGGGAAACAGAGGATACTACCATTGCTGATTTAGCGGTGGCCCTGAACTGCGGACAAATCAAAACAGGAAGCGCCTCCCGTACAGATCGGATGGCCAAGTATAATCAACTCTTGCGTATTGAAGAATCGCTGGGAAGCTCAGCCATTTATCCCAAAGGAAAAATCAAATTTGGCAAATAATCAAGGAGGGGCGAATCAAGCCCCTCTTTATCTTTGAGGAATATATGAACCAGTTTCTCTCAACCATCCCACCTTGGATTCGCAATAAATATTTTATTGCTACAGCCATTTTTATAGTGATTGTATTGTTCCTGGATAAAAATGATTTGTTTACACAACTGGAGCGTAAACAAGAATTGCGCAAATTGGAAAAAACCAAAGAGTATTACTCTAACCAAATAGAATTGGAACGCAAGGAGTTAGAATCATTAAAGAAAAATCCTGCCACTATTGAAAAGTATGCACGGGAAAAGTACCTCATGAAAAAGGACAATGAGGACCTGTTCCTGATCACGGAGAAACCGGCCGCCACAAAAAAATAGCCCTTTTTAAGTCTGTACACAATAAGCAAAGCCCTTCCTCGTTTTAATGGGGAACAGCTGCTGTTTGACCCCATGAAAGCCTACACACCCGAAGACCTGGTCCTTTATCTTTACCATGAAATGGAGGCCCCTCAACGTCAGAAGCTGGAGGAGGCCCTGGAAACAGACTGGACCCTTCGTGAAAAAATGGGGGTCTTAAAAACTACCCTGGAAAGACTGGACCGCAGATTGGAATCCCCCCGTACAGAGGTAATTCTTAATATACTTCGATACGCCGCTGGTACGCAGGTCCAGACCGTTGGCTGATCCGTAACTTGCGGCCATGACCCGCCAGCAGAAGTACCAATTTGTAACGGATTATTTTCTTTCCCACGCTCCCGATGCAGAAACTGAATTATTCTACGATAACCCTTACCAGTTATTAGTGGCAGTCATTTTATCGGCGCAGTGTACGGACAAACGTGTCAATCAAACCACGCCTGCCCTACTCAAAAAATTCCCCACTGCACAATCCTTAGCTAAAGCCAATTTTGATCAAGTATTTCCTTTGATTCAAAGCATCTCCTATCCCAATAATAAGTCCAAGCATTTAATTGGGATGGCACAAAAACTAATTAGTGATTTTGGCGGTGAAGTACCCATGACAGTGGAAGAGTTGATTCAACTTCCCGGTGTGGGACGTAAAACAGCTAACGTGATTACTTCGGTGATTGACAACCAGCCAAACATGGCAGTAGATACCCATGTATTTCGGGTGAGCAGAAGAATTGGATTGGTCCCTTCCACGGCAACTACCCCACTGGCGGTAGAAAAAATATTAATCAAAAATTTTCCAGCCGAACTTATTCATAAAGCGCATCACTGGCTGATCCTACATGGCCGATATACTTGTGTGGCGCGTAGTCCGCAATGTGAAAACTGTGGATTGCAAGAAGTATGCGTTGCATTCAAACGCAAGGCCTTTTAGTTTTTGCCCCCTACCATTTCATCTAAACAATGTACTAATTCAGTTTTAGTAATGGGGACTCCCATGATTTTATTGTACCCCTTGGCATCAACTAAATAGGTGTCACGAATTATTTTGATCAACTGACCATTGTTGATTTCAGGAATCAATACCTGATCAAAATTTTTAATGATCGCGCCCAGATTACGAGGGAAAGGACGTACATACCTAAGATGGGCATGACTAACAGCCTGGCCACGTACTTGCAATTCCGCAACTGCAGATTTTATAGCACCATAAGTGGAACCCCAGCCGAGCACTAATATTTTTCCTTTCTCCGGACCACTATCTAATTGTTGCTCGGGAATATATTCCACAATCTTATCTACTTTTTCTTGACGGAGCTTTACCATCAGTTGATGATTCTCGGGTTCGTAGTTTACATTACCCGTAATATTTTGCTTTTCTAATCCTCCAATACGATGTTCCAAACCAGCGGTGCCAG
Source organism: Bacteroidota bacterium (assembly GCA_016866355.1). Lineage (GTDB taxonomy): Bacteria > Bacteroidota > Bacteroidia > Chitinophagales > Chitinophagaceae > JJ008. Next base: position 4,184 of record VGMN01000022.1, read on the forward strand.
GAACAGCCCAGGGACGCGCTAACTTTTCATCACGTGCGTAAGGCTTATACTTTTCTTCTCCATTGTCCAATGCTGTTTTGAATTTTACTTCAATAGCTGGTAGATCTTTTGATTGCGGATAACGCCAAGGTTCTGCACCATTAGCAATATACCCATCACTCAAAAAAATGACAGGTGTCATGTGTTGAATAGAAATACGAACAGCTTCATAAATAGCATCAAAACAATCAGTAGGTGTAGAAGCAGCAATTATGGGCATGGGGCATTCGCCGTTTCGTCCATAATAAGCTTGCATCAAATCACTCTGCTCCGTTTTAGTTGGAAGACCGGTAGAAGGACCGCCACGTTGAATATTAATAATCAGCAGCGGAATCTCAAGCATCACCGCCAGACCCATGGCTTCCCCCTTCAATGCAATACCAGGGCCACTTGAAGTAGTAATACCCAAAGCGCCACCATAAGAAGCTCCAATGGCAGAAGTGATTGCAGCAATCTCATCTTCGGCTTGGAAAGTGCGAACCCCAAAGTTTTTATACTTGGAAAGATCATGCAGGATATCAGAAGCAGGTGTAATGGGATAGGATCCTAAAAATAAAGGTAACCCGCTTTTTTGCGAAGCGGCAATCAAACCGAGTGAAAGTGCTTGGTTACCCATGATGGAACGATAAGAACCGGGCTCCATTTTGGCACGCTCAACCGAATAAGTAGTAGTAAATGTTTCAGTGGTGTCCCCGTAATTATAGCCGGCTTGAAGCACCGCTATATTACTATTCATGATATCAGGCTTTTTAGAAAACTTTTCCTTTATAAAATTGATGGTGTTTTCCATTTCTCTCCCATACATCCAATACAAAAACCCAAGCACAAACATATTCTTTGCCCGATCCTTTTCTTTCATTCCGAGTGTAACATCCTTGAGCGCCTCGCGCGTCATTTTTGTTACATCAATTTTGAATACTTCATAGTTGCTGAGACTCCCGTCTTCCAATGGATTTACTCCTTCTGCATAATTAGCCAGTCGTAAATTCTTGGCATCAAAACCATCTGTATTAGCAATGATCTTACCGCCTTTCCTAAGCGCCTTGAGGTTTACTTTCAAGGCTGCTGCGTTCATAGCAACCAACACATCACAAGCATCACCAGGGGTAAATACCCGATCAGAGGAAAAACGTAATTGGAATCCACTCACTCCGGGAAGTGTTCCCTGTGGAGCACGAATCTCAGCCGGGAAATCAGGAAATGTAGCTAAGTCAATACCTAATAACGCCGTGTTATTGGTAAACTGACTACCGGTCAGCTGCATACCATCTCCACTATCACCAGCAAATTTGATCACTACATCCTGTAATATTTCCTGTTTACGGGCCATGGTTATGAGTTACGTTCCAACTATGAATTTAATAATTATTGACTCAATTTAGCCGGATGACCTAACCATACTTTTTTACCTTGTATACGGCGTACAATAAACAGGATGCCTACAAAAATGAAAAAGAAGGGTCCGGCAAATCCCAACAAGGCAATATAACGAGTACCATAGAATTGCTCCATGGGACGACGTAACCGCTCGGCAATCAAATACATACCGGGTACCATAATCAAGGTTAGGAAAAACGAAAAGATCAACCCAAAGATGATAGTCCAGCTAAGCGGTCCCCAGAATACCACGCTATCTCCGCCAAAGAAAATATTTGGACGAAGATGCTGGAACAGCCCGGTAAAATCAATATTAAAACCAACCGCTAAAGGCAATAACCCAAGGATGGTTGCCACTGCAGTGAGTAATACGGGTATAATACGAATCTTACCAGCTTGGATAGCAGCTTCACGGGTACGATATCCACGGGTGCGCAGTTGGTCCGTAAATTCTATTAATAGAATTCCGTTCTTGATTACAATTCCGGCCAGTCCAACCACTCCTACGCCCACCATGATAGTAGCCAGGGTGATGCCACTGAGTGCATAGCCAATAACTACACCAATTACAGAGAAGAAAATTTCAGTAATAACAATAAAAGGTTTACTCATACTGTTGAACTGTAATACCAGAATCAGAAAAATAATTCCGGTAGCCATTAACATGGCAGTGCCCAAGAAGGCTTGTGTTTCTTTTTCCTGTTCACTCTGTCCTTGTTGACGGATTGTGATATCAGGAGGTATGCTGGTGATTGATTGGAACGCCTCAATCTTTTCTTTGAGTGCTTCATTGATACCTGTAACTAAGGTGGGATCTTCCACACTACTTTGTAATTGAATGGTTCTACGAACGTTTTTACGTTTGATTCCGCCTGCCGTATTGGTATACTCCACTGCTGCTACTGCACCCAAGGGTATTGATTTTACCTGCATCGTATTCATATCCATAAACACAATACGCGTGTTTAATAAATCATCTACACTGGTACGGCGATCCGCTTGATAACGAAGCTGTATTTTATATTCGTCTTCCCCATCTTTTATTTTACTTACTTCTTTACCAAATTGTGCAGTACGTATGGCCATTCCGATTTGCGCGGTACTCACCCCTTCCATCATGGCCTTGCTACGATCTACATTAACCGTGATCTCGGGATTATTCAAATCCACATCTGCTTTCAAACTCTGAATACCATCTACACGATTGGTATCAAGATATTGTAGCAGTTGCGTAGCCACTTTTGTAAGCTCGTCAAAATCATCTCCTGCAATTTCAATATTAACCGGCGGTTCTGTGGGCGGTCCATTGGTTTCCTTGTCTACCTCAACATCCACACCCGGAATCCCTTGTACGGCTTCACGTATAGCAGTTAAAAAGGGAGCGGAAGATTTTCCATGTCTTTTTTCAAACTCAACAAAGGACACTTGAATCCGCCCTAAGTGCGGCTGAACGCTACGATTATTATCACGAGGATTATTGGCGCTAACGGCCACATTGCTGATTACGCTTTCTACAATACTGCCTTCCTTGCCAGGTTGTTGATCTGCTAACGCTGTCATAACACGGTTCTCCAACACCCGTGTAACACTATCCGTGTATTCCACTGCAGTACCCACCGGTAACTTGGCGTACACATAGACAAAATTGGGATCTCCACTGGGGAAGAAAGTCATTTTGTTTCCACGAAGCATCAATAAAACAATCGATATGATGAAGAGACCAAATAAAGAAGCGAATGTTTTTACAGGGCGTTTACCTACCAGTATCCAACGCAATAATTTTTCATACCGATTCATGAGTGCAGGTAGTGTGCTGTGCTGAAACTTCCAGATCAAATCTTGTAGGAAAAACGCATGTAAGACCATCAGCATAGCCAGGAATAATAAGAGATTGGCTGTTCCAGTAAATCCAATGGCATGTAAAAGAATACCTGCAATTACAAATACCCAGAACCACTTCTGACGAAACACCATTGACTTGGGTTTTGCATCGTCCTTGATCTCGGGTTTCATAAAACTAACCGCAAATACCGGGTTGAAAATAAATGCCACGACCAGCGAAGCTGCCAATGTGAGAATCAACATCGTGGGCAGATAAATCATAAACTTTCCAATAATTCCTTTCCAAAATAATAAGGGGAAGAAGGGAGCCAAGGTAGTTGCTGTACCTGCTAATACCGGTATAAATACTTCTCCGGCAGCCTCCTTAGCACTTTTGATAATAGGAACCCTCCCATTGTTGAAAATACGATGCGTGTTTTCAATCACCACAATGGCATCGTCCACAATAATTCCAAGTCCAAATAATAAGGCAAATAACACAATGAAGTTGAGTGTTACACTTCCTCCTACAATGGCATCAGCAACCGGGAGAAACATAAAAGCCACAAATACACTCAGCGGAACACTCAAGGCCACAAAGAAGGCATTGGTAACTCCCATGAAGAACATCAGAATTAATAGTACCAGTATAAAGCCAATGATGATAGTGTTGATTAATTCATTGAAGGATGTTTTTGTACCCTTGCTTTGATCTCCGGTGAAATCCACTTTCAAATCCTGTGGTAATTCCTGCTTCTCACGCATGGCTGCAAGAATAGTTTTAACACCATCTGCCGTGGTAATCAAATTTTCTCCAGCTCGCTTTACTATGTTGAGCGTTACCACATTCTTACCATTCAAGCGTGCAAAACTTTCATATTGCTTAACTGTATCCCGAATATCAGCAACATCGCGTAAGTAAACAGAAGCACCGCGCGCTGAACTTCTCACCACAATGGTTCCCATATCAGCCGCTTCCCGAAATTGCCCCTTTACACGTAAGGTTCTTTTCATATTACCCACATCCACCTGCCCACCTGTGATATCCATATTCTCTCGCGCAATTGCATTCTCGATATCCATGAAACTAACCTTAGCGGTAGTCATACGGTAAGGATCTACATTGACTTGAATTTCCCGCTCCGGAGCACCTACTATCTCTGCACGGGTGATCGATGGGAGTTCTTCTACCTTATCCTGTATCTTATCCGCGTACTCTTTTAATTTGATGGGATCAAAATCACCACTGATATTCACAAACAAGATGGGCATTTCACTAAATGAAAATTCCTGCACATCCGGTTCACTAGTTAGATCAGTAGGCAAATCCTTGGTAGACTTATCAACGGCATCTTTTACTTTTCGTTTAGCAACTTCACTTTTTACATCCGTATCAAACTCAATTACAATGAGTGAGTAATCCGTTTGAGAAGTACTGGTAATTTTATTAACCTTAGCTCCGCTGATACCTTTTAATTGCTTTTCAATGGGACGGGTTACTAAGTTTTCAATATCCTTGGGCGAATTACCAACGTAAACAGTAGTAACTGATATAGTCGGAAAAACCACATCCGGAAATTGCTCCTTGGGTAGTGTAGTGAATTTGATATACCCAAAAAGAGAAATGAGGATGGCAATAATATACATAGCCGTACGATTATCAATAGACCAACTGGTGGGACCAAACTCTTTGATCTTATTGACAATCTTTTCCTGGAAACTTGACATAGTTAATTTTTTGTAGTGGGTCGATTATTGAACAGCTTTTACAGATTGTCCATCATACACATTTTGGAAACCACGCGTAATCAATACCTGTCCTTGTGTTAATCCGGATTTGATTTCAATTTGTCCTCTGTAAGCCTCGCCAGTGGTCACTATTTTTTTACGAGCAACTAAATTGTTTTTTGTTTGCTCCACCACATATACATATCGGCTTTTCTCATCACGCTGCACCGTATTCAAAGGCACTACAATAGTGCTATCAGTTTTGTAATCGAGTATACGCACATTGGCTGTTTGATTAGGTTTGTATGCAGGAGTAGAAGGGATGATTGCCTCCGCATTGAAGGAACGAGTTACAGCATTTATAGACTCTCCTACTATAGCTAGTTTTGTAGTAAAGTTTTCATTTCCGCTCTCCAATACGTTGACATCAATCAGCGTTCCTTTCTTTACGCGTCCAATATAATTTTCAGGAATATTGGCTACTACTTTCAAACGACTATTATTTACAATACGGATTCCCATACCCGGTGTAGCAGCTGCTTGAGGTGTATAGAGTTCGCCTACTTTTACATTTAGCTCATCGATAACACCAGAAATCTCAGCTTTAACGCTTGCCATATTCACTTGCTCTTGCGCCATTCCTACCTGTGCCTGTGCCGCGCGTAGCTGAGCTGCTAGCGCTTCTACATCTGCTTTTGCATTAACCACACTTATCTCGGCACCTATATTTTGTTTCCACAAATTCTCATAACGTTGTAAAATAGTCTGCGCCTGCTCCAATCTAGCCTTCAACATTCCTGTTTGTTGTTGTGCCGCTGTCAACTGTTGTCGGGCCACCGCATCATCCAACTTCAATAAGGTCTGGCCTTTGCTTACTCGCTGCCCAAGTTTAACAAAAACAGCTTTGACCACACCACCCATACCAGCAGGTGCCACATAGGCCATATCCTCTGCTTCCACACGACCTTGCAAGTCTATGTAGTGCGCAAAAGCACCTTTTTCTAATGTATCCACTGATACTAAAAAAGCAGCACGTACAGTGCTGGGATCTGCTACCGCTAATTGCTGTTCCAATTCACGAAGCGTATTATCCAAAACAGCTTTTTCTTTTTTTACTTCCTCGATTTTTTTTCGAAGCTGTGCAGCGTCTCCATTCTTTTTTGGCGAATCCCCACAGGCTACTAATAAGGCCAATGGTAAAATGAAGAACAATTTTGTTGATAGCGTATTCATAGTTTAATTTTTCAGTGATTTATAATTTACCCGCTGCTTTTAGCCAATCAATACGTGCAATGATGGCATCGGCCAGTGCAGTGGTGTAATTAGTTTGTGCGGCCTTCCATTCATTTTGTGCCAAATTAATTTCTGTTTGTGAACCCAGCCCTAATTCGTATTTTTTCTTAATCTGCTGGTATACATTGGCCGCAAGCGCTACATTTTGTTGTTGAAAATCCATCCGACTGATAGCCGATTGAAAATTATTCTTTGCACTGGCTACTTCGCTGTCAATGGTGCGCTTGAGTCCTTCAATTTCATTACGCGTTTGTGCTAATTCAATTTTAGTCTGTGTGATTTTAGAGCGGGTAACAAAGCCATTGAAAAGAGGCATGGATAAACCCACACTCACATTTGAAATAGTAAACCAACGTTGATCTTGATTTAAAAAATTCCAGGTATTACGTTGTGCATTTTTTGCATACACACCATTCAGTGCTATTGTTGGAATTTGACTGAGCTTGTATCGACGAACATTATACTCACCCAATTTTCTACCCAGGTCAGCATATTGAAATTCCTTACGATCCTTATAGTCATACGCTTCAGCTGCTAACATGCCATCTTTGATCATCTCTGGTGTCAATGAATCAGTTAATGTCAGCTGATCCGCAACCGGCATACCCATTAACACTTTTAATCCGTAATAGCCATTAGAAACCATGGCAAGTGCCTTGTTCTTTTCAGTTTGCAAATTGGCGAGTTGAACAGCCACACGATCAATATCCAGTTTTTCACGAAATCCATTTTGATAAAGTACCCGTGTATCGGCTAAATTTTTTTGTACAAATGCTATAGTAGAATCCAATAACTCCAATTGCGTACGGCTAACCACCAATTGATAGTAAATTTTCAATACGTTAGCCTTGATGATTTCAGCAGTTAATTCAGCATTTTTGCCTGCAAATTCCATAGCGGCTCTGCGCGCTCGCAATCCCACAAATACCTGCCCGTCAAAAAGAAGTTGATTCAAACTCACAGCCGCATTAGCACTATAACGAGTACCAAACTGCGCAGCAACAAATCCAAAATCTGCAGGCATGGTAATAGGATTACCATTACCATCTTTGACACCTTTGTCAATAAGTACCTGGTAAGTAGCCGGTGAAATAAAATTGGGGATTACCTGTGTTGCCACATTAGGATTGGCAGTAGTGCTGAGGCTTCCGTTCACGTGCGGAAAAGCAGCAGATGTAACCTGACGGTTAGTTTCTTGCTGCAATTGGATTCCTAACAATGCATTTTTCACCTGCACATTATTCTTCATTGCATAGTCAACAGCCTGTTGTGCAGTAAATGCATGTACTGCCACACGAAGTGTGTCTACTGCCTGCACCTGTGTGGTAACCAGCACCAACAACAACATGACCAAAATGGATTTTGATTGATTCTTCTTCATTTATTTTTTCTTTTTTCCTGGTAATCCTGAATTAACTCATGTCCTTTCACTGTAGCTAATCCATATGTAAAATTTTCTGCAATTAACTGTGCCGTCTCTGCCATATTGAACTGCGTGGGCGGATATACATTAATATCAAAAGGAATCATCATTGATTGCAAGCGATATCGACTAATAATTTCTAATTGAATATTATCACGGTACAATCCTTCTCGGATACCACGCTGAATATTGCAACGAATAAAATCGAGTAAGAATTGATTCTTGTATTCATTGAATTGCTGAAATCCCAATGGATGATACTTCTGAAGATCAAACAAAACCATCGGGTTCATATTTCTAAAATCTTCCATGACCCGTTCCATGATCAGAAAAATTTCATGGATAGCGTCGGTAGCCTCCGCTGAAATTTGTTCGCATTGTTCACGAACCAGGTTGGTGTGACGTTTAACCACTTCAACCACCAATTGGTCTTTGTCCGCAAAATATTGGTAGAGTGTTTTTTTACTCATCCCCAATGCCTCGGCCATATTTTCCATGGAAACGGAACGAATGCCAAAACGCATGTAGAGCTCTTCCGCCTTTTCTGCTATTCGGTTTTTGGGTTTCATACGTTGATTTGGGCCGCAAAACTATGGAAACTATAATCGTTTTCAAAGTTTCTTTTGTTAAAATCCCATAACTTTTGGCCAAAAACAGAGGGCAGAGGGGCTTGAATTGTAGTAATTTAGCCTCAAATACCCCCTATGGACCCCAAAAGACCTTTTCGGAACCCCCTTAAACGGGTGGCTGGCTACTTTATCCAGGGGCTGGTAATTTTAGCACCCATCGCCATAACGGGGTATGCCCTCTACTGGTTATTTGAAAACGTGGACAATATTCTGCGTCCCTACTTGAATGTACCAGGCCTGGGGTTCTTATTAATAATATCAGGAGTAATGCTGGTGGGTTGGGTCAGCTCCAATTTTTTAATGGGGGGCGTGCTACAACTTTTTGATCAATGGTTAGAACGAACCCCGGGTGTCAAATTAATATATACCTCTACC
>VGMN01000023.1 GCA_016866355.1 Bacteroidota bacterium
TCTTTTTTTGTCCCACTACATCATACTTCAACAACTGTTTAGTTTCGCCATCAAAAAATTTCCAGTAGTTGGCAATGCCTGCGTAGGAGGAAGCCAACTGTAATTTCACAGCTGGATCTTTTTTCATCTCTTCAAACATATACTTCAAGCGAACATCTCTTAAACTAACCAGGGTTGGATTGTTGATATCAGTAGCCAATCGTATCCCATGGCTGCTTTCGTATCGATTAGTACTTCCAGGATAACCCCAGATCATGGCAAAGTCCCCATCTTTCAACGGCTTTAAGGAAACAGGCAAATACCATTTTGGTTTCAAGGGAACATTAGCAGCGTTATATTTTGCAGGTTTGCCAGCGGCATCGGTATATACACGAAATACGGAAAAGTCTCCAGTGTGTCTGGGCCACTCCCAGTTATCAGTATCTCCACCAAATTTTCCAACACTCTCAGGAGGGGTGCCTACTAATCTGATATCAGAATAGCGCTGGTATACAAATGCCAGAAACTGATTACCCTTGAAAAGTGAGCTTACTCTTGTTTCAATACTCTCTGATGCATTACTCAATCTTTTATTGATTGCAGCTAATACCACAGCTTGTTTTTGTAAACGCTCTGTTCCAGTGAGTCCTTGTAAGGAGTCCATTACTTCTTTAGTTACATCGTCAATACGAAGTAGGAATTGTATAGAAAGTGAAGTTTGAATTTCCTCGGCTGTAGTTTTTGCATAAAACCCGTCACGCAAATAGTTTTTCTCTACACTGCTGGCGCTGGCAATTGCATCATAACCGCAGTGGTGATTGGTAAAAATGAGTCCCTTGGAGCTGACAATTTCTCCCGTGCATCCTCCCCCAAAAATGATGATCGCATCTTTTAGTGAGGGTTTGTTGATTTGATATAATTGTTCTTTGGTCAGCTTTAGCCCTTTCTTGACCATATCGTCATACACTTGCTTACCTAACAACAGAGGCAGCCACATTCCCTCGTCAGCCATTGCCCGACCTACTACACTAATCAATAATACCGCAGCAAAAAATAGTTTTCTCATGGATTCAAAATTTAGAGGACAAACCTACGAAAAACGAGTTGTTGCTTCTTTACGATTTATCTATAAATTTGAATCTCAACTGTACTTATGAGAATCAATAGATTGCTTATCATCGGGTTCGCCCTTATATTTTTTAGTACCTGTCGAAAAAAGGACGCTACTCCTCCGCCACCGACGCCTTCTGTTCCGGGTTGTGCAAGTGCGCTAGCACCAGCCAACGGGGCTTTTGTAACCACTACAAGTGTTCAGTTATCTTGGTCCACCGTGAGTACCGCCAGTAGTTATGATGTTTATCTTGGCACTACGCCTTCACCTACTACATTAGTTGCTAATGCAGTGGTGGGCACTACGCATACTGTCACTATTCCTTCAACTCCCAATGTTGCTTATTTCTGGTATGTAGTACCTCGTAATACAACGGGTCCTGCTACCGGATGTGCACCTACTGCTAGGTCTTTCACCTACATTGTAATTAGTAATCCAACTTCTCTTGGTTATCATGTAGTGGGATATTTTCCTTACTATAGATCAATTGCTGATGTACCGGATATAAAATTTAGGATGACCAATGTAGTGGTATATGCATTCTATCAGGTTAATTCAACTGGAAGTTTAGTTTCCCCGGGTTCTTCCACCGCAAGCTTAGCAGCGGTGGCAGCTAAAGCGCGTTCTAATAATGCAAAAATTTTATTAGGTATTAATGATGGGTCTGGAGATGGAAAAACTAATTTCAAAAATATGGCCTCCAGTCCGCAGGGGCGTACCAATTTTATTCGTGATATCATGAATGTAGTACGTACCCAACAACTGGATGGTGTGGATATGGATTGGGAATTTCCTACTACCTCAGACGGAACGGATGTAACCTTTACAGCCCTGATGAAAGAACTTTCAGATTCTCTGCATCGTGATGGTCGGTATTATTTATCCTGTGCCATTACTGCAGGTAAATATGCTGGAGGTATTCGGGATGCAGTTCGTAATGAATTGTTTTCCGTAGTTGATTTTTTTAATATCATGGCCTATGACGATTTTAGCACCACCACTCCTTACCGTCATCATAGCGATTATGCGTTAGCTAATCTTTGTTTGAACTATTGGATCAATACGCGCGGAATGCCAGCGTCAAAAGCTGTGTTGGGGGTACCTGCTTATGGCAGACCGTCAGGCATTACGCAAACAAATACAGTTCTTTCTTATCGAAATATTCTTTCCCAGGGTGGAAATGCGCAATTGGATTCAGCTATAGTTAGCGCAGGAAGTTTCACCAACTACACCATCTATTACAATGGGCAATACACTGTCAAACGTAAAGCAAAGCTGGCCAAAGATATTGCGGCCGGTGTGATGTTTTGGGAAAAGTGGCAGGATGCACCTGATGCAAATTCACTCCTCAAGGCTGCCTGTGATACGGTTGGTAGGAGTTATTGATTGATTGGTTCGTTCAAAAGTGTCCACAATTTGTCTTTCAAGGTGGTGAGTCCTTGGTTGGTTACGGACGAAATAAACAAGAGCGGTACTGATTCGGGCATTTCCTTGCTGATGGCACTTTTGAGTTCGTCATCTAACATATCTGCTTTACTGATTGCAATTAAAAATTGTTTGTGTAATAACTCGGGGTTGTATTGTTCCAATTCGTTGACTAAAATCTCAAACTCTTTTCGATGATCTTTGCTATCGGCGGGAATTAAAAAAAGTAAAGCGGCATTACGTTCAATATGACGAAGAAAACGATGACCTAAGCCACGACCTTCTGCAGCGCCTTCAATGATACCTGGTAAATCTGCCATGCAAAAACTACGACCATCCCGATAATCTATAATTCCCAAATTTGGTGTGATGGTAGTGAAAGCATAATCTGCAATTTTGGGTTTTGCAGCAGTTATCACGGACAAAAGCGTAGACTTACCTGCATTGGGGAATCCCACCAGTCCTACATCAGCCAACACTTTCAACTCAAATACTTTCCATCCTTCAACGCCTGGCAAACCAGGTTGCGAATGCTCAGGTGCTTGGTTGGTAGGAGTGGCAAAATGTGAATTACCTAATCCGCCCTTTCCTCCAGGCAACCAAATGACTTCCTGACCGTCTTCTAGTATTTCTATTTCTTGCTTGCCAGTTTCTTCGTCCCTTGCAATGGTTCCCAGTGGAACTTCTATGATAATATCTTTTCCATCTCTTCCGTGGCAATTGTTAGCTCCACCTTTTTCGCCATCTTCTGCAAGTACATTTTTATAATAACGGAGATGGAGTAGTGTCCAAAGGTTTCGATTTCCTTTTAAGATAATATGTGCTCCTCTTCCGCCATCACCGCCATCGGGACCACCCATGGCCGTGAATTTATTACGCATAAAGTGTTTATTACCGGCACCCCCGTGTCCGCTACGGCAATAGATTCTTATCTGATCAACAAAATTGGATTTTTCCACGGGTGTTGTTTATGCCTGGCAAAGATATACGGATCAGGACTTCTTCTTGTTACCTAATGTAAGGAGTAAGGCAGGTAATAGAATAAGATTAGTGAGTGTTGCTGTGACTAGTGTTAAGGAAGTGAGCCAACCCAGCGCCATAGTACCACCAAATTCGCTAAAACAGAAAATTACAAATCCAGCAATCAATACCAGCGACGTATAGATGATACTTATACCGGTGCTGTAAATGGTTTGAATAACCGTGCTTCTTACATCCTGTTGATGTTGTGGTAACTCTTGTTTATAATTAACTAAAAAACGAATGGTTACATCGATGGCTATTCCCAGCGCCACACTAAATACCAGCACGGTAGAAGGTTTGAGTGGCACACCGGTCCACCCCATTACACCCGCTGTAATAATTAAGGGAATAATATTGGGTATTAATGAGCACAAAAGAATCTGGGCAGAGCGAAAGAGATAAAGCATGCAAAGACTAATGAGCAAGAAGGCCCAAAAAATACTCTCTTTGAGTCCATTGATGATAAATCGACTTCCCTCTAAAAAAGTAACACTGGTTCCTGTTAATTCAATAGCTACTTTTTTTTCTGGTCCTTCGTTAAAAATTGAATCAGCTTTTTGTTGAATACTATCTAATAATCCTGGTAAACGATAGCTTCCAATATCAGCCATACTCACACTAATACGTGCTTGCTGTTTGCTTTGGTCCATAAAGGAACCTACTAGTTTGCCCAATGAATTTTTTTGTGCCGTGGTATCTTTGAAGCTCAGGTATTTTGCCAGTGCCGGTAAGTCATAACTGTTCGGTAGGGTGTAACTAGCCGGATCTCCGTCAAAAAATGCTTGTCTCGCAAACTTCAATCCTTCTGTTACACTTAGCGGCCTTGCAATGCCGGGTACAGCAGCCAAATACTTGGATAAGGAGTCAATGCCTTCCAGGTTACGCAAATTGCGTGTAACACCTTGTTTCTTTTTGGTATCAATTACTATTTCCAGTGGCATGACCCCCTTGAAATGGGTTTCAAAAAATTTCAAATCAGTATAAACTGAATTAGATTTTGGTAGGTCGTCTACAATAAAAGCTTCACTCTTAAGTCTAAACAATCCTGCAATGGCCAACGCAACACAAACTGCTGTAATGCCATAAATAAAATTCCGATGATTCAAGGACCAGTTTTCCATTCTAGATAACCATCGGTTCAATCTTGGATTATCTAAATATCGAGTATGTCTTGTTTTGGGAGGAGGCAGGTAACTAAGAATGGCCGGGATAAAAAGTAGTGAGATAAAGAACAGCGCCATGATGTTGATCCCAGCTACTAATCCAAATTCTTTTAAGATTTGGCTGCTGGTTAGTGCAAACACAGCAAAACCAATGGCGGCAGCAACATTACAAAACAGCGTTACTACTCCCATTTTATCAACCATGGTAATAAGCGCTCGATTTTTATCACCTGTTTGATTCCAAGCAACATGAAATTTATTGAGAAAATAAATACAGTTTGGAATTCCAATTACTACTACCAATGGCGGAATGAGAGCCGTGAGCAGACTGATTTTAAATGCAAACAACTCTAATGTTCCCACACTCCAAATTACACCGATGCCCACCACAGCAATCGATAATAACATGGCGCTGACGGAACGGAAAAAGAGTAAAAGAATCAGCGCAGAAAGCACTACGGAGGCGATCAGGAAAAATTTCATTTCGTCCTGAATCATGATGGCTACTTTACTCCGTATATAGGGCAATCCGCTTAAATGCGTGGTTATCCCAGATTTATTTTCGAAGTTTCTTACAATGGATTCAATGCTTTCCACCACCACTACTCGTTTTTTGGAGTTCATCAGATCCTTATTGATCCGAAGTCCCATTAGATAAGCATTGGTTGTAGGGTTGTACAAGAGGCCTTGATAAAAAGGGAGATTACGAAGGCGCAGCACACTGCTATCAATTTTTCCCTGATCAAAGTTCTGTGTGTCAAAAAGCGGCACCACTTTTAATTGCTCGGTAACAGCATCTTTTATCAATTCTACAGCACCAGGAACAGAAAGAATATCTTCAACACCGTCCACCTTCTTCAACTCTTCTTGTAGTTGTACATAGGATTGAAAAGTGCCTGCTTTTAAAAGCTGTTCTGATTGAATACCGATAACCAATAGATTCCCGTCCTCTCCAAATTTTTCACGAAAGGCCTGATAGGATTTGTATTTGGGGTTATCTAACGGGATAGCCCGTGTGAACTCATAACTTAGTTCAACTTTGCTTGCCAGGTAGCCCATGCCTCCTGTAACCACTACTAACAGGATTAACAAGGGGAGTCGGTATTTTAAAATAAACTGCCCAAACCGTTGCCACATAACTGGAAATTTTGTCCCGTGCAAAGAAAAGCAAAATTGATCGGGTTCGATTTAATAGGTTTGCTTTCCGAGAAATATGTCTGCTAAACTATTTAAAACAAAGGGGATTGTATTACGAACGGTAAAATACGGGGAGACTTCCCTGATTGTAACCATTTATACTGAATTATTTGGACTACAATCCTACTTGGTAAATGGAGTACGAACTGCAACCGGCCGTAGTAGCGGGAAGGCTAATTTGTTTCAACCAGCAGCTTTATTGGATTTAGTGGTATACCACAAGGATGGACGTTTGCTAAACCGGATTCGCGAATTTCAATGGGGGCATTTGTATGAGCAAATTTTTCAAGATGTTACTAAAAATGCAGTGGCTTTATTTATAGTGGAATTACTCACGCATTGTTTAAAACAACCAGAGGAAAATCAACCCTTATTCCAGTTCACAGAGGACTGTTTGCTTCACTTGGATCAGGCTGCACCCACCATAACGGCTAACCTCTCCCTATTTTTTGCCTTGCATCTCACTCATTTTTTTGGTGTTTCACCTAGGATTGTCCACACAAAGGAAGGGTCGCTTTATTTTGATTTGGTCGATTCTGTAATCGCCAATACCCCTCCCTTACACGAAAATTATCTGGAAGGTAAAAAGGCAAGTTGTTGTGCTGAACTACTAAAATCAAGACAACCCTCGGAGTTGGATGAAATAAAAATGAATCAAGAGATGCGTCGTCAGTTACTCCAGCATATGGAATACTATTTCTTACAGCACGTTCAAGAATTTCGTCCCTTAAAATCCTTACCTGTCTTGTCTGCTGTTCTGCATTAAATTAAATAACACGTTTTGAGAGGCCTTTTTCAAGATCTAATAAAGTAATTCCTGGTTGTTTCCCTTTTATAAAACTACCTAATTGATTTTCCCATTGCAGCGCTTGGGCGCCGGCCAAAGTAGCCCATTGTAAAATATTTTCAAGTGGCAGATTAGGAAAATGCTGGCAAATTGATTGTATCTCCTTAGCAATACTCAATTCCCAATTACTACTATAGCTATCTGTCCCTAACACTATTTCACATCCGTGCGCTTGCAATAATTCTACTGGTGGTACTTTATTTTCGATATACAAATTTGCATTGATGCAAAGGCAATAGATCAGTCGAATATTATTAGTGGCAGCCCAGGTATTGGCCCAGCTAATATCTGCATCTGTCATGCAGGTATTATGAATCAGAAAAATGGTTTGTCCCTGATTGAAATAGGGTAATACAGATTGAATACTAGTGAGACCTGTCACTGGAAATGGAGAGGCTTCCATCCCAAAAATTTTAAATAAACGTAGGTAGTCACCGCCACCAGTTTGATACAATTCATTTTCTGCGGGATGCTCCTGGTTGTGAATAGAAATGATTTGTCCAGCCGTATGCTGATTGATTAACTCGAATGTTTTAGGGGAGATGCTATAGGGAGCGTGGGGGACTAAGGTGGTTCTGCTTGGGGTATGGCGTTGTGCTAGCGCTTCTTGTAGGCGAGCTTGTTGTTCTTGATAATGCAAAAAGTGTTCGGGAGCTTTTTCATCAGTAAAGCTGAGTACTTCTACAAAGTTTTGCCAATAAATTTTACTAGTTGATTTGGTAGCGGCGGTATCTGCGGTATTTCCAATATCTCCCACCGCAACAATGCCATTCTCCCACATTTCTTTTTCAGCCGCGTCAATACAAGCTTGAATGATGGCTGGATCAAACCCTCTTTTTGTAACTACCGAACAAAGAAATTCAATCAAACCAGTATGTGGAGGAATCACATCTTTCAAGTGACTTAATTCAAGATGACAATGACAATTGATCAAACCTGGCAATAAAATTCCTTCCAGGTTCTTTATATCTTCTCCGGCTTCCGCTACTGGAAGGATGGCTTCGATGGTCCCATCCTGTTTTGTTACCAACACATTATTATCAATAAACTTTGTTCCGTCAAACAGGCGGGAAGCTTTGAATTTGTAAAAGGCCATGGTCCAAATTTATTCTTATTACTTTTGCGCTCCTAATAACTATGCTAGACCGTCTCGAAGCCATAAAAGCCCGTTTTGATCAACTTGGAGTAGCGCTCACCAATCCTGAGATTGTAGGGAACAATAAAAAATTTGCTGAAACCAGCAAAGAGTACCGAAGTCTTGAAAAAATTGTGAACACCTATCTGTCCTATAAGCGTGTGCTGGATGATATAGACTTTAGTAAAGAAGCATTAGCTGGTTCTGACGAGGAATTACGGGAGTTAGCTAAAGAAGAGGCCCCGGGCTTAGAAACACGCAAGGAGGAACTGGAAGCGGAAATTCGTCAGTTATTGATTCCTAAAGACCCTCAGGACGAAAAGAATGCTATCCTTGAAATCAGGGCTGGAACGGGAGGGGACGAGGCCAGTCTTTTTGCTGGTGATTTATTGCGTATGTATATGCGTTATTGTGACCGAAGAGGTTGGAAAACGGCTGTACTAAGTGATAATGCGGGCACCGTAGGAGGTTACAAAGAAGTACAACTGGAAGTGGTAGGGGAAGATGTTTACGGTGTCATGAAATTTGAAAGTGGAGTGCATCGTGTACAGCGGGTGCCCGATACAGAGGCTAGCGGGCGTGTGCATACTTCAGCTGCTACGGTGGCTGTAATGCCTGAAGCGGAGGAAGTTGACTTTGAGCTAAACCCAGCCGATGTTAAAATGGAAACAGCACGAAGTGGGGGTGCTGGAGGTCAGAACGTAAACAAGGTGGAAACCAAGGTAATGTTAACCCACATTCCCACAGGAACCGTGGTGATCTGTCAAACGGAACGTTCACAGTTAGGTAACCGGGAAAAAGCTATGCAAATGCTACGAACTAAGCTTTACGAAGAGCAGGTTCGTAAGCAAGAGGAGGAGATATCCCGTCATCGTAAAAGCTTGGTTAGCACGGGCGATCGCAGCGCTAAAATCAGAACGTATAATTTTCCGCAGGGTCGTGTAACGGATCATCGAATAGGGCTTACACTTTATAATCTGGACGCTGTTTTGAATGGGGATATTCAGGAGTTGATAGAGGCGCTACAATTTGCAGAGAATGCAGAAAAACTGACCCGACAGTAATAACTTCTCTTTTCTTTAACACTTAACCCGCAACCTGCATCGTAAATTCACGTTATAAGAGTGAACGCAATAAATACCGTTCATTTTCTCATAAGCAGTTAGTTTTGGTTGCGACCCCTGTTTCCACAGGGGTCTCTTTTTTACCGGGGGGCTGCCGATTGTTTACGACGAATAAAAGGCAAAGATGCTAACAAAGCCAAGCCACATCCAATGCCATCGGCAATCATATCCTTAACATCAAACGATCTTCCATTTTGTAAATATTTTTGCACAAACTCCATGGCAATGCCATAGAATAACCAGGTTTGCGCTACAATGACGAAGGATAAAAACTTACTGAGGTAAGAAATTTTTAACTCTGCTACAGCCCAGCACCAGAGTGCTACCAGCACAAAAAAAAGTCCTACATGCACAATTTTATCGGCTTCTAAATCTTTTAAGTATTCCTCAAGACCAAGTTGCTGAAGCCATCGCATTAATTTTCCACCTTGGCCATTGGAGGGCATTACCAGAAGATAGGTAGTCAAGAAGAGCCAGCTGAGGCTCAGCGAAAACGAAATAATCAGTCTTTTCAATGCAAAAAATTATCCAACCAATGATTCATAACCGGCACCGTCAAGTAAGGCTGCTACATCAGCAGGGTTATTAACAGTCATTTTTATCATCCAGCCTTCACCGTAAGGGTCACTGTTTACCAACTCAGGAGCACCACTTAGTGCAGCATTTAATTCATTGATAGTTCCGCTAACGGGTAAGAAAAGATCAGAAACAGTTTTAACTGCCTCAACGGTACCAAAAACAGCACCTGCCTCCAGGTTTTTACCAATAGTATCTACTTCCACAAATACAATATCCCCTAATTCGCGTTGCGCGTATTCGGTAATACCAATGGTGGCAATATTGCCATCCAGGCTGATCCATTCATGTTCTTTTGTATAGCGAAGGTTAGAGGGGTAACTCATAGGATGATTTTTTTGAGTGCACAAACCTACAAATTATGCAGGACATCTATCTAGTGTTTCTTACGTTTTATCAATTTGGCTTTTATTATAGCAACGTCTTGAAGCGGGCGGTCTTTATCTTTTCCTTTACTGGTGGGAACCGCTGCAATTTTATCAACCACTTCAAGCCCTTTTACAATCTCCCCATACACTGTATAGTTTTGATCTAAATGCGGAACGCCGCCCAGTGTCGTGTACACTTTTCGTTGGTCCGCGGGTATTTTTCTTTTAAGACGATAGGTTTCTACTGAATCAAGCCCCGCCTCTGTGAAGATTTTTCCCTGCGTCAAATAAAATTGACTGGCACTGCTGGATTTTTCAGGATTATTGTCTCTGGCAGCCGCAATTACTCCTTTTTTATGAAAAAGTGTAGGACGAAATTCAGCGGGCACTACATAATTGGGACCCCCTTCCCCCAATGGGGTACCTGGAGCTGCACCACGGCTATCAGGATCACCTGATTGGATCATAAAGTTTTGTATAACTCTATGAAAAAGGATGCCATCATAGTAATGCATTTTTACCAGCTTGATAAAATTATCCCGGTGTAGGGGCGTAGCATCTGAAAGTCTAATCCAGATATTACCCATTGAGGTTTCGAGTAACACATCTCTTTTTCTGTCTCGTTTTGTAACGACACTGTCTTTTTGTGCCAGGGTATGAATGGCTAGCGAAAAAGAGAGTGCCAGCAGTAGTATTTGTTTCATGGTTTA
>VGMN01000024.1 GCA_016866355.1 Bacteroidota bacterium
GCGCTCATCGTAGCAAAGATGGTAGTACCTACCGCGGGAAGTTTAGAAGTAATTGTCAAGGTATAATTATAAGTAGTGTTCGCCCATATTGCGTTTTACTTCAGCAACATATTCTTTGATTTGCTGTTCTTTATCTTTCTTACAAATCAATAACGCATCCTCCGTATCAACAATAATATAATCGCGTAAACCTTGGAGCAATACTAATTTTTTATCAGGTGCATGGACCATACAATTATTGGCATCCACAACCATTACATGCTTACCAACCACTGCATTCCCGAAATAATCTTTTTCCATGTTGTCCCAAGCACTATTCCAAGTTCCGAGATCACTCCAACCAAAACTAGCGGGAATCACAAATACATTGGATGCTTTTTCCATAACACCAAAGTCCACAGATACATTAGTACACTGCGGATAGATTCGCTCAATAGCTTCCCGTTCTGAAGGAGTGTTGAAATACTCTTTCTCTGCAGCAAAGACTTCGTACACTTCAGATAGATGCGATTCAAAAGCCGTAAGTACGGTGCTAACTTTCCAGGTAAAAATGCCAGCATTCCATAAAAAATCTCCGCTAGCTATAAATGCTTTTGCAATTTCCTCGCTGGGTTTCTCTGTAAACGTTTTTACTTTAAATACATCAGGAGCGGCTTGTAGCATTTCATGCTGGATATAACCATACCCTGTGTTAGGGTGTGTTGGCTTGATTCCTATAGTCACTAATGAATTGGTGTTCTCCACAAAATCAAGCGCCCTAGAGGCTGTTTGTACAAATTGTTCTGTCTCTGTTACCAAATGATCCGCAGGTGCGGCAATCATTACTGCAGAAGGATCCTTAGCCTGTAAATGAAAAGCAATGTATGCAATACAAGCTGCTGTATTTTTTCGGGAAGGCTCTGCAAGAATATTAGAAACAGGTAATTCAGGAAGTTGCGCCTTTACAGTGTCTACATATTCATGTGATGTAACTACATATACATTAGCGGGAGGTACTACTTTACTGTACCGATCATAACTCTGCTGTATCAAGGTTCGTCCTAATCCCAATATGTCCAGAAACTGTTTTGGATAACGGGTTCTACTCATGGGCCAAAACCGGCTTCCAATTCCACCGGCCATAATGGCCACATACTGATTGTTCTTCATAGGATATTTTATAACAACCCCTCGCGCAACAAATCATGAATATGAATGATGCCGAGGTATTGCTGATTTTCTGCAATTGCAATTTGTGTGATCTTCTTTTTTCGAAGCAGATCCAACGCGGATACGGCTAATTGGTCTGGTGAAATAGTAACAGGATCTTTAGTCATCACTTCTGCTGCCGTTAATCCATCGATTGATTTACCCTGATCTAGTAAGCGACGTAAATCCCCATCCGTAATGATACCAACCAATTGATCAGCCTGATTCAATACGGCGGTAACGCCCAAGCGTCCTGCCGTCATGGTTACAATTACTTCGCGAATTGATTGGTTTATTTTTACGGCAGGCTTTTCATTTTGCACACCCAGGTCTTGCACACGCAAGTATAGTTTTTTACCCAAGGCTCCCCCTGGATGAAATTTTGCAAAATCCTCTGAACGAAATCCTTTCATCTCCATTAAACAAATAGCTATTGCATCCCCCATGACTAATTGAGCAGTAGTACTGCTGGTTGGTGCTAGGTTATTTGGACAAGCTTCCTGCTGTACTGTTGTATCCAAAATCAAAGAAGCTTGTTGAGCTAATGAAGAATGAATATTGCCTACCATGGCAATAATAGTGTTACCAAAATTGCGAATCAATTGTATCAACGCTCGAATTTCAGGACTTTCCCCACTTTTACTTATAATAATCACTACATCATTTTGCTGGATCATCCCTAAATCCCCATGAATGGCATCCGCAGCATGCATGAATAAAGAGGGCGTACCGGTAGAGTTGAAAGTGGCTACAATTTTTTGGGCAATCACTGCACTTTTTCCGATACCGCTGATTACTATACGGCCATTAGTAGTTGCAATTGCTTCAACTGCTTTTACAAAATGATCATTTATAGAGGAACGTAGCCCTTGAATTGATTGGGCCTCTAACTCGAGGGTTCGTAGGGCGGTTTGCTGAATCAACTCCTTCATAGGCAGGGGATCGGTCTGCTTCACATTCTTTTGTTTTCCGGAATCGGGAGTCAAAATTAGCCCCATTTAGCTAGAAATCAGTCCTGTTTACAAATGTGGAATTTTAACTAAATATCTCTTCCACAGCAGCGTTATTCTAAGTATATTCGTTATCCAGCCAGTTGTTATTCATTTTTGAGAAAAAATTGTTTAACTATTTAATAATCAATTACTTATTGAGGTAAGGTCTTGGATGGCCCTACCAAATAAAAGGACTACCTTAAAGAATTCATGAGCACGCTTACCAAAAAGACCCCTGCTAAAAAATCACCCGGAAAGAAAAAAGCTTCCAGCACGGCTCCTAAAAAAGATCTTCACCAGGCTTTACAACAATACTTTGGTTTCAAAAAGTTTAAGAGCACACAGGAGAAGGCTGTCGAAAGTTTATTAGCCGGACACGACACTTTTGTGATTATGCCTACTGGCGGCGGCAAGAGTTTATGTTATCAACTACCCGCCTTACTTAGTGAGGGGGTTGCCATTTTTGTTTCGCCACTGATTGCACTGATGAAAAATCAAGTGGATTTAATTCGCGGATTTAGTAGTCATGACCAGGTTGCACACTTTTTAAATTCTACACTTTCCAAAAAAGAAATACGCGCCGTACAAGATGATCTGTTGAGTGGTACTACCAAAATGCTTTATGTAGCTCCTGAAACATTAGCTAAGCAAGAGAACCTTGAATTTTTTTCTGCATTGCCTATTTCTTTTTTTGCCGTGGATGAAGCGCACTGTATTTCGGAATGGGGACATGATTTTAGACCAGAATACCGTCGGTTAAGAGAAATGATGACGGAAATCAATGCAGCTGCACCCGTGATGGCCTTAACAGCAACCGCTACTCCAAAAGTGCAAAGTGATATTGTTAAAAATTTAGACTTAAGAGATCCTACTATTTTTATATCCTCCTTCAATCGTCCCAATCTTTATTATGAGGTATTGCCTAAAGTAAAAAAAGCACAGACCGACGAGAGTATTGTTCGATTCATCAAAAGCATGAAGGGCAAAAGCGGTATTATTTACACGCTCAATAGAAAAACTACGGAAGAACTAGCAGATGTGCTGATGGCTAATGGAATCAAAGCAGTTGCCTATCATGCCGGACTGGATGGTAAAGTACGTGCGGAAAGACAGGACCAATTTTTGGGCGAAGAGATGCAGGTGATCTGTGCCACTATTGCCTTTGGGATGGGAATTGACAAACCAGATATTCGGTTTGTCATTCATTATAATATTCCAAAAAGTATTGAAAACTATTATCAAGAAACAGGAAGAGCCGGACGTGATGGATTAGAAGGACGTTGTATTTTATATTACTCTCACAAAGATGTTTCAAAATTGGAACATCTGATGCGAGATAAACCATTGAGTGAACGAGAAGTTGGTGCCCAATTGATTCATGAAACAGTTGCCTTTGCAGAAACAGGAGTGTGTCGCAGAAAAGTATTGATGAGTTATTTTGGTGAAGAATTTACACAAGAGAACTGTGGTCAATGTGATAACTGCAAACATCCAAAGGAAAAGATTGAAGCAAAAGAGGAAGCCGCGTTGGTGTTAAAAGCCATTCGACAATTGGACCAACGATTTGCTACTGATTATGTGGTTCAAATTATCGTTGGAAAATTAACGCCTCAGATTACACTCTTCAGACACGAAGGGTTGGAAGTGTTTGCTAGTGGAAATAATAGAGATGCTTTTTTCTGGCAATCCCTGATTCGACAAATGATATTGGAAGGGTTCTTGTCAAAAGATATTGAAGAATATGGCGTTTTGCAAATCACGAAAAAGGGAGAGGCCTTTTTGAAAAAACCAAAATCCGTCCATATCGTATTGAACAAACAATACGAAAATGCTGATGGAGAAGATGATTGGGAAGTAGCAGAGGAAGTTGAAGAGCTGACTATTGATCAACCGCTATTCAAACTATTGGTAGACCTACGGCAACAAGAAGCTAAGAAAAGATCCTTGCCCCCCTTTGTAATATTCCTGGAAACCTCGTTAAAAGATATGGCTACCACCTACCCAATCACGTTGGAGGGATTAGAAAAATGCCAAGGAGTAAGCAAGGGCAAAGCCATTAAATATGGTAAACCTTTTGTGGACTTAATTGCCACCTATGTTGAAGAGAATAATATAGAACGGCCTGATGATTTTGTGATGAAGAGTGTGGTAAATAAAAGTGGAGATAAAGTTTACATTATCCAGAATACCGATAAAAAAGTTTCACTTGAGACCATTGCAAAAAATAAAGGATGGCGTATGGACCAAATGTTGGAAGAAATGGAAACCATTGCAGCCAGCGGAACACGATTAAATCTTGATTACGCCATCGATGAAATGATCGATGAAGAAGAGCAAGAGGAGATCATTGCTTATTTCAAAAGCTGCGAAACCTCCTCGCTACAAGTAGCACAGGAAGAACTCGCTGAATTCAACTTTACATGGGAACAGCTTAAAATAATGCGTATCAAATTCCTGACCAAGTACGGAATGTAATGACGCTATTATTTATTGCTTAACTTTTTGGTTTCTCCAATAACTTGAAGAATTGATCCAATTGTGGTAAAATCACAATACGCGTACGACGATTAGCCGCACGACCTTCTTTGGTACTGTTATCAGCTACCGGCTTGTATTCACTACGGCCAGCAGCTACCATTTTAGCTGGATCTAACCCATATTTTGATTGTAACAAACGCACCACGGTGGTAGCACGAAGCACACTTAAATCCCAGTTATCACTAATCACACCACTGCCATTGAAGGCTACTCCATCAGTATGCCCCTCAACCATAAACTCCAAATCAGGTTGGTTTTTGAGCACCATTGCTACTTTACCCAACACTTCATTAGCGTGGTCTGTTACTTGATAGCTGCCTGTCTTGAATAATAACTTATCAGAAATGTCTACATAAACAACCCCTTTATCTACTTTAATATTGATATCCTCATCCGCTAAATTTCCAATGGCACCTTTTAAGTTGATCACTAAAGCCATATTCAGTGAATCCTTGTAAGACATCTGCTGCTGGATATTTTGAATATAGAGGTCTTTAATACCCAGATTATCCATTGACTTTTTAATACTCTCCGCCTGCTGTGTAGAAATCACGGATAAGCTTTCAAGTTGCTTGAGGGTTTGATTATTATTAGCCTTCCAATAATCAATTTGCTCTTGTAGCTCTTTAATACGTGCAGTTAATAATGCCTTCTCACGTTCTAAGGTTTCTTTCTGACGAGTAAGTATTCCTTTTTCTTCGCCACAAACATTGTTTTCAGATTCCAGTGTTTTGTACCGGTCTTGCAATTTTGCAAATTCTGTTTGTGCATTTTTAAACTTCTTGCTACTTACACAGGAAATCAAAAAGAGTGGCGCAACGGCAATAAAAATAAATGAATGTAAACGCATGGATATAAATTGAAGGTTAGTAATGCAAATATAAAAATCAACTCGTATTACTAACCTGTTAAATTTGTAGATGCAACAAAAAAGAAAGGCCGCAGTTGGTTTCATATTTGTAACCCTGTTTTTAGATGTTATGGGGTTAGGCCTGATAATCCCTGTGTTGCCCTCATTAGTAGCCAGTCTCAAAGGAGTGCCAGTCAATGAAGCTAGCTCCTATGGAGCCGTGCTGATTTTTGCTTATGCCTTTACCCAATTTTTTTGTGCCCCGATAATAGGTAACCTCAGTGACCGATATGGCAGAAGACCAGTTTTACTACTTTCCTTATTTGGTTTTTCGGTGGACTATCTCCTGCTCGCATGGGCCCCAACATATTCTTGGCTACTGGTGGGAAGAGTAATAGCTGGTATTGCTGGATCAAGTTTTAGCACAGGAAGTGCCTATATAGCTGATATCAGTGATGAAAAATCCCGAGCCAAAAATTTTGGAATGATCGGCGCTGCTTTTGGGTTGGGTTTTATTCTGGGGCCCGCGTTAGGAGGTCTGTTGGCAGGCTGGGGTGTTCGAACTCCATTTTATGCCGCCGCCATATTATGTCTGATCAATGGCTTGTATGGTTTTTTCATTTTGCCGGAATCACTACCATTAGAAAATAGAAGAGCATTTGATTGGAAAAGAGCCAATCCATTTGGAGCATTAAAGATTTTTACTTCCTTCCCACAGGTAGCAAAACTGGGTATCGCTTATTTTCTTATTTACATGGGGGGCCAGGCAGTTCAGAGCACCTGGAGCTATTTTACTATTTACCGCTTTAGTTGGAGTGAGAGCAGGGTAGGGTTTTCCTTAGCAACGGCAGGCATTCTAGTAGCACTGGTACAATCCCTATTGATCAGGGTCATTAACCCACGTATAGGGAATGAAAAAAGTATTTATCTAGGACTCTCATTATATACACTAGGGCTAAGCCTTTTTGCATTTGCCACACAAGGATGGATGATGTTCTTTTTTTTAATCCCCTATTGTTTAGGCGGGATTGCAATCCCCTCCCTTCAATCAACATTAGCGGGCCTTCTTCCTGTAAATGTTCAGGGCGAACTACAAGGAGCCCTAACCAGCATTATGAGTCTCACAGCTATGCTGGGACCTTTAATCATGAACAATTTATTTTCCTACTTTACCAGTCCTGGCAACCCTGTATATTTTCCCGGAGTAGCCTTTTTTATGGGAGCAATTTTCATATTTAGTGCATTGATTATAAGCACATTAGCATTTGGACGAGCAAACACTCGTTAGTTTAATTTTTTCTTGGCACCTTTGCAGCAGATCGGGCAATCTGATCCAACGATTACAAGCCATTATCCATGTCATTAGCCTCTAACTTTTTCTCTACGGAAACAGCCAAGGCCCGTGCTGAATTAGAAACCTGGGTCAATCAAATTTCCAAGTATTGCGAAGCATCAACTATTCATTGGTGCGATGGTTCTCAGGAAGAGTATGATAATCTCTGCGAACTATTAGTCAAGAAAGGAACCTTTATTCGACTTAACCCAGCAAAAAGACCTAACAGTTTTGCTTGTTTTAGTGATCCGAGCGATGTGGCGCGTGTAGAGGACCGCACATTTATTTGTAGTCTGCGAAAAGAGGATGCCGGTCCCACCAACAACTGGATGGATCCGGTTGAGATGAAAACCAAATTGAATGATTTGTTACGAGGAAGTATGAAGGGGAGAACCTTATATGTGATCCCCTTCTGTATGGGACCTGTCGGTTCGCCCTACTCAAGATATGGTGTACAGCTTACCGACTCTGAATATGCAGTAGTGAATATGCGAATTATGACCCGCATGGGCAGCGATATCCTTCCTTACCTACAAAAGAAAGGATATGTGAAATGTTTGCATTCGGTGGGGGCTCCTTTAGGTGGTCCACAAAAAGATAGTTCCTGGCCTTGTAACCCCGACGTAAAATATATTTCACATTTCCCAGAGGAAAGATTGATTATTTCTTACGGAAGCGGCTATGGCGGTAATGCGCTCATGGGTAAAAAATGTTTTGCCTTACGTATTGCCTCGGTAATGGGTCGTGAAGAAGGATGGTTAGCCGAACACATGTTGATCCTGGGTGTAGAATCACCGGATAAACAAAAGACCTATGTAGCAGCAGCGTTTCCAAGTGCTTGTGGTAAAACAAATTTTGCGATGTTGATTCCCCCCAAGGAATTCAGTGATTGGAAAGTAACCACCGTTGGAGATGATATTGCCTGGATACATAAAGGAAAAAAAGGAGCCTTACATGCTATCAATCCGGAAGCGGGATATTTTGGTGTAGCACCAGGTACCAACTACCATACCAATCCCAACGCGATGGAAACCATCAAGGCCAATACCATTTTTACCAATGTGGCCATTACCCCTGATAAAGATGTTTGGTGGGAAGGACTGACTAAAGAAGTTCCCGAGGGATTAACTGATTGGACGGGTAAACCCTATGATCCCAGCACTGGAAAACCGGCTGCACATCCAAACTCTCGTTTCTGTGCACCCGGACACCAAAATCCAGCTATTGATGAGGATTGGGAAAACCCAGATGGCGTAACAATTGCTGGATTCATTTTTGGCGGAAGAAGAAGCACCGGTGTACCATTGGTGTATCAAAGTTTCAATTGGAATTTTGGTGTTTATCTGGCTACCACTATGGGAAGTGAAATGACCGCAGCGGCATTTGGTGAAGTGGGAAAAGTTCGTCGTGATCCCTTTGCCATGCTGCCTTTTATGGGCTATCACATTGGGGACTATGTAAATCACTGGTTGCAATTTGGAAGAGATCTCTCTAATGCGCCACGTATTTTTAGTGTCAACTGGTTTAGAAAAGATAACAATGGACAATTCCTATGGCCAGGCTACGGTCAAAATATGCGCGTGTTAAAATGGATTGTAGGACGAATTCGTGGGCAGGCGCAGGCTGTTGAAAGTCCAATTGGATGGAGACCTCGTTATGTTGATATGGATTGGAGAGGCATGGAAAGTTTTTCAAAAGAAGACTTTGATAAAGTGATGATCATTGACAGAGAAGAAGGAAAACGTGAATTGTTAGGTCATCAAGAGTTATTTGAAAAAGTATACGACAAACTTCCCAAGGAGTTTTTCTTTATGCGCGAATTATTGCTCTCAGCCCTTTGGCGCTCCCCAGCGAAATGGGAATAACAGCCTGAACAGGGTTAGATATTTCGTTACTTTGCGGACAACTTAGTATATGTCCAAAGACCAAGTATTTCGCGAAGAAATTAACAAAGCCAGCGATTTTAAATTCGGGGCCAATGTAGCCCATGTGTTTGACGACATGGTCAATCGATCCGTCCCTTTCTATGGTGAAATTCAACGGATGGTAGCAGAACTCGCTGCCGACCATGCAAGAGAAGGAACCTTTGTCTACGACCTGGGTTGCTCAACGGGAACCACGATGATTGGAATGGATACATTGGTAGACAAATCCATCAAATTCATTGGGATTGATGATTCACCTGAGATGCTGGATAAATGCAAAGCAAAATTTGATGAGATCAAATTTGATCGTCCCTATGAATTACGCTGCAAAGATTTGGGACAGGGTGTAGAAATTGAAAATGCATCGGTAGTAGTACTCTGTCTTACACTACAATTTGTTAGACCTATTTATAGAGAAAAATTAATCCAGGATATAGTAAGCGGACTGAATAGTGGTGGCGTTTTAATAATCGTTGAAAAAATTCTCGCCGAAGAAAGTAATTTCAATCGTGACTTTATTAATTACTACTATAATTACAAGCGTCGCAACCAATACAGCGAATTAGAAATTTCGCAAAAACGAGAGGCATTGGAAAATGTATTAGTTCCCTATAAATTAAGTGAGAACATTAACTTACTACGTGATCAGGGGTTTGCACATTGTGAGGTGTTTTTCAAGTGGTATAATTTTACCGGACTAGTAGCCGTTAAAAAATAATCTTCAACCTATTTTATGATTGGAATCGGTAATTTCTTTTTCAAGTACCGTAATATCATTTTTATACTTTTTTACGGTGCCCTGTTTTTGCCATCCCCCGCACTATTTACAGAAGCTAGCTGTGGACCTACGTATTATTGGTGGCCCATTGTAATGGGGCTGCTCACAACCGTTTTAGGACAAGCGGTTCGTGGCGCCACTATTGGACTAGCTTACATTGTCAGAGGAGGAAAAGAAGGAAAACCATACGCCGATGGGCTTGTAACAGAAGGGATTTTCCGTCATTGTCGGAATCCGCTTTATCTGGGAAACATTTTAATGCTATTAGGTGTAGGTATCCTGGCTAATTCCCTTTTCTATGTTGCCATTATGGTACCCGTATTTTTATTTATCTACCAGGCGATTGTTTTAGCAGAAGAAAATTTTCTGCGTGGAAAATTTGGAGCAGGTTTTGATGCGTATTGTGCAGATGTCAATCGCTGGTGGCCTCGTTTGCAAGGACTCGGTGCCACACTTTCAAGTATGGAGTTTAACTGGAAGCGTTGGATCCTCAAAGAACATACTACTCAATACATTTGGTTAGCTGGAATTTTTTTACTCCTATTCGCCCCGATTCCTACTTGGCGTTACCCGGCAATAGCATGCCACGATCAACTATGGCGTGATGAATTGCTGGGAATTTGTCTTACTTCCTTGACCGCCCTTTATATCTTGATACGAATATTAAAAAAATCAGAAAGGTTTACTGCATAATTTTAATAAATGATCGAAAGTGTACCTTTTAATAAGGTCTTCTTATCATCATTCAATTGAATCATATATACGTAAACACCAGCCGGTAATA
>VGMN01000025.1 GCA_016866355.1 Bacteroidota bacterium
CAGGCACTGATAGTCTGACCCGTCACATAAGAAGAGAGATCACTAGCCAAAAACAGCGTTACATTAGCAATATCGCGTGCAGACGCAAAACGTCCCAGCGGAATTCCGGCTTTATACTTTTCACCAGCTTCCCCCTCTTTTAGATAACTAGTCATATCTGTTTCTACAAATCCAGGTGCTATAGCATTACAACGAATATTTCTACTACCCAGTTCTTTTGCCACAGACTTGGTAAATCCAATTATTCCAGCTTTACTAGCCGCATAACTACTTTGTCCTGCGTTACCCATTTCCCCAATAACAGAACTCATATTGATAATGGAGCCTGTGCGCGCTTTCATCATAGGTTTTATTACCTGCTTGGTCATATAGAAAACACTATTAAGATTAACTTGAATGACCTCATTCCACTGATCAGGCGTAAGACGCATTAATAAATTATCCTTTGAAATTCCTGCATTATTTACACAGATATCAATTGTACCAAATTCTTGCAACACCTCGCTTACAAATTGCTCGCATTGCGCCGCATCACCTGCGTTACTTTTCCAGGCTTTTGCCTTCACGCCAAATCTTTGCAATCGACTTTCCAATTGCTTCGCTTTATCAGCACTTCCCTCACTTACATAGGTAAAAGCCACATGGGCTCCTTGTTCTGCAAATAGTAAGGCAATGCCTTCGCCAATTCCACGTGCGGCTCCCGTGATGATAGCCACTTTATTCTCGAGTAGTTTCATACTTAAAAATTAAGTTGTCACAAAAGTAGGGTTATTCAGTTGTAAGATTTCCTCCAAAACGGTGCGATCATTACTCAACCGGGGAACTTTGTGCTGGCCTCCTAATTTACCTTTCTGCTTGAGCCAGGCAGCAAAAGTTCCGGTAGCAACTTGTCTAACCAGCGGCTCACGTAATGCAATACTCCGATAGCGCTTTGCTTCATAGTCACTATTGACTTCTTGTAAGGACTGATCGAGCATTGCAGCAAATAATTCCAATGAAGTAGGGGGTTGTTCAAATTCAATCAACCATTCGTGCGCCCCATTTGCGTTGGTATCAAAATAGATAGGAGCAGCCGTATAATCAACAACCGTAGCGCCTGTTTTAATACAAGCAGCCGCAATGGCTTTATCCGTATTATCAACAATTACTTCTTCGCCAAATGCATTGATATAATGTTTTAGCCGACCTGCTACATGAATACGATAGGGATTTAATGAAACAAATTCAACAGTGTCTCCAATCAAATAACGCCACAAACCTGAGTTGGTACTAATCACCAACGCATAGCGTTGTCCAATTTCCACATCCTGCAAACCAATGGTCCTCGGATTAGCAGACCCATATTCACTGACTGGCATAAACTCCATGAAAATTCCATGATCAGTGAATAGCAACATTCCATCCTGTGTAGGATCATCCTGTGCAGCAAAAAATCCTTCACTGGCATTATACATATTCAGGTAAGTGACCTCTTTTCCCAAAAAGGCAGAGAATTGTTGCTTATAAGGCGCAAATGAAACACCCCCATGTAGATATAATTCAAGTGAAGGCCATACTTCGGCAATGGTTGATTTTCCCGTTAGTTCAAGAATTCTTCTGAACAACACCATAGTCCAGGTGGGTACTCCCGAAATGGATGTCACATTTTCTAAAACGGTTTGCTGAGCTAGTTTCTCAATCTTTGACTCCCATTCGTCCATAAGCGCCACTTGCAAATCGGGCGTGCGAAGCCAATGACCCCAGAATGGGGAATTCTGTAGCAACACGGCACTTAAATCACCCACCTGTGCTTCCGGATTGAGTGAACTTAAGGTATGACTTCCTCCAATAATCAACCCTTTTCCCGTTAACAAAGCGGAATCCGGACGATGACAATAATAAAGGGTGAGCACATCCTTAGAAGCCTTAAAATGTCCTTCTTGCAATGCCTCCTCACTAACTGGAATAAACTTACTCTTATCACTGGTAGTACCGCTGCTTTTAGCAAACCAATTGATGGGTGTATTCCATAAAATATTTTGTTCTCCCGCCACAATTCGATCGATGTAGGGCTTTAGATCTTCATAGGTATGTATAGGTACCGCTTCTTTGAAAGACCGAACATTAAAGAGTGTCCCAAAATTAAAACGACGTCCAAACTCTGTGTACTGAGCGGAGGTTACTAAATCCTGCAATACTTCACGTTGCGCATTCAATGGATTATCTCTCCATGCATTTATCCGCCAGGAACGCATCCGGGCCAATGAGGATATGGCTGGTGATAGCAGATTCATTGATAAGGAAAATTAACCAAAATCGGTCAGCTATACGCCAATTGTAGAACGGGTCGTAAGGAATCTTTAACGGACGCAGGAGCAAAAGAATAGTCCAGTGCTTGCAAATTACAATGTAAAAAATCGGATAAGGTCCATCCAAAAGTAGTTGCCAATTGCTGATACTCCTCGCTTAATGTAACAGGAGTAACGGTTCGCGCATCGGAATTAACACTGACGGAAAGCCCTTTTCGATATAACTGATCAATAACATGTTTAGCATAAGAGGAATAAATATTAGTTCTAAGATTACTACTGGGGCAAACCTCTAAGTGAATACGTTGCAATTTTAATTGATCCAACAACTGAGGATCTTCAGTAGAACGAACCCCATGTCCTATTCTCGAAGGTCTGAAGTGTTTCAATACTTCCCGCACACTGTTAGGACCGCATGCTTCCCCGGCATGTGCCGTAACAGGTATAGCCTTGTCGTGTGCATAATCAAAGGCAGATTGATGTGTAGCTACCGGATATCCTGCTTCATCCCCTGCAATATCAAACCCAACTACCCAGCCATGCGGCATAAAGGTTTCCACCAGCTGAACTGTTTCCATACTCTCTGCAGCGGAATAATGCCTAAGTGTACAAAGTATCAAACGAGGTATTACCCGATATAAAGTGGATGCTTCAGCCAATGCATCCTGCACTGTTTGTACTACCTCGGTAGGAGTAAGACCTTGTAGTGTATGCAAAAGTGGAGCAAAGCGAAGTTCTACATAAACAACACCATCTGATTCCAATTGCCGAAGTACGTCTAGCGTGACTAAACGAAGTTGAGCAACTGTTTGCATCAATAAGTATCCACGGGAAGAACGATTGATGTATTCAAGCAAGTCGGTAGCAGGGAGTGGTGCAATAAATTCATTATTGAATTGCGAACGCGTTACCGTTGAATCGAGTTGCTGTACAACCTCATAACTCAAGCTACAATCCAGATGAAGATGCAATTCAATTTTGGGAAGTTGACGGTAATCCATTTTAAAAAAAAGAGAATCAATTTGAAGTTAAGGAGGACTGCGCAGCTTCTTCATGCAGCCAATCTTTTCTTTTTAATTCAAAATTGCGTCCGAGATATAACTTACGTACTTGTTCATCCGCAGCTAATTCTTCGGCAGTACCATGTTTAAAAATACGCCCCTCTATCAACAGATAAGCACGGTCACAAATAGACAAGGTCTCCGTAACATTATGATCAGTTATCAAGATTCCAATATTCTTGAACTTCAATTTTGCAACAATAGCCTGGATATCTTCGACTGCAATAGGATCAATACCAGCAAAAGGTTCATCCAATAGAATGAACTTAGGATCTACCGCTAAGGCCCTTGCAATCTCAGTACGGCGTCTTTCTCCACCACTTAATACATCACCATTGCTTTTACGTACATGCTGTAGTCGAAATTCTTGTAATAAAGATTCAAGTTTATACCGTTGCTCAGTTTTTGTGAGTTTAGTCATCTCAAGTACTGCTGCTATATTATCCTCAACAGTGAGCTTTCTAAATACAGAGGCCTCCTGGGGCAGATAACCAATACCCATCTGTGCCCTTTTGTACATCGGCAAGGCCGTAATATCCTGTTCATTGATAAACACCTTACCTGCATCAGGCTTAATTAAGCCCACCACTTGATAAAATGATGTGGTTTTGCCAGCCCCATTGGGACCTAATAAACCAACAATTTCACCCTGCCCTACCTCAAAAGAAACCTGGTTAACGACTGTTCGTGTACCATACTGCTTCATGAGGTTTTCGGTTCGAATCTTCAACTGCATAGAACAAAAGTATGTAAGTTTGCACATTAGGGACCTATGAAAGTCATTGACCACATTAATCAGGCCAAGGATACGCTTATTTCCTTTGAAGTATTACCCCCTTTGAAAGGCAAGGGCATTGAAGCCTTATACAAGCACCTGGATCCTTTGATGGTTTTCAACCCCTCCTTCATTAACGTTACATACCATCGAAGTGAGCATGTTTTTAAGAAAAAGACGGATGGCAGTTTTGAAAAAGTGGTAGTACGTAAACGGCCAGGCACAGAAAGTATATGTGCGGCCATTATGAATAAGTATAATGTAGATACCGTACCTCATTTGATTTGCGGTGGGTTTAGTGTTAATGATACAGAAGATGCACTGATCAATTTAAATTACTTAGGGATAGACAATGTATTGGTCTTAAGAGGCGATGCTGCAAAAAATGAGAGTTCCTTTGAACCAGAGCCAGGCGGACATAAATACGCTGTTGACTTACTTAGACAGGTAGTATCACTCAATGATGGAATTTATTTGGAAGAGGAATTAAGAGATACACAAAAAACAAAGTTCTGTGTTGGCGTGGCAGGTTATCCCGAAAAACATTTTGAGGCACCCAATAAAGAAATTGATCTACAGCATTTAAAACAAAAAGTAGACACTGGTGCTGACTATATCGTTACACAAATGTTTTTTGATAATGCTAAGTACCATGCATTTGTAAAAGACTGTCGTGCTATTGGCATTACCGTTCCGATTATTCCAGGGCTGAAACC
Source organism: Bacteroidota bacterium (assembly GCA_016866355.1). GTDB lineage: Bacteria > Bacteroidota > Bacteroidia > Chitinophagales > Chitinophagaceae > JJ008. The sequence continues at coordinate 4,841 of VGMN01000025.1, forward strand.
CATCTACACTAAAAAGCAACTTTCCATTCTTCCAAAAACATTTAATATCGATTTGCCAACAGACTTATCAAAAGAAGTGCTACGCTGCAAAACAGATTTGGATGTAGAAAAGGTGGGACGTGAATGGCTGCTGATGCAATCACGTGAATTAAAAAAGGCGGGGGTACCTGTATTACACTATTACACACTGGGCAGACCCCTTTTAATAGCAGACGTGGTAAAGGATATTTAGGTTAATTATTTCTTTTCCTTCAACTTCAATTGCAATATTTCATCAATCTGTTCAAACGATAGTTTTTTTGCAACAATTCGTTTGTTCTTGTCCAACAGGTAGAGTGTGGGAAAAGATTGTACATCGTATAACTGCGAATAACCAGGTACGTTATTACTCACACGTTCTTTTTCCGCTTCCTTAGCGTAATAAACGTGGCTCCAATGACCTAAATTTTTATCGGCAATAAATTTTAACCAATCCTTCCGCGTACCATCATTTTCTTTGGCTACCGCGTAAATACCGAGCCCTTGTGCTTTCCAGCGTAATTGGTAGACAGAATCAATTTTTGGTAAGGTTTCTTTGCAATGTCCGCAAAGCGGATCCCAGAATACAATCAACGTATATTCTTTTTTCAAACCATAAAGTGAAAGGGACTTTCCGGTAGAATCAGGAAGCTGAATTTCAGAAGCAGGACTGCCAAAAATATTTGCCATTAAACTGTACGCACGATCCGTAATGGTTTTCTTACCCTGTTCACTAAGCCAGGATGGAGGATTGGTTGCAAAGTATTTTTCATAAAGATGAACAAATACGGCATCCTCCCACATATAACGTTGCGAGTAATAGCGATTGACAAATCGGAGTAATAAAAAACGCTCCATTTCTGCATTAGCTTTTGCAAAACTCAGCATATAGTCCATCTCTTTGTTTACTGAGTCTGGATGAGGAGCCACTAGTTGATTAAAATAGCGATCCAACTTATCTTCAAAAAAAGTAGTGTACGCTAAACGACCATCCCAAAAATTAACTCCCTCCCAATAGTTTTCTTTATAGAACCGAAAAGCCGCAACAGAATCTTCTCGGGAGGTTGGCTTTTGCAAATTTGGTGGCAATACCGGCTCTTTCATGGCAAGCAATAAAGCACTGAGTATTGTGTTGGGATTTTCGGTGATCATTTTTTCCCTGTAAGTACGCAACTCCTGATCCATGCGAATCAATTGTTGGTTAATACTAAGTGAGTCGGCGGCACTGGCATTTTTCAACGACTCGCGAACAATATTGATCTGCGCACCTTTTTCCCCCATAGAACGTTGGTAGGTATTGAACAGCTCATTATCTGGCGAGCCAATAAATTGAATGCCGGCGGGCACAGTAGCAGAATCCGCTATTACTGAAAAACGTTGCTGTTTATCTATTAAAATTTCAAAAAAACCCGATCGGTTTGGATACCCCACCAGATAGATACCACCTTGCAATAGCTTAGTCCCTTTAAATACACCGGTGCTATTATTATCTAGTTTAACAGAGTCAATGATAGGATAGGTTTTACCAAAATAATGTCCCAGGTAGATATATAGATTCTTATAGGGTTTGAAAGTGACTTTAATTTCATACCCAGTTTGTGCCAGCCCACAAAAGCTTAACAAACAAAAACAACTAGTTAACCAGTTTTTCATACGCATATAGTGGGATAAAGTTATTAAAAATCAAGCCTACAGCGCCGTTATCTTTGTCAAATGCGGCGAACAAAAAAACCAAAGATCATTAATCAGGTATTGGTAGAGGACTATGCAGCCGAAGGAAAATGCCTGGCCCGGATCGATGGAAAAGTTATTTTCATAGAAGGTGCCATTCCCGGAGATCTGGTGGATGTTCGAATACATAAAAGCAAAAAAGACTGGGCAGAAGGCACAGTAATCCATTTTCATGAAAAGGCACCTCACCGTGTTGCTGCCCGGTGTGCACATATAGGTATTTGTGGCGGTTGTCAGTGGCAGGAACTTCCCTACGAGTGGCAATTACGCTACAAACAACAACAAGTAGAACAAACCCTCAAGCGAATTGGAAAAGTAGCAGTGCCAGCCATTGATCCTATCATTGGAAGTCAGTCATTATTTCAATACCGAAACAAAATAGAATACACTTTTAGCAATAAACGCTTTTTACTACCCAGTGAGTTAAGCGATGCTACTATTTCTGCTACCACTAATGTAGTAGGTTTTCATGCACGTGGGTTTTTTGATAAGGTAGTAGATATTACTAACTGTCACCTACAAGCGGAGCCAACTAACCAAATCCGACTATTTATTAAAGCCTATGCAGCGCAGCATCAATTAAGCTATTATGACTATCACTTGCACACCGGCTTTTTGCGTAATCTACAAATTCGAATTTGTGAAACTGGACAAATAATGGTCAATTTGATTGTGGGAGAAAATAATCCAACACGCCTACTCCCCTTACTGGACGCAATACAAAAAGAATTCCCTTCCATCACTACACTTTTATATACAGCTAATCTCAAATGGAATGATAGCATTTTTGACTTGGAACCGATCCCATTTACTGGTAAGGGATTTATTGAGGAAGAATTATTAAATACGCGTTACAATAAAAAGTTTCGCTTTAAAATTGGACCCCGTTCGTTTTTTCAAACCAATACGCGTCAGGCTGAAAAATTATATCAGCTTACCGAAGAAGCAGCCGGTTTAACTGGTCAAGAAACCTTATATGATCTTTACTGTGGCACAGGTAGTATCGGCATCTTTATGAGTCCGGGGGCTAAAAAAATCATTGGTGTAGAACAGGTAGCTGCTGCCATTGAAGATGCGCAAGAAAATGCACAATTAAATAAATTAACTAATACTTCCTTTTTTGCAGGTGATGTAATTGATATCTGTACCGGTGATTTTTTTGCAGCGCAGGGCCAGGCCGATGTGATAGTTACTGATCCACCACGTGCCGGTATGCATGCTAAACTTATTGAGAAGCTGATTGAAATAGGCGCTCCCACTGTTGTGTATGTGAGTTGCAATCCTGCCACACAAGCCCGTGACTTGCAGCTACTGGATGCCCATTATCAAGTAACAAAAGTTCAACCCGTGGATATGTTCCCACATACCCACCATATTGAGAATATCGTACAATTAAAAAGACGATAAAGCGATTCGCGTACTTTTGCAACATGAGTGACTTCCGATTCACGAGACCCGATGGATTCCCCCCAATTGTAAAAAACCTGATCATTATCAATGCCCTGGTTTTTATTGCACAATTAACATTGGCAAATCGCTTTCCGATCACTGAGTGGTTTATGCTCTGGCCAATGATGCCAGATCAGCTGCATAAACTATTAGTGGAATCAGGTGCCCTGGAAGCTGGGCAGCAGTTCAAGCCCTATCAAATTGTAACACACATGTTTTCGCATTCGCCCAGTACTTTTTTTCATATTCTCTTCAATATGTTTACGCTCTGGATGTTTGGACGTGTATTGGAGAATGTTTGGGGAGGAGAGCGTTTTTTATTTTTCTATCTGGCCTGTGGTTTAGGGGCAGCAGCACTACACTTGGGTATGCAGTATGTTCGTTGCGAAGAATTACTTTCTTTTTTTCAAGCTAATAATTATAAAGCCATTCAAGATAATATTGGCGCTATCTCGCCCGCCTTGGGCGCCAGTGGAGCTGTTATGGGCGTGATGGCTGCTTTTGCCTACTTATTTCCCAACACAGAACTGTTTATCATGTTCATTCCTGTGCCTGTTAAAGCCAAATGGGCTATGCTGGGTTTGGCGGCCATTGATCTTTTTGGTGGTGTTACTTCTATAACCGGAGATAATATTGCGCATTTTGCCCACCTGGGTGGAGCCATAACCGGATTTTTGATTGTCTATTTTTGGAACAAAACCAACCGTCGTTCGTTGTATTGATTGTATGAACTATTCCTCAAGCCGAAGACTTACACTGGGAGACTCTAGCAATGCCTTGATTAAGCTGGTCGCAGCCAATCTGATTGTATTTATCACTATTTCCTTGTGTAAAGCTTATTTATTTTTCTTTTATCAGGATCGAGCGGTATTAGAAGCCACCTTCCGCAATTCGATTCTTCCCTGGTTTCTCTTGCCGGCTTCTCCAACAGAAGTACTCACGCACTGGTGGACCATATTAACATTTCCATTTGCCAACCTGGGTATTTGGATGGTAATTGGCAACATGCTTTGGCTATGGGTCTTTGGTTTTATTTTTCAAGACCTCAGTGGCAATCGAAAAATTATTCCACTTTATCTATATGGAGCCTGGGCGGGTGGTCTCACCTATATAGTAGCCTCAATATTCTTTCCTTCGGTGGGTAGCGCCAGTGGTTATATGGGATCTACAGCGGCTGTGATGGCTATTGCAATAGCCACTACATTACTTACACCACAGTATAGAATTATGCCAGATCTGTTTGGCGGATTTCCACTTTGGGTATTGAGTAGTTTGTACATTATTATTACACTGGCTACTCGACCCTTGGATCAACCACTTAGCTATTTACCACTCCTGGCCGGGGGGTTAACAGGATTTATTTTTATGCGTTTAATTAGCCGGGGTATTGATACCAGTGCCTGGATGAGTAACTTATTTGATTGGGCTGGTCAACTTTTCAACCCTAATAGTCCTAAAAAAATCAGACTCCCGTTAAAAGAGCAATTATTTTATAAGGCAACACGAAAACCATTTAAGAGAACACCACATTTAACACAAGACCGTATTGATGCCATTCTAGATAAGATCAATGCAAAAGGAATGGGTTCGCTCAATGCAGAAGAGCGAGAGATCTTGAACAGAGCCAGTAACAATTAAATTTTGGCGTCGATGATCGAACACAGTGATTCAAAAATTTGATCCACGGTTCCTTCGCCAGGTATGGATTCAAACTTTCCTGCGGT
>VGMN01000026.1 GCA_016866355.1 Bacteroidota bacterium
CCACTAGTTACCCTACTTTATTGGAAATGTTTTATCGCTTTGAAAAAGAAAAGGCGAACCAAGTATTTCTTTCCGAGCCTATTGCGGGCAACGCTGTTTCTCACACCTGGCAATCGGCAGGTATGTCCGTTCGAAAAATGGCGGGGGCACTTTTGGCATTGCAATTACCCGTTGGATCTCGTATTGCCATCATTGGAAAAAATTCTGCTCACTGGATCATGGCAGACCTTGCTATTACAATGGCAGGACATGTTGCTGTTCCTATTTATCCCACTGTTACAGCCGCTACACTTCGTCAAATAGTAACACATAGTGAAAGCCAAGTTTTATTTGTGGGTAAACTGGATTCTTTTGAGCCAATTCAAGCAGGCATACCTGCCTCTGTTCGTTGTATCCATTTTCCTCATTGGGCTTGGTCCGGTTGTGAAGCGTGGGATCGTTTTACACATGACACAAATCCAGTTTTGACAAATCCTATCCCAGACCCTCAATCGCTTAGTTGCATTTTGTATACCTCTGGAACAACTGGAGATCCCAAAGGAGTGATGCATACGCATTACGCACATAGTTTCAGTTTACTTACTGTGATGGATGCGCTTGGAGAGGAACTATCAAACGAAGTTTTTTTCTCTTATTTACCACTCAGCCATATCGCTGAACGAATGGTGGTGGAGTATTGTGGAATTTTTACAGGAGGAACAATTTATTTTCCAGAATCTCTTGCTACGTTTTCTCGGGATTTGGAGGCTGCACAGCCAACTATATTTTTAGCAGTGCCAAGAATTTGGGAAAAATTCAGGGAAGAAATTCTTAAGAAAATTCCCCAGCAAAAACTAAATTTCTTATTGGGTATACCATTGCTGGGCAGCTTTTTGAAAAAGGTAATGAGAAAAAAATTGGGTCTGTCACGTGTGAAGTATGCACTCTCAGGCGCATCCCCGTTGCATCCTTCCTTACCTATCTGGTTTGCTAAATTGGGGATTATAATTCAGGAAGCCTATGGCATGACTGAGAATATGGCACTAGCCACTATCAATAGAAAACCAACGGCTCGCTTTGGTACAGTTGGGCAATCATATAGTGGCGTTGAATTATTCTTGGGAGCAGGAAACGAAGTAATGGTTAAAAGTCCAGCCAATATGATTGGATATTACAAAGAACCCGAATTAACGGCAGCTAGTTTTGATGATGGGTTTTTAAAAACAGGGGATGAGGGTCAACTAGATCAAGATGGATATTTAACTATCACAGGAAGAATAAAAGATCTATTTAAAACCAGCAAGGGAAAATATGTGGCTCCTGCGCCTATTGAAAAAAAATTATTAGAACATGCAGTTATTAGCCAAGCTTGTGTAGTAGGATCTGGTGAGTCACACGCCTTAGCCTTGTGTATGTTATCTCCAGACGTTAGCGAGGATAAGGATCAATTGCAACAATTACTCTCAACAATTCGTCAGCAGGTCAACCAGGAAGTTGAGCAACATGAACAATTAGCAAAACTTGTTATTGTTCGTGATGAATGGACCATTGCTAATGGATTTTTCACTCCTACACTAAAGATTCGGCGTGGTGCCATTGATGCACACTATGGTCCACAGTATGCTACCTGGTTATTGATGAAAGAGGAAGCAATTTGGGAGTAAGAGAGAAATTGAAATAGGTTCGCCCTTACTCCCTGCTATTAGTTAGAATTGAGTGGTGCCGTTCCCTTGATAGGTATACCTGAAATGTAAGAATCGTTGATCACGGGTTTTAACACTATCTGCCGCAGTAGCAGAGGGGGTTTGTCCACCTCTATAGTAATTGAGCATTTCTACTTTCGCAAATTTTCCTGTAGCTGTACGTATTACCAGTGTACGACCAGGAATGGGTGTCAATAAATTTGTTGGACCATCATAGGTATACCAGGCACGACCTGAACCACGAGGAATGGCGTATGCAACCGGATGATTATCTAAGCGAAAAACAGAATCCGCAGATATGCTTGATAAGGACTCGAATGTACCATTGAATACAAAAGCGCCACCTGCTCCGGGTCCACTGGTTGCATTATTAATACGAACAACAGTTCCGGCAAAAGCTAGATCCCACTTAGTTGAATTAGAGTCTGCATTGGAAATCCATTGTCCGGTTTCCAAACTGAAAAAACTGTATCGGCCAGCACCTACGGGTTGTCCAATAGAATTAGTACCGATAATTGTATCAGCAGGTAGATTCTTTACGGTAGTAATTTTACCGATTGTTTCAACTGCATACGCTCTTTGGTCTACTGTTTTTGGTAATTTGTCTTTTTCACAGGATGTAATACTTAGTAATACAGCTGCAGAAACTAGAATAGCTCTCATACATGTTTAATTTAAGGGTGATTATTTTTTTGATTGTTTTGATTCAAGTGTTGCCCGAAGCGTAACAAACACAGTTCTGCCTGCCACATTAGGCAGATAAAAAACATCTTGATAGTTCAGTACGTTGTCAATACCTGCTTGAAGTGCAATAGTGTTACTTAATGGCAGGCCACCTGTTATGTGTAATTGCATGAAGCCTTTGGCATATTCATCTTGCACATCATGCACGCCATTCCCATTGCTATTTGCTACCGTCCATCTACTTCTGTAGAGTAAGCGCATGTATACGTATCGACTTTCCTTGTCTTCGTATTTAATTTTGAGTTGTGCTTGCTGTTTACTTCTGTTAGGCAAGCCGATGTAATCTTTTTTGTTCATCACCCGGCTACTCCCATTTGATTCTCTGATGTATTCTTTTCCTTGTTTAATTCGCTCCCATTCTTCTTTATCACCAGTTAGTAGTAACTGATAGCCTGCGTTGATTGACCATTTTTTTTGCAATTGCCATTGGAAAGAAGTTTCTACACCTTGTGTAAATGCTCGATTTACATTCAAATAGCTGAATAACTGTGAGCCATCTACTCTGGTTGCAACTTGCCGAACATCAATTAATGATTGAATATCGTTTCTAAATATTGATACCTGCCAAGTGATAGCTGGAGTAGGAGTATATTGCGCACTTACATTAATCCCGGTAGCATGCTCGGGACTAAGGGTAGTTAATTTTGTAAAGTCAGGTTTGAGTTCTGCGATTTGTCCTAAACGGTTTAACGCATTGATCACTCGGATGGCATCTTGCGTACCAAATACGGAGTATCCGCCGGCTACTGTGTTGGTGAAGTTTAAATAAAGCTGTCTGAAGTCCGGGGCTTTAAATCCTTGTCCAACAGAGGCTGTAAATGAGAGGGATGGTTTGGCTTTATAACGCAAAGACCATTTAGGTGTAACGGCCCCTGAAAAAAGGGTATGATGATCATATCTGGCTCCCAAAATGCTAATCCATTTGTCTCCGCCTTTTAATTCCCATTGGGCAAAGACATAACTAACATTATTTTGCTTTTGATTAGCTAATGCATCATATCTAGTTGAATTAGCTTGTTCTACTTGATAACCCACACCCGCTGTAATAGTGTAATTTTCTTTTTTGAAGTCTATCTGCTCTTCGATACGGAACAACCGTTGTTCAAAGCGATCTCGGTAACTGCTATCAGGCTTTTGCACAAAACGAAGCAGTTGATCACCACTATAGCTAGTCAGGTATCCTCTTGTATGTAATCGAATTTTTTCTGAAAGCCGAAAGAAAAGAGTGGGCTGTATGTTTAACTCATTATTTAATTCACGTCCGTAGGAATCAATGATCATTCCGTTATTACTAACAGAAAATTCCTGTTGGAACCTGTCTTGATTAATTCGGCCAAGTATTTTTAATCCAGCTTTATTTCCCAGGTTTTGTTGGATACTTGTTTGATGTGTGATGCGGTGAATAGGTCTAGGAACCCGAACCTGTGAAAAAGGCCGGAAGCTAACACCATCTGCAAAAAGTAAATTATTGTTATGCTTTACTTTCAATTTTCTTATACTGTAACTGGCATCAACCGTTGCCTCTGTTTGCTGAAAACTGTTATTTTTAAATGGCACACCCCAACCTTGATCCGGATCTGCTACGCCATAGCGGAGTGAAGCTTCCAACAAGGGTAGACTTGGATTTTCTGTTATAAGATTGATGACACCTGCCATGGCTTCAGAGCCATAGAGGCTGGAAGAGGGGCCTTTTACAATTTCAATTCTTTTTATTCCAGCAACTGCAATCCGACTCACATCCAATACACCTGAGGTGCGTCCAATTAGCGGTTGTCCATCTAATAGGATCAACGTATGCTCCGGGTTTAACCCTTGCATTTGAATTCCCGTACCAAAGTTTGAAGTAAGTTGTATGCCGGGTTGCTCCTGTAAAATATCTTTTAAGCGTAGGGACCCGGCTTGCTGAATTATTCTTCGTTGAATAAGATTTACCGGTATAGTTATATTTCCTAAACGTCTTTCTTGTCGGGTGGCAGTCACCACCACTTCTTCCAGTGAAAGAAGTGTATCAGCTTGCGCCATTACTTGCGTAGCGGCTATTAATAAAAGTAAAACTGCACTTGTCCGCATGGGGACGCAAAATTGCGATGCAGTTGGTTTCTATTTATCATGCTTTTGTAAAACGTCAATTCCCATTTTAAATTTTACAATTAGATGACATGCAGCCCTTGATTTACGGAATCAGGAAAATCATTTACGAAAACAGAAAATTAATACATGAAATGCTATTGCAAACATGGGATGAAAGAAATTTGCGCCCATGAAAAGTAGATTTATTTTGTTTATGCTGCTTAGCCTATTAGTTAGCGGCATACTTGCACAAAATGTCCCGACTGTTGATAGTGCACACGTAAAGTATCTAGCTGAAATTACTTTAGTTGGAAGAGCTAACCGCTCTGATCTTCAGCAGATCCCTGAAATTGTTGGAACGGCTATATATGCAGGGAAAAAGTCTAGTTTATTAGTAATGAAGAACGTGGAAGGGAATATCACTGCTAATATTATGCGACAGGTGATGGCAAAAATTCCTGGCATTCATATTTGGGAAAATGATGGTAGCGGAATTCAAATTGGAATAGCAACAAGGGGATTAAGCCCTAATAGAAGTTGGGAATTCAATGTTCGTCAGAATGGTTACGATATTTCCGCTGATCCTTATGGCTATCCCGAAGCATATTACAATCCACAATTGCAAGCCGTACAAAGAATAGAAATTATCCGAGGACATGGAGCCCTTCAGTATGGCCCTCAATTTGGGGGTATGGTAAATTATATTTTGCGTGATGGAAGTGAGTTTAAAAAATCATTTCAGGTGGAAACGCAGCAGACCGTAGGCACGTACGGTCTGTCAAATCTATATGCCGGAGCAGGTGGTCAAAAAGGAAAGTGGAACTACTTTGCTTTTTTTGATCGTAGACAAGCCGATGGATATCGCGCTAATAGTCAATACTATACCAATGCTGCTTTTATGACTGTTACCTATCGACCAACAAAAAAAATTACTACTACATTGGAATATATGCGTTCGCACATCAGAAGTCAGCAGCCCGGTGGATTAAGTGATTTGCAGATCCAGCAAAATAATCGTCATAGCCTTCGTCATCGAAACTGGATGGATATTGAATGGTCAACTTTTGCCTGGCGTTCTCGCTACGAATTGAGTACCAATTCCCGAATGGAGTTAAAGTTATTTGGTTTGTTGGGTGATCGAAATAGTGTTGGTTTTTTACCAGCTGCGGGAATCATACAGCCAGATACCATACAACTTGCTACGGGTAGTTTTGCCCCACGGAATGTCAATATTGATCTTTATAGAAATTGGGGTGGGGAGTGGAGATGGATCACCGATTATAAAATCAATAAATCCACTGCTACCTTAGCTATTGGTTTGCGCCGCTTTGCTGGTCATACTAATCGGTTGGTTGCAGATGGTAAGGGGGATGTGGGTGCAGCATACTCTCTACAAATACAAAATAATACCTGGCTTCGCGATATAGATTTTAGCAGTGCCAACTACGCATTGTTTGCTGAGCAAATAATTAGATGGGGAGATCGGCTTTTGATCATACCTGGTTTTCGATACGAGTGGGTGAGTGGTGCAGCCAGTGGGCAACATAATTTGCAAAATGGCGTACCCGTTTACTTGGTTCGCCAGGAAAAAATAAGAGGGTTTTTCCTGGGCGGTATAGGGGTGGAGTATCATATCAATAGTAAAGTGGAAGTATATACAAATTTTACAGAGGCATATCGCCCTGTTCTGTTTTCTGATTTAACGACCCCTCCTCGATCTGACCGAATTGATCCTTCTTTAAATGATGCAAGAGGTTATAATGCTGATGTAGGATTAAGAGGTAAACTCAGCAAGCAATTTTATGTAGATGCCAGTGTATATCTGTTACATTACGGAAATCGTATTGGCACCATATTGCAAGAAGAAGCTCCCGGTGTACGATATAACTTACGAACCAATATTGGATCCAGTAATGCAAAAGGGTTAGACCTATTTGGCGAGTACCAGGGACGGCTTGGTAAGCCAGTAAATACTCCTTGGCGTTGGAGTCAATATATTTCTTATGCCTTTACGGATGCCCGCTATAGTCAATTTCAACTTACAAGAGTAGTCAATAACCAAGTGGTTAAAACCGATCTTAGAAATAACAAAGTTGAAAATGCACCTGGTCATACGTTTCGTGCCGGATCTACAATACAATACAATACCGTAAAACTTACCGGACAATTTAGCTATACAAGCGGAACATTTAGTGATGCTAATAATACTAAACAAGCTACACTCAATGCGCAAAACGGGTGGATACCTGCTTATTCAGTTATGGATCTCACCCTATCTTTTCCTATTGACAAAAACTGGTCACTCTCCATGGGTGTCAATAACTTGACTAATGCTGTATATTTTACAAGAAGAGCAGGTGGCTATCCGGGTCCTGGCGCTATGCCTGCAGATGGAAGAACAGCTTTTGTAACACTTCGGAGTCAGTTATAACAACTTAATTTAACACTGCTAAGATAATTCGATCTTTTGAAGGCAGTGCAGGGATATTTAAATGCTTTCCGTTGAAGTAAATCTGATGCCTTTTATTTTTTGCGGCCGAAAGTACTAAGTCTACGCCTCCAATAAAAGGTGCTACTGTAAATTGCTTTAAGATTTTTCCTGAGCTTATCCCATCTCCATCATCAAATATAAAACTTGTGATTATTGTTTTTGCCGCGGGTGTAAGCTCTTTGCTGCAAATTGGATATCCATTTACAGTTACTGAATCTCGACCACCTACCAGTGCACCTGTAGCAGCATACAGTACAAGTGCTGATTGTTTTTCTTCCTCAGGAAATTTTCCAAGGAGGCTGCTGATCCGATTCCCTTCAGGGAATCCTCGTAGATATATGAGAGAATTATTTTGTTCAAAGGAACTGAAAAAATATGACACCTTTTTTTTACCAGTCTCACCGGGTTGTAGTTCAATTTCATACGGAATACCTGCCTCTAAAAAAATCGGTCCCCAAGCTCCATTTTCAAGAGTCAATATGTTTATCCCATGATTACGTGTTCGTTTTCCATTTTTTCTGCTGATCTTATAAATAGTAACAGTAGCATTTTTCATTGGCATATTATCACCTAGTAATACTGCTTTACCAGAAATTTCTACTTTCTTGCTTGTTTTTTGTGATTCAGTTACTGCTATTTTGCCAGGGGCTAAAAAATTTAATATACCCGTAAGGGCCTTGGTGCTAGTTGCCACCTGGTAATGATCCTCCTCATTCAATACAAAATTTTTTGCACCATCAATTGGGCCGGCTGCAGTTCCTGCCACACGATCCTCAGTTGAAAAAATGTTTAAACATCTCTCATTTGAAAACCATGGGTAGCTCTCAGTCCATTTGCGACTACCAATATGAACATAGTGTGCTATATTACTTGACTGCGCACTATCTTTAAGATAACTCCTTGCTAATCCACCACCTGCAGAGTGTCCAATTAAATCAACTTGTATCGCTCCCGTTTCTTTTTTTACCTGTTGTATGAATTGCCCCAGTAATTGTTCATTTTGTTTTCCATTTCCGCCCACACTGTTCCAATCAAAAGCAAACAGCCTGTTATTGCAGTATCCGGCCTGTTGGAAAAACTTTGCTGCATTTGACCAAGTATCTCCGGATGCTAAAAAACCGTGTATGAAAATAACCGGTCTTTGCTCAATGTCACATTGGGCATTTAGATTGAGGGCTAACAAAAGCAGAGGAAGGCAAAAAGATTGTTTCATAAGCATTTACTAAAATAAGACTTGAAAGTAAGATTGCCTGTCACAATATCATTACGTCTAAAGTTGCTTACGATTAGTCCTATTGAAGTTACAGCTAATTAGGCAGATCTGATTTATTTTTGAAGTTTATACTGTTGTATATCTATTTTGTTACAATTTTATTTTTCCTCTGATAGTAATGATAAACTGGTGTGAAAAAGGGGTTTACTGCACAAGCAATTGATTTCATGGCATCATATAATGGTCATGCATAGCCACTTGTATATATTGCTGCATATCTACAAAATTCCGGTCACTGCAGGTGTAAATTACTGTGCTTTGATCTCTAAAATTCTCCCAGGCCCTTCAATGGCAACGTAGATTGAACCATTTGGTGCTTGTCCCACATGACGAACTCTTCCGTTAATGCCGTCCACTATGGTTGCATCAGATATCGAACTGCCATTCACCACGCAGCGGTAAAGTTTTTGTGTGGCTAGTCCGCCGACCAATAAATTTCCTTTCCAAGCCTTGAAGGAATTATGTGTAATAAAGGCTATGCCAGACACGCCCACCGAAGGAGTCCAAGAAAATACGGGTGCTACAACTCCTGGCGCGGTGTGTCCCTGCGAAATTATGGTGTTGTCGTAATTAGTGCCTAACGAATAAAATGGCCATCCATAATTAGCTCCCTTGGTAATTAGGTTGATCTCGTCTCCTCCTTTAGGTCCATGCTCCGACTCCCAAATGGTCCCCGAGGTGGGATGAATGAACATCCCCTGAGGATTACGAATGCCATATGAAAAAACAGTAGATGCTGAAGTTTGTCCTGGTAGCACTGGGTTATCAGCAGGAATCCCGCCAGTGGCTGTCATTCTGTGAACCTTTCCCCAATTAGAGGTAGTATTTGATGAGTTTCTGTTACTGGCCGTTGGTCCTCCGTAGCTACCATTGCCCCCTTCACCCACTGAAAGATAGAGCATGCGGTTTGCATCGAAAAAAATACGCGATCCATAATGACCACTCCAGGTGTTACCGCCACCGCTTTGAAAAATAGTTTCAATGTTTTGAATGGAACTACCTGCAATCTTGAAACGAATCAACCTCAATTCACCGCTTCCATCTGTCGCATTAGCGGCATAACAGGCATAAACCCACCCATTACTAGAATAATCTGGATGAACCCGCACATCTAATAACCCTCCCTGACCAGAGGCTCGTACTGCCGGCAATCCGGTGAGTTCAGTTATTATGCTATTACTGTAGCGATAAATTTTTCCTCGCTTCTCGGTGAATAGAAGATCCCCATTAGGAAGAAAATCGAACCCCCAAATAATCTCATAATTTGTAAGCAGTGTGCTGATTGTCAATTGTGGTGGT
>VGMN01000027.1 GCA_016866355.1 Bacteroidota bacterium
ATTAATAATATCAGGAGTAATGCTGGTGGGTTGGGTCAGCTCCAATTTTTTAATGGGGGGCGTGCTACAACTTTTTGATCAATGGTTAGAACGAACCCCGGGTGTCAAATTAATATATACCTCTACCAGAGATTTTTTTGAAGCGTTTGCAGGAAATAAGCGAAAATTTAATCGTGCTGTTCTTGCTAATGTGTTTGGCCCGGATGTTTGGATAGTTGGCTTTTTAACCGACGAGGAAATGGAGAAGTTTGAATTGGGAAGCGATAAAGTGGCGGTCTACGTTCCGCAGGGATACAATTTTGCAGGGCAACTTTATATTTTGCCACGAGAAAAAGTTAGAAAAATAGATAAGATCACATCGGGTGAAGCAATGAAATACGCGGTAACTGGTGGTGTGGTAGATCTGGACGCTGAACGTTCCTCCCACACGTAGTTCCTCCCACAAAGAGTTATTCCCACAATTAGATTTTCCTAAAACTAAGATTATGTTTCGCTGGATAATAATTCCAGCCTGTCTGTTAATTCCTTTGACAGGATGGAGCTGGGGGTTTTATGCCCATAAAAAAATAAACCGAATTGCTGTTTTTTTATTGCCTCCTGAGATGCTGGTGCTTTATAAAAAACACTTGGTATTTATAGAAGAGCATGCAGTTGATCCAGACAAAAGAAGGTACTTAGTCAAAGAGGAAGGCCCCAGACATTATATAGATCTGGACCAATATGGTCCGGCTCCGTATCTCTCATTACCTCGCAGTTGGAAGCAAGCTGTAGCAGCCTGCGGGGAGGACAATTTAAATAAGTACGGGATTGTTCCGTGGTGGATAGAAATCATGCTTTACCGATTGACCACTGCTTTTATGAAACAAGATCTCTTTTCAATTTTAAAACTATCGGCCGAACTAGGACATTATATTTCGGATGCACATGTTCCACTCCATGCCTGTAGCAATCATAATGGGCAAAAAACAGGGCAACGAGGTATTCACGGTTTTTGGGAAAGTAGAATACCTGAGTTACTTGCCGAATCTGATTGGGATTTTATGGTAGGAAAAGCAAATTGGATTGCTGATCCCTTATCGTTTATTTGGGAGCGCATTTTGCAAAGTGCAGCCGCTGCTGACACGGTATTACGAACCGAGAAATGGTTAGCACAAAAATTTCCAATAGAGCAACAACATAGTTTTGAAGAACGAAATGGTATACTTGTTAAGCAATACGCACGTTCCTATGCGCTTGCCTATAACCGACTACTACGCGGTATGATAGAAAGAAGAATGCAGGAATCCATGAAAGCCGTGGCCTCTTTTTGGATCACGGCTTGGGTACAAGCCGGCCAACCCTCTTTAGCCCTGTTAGCAGAAAAACAATTTACCACAGCGGAAAAAGCTGCTTTTGATTTACTGCAACAAGGATGGAACAAGGACAGGTTGGCTTACATTTGCCCTGATGACGCTCCATAATTTCAATGCCGGTCCTTCCATACTTCCTAAAACAGTTTTAGAAGAAGCGAGCCACGCACTTTTAGATTTCAATGGATCAGGTCTTTCTATTTTAGAAATTGGTCATCGGACTCCCCTGTTTACTCCCGTGATGGAAGAAGCAAGAGCCTTAGTGAGAGAATTAATGCAATTGGATGAAGCGCACGAAGTTCTCTTTCTGCATGGTGGCGCTACGCTTCAATTTGTGCAAGTACCCATGAATTTATTAGGCACTAATCAAGTTGCTAATTACACCGAAACAGGAACTTGGTCTGAGAAAGCCATCAAAGAAGCCGCTTGCTTCGGGCATGTTCACGTTGCGGGTTCGTCCTTACATACCGGGCATACCACCATCCCTAAAAAATTAGATCTAAACACCACAGGCGCCTACCTGCATTTGACCTCCAATGAAACCATTGCTGGTACACAGTGGCATACTTTTCCAACTAATTGTGGAATGCCATTGGTGGCAGATATGAGTAGTGATATCATGAGTCGTGTACTTGACTTCAATCAATTTGATTTAATCTATGCCGGCGCTCAAAAAAATATTGGACCGGCGGGTGTTTCACTGGTAGTTGTAAATAAAAATTGTCTTGGCAAAATTGATCGACCCCTACCTGCTTTTATGGATTACCGTTTGCATATTAAAGAAGCGAGCATGCTAAACACTCCTCCGGTGTTTGCTGTGTACGTAATCCTACTCACCCTTCGTTGGTTAAAAGCACAAGGCGGTGTTCTCGCCATTGAACAAAAAAATAAAGCAAAAGCAAAACTATTTTACGATACGCTGGATGCTTTACCCCTTTTTCATGGACCCGTTGCAAAAGAAGATCGTAGTATGATGAACGCAGTTTTTTTACTACAAGATCCAAAATTGGAAAAAGAATTTTTGACAGCGGCAGAACAAGAAGGCCTGGTAGGAATAAAAGGACACCGCAGCGTAGGAGGCTTCCGCGTTTCTCTGTATAATGCCTTACCGATTGAATCTGTTCAAGCAATAACATCGTTTATGCGAACGTTCGCAACTAAAAAAGGATAGTATGTCTCATATTCAACCCTTCAAGGCACTTCGCCCTACAGCAACGCATGCAGCACAAGTAGCTTCCAGACCGTATGATGTGTTAAACAGTGAGGAAGCACGTGAAGAAGCAAGGGGAAATTCTCTTTCCTTTTTACAAGTGACTAAATCAGAAATTCATTTAGATCCGTCTATAGATATACATAGTCAGGCGGTTTATGATAAAGCAGCAGAGAATCTACATCGTTTGCAACAAGAGGGGATTTTGATACAAGAAGAAACGGCTTGTTATTATATCTACACATTAGTGATGAACGGACGTAGCCAAACGGGATTAGTCTGTGTTTCTGCCATAGATGATTATGAGCATGACTTAATCAAAAAGCACGAGTTCACCCGTCCTGAAAAAGAAAAAGATAGGATAGACCACATGCGCACGATACGCGCGCAGACAGGTAACGTTTTTCTAGCTTATCGGGATGTGGATGCCATGAATCAATGTATAGAAAATTGGCGCAATACACATGCTCCTCTTTTTGATTTTACAGCTAACGATGGTATTCAACATACTATTTGGTGCGTGAATGACGCAAACACGGTGCAACTGATCACCTCACTATTTGCAACGCAGGTTCCCTGCACCTATATTGCGGATGGTCATCACCGCGCCGCTTCTGCAGCTAAAGTAGCTACGGCTCTAGCGGATAGTAAAGACGTCCGTTTTTTTCTAACCACTATCTTTCCTGCCAGTCAACTAGCGATATTAGATTACAATCGTGTTATTAAAGACCTGCATGGACTTAGTGCTGATACATTAGTTTCCCTACTGGAAAAAGATTTTACAATCTCACCGTCGGCTATTGCAGTGAGACCTGCTCACTTACATCAGTTTGGTATGTACCTCGAGGGAAAATGGTATCTGTTAGAAGCAAAGGCAGGAACCTATGGAACGGACCCCATTGGCGTATTGGACATTACAATTTTTACAAAATTAATTTTAGAGAAACATTTGGGTATCGAAGACCAACGGACAGATAAACGGATTGATTTTGTAGGGGGTATTCGCGGATTAGCTGAATTAGAAAAAAGAGTGAATACCGGAGAGATGCAAATTGCTTTTAGTTTTTACCCCGTTAGCATCGAACAATTATTTGCCATTGCTGATAGCGGAAATGTGATGCCTCCTAAAAGTACTTGGTTTGAACCAAAACTTCGTGATGGACTATTAACCCATTTGATTTAAGTAATGGGAAGTATGAAGAAGCCGCTTTATTTACTCTGTTTGTTAGGTATGATTGCCTTAAATGGTTTGTCACAATCCTCAATCAAACAATTACAACAAACTGCGCGTGACTATAATAACAGAGGCGATCATGCAAACGCCGTGATTGTACTTCGTCAGGGACTACGTGATTTTCCCAAGGCATTAGAATTAGAAAAAGATCTGGTTCTCTCACTGACCTTACAACGCGAATATGCCAGCGCTAAAACCTTAGCAGTAGCACTCACACAACGAGCAGATGCAGATGTAGTTTGTTATCAACTAGCAGGCAATGTGCTCAAAGCACTAGAAGAGGTCAAGGACTGTGAGCAGTTATATCAAAGAGGAATCAAAAAATTTCCTGCCAGTGGCCCTCTATATAGTGAATGGGGCGAACTCCGCTCTTCCAACAAAGATGGAAGAGCGATTGTTTCTTGGGAAGATGGGATTCAAGCGGATCCTTCCTATGCGGGCAACTACTATAATGCGGCCTTACATTATTCAAAAAATAATGAACCGATCTGGGCTTTACTATATGCAGAGATTTATATAAATATGGAGAGCCGTAGTGACCGTGCACGTAACATGAAAAAAATTCTTTTTGAACAATATCAGGAATTACTCACCAAACAAGCCTACCAACTAGGAAAAAAAACCGGCGCATTTACACAACAAGTATTTCAGCTACTTGATAGCGCATCCGGACCAGCCCAACAGGGATTAAACCGGGAAACCTTAACAATGATCAGAACAAGATTTGTTTTGGATTGGTTTACTAAAAACGGATCAGCTTATCCATTTAAACTTTTTGAACACCAGCGACAATTATTACAATCCGGTCTTTTTGAAGCCTATGACCAATGGCTTTTTGCAGAGGGAATTGATTCCGAAGGATTTACACAGTGGTCACAACAACATACTGCGCTGTACACCCGTCTAAGGGAGTTTTTGTTCAACCGTGTGTTTAAAATTCCTGCAGGACAATACTACAGAAATCGCTGAACGCGAAAATTTCATAAATTGGTAGCCTAACGATTTGATATGAGCCAAGCTACCCGCCTATTTGACTGTCTTGCCATTAATGTAAAAGAAAACCCATTGGAGGACATGCTAGCTGCCAAAGAAGGCGGCCAGTGGAAAAAGTATAGTACAGCCACTGTAAAAGAAACAGTGGATAAACTAAGTGCAGGATTACTATCCATTGGAGTGGGTTGTGGAGATATGAGTCCTGAAGGAAGAGATAAAGTGGCTTTACTTTCTAAAAATAGGCCTGAGTGGATTATGCTGGATCTGGCCGTGCAACAAATTGGCGCCATCTTAACTCCCCTCTATCCTACTATTAATGTAAACGAACTTGAATTTGTATTAACTGATGCGCAAGCCAAAGTAGTTTTTGTTAATGACCAGGATCTCTACCTAAAAGTAATAAGTCTAAAAGACCACTTGCCCCATTTAAAATTTATTTACACATTTGAACATGTAGCCAATGCAGCGCATTGGAAAGAATTACTACAAGCTGCCACTCCCTCTTTAGTTGCATCAATCCCTGCAATCAGTGAAAGAATTGGGGGTCAAGATTTGGCAACTATTATTTACACATCCGGAACTACTGGTACTCCTAAAGGGGTAATGCTTTCACATAGTAATGTTATGACAAACGTGAAGTCCTCCTTGCCCTGCTTCCCCCCCGGAGAAAACATGCGAGCCCTCAGTTTTCTGCCACTCAATCATATTCTCGAACGTATGGTAACGTATCTATATCTCTATAAAGGAACAGCTATCTACTATGCAGAGAGTATGGATACGATTGGCGATAACTTAAAAGAAGTAAAACCGCATTTATTTACAACGGTTCCCCGCCTTTTGGAAAAAGTATATGATAAGATTATGCTCAAAGGAAATGAGCTTACCGGAACTAAACGTAAACTTTTCTTTTGGGCACATTCCCTGGCTGAAAAATTTGAAATCAATACCAGCCTCAGTCACATTTATAAATTACAACTAGCTCTTGCGAATAAATTAATTTTTAGCAAGTGGCGAGAAGCCCTCGGAGGCAATGTAAAAGCTATTATCAGCGGAGGTGCCGCTTGTCAAGTACGATTGATTCGCATTTTTACGGCAGCACGGATTGTAATCATGGAAGGCTATGGATTAACGGAGACTTCGCCTGTGATTAGCGTAAATCGTTTTGATGAAAGTGGACGTGAGTTTGGATCGGTGGGACCCTTTATAGAAGGAGTGGAAGTAAAAATTGCAGAAGATGGTGAGATCCTATGTAAAGGACCTAATATTATGATGGGGTATTACAAGCGTCCCGATTTGACCGCCACTGTCATGCAAGGCGATTGGTTTATGACAGGAGATATTGGAACTTTCTCCGGAAAAGGGTTTTTGAAAATAACAGATCGCAAAAAAGAACTTTTTAAAACAAGCGGTGGAAAATATGTAGCCCCTCTTCCTATTGAAAGCCGATTGAAAGAATCAATCTTTATTGAACAAACGATGGTGGTTGGGGCGGATAGAAAATTTGTAAGCGCGCTTATTGTGCCCTCTTTCCCTAATTTACTGGAGTGGTGCCGCCAACAAAAAATTTCAGAAACCAGTCCGGCTGTACTCTGCAAACATCCGCGAGTCATTGAACACTACCAAGAACTGGTGGAAAGCTTTAATAAATTTTTTAATCCGGTAGAACAAGTAAAAAAGTTCTCCTTACTACCCAATGATTGGGGTGTTGATAGCGGTGAGTTGACACCCAAGCTTTCACTTAAAAGAAAAGTAATTCTGGAAAAATTCAAAGAGGCAATTGAGCAGATCTATGCTTAACGTCCTCGACTGGAATCCCGACGACCGCGCTGCATCATTTTAATAACAAACTGATCGTAGCCTTTCTGTTGTTGTTCTGTCAGTATATTTCTCACTTTTTGCAGATAACTTACCGTCATTGCATTAATAGTGGACTGCCAATTATTTATTTTTTGATTACTAAGCTCCAGCAAAGAATCGGTAGTACCTGGGGTAGCTGTAGTAAACAATTTCATTTTAACTACCCGAATTGAATCATAGAGTATCCCCACATTTTTAAAATGTGCCTCCCGTAATTCACGATGTTGTTCTTCTTGTGCTGCAGACAGATTTATTTCTTTCGCTAATAACGCAGAAGTATCGAGTCTTTCACGATTATAGGGTCGGTGAGATTTATTCCTATCCACTACTAAATAAACTACCAAGCCGGTATTGATTAACAATAATAATATTACAGCAGTGGTCAAAAAACGGGGTGTGGTACTCATAATAATTTATTTAGCAACTACCCACTCTATTGGGTTTTCCTGGTAAGGAGTAGATTCTTGTAATGCATATTCTGTTTTCCATAGGGTTTGCTCCTCCGCTTCAGCCCACTTTTGATCAGGAGCAGTAGGTTGATTGAATAGCATAAATATATTGATCACCAATAAAAATAATAATACCAACAAGGTAAAGGCGGGTTGTAAATAAAATCCATTTTGTTGGCGGCTATGATCTGCCTCCATACGCGCTCGTAGGCGAGTATAGAAGTAGGGGGGTGCGGAGACCCTCTTTACTTGATCGAGGCTGTTTAGCACCTTTTCTACTGATGATGTTACGTCTTGTTTCATTTGGAAAGTGGTTTGACGTGGTATTAAAATAAAACTTTCTAGGTTAGGGTGTAGATATCTTTTTTTCCAGGATTTTTCGAAGATTCAATCGGGCCCGGTGCATTAGCGATTCAACAGCAGGAAGGGTGTTTCCCATAATTTCAGCAATTTCTAAATAAGAAAGTCCTTCCAACTTGTGTAGTATAAAAGCAACTTTCTGATTTTCAGGAAGCTGAGTTATTGCAGCCATGAGTTGTGCAGCCTCTTCCTTACGTTCCAGCGACACTCCGGGGTGATTAAAATCTGAAATATTTTCAACGGGACTTTCCTCCTCCGTTTCCCATAGTCTTGTTAAAGGCCCAAATCGTTTTTTACTTTTTTTGGCCCTCAATAAGTCCAATGACCGTGTAGTGGTAATTCGGTATATCCAGGTGGAGAGTTTGGCCTCCGACTTGAAGCTTCCAATAGATCGAAATACCTGTATAAAAACCTCTTGCGCCACATCTTCCGCATCCGATTGATTTTGTACAATACCCAATGCTGTATTATACACGAGGTCCTGATACTGCTCTACGAGTGTTCGAAAAGCTGATTCGTCCCCCTGTTTTAGGCGTTCAATTAATACTAATTCTTCCTGTGGTACCATCTGTGCCCTACAATTTAAGGCAGTTTTTGGTGTTATCTTTGACCCCTTGATAAACAGCCGCAGAGCTGGATTATCGGTCCCGTAGTTCAATGGATAGAATAGAAGTTTCCTAAACTTTTGATACAGGTTCGATTCCTGTCGGGACTAC
>VGMN01000028.1 GCA_016866355.1 Bacteroidota bacterium
GGTTTTCCGAGCCGCAACTAATACCTGTTTATGCCTACTTATCCTCCCACATATAAATTCCAATTGAGATCTGCTTGTGGCTTGGGAAATTGACGGAATACTCTGCCTCCATCCAATGTAACCGGAATTTCATTCATGCGGTCGTATCGGCGTGTATCAATCCAACGATGTCCCCAGGGTTCAGCCCAAAGAGAATAACGACGCTGATACAGAATTTCATTTATCAACGCAGCCTGAGTTTGAGCACCGGTATAAGAGCCGATACCTGCACGCACTCTCACCGTATCGATAGCTTGCACAGCTTGTGAAAACTGATTCAGTTGTGCATGAGCTTCTGCCTTAATCAATACTAGTTCTTCATTACGGATGAACCGTATGGGAGTAATGTTGGTGGGCCAACGGCGATCCTGATGCGATCCGAAGAGTGTTCCGGCGTCGGTGGATACGCTCACGGCACTAGCACGCTGGAAAAATTTATTTGCTACCCTGAGGTCTCCAGGTCTCGCATCGGCAATCATGGAAGGATGTACCACGATGACGGTACTGATATTTGCATTTAATACATAAAATAGCGGATTGAATGCATCTGGTGCAGCACCATAGACATGCGCGGGGCCGGTATTCAAATCACCTGCCAAGCTCATAAAAGAAGCATTGGCGGCATTCAGTGCACCCTCCCAGTCTTTACGATAAACCGCCAAACGCGCAGCAATAGCCCGGTTCACTCTTTTTAGTCCCTCGATAGTGTTGAAGCCTGCCCAACCAGCAGTAAGGTTGAAGGGGAAACTTGTACCCGCTGCATTGAGGTCATTTAAGCCTTCATCCAAAATGCCTTTGATGTACGTAAGCGCATCCTGGTAAGGCACAAAAGGACCGGGTTTCATGGGATCTTCTACATTGATTCGAATACCATTTTCATACAGAAAATTAGCCGGAATCATGAATTGATACCCCATGATGGTTTTTGCAAAACCGGTAACTGCTTTTTTCTCCTGCTCGTTGACGGCAGCAGTATTTAGCACTGAATTACGCAATACAATTGCCTGACGGATGGTTTGATAAGGCGTTGCATAAGCCGCCCCGCCAGTGGCACCAAAACCAAAATAGGCAGCATCAGGCTGACGCCCACCCTGACCTAGCCAATCGGTTTGAAAACGCGGATCAGATGCATTAAAATACCAAATTTCTCTACCAAAAGTACCAAAGGCAGCGGTAACGGTAAAGAGATAATCGCGATGACGCGACTCAAGTCCAGTAATCAAGAACTGTATCTGCGCCCTGGAAGCATTGTTGGCAACGCTGCCCAGGGACGGATTATTGGGATCGACTACCCGCTCAAGTTTCATGGGATTACATGCGGCAAAGCCAACAATAGCTGTAATCGCAAGAACTGATTTGATAAAATTATTTTTCATATGCTGGTAATTTGATTGTTAGAAATTAATATTGATGTGGAAGAACAACCTACGAGTAGTGGGGTATGGGGCAACATCAACATTACCTGAAATAGACTGCGCACCAAACGTAGATGTTTCAGGATCGTATCCCTCATACTTTGTAAACAGTAATACATTGTTTCCAGAAGCACCGATGCGAACTCCATTTACATAACCTTTGAAAATTCGGTTGATGCTTGCGTCTGGTACATTGTAATATAGACCCACCTCACGCATCTTAATGAAGCTAGCATCTTGTACCCAGCGACCTGCATTATTATAAGGTGCCGGAGGGCGCTGACGCCCGTTGGGAATACCGTCTTTATCATCATCATTAAACCATCCCTTGGTAGTACCACCCAAGTCAGTTAAAAAGCTGGTAAGGTTAATGTTTTCACCACCGTTTCTCCACTCCCACATCATACTAAAATCAAAATGCTTGAGGAAAGTGAAGGTATTAAACCACGACATGGTAAAATTCGGATTATTTTCACCCCATTCGGTAAATACTCCAGTGGAAACCGCAGGTGTACCTACGATAGTAAGAGGACTCATCCCTTGCTTGATAAGGAAGGTTCCCAAACCTGAACCAAAAGCACCAGTAAGATAAGAGGGGATGCCTAGTTTAGTTACCACTACATCATTTTTCCACCACATTACACGTGAAAACCAACGCAAATTTTTGTTTTGCACCACAGTAGCCCCCAGTGAGAGTTCAATACCCTTATTTTCAAGTTCTGCCTCATTGCTTGGAGTAGATGATACACCGGCAGCAGGAGAAAGATTCAAATTTTGAATATTATTGCTAGTACGCTTGATGTAATAGGTGGCTTCCAAAGAAACGCGGTTATTGAAAAAACCTGCATCTAAACCAAACTCAAGCTCTTTTGCTGTTTCTGGACGAATCGCTGTATTTCCAATTTGCGTTGAAACCACAGAGCCAAGCAACCCGCCAGTATTGGTCCCGCCCAGAGGCGTAAAGGTTGCCCCAAAACCAACAGGACCTGCCGTTTCACCATATGCTACACGGGGTTTTAACTGACTGATGGATTTAAATTTCCAAAAATCAAAATTGGTAAGATTTACTGCCAGTGAAGCCTTGGGGAAAGCATAAAGCTTGTCAATATCTCCATTCAATGTCGACTTGTCTAATCGAATACCTACTGTACCAACCACCTTATCATCCCAATTCACTTCTTCCTGTGCAAAAATACCTGCCTCCTGTATTTTACTCTGGAACTGCTGCTCAACTTGCTGTACAGTAGCCTGTTGCACATTCCTCTGTCCGGGTGCTAAACCTCGGCCACGCATAAAGAATGCGCTGTTATCAAACTCTAAGCGTACAATACCGGCCTGTGTAGTGAAATTGATATTGCGGAAAGTGGTGTTGTGTACCAACGCGGCTTGGAAGTTTTTGTTAAATGCTTCCTGACGGCCATGTAATACATCTCCGGGGTTGGCCTGTGCCCGTTGAAATTGAAGATCCTCCGGTAAATGAATCAGCGTTGAATTTTGAACAAAGTCTAAGCCGCCTGTCATCTGAAACTTCAGAGATGAGTTGTCGCGATCAATGATTTGCCAATTAAAAGTAGCCGACTGAATAAAACGATTGACCAATGAATTATTGGTTGCTTTATCAGTAACCGCAAGGGGATTTTCGCGTGGTCCGCCATAATCTAGATCAGGATAAAGACCAGCTGAGTTGGGACGCAGATCGTAGTAGTTGGGAATGTAAGCGATGTTATATCCTATCGAGGCACCAGTGTTGTTCTGGTTGCCAGTGAAACCACGATCGGTATTACTACGAATAAAGTTTGAATTAATTGAAAAGCTAATACGCTTACTGAGTTTGTGATCAATATTGGCACGTATTGAATAACGCTCAAAGCCTGTTCTTCTAATAATACCTTCCTCATTAGTGAGTACCCCTCCTACGAAAAACTTGGTTTTGTCATTACCCCCACTAGCGCTAAGACGTGTATTTGAAAGTGCTGAAGTGTTGCCATAAAATAAATCTTCAAAATCAAAAATCTGCCCTGTAGTCTGTGCTTGCTGAAATCGCACTAATTCGGTTGCACGCTTGACAGGATTAGTGAAGAAGAAGTTAATCTTATCAACACTCCAATTATCAGTTCCAATCAAACGAAGCGGACTACCGACACCAAAATCCTGACCAAAGCTGATATTGGTTTTTCCGTTAGCACCTTTTTTTGTGGTAATAATAATTACCCCCGCATTTGCTCTGGTTCCATAAATAGCAGCTGCGGAGGGACCTTTCAAAACTTCAATGTTTTGAATATCGTTGGGGTTGATATCCGCAAGGCGGTTAGAACCATCATCTTGGTTGGCGCCACCGGCCTGCGTAATACTGGCTCTGCCTGAACGCTGGAAAGAGTTATTAATGTATACTCCGTCTAAAATGATGAGCGGCTGTGAAGCTCCAACCAGTGATGAAACACCACGTAATTGAATCGACATACCACCGCCTGGTGCGCCACCGTTCATACGAATGTTAGCGCCAGGTACCTTACTGTATAATGCCCCGTCCGTGGTTTGAATTTGAGTAGTACCTGTAAGCTCTTTTGCACTAATAGAAGTAACGGCGTTGGCTAGGTTACTTCGCTTCACGGAGGTAGCCAGACCGGTTACCACTACTTCAGTCAGATTTAGCACATCGGTTTTCATTGATAACTCCAAGGGAGCGGCACCTCGCGATACATTTACACTCTGCGATACAAAACCCACTAAGGAAAATACAAGTGTTGCAGATTTTGAGCCGGGAATATCAATACTGAATTGTCCCTGTGCGTCGGTAACTGTACCAATTCGCGTACCCTTAATGACTACACTTACATTGGAAACGGGTTCTTGCTTGCTCTCACCTGTTACTTTTCCAGTAACGGTGTACTGACTGAACCCGATGGAGGGTATCAACAGAAGTAGCATAAATTGAACCAGTTTTTGGACTGATTTTCTCATGTGTTATTCATTTTGGTTTTAAAAAAGCCAATTCGTTCATTTCTTAGAGTGCTTTTGATCAAAACACGCCTTGTTATAAAAATCATTGGCAGATGAGATAAATATACTAAAATCAAATAGAAAAATATATTACTAGCCCCCCCAATTGGTATTATTTTTTGCACTGCGCTAGGATAGGGTCATTAAAAGTTGATGCTCCCAACCGCAAAGCCAAAAAATTGGAAATTCATAAGCCATTACAAGAGAATTCAGCTAATTTTCAATTCCAAAGCCTAGTACCGCCAATTTCAATATGTCATTAAATTTTAGCTAACTCAAAAAAATGCATTTTACCCAAATTAACGCTGCATCATTCAAAGTATTAAGCAGCCTAGTACTAACCTGCATGACTTTTTTAGTGAATGGGCAAGATCGAGATATAAGTAAGTTGTCTTCTGGAGGGAAGCTTAATCCGCTTCAGGCAAATATGGATATTAGACATTATTCACTTTCGCTATCTATTGATGTTTCAAAAGAGTATATAAGCGGTTTTACGGATGTCGATGTTATTCTTGCTACAAAAACTGATACGCTGTTACTAGACCTTATTAATCTCTATCAGGTATCATCCATTACTGTAAATAGCAAAGTATACCCATTTAATCATGTTGACCATAAGCTTTTCATCTATTCGGATAAAGGATTTCAAGAGGGACGCCTTACCATTCGTGTTAATTATAGTGGTCAGCCCCCTGTGGCGGTAAGACCTCCCTGGAATGGAGGTTTTACCTGGACAAAAGACAGAAGCGGTAATCCCTGGATTGCTATTAATTGTCAAAAAGAAGGCGGGCGTATTTATTTTCCTTGTAAAGATCATCCCAGTGACGAACCTAACGAAGGAGTAGATATGTACATAACAATTCCAGATACACTGGTAGTTTCAGGGCCAGGTTTACTACAAAAAATAACAAAGCGTAAAAAAACAGCTACTTATCACTGGAAAACTAATTATACCATTAGTAACTATTGTGTTCTTTTCAATATTGGCAAGTATAAAGTTGTACAAAAAGATTTTACAACAATCAACAATAATGTTGTGCCGATTGTGTTCTATGTTCTAGAAGAAGACGTAAAAGAAGCTGATAAACTGATAGAACTCAAAGCACGAGATACACATATACTTGAAAAGTACTTTGGTGAATACCCTTGGGCTAAAGAAAAAATTGGGATTTGTGAAGTACCTAATTCTGGAATGGAACATCAAACAAATATTACGTTTCAAAATAAGTTTGTTTACACCCGAGTTGGAAATAACGATTACTCCGACAATCTTTTCCATGAATATGCCCACGAATGGTGGGCGAACAAAGTAACCAATAAGGATTGGGCACACATGTGGATACAGGAAGGTATTGGAACCTACGCAGAAGCACTGGCACATTACGAATTGGGTGGGCAAGCTGCTTACGATAAAATAATTAGTGGGCACAGAAGATCTATTAAATATAAAAAGCCAATGGTGGGTGGTGAAGAACTATCCGAAGACGAAACTTATGCTTTTACAGACATTTATACAAAGGGGTCGTTCTTTATGCATAGCCTACGCTTTCTTATTGGAGACGATATTTTCTTGCCTACGCTCAAGAAGCTTGCTGTAGATCCAGCTTATACCTATGATAATTTCGTTACCACAAACGATGTTGAAAAGCTTTTCAGCAAAGCTGCGGAGAAAGATCTTAAGCCGTTCTTCGATTTTTATATGCGAACCACCGATATACTGGATTTTAGCATCAAGGAAACCGGCTTTCAGCAGTATACGATAAAACTAAATAACTTCTTTATGCCACTACCGCTGGAAATCACTACTTCGAATGGTAAAGGCAGGCACACTATCGAAAAAGAGGGGATTAAAATACAAAGCGCTACACCCCCAATTGTTGACGCAAATGGCTACTATTTGAAAAAGATTACAATACTTCCATGAAATATCTACAAAATTTTTTATCACTTTTTGC
>VGMN01000029.1 GCA_016866355.1 Bacteroidota bacterium
TGCAAAAAGCCAACAAATGGTTAAAATCGTAGGAAATGCCATTGTTCGTTATGGCAATTCTTTTGGTTATTGGGCTGGTGTTCTTCAGGAAATAGTATTGGGAACCAATGAGATAACTATCCTGGGAGCTCAAGCGCCCCAGCAATTAAAAGCACTCTTAAAGCACTATATCCCGCATCGGGTAATCATGAGTAGTTCACAAACAGACGTTAGTTTTCCAATGCTCCGAGGTAAGACAACTGATTCATTATCAGCGTTTTGGTTATGCAGACAGTACACCTGTTTGCCACCGGTTTCCAGTGTGGAAGCGCTACTAACCTGTATCGAAAAGAATGGCCGCAATAATTAATGACTATCTGTCGTTTATGTCCGAGGAGCTAATCAAAACAGGGCTTAAAATTCTCTTAAACCTACCGGTGAGTAAACCCTCAAAGCGTTATATTTGTTCCCACCCTTTTTAAGTGTATGAAAATGAAGAATCTTTGTTATTCGTTCCTGGTCCTTCTTGGCTTGGTTTTTTTAACCGGTTGCGGGATTTTGGGCGGTAAGAAAAACAGTGGCGGCGCGATGGTCAATGATGGAATGCTCCGTGGTATTTCCGCGGGCTCCCGTTACACACTTCCTCGTCCACCCGGCATGGTTTATATCCCGCAGGGTAATTTCCATATGGGTCCCAGTGATGAGGATCCTGCCTATGCTTTCAGTGCAAGAAACCGTTCCATTTCCATTTCTGGATTTTGGATGGATCAAACTGAAATCACCAACAATGAATATCGTCAGTTTGTACATTGGGTACGTGACTCTGTTGTAGCTCGCAAAATGGGATTTGTAAAAGTAGGTCCTGATGGTGAAGAGCATGTGGATTGGGCTAAAGTAAAAACGCTGAAGTGGAATGATCCCAAAGTGATGGAACAACTTAGCAGTACTGATATCATTCTTCCTCCCAATGATCGCATTTTTGGAAAAAAGGAAGTAGATCCTTCTAAGATCATCTATCACTCAGAAGTTTTTGATTTGCGTGATGCGGCTAAGCGTGAGAATGCAGGTAAACCTCTTTCTGCATTTATTGTAAAAAAAGATACTCCTATTTATCCTGATACCTTGGTTTGGATTCGTGACTTCTCTTATTCTTATAACGAACCCCTGACTAAGCGTTACTTCATGCATCCTTCTTTTGGAGATTATCCAGTAGTGGGAGTGAGCTGGAAGCAAGCTGTTGCTTTTTGCGAGTGGAGAACACATTATTTGAATGCTTTCCTCGATGCAAAGAAGCGTCCGCAGGAATCTGATTTCCATTTGCCAACTGAGGCACAATGGGAATACGCATCGCGTGGCGGTCGTTCACAAACTATGTATCCATGGGGTAACTACTACCCACGTAATAAAAAGGGTTGTTTGATGGCCAACTTCAAACCTGGTCGTGGTAACTATCCTGAGGATGGTGGATTTTATACGGTACGTGCCGACAGCTATTGGCCAAATGATTTTGGTCTGTATTGCATGGCGGGTAACGTTGCTGAGTGGACTTCTACTATTTACTACGAAGGACGTAATAATTTCCAGCATGATATGAACCCTGATGTTCGTTGGAATGCAAAAGACGATGATCCTCCGCTGATGAAGCGTAAGATCACTCGTGGTGGTAGCTGGAAAGATGTGGCTTACTTTATGCAAAATGGAACGGCTACATACGAGTACCAGGACTCTACCAAATCTTATGTTGGATTCCGTTGTGTAATTGATCTTCCTGCAACTTCAATGAAATAATTCGCAATACTTATTAACCAATCATAATCTAAAGCTCAACACATGGCAGCAGCTATTCCTTCCAAAGTCAGTAAATGGGTAGACGTAGGTGTATCCTTTGGTGCAGCACTCGTAATCTGGGGTGCTCTTCGTAAAATTATTCACGCGGGTGATGCGGACATCTGGCTTTGGATCGGTTTGACTACCGAGGCCTTGATCTTTGCGTTATATGGTGTGTTGTACATCAAATACCCTGCTGTAGAAGATGCTTTGCATAGTGAAGAGCAACTTACTGTTGCAGGCAGAATAGAAAAGGTGATGCAAGATGCTGATATCAACCAGGATGTTTTGAAAAAACTGGGAGACAGTTTCAAGCAATTGACTACTTCTGTTTCTAACATTGGTTCAATTGCTGATGCAGCGGCTGCTAGTACGGAATTTGCTACTAAAACAAGATCTGTTGCAGCTGAACTTGATAAAGTAAAGAATGCCTATACGGCTGCTGCAGATTCAGTGAGTGCTTTCAACACCGCTACTGAAGGAGCTCGTCATTTCCATGAGCAAATTCAAGTATTGACTAAGAATCTTTCTTCCCTCAATACTATCTACGAATTAGAATTGGCTGAGAGCAATAATCACCTGAAGGCCTTGAATAACTTCTATGGAAAATTAGCAGAAGCCTCTGATGCGATGAGCAACAGTACGGAAAATGCAAAGCGTGTTCAAGAACAAATTGGTGCCTTGGCGCAAAATCTCGGTCGATTGAACAATATTTATGGCAGCATGCTTACAGCAATGCAAGGTCGCCAGTAAGAAAACAGGATTAACCCATTCCTAACCAATTAAAGTTGCGCTTACATGGCATTACCTAAGGAACCACGGCAGAAGATGATCAATATCATGTATCTGGTATTGACTGCGCTGCTGGCTATCAATATATCTGCTGAGATTTTGAATGCGTTCAAGACCATCAATGAAAGCTTGGAAAAAACCAATGCGGCTGTTAACGCTTCTACTTCACAGATCATAGCCTCGCTGAATCAAAAATTAAATGATCCTGCTACCCGCGATCGTGCCGCCATTTGGAAACCCAAAGCTGACCAGATTGAAGGATATGCAAGAGTAACCTATGACTATATCGAATCACTGAAAAAAGAAATCATTGCGGCTTCTACTTCCGGTGACAAATTAAAAGAAGACGATCAAAACGCAACAACGCGTATCCTGGTTAAAGAAGGGAAAGGAAAGCAGTTGTTTGAAATGCTCAAGAAATATAAGGGTAGCGTACTAGGGACCGATACACTGATCAATAATGTATTTGCCAACAACTTTGCAGTGAACCTAGATCCTCCCAAATCTCAGAACTCAAATAAGAAGACTTGGGAAGAAGCTTACTTCTATATGTCTCCTACTGTGGGAGCTTTGAGTATTTTGAGTAAGTTTCAGAATGACGTTCGTACTTCAGAAAATAAAGTTGTAACCTTCTGTCATGAGCAGGTAGGTAAAGTAGAAGTAGTATTTGACTCTTATGCGGCTATTGTAGGACAGAATTCTAACTATTTGATGCCTGGTCAGAAAATTGAAATCAAAGCAGGTATCGGTGCTTTTAGTAAAGAAGCAAAACCAACCATCATAATCGGTGGTGCTGTAGTACCTATTGGTGAAGAAGGATTTGCATTAAAAGAATTGGATGCGGGTTCTGTAGGGCCTCATACGATTCCTGTAACTATTTCTTATACAAACCAAAACACAGGACAACAAGAGCGCAAGGAAGTAAAAGTGGAGTATGTGGTGGGTCAAGCTAACGCCTCTGTTGGATTGGATAAGATGAACGTGCTCTATATCGGTGTACCTAATCCTGTTACTGTTGCTGCCACTGGTGGTGGTGATGATCGTGTGAAGGTTAGTATCACGGGTGGTGGTGGTTCATTGGTGAAGAAAGGTCCTGGTAAATATGATGCATTTGTTAGTAGTGTTACTGATGAGTGTAAAGTGAATATTGATATCGATGGAAAAGCTTCTTCTTTCAACTTCCGTGTTCGTACTATACCAGAAGCGCAGGCTTTTGTAGGCGGACAGCCCAGCGGTGCTAACATCAATGCAGGTTCATTCCGTGCACAAGGTGGAGTAGGTGCGGGTATTAAAAACTTTCCTTTTGAATTAGAGTACGATGTTGTCAGTTTTGTATTCACTTGTGATACGGACGATGATATTGTTTCTATTCCTAACCAAGGGGCTGCTTTTTCTTCGCAGGTGCGTACTGCTATTAATCAGTATGTACAAGCCGGTAGAATGGTAACCATTGATGATATCCGTGTAAAAGGTCCCGATGGTCGTACCAACAAAGCGCCATCGCTGGTTTACTATATCAAATAATTGAATTATGAATTTGAAATCTTTATCCTGGATTGTGTGTACGGCATCATTGCTGGTGGCTGTTGAAGCTACTGCACAGCGTACGCCACGTCGTCGTGCGGGTGCTCCTGCTACCACACAGCCTGCAGAAGTTACGCCTACGCCTGCTCCTTCTCAGGACACTACTCCTACTACGCAGCCGCCGGTAAATATTTACGCGAACATGCCGTTCGAGTATGATACGGCTACGGCTGATAATTCTGCCCGTCGTTCTTTGCGTCAGGAGAATGCTTATGATAAGAGCAATTTGACACAACGCACACCGCTCCCTTATGAGCATCTGCGTTGGGATGATGCATTCTATGCAGAAAAAGTATGGCGTGAGTTAGACCTGCGCGAAAAAATGAACAAGACTTTTGTGTATGAGTCTATGGAAGATAACGGTAGTCAGATTTTTGTAAATATGTTGATGCGTGCGGTATTAAGTGGAGAGGTTACAGCATTTTCTGATGATCGTTTTACTACGCCGCTAACTACTAGTGCGGTGCAGCAATTAGTGGCTGGTAGTTTGGATACAGTTCCAAAATATGATATCAAACAAATTGATAAGGTGATTGGATATGTGGTTACCCGCAAATCTTTTGATCCTAAAGAAATCAATAAGATCCGCCTCAGAGAAGAGTGGGTGTTTGATCGGGAGTCTAGCCGGATGCATGTTCGTATTATGGCGTTAGGATTGCTTAAGACTGAGTTTTTCCCTAACACTACTAAAGAGCGTGGTACTTCTTCTTTGTTCTGGGTGTATTATCCTGATTTGCGTCCCATGTTGGCTAAGTCGGAAGTATATAATCCCAAGAATATGGGTCAGAACAGAATGACTTGGGAGGAGCTTTTTGAGAGCCGTATGTTCAGCAGCTATATTGTGAAATCCTCTTTGGATAATCCACAAAACAAATTGATTCGTAACTATATCAAGGATCCCATTCTGCAATTGCTGGAAGGAGAGAATATCAAAGAAAAGATCTTCAATTTCGAGCAAGATCTTTGGTCTTATTGATTTTGCTTGCCTTTGTTGCGCGATAATTTTTTGAAGCCCCGTTTGGGGCTTTTTTTATGGTAACTGCTTAAAGTAGGTGACCAGTTTCTTAGCTTTTGAATGGCCAGCAACTTTTGCGATTTCTTCCAGCGTGGCTTGCTCCAGGTTTTTCACTGATCTAAAATGTTTAAGGAGTGCGGTGGCAGTTTGCGCACCGATACCTGGAATTTCCTGTAATTGATTTTTAAAAGTCCCTTTGCTTCGTTGTTGCCGGTGAAAACTTAATCCAAAGCGATGAACCTCATCTCGGATACGACGGATCAAACGCAGGCTTGCACCATTATAAGGCAACTTCAGCGACTCGGAATCGCCTGCAAAAAAAAGTTCTTCTTCATTTTTTGCAAGCCCTACCAACGTTAGACTTCCTTGTAGCCCTAACTCACTGATGGCTTCTTGTGCTGCATTGAGTTGTCCCTTACCGCCATCAATGATGACTAATTGGGGTAATGGATTATTTTCTTCTTGTACTCGCTTGTAATGTCGGTAAACAGCTTCTTTCATGCTGGCAAAATCATTGATGCCTTCCACCGTTTTGATATTGAATTTTCGGTAGTCCTTTTTACTGGGCGCTCCATTTTTAAAACAAACCACGGCTGATACCGGAAAGCTGCCTTGAAAGTTTGAGTTATCAAAACACTCAATATGTTGTGGTGCTATAGGAAGCTGAAGATCTTGTTGTAGATCTGTAATCAGTTTTTCGTTGTCTTCTGGGTGCTGTATTAGTTGTAAACGCTGTCTGCGTTTGAGATCGGCTATATAGTACTCGGCATTTTTGAGAGAAAGCTCCACTAATTTTTTCTTATCCCCTGTTTTAGGAACTACACTGGCAACAGCAGGGTCAGGGTAGGGAATACTAAAGGGAACTATGACCTCCGGTGCAGTGCTTCCAAATTGTTCGCGTAGTCGATTGATGGCAAAAGCCAGCATTTCTGCTGGGGTTTCTTCCAATTT
>VGMN01000030.1 GCA_016866355.1 Bacteroidota bacterium
ATCTGCATCTATCACTTCTACGCTATCCAGTGATCCATAGATTAATTGAGAGCTGGCCAGTAATTTTTTTACTTGTCCTAACACTTCCTCGCGTTGTGTTTGTCCAGCCAAGCTTCCCATTCGTACTTTTTCATTAAGCGGGGAACCAATGATAGTTTGTGAAAGCGCTTTTTGTAATGCAGTAGCCATGGCTTCCAAGTGTTGTAGGGGTACAAAAATTCTTCTTACCCCCGTGCAACGTTGACCGGCTTTAAGCGTCATCTCTTTTCGTACTTCTTTTACAAATAATTCCCACTCCGGATCGCCGGTTTGAACAGATTCACCAAGCACAATACAATTAAGACTATCTGCCTCCATGGTAAAGGGAACATTATTTGCTAAGATGGCAGGTGTTTTCTTGAGTAATGCTCCCGTGTGAGCACTTCCAGTGAAGGTTACAACATCCTGGCTGTCTGTCCAATCTAGTAAGTTACCTGCGCTGCCACAAATTAATTGTAACGATCCAGCAGGAAAGAGGTTGCTAGCAATGATCTCTTTGAAAACAGCTTCTGTTAAATAGGCTGTTACGGTGGCTGGTTTGACTATGGCCGGCACTCCTGCCAATAAGTTCACTGCAATTTTCTCAAGCATTCCCCAAACAGGAAAATTGAATGCATTGATATGAATGGCTACTCCTTCTTTGGGAACCAGCAAGTGTGTTCCCATAAAAGTGTTTTGCTTGCTGAGATTATGTGATTCTCCGTCAATACAAAAGGATTCATTAGGGAAACGTCTGCGTAAAGAGGCATTGGCAAATAAATTTCCAATTCCTCCCTCGATGTCCACCCAGCTATCTGCTTTGGTGGCGCCGGTCTTATAACTCAATGCGTAAAATCCTGGCAATTTTTTTTGAAGATGAAGCGCCAGTGCTTTGAGGCGAAGCCCTCGTTCGTGAAAAGTGAGGGAACGTAACGAAGGATTACCCGTATTGCGGGCATATTCAATCATCGATTTAAAATCAATGCCTTTTGTACTAGCTGAGGCAATGGGATGGCCCGTTACCGCATCAGTCAAGATCTGTCCGGTTTCAGTACCACAAACCCATTGTCCCTGGATATAATGTTCGAGTGGTTTCATAGGGAAAGCTTGCCTGGCGAAGTTACCGTTTCTGTTGCTGATAACGTCCCTAACTTTGCCACTTCAATACTATTTTATGAAATTGAAATTGCTAGCTTTCTTGACCTTCTCCGTTGTTTTGTTGGGCTGCCAATCTGCTACTGAAAATGAACATGAGAATCATAGTGATCATGGGAAAAATAGTACGCCAAAAACACCAGTGGATAGCTTGTATGTACAGGTGATGGATATTCATGACCAGGTAATGCCAAAAATGGGCAAGATCCGTGGTGCACAAAAACAGGCACAGCAAATGTTAGATTCACTGAGTTTACTCCCAGCTGGGCAAGCCAAGGCAGCGGCTTCTTACAAACAAAATTTAGAAACATTAATCAGCGATCTTAATTATGCTGATTTTGCCATGGATAAATGGATGGTTGAATTTAATCTGGATTCTGCAAAGGATAACCTGGAGTTGCGTATGGCGTATTTACGGTCTGAATTGGATAAAGTCACTGCTGTAAAAAAAGCCATTTTGGGTAGTTTATCTAAGGCAGATAGCCTTCTGAAAAAGTAAAGGAATCCATTTCTTATATTGCAGGAATGGCAAGCCGGCTTCGACTTTTTACAAAGCGTTTTTTTATCTATCTCAACTGGCTGGTAGTATTATTATTTCTGCTTTCTTGTTTGATCCCGCTTTTACATCCACAACAATGGTGGTGGGTGTCAATGATGGGGCTTAGTTTCCCTGTTTTATTAAGCTTGGTAATTGGTTTCTTTTTTGGCTGGTTGTTGCTGTTAAAATTTAAGCTGCTTTTTATTTCATTGATTGCATTGGTACTGGGCTACAAGAGTATTGCTGTTTTTATAGGATTTAATGCTCCTGTTACTTTTACCACACAGAAGCAAACCAACACCATCCGGGTAGTTAGCTGGAATGTGGCACGCTTTATAGAGTTGGCGCGTAACAACAATCAAGGTAGTAATACGCGAAAAAAAATGCTGGCTTTATTGAAAGCCCAAGAAGCAGATATTCTCTGCTTACAAGAGTTTCACACCTCTGAAAATCCTGGTTTTTATAATAATATCAGTGCTATACGGGAAGAATTAGGCTTTACATACCATTATTTTCCTTACGATAAAGATGGAGACAGAAACTATTACAGCTCTGTTATCTTTTCTCGATATCCAATCGTGGATAGCGCATTACTGCGTTATCCAAGGCCTTCCCAGCCAGAGGCATTGATTCAAGCGGACATACAAATAAACAATGATACCCTGCGTGTATTCACTTCGCATTTGCAGTCTCAACGCTTTGACAAATTTGACTATGCACGAATGCAAAAAATTAGGAGTCGGGAGGATAGCCTGGTGTATCATTCGATTCCCATTTTAGCTAAACTCAAACGCGCCATTGTAATTCGCAGCTTACAGGCCGATATTATCGAGCAGGTTCGTGCTAATTCTCCTTATCCGGTCCTTTTCACTGGCGATCTCAATGATGTGCCTAATTCCTATACATACTTTAAAGTCCGGGGGGGCTTACTTGATGCATTTTTAGAGAAGGGATATGGTCTAGGTAGAACATTTCGGGGTTTGTCTCCAACACTTCGTATCGATTATATTTTTACAGATCCTCGTTTTTCTGTGGCACAATTTAAGCGAGAGAAGAAAAATTACTCTGATCATTATATGCTTGTGGCGGATTTACAGCTGAATAATCCGTAATGATATTTTGTTCATCTTTGCAATATGCAGCCTCTCCATATTTATAATTCCCTTACCCGACAAAAAGAAGCGTTTGTTCCGTTAGTACCGGGACATGTGGGTATGTATGTGTGTGGACCAACGGTGAGTGGGGAGAGTCATCTGGGACATGCAAGACCTTATATAACATTTGATGTAGTTTACAGGTATTTACAGCATTTGGGGTATAAAGTACGTTATGTACGGAACATAACGGATGCCGGGCATTTTGAAGAAGAGGGTAGAGCGGCTACCGATAAGATTGCCGAAAAAGCACAATTAGAAAAACTAGAGCCCATGGAATTGGTACAGAAGTATACCAATCTTTTCCATTGGGCTATGGAACAATTTAATACACTGTCTCCTTCTATTGAACCAACTGCTACTGGCCATATTGTAGAACAGATTGGAATGATTGAAGAAATCATCAAGGCTGGTTATGCGTATGTAGTCAACGGCTCTGTTTATTTTGATGTAAAAAAATATGCATCCAACCATGCGTATGGTAAATTAAGTGGTAGGGTTATTGATGAATTGCTCACTACTACTCGTGATTTGGAAGGCCAGGATGAAAAAAGGGATCGCGCGGATTTTGCTTTATGGAAAGCGGCAGCTCCAGCACATATCATGCGTTGGAAAAGCCCTTGGGGTGTAGGTTACCCGGGATGGCATATTGAGTGCTCCGCAATGGCCACAAAATATCTGGGAGCACAATTTGATATTCATGGAGGTGGTATGGATTTATTATTTCCTCATCATGAAAGTGAAATTGCACAAAGTACTATTTGTAATCACAAGGCTCCGGTTCGATATTGGATGCATAATAACATGATCACCATCAATGGCCGAAAGATGGGGAAGAGTTATAATAATGTTATTAAGCTAACCGAACTCTTCAGCGGACAACACCCGATCTTGGCTAAGGCCTTTCATCCGATGACTATTCGATTTTTTATTTTACAAACTCATTATAGCAGCACACTCGATTTTAGTAATGAAGCATTATTGGCTGCTGAAAAAGGATTGAAGCGATTGATGGATGCCGTTGATGGATTTTATAAAGTAGAGGCTAATTCAGTGGGTGCAAAAGAAGCCGGTACTGATTCAAATTTGGAAACAAAGGTCAATAGTTGGTTAAGTCAGTTGCCTGTTTTAATGAATGATGATTTTAGTACGGCACGTGTTTTAGCAACTATTTTTGAGCTAGTGCCTGTGCTGAATTCAATCAAAGACGGCATAACTCCGGCTGGTGCTTTGTCTACTTCCACCTTATTGCACATGCAAACTACTCTGCGGTTATGGCTGGAAACTATTTTAGGCTTAAAATCGATACAAGCAGCTGATCAGGAAAAACTCCAAGGCGTCATGGAATTGCTGATTGATATCCGAAAGGAAGCAAAAGGAAAACGAGATTTTATGACCTCTGATAAAATACGTGATCGGCTTGCAGCACTAGGTATACAGCTTAAAGATGAGAAGGGGGGTGGAATGAGCTGGACGCTTGATTAGATCAGATTTTTACACCAAGGGTCTTTTTTTGATTAACCCACCTTTAATTTCTTTTACGGG
>VGMN01000031.1 GCA_016866355.1 Bacteroidota bacterium
TAATTTCTGATGCGTTGAATCATGCTTCTATCATTGATGGCGTTCGTTTGTGTAAGGCACAGCGTTTTAGGTATGAGCATAATAATATGGAAGACCTGGAGCGTAAACTTCAGGAAGCCGCTTCTTGCCGAAGCCGAATCATTATCACTGACGGTTCTTTTAGTATGGATGGAACCATTGCGCAGTTGGATAAAATAGTGGCCTTAGCAGAAAAGTATGATGCTGCAGTTATGATAGATGAATGCCATTCTTCTGGTTTTCTTGGTAAAACAGGCAGGGGCACACATGAATATCGTGGTGTGATGGGTAAGATTGATATTATTACAGGCACCTTGGGTAAAGCATTGGGAGGTGCTTCCGGTGGCTTTACCAGTGGACGGAAGGAAGTTATTGAAATGCTACGTCAGCGTTCAAGACCTTATTTGTTTAGTAATACCCTGGCTCCCTCCATTGTAGGTGCCTCTATTGCAGTGTTGGATATGCTCACAGAAACTACTGCATTACGCGATAAGCTAGAGTATAATACACGCTATTTCAGAAACAAGATTACCGAAGCTGGTTTTGAAATTAAGCCAGGCGATCATCCCATTGTGCCCATTATGTTGTACGATGCAGTGCTGGCACAAAAGATGGCCGCTCAATTACTCGAGGAAGGAATCTATGTTATTGGATTTTTCTACCCCGTGGTAGCCAAGGGACAAGCAAGGATCCGCGTTCAATTAAGCGCGGCGCATGAGCAAGCACATCTTGATAAGGCCATTGCTGTCTTCATTAAAGCTGGTAAAGAGCTCGGCGTACTAAAGTAGGATGGTTACCTTTGCCCGAAAGATTATCGGGATGCGTAACCTTTCATTCTTAGCCTCACTACTTTTTCTGGGTGCCTGTACTTTCAATGCAGTAGAACAGGACACTAAGCTGGAAACATATTTTCAGGACACTAAGCTCAATGGCAGTTTTGCTATCATGGATAATGGAACAGGTAAATTTACCGTTCATAATCTCAAACGATTTAGAGATAGCAGTTATTCACCAGCGGGGACCTTTGCAGTAGTGCAAGCATTGATTGGTCTTCAAACCGGACAAATTATGGGTGTACCTTATTTGAATACGGACAGTTTACCTGTGTTGGAGATAAAAGGGGCGCAGGCTTGGATGGATTCATTAGGATATGGTGCTAAAAATGATAAAGATTTATTCAAGATTAAAAACGTTGATTCTTTTTGGATGGATCATTCATTAAAAGTTACACCTGATGCACAATTAGGATTAATAAAGCAATTGTATTTTGGACAGCTTCCCTTTTTTAAAGCGTATCAAGAAACAGTAAAAAAAGTTTTAGCAAAGGAGGAGAATACACTTTACCGATTAGGGTATATCACCGGGGTGGGAACTGATACAAAAGGAATTCAAATAGGATGGGTGCTTGGTTGGATTGAAGAGAATAATCACGCTTACTTTTTTGTTTTAAATTGTGATGCGACTACACCAGTGGAAAATTGGTCAGCTCAGTTAGTCAGTCATGTGAAGAATATTTTAAAAGGTCAGGGCTTTTTTGAAGGAAACAGGTAACTAATGTAATTGTCATGCAAGGCTATTGTCAATCACAAACGCAATACAGACGGCTACTCACGCGCGAGGTTCGTGTTGGTAATTTGCTTTTGGGAAATGGACATCCCATTCGCGTGCAAACCATGACTACTACCGATACCATGGACACCCCGGCAACGGTAGAGCAAGCCATTCGATGTATTGAAGCAGGTGCAGAGCTAGTTCGTATTACAGCTCCTTCAATTAAAGAAGCCAATCAATTGCAGGTTATTAAGGATCAACTCAGGAAACGTGGCTATGATACCCCATTGGTTGCGGATATTCACTTTACACCCAATGCCGCTGAGATTGCAGCACGCATTGTAGAAAAAGTACGTGTCAATCCTGGCAATTATGTTGATAAGAAAAAATTTGAGCAACTCGAATATACAGATGCGGAATACGCAGAAGAGATTGAGCGGATTCGGGAACGATTTACTCCTTTGGTAAAAATTTGTCGTGAACATGGTACTGCTATGCGCATTGGAACTAACCATGGTTCACTCAGTGATCGGATTATGAGTAGATATGGGGATACGCCCATTGGGATGGTGGAAAGTGCCATGGAGTTTTTACGGATTGCACGTGATGAGGATTTTCACAATATTGTTTTAAGTATGAAAAGCAGCAACCCTCAAGTGATGGTGCAGGCTTATCGGTTGCTGATTAGAACCATGTATGACGAATTTAGAGAAGTCTATCCCTTACATCTGGGTGTCACGGAGGCAGGAGATGGGGAGGACGGACGAATTAAAAGTGCGGTGGGTATCGGTACTTTATTAGAAGACGGTATAGGTGACACGATTCGCGTTTCACTGACAGAGGATCCGGAATTAGAAATTCCTGTTTGTAAGGATATTGTGAATCGGTACGATTATAATTTTTTTCCAAGTGATATTCCTCCTATTGAAACCTTGCCCTATAATCCGTTTGCTTATACTAGAAGAGAAAGTTTTCCGGTAGAAAGGATTGGTGGTTCGCAGGTACCTGTTGTGATTGCAGATCTAAGCACCATTGAAGAAATTACACCTGCACATTTGCAGAGCGTGGGATATACCTATGACCCAAAAACAGATAAATGGTCTATTGCTGATACGGCTGCTGATTTTATTTTCACCGGAACACAATTACTCAACTTTGAATTACCCGGCACACTGCGTGTTTTAGTGTATCCGGCCACTTGGAAAGCAGCTAATTCCAACACCTATGTACCCTTATTTGAATACAGACAATATGTAGAAGCAGAGTTGCGCAATGATTCACTCAATTTTGTGATGTTGGATTGTTACAGTGACAGTGATCGAAAAGTGCTTCCGTTGTATCTCAATGCCATTGCCAACGACAAAACAGCTGTTTTGTGTTTGAGCAGTTTGAATAAAAATGCCATGCAGTCTGTGCGTCGGATGATTGCTGAACTGCATATTAATCAGGTCAAAAATCCGTTGATATTGATCTGCGATAGTCCCGGACAATCACCCGACCAGCATTTGATTCATTTTGCAACTGAAACAGGTGGGCTATTGCTAGATGGGATGGGAGATGGAATTTGCTTGGGCTATAAGCCTGAGGCTTCAGTAGCGCAACCGCAAGTAAAAGGACGAACCTACTTGCCTGTAAATGATATTTATCAGTTTACCAACAATACGGCATTTAGTATTCTCCAAGCCACGCGTACCCGTATCTCAAAAACAGAATATATCAGTTGTCCCAGCTGCGGTCGTACATTGTTTGACCTGCAAGAAACCACTGCTCGTATCAGGGCTGTTACCCATCACCTCAAGGGTGTAAAAATTGCCATCATGGGTTGTATTGTAAACGGTCCCGGTGAAATGGCCGATGCTGATTTTGGTTATGTGGGAAGTGGTCCTGGAAAAATTACCTTGTACAAGGGGAAGGAGATTGTAAAAAGAAATGT
Source organism: Bacteroidota bacterium (assembly GCA_016866355.1). Taxonomy (GTDB): domain Bacteria; phylum Bacteroidota; class Bacteroidia; order Chitinophagales; family Chitinophagaceae; genus JJ008. The sequence continues at coordinate 3,503 of VGMN01000031.1, forward strand.
GG
>VGMN01000032.1 GCA_016866355.1 Bacteroidota bacterium
GGCTGTAGCGGCTTCTTGTATAGCAGTATGTATCCAAGTGGCATGGTCTTGTAATCGATCATTTGTTTTTTCAATAAGACATTCCAACTCCTGTGAAATTGCAATCGAGGCCAGCGCTCCGGATGTATCGATATGGAGTAATTTTTTCATAGGGCGTTTGCTTCGACACAAAAATTTCCAGCCGGTTTATACCTAGGAAATTCATGGGATAGTGCTGTGAGCAATGCAACTATTTTTTTCTTCCCGATTTTATCAGCCCATGCAAAAGGTCCCAGCGGATAATTAGTTCCCAGTTGCATGGCCAGATCAATTTGATCTTTGGTACTCACACCTTCTTCTAATGCCAAATATGCTTCGTTGATAATACCCGCAATTATTCGTGGTGCAATAAAACCAAGCTGATCAGTTACCCACTCTGCGGTTCGTCCTAAATCTTTAAAAAAAATGGTTAGTTGCGCTTGTGTATCCTGCGTACCGCCGGCCAGCTCTACACGGGGCTTATCTAAAAATCCGGGCCATGCATTGACACGAATAAACCCATTTGGTAAATGCAAACAGGTTTTTAGTGTAGCAGCTACTACAACAATTCCTCCTTGTTGCTGAAATTTTACAAGCTCACCAACATGATCCGATTGGTCTTCAAAATTTAAATCGATACAAATAGTTTGATCTGCAAATGAAGCAGGGTGGGTTAGCCAGGTTGCTGAAATAATTGTTGACTGTTCAGCTACAGGTTGCTGAAAAGAGCACCATTCTTTTTTTTGCTGGTCCGTTGCAATCCATACCACCTTCATACAACCTGTTTTTGCAAAGAAAGCGTATAAAGCTAAATTCGCCCTGTAAAACAAGTACTATGTCAAAAACCATTCTCAATACCAATCAGGCTCCTGCGCCTATTGGCCCCTACAACCAAGCAGTCCGTTATAATGGTGTCCTTTATATTTCCGGACAAATTTGTTTGGATCCCGTGAGCGGTCAACTAAATAATACGGATCTGGCAACGGAAACCCGTCAAGTAATGGAAAATCTAAAAGCCATATTAAGGGAGGCCGGCCTTGATTTTACAAAAGTCCTCAAGACTACTATTTTTCTAACCGATATGAACCGTTTTGCAGAGGTGAATACCATTTATGGTAGCTACTTTACCGGCGAGTATCCTGCCCGTGAAACGGTACAGGTTTCGGCCTTGCCCAAATTTGTGAACGTGGAGATTAGTATGGTTGCTGCCGGATAGGTAGTTTTTAACAGATTTTGATCATTCTTCGATTCTCTTCAACAGGGACGGTTTTTTAGAGGCGGTTTGCTTAATTTTAGCGACTTCAAACTTGCCCCATGCAATTATTATTCCCTCGCTCGCTTCTTGCGTTTTTTGGGTTGCTGATTTTGTCCATATTTTTTGTGGCTTGTCAACAAGTATCCTCCATCGATAAGGACAAAAAGGATCGTTACGATGGTCCCGGAGAAATGTGGGAACAGGAATTAGAAATGATTCGTGATCCACGCACCGGTCAGGTGCCTTGGCAAAAATTATTCGAAGCAAAAATGGCAACAGAGGTTGCGCGTGAGGCCGCTCGTCAAAATCGAATCAATGCATTGAGTTGGGAAGAACGTGGTCCCAATGCAGATGCAGTGGGTCCGAGCAATGGAAACACAAGGGCGAACGGTGGCATAACAGCAGGACGTGTACGTGCACTCATGGTAGATTCGCTAGATCCGAATAAAAAAACGGTGTTTGCAGGAAGTGTTTCCGGTGGACTATGGAAAACAACTGATATCACAGCAAGCCCGGCCATCTGGATTCCTGTAAATGATTTCTTATCTAACCTGGCAATCTCTTCTATTTGTCAGGACCCTCGTCCGGGTTTTAGAAACAATATGTATCTGTGTACTGGTGAATCTTATAATAATGCGGATGCAGCACAGGGTGTGGGGGTGTTTAAAAGTACTGACGGTGGAACCACTTGGACTTATTTGTCAAGCTCTTCTTCTTTTACTTTTTCAACACGTATACTTTGTGACTTCCAGGGAAATGTTTATCTCGGAACGCGCAATGGACTTTATCGTTCTGCAGACGGTGGTAGCAGTTGGAATAATATTACTCCTTCTGGCTTAGCTTCCAGTCGTGTGTGTGATATGGAAATTTCATCTACTGCAACACAAGCGCGTTTGCATGTGGTGACAGGAATTAGTAATTCACAGGCGTATCGATACACTGATGATCCTGCTGGTGTAAGTACCGGTACGGGATGGAATGCACCTACTACTCCTTTTCCTTCGTATAATAATCGTGCAGAAATTGCAGTGTTGGGTAGCGTTCTTTATGCATTACCTGTAAATAATTCTAGCCAGATTCCTGAAGTATACAAATCATTAGATGGCGGTGCTACCTGGGCGGTTACTGCAGGAGCTCCCCCTAATTCACAAGGGATGAGTTCGTTTGCCAATGGACAGGGTTGGTATGATGTTTCAGTACGCATCAACCCCGCCAATCCAGAAGAATGTATCATTGGGGGTATTGACTGTGCACGTACGTTGAATGGGGGCACTACCTGGACAAGAATTTCTGCTTGGGTTGGTACATCCAGTTTGTATCAATATGTACACGCCGATCAACACGATATTCAATGGTGGGATGGGGGTAACAAATTAATTTTTGGGTGCGACGGGGGAGTGCATTATTCCGCTGATAAAGGAACTACTATTCGTGATAGAAATACCGGATTTAGAGTCAAGCAATTTTATGCCGTTGCGGTTCACCCGACACAAACTAATTATTTCTTAGCGGGTGCACAGGATAATGGAGTACATCAATTAAACAATCCCGGACTCGGTGCTTCTGTGGAAGTAACTGGTGGGGATGGTGCATTTGTTGCCATCGATCAGAATGAAGCCAACTACCAGTTTGGTTCTTATGTATATAATGTTTATCGCAGAAGTACTAACAATGGTGCTAACTGGAGTTCGTTCTCAATAAATAGTAGTAGTGGTCGATTTATAAA
>VGMN01000033.1 GCA_016866355.1 Bacteroidota bacterium
TTTAAGTCCTGCGTGTCTACCAATTTCACCACCAGGGCTTCGTGGTAAAAAAAATCCCCTCTTGTTTAAGAGAGGATTCTTGGAGCGGAAGACCGGGCTCGAACCGGCCACCCCGACCTTGGCAAGGTCGTGCTCTACCAAATGAGCTACTTCCGCAGATAAAGAACTGGTTGCTTTTGGCAACGGGAGGACAAAATTAAGGGTTTGTCCGATTTTAAAAAAGCCCCTTCTTATTTATACTTGGGGGTGTACTGTGTGCTTTCCTGTACGGGAACATCAATTTTCTCGTATCGCTTTGTATAGAGCATAGAGCAGGCTCCAAACATAAATGCAATTAGACATCCAACTTGTAAGTAAAAAAGAAAACCTGAGGAAGAAACCCAGTTATGTTTGAAGTCAGATTGTTGGATTTTTTCAAGTTCTTGCTGATATTCCTGTTGTGCGTTCATTTCAAAAAATTGTGATGCAAAAATAAGGTGAAAAAAATTAAAAAATCAAGCGTTAATGCCTGTGATTTCTAGGAATGTCCTCTTTCCTTTTAAGTAGTAGTTCCATAAGATTGAGCCGCTATAATATCCACTAAGGTTAATATTTTTTGGGTCTTTATTGTGGTTGTGGCCATCTCTTGAAAGTATTTTTCCTATCAAGGCAAAATGTGATTTTGCTACCGCCCACCAGTAACCTGGATCGCCACTAAAAAGGGCTTTATAAGCTGCTAACGCATCTAGTGCAAAGCGAATGGGCAATACCCAGCATAATGTTCCAAATGGGAGATTCTTGGCTAACATCCACAAATTATTTCGATAATTCAGGTATGTCTTTTGTGAATTTCCTTTGGGAAGTGTACCGCCTCCCACATGCCACACAACAGATTGGGGGCAGGAGTAAATCTGATAGCCTCTTCGCTGCAAACGCCAGCAAAGGTCAATTTCCTCTTGGTGCGCAAAAAAACTGACATCAAACCCACGCATTTCGTGAAACGTATTTGCCTTAATGCAAAAGGCAGCTCCGCTAGCCCAAAAAATGGGTGCGGCGGTATCATATTGCCCCCTATCTTTTTCACAATAGTCAAGAACACGACCTCGCGCAAATGGATAACCCAATTTATCAACCCAACCTCCACAGGCACCCGCATACTCAAATAGGTCTTTATCTCTAAATGAAAGTAGCTTAGGTTGACAAGCAGCAATAGAAGGATTACTTTCTAATAATTTTATCATCGGTTCTATCCATCCAGGACTTACCGCTACGTCTGAATTTAATAAAATAAAATAGTCTGCTTTCACCTGTTGCAAAGCTGCATTGTATCCGCCAGCATATCCTATATTTTCAGGCAGAACAATTGTTGTGATTTGAGGAAACTGTTGTTGTAAAAAAGAAACAGAATGGTCATTGGAGCCATTATCAACAACCAGCAACTCTAGATTAGGGTAGCTCGATTTTTCTAAAAAGGGTAGAAATTGTTCTAGTAAGGCTTTTCCATTCCAATTTAGAATAACAACTGCAACGCGGGGGTAAGACATGATTAAATTAATGAAGCAAAATTAGGGTAACCCTTTGAATCCACTTAAATTCGAAGCATGCTCCGTGCGTTGCTTCATTGGAAAAATTTATTGGCCCTTTTGGCTATCCTAATTGTGTCAGGTACTGTCTTTTATTCTCAATACCTAGCAAAGAAAATTGCTATCCGTGAAAGACAGGTAGTTGAGCAATGGGCAGAGGCCTCACAATTTTTAATACGTGCACCAGTAGATGCAGAAATTCTTTTTGTTTCCCGTATTCTTACAGAAAACAAGACCATTCCAATTATCGAAACTAATGAGCGGGACAGTATATTAAATTTTATAAATCTAGATACTGCTGCTGTGGCTATGGATACCACTTTTTTAAAAAAGAAGCTGGCAACATTTAAACAGGCTCATCTTCCTGTTATTTGGACAGATCCAGTTGACGCAGCCAGACAAAATCGTTATTACTATGGCGAATCTTCATTGCTAAACCAAGTTCGATATTATCCTATAGTGCAGCTCTGTATTGTTGCGTTGTTTATTACACTTATTCTTATTTCGCTGCGGAGCAGTTATCTCTCCTCGCAAAATCAAGTGTGGGCTGGTATGGCCAAAGAAACTGCTCATCAATTGGGTACACCTGTTTCCTCATTAGAGGGTTGGCTTGAAATGTTGCGTGATATACCCGGAACTGAAAAAATCATACCTGAGTTGGAAAAAGATATCCGTCGATTACAATTGGTTTCAGACAGGTTTGGGAAAATTGGAAGTAAGCCTCAATTAGAACAAACGGATTTAGTACTTCAGATTCAGGAAATGGTAGACTATATGAAAAAACGAGCTGGTGCAGGTGTTCAATTTTCATTTGAGGTAAGAACAGATCAACCACTTTATGTATTACTTTCCCCGCCGTTATTTAACTGGGTCATTGAAAATCTACTTAAAAATGCACTTGATGCATTAAATGGTGGAGGTGCCGTATTTGTAGTAATCTTTGAGAACACACGATTTGTTCAGATCGAAGTTGCTGACACAGGTAAAGGAATTCCCAAAAGTGAAATCTCTCAAGTCTTCAATCCTGGATTTACTACTAAGAAAAGAGGATGGGGGTTGGGGCTTACACTATCAAAACGTATTGTTGAGCAGTTTCATAATGGAAAACTTTTTGTAAAGCATGCAGAGCTTGGTAAGGGAACTACGTTTGCTATA
>VGMN01000034.1 GCA_016866355.1 Bacteroidota bacterium
GCAATTGCTTCAAAATACGCAGGAAAAATAGTAGAGGTAATTACCAGATTGTAAGCGGAGTTTGCCCAGTCATACAAAGCCCAGGCATTGACCACTTTTTTGGGGGCCGTTTGCATTGGTTTGTTTTGTATACTAAATATAGGTAATTAACGGCTGAGCGTACCGTTGCTGATTAAAATCAAAAGTAAGGTTCCTATTAAAATGCGGTAGTATGCAAAAAGCTTAAAGCCATTATGTTGTAAAAAGCGAATAAAAAACTTAATGGCAATGATGGCTACTATAAAGGCAACTATATTTCCAATTGCAAAAAGTTGAAGATGCTCGGAGGTAATGGAAGAAGCGGCTTTTAGTAATTTATAACCTGTAGCAGCTGCCATAGTAGGCACCGCCAGAAAAAATGAAAACTCCGCAGCTACTTTTCGATCCAGTTTTTGTTGCATACCACCGATGATACTTGCTGCACTTCTACTTACACCAGGAATCATTGCTACACATTGCCAACATCCAATTAAAAAAGCAGACTTGAAAGTGACTTGCTCTTCCTCGTGTATGGTAGGTGTTTTGAAGATATTGTCAATGAATAATAGAACAATGCCGCCCACTACTAAACTTATAGCAACAGTTAGTGTGCTCTCTAGTAACGAATCAATCCAATCGGAAAGTAGAAACCCAATGACCAGTGCCGGAAGTACCGCAACGCCCAGCTTAAAATAAAAACGAAATCTATCTTGTATATTGACGGCCGGCATCAAAAATTTTTTCCAATACAAGACTACCACAGCTAGTATGGCTCCTAGCTGAATGCCTACTGTAAATAATTTTGTGAAATCATTATCCGGTACACCCAATAACTTTTCTGTAATGATCATGTGACCCGTTGAGGAGATAGGCAAAAATTCAGTGAGGCCCTCAACAATGGCAATCAAGATAGCTTCCAGCAGCTCCATGCTTATTTCTTGAAGATGGCAACAATCTCAATGACCAATCCCGTAATAATCAAAAGTGGCGCTACGGTAATTCTAATAGGACTATAAACGGCTGCTTTATTAAAAACAGTTGGATCTGTGTTGCTTTGTCCTCCTGTCATCAAAAACATACCAAGGGCTATCAAGGCGAGTCCGCCTAACATCCAACCATAATTCTTTTTTCCAAACAAGGATCCGCTCTCTGTGCTCATGGGTAGAATTTTTGATTCAATAAAGTTCGTCCAGTTTCATCTTTAAATACTTGATCACACTTCGGTGGGTACTGAAAAGTGTGATACCAATGCCCAATAAAATCAAGGCAATGAATAATAGGGAAAGACTGTAAATATCTTTGATGGCCTTAAGTTCTGGCAATATGTTCTCCGCAATTTTTACAAATACAAAAACAGCTCCTGATGCAATGGTGCCACTAACGGCTCCGTTTACAATGGCTTTTTTGTTCATGGGCCATGCAATAAACCAACGCGTGGCACCCACCATTTGCATGGTTTTAATTAAAAACCGATTGCTGAACATAGCTAACCGAATAGTATTATCTATAAGCGCAATGACCACTGCTGCAAGCAAAAGAGCAACCGTCAACAGAATTACACTGATGCGCTGAATATTTTTATTGAGATTATCAACCAGTGCCTTTGGATAGGCTACCTCGCTTATATAAGTTTGTTTTTGCAGATCAGCTTGAATACGAACCAGTGAATCGGCGTTCATGTATTCCTGCTTCACCTTAAAATTAATGCTATTGGGAAGTGGGTTCGCGTCTAGAATTCCATCCCAAGATTTGTTACCATCAGCTAAAAAAATCTCTTTGGCCTTTTCTTTGTTTACAAACTCAATTGATTTAACGTAAGGCTTACTAGCGATGTACGTATAAAGCGTAGCGCTGTCTTTTGGATTGAGATCCCCACGGAGTTCTGCTCGCACTTCCACGCTTTCTTTGAAATAATCCCCCAGTTTTGTTGCGTTGATGACCAACCATCCGATTATACCCAGGAGTAGCAGCACCAGCGTAACCCCGAGGATAGACATAAAATAGGAAGGTTTGCCTCGTTTGATGGATGATTTTCCTGGTTGTGCCATAGGAGCAAATATAAAAGTTTAACGCTACAAACCGTATTTTTGGTGCCCCTATGGAGTACGATTTTCGGCGAATAGAAAAGAAGTGGCAAACAGCTTGGAAGGAACATAAGGTTTATAAAGTAACTGCTGATTTTAACCGACCAAAATGTTATGTGCTGGATATGTTTCCTTACCCAAGTGGTGCCGGATTACATGTGGGTCATCCATTGGGATATATTGCTTCTGATATTTATAGTCGATACAAAAAGTTAAAAGGTTTTAACGTACTCCATCCAATGGGATTTGACAGCTTTGGATTACCTGCAGAGCAGTATGCACTAGACACAGGTCAACACCCAGCAGTTACCACAGAGAGAAATATAGCCACCTTCAAATCTCAACTTGATAATATTGGTTTCTGCTATGATTGGAGTAGAGAAGTGCGCACCAGCGATCC
>VGMN01000035.1 GCA_016866355.1 Bacteroidota bacterium
AAAGATCTAGCACCCCGTGATATTGTAGCAAGAGCTATTGATTCTGAAATGAAAAAATCAGGAACAGAACATGTTTGGTTGGATTGCACACATATTGATCCGGCAACATTCAAATCTCATTTTCCCACTATTTATGAAAAGTGTTTATCTATAGGAATTGATGTTACAAAGCAATGGATACCCGTTGCTCCCGCCGCTCATTATAGCTGTGGCGGTATACAAACCAATGAGTGGGGTGGAAGTTCCATCCAGCAATTATATGCCTGTGGCGAATGCGCCAGCACGGGTGTGCACGGCGCCAACCGATTAGCCAGCAATTCATTGTTAGAAGCCATGGTTTTTGCGCATCGTTGTTTTGAAGATGCACGCGTTCGTATTGATTCCCTGGCCTATAATCATGCCATTCCGGATTGGAGTGCAAAAGGAACCACCGATCCCAAAGAAATGATCTTGATTACACAAAGTTTAAAGGAGTTACAACAGATCATGAGTGATTATGTGGGGATTGTCAGAAATGATATTCGCTTGCAACGGGCCTCTCGTCGATTGGATCTTTTATGGGAAGAGACCGAACAGTTGTATCAGAATACTACGGTTTCTCCTCAACTACTAGAGCTCCGTAATATGATTACTATTGGTTATTTGATTGTGAAATGTGCCAGTTTCAGAAAAGAAAGTCGTGGCTTACACTATAACACTGATTATCCGCAATCAGCCGCATTGGTTCAAAATATTGTACTATAGGATTCAAAAGATTTTATTGTGGTTCTGCTGATTCAAGACAATCGTTTCAAAGCAGCCGTTTATCTTTGATACATGTACCGCCTGGTTTTCTTTTTATTTCAGGGACTCTCCCTATTACCCATGTCTTTTTTTCATGCGTTAAGCGAACTGGCTGTTTTATTATTTTCAAAAGTGATTCGTTACCGAAGGGAAGTATTGGAGCAAAACATTCGTACCGTTTTTCCCAACCATTCTTCCAAAGAAGTGAATCAGCTGATCAATCAATTTTACCGGAATTTTGCAGACACTTTTACCGAGTCTATAAAATTACTCTCACTTTCCAACGCACAAATCGACAAGCGATGTACCATTGATTTTGCATTAGTCCGTCAATTAATGCAAGAAGGAAAATCAGTACAGTTGATGGCTGCGCATCAGTTTAATTGGGAATATGTGAATCAGGTTATTCCCAGTCAAATACCCGGCCCATACTATTTTGTTTACCGAACTATTCAATCGCCTATTTTCAATCAATTGTTTTTATTTCTTCGGACTAAGCAAGGCGGTAAGCCAATTGCGGCAGAAGCTTTTGCGGCAGCTCGTGATCAAATATTTGCACAACCTGCAGCTTTGATATTGGGGGCCGATCAGAATCCCAGTTTTCCTGAGCGGGCACTTTGGATTGATTTTTTTGGAAAAGCTACCCCATTCCATCCCGGGCCCGCCAGAGGGGCTATCGCAAAAAATACGGCCATGGTGATGTTGAATCTAACCCGAAAAAAAAGAGGGTATTATCATTTGGATGCAACACTTATTGCTCGTGATTGTGCAACGTATACACCGGAACAATTAACCTGGCTATATAAAAAAGAAACAGAACGATTGATTCTAGAAAATCCTTCTAATTACTTGTGGAGTCATCGTCGTTGGCGGCATCAATGGCAGCCAGCTTATGGGCCTGTGTATAAAGGTGAATAAATAATCTACTAATTAGCCAAGCAGTTGCTCCATAAAACCGGCTAAGGCTTTGACTCTTTCAATATTTACTGAATAGTAAATATATTTTCCCTCCCTTGTTGTTTTTACAAA
>VGMN01000036.1 GCA_016866355.1 Bacteroidota bacterium
CCGCCAGCAAAGGGATTGCTTCAAATAAACTATTTACTCTCTGAGTTCGAACCACCCCTTTTTGCTTACTATATTTTGTCCACTTTATGCTGACGATTTACAACACCCCCTGAATTTGGCCATAACCGGTTGATTTCGATTTTGTGATAACGTAACTAACTAAAAAATAATGCCTTCATTTTCTCAAAAAATCTTCTGAAACCTACTGGAAACTTCCAGGACATTCAATAACATCCTGCATGGTTCTTGAATGTCCTGACTCGCTTTCCAGACGGGAATTGCAGCCCTATTAATCTGTCCTACGAGGAAAGCTTTCGCGATGTCCTAAGCTTTTCAATAATTGTATAGCAACAAGTACCTTCGGAGAAGATGGCAATTTACAAGCACGTCCTGATTTTATCTATTGTCATGGGGCTTTTAGCTACCACCTACGCACAGCATACCTTGGGGGTACAGGAGAAGCTTGACAGTCTGGTGAATGCAAAGAAAATACCGGGCATTATAGTAGGCATCAGCCAAAATGGCCAACGTAAATTCATTTACTCCGGCTATGCTAATACAGAATCAGAGTTACCGATGCAGCCTGACAGGCAAGTCGAAATTGGCAGCATCACCAAAACTTTTACAGCCTATATACTTTGTAGGTTATTGCAAGATCGAAAGATCAATGATACCACCAGTTTTAACCGCTGGCTACCTGATTCAGTACATGCTAATGCTAACCTGATGGGAAAAAGTTTTCTACAACTGCTCAATCATACCTCTGGATTACCACGACTTCCCTCAAATCTTAAGGGTACCAGAGAACAACCATACGCTGGATACAGCGAGCAAGACCTTTATAGCTACCTAACAAACGCTAAGCTCGATACGGCTTCCACCTACTCTTACTCCAACCTGGGTATGGGGCTGGCCGGGCAACTTGCCTGTCTACTAAGCAAGCAATCCTATGCTACGCTAATTGATCAATATATAGTACAACCCCTCAAACTTACTTCAACAGGTTTAGAAGCTAACCCCAAACTGCCGATTTGTACAGGCTATATAAATGGAAGGGCCACTCCTTACTGGCAAATGGGCGCATTGCAAGGTGCAGGAAGCATTAAGTCAACTCCAGGAGATATGCTCACTTATCTGGAATTTATTGCAGAAAACCAGGATGATCCAATAGTTAAAATGATTATTGCACCCACAACGAAAGTAAACGAGACACTATCCATTGCTAGAGCATGGCATTGGCTACTACTACCCGATCAACAAAAAATTCTCTGGCACAATGGTGGCACCTATGGATTCTCCACCTTTTGTGGAATAAACAGTGCCTCAAAAACCGTGGTTTTTGTAGCAGTTAATTCTTTTAATGCCAATAATATAAGCGACGGAATCGGCATAAACATTCTAAAGTAAAGAAATAAAAACTATCCAACTTATGGCTTATCAGACCTTTTCAGGAGGCCTAGGTGAAGGCTCGGTACAGCCTACCAGCACAAGTACAAATAGAATTTGTAGAATTGTTGTTTTATCTGTTAACATGAGTCCATAATTTTATGAGAGTACTCATAGTACAGACTTTTATTCACATTGCACAAATTTAGATTAATCTGATTAAGTCACTAACCAGCTTTTTCGAACTCA